>NZ_JBVHKB010000006.1:0-506360 GCF_055559735.1 Streptomyces sp. NPDC023573
CTCGCTCCGCACCCGTGGTCGGAGCCCGGGGAGTGGATGCAGGACGCTGCCGACGAGGTGGGGCAGGGGGTGGCGTTCCCCCGTCCGGGCGAGCCCTTCGATCCGGCGGGGGATCTTCCCTCGGAAGCTTGGTGGCGAGCGGTGTCGGCGCCGATCGCGCAGCCGTGGCGTCGCCCGGTGGTGGCGGATGCGGCACAGGTGCACCGGGAGGAAGTCGACCTCGCGGGCGAGCGGTGACAAGGAGCGAGGGGGGATCTCGAGCAGCTTGCTCCGTTGTTTGGCGACGGGCCGCGCGAGGAGCGGAACGGTCTGTGGGCGGCTGACGAAGGGCGCGCTCGCTACGGCAGGGGCTCTGTCGCGGTACTTACGGTATCCACTGCGGCAGGAGCGTGGTGTGCTCTCGGCGGCCTGAAGGCTTCCTCACCCCGCGTCGGCCTCCTCTGAGAAAAGCGGTTGCGCTTGTCGGCTTCTGGTTGTCAGGGTGCGGGGGTGATCGGAACGGATATCGAACTCCCCGTCGTGGACGGGGTCCTCTCGGGTGTGGACTTCGGAGGCCACGGTCAGGGGGTGCTGCTTGTCCACGGCAGCGGACACAACGCCGCGGCCTGGGCGGATGTGGCGTTCCGGCTGGTGAGCGAGTGTCATCCGATCGCCATCGACCTGCGTGGCCATGGCCAGACCCGGCTCGACTCCACCGGCCCCGAGCAATACTGGCGAGACATCGGTGGCGTCGTCACCGCGCTGGGCTGGGACCGCCCCGTGCTGGTGGGCCATTCCACCGGCGGGTACGCGGTGACGGCTGCCACTGCCGGTGGCCTCGTGGAACCGGCCGCCCTGTGCATCGTGGACGGCGTGGTGCTCGATGACCGTAACGCGTCACTGGCCGAGCATGCCGCTGCGCGGACCGCCGAGGCGGCGGACCGTTTGCGGACGATGTTCCGCTACGGCTGGGAAGCGAACGACGATCAGATGCACGCCTATGTCGAGCAGTGCGGGCGGGAGGCCGGAGGGGACTGGCTCAACGCCGGAGCACGGCACGAACTCGTCGAGGAGGTCACGCGGCGCTCCTTCCTGTACGGCGGCCACCGGTGGGTACGGCGACCGGCCATCGAGGAGATCGTGACCGTCACCGCCGTGGAACCCGATGCGGAAGTCTTCCCGAGCATCGGGGTGTACGACCGCGTCACCTGTCCGATGACGATCGTGCTGGCCGACAATGGTTTCTACGCCTCGCGGCGCGACGAAGTGCGTGCCGTCGTCGATGCCGTCCCCGGCCGCCGACTGATCGATATCAGCTCGAACCACAACATCCCCATGACCCGGCCTGCTGACCTTGCCGCGATCATTCTCGACCTGGTGCGGGACCGAGCCGCGGCATCGATCGATTGATTCCCACCCCTCCAAGGAGTTGCTGTGGCCGTAAGCGAGATGTCCGTCGCAGACAAGGGCGCTGGGCCGTACGGCATCACGGCCGGCCCTGACGGCGCACTGTGGCTCACCTTCGTGCACAGCGGCCGCATCGCGCGCCTCACCCTCGGCGGCGAACTCGACGAATACCCCCTGGAATCGCCCGAGTGTCGCCCTACGGTCATCACCCCCGGGCCCGACGGAGCACTGTGGTTCTCCCGGACCCAGGACCACCGGATCGGCCGCATCACCGCCGACGGTGACGCGGAGTCCTTTCCCGTGCCCACGCCCGACAGCGGGCCCTTCGGGATCACCGCCGGTCCGGACGACGCGATGTGGTTCACGGAGATGAACACCGACCGGATCGGCCGCATCACCAGCACGGGAGAGATCACCGAGTTCGTCCTTCCCTGTACGGGCGCCTATCCCTCGGCGATCACCGCAGGTCCTGACGGGGCCCTGTGGTTCACCCTCAACCAGGCGAACGCCATCGGCCGCATGACTGTCCACGGAGACACCGTCATCCACCCGCTCCCCACCCCGAGCGCCGCACCCGTGGGCATCACCAGCGACGGCACCGCCTTGTGGTTCGTCGAGATCGCGGCGGGCCAGATCGGCAGGATCTCGGTGGACGGCGCGGTCAAGGAGTTCCCGCTCCCTGACCGCACGGCCAAACCGCACGCCATCGTCGCGGCCTCCACCGGTGACTGCTGGTTCACCGAATGGGGAGCCAACAGCATTGGCCACATCACCGGTAGCGGCAAGATCACCGAGTACGGCCTGCCGTCACCGTCGTCCGAGCCGCACGGCATCACCCTGGGGCCCGACGGCGCTCTTTGGGCGGCCCTCGAAGCGGGAAGCGTCGCGCGGCTTGAACCGTAGCCTCAGGACGAAGAACCTCCCACTCCGGAGCACCGCGCCCACGTTTCGAGCACGCGGGACAGCTTGGGCACCGTGTCGTTGAGCAGGGTCAGCTCGGCCGTCATCTGCTCGCGCAGCTCGACGACGAGCACCCCGGCGTCCAGCGGCTTGCGCAGTTCCCGGTAGTTCTCCTCCCGCCTCGCCTCGCAATCCTGCGGCAGGTCCTCGTTCGGATAACGCCACTTGTCGGCGCCGATCACCCAGATCTCCTTGCACTTGAACTGAGCGCGCAGGGCCTGGAAGATGTCGACCTCGTAGACCATGCGCATCACGCGGCGCCGGCCCAACTTGTCGGTGCGGTGCACGGCCTCTGCCCAGTCCCCGCCCACGGCCTTGGGGCCGGGACCGTCTCGCCAAGGGGGGTAGGTGGTGTTCCCGGCGTTCGCATACCGGGCCACCGGCGCCGTGAGGACACCACGGATGGTCAGAATCATCAGTCGTGCGACACGACGGCGGCCGCACCCGGCACCCTTGTGGGTGAGTACGGCATGAACGCGGTCAGTGCGGCATCCCGAACCGCACGAGGGCCGGGCAGGCCGGAGCGAAAGGCACAGAAGGCGGTCCGGGAGATCTTCGGCTCACACGCCCGTTTGACGCTGTGGCCCGCCTGCTTCCCCGCCTTGAGGAACGGGTGCACCGTCACCGGCTCTCCTTCGCGAAGAAGGCTGTGGCCCGATCGAGGACGTCGACATCCTAGCTCCGGCCACCAGTTTCAGGCCGAGCCAGGCGTACGCGTCAGGGCCGTGCGCAGCGCGAAGAACCCGAGCAAGCCGCCTGACGCGAACCGCTGAGCGGTCATCACGCGGGGTCGAGCGGCCAAGTACCCCGACACCCGTGCTGCGCCCAGCATGATCAAAGCATTCACAGTGATCCCCACGATGATCTGCACACCGCCGAGCTGCAGCAGTTGTGCCCAGTCCGGGCCTGCCTGAGCGTCCATGAACTGGGGCAGAAGAGCCGCGTACATGAGAGCGATCTTTGGGTTGAGCAGGTTGGTCAGGAGTCCCATCGAGAACAGCCGGAGGTCAGAGGCCGGAGGTAGGCCTTTGGCCAGAGCGAACGGCGACCGGCCACCGGGCTTGAGCATGTCCCAGGCCAAATAGGCCAGGTAGGCGGCCCCCGCGAGCTTGACCACCGTGAACGCCAGCGGGACGGCCGCGAACAAGGCAGACAGACCTGCGGCCGCGGCCAGGAGGTAGCACAAGAATCCCACGGCGGTCCCACTCAGGCTGACCAGGCCCGCTCTGCGGCCTTGGGTGATCGCGCGAGAGGCGAGGTGGATCATGTTCGGTCCCGGGGTCAGGGCCATGCCCAGTTCCACCAAGGCCACTCCCCCCACCGCAGCCAGACTGATCAACCGTCAACTCCTGATCCCCTGCCGGTACCTGGCACCCGGAGTTGGACGCGGTGCTCCGCTCCGACGGGCGACTGCGATGCATCGGCAGTGCCTGCAACGCCTGCTTCAGCATATGGCCCTGCGGTTGGGTATCTGCGCGCCCGGCCTGCACCAGTCCACGACCTCGACGACCGAGCCGGATTGCCGACATGTGCCGGCGATCCTGCGATGACGTTGAGGCCGGCACGTGACCACCCCGATGGATCCCGCCGCCAGCCCGGCATGCGGCTTCACACCGGGTGACGACCCGGCACCGAGACCGGGGCGAACGCCCCGTTTGGCGACAGGCGTTGGAGCGGCGAAGCGCTGAATCGGGATGGTTCGCTGCTCCTGGGGCGCTATCCCAGTAGCACCACGGCAAGTGCTGCTCCCGCTCATCAGCCGAGCGCCGTACCTGGCCACCGAGGCAAGGACGGCGCTCAGTCACGACACGGCTGTGATTGAGCGCGACAGGTGGCCCGTCCGGCGAACTGGATGCTCGGACCCGCAGGCGCCCCCGAGCGGTCAGCCGCCGTGGAGGCCCCACTCGTCGAGGCCGCCGTAGATGTGAGCTTCAAGGCATTGAGGTGCGTCAAGACCGACGGCCTCGCCGCGGTACAGGGCGATGAGTGAGTCCGTGCCCCGCCACCAGGTGTCAGTCACGCCCTGCACTTCAGGCACTTGCTCGTACCCGTCGAGGCCAAGGGAGGCGACGGCCTTGCCGGTGATCCTCGTGATGGTCTTGGCCCAGCGTCTTGCGTGGGTGGCCAGCGCCAGCGATTCCACCCAGCCGTCCGTACTGGTATGCAGCGGTGCCCAACGGGACCCGTGGATCCCGAAATCGCCACGAGGGCCGATCATGAATCCATAGGCCATGGACACCCGGCACTCCCCGGCCGGAATCCACCAGCCCTCCGAGGCCGAGCCTTCGGGAACGTCCGCGTCCAGGACACGCGGGCCGCTCTCATAGAACGGGGCCGGAGGCAGCGCGAGACCGCCCCAGCGATCTTGAAAGGCTTCAGCACGGTCGATCTCCGCGACCGGGATCCCGTGCGTGATCCAGGCATCGCGGTGGCGCCCGATTTCCTGGCGAGAAACGCGAATGCCCTCCACCTCCACGAACCTCTTGGCTCTCCGGGTCAAACCGGCAGGCGCGACCGGGATCGGCGATATGGGAGGGGTGGCGGGCATGAAACCGGAGTCTAGTGGCGGGCCCGGCCGTGCCGCCGTCGGCACCCCCGCCTGCTTTCATCCACATGACGAAGAGCCGTCCGACCTGCGGGGAGGCCGGTGACCCTGCCCTGATCGGCGATCTGGGGTCGGCCGAACCAGTTCGGGGTGCCGGTCAAGAAGCCGTACAGGTCGCTGGGCCTGAGATGGTTGGCGCGTGCCGGGCGGCGGATGTGGGAGTCGACGGTTCGCCGAGTCGCGGACGGACCTGGACCGGGAGCCGATCCAGCCGCTCAGCGGGTGCGTCGGATGTGCCGTTCATCGCCGTTGGGTGCAGCTCCTCACAAGGGATAGGCTGGGCGGTGCATTTGCCTGACCGGCGGGGCTGAGGACCGCATTGATCGTCGAAGCAGGGTTCACCGGCCCGTGAACCGCGGAATACTGCCTCCGTGGCCACAGCCCCCCGAACCCAGCCTTCGGGCCAGATGGCTGCGCGCCGGCACCGCGGCTGCTTCGGCACCGCGGCTGCGCCGGCCGGGGGAAGCCGCTCCGGCGAATGGCCCAACAGGTGCCCGCCAGGTACGGCACCGTACCCCTACGGTGGTTGCCTGAGACCCGCTTGCCGGGGCGATCGGCAGGGCGGGGGCCGCAGTCGCACAGCGAGGAGACAGGGCATCATGGATTCCCACGTCGAGGCAGTGCGGGGCGCTCTGCCGTCCGGCTTGCTCGAAGGCCAGACAGCACTCGTGACCGGTGCCAACTCCGGTATCGGCAAGGCCACCGCCATCGCGCTGGGCCGGGCGGGCGCCGATGTCGCGGTGAACTACGTGAGTGACCGGGACGCCGCCGAGCAAGTGGTCGAGGAGATCACGTCGTTCGGGGTGCGTGCGGTGGCCTACGAGGCGGACGTGTCGCAGGAGCCCCATGTGGTCGCGATGACGGACCGTGCGGTCCAGGATCTCGGGACCCTCGACATCCTGGTCGCCAACGCGGGTCTGCAGCGTGATGCCGAGCTCACCGAGATGACTCTCGCCCAGTGGCAGAAGGTTCTCGACGTCAACCTCACGGGTCAGTTCCTGTGCGCCCGGGAGGCGGTCAAGGAGTTCCGCCGGCGTGGGGTGGTCCCGGAGGTGTCCCGGGCGGCCGGGAAGATCATTTGCATGAGCTCCGTCCACCAGCTCATCCCGTGGGCGGGGCACGTGAACTACGCCTCGTCCAAGGGTGGCGTGCAGATGATGACGCGGACCCTGGCCCAGGAGCTCGCACCGGAGAAGATCCGGGTGAACGCCGTTGCCCCGGGGGCGATCAGGACTCCCATCAACCGCGGTGCCTGGGAGACGCCGGCGGCCCGCGAGGACCTGCTGCGACTGATCCCCTACGACCGGATCGGAGACCCCGAGGACGTCGCCCACGCCGTCGTGCTGCTCGCGTCCGACCTCATGGACTACGTCGTGGGGACAACCCTCTACGTCGATGGCGGGATGACGCTCTTCCCCGGGTTCGCCACCGGCGGCTGACGTCGGAAGGCATCCCGCAGCGTCCGTGCGGAGTTTCCCCGTCACACCCCTCCTGTTGGCCGGGCCCGGCTACCTTCGCCTCGCCCGGTCCGGTACAGGAGAGGTACATCCATGAGCACCCCGATCCACGGCACCTCGGCCCGGCAGTCCGCAGCCGTCCTGCCGGCGGCCCGGCATCGTCGGACGGGGAGCCGGACCGCGATCACGTCCGCGCGCTCGACGGAGCACGCCCTCCTCGACATGCAGTCCCGCGCCGGTAACCGGGCCGCGACCGCGGTGGTGCAGCGCGCCCGGGAAACCGGGAAGGGGAAGGCGGCGGAGAACGGGAGCGCGCCCGCCGGAGCGAAGAAGAACTACCGCGACCGGATCGCCGGGCTCCTCGACAGGTTCAAGAAGAACCTGGAGCCCATGGACACCTTCATCAAGGGCTTCCAGACCCCCACCAACGCGGCCTTCACCCAGCAGGCCGCCGCCGCGGCCAACGAGGGTCTCAAGCACTCCGCCGCCGCTTCGGGCACCTCCGCAGCGTCGGGGAACCTCCTCACGGAGTCCGCCGGCGCCGTGGTCAGCGGGATGGACGCGTACAAGAACATGAAGGACGCCAGGAAGCACGAGACCGGGGCCGGTCACCACACGGCGAACAAGAAGGCCAAGACCAAGGGGGCCGACGCCGTCGTCGGCGCCGCCGGCTCGGGGAGCTACAGCGCCGCCATCGCCAAGGAGGTGACCAAGCTCCAGAAGGCGTCGGACGCCGCGGTGGCGTCCGAGGCGAGCGGTATCGCCAGTGCCGCCGTCGGCGGGATCAAGGGCATGCGGTCCGCCTTCCGCGTCGGGGGAGCGGCCCGCAAGTACAGGCAGGTCAAGGAGCTGGGGGATCCCCACCTCGTCCACGCCGGGTCACTGGCCCGGCTCAACGAGTCGAGGGAGCAGGCCAACTGGGCCGCGGCGGAGGCTTACGTCGCGCTGGACGCCTACTGGAAGCAGGCGGGCGAGGGAGGGCTCGAGTTCGTCTCCGAGGCCGTCGACGCCGCCTGGGAGGCGATGGGCGAAGCCCGTGACGCCGCGGAGACCCTCCAGCGCGCCGAGAAGGACGTGGAGAAGCTCAGCACGGCGCAGGGGTACGCGAAGAAGAAGCAGCTGACCAAGATCGGCAAGGAGACGGTCAGCGGCGGAGGTGAGTCGGCCAAGGCCGCGGCCGGCATCGTGACGGCGGTCGCGGCGGGAACAGCCGGGCTCGCGAGCAACCCGGTCGGATGGGGCCTCGCGGGGGCCGGGGCCGGCCTGGTCCTCGGCGTCACCATGTACAAGGCGCTCCGCGCCGCCACGAAGCGCTACGAGGAGGTCCGCCACCCGGAGCGCTGGGGGCCGGAGGGCGGGACTCCGGAGGAGGCCGCGTCCCGGAAGGAGTCGCTGCAACACGCCCTGAAGTTCTGGAAGAAGGTGTCGAAGGGCGAACGCCAGGCCATGGCACGCGAGATCTACTCCCTGGCGGCAGGTCCCGGCATCGCGGGGAGCGGGAGCACGACGGCCGAGATGCGGGAGTCCGCCAGGGCCCTGCTCATCGCACTCAAGTCCGGCCCGGCCCAGCACAAGCTTGAGCCTGAAGCGTGGGCCGAGACACTCGACGACCCGGCGAAGACCGCGGGCTGGATCCAGGAGATTGCGGAGCAACTGGCCTCGGGCTGACCGGTAGGCACACGGCGGCAGCCATCACCTCGTGCGACGCGCCGCCCGTCCGAGGCGAGCACGGCGAACCGGGCCCAGGCCGAGCACGAGATCGTCGTGGACGTCCTCTCGGCGGGTCTGCGTCACCCCCTGAGGGCTGCTCACCGGAGGGCATGAAATCCGCCCGGTCGAAACCCTCCGGAAGTCATAAAACCTGCCACTCGTGCATTCGTCGGAGGGCACAAAATTATTCAGTCCGCAAATCCGGCAGAGGGCATACAGTCCTTCCGTGCGCAACGATATCGACAATAAAAATTCGAGCTTGACGGCGTCGTCCGGTCTGCTTATGGTCCAGTCGTTCAGGTTTCCGCCGAGCGATATCCGAAGGTGTTCATGACCGCGCCTCCAGCGTTGCCGAAGTTTAGGCAGCAGCTAATTCTTTCCTTTCTCATGGTGTGTTCGCTGCTGATCTGGCTGGACAACACCGTCCTGAGTGCCACGCTGGAGACCCTCGCGGATCCGGTCCGTGGGCTGGGGGCCGACCCCGGTCAGCTGCAATGGGCGACCGGTTCGTACACCCTGGCCTTCGCCACATTGATGTTCACCGCGGGCACGCTGGGCGATCGCTACGGTCACCGGACCGTATTCTCCGGCGGGCTGGTGATCTTCGCCGGGTCCTCGCTGTGGGCGGCGTACGCGAGCGATGCGAGCCAGCTCATTGCCGCTCGAGCGGTGATGGGGGTAGGCAGCGCGCTGATCACACCCGCCATGTTGGCCATCCTCATGTGGACCTTCACCGGCCCCGCACGGGCCGCCGCGATCGGTATCTTCTCGACGTCGGCCGGTGTCGGAATGGCCGTCGGGCCGGTGCTGGCGGGATTTCTCCTCGATCGTTTCCGGTGGGGCTCGGTCTTTCTGATCAATGTCCCGGTCGCGGTATTGGCGTTGGTCGGGCTCGCCGTGCTGGTCCCGAATTTCCGCAGTCGCACGCCGCGGCCGCTGGACCCCGCTGGGATGGTGTTGTCCATCGGTGGGCTCGTGGCGTTGGCCTACGGGCTGATCCGGGCGGGGCAGGTGGCTGCGTGGAGTCGTACGGATGTCTGGGCGCCGATCGTTGTCGGTCTCGTCCTGCTGGCCGCTTTCGTACTCGCCGAACTACGTGCCGAGGTGCCCGGCTTCGACCCCCGACTGCTCGCGCGACGCACATTCGGTGGCGGCAACGTGGCGCTCGGACTGCTGCTCTTCGCGGTGGCCGCCATCACCTTCTACAACGCGTTCTACCTGCAAGGCGCACTCGACTTCTCACCGATGCAGGCGGGTCTGGCCAATATCCCGACCGCGTTCGGCGCTCTCGCGGGGGCGCCCCTCGGCTCGCGCCTGGTGCGCCGCCTGTCGCTACGCCTTGTCACCGTGCCGGCGTTGGCCGTGGCAGCGCTGACCATGGGCGGGTACGGATTCCTCGGACTGCACACTCCACTCGTCCGGTTCGAGATCCTGTTGTTGGTACAGGGTCTCTCGATCGGGATGGTGATCGGCCCCGTCACCGCGGCGTTGATCAGCAACCTGCCGTTGGAACAGGCCGGTGCGGGATCGGCCGTCACCAACACCGTGCGACAGACCGGCAGCGTCATCGGGATCGCGGTAGGCGGCACGATCATGTCGATCGAGTACCGGCGTGCGATCGAACCTTCGCTGGAGGGTGTGCCCGGCCCGGTGCGGGATCAGGCACGCATTTCCGCCGAACAGGCCCGCCACGTGGCCGCCGCTGCCGACCGGCCCGCCCTTTCCCGCGCCGCTGATGATGCCTTCATCCACGCCATGCACGTGGGCGCGGGCTGGATCGCGGGCATCGCGTTCATCGGAGCAGTCGTGCTGCTGATCACCTTGCCCGCTGTCGGAAAGAAGAAGGTTCCGGTACCGAGGTGGGATCACGAACAGGAGGCCCCCAGCTCCGTCTGAACCGAACCTGTGGAGTGACTCCGCCCATGAACGAAGTCATGGGCGGAGTCGTACGGCATCGGCCCGCTCACGGTGCGTCCCTCGCCGCGCGCGGCGCCACGCTCACGAGGACGGGGGCGGTGGCTGATCCACCGCGGAACACGAGACCGTCGGCGGTCCGCACCGGGCGAAAGGCGGGCTTATCGCTCGTCGCTGAACTGCGGATCCTTCTTCTGGTTGTAGACCTCCTCGCCGGATGCGTCGTAGGCATGGACGTAGGGGCTGGGGCCCGCGTAGTGCGGGTCGGGGTCGTCCGTGGAGAGAGCCGCCGCGTAGACGAACGCGCCACCTGCCATGGCTGCCGGGTACTGCTTCGGGTCGTCGCCGTAGCTGATGGTGATCTTGACGATGTCGGAGGTGTAGTGCCCGGCGCCCAGCATGAGGTATTTCCCCTTGCCGGCCGGTTCGCGGATGGAGTCGAAGTACGCGATCGTGCGACCGGTGCCCCACAGACGATCGTTGATGAACGTGGGCGGGGAGTTGGGAGTGGTGCCCTTGTCGCCCTTCGCCTGGCACTGCACGTATTGACCGGTGGAGTCGACGGCGACGACCACGCCGTCGGAGTCCTGCGAGGTGATGGGGGTGCGGACCGCGACCACCGGTTCGAATCGCGATGCGTCCGAACCCAGGCAGGAGGCAAGGATCCTGGTGGCGGTCCCGGCGTCGATCGGGGTCGTCGTCCCGCTGGTGATGGTGGACGCATCCGCGCCGGCACTCGCGTCGGCCGAGGACGACGCCGAGCGGGTTGCCTCCGGCGCGCTCGGACTCGGTGGCGCTGCGGCGCTCGTCGGGTTGCCGGCGGGGCCGGCGAGAAGAGGCTCGGCGTCCCCGATCCCGTTGAACACGGCCACGGCTGCCACGCTCATCCCGGCAACGCCGGTGGCGACGCCCAGCGGCACTCCCCACCTGCGTCGCAGTGAAGCACGGTTGTTCTCCGGGCCGATCTTCATCAGTAGCTCCTCTCGGGTCCGCCGGTGGTCCGGCAGATCACGATCGGAAGGAGCCGCAGGAATGCCTTGCGTGCGATTCATCGTGCGACCTCTTCCGCGTTGACGGGACTCCTGGAACTGAACGACTCCGGAACCGCAGCCGGGCCGACGAGGTCGGCCCCCAGCCGCCGCCGCGCCCGGTGCAGTCTGGACTTCACCGTCCCGACCGCCACCCCCAGCGCTGCGGCGGCCGCCTGCTGATCCAGGCCCGACCACACGCAGAGCTCGACGACGTCTCGTTCGTGACGCGGAAGCCGGGCCATCGCCCGGTGGATCTCCGACATGCGACGCTCGTCGTCGACCAGTCCGGCGACGCGGTCCGCGTGGTCGCCCGCCGGCTCGTCATGCGAGACGAGCCGGCGGAGCAACGCCTCGGCCCGCCTGAGCCGCCGCCTGGTGTTCGATACCAGGCCGTCGGCGATGCCCAGCAGCCATGGCAGGGCCGAGTCGCGGTCCAGTACCGTCTCCGATCGCCTGCGCCAGGCGTGCAGGAACACGGTCGAGGTGAGGTCCTCAGCTTCGGACCAGTCGGCCGTGCGCCGGAACAGATGGTTGTAGACGGTCTTCCCGTGGCGGTCGAAGATTCGGCCGAAAGCCTCCTGGTCGCCGTTGACGGCCCTCGCCCACAGTGCGCGGTCGGACATCCCTCCGACCGGTACGGCGGGATCAGCGTCGTTCAGTTCCATGCTCTATACGTGTCCGGCACCCGGCCCAAGGTTCCCGCCGGGCGATCTCCGTTCGCACCGGCCGACCGGGCCGCGGCCGGCGCCGTCGGCAACGGCTTCCGCAAGCGCGTCCGCACGTCATGCCTCAGTGCGGGAAGCTGCGGGGCGGGCGGGTCACCATGGATTCGCGGAACTCGGCTATGCGTGAATGCACTTGGCGCATCAGAAAGGTGTCCTCGATCCGGTCCAGGTACAGACAGCGGGCAGCCAGGCCCGGGAGGTCGAAGGCGAAGTACAGGGACATCAGCGGGTTCACGAACAGCTCGCTGTCCCGGGTGCGATCGGTGAACCGGACATCTCCGAACGAGCCGCGCACGGCCGCCGCGATCGAACCGTTCACGATGCTCGGGTGGTGTGGAGTGTGATGCTGAGCGTGCTCCACCGCCTCAAGGTAGAGAGCGCCCTCGCGGGTGGCGCGCGGGATCGAGAACGCACCGAGGTACGCGCCGTCGCGCTCCAGCGCGGCGATGTTCTCCAGTACCTGGGAGTGGTTGACACCGTGGTACGCGTCCACACCGAAGCCGACCGACACGACCAGACGCGTCGGTACGTCGTCCAGCGCGGCCAGCGCGGCCACGCTGGCCAGGTCCTCCTCGGGAGTGCCCAGACCGGCTTCGTCACCGCACATCAGGATGTCCGTGCCGCCGTCGACCAGCACCACTGCGTCGATCCGGTGCAGCTCGACCAGCGCCCGGTAGGCGGCGCGCAGCGGACGCACCCCGGTCTGGGGGAAGGCGTACACGGTGGACGGGTAATCGTGCTGACGCAGCCACTGGGCAAGGGTCCGCTCCGGGAAGTAGCTCTGGTGCGGAGCGGAGCCGGGAGTGACGGCGGCCAGGTCGGGGGCGGCCCAGTCGTCGGCCGGAAGACCTTCGAGTGCGCTGAAGGAGAGGTTCGCGAGGTACACCTGCTTGCCCTGATGGAGGAGGGAGAGAGCCAACGGCAGGCCGGAGTAGATGTCGAAGCCGCCTCCCGCGCCCGCGACGAGGATCCGTTCGGCATCGGCGAGCCGGGTGAAGAGCGGGTTCGAGTGCAGGGACGTCATGTCGGTCATTGTCCCGGGCCCGGCACGGCTGCTACAGCCGGGTGGCCTCGGAGCTCGGAGCCCGGACGGTCGCCTTTCCGGCCGTCTCGACGGGCGTCTACGGTTGGCCGCTCGACGACGGGGCCCGGATCGCCGTGCGTACGGTCCGGGAGGCAGCGCTCCCCCCGATCACCGAGGGCCGGTTCGTACTGTTCGACGACGAGGCGTACGCCCGCTTCGACCAGGTGCTGACGGAGTAGGCCGTCAGTCGACGGTGAGCACGATCTTGCCCTGGATGTGTCCCTGGGCGGCGCGTTCGTGCGCGGCCTGGGCGTCCGCCAGCGGGAACGTGCTGTCGATCGCGACGCGGACCGTGCCCTTGTCGAGCAGTCGTCCCAGCTCGGCGAGCTGGGCGCCGTTCGAGCGGACCTGGGTGCCCGTGACCGTGACGCCCAGCCTGGCGGTCTCCTCCTCGTCGAACTCACCGAAGAACACCGGGAACTGGGAGCCGCCGCGCTTGAGTGTGCGCAGGAGGCGGCTGCTGTGCGGGCCTCCGACGGTGTCGAGGACGAGGTCCACGTCGCGTACGGACTCCTCGGGACGGCCCCTGGTGTAGTCGATGAACTCGTCGGCACCGAGCTCGCCCAGGAACGATTCATGGGCGCCCGACGCCACGGCGATGACACGCGCGCCCTTCCACTTCGCCAGCTGCAGCGCCAAGTGCCCCACGCCGCCCGCCGCGCCGTTGATCAGCACCGTGACGCCGGCGTCGAGCGGCACCGGGCGATGCCGCGCCGCCTGGAAGGGCGAGGGGTGATCGTGGCCGAGCTCGATCAGGAACTGCCACGCGGTGAGCCCGGCCATCGGCGTCCCCGCCGCGTGCACGTGATCGATACCGGCCGGCTTGAGTGCGAGGTCCGACGCGGGGGCGGCCACGTACTCGGCGTACGTGCTGCCGTCGAAGCTGGGGAAGCGGAGAAGCCCGAAGACCTCGTCGCCGACGGAGAAGCCGTCCACATCCGCGGCGACGGCCTCGACGACACCCGACAGGTCCGTCCCCGGGATCACGGGCAGCTCGAACTTCGGCCTCGTCTCCGGAGGCAGGTCCGACATTCCGTCGCGCAGGTACCAGTCGGGCGGATTGACGCCGACCGCGTGCACACGGACGAGCACCTCGCCGGGCCCCGGCGCGGGAATCGGCACCTCGTCGTAACGCAGTACTCCGGGGCCGCCGTGCTCGTGGAGCCGGATCGCCCTCATCGTCTGTGTCGGCATCGTCTTCTCCTCTGCCCGCGCTGCGGGATAGGCTTATCCGGATCAGCGATCCGCATAACCGGATCACTGGTACGAATATATGGACCACTGATCCGAATAGTCAAGGGGAACAGATGCGGGCCGACGCCAGGAAGAACCGCGACCACCTGCTCGCAGTGGCGGGCGCCGCCATAGCCGAGCAAGGCGTCGACGTGTCCCTGCGCGACATCGCGCGGAGGGCGGATGTCGGGCTTGCGACGCTGCTGCGTCACTTCCCGACCCGGGAGGCCCTGCTCGACGCCCTGCTCCGGACCAGCTTCGACGAACTGACGGCCCAGGCGGCCCGGCTGGAGACATCGAGCTCGTCGGCGGACGCTCTCGTGTCGTGGCTGCGCGACTGCGTCGCGTGGACGACCGAGTACCGGGGCGTGACCGTGCTGATGGCGGCCGCCATCGAGGACACCGAGTCCGCCCTTCACGCCGCGTGCGTCACCCTGCGCGCGGCCGGCGCACGGCTCCTCGCCCGCGCCCAGGCCGCGGGCGTGGCACGGACCGACATCGACGGCGCCGACTTGTTCGCGCTGGTGGCGGCGCTCGCCTGGCTCGGCGATCAGCCCTCGCTCGCGCCGCGCGCGGACCGCCTCTTCGGGGTCGTCGCGAGCGCGATCCTGACGGGCGTGGGGAGCGGCGAGGCAGGGGAGGAACGAGGCGCCCGCAGCTGACGGGCCGGCGACCGGCGGCTTCCGGGCTCAGTGCTCGTGCGGAGAGGCCGGCGTGTACCGCGTCTCCTCCGGGGCATGGGTCGTGTTTCCCGGCGGGCCAGCAGCCAGTACAGAACCGCCGGGACCACCAGGCCCACGATCCAGGAGATGTCCGCGCCGCCCAGCGGATCCACCAGCGGCCCCGTGCAGAAGTGCGTGACGAGGAACGGGAGCTGGGCGAGGATCCCCACCACGTAGACCGCGAGGGCGTCCCAGCGCCAGGCGCCGTAGCGCCCCTCGGGGTCGGACAGCGCCGGTATGTCGTACCGCTCCCGGGAGATCAGGTAGTAGTCGACCAGGTTGATCGCCGACCACGGCGTGAAGAACGTCAGCAGGAACAGCAGGAAGTCCTTGAAGGACGTCAGGAAGCTGTCCTTGCCCAGGAGAGCCACCACCGTCCCCGCCACCATGATGAGCGCGATGTACGCGGCCCTGCCGCCCTGCGCCAGCGTCTTCCGGCCGCGGAACCCGCTGATGCCGGTCACCATCGACATGAAGCCCCCGTAGGTGTTCAGCACGTTGATGGTCAACTTGCCGAGTGCGATCTCGAAGTACAGGAACGACGCGATCAGCCCCGTGCCGCCCAGGGCGGCCACGTAGCCGACCTGGTTCGCGAGGAAGGCCTCGCCCGCGCTCGCCGCCACGAGCACACCGAACGTCATCGACCACTGCGAGCCGACGGCCGACCCCGAGAGGGTCCACCAGAACGTGGCCCGCCCCGACGTCGTACGCGGCAGATGGCGCGAGTAGTCCGCGACGTACGGCCCGAAGGCGAGTTGCCAAGATGCCGCGAGTGACACGGCGAGCAGGAACACCGGCAGGTCGAAGTGCGCGTCACCGAGCGGCGCCGACAGGTCCGCCCGGTCCAGGAGGCGGATGCCCAGGTAGACGAACGCGAGGGCGCAGACCACGCTCGCCACCCGTCCCAGGACTTGGACCGCGGCAAACGAGAAGTAGTGTCCTCATGTCCACCGTCCCGCCCGAGGCTCCGCACCTGACCGTCGAGCAGATCTTGGCCTCGCCCGTCCGCGCCGGCGCGTCGAGCTCGCCGGACGGCACCAGAATCGCCTACCTGGCACCGTGGCGTGACCGGCTCGACGTGTGGGTGGAGGGCATCGACTCCGACGAGCGGGCGCGTTGCGTCACGGCCGACGACAACCGCAGTGCGCACGTCTACCACTGGACGGACGATCCGCGGTGGCTGCTCTTCGAGCAGGACGGCGACAGGGACGAGAACCGGCACGTCTGCCGCGTCGACTTGGAGAACCCGGAGGCCGGGGCGGTAGACCTCACCCCCTTGGAAGTCTCAGCGAGCGGGCCCAGTCTCTACCGGGCGCGACTGGTCACGGCTGTAGGCGGACCAGCCGCCGACGAAGAGTCGGCCGTGGCCGAGACCTGTGTACTCGAGGGTCAGGAGGTTATGACAGGCCGTCACTCCTGAGCCGCAGTAGGAGACGACCTTCGACGCGTGGTCCTGGTCCACTCCGGCAGCGGCGAAGTTGTCCCGGATCTTGTGCAAAGGCAGGAGGCGTCCCTGGCCGTCCAGGTTCTCCCGGCAGGGGACGTTCACCGCACCGGGGACGTGGCCCGGTCGCGGGTCGACCGGGTCCTGCTCTCCGACGAAACGGTCGCGGTTGCGGGCGTCGACCGTCAGGACGTCCGGACCCACTACCTCATCGGCCTGCACCAGAACATCCGCCGGCCAGGGGCACACCGAGAAGTCGCCGTCGGCGCGCGCCGGTTCGTCCGCTGTCAGTGAGGCGGGATGTGTTTTGACGTAGGCGGAGAGTCCGCCGTCGAGGATCGCCGCTCGACGCCCGGTGGTCCGGAGCATCCACACCAGACGGGCGGCGATGACCCCGCCCTGGTCGTCGTAGGCAACGACGATGTCGCTGTCATTGATCCCCAGGGCGCGCATGCCCTCGGCGAACACCTCCGGTGATGGCAAGGGGTTCCGGCCGTCCATCAGCGTGGCGGGCCCCGTCAGCCAGAGGTCGAGGTCCACAAACACCGCGCCCGGCAGGTGTCCTCCTTCGTACGCTGCTCGCCCGGAACGGCCGTCCAGATACCACCTCGTGTCTGCCAGGACCACCCGCCCCGGCAAGTCGTCCAGCTCTTCAACCCGCGCGAACGGCGGGACATCCAAGAGTTCGCTCATGGCGCGACCCTATCCATCTGTCCAGAATGTGAATCAAATGGTTTCGCATCATGAGACTCCAGGCATCCTTCCGCCTGGTGCGGCCCGCAGGTCGGAAGGGTAGGTAGGGAGATCCGCAGGCAGGTCTGAGGCGAACCAGAGCGAAATGTGACCCTTCTCGGCGAGCGCCATCACCCCTTTGACAGACACCACCGAAGCGCAAACTGAACGGCCTCGGAGCTAGCGGGGGCCGCGCAGGTGGACCTCGGGCACTCGCGCGATTTCACGCGCGGTCCCGCTTCGTCATCGGTCGGTTCCTCACCCCGTGACGGCCCCGGCCGGTCCCGGGCCCCGTCTCCGAGCCCAAGTCGCCCCCTACGGCCGCCCCGCGTCCATCATGGCTGGATCTTGATGGTTGTTAAGATCCAGCCATGGCGCAAGCGCACGTGGTGGCTGTACTGGCCTTCGATGGAATGGCGCCCTTCGAGCTGGGCGTGGTGGTGGAGGTCTTCGGCCTGTCCCGCCCCGAGCTGGGAGACCTGCCCTGGTACGAGCTGCGGGTGTGCGCCGAGGAACCCGGCCGGGATCTGCGGACGGTCGGCGGGTTCACGCTGCGCGCCGAGCACGGGCTCGATGCGCTGACCACGGCGGACACGGTGATCGTGCCGGGGGTGGCCAAGGTTGGGGCGGAGGTCTCGCCCGCCCTCGTGGAAGCGCTGCTGCGGGCCCATGCCAGGGGAGCGCGCATGGTGTCGATCTGTTCGGGGGCGTTCGCGCTGGCCGCGTCCGGCCTGCTGGAGGGGCGGCGCGCCGCCACCCACTGGCGCTATGCCCGCGCGCTCGCCGAGCGGCATCCCGGGATCGAGGTCGATCCCGACGTGCTGTACGTCGACAACGGCGATGTCCTCACCAGCGCGGGCAGCGCGGCCGGTATCGACCTGTGCCTCTACCTGGTCCGGGCCGATCACGGTGCGGCCGTGGCCAACACGGTGGCGCGCCGCTTCGTCGTCCCTCCGCACCGCGAGGGAGGTCAGGCCCAGTTCATCGAAGCGGCGGTGGGAGAGATCGGTGCAGAGGACGACGGCGTCACGCAGAGCATGGACTGGGCGCTGCGCCATCTGCGCACACCCCTGTCCGTGTCCGCCCTGGCCCAGGCCGCGTGTATGTCGGAGCGCTCGTACTTGAGGCACTTCACCCGCCGCAACGGCGTGAGTCCCATGCGCTGGGTCATCGCCCAGCGGATAGCCGCCAGTCTGCCGCTGCTCGAGTCCGGTGAGGGCACCGTGGACGAGGTCGCCGCCGCGGTCGGCTTCGACAGCACCGGGACGTACCGGCACCACTTCACCCGTCAGATGCACACGACGCCGACGGCCTACCGCAAGACGTTCACCCGCGTCCCGAGCACGCATGACGGTCACTCCGTACGACCTGCACGACTGGCGGAATCTTGATGGCTGGAGGCGTTTACGCCACTCGTGGGCCGGGCCCAGGGATCGGAAGATGGAGACATCGCCGACCGGGGAGACCCGGCACGGCCCACCGGCCGTCCCGACCAGCAAGAACAAGAGGCCCTCCATGTCCGCCACCGCTCCCGCCGAGATCACCAGCGCCGTCCTGAGCGTGCCCGCAGCCGCCCCGGCCGAGGGCGCCGCCCACTACGCCGCCCGCCTCGCCTTCGAGGCGGATGTCTCCGACGTCCACGCCGATCTGGCATCCGGCGCCCACGGGGTCGTGGTGGTCGACACCCGCAGCAGTGCTGCCTGGGACCAGGGACACATCCCTGGCGCCCTCCACATGCCCACCGCACAGATTGCCGACCTGGCACCGCAGCTGATCGACCCGGCCCAGACCGTGGTCACCTACTGCTGGGGCCCCGGCTGCAACGGCGCGACCCGCGCGGCGCTGGCCTTCGCCCGCCTCGGCTACCAGGTCAAGGAAATGCTCGGCGGCTTCGAGTACTGGGCACGCGAGGGCTTCGCCTACGACTCCGCCGCCGGCTCCGAGCAGCGCCCCGTCGACGATCTGACCGCCCCGCGCTCGGGCATCTCCTGCGCCTGCTGAGGACTCCGCACGGCCGGACCGACTGCTGTCCGCCGATGCCGCCTGCACGACCGGCGCCGTTCTGCGCGTCACCGTGGTGAGGTCGGCCGGCCTCGGCCCCGGAACGGGCCGGGATCAGTGCTCGGTCGGCACCCGCCCGACCGGGTCGGCGAGCCGAGGACCAGGCCCGCTTCGGAGCCCGGCTCAGCTGTCCAGGGAATCCACGTACGGAGACAGCTTGGCGGGGTTCATCACCCACATGATGTGTTCGATGCCTCGCGCGGACACGTCGATGGACAGGAGCGTCACCGCTTCCCCGCCGGCCGAGACAAGGACGGCCGGCCTGCCGTTCGCCTCGACCCAGCGGATGTCCGCCTCGGGCCAGAAACGCGGGGCGAAGGCGGCAAGGTACTTGGAGACGTGCGTGCGGCCGATGACCGGGATCCTGGAGGCCCCGCGCACTCCACCGCCGTCGGAGTAGCTGACGACGTCCGCCGTGAGCACGTCCTCGAGCACCGACAGGCTGCCCGTCCGCGCCGCGGCCAGGAACACGTGCAGCAGCCGCCGGTGCTCGTCGGGGCCGACGGGCTCCCTGCGTTCAGCCGACAGGTGCTTCCGTGCACGGCTCACAAGCTGGCGCGTATTGGCTTCACTCGTCTCCAGGATGTCCGCGATGCGTCTGTACGGATAGTCGAAGGCCTCCCTCAGCACGTAGGCAGCCCGTTCGACGGGGTTCAGCTTCTCCAGGAGGAACAGAACGGCCAGGTCGAGCGCCTCGGCCCGCTCCGCGCCCAGCTGCGGATCGGCACTCGTGTCGACCGGCTCGGGAAGCCAGGGCCCGGTGTAGGACTCACGGCGGACCCTGGCGGACCGGGCGAGGTTGATCGCCAGACGGGTGGTGACCGTAGCGAGGAAGGCCGCCGGTTCGCGGATCTCGGTGCGGTCGGCCTTCTGCCACCGCAGCCAGGCCTCCTGGACGATGTCCTCGGCTTCCGCGGTACTGCCTAGGACGCGGTAAGCGATGCCGAAGAGCTGAGGACGTGCTCCTGTGAACTCCCTGGTCGCGCGGTCGAGGTCCAGGGAATCGGGGTCATCCGCCGAGCGCATGGGCATCCTCCAACTCTGCCGCGCCGTGCCACGAGTCGTCGCGTCGGGCCGCGGCCCTCAGCAGACCGGGCCCGGGGGAGCCGCCGCGGTGGCCCTCAGCAGGTCGCGCACCAGGTCGAAGTCGATGCTTGCGGGCCTGCGGAACCTCAGACAGCCCCTGCCCATGTCCTGCCCGGCCAGCCGCTCCTCGAACGCCTCCCTGACGTCGCTCCGCATGAGGTAGAGGGAGATGTACTGCTTCTGACTGGCGAAGGCGATCTCCGCGGTGCCGCCCCGCCCGTACGCGGGCATGCCGTACGCCACGACCTCGTCGAATCCCTCGAGCTCCGCACCGCACAACTGCCGCAGCCTGCCCAGGGCGTCCCTGCGTTCCGCAGGGACCTCGGTCAGGTACCCGTCGACGTCTTCCGCCGTGCTCCTCACCATGAGCCGAGCCTACTCGGCCGGCAGACGCTGATCCTGACGGCTGGACCCTCCCCCGCCGGGTGGAGCCGGCGGGGGAGGGTCCCGTACGGACCGGGCAGGTCAGCCGAACTGGCCGGGCCGGTAGTCGCCGGCGGGCTGCTGATTGATGACGTTGATGCGGTTGTAGGCGTTGATGACGGCGACGAGGGAGATCAAGGCGATCAACTGGTCCTCGTCGAAGTGCTTGGCGGCGTCCGCCCAGGCCTCGTCGGTGACGCCGCCTGCCGCGTCGGCGATGCGGGTGCCCTGCTCCGCGAGTTCCAGGGCCGCGCGCTCGGCCTCGGTGAAGACCTTGGCCTCCCGCCAGGCGGCCACCAGGTTGAGACGCTGCACGGTCTCCCCGGCGTGCGCGGCGTCCTTGGTGTGCATGTCGGTGCAGAAGCCGCAGCCGTTGATCTGACTGGCGCGAATCTTCACCAACTCCTGGACGGCGTGGGGAAGCGTCGAGTCCGCCACCGTCCTGTTGGCCGAGTTGATGTGCTTCAGCACCTTGCCCGCGAGGGGATGGCCGAAGTAGTTGAGACGTGATTCCACGATGGGTCTCCTAGCCGTGTTGCGGATACACACAGCTGACCGGGAAGACCTCCGAAGTGTGACAGGACGCGGGGTGTGACGTGCGTCTCTCCTCAGCCTGCCGCCAGCCAGTCCGCGTACCGGGTGGGGGCGAGCGCGGCGTCGTCCTTGCCGGTGAGGACGTCTCCGTGAACCACGGCGAACATGCCGGCGGCGTCGTCCGTGGTGACCGTCCGGCTGTCCGAACCGGCCGCGAGAGTGATCCTCCCGAGTTCGTCGAGGGGGAAGACCTCGGGGCCCGCGATGTTGTGAATGCCCCGCAGCGGAGCGCCCACGGCGACGTCGGCGACCGCGTCGGCCACGTCCTGCGCGGCGATCGGCTGGATCGGGGTCACGGGCAGCCGGACGGTGTCACCGTCGGCCGTCCAGCTCATGACGGAGTCGATGAACTCCATGAACTGTGTGGCGCGGACGATGGAGTACGGGATCGGCCCCGCTACGAGGATCTCCTCCTGGAGAGCCTTCGCGCGGTAGTAGTCCAGTTCGGGTACCTGGTCCACGCCGACGATGGACAGTACGACGAAGTGGCGCACCGCGGCCTTCTGCCCGGCGCTCAGCAGATTGTCCATCGACTGCCGGAAGAAAGCCGGTGCGGCCTCGTCGAAGGTCGGGGAGTTGGTCAGGTCGACGATGGCGTCGGCGCCGGTCAACGCCTTCTCCAGGCCCTCGCCGGTGACGACGTCCACGCCTGTGGACTTCGAGTGCGGCACCGCCTCGTGCCCGTCGGCCTTCAGCTTCCTGACGACCTTCGATCCGATCAGCCCCGTGCCGCCGATCACTGCGATCCTCATGACGGGCCCTTCTGCCGGAGGACGTTCTCGCACCTGCTGCGATGCACCGATCCACTGAAACACGCCCGCCTCCGGACCGCACTCGCTCACCCCCGGCCGACGGTCAGCCGGCCGTCATGGCCGCATGGTGTTCCGCGAGACGTTCTCCGGACACTTCCCTCGGGTAGACGGCGACCTTGCCGACACCACCGAGGAAGAAGGAGCGCAGGGCCGCACTCCCGATGCGCAGGGGCGAGGTGGTGTTGCCCGGGACGATGTCGTAGTCGGCCAGCGCGTCCTGATCCCTCAGCCGCCCGTCCCGGTAGATCCTGGTGTGCCCCGGAGGCTCGGCGGGGCCGTCCGGGGCGGTGGTGATGACGAGGGCGTAATGGATCCACTCCCCGGGCCGGAGCGGGTCCTGGAAGTACGAGCCCGCGCCCAGTCCGCCGGGCGGATTGAAGGCGTAACCGGAGACGCGGTTGGCGCGCCCCTCGGTGTTGTCCGCTGAGTAGACGCGCGCGACCCATTCGCACTGGTTGACCGTGGCGTAGGTGAGCTTGCCCAGCCAGTGGACGTAGCCGGACCCTTCGGTGCGGGGGAACACCAGCACGTCCGGGCGCAGCCAGGCCTCGATGGTCAGTGCTCCCGTGGTGGAGACCGACAGGGCGTCGCTGTCCGGGACTTCGATGTACTGGTCGGTGGTGCCGTCGAACAGGGTGGCCGGGTCGCCGTTGGGCAGATGAGTGTGGCCGGGGGAGCCGCGGTACTCCGCAACTTGTCCGCCTGGGGACACCTCGGTGCCGGCTCCTCCGAGTCTCAGGAACAGCACCGGGTCGTCGACAAGGATCATCTGGTCGTAGCTGCTCACGAGCACCCTCCTTGCGTGTCCGTCGCGCGGTGGCGCCGGGCACTGGGAAATCGGCGGCGAACCGTCCCACTTTAAGGAGGTGAGGACCGCGGCGGTAACGGCGCTCGCGCCGACGTCACGAGGCGAGCGGAGTGCGCCGGAGCGTGGCCCGAGCCCGACGCGCCGTGCGCCGGGCACGATCGGGGCGACCGGCCGGAACTGATCGCGGACAAGCAGGATTGGCCCATGCCCTTCGTACCCAAGTGGCTCTCGGTACTGGGCATGTACGGCCATAGAGTCGTGCTCATGACCGAGAACAGGACCACCTTCCCCCCGGTACTCACCCGCCACGCTGACGCCGAGACCTGCGTCGACCCGAGCAGCACGATGCGGCTGCTCGGCGAGGGCCGCCGCACGGACGGGGGCTTCACGAGCTACCGGTCGACCTTCGCCGAAGGCGCTGTGGGGGCACCCGCCCACTTCCACACCAAGGCGACGGAACTGTTCTTCGTGCTCGGTGGTGCCCTGCGCGTGCTCGTAGGCGAAGAGGTGACTGTCCTGCGGGAAGGGGACTTCCTGTCCGTACCGCCCCACACCCCGCACGCGTTCGCCGCTGCCCCCGGCTTCACAGCGGACGTCCTGTTCGTGTTCGACCGGCACATGGACCGCTTCGCGTACCTGCGTCTGCTCGGCAGGGTCATGCGGGGGGAGGCGGACCCGAAGGAGATAGCGGAGTCGGCCGAGCGCTTCGACAACCACTACGTGGAAAGTGCCGCCTGGCGGGACGCGCTGAAGGTCGGGTGAGTACGGCCGGTGCGACCGGGAAGGCGGAGGTGCATGCGTACGCCGGCGGCCATCGGGCAGCCGGCAGCGCACGGAGTCACCGAGTAGAAAAAGGAGCTGTTCCACCATGTCCTCCTCCCTCGTGGAAACCGTCGACATCAAGGCGCCGGTCAGCGTTACCTGGGCTCTGTGGAGCGACGTGACGCAGTGGCCGAAGTTCCTGAGCCACGTTCGACGGGTGGATCCGATGGACGAGCGCCGGTTCTCCTGGCAGCTGTCCCTGCCTGGCGCCGACAAGAGCTTCGTCGCTGAGCTCACCGAGGTCGTCCCGCAGGACCGGATCGCCTGGAAGACGATCGAGGGGGTGCACCACGCGGGTGTGGTCACCTTCCACCGGCTCGACGACACCTCCAGCCGGGTCGCCCTGCAGATCGAGTACGACCCCAACGGGTTCGTCGAGCACCTGGGCGCACTGACGAATCTCGACTCGGCACTGGCCAACTACGACCTGGGCGAGTTCCAGAAGCTGGCCGAGTCCACGGCCGCGGGCGACGGTCCACGGGGGCTGTGACCACGGTCCTCGTGTGGTCCGCCGCAGACGGGAGCCGCCCGTGCGCACATCCGTGGTGCGCGCGGGCGGCTCCCGTCCGTGGCCGTCGCGGGCCTGACCGGCGGTCAGCGTCGTGGCGGAGCGGAGGAACCCGGCTTACCGGCCATCACCTGTTCCCCGCCGGTGCCAGTGCCCGTGCCGGTGTCCGTATCCGGTGCGTGCGGTGCCCCGTCCTCAGGGCCGGGCGCCGCCGCCTGCTCGCGGGCCGCAGCCGCCTGGCGCGCGGTACGCAGCGGTGACTGGGTCCACTCGGCGAACCACCACACGCCGGCCACCACACACGCCCACACGAGGCCGCCCAGTACGGCGCTCGGCCACGGCGCCTGCTCGGCCCAACGCTCCACGCCGGTCAGCACCGACCAGCCGACGAGCAGCACGGTCAGAACTCGTACACGCCTATATCTGAACATCCACGCCCGGTACCCGGTCGGCGGGCGGATACGCAGGGTGACCCCGAAAGATTTCCGCCGGTCAGGCCGACGTCCTCCGTCTCTTCCCGTGGAACGGGGGTTGTCGGCAGCGGTCGGAACAGGTGGGATGATTGCATGAAGAAAGCGCTTTCATCGCTCTCCGCCGAACCCCTGGCGTCCTTCGACCACCTGGATCACCGCTACCGCGGCGAGAACCCGGTCCGCACCCTCGGCCATCTCTTCCGACCCGACCGCGGCAAGCTGGTCCTCGCGGGCGCCATCTTCGTCGTGAAGCACAGCCCCATCTGGCTGCTGCCACTGATCACCGCGACCGTCCTCGACGTGGTCGTCCAGCACGGCCCCGAATCGGGGATCTGGAAGTCCACCGGAGTCCTGCTGTTCATCCTCGTGATCAACTACCCGCTGCACCAGTGGTACGTACGCCTGCTCGGAGGCAGCATCCGCCGCATGGGCACGACCCTGCGCTCGGCGCTCTGCCGTCGTATGCAGCAGCTCTCCGTCGGCTATCACGCACGGGTCAGTTCGAGCGTCCTCCAGGCCAAGGTCGTCCGCGACGTCGAAGCCGTGGAACAGATGGTCCAGCAGAGCTCCGACATGGGCCTCGGTGCCGTCGTCACGCTGATCGGCGGACTCGTCGTCATCGGCGTACGGGTACCCGAGTTCCTGCCCCTCTTCCTCGTCGTGGTGCCCGCGGCCGGCTTCCTCGTGATGAAACTGCGCAGCAGACTGCGCAGCCACAACGAGTCCTTCCGCCGTGAGGTCGAACACCTCTCCTCCCGCGTCGGGGAGATGACCACGCTGATCCCCATCACCCGTGCCCACGGACTGGAGCGGACCGCGCTCGGCCGGGTCGACGGGTCGCTGCGCCAGGTGTTCGCGGCCGGGCTGCGCCTGGACATGATCAACGGCCGTTTCGGATCGCTGGCCTGGGTCATCCTCAACACGCTCGGTGTCCTGTGCCTTTCGGGCTCGGCCCTGGTCGCCTACCACGGCTGGATGCCCATCACCGCCGGCGACGTGGTGATGCTCAGTGCCTTCTTCACCGTGCTGACCGGCTCCGTGACGACCCTGCTGGGCCTGGCTCCGGTCCTCACCAAGGGCCTGGAGTCGGTGCGTTCGGCGGGTGAGGTGCTGCAGGCGCCCGACCTGGAGAACAACGCCGGCAAGGCACGCGTCGAGAGCGTCGTGGGCCGCATCGACTTCGAGGACGCCGGGTTCGCGTACGAGGACGGGGAGCCGGCGGTCGACGGGTTCACCCTCTCCGCACGGCCGGGTGAGACCATCGCGCTCGTGGGGGCCTCGGGCGCGGGCAAGTCCACGGTGCTCAACCTGCTCATCGGGTTCATCAGGCCCACCTCGGGCCGCATCCTGCTGGACGGGACCGACATGGCCGGACTCGACCTCCGGACCTACCGGCGGTTCCTTTCGGTGGTGCCCCAGGAGTCGATCCTCTTCGAAGGCAGCATCCGCGACAACGTCACGTACGGAATGGGGGACACGGACGAGGAGATGCTGATACGCGCCCTCCGGGACGCCAACGCGCTGGAGTTCGTGAACGGTCTGCCGCGTGGTCTGGACACGGTCATCGGGGAGCGCGGCGCGCAGCTGTCGGGTGGTCAGAAGCAGCGGCTCGCCATCGCCCGGGCGCTGATCCGTGACCCGAGGGTGCTGGTGCTCGACGAGGCGACCTCGGCGCTCGACAACCGTTCCGAAGCCCTCGTGCAGGAGGCGCTCGCCAGGCTCGTGCACGGCAGGACCGTCTTCGTCGTCGCCCACCGGCTCTCCACCATCCGGGGTGCCGACCGCATCGTGGCCATGGAGGGCGGCAGGATCGCCGAGGTGGGGACGCACGAGGAGCTGCTGAGCACGGACGGGGTGTACGCGGGGCTCCAGCCCGCCCACCCGGGGTGAGGGGCCGCCGCAGGACTTCGCGCCGGGATCCGGGTTGATAGGCAAGTCGATACTTGCCTATGGTGGTGGTCATGGCGGAGGATGTCTTCAAGGCCCTGGCCGACCCCACCCGTCGGCGCATTCTCGACGAGCTGACGGAACGCGACGGCCAGACCCTGTTCGAGATCTGCGCGCGGCTGGTGACCAGGCACGGTCTCGGGCTGTCCCGCCAGGCGGTCAGCCAGCATCTGGCCGTGCTGGAATCCGCAGGGCTCGTCCTTGTGCGCCGCCAGGGCCGCTACAAGTTCCATGACCTGAACACCGAGCCCCTCGAGCACATCGTGACCCGGTGGCTCAGGCCCGACACGCCGGAGAGCACCGCATGAAGATCCATCTGACCAGCGTCTTCGTCGATGACCAGGAGAAGGCCCTGCGCTTCTACACGGAGGCGCTGGGCTTCGTGAAGAAGGCCGACGTCCCGCTCGGGGCGGACCGGTGGCTGACCGTCGTCTCGCCGGAGGATCCCGACGGCACGGAACTGCTGCTGGAGCCCGACGGCCACCCCGCGGCGAAGCCGTACAAGGACGCGCTGGTCAAGGACGGGATCCCGGCCACCTCCTTCGCCGTGGACGACGTGCACGCGGAGTTCGACCGGCTGCGCGGGCTCGGTGTGCGCTTCACCCAGGACCCGCTGGAGATGGGCCCGGTCACCACGGCGGTGCTGGATGACACCTGCGGCAACCTGATCCAGATCGTCCACAGCGCGCAGTAGTCCTGCGGCGGGCGCGGGCGGCCCGCCCGCGCCCGCCGCCGGCATATGCAAGAGGAGCGGTGTGCCCCGGAGGTTCCGGGGCACACCGCTCTTCGCGCGTACGGGACCCGGCGTGGCGGCCCCGCGCGCGTTCGCACATGAGGCCGACATGCGGCCACCCGTACGAAGTCGGTGGTGGAGGGATTCGGCTGCCCGTGCGAGGCGTCATACCAGAGCGGGACGCCTGACGGGCAACTTCGACAACTGCACGTCGAGCACGGGTGATTGGCGACTACCGTGTGTGTCCGGTGATCAACGGTGGGCTCATATCGGTCGAGCCTGCCCCGACCGTTGACCCGGGCCTGACCGACCACCGTAGGTGTCACCACACGAATGCCGATTCCTGGTGCCCCACGTACCGAGGACGATGATGTCTCAACTTCGCGCACCCAACGCGCGACCGGAACGCCGCGAAGGTGGACGGCACGGCCGTCCGGGTGGCCGTTCGCACTCGGCCGGGAGCCGGCCGCGCGCCACCCAGCCCGTTCCCGACAGCCGCCTGCGACCACAGCTGCTGCGCACCGCCCTCCTGCCGACCGTGGCCGCCGTGCTCAGCGGAGCGGCGGCCGTCATCTTCACCATCCGGGCCTCCGGGGTGCGCCCCTCCGGCAGCCTCCTCGCGGCACTCGGAGGATCCGGAGCACTCGCTGTTGCAGCCGTGGCCGCGGCCTTCCTCGGCTCCGGCCGTGTCGCCACCGGCGTGCTCGACCGCGCTCTTGCCCTCCGGCGCACCGGCGCCCAGCACCAGGCCGAGCTCAAGCGCGTCGTGGAACAGCTGCGCGACGGTGAGCCCCTGCCCGCCCGCCGACCGACCCCGGCCGCGGCCGACGACGCGGACGTCTTCGATCTCCTCGCCCACGAGATGGGCCGCTCGCAGGACGAGGCGGTGGCGGCGGTCGTCGAGGCCTCGCAGCTGTTCCGCGGCAACGGCAACGAACACAAGGTCGAGGTCTTCGTCAACCTCGCCCGGCGGCTGCAGTCCCTCGTGCACCGGGAGATCCAGATCCTCGACGAGCTGGAGCACGAGGTCGAGGACCCCGACCTGCTCAAGGGCCTCTTCCACGTGGACCATCTCGCCACCCGCATCCGCAGGCACGCCGAGAACCTCGCCGTGCTCGGCGGCGCCGTCTCACGGCGGCAGTGGAGCAATCCCGTGACCATGACCGAGGTGCTGCGGTCGGCGATCGCCGAGGTCGAGCAGTACCCCCGGGTGAAGCTGGTCCCGCCGATCGACGGCACCCTGCGCGGACACGCGGTAGCCGACGTGATCCACCTCCTCGCCGAACTCGTCGAGAACGCCACGGTGTTCTCAGCCCCGCACACCCAGGTCCTGCTGCGCGCCCAGCGCGTCACCGCCGGGCTGGCGCTGGAGGTGGAGGACCGGGGACTCGGCATGCCCGGCCCCGAGCAGAAGCGGATGAACAGCCTGCTCGCCGACCCCGACCAGGTCAACGTCGCGCATCTGTTGCAGGACGGGCGGATCGGACTGTTCGTCGTCGCCTCCCTGGCCCGGAGACACGGCATCGCCGTACGTCTGCAGAGCAACATCTACGGCGGCACGCAGGCGGTGCTCGTGCTGCCGGAGATCCTCCTGGGCATCGACATCGACGCCACGACACCGACCGGGGCCACGGGGGCCGGGACGACGGCGGCCCCGCCGTCCGGAGTCCGCGACTCATCGCCCGTCCCACCGCAGGCCACGGCCCAGCCTCCGCCGCGGCTGGACCGGACCCCGGGGGAGGGGCCGCCGTTGCCGCTGCGAGCCGAGCGGGTCGACCGGCCGAACCTCGCGGCGTCCCCGCCGGGTGTCCGGCCCGTCGAGACCGCCGTGCCCGCACCGTCGGGTGAGCCGGCGCCCGCCGCCGGGACCGCCCCCGCGGCCGTACCCGCCGCCCCGTCCGCCGCCCCCGCCCCGTCCGCCGCCCCCGCCCCGTCTGCCGCCCCCGCCCCGTCCGCCGGGTCGGTCGCTTTCGTCCGGGCCGCCGCGGACACCGGTGCCCCCGAGGCGCCCCCGGCTTCCTCGGACCGTCCCCAGCTCCCCAGGCGAAGCAACCAGGAGCACATGGTCCCGCAGCTCAGGGAGGCTCCGGTGCCCCGCGCCGAGGCCGGGAACGCCCTGCACGACCCCGGCCTGATGGCCGCCTTCCGGCGCGGGGTCGACCTGGCGGAGGCCCAGACCGCCGAGGAACAGCAACCGTCGGACGCATTCGCCGCACCGGACGCCGAGCCCGCCGCCCCCGCCCCCGGCCCCGCCCTGGCCGTCGGGGCCCAGCGCTCCCACGGCCTCGCCCCGCTGCCGTTCCGCTCCCCGGCGACCCACGCGACAGCCGGTGCCGAGCGGATGGACCCGGGGCGCCGCGGACCGCGGACGCCCGAACCGGACCCCCTAACTGAAAACATGTTCAAGGAGTAGATGAACCATGACGAGCGAAATGCCGTCCGGTCAGGTCTCGGACCTCGACTGGCTGTTGAGCGGCCTGGTCCAACGCGTGCCCTACACGCGCAGCGCCGTCCTCCTCTCGGCGGACGGCCTGGTGAAATCGGTACACGGCATGGACGCCGACAGCGCCGATCACATGGCCGCCCTGGCCGCGGGCCTGTACTCACTCGGCCGCAGCGCCGGTGCCAGATTCGGTGACAACGGTGACGTGCGGCAGGTCGTGGTCGAGCTCGACTCGACGCTCCTGTTCGTCTCCACCGCCGGCTCCGGCACCTGTCTCGCCGTCCTCGCGGGCCGCGAGGCGGACGCCGCCGTCCTGGGGTACGAGATGGCCATGCTGGTCAAGAGCGTGCGCCCGTACCTGATGACGCCGCTCCGGCAGCCGGCCGGAGCGCCGTTCACCCCGGGGCTGTGAGGATGCCGGCCCCGCAGGACGGGCCGTTGCTCGACGACGCGGCAGGCCGGCTCATCCGCCCGTACACCGTGAGCAACGGCCGGACCAGGCCGACCACCGTGCTCGACCTGCTCTCCCTGGTGATGGCCACGGGGAGCCTGCCCCAGGCCCACCTCGGTCCTGAGCACACCGTGGCCCTGGAGCTCTGCGGCGGGCCCACGTCCGTGGCGGAGATCGCCGCCCACCTGCGACTGCCCGCCGTCATCACCAAGGTCCTCCTGTCCGACCTGGTCGACTGCGGAGCGGTCACCGCGCACGCCCCCGCGTTCCATGACATGCCAACCGACCGATCCCTGCTGGAGGCAGTGCTCGATGGTCTACGACGACAGCTCTGACAGCTCCGAATACTTTCCCGTGGCCCTCAAGATCCTGGTCGCGGGCGGTTTCGGCGTCGGCAAAACGACGTTCGTGGGCGCCGTCAGTGAGATCGCACCGCTGAGTACCGAGGAGCTCCTGACGCAGGTCAGCGCGGCGACCGACAGCCTCGAGGGCATCGAGTCCAAGTCGGCGACCACCGTGGCCATGGACTTCGGCCGGATCACGCTGTCCGAGCAGCACGTGCTCTACCTCTTCGGTACCCCGGGGCAGGAGCGCTTCTGGTTCATGTGGGACGAGCTGTCCAAGGGCGCCCTGGGAGCGGTCGTGCTCGCCGACACACGCCGACTGGCCGAATGCTTCCCGGCCGTCGACTTCTTCGAGCGGCGCGGTATCGGATTCATCGTCGCGGTCAACGAGTTCGACGGTGCCTACCGTTACGAACCGGAAGAGGTGCGGGCGGCTCTCGATCTCGGCCCGGCGGTGCCGGTCGTCCTCTGCGACGCCAGGATCGCCAGCTCGGGAACGGGGGCGCTGGTCACACTCGTCCAGCACCTCATCAACGCCACCGCACCGGCGCCGCTCTCGGGCTTCGGAGCCCATCCGTGATCCCGTACGGGACGGGCCGGCCGCTGCTCACCCCCGTCGACCAGGACGGGGCGCGCAGGAGCGCACGGCTGCGGAGGCTCGGTCTGGGGGAGCGCGCCGACGCCTCGTTCGACAGCTTCGACGCCTTCGCCGACCGGGTGGCGGAGGTCACCGCGACGCCGTTCTCGATAGTCAACTTCATCGACGAGAACCGGCAGTTCTTCGCGGGGCTGCACACCCCGGCCGGCATCCGGGGCGGAGCGGACCTGGGCGCGGTCGCCGCGGCCGGAAACGGCGGCCGGTACCTGGCCAGGGACCACGGCTACTGCCCGCACGTGCTCGTGCGGCGCAAGGCCCTCGTGCTGGACGACGTCTGCGACTATCCGCGGTTCGCGGGCAATCCGGTGGTCGACGACATAGGCATCCGCTCCTACCTCGGCGCCCCGCTCATCGACCGTACGGGCATCGCGCTCGGCACCGTCTGCGCCGTCGATACCGTGCCGCGGGCCTGGGGCCGGGCCGGACTCGACGCCATCAAGCTGCTGGCCCGGGAATTCGCCGTACAGATCGAACGCCGGGAGGTCTCGCCCCCCTGACGCCGGATGCGGACGCTCAGTCCAGTGCGAAGGCGTCCGCGAGCAGGTGCAGTTGTGCGGCGAGGAGGGTGTCGCCGCTGTGCCCCATCCCGGTGAACTGCCCCGCCGTCTCCAGCCCCACGGAGCCGTGCAGCTGCGCCCATACGAGTACGGCGCCCGCCAGACCGCACGCCGCGCGGCGCGTGTCCGAAGCCGTGTGCGGGGCGTACCGGGCGACCCACTCGCCGACACCTGTGTCGGCCGTGAGCCAGGCCTCCATCTCGCTCACCAGGGCGGACGCGCTCGGCCCAGGTGACCCGGCCGCGAAGAGCGGCAGGAACGGGCCGAGCACAGCCCGGGCGCGGTCCCGGGTGTCGCCGGGGGCGACATAGCCCGGCACGGGGGCGCCCTGGATCAGCAGGTAGCGGTGCGGCTCCGCCGCCGCCCAGGCACGGTAGGCGCCGCCCAGAGCCTGCAGCCGGGCACGCGGGCTCCGCCCCGCCTCCTCCGCTGCGCCCGCCGCATCGGCGACCGCCGTGGCCGCGTCGTCGTAGGCGTCCCTGATCAGCGCGCTCAGCAGATCGTCGCGGCCCGCGAAATACCGGTAGAGCGCCGGCCCCGACAGGCCCATCTCCTTGGCGACCCGGGTCAGCGCGAGGGCGCCGGCTCCCGACTCGGCCAGCTGCCGCAGCGCCGTGTCCTTGATCTCCGACCGGGTCTGCTCCCGGTAGCGGGCACGGGGGCCCTCCTGGCCTCGGACCATCGGGGGACTCCTCTGCTCGCTCTGCTCGACGCCCACGACCGCTAGACGCGATCACTTCCGTTACGAAGCGTAACAAGGATGAGGCCACCCCTGCGTGCGGGTGATGCCGTCCATCAGCAGGTCGAGCAGTCGCTCGGCCTGTGCGCGCTGGCGTGCGGTCCCGGCGTTGAGGGTGACGCCCGCGAGGCTCATGAGGACAGGAGTGTGTCGGCCATGCCGTGCTTGGTGGCGACGTGGTCCGGCACCTCGGACATCCGGACGCGCAGTGCCTGGACGGCGGGCAGCTCGCCCAGGAGACCCGACGTCCGGGCGGAGGGGCGGACCGTCTCGTAGCGGTAGGTGGCGTCGACCAGCTGCTCGCGGGTCGGGAAGCGCCGGTACAGCGTGGCGATCCCGACGCCCGGGTCCTTCGCGATCTGCTTCAGGACCGCATCGACCGCGTCGTGGTGCCCGGTACGGCTCTCAACCCGGAGGGCGCGGGCTACGGAGCCGCGGTCCTGGCCATCCGAAGCGTCGCCGCGGCGGGCGGAAGTGAGCGTGGCTGCCCAGGGTTGTGGGGGCGCATTGCTACGACTCGTCGCGAGAGTTACAGTCTCTAACAGAAGTGAGGGGTCATAACCCAACGCTGAGTCGAAGGAGCACACCCATGCCCACCGCACCCGCTCTCCACACCGTCCTCGGCGCCGGGCCGGCCGGCACCGCCCTGGCCCGGGAGCTCGCCACCCGAGGCCACCAGGTCCGCCTCGTCGACCGGAACGGGCAGGGTCCTGAAATCAAGGGCGTCGGCCGCTTCGCGGCGGACGTGTCCACCCCCGAAGGCGCCCGCCAGGCCGTCGAGGGGGCGGCTGTCGTGTACCACTGCGTCAACGTCGCTTATCACCTCCAGGTCGAGGTGATGCCCCGCATACAGAAGGCCGTCCTCGCGGCGACCGAGGCGACCGGCGCGCGTCTCGTCGTCCTCGACACGCTCTACCCGTACGGAGAGACGCACGGTGCGGTGATGACCGAGGACACTCCGTGGAACGCGACGAGTGGCAAGGGCGTGATGCGCGCGGAGCTCGACGCGCGGTACCTCGCCGCGCACGCCGAGGGGCGGGTCCGCGCCGTGCTGGGCCGCTCTGCCGACTTCGTCGGGCCGGGAGTGCTCAACTCCACACTGGGCGGCGCCGTCTTCCCCGCGGCGCTCACCGGCGGCCGGGTCCCGGCCCTCGGAGACATCGACCTGCCGCACAGCTACACGTACATCGCCGATGTCGCGACCGGACTCGCCACCCTCGGCGAGGAGCCGTCCGGCGACGGACGCGTCTGGCACCTGCCCACGGCTCCGGCGCTCACCACGCGCCAGATCTTCGCGATGATCGAGGAGCGGGTCGGCCGGCCCCTGGACCTCACGGTCGTCGCCGAGCCGCGCCCGTTCGGACCCTTCGACGAGGTCTTCATGGCCGCGTACGCCGAGATGTTCTACCAGCACACCGAAGGCCAGACCGTCGACTCCTCCGCCATCGAGAAGGCCTACGGACTGTCGCCCACTCCGCTCTCCGACACCCTGGACGCCACCCTCGCCTGGTACCGGGCGTTCCTGGCCTCGCGCTGAGAGCAGTGGGCCGCCGGCGCCGGGGCCGGAAACGGGTTCGTGAGCACCGGTGCAAGTGCGGTATTGTTCTCATGCGCGTTCGGCCAGGGGAAACCCCAGGTCAGGCGGGCATCGGGACGTGGCGCAGCTTGGTAGCGCACTTGACTGGGGGTCAAGGGGTCGCAGGTTCAAATCCTGTCGTCCCGACTGGAGACAGTCGTAGGTCAGGGCCGGTTTCGGAGCAATCCGAAACCGGCCCTGACTCGTTTCTGGGGACCAGCTGGGGACCAGCCTCCTTGGCCGGCGTCAGCGGGTCATGACGACCGGGCCCGGCAGCGAACGCGGTGCGCGTAGCACGCTGTGCCGGCTGCCGCGATCTTGCGTACGTCCGGATGTCGGTAGCGCTGTGTGGTCATCAGGGATCCGTGGCCGGCCGTCCAGCGAAGGCCGTGCAACTGAACCCCGGCATCGGCGAACCATGTCAGTCCCGTCTGCCAGGCCTGGATGGAACTCGCCGAACTCTGCCAGAACGCCGACTTCCGTACCGCTGCACGGCGCATGGCTGAGGAACAGGCGGAAGCGTCTTCCCAGCAGGACGTCGGCAGCCTGCACGGCGGTCTCAACCAAGCCATGCGTGAACGAATCGACGAAGCCGTCTCCGCCGGCGTCCTTCCCCCGTCCTTCAAGACCGCACCCCTGGCCGACTCACTGGGCGGCCTCGCCGGCCACGCATTCGCGTGTGCCGGCGACGGCGATCTGCGCCGTTGGCTCCTCGCCCGCCTACAGATGACCGTTGCCCCACATGCCAAGCGCTACTGGCAGCTCCTGGCGACGATCAATGGATGGCCTGCATCACCGACACTCACTCCCGTTCACACCTGGTTCCCCACCGTCCTCAGCGGTGCTTCTGCTGAGGCGGCGACGTCTTGAGCTCTGGAGGGCATCGCACGAAGTACGACGGTCTGCAGATCCTTGGTGGGGCTCTCGTCGTCCTTGGAGGACAGGGCGCGATCCGCCAGCTCGTCGACCACGCCGACTCCGGCCTGCTCAGCTGGCTGCCAGGAGGATTCGCGGCCGGCATCACCATCTACGTCGTTGCCGCCGCCATCGCGCCTGGTCCTCCCGGCGCGTCCACCGGGCCGCCGCCTTCACGGCGCCCGGTGTCACACGGCGGTGAGATGCGCACGGGACGCTTCTGCCAGCGATCGGCGGTAGGCCGCGAGACGGGATGTCCGGCCGACCGTCAGGGCTCCGACCAGGCGTCCCGCCCGGTGGTAACTGGCTTCCAACCGCCGGGTGGAAAGGTCCAGCTCGTGGATCTTCACCGTGTCGGCGACGGCGGGGAGGCCCACGGAACGGATCCGGACGCCGTGCAGGTCGGACCAGAAGGACGGGACCTCGTCGAAGGCCGGGCTCTCCGCACCGCGCAGCAGGGTGCGCGCCGCCGTCGCCGCCTGATCCACCGCGTTGGTCCAGTGGCCGAGCGCCAGGGCGGCTCCGCCCGCCAGCGGCTGCGGCGCCCTGGCGACGTCTCCCGCGACGACGACGCCGGGCACGGGCGTGCCATCCAGGGCCAAGGCCAGCAGGCGGGTGTCGCAGTGCACGCCGCCGTCGGTGCGCAGGCCGGACTCCGTCAGCCAGTCGGTGGCGGGCAGGGCGCCCAGGGCCAGCACCGCGGTATCGGCGGCGACCTCGGTCCCGTCGGCCAGCAGCGCCCCGGAGAGGCCGCCATCGCCGGCGGTCCGGAATTCCGTCACCGTCGTGCCGGCCCGCAGGTGGATGCCCGCCTCCCGGTGCAGTACGCCGATGAACGCCCCCACCTCGGGACCGACGGCGCGCTCCAGCGGGACGGCTTCCCTCTCCACGAGCGTGACGTCGAGGCCGCGGGCCCGGCCGGCCGCGGCGATCTCGCCGCCGAGGAAGCCCGCGCCGACGACGAGCAGGGAGCGGCTCCGCGCGAGCGCGCCGCGGAGCCGGGTGGCGTCGTCGTGGCCGCGCAAGGTGAACACGCCCTTCGCCGGAGCCGGCGGACCGGCGGTACGACGGGCGGTGGCACCGGTGGCGATCACAAGACCGTCGTACGGCAGTCGCGTCCCGTCCGAGAACGCGACGGTCCTGGCCCGGACGTCGAGCGCGACCGCGGTCCGTCCAAGGAGCCAGCGGGCGCGAAGTTCGTCGGACAGCGGGATTTTCGTCGCCGGCGGATCGCCTTCGGCGGTGAGGAACCCCTTGGACAGCGGGGGGCGGTCGTAAGGGGCGAGGCGTTCGTTCCCGGCGACGGTCAGCGTTCCGGTGAAGCCTTCCGCCCGCAGTGTCTCCGCTGCTCTGACGCCGGCCAGGGAGGCGCCGACGATCAGGATGTCCCGGGGGTGGGGAGGGGCGGTGGTCACGAGGCGGCCGCCGAGAGGGAGCCGATGGTGATCGCGCGGACGGGGCAGGCGGTGGCGGCCCTCTTCACCTTCTCGCGCAGCGCGTCGTCGGGGGCGGCGTCGTGGACGAGGTATTCCTCGTCGTCGAAAGAGAAGACCTCGGGCGCCGCGAAGACGCACTGCCCGTGGCTCTCACACAGGTTCATGTCCACGGAGATCTGCATAGGGGCTCCTGCGATGGTCGGAAGTGAGGGGCACGGCGCGCGCTCAGGCGGCCGGCGGGTTGAAACGGGAGTAGGCGGGCGCGGTCCACCGCAGCGGGGAGAGGGCCGTGATCTCCCGTACGCCCGTGACGGCGAACTCGACGATCCGCTGGGCGCCGGGGATCGCGGCGGTTGCCTGTGCGTCCCAGACCGTGCGGGCGCTGCCGGTGACGTGCAGGGTGGTCCCCGTGTCCCAGCCGGGTACGAGGAGGCCTGCGGACGCGTTGCGTTCCAGGTTGCCGAGAGTCAGGAACATGGCATTGCCCGCGTAGTCGGGCCAGAACAGCAAGGTCGGGGAGAGGACGCGGACGAAACCGGGGTTGCCTCCCCGGTGGGAGGCGTCGGCGTCGCCCCGCTCCGAGGCGGTGGCGACGAAGAAGGTGTCCGCCTCGCGCAGCGTCCGCTGCTGGTCGGGGCTCAGTTCGGTGCCGTCGGTGACGGTGCGCTCGGCGGTCCGGTCGTCCGGCGCGAGCGTGCGGTGGTCGCGTTTCTGGATGTACTTGGGGCAGTTGGCGACCACCTGGTCGACGGTGACGTGCAACTGGTCACCGGTGCGGACGGCTCGTCCGTTGACACGCATCCTGCGGCGGGTGGCCGGTTCGATCGCGATCATGCCGATCCGGGCGGGGGCGTCGGCCCCGGCTTCGGTGAGTGGTCCGGCCAGCGGGTCCTCGGGGGGTGGCAACGCGCCGATGGTCAAGACGTCGCCCGCCGCTTCGAGGAAGCCGGGCGGGCCGGTGAGCTGGGTGGCCCAGATCCGGCCGTCGCGGTCCTTGCCGCCGATCACGATCATCGGCTGCTGGGCCAGGAAGCCCGCCGCCACGTCGGGAACGGTGTTCACGATGGCTCCGCGAGAGAGCTCCGCCTGCCGGGCGAGGCCGGCTCGCCCCTGCACGGTGATCTCGCCGCTGTGGTAAGCGATCACGGCATGTCCTTCCGGCTGTGGACCCGTGCGCACTCCGTGGGACGTGGCGTACGCGCGGGGGCGGGTGGTGGCTTCTCCGTTCCGCGGTATCTAGAAGAAGCCGCAGGTGGGGGCACCGGCGGTCGGGGCGGCGGACGGGTCGGCCCCGGTGGGCGCGTAGATCTCCAGGCGGGTGCCGTCGGGGTCGGTGAAGAAGATGCCGCCGGAGGCTCCGCTCTCGCCGTGCGGCACGACGCCCTGGTAGGTGAACTCCGCGCCCAGCGTGCGCAGGACCTCTTCCGTCGCCCTGACCTCCTCGATCGTGTCGACCTGGAAGGAGAGGTGGTGCAGGCCGGGCAGGTCGGTCGCGAAGGTGCCCTCGCTCTGCTGCCAGAGGGTCACGAGGAGCCGCCCACCCCGGCCGAGGAAGGCCCAGCGCCGACCGTCCTCCTTGCCTTCGGCCAGTACCTCGAAGTCGAAGACCTCGCGGTAGAAGGCGAGCGAACGGTCCAGATCGGTGACGTTGAGACCGATGTGGCCGGTCTGCAGGTTCTCCGCCTTGCTCATGACTTCCCCGGTTTCGTAGGGGCTGCGAGCGCTCTCGCAACCGTTGAAAGTGACTTTAATGGTTAGAGACAATCAAGGTCAACCGTTGATCTCCACTTGGCCGGTTAGTATCGACATGGCAACTCCGACTGCCGGCGACGGAAGGACCCAGCCATGCCGCATCCCATCGGCACCGACCCGCGGCCGCTCACCGGAGAACCGCTCGCGCTCGATCTGCTCAACACCCGCTGGATCGACGCCGACGGGCATCACGACCTGCTCGGCTCCGTCGACGGGCTCGGCGTCTGGCTGGCAGGTGCTTCCGTGCGGGCGGCGACCGGTCCCTTCACCCCGGCGGCGGACCACGCCACCCTCGACCCGTTGCTGCAGACCCGCACGGCGCTCGACACCCTGGTCCTGCGAAAGGACCCGCCCCCGGCGCGGGCCGCGGCTGCGCTCAACGAAGTCCTAGGAGCCGGCCGGATACGCTGGCGCCTCGGAGCCGCCGGAACGCCCGAGTCCGTGGTCGAGCTGACGCACCCGGCGTGGGCGCCCGCCTGGTACGCGGCCGAGAACTGGCTGCAGTTGGTGGCCGAGCGGCCGGACCGGATCCGCCCCTGCGCGAACGAGGCGTGCGTGCTGCACTTCTACGATGTGTCCAAGAACGGCACCCGCCGCTGGTGCTCCATGGCCGGGTGCGGCAACCGGGCGAAGGCGCAGCGCCACTACGCGCGCCGCAGCACTGATCGGCAGCACTGAAGATGCCCTGGCCGTCGGCACCGCCGCCAACGACACCGTGGCGGTCAGGGTGCATGTCCTCGCACATCAGCCGCACGACGACAGCGACGACTTCGACCACGTCGTCGAGGCAAGCCTCCGCAGGCCCTCGGGACGGCTCATCGTGATGGGCTGCACCGACTGCCTCGACGACGCGGCACGATTCGACGTGCCCGCAGGTTGGACCCGAGCCCGGGCCTCTCGCCGGAACCTGGCCGCTGCCGTCCGAATCAGACGAGGAGTCCGAGGCGACCGAGGAAGTCCGTCCGCAGACCTGGCCGGCTCCGTTCTCCGCGCCGCACATCATCAAGCGATGGCCCCAGCCGGAATAGCCTCAGCCTCCGACCGGCCACTTTGTCCCCACCGTGCCGTCGCACACCACAACGGGTGCCCGCGGACGTGGCGGTGGTCGGCTTCGACGACTTCGAGCCGGCCGAGCAGACGAAACCGCCGCTGACGACCGGCCGCCAGCAGATGGAGGAGATCGGCCGGTTCACGGAGCGGCGGCTGCTGCTGCTGGAGGAGATGGACCAGCCGGAGGTCGCCTGGCGTCATGTGATCCTGCGGATCCGGCGGGTGGCGCGCGAGTCGGCCTGGGCCGCCCTCGCGCACCCGGCCGCCGGCCAGCGGACCGGCCCGGTGCGGACGTGCCAGAGGTCCCCAGCGCGCCCCATCGGGAGCGCTCCCGAAGTCGCACGGCTCAACCCCTGCCCCTGACCTGCCCCTCCGGAATCCGTTTGCCGCATTCCGCCCCGATGGGTTGTCAGGGCACACCGACGCTCCTACAGTCCCCTACGAACCAGCGGGTGGGAGCGCTCCCAGCGGAAGGCGGCTGGGCGCTCCCGATTCCCTGATCGCCCCACCCGGTCATCCCTCCTGGAGAGGCCCCGCATGCGAGCGTCACCGCACCGCCCCAGAACCTCACGCAGCCTGCTCGGCGCGCTGCTCCTCGCTCTCGCCACCGTGGCGGCCGTCCTGGCCGCCGCTCCGGCGGCCCACGCGGACACCCTGGTCTGCGAGGAGTACGGTTCGACGACGATCCAGGGCCGCTACGTGGTCCAGAACAACCGCTGGGGCACCAGCGCCCCCCAGTGCGTCACCGCTACCGACAGCGGCTTCAGGGTGACCCGGGCCGACGGCTCCGTCCCCACGAACGGCGCCCCGAAATCCTATCCCTCGGTCTTCAACGGCTGTCACTACACCAACTGTTCGCCCGGAAGTAATCTCCCGGCGCAGGTCAGCGGTATCGCCAGCGCTCCCAGCAGCATCTCCTACGGCTATGTCGGCGACGCCGTGTACAACGCGTCGTACGACATCTGGCTGGACCCCACACCCAAGAAGGACGGGGTGAACCGCACCGAGATCATGATCTGGTTCAACAAGGTCGGCCCGATCCAGCCGATCGGCTCGCAGGTCGGCACCGCCTCCGTAGGAGGGCGCACCTGGCAGGTGTGGACGGGCAGCAACGGCTCCAACGACGTCATCTCCTTCGTCGCCCCGTCGGCCGTCTCCAGCTGGAGCTTCGACGTCATGGACTTCGTCCGGAACACCGTCTCCCGCGGCATGGCCCAGAACAACTGGTATCTCACGAGTGTCCAGGCCGGCTTCGAGCCGTGGCAGAACGGTGCCGGGCTCGCGGTGAACTCCTTCTCGTCGGCTGTGAACCTCGGGACTCCGGGCACCGGCGATCCGGGTGGGCCCGGGGACCCGGTGACGGCCTGCAAGGTGACCTACGCGACGAACGTCTGGACCGGCGGCTTCACCGCCGACGTCACGGTCGCCAACACCGGTGTGACGCCCGTCGACTCCTGGAAGCTGTCCTTCACCCTGCCCTCCGGGCAACGCGTCACCAACGCGTGGAACGCCACCGTCAGCGGGGCGTCCGGAGCGGTGACGGCGACCGGCCTCGCGCACAGCGCCCGGATAGCGGCCGGCTCCAGCCAGACGTTCGGTTTCCAGGGGACCTACAGCGGCACATTCTCGCAGCCGTCTGCATTCAGCCTCAACGGTGCCCGCTGCGCCTGAATCCAGCGCACGACGACGGCCCGCCCCACTCACCTCCCCGCACGTACGGGGCGGGCCCCGCGCTCCCCGCCCGCCTTGCCGCAGAGCCGCCTCGGACCCAGCGCCTCCCCGGGCCGCGCACGGCACTTTCAGATCCCTCGCTCATCAAGGCGGGCGCCGTCTCCGCCGAGCGAGGGTTCCCTCACCGGACGGTGACGGAAGGAGACAGGCGCAATCGGAAGAAGTCCCCACACAGGCACAGGAGACACCATGGCTCGACGCAAGAGACAACTTGTTTCCCTGGCGGCGGTGTTCGCGACCCTGCTCGGCGGAATCGCCCTGGCACTGCTGGGCCAGGGCAACGCGCAGGCTCACGGCGTGACGATGACGCCGGGCTCGCGTACCTACCTCTGCTGGCTGGACGCCAAGACCAGCACCGGCGCCCTGGACCCGACCAACCCGGCGTGCGAGGCCGCGCTCAGCGAGAGCGGCTCGACGGCGCTGTACAACTGGTTCGCCGTGCTCGACTCCAACGCGGGTGGACGAGGGGCCGGTTACGTCCCGGACGGAAAGCTGTGCAGCGCCGGTGACCGGTCGCCGTACAACTTCACCGGATACAACGCCGCCCGCTCCGACTGGCCCCGCACGCACCTGACGGCCGGCCGGACGATCCAGGTCAAGCACAGCAACTGGGCCGCGCACCCGGGCTCCTTCCGGGTGTACCTGTCCAAGCCCGGCTACTCACCCAGCACGGAGCTGGGCTGGGACGACCTGGACCTGATCGAGACCGTCACCAACCCGCCCCAGACGGGCTCCCCGGGCACGGACGGCGGCCACTACTACTGGGATCTGGACCTGCCCTCGGGCCGCTCGGGTGACGCGGTGATGTTCATCCAGTGGGTGCGCTCGGACAGCCAGGAGAACTTCTTCTCCTGCTCCGACGTCGTCTTCGACGGCGGCAACGGCGAGGTCACCGGCATCCGGGGCTCGGGCAGCACCCCGGACCCGACGCCCACGCCGGACCCCACGCCGACCCCGGACCCGACCCCCACGCCGACCGACCCGCACAGCGGGTGCATGGCCGTCTACCGCGTGACCAACTACTGGAGCGGTGGATTCCAGGGGTCCGTCGAGGTCATGAACCACGGCACGACGGCGCGTGACGGCTGGGCGGTGGAGTGGACACCCGGCGCCGGAGCCAAGATCAGCAGCGTATGGAACGGTGCGCTGACCACTGGGTCCGACGGCACGGTCACGGTCAGGAGTCTCGACTACAACCGGTCCATCCCACCGGACGGCAGCGTCACCTTCGGATTCACAGCGACATCGGCCGGCAACAACCTCCCGGTCGGCTCGATCGGCTGCGTCAACCCGTAGCCGCTGACAGAGGCAGCGCCGGCTCCCGCATCTCGGGGAGCCTGCGCTGTCCTGCTTCCCTGCTGACTGGCCCACCGTGGCGGCGGCCGGCGGGTGACACCGCCGCTACCACCGGACCATGTGCGTGAAGCTCCGCTGGACCCCGTAGACCAGGGCCGGTTTCAGGCAGATCCGGAGCCGGCCCTTGGTCGTTCCAAGGGAGAGCGGCGCGGACGAAACACGAGGCAGCGCCGGCCGGTGCCCGCGTGCCCGGGCCACTGCGGGCTGACGTGGAGCCGTTAGAGGAAGCCCGTTGCGGGTACCGATGAGCGGTCGGTGCAACCGGCGCCGCAAGCGCTGACGGGTGGTACGCATGGAACATTCGGTCGACCGGATCGCACAGCCGTGGGGCGGCCGCACTCCGTACGCCCGTGGCCAGGCGTGGCCGCCGCGCGTGGACACGCACCTGGCGGAGGGTGTGGAGCCAGGGAGCGTGGAGCGGTGGGTCCAGGCCGCTTCGATCCTGCACTCCGACGGTGACGCCATGGACATCGCGGTCAAGGACGGCCGGATGGTGGGGGTGCGCGGCCGGGTGGTGGACCGGGTCAATCGCGGCCGGCTGGGGCCGAAGGACGTGTTCGGCTGGCAGGCCAACGCCTCACCGGACCGCCTGACCAAGCCGCTGGTCCGTCGCGACGGGCGGTTGGTCGAGACGGACTGGGACACCGCGATGGAGCTGGTGGCCACGCGCTCGCGCGACCTGCTCCGGGAGCGCGGCCCCGGGTCGATCGGCTTCTACACCTCGGGCCAGCTGTTCCTGGAGGAGTACTACACGCTGGCCGTCGCGGCCCGTGCCGGTATCGGCACGAATCATCTCGACGGGAACACGCGCCTCTGTACGTCGACCGCGGCCGAGGCTCTCAAGGAGTCCTTCGGCTGTGACGGTCAGCCCGGTACGTACGACGACATCGACCACGCGGACGTGATCGCGCTGTTCGGTCACAACCTCGCCGAGACCCAGCCCGTGCAGTGGATGCGCGTCCTCGACCGGCTGGCGGGAGGTGATCCGCCCCGTCTGGTGTGTGTGGATCCCCGGCCCACCCGGGTCGCGCGTGCGGCCACCGTGCACCTGGCCCCACGGGTCGGGACGAACGTCGCACTGCTCAACGCCCTCCTGCACGAGGTCATCCGCACCGACCGCGTCGACCACGACTACGTCGAGGCCCACACCGTCGGTTTCGACGAGCTGGCCAGGACGGTCGAGGAGTGCACCCCCGAGTGGGCGTCGCGCGTCTGCGACGTACCGGCCGCGCGGATCGTGGAGGCGGCCGAGGTGCTCGGCACGGCCGACAGGCTCCTGTCCACCGTCCTGCAGGGTGTCTACCAGTCCCACCAGGCCACGGCCGCCGCGGTGCAGATCAACAACCTTCATCTGCTCCGCGGCATGCTGGGACGGCCGGGCGCCGGCGTGCTGCAGATGAACGGTCAGCCCACCGCTCAGAACACCCGGGAATGCGGCGCCGACGGCGACCTCCCCGGGTTCCGCAACTGGCAGAACGACCAGCACGTGGCCGACCTCGCCAAGGTCTGGAACGTCGAGACCACGACGATCCCGCACTACGCCCCGCCCACCCACGCCATGCAGATGTTCCGCTACGCGGAACAGGGCTCGATCCGCATGCTGTGGATCAGCGGCACCAATCCGGCCGTCTCCCTGCCCGAGCTGTCGCGCATCCGCTCCGTCCTCTCGCAGGACCGGCTGTTCGTCGTGGTCCAGGACCTGTTCCTCACGGAGACCGCACAGCTGGCGGACGTGGTCCTGCCGGCGGCGACATGGGGTGAGAAGACCGGCACCTTCACCAACGCGGACCGCACCGTGCACCTGTCCGACAAGGCGGTGGAACCGCCGGGCGAAGCGAGGCCGGACCTGGACATCTTCCTCGACTACGCCGAGCGCATGGACTTCCGGGACAAGGACGGCGCACCGCTGATCACCTGGAGCGACCCGGAGTCCGCCTTCGAGGCGTGGAAACGCTGCAGTGCCGGCCGCCCCTGCGACTACACCGGCCTCACCTACGGCGGACTCCGCGGCGGCAGCGGCATCCAGTGGCCGTGCACCGAGCAGGTGCCGGAGGGAACCCCCCGCCTGTACACCCAGGGCGTCACCTGGGCGGAACCGGACGTGTGCGAGACCTACGGCAAGGACCTCCTCACCGGCGCGTCCGTCCCGGAAGCCGAGTACCGCTCCTCCAACCCCGACGGCAAGGCGATGCTCAGAGCCGCCGAGTTCGTCCCGCCGCACGAGGCACCGAGCGACGCCTATCCCTTCCAGCTGACCACCGGGCGCACCCTCTACCACTTCCACACCCGCACCAAGACGGGCCGCGCCCCTCAGCTGAACGCGGCGGCGCCCGACGTGTGGGTGGAGATCTCCTCCTCCGACGCGACAGCCCATGGACTCGGCGAGGGCGACCTCGTGGAAGTCACCAGCCCACGAGGTGTCCTGCGAGGACGGCTGAGAACGACCGACATCCGGCCCGGCCTGCTGTTCGTCCCCTTCCACTACGGCTACTGGGACACGGACTCCGGCTCGGGTCCGGACGACAGGACCCCGCCGCGTGCGGCGAACGAGACGACCGTCACCGACTGGGACCCGGTCTCCAAGCAGCCGCTGTTCAAGACGGCCGCGGCTGCGGTGACCCTTCTCGAGAAGAGTGCGGGGCGCACTGCCCCCGCCCCCACGACCACCGCGTCGGCACCTTCGCGCAGGGGCAGCGTCAGACCCACCGAAGGCGGTGTCGCGGCGCGGGTCCGGGAGACGACCGGCATGTACGGGGACGACACCGACGGAGGCGCACAGTGAACGGAATCACCCTCACCCTGCGTGCGCTGCACCACGGAGAGCGGCAACTGGCCAGGGAACTGGTCGTCGTCGCCGAACGCCACAGCACCGAACACGAGGTCCACCACGTGGCGAAGGACCTGGTCACCTGGTCCGACGAGCACTGCGCCCGCCTGGCGGAGACAGCCGGCCACTACGGTCTGACTCTCGACGCTCCTGCGCACCGGTCCGCCTCGGGCCTCATGCCGACGATCCGCGGGAAATCCGCCGAAGCCATGGGCCATCGGCCCGAACCCGGTCTTCTCCTGCTCGAAGACCTCCGGGACCTGCACCTCGGCGCAGCCGGGAACTCGCTGTACTGGGAGATGCTCGCCCAAGCCGGACAGGCAGCGAAGGACACGCGGCTGCTGAACCTGGCAACGGCCTGCCACCCCCGCACGCTGCGTCAGATGCGCTGGACCAACACCATGATCAAGAACCTGTCCCCTCAGATCCTCACGAGTGCCTGACCGGCGCGCGGCTGTGAGAGAGGCCGTACCGGAACTTCCCGGTACGGCCTCCGTCCGTGATCGGATCACTCAGGCGGTCTCACCCGCGGAGCCGGAACCGCCGCCCTCCGCCTCCTTGATGCCCTTGGTGATGTCGTCCAGCACCGAGAGCTTCGGCGCATCGGCGTTGATGTCGAAGCCCGAGCGGACAACCACGAGCATGTCCTCGACGTTGGGGGAGGGGAACGCGAGCGACTCGACGTATCCGTCGTCGCCGTTCTTCGTCACCACCTTCCAGCGCACCTGATAGCCCTTCTGCCCGGCGACCGTGACGGCCTCGGACTTGAGCTCCTCGTGCGAGGTGATGCCGCCGTAGATCTTCTCGCCGTACGACTCCTCGGCGTTGGCCTTGATGTCGGCCTCCGCCGCGGCCTTCGCCGTGGTCGCCTCGACCTTCAGGGCCTGGGCCGGTGCGGAGAACACCCCGCCGCGCACACACTTCTCGGACGCGTCGCCGGGGCAGGCGTACTCGCCGGTCGTCACCCCCGCGCCGACCGGTCCGGACTGGCCGGTCCAGCCGTCCGGTACGGGAATGCTTATGCCGCTGGCCGCGTCGGTGGCGTATCCCTCCTCGGTCTGCGGCATCTGCTGATCGGGGATCCCACCCCCGCCGTCCTGGCCGCCGCCGTCCGGGGCGCCCGGCGGACGGGGACTTTCCGAAGGGGCGGGGCCCGTGGACACGGTCTCGGCGCGGTCGTCCGAGCTGTCGCCCAGCAGGTAGGCGCCGCCACCGACGGCCGCGAGTACGACGATGCCGGCGGCTATGCCCGCGCCGATGCGTATGCGGCGACGCCGGACGGTCGCGGGAGGTATCCGGAGCTGGTCGGTCCAGCGGCTCCCGTCCCACCAGCGTTCATGAAGGGGGCCGATTCCTGAGTGCCCGGGATCTGGATGCCAGCCGGGCGGGGTCGTCTGGGTCACGAGAGCACCGTAAGCGCACTGGGTGAGAATCCTATGAAACGCACAGCGTGGTCGTGGTCACCCAGGCCGCGGTGTCCGGAGGCGACGTGCGTCACGGCTCGATCAGTCCGGCCCGGATCGCGTACCGGGTGAGCTCCAGACGGTCGCGGAGTCCCAGCTTCTGCAGCAGATTGGCCCGGTGCCGCTCCACGGTCTTCACGCTGATCACGAGCATGCCCGCGATCTCCTTCGACGAGTGGCCCTCGGCGACCAGCTTGAGGATCTCCTCCTCGCGCTCGGTGATCGCCCTCTCCGGAACGTCGCCGCCGTCCCTGACCCGGTCCAGATAGTTCCGGATCAGAGCGGTCACCGCGCCGGGATAGAGGAACGGCTCGTCACGCATGGCCGCACGGCACGCCTCGACGAGATCCCGGTCGGCGACGGACTTCAGCACGAAACCCGAGGCGCCGGCCTTCAACGCCTCGAAGAAGTACTGCTCGTTGTCGTACATGGTGAGCATCAGGATGCGCAGGTCCGGCATGACCCGGGACAGCTCACGGGCCGCCTGAAGGCCCGTCAGGCGTGGCATCGCGATGTCCAGGACGGCCAGGTCCGGCCGCTCCGCGCGCGCCATCTCGACGGCCTCGGCGCCGTCACCCGCCTCGGCGACGACCTGGAGGTCCGGTTCGCCGTCGAGGATCAGCCGCACCCCACGCCGGACCAGGGCGTGGTCGTCGGCGAGCAGGATGCGGGTCTTCCCGGACCCGGCGGGGGAGTGGGACATGGTCACGCGCTTCCGTTCCGTACGGGCACATCGAGGCGTACGTCCGTGCCGCCCGTGGCACCGGTGCCGAGAGTGAGTGCGGCACCGATGAGCAGAGCGCGTTCGCGCATGCCGCGCAGGCCGGCGCCCTCCGGGGCGTTTCCGAGGCCGCGGCCGTCGTCACGGATGCGCAGCTCCACCCCGGCGGGGCTCCGGAGCAGGGAGATCTCGAGCAGGGTTGCCCGGGCGTGCCGGACGGTGTTCGTGACCGCCTCCTGGGCGATGCGGTAGACGACGAGCTCCGCCTCCTCGCCCAGCGGGGGCAGATCCTTCTCCGTCCGCCGTCTGATGGTCAGCCCTTTCGGCGTCGGGGTCTCGGTCGTCAGGGCCGTCAGCGCACTGACCAGCCCCAGCTCCTCCAGTACACCCGGGCGCAGCCTTCGCGCGATCCGGCGGATCTCGTCGAGGCTGCCCCGGGTGATCTCCTGGACCTGGGCGAGCTCCTCGCGCAGCGGTTCGGGCGCATGACCGGTGACCCGTTTCAGCTCCAGCAGGACCGCGGTCAGGGTCTGGCCCACCTCGTCGTGCAACTCCTGTGCGACCCGGCGGCGTTCGGCCTCCTGGGCCCAGAGAGCCCGGGCGCTGCTCGTCGCACGCTCCGCCTCCAGCCGGTCGAGCATGCTGTTGAACGTCTCGATCAGCGCCGCGACCTCCCCCTCGCCGGCGACTTCGGGACGCGGCCGCGGGCTCAGCAGGTCGATGGTCGTCATCGCCCTGGTGACCCGTTGCAGCGGAGCGAGTCCCAGGCGCAGGAGAAACGCGTTCGCGCCGAGCATCAGGGCCATTCCACCGGCCAGGATGAGGGCCTCGGTCAGCACAACCGGGGCGGAGACGGTGATCGGGCCGAGCAGCAGCAGCGCCCCGGCGGCCACCAGCACCGCGGCGTTGAGCAGGAAGATGCGCCAGAACAGGGACACGGCCGGCCGGGCCTCCTTCGTACGCTCGGGGAGTGCCTCCACTATGGCCGGTCCGCCCCCGGAGCCACGCGCAGGGCCACCGCCCGGGGAGCGTCTGCATGGTGCCGCCCCTTGAAGATGGGTGCCGGCCCTGATGGACCGGGACACCCCCTCGTACGACGATCGAAGTCCGGCGCACCGGCTGGAGCGGGACGCGGCGGGCACGCCGCCCGCGGCCCGGGGAATCGCCGAGGGAGGGAGACATCATGGCTCACCAGGACGAGCGGCTCCGGGACGGCACCAGGCCGGAACCGCCCCACGACTGCCCGGCGTCCGGCAGGAAGGTCCCGCGGGCGGCTCCCCGGGGGCGGCGGCCCCGGTCCGCCGCCGCCTGGGTGTGGCTGGTCGTCGGACTGGCAGCATTGACGACCGGGATCGCTGTCGGCCACGGGCTGCTCATCGCGGCCGGACTGGTCGCGGCCGGGGTGGGAGGACAGCTCTTCGACCCGGACCACCGCCGCGGGCGCCGCCCCGGTCACCGGACGGCCGCTTGAGCCGCGGCCCCGCCCGCGCCCGTGGCCGGGTGGGGTGCCCGGCGACCGGCGCCGGACATCTCCTCCGGCTTTCTCTGGTCCGACCACATGGTGTGTGTGACATAGTCGAGTTATGCATATCGGCCGGAACGGGGAGTAGCGGATGCCTGTCGAGTGGCAGCCCGTGCGGCAGTCCCGAACCCACGAACTCGTCCTGCAGAGCATCGAGGAGCAGGTCTTCGCCGGGAAGCTCAGGGCCGGTGACCGACTGCCGCCCGAGCGTGAGCTCGCCCCCGTCTTCGGGGTGAGCCGTTCCGCTCTGCGCGAGGCACTCCGGGTGCTGGAGACCATCGGCGTGCTGGTCGCGCAGCCCGGCCGGGGCCCGGACTCGGGGGCCCGCATCGTGCGTAACCCGGACGACGCCCTCGGCCGGCTGCTGCGCCTCCATTTCGCCCTGGGCAGCTACAGCCTGCACGACGTGATGGAGGCCCGGGTCGCCCTGGAGCGTTCCAGCTTCGCCGCCGCCGCGACACACGCCGTCGAGGCGGACCTGGACGAGGCCGGTGCGGTGGTCCACCGGATGTCACAGCCGGGCATCCTGCCGGAGGAGTTCAACGAACTCGACACCCAGTTCCACGTCAAGGTGGCCAGCAGTTCGGGTAACGCGCTCACCTCGACCCTGACCGCGGCGGTGCGGGAGTCCGTGCGTCCCCTCATCCTGCGAGCTCTCGAAGAGGTGGACGACTGGGACGCCACCCGGACGCAGCTCAACGCCCAGCACGCCGAGTTGCTGCGGCTGGTGCGCACCGGCGACGGCGAGGCGGCGGCCGACCTGGCCGAGCTCCACATCCGCGGGTTCCACGGCACGCTGGTCGACGAGGACCGGAGCGGTGCCGAAGACGGTGGTGCCGAGGACGGTGGTGCCGAAGACAGCGGTGCCGACGACGCCGGTACCGCGTAGCGGCAGAGCCTCGGTCACGGCAGCATCCAGGAGAGCACCGACGTGGACTGGAGATAGACCAGCACACACAGGACGGCCAGCATGCCGACGCTGTACCCGGCCACCTTGCGCAGCAGGACGCGCTCCGAGCCGGGCATCCCGACGGCGGTGGCGGCGATGGTCAGGTTCTGCGGACTCACGAGCTTGGCCACCACACCGCCCGAGGTGTTCGCGGCGACCAGCAGCGTCGGATCGATCCCGGCGGTCCGGCCGGCTGTCTGCTGGAGGTTGGCGAAGAGAGCGTTGGCGGAGGTGTCGGAGCCCGTCACCGCGGTGCCCAGCCAGCCGAGGATCGGCGAGAGGAGGGCGAAGAGTCCGCCCGCTGTCGCCAGCCAGGTGCCGATGGCCACGGTCTGGCCCGACTGGTTCATCACGTAGCTCAGCGCGAGCACCGTGGCGACCGTCATGATGGCGCCCCGCATGTTCTTCAGGGTGCGGCCGGCCGCGGAGAACGCCATGGCGCCGGTCATCGGACAGGCGTCGCGGTCCTTCGCGTACCGGTAGATCAGTGTGACCAGGACGCCCGAGATGATCAGCAGGGTGTCCGGGTTCCCCAGGACCTCCAGCTTGTAGACCGCGCTGGACGAGGGGGCTCCGCCGGAGGTGAGCAGCTCGCCGTGGAGGCCCGGCCATTCGACGGTGAGATTCAGGTGGCCGAGGAGCTTCGCCACGTCGACCGCGCCGATGTCCAGCTTGGCGACGGCGGAGATCGCGATCACCAGGATGTACGGGAGCACGGCGTAGGTGACCCGGTGCGGCGTGAGCGCCTCGTTCTCGACCTGGGAGTGCTGGTCGTCGGGGGTGCGGGGCTTCCAGAAGCGCAGCATGAGCACGGCGGCGCCGAATCCGGCGAGCGAGGCGACCACGTCGGTGAGCTCATAGGCGAAGTGGCTGGAGCACCAGTACTGGGCCACCGCGAAGACCGCCCCGGTGACCAGTGCGATCGGCCACAGCTGACGGACGCCACGGGTGCCGTCCACGACGAACAGCAGCAGCAGGGGCACGAAGGGGGCGAGCGGCGGGGACTGGCGGCCGATGACCGCGGCGATGTCCTCCGCCGGGATGCCGGTCAGGTTGCCCGCCGTGGTGACCGGGATGGCCTTGGCGCCGAACGCGACCGGCGCGGTGTTGGCGAGAAGGACCGTCACGGCGGCCTTCACCGGGGGCAGGCCGAGCGCCATCAGCATCACGGCCGTGATGGCGACGGGAGCGCCGAATCCCGCCAGCGCTTCGAGCAGGCCGCCGAAACAGAACGCGATGAGCATCGCCTGGACGCGCAGACACCCCGGCCGACAGCGCTGAACGACCGGCGCAGGTCCTCGAACCTGCCGCTGACGACCGTGAGCTCGTAGAACCAGATCGCCGCGACGACGATCAGCATCACCGGGAACAGGCCGAACAGCAGGCCCTGGGACGCCGAGAGCAGGCCGAGCTCGACCGGCATGCGGAACCCGGTCACCGCCACGAGGAGGGCCGTGAGCACCGATCCCAGCGCGGACACCAGTGCCGAGCGCTTCGCCACCATCAGGAGCAGGAAGAACACGGCGAGCGGGATCAGACTGACCAGCGCGGTCGCCGGAAGGCTGTCCGCGATCGCATGTACATCCGGTGTATACGAAGCAAGCGCGGTGGCAGGTGCGGGAGCCACGGAACTACTCCTCATCGAGTGGTACGGGGCAGGGCGAACCGGAACGACTTCGAGGGCAAGTTCGGTGGAGGTGTAGGGGAAAGCGCTTGCTCCGCTGTCGGGCGGTGTCCACTGATGAGTGGGCGCACCCACTGCGCGGCCCCTTCCTCAAACGGACTGAGGGTAGTATGGTCCGACCACAACTTGCGATCGGGGAGGCCCCATGCGTATCGGACTCTTCGCCACCTGTCTGGGAGACACACTTTTCCCGGAGGCGGTTAAATCCACCGCGGTGCTGCTCGCCCGCCTTGGCCACGAGGTGGTCTTCCCGCCGGACCAGACCTGCTGCGGCCAGATGCACGTCAACACCGGCTATCAGCGCGAACCCGTCCCGCTGGTGCGCAACTTCGCCGAGCAGTTCGGGGACGCCTCGATCGACGCGGTCGTCATGCCGTCCGGATCGTGTGCCGGCTCGGTGCGACACCAGCACGAGATCGTCGCCGAACGGTACGGCGACGCGGCCCTCCGCGCCGGGGTCGCCACGGTCAAGGCCAAGACGTACGAGCTCTCCGAGCTCCTCGTCGACGTTCTCCAAGTCACCCAGGTCGGCGCGTACTTCCCGCACCGGGTCACCTACCACCCCACCTGCCACTCCCTGCGGATGCTGAGGGTCGGTGACAAACCGCTGCGGCTGCTGCGCTCCGTCGAGGCGATCGACCTCGTCGAGCTGCCGGAGGCCGACTCCTGCTGCGGCTTCGGCGGCACCTTCGCCGTCAAGAACGCCGAGACCTCCACCGCGATGCTCCAGGACAAGATGCGCAACATCTCCGCCACGAAGGCAGACGTCTGCTCCGCCGGGGACTCCTCCTGCCTGATGCACATCGGCGGCGGGCTCTCCCGCATCAAGTCCGGTACGCGAACCCTGCATCTCGCCCAGATCCTCGGATCCACCCGCGCCGCGCCGTACGCCCTGATGGAGGCCGCCCGATGAGCACGTTCCTCGGCATGCCCGCCGCCCCGCCCCGCTCGCCGTACGGGACCGGAAACCTGCGGGGGGAGCGCAAGTTCCCCGAGGCCGCCCACGACGAGCTGCGCAACGAGCAGCTGCGCCGCAACCTCGGCCGGGCCACCCACACCATCCGCGCCAAGCGCATCGGCGTCACCGGCGAACTGCCGGACTGGGAAGAGCTGCGTGACGCCGGATCGGCCATCAAGACCGACACCATGAACAGGTTGCCCGAACTGCTCGAGGAGCTGGAACGGAAGGTCACCGAGCACGGCGGCACCGTCCACTGGGCGCGTGACGGCGTCGAGGCCAACGAGATCGTCACCCGGCTGATCAAGGACACCGGCAGCAGTGACGTCATCAAGGTCAAGTCGATGGCCACGCAGGAGATCGGCCTCAACGAGCACCTCGAGGCCCAGGGCATCACGCCCTACGAGACCGACCTCGCAGAGCTCATCGTGCAGCTCGCCCACGACAAGCCCTCGCACATCCTGGTCCCGGCGATCCACCGCAACCGCGACGAGATCCGGGAGATCTTCCTCAAGGAGATCCCCGGCGTCGACCCCGCGCTCGACAACGTGCCCGCGCATCTGGCCGCCGCCGCCCGCGCCTATCTGCGCGAGAAGTTCATGACCACCAAGGTTGCCGTCTCCGGGGCCAACTTCGGCATCGCCGAGTCCGGGACCCTCTCCGTCGTCGAGTCCGAGGGCAACGGCCGGATGTGCCTGACCCTGCCCGACACCCTGATCACCGTGATGGGCATCGAGAAGGTCCTGCCGCGCTTCCAGGACCTGGAGGTCTTCTTCCAGCTGCTGCCGCGTTCCTCCACCGGCGAGCGGATGAACCCCTACACGTCGATGTGGACCGGGGTGACCCCCGGGGACGGCCCGCAGGAGTTCCACCTCGTCCTCCTCGACAACGGGCGTACGGCCGCGCTCGCCGACAAGGTGGGCCGCGAAGCCCTCAACTGCATCCGCTGCTCGGCCTGCCTCAACGTCTGCCCGGTGTACGAACGGGCCGGCGGACACGCCTACGGATCGACGTACCCCGGCCCCATCGGCGCGGTCCTCACCCCGCAGCTCGCCGGAATGCACGCCGCGAAGGACGACCCCAACAGCTCGCTGCCGTACGCCTCCAGTCTCTGCGGCGCCTGTTTCGACGCCTGCCCGGTCAAGATCGACATCCCTTCGCTGCTGGTCGAGCTCCGCCACCAGAACACCGAACAGTCCGGCACCACGGCGGAGAAGCTGGCGATGAAGGCCGCCGCCACCGTGATGAAGTCACCGAAGATCTACACGGCCGCGCAGAAGGCCGCCTCCCTCAGCCGCTCCGTCGGCGTCGGCGGACGCGACCGCACGATCTCCCACCTGCCCGCACCGTTCGACGGCTGGAGCGCCAGCCGCGACACCGCCGCCCCGCCCAAGCAGTCCTTCCGCTCCTGGCTCGCCTCCGCCGAAGGCGCGGCCACCATGCGGGACGCCTCCGAGGAGGGCGCCGCCCGGCGCGCCGACGACCACCAGGAGGAACAGTGACGACCACCGCGCGCGAGTCGGTGCTCGGCCGGATCAGGGATGCCCTGGCCATCGCCCCCGCCCCCGGCGTCGAGATCCCTCGCGGGTACCGCACCGGCCGCACCCTCCCCGACGACGCACGTCTGGAACTGCTCACCGACCGGCTCGTCGACTACAAGGCGCAGGTCCACCCCTGCGCCGCCGACCGTACGGCCGACGTGATCGGCGAGGTCCTGCGCGAGCGCGGCGCCCGCCGGATCGGCGTTCCGGACGGTTTGGACGAACAGTGGCTCACCGCCTACGACGGCGAGATCCAGCGGGACTCGGCGGACATTCCCGCCCCGAGCCTCGACGCGCTGGACGGGGTGGTGACGGCCTCCGCCGTCAGCTGCGCCGAGACCGGCACGATCTTCCTGGACGGCTCACCCGACCAGGGCCGGCGGGCCCTGTCCCTCGTCCCCGACCTCCACGTCTGCGTGGTCGACCTGTCCACCGTCGTGGCGGGCGTGCCGGAGGCGGTGGCCCGGCTGGTGCCTCAGAGGCCGACGACACTGATCAGCGGCCCCTCGGCCACGTCCGACATCGAACTGGAGCGGGTGGAAGGCGTCCACGGCCCCCGCACCCTCGCGGTGGTGATCCGCACCGACGCCTAGATTGCTCCGGACCACGCGGGGTGTCGTCGTCCTCGGCCCGGGCCCAGGCCGACCGCGCGCCGTCCGGCCGGGTCCGGCGGCCCTGTGCCGAAGGTGTCTCCGGGCCGGTGACGGCGACCCCGCACCCGCTCCCGCGGGCGCCGGGTCGCCGTCCCGTGTCAGGCCTCCAGGCCGTAGAGGGTGAACTCCTCCCAGGAGCCGGTGATCTCGGCCGAGCGAGCGCGCAGCGCGTACTGAAGGGAGCCGGTGTAGCTGTTCTCCATGGCGACGAAGAGCCCGTTCAGCGTGGACTGCAGCGCGAAGCGGTCCAGGCTCTCGTTGTAGTAGAGGAAGAACTGCTCCCAGCCGCCCACACTCGTCGAGCGGGCGCGCAGGATGTTCTGCGCGTTGCCGGTGTAGTTCTTCTCGACCGCCACATAGCGGTCGTTCGCCAGCGACTTCAGCGCGACCGTCTCGGTGGCCTCGTCGAATTCGAAGGCGAAGCCTTCCCAGCCGCCGCCCACCTGGGCGGAACGGGCCCGCAGGGCACCGGTGTTCGGGGCCGCGTAATTGACCTCGGTGGCGACGAACTTCTCGTTGCGGGCCGACTGCAGGGCCAGGAGTTCCGGCTCGGCAGCCGCGACGGAGGCGCTGCGGCCCGCGGTGAGCGGGGCCCGCAGGGTGTCCGCCGTGTCGGCGATGTGCCGCAGTCCGGCACCGTCCACAGCGACCCAGCCACTGGGTACCGGAGCCGCATCGGCCTGCGGCGCGGCTCCGGCCGCCGGTACGGCCAGCGCGGAGGCCGCAACAAGGGCGCTCAGGGAAAGAATAACGGACGTGATGCGTCGCACAGGTCTTCCTCACTTGTCGTCGAAGAATTTCGGGCCTGCGGGACAAAGGGTTCGCCATGGTGCACGCCCGTTTTCGTTCGGCGGAATCGTCGAATGAACGGCACGGCTCCCGGCGTGCGCCGTCAGCCGTCTCCACGGCATGACGGAGCAGCAAACCCCCTGAATTCCCCACCCCGAAACTGCTGTCCACGCCCCTCCCTGGGCGTTTCGGCAGCCACTCCGCCGCTCGGCGAAGTGGGCTCAGCGTAACGGTGCGACGTGATCTCTGGAAATGAATTCAGGGGATTATGTGCGGTTCTGGAAAAGGCCCCACTGAATTACCGATTCCGCGGCATTCCGTTAAGGTAGGTGAAACTCTCCGTTTGCCGAGTGGCTCATGGTGCGTGGGTGACCTCCAGCGGCGCGAAGCCGATGCGGGTCGTCGCACCGTCCTCGGCCCACCGCACCGCGACCTTCTCCCCGTCCACGTCCACCCCGCTCACCGCCGCGCCGAGAGGCCCGGGATCCGCCTCTCCGGTGAGCGAGGCCAGCGCCACCAGCACCTCGGTCCCCTCCACGTCGGCACCCAGTCGCGGCAGCACGGCCCACCGCGTGAACGCCGTGCCCTGCGGAGCCCGTACGTCCTCCTGCTCCGGCCAGCCGTACAGACCGTGCAACGCGGAACGCACCGGACCCTGGGGGTCCGTCGCCCAGCCCGTCAGTTCGGCCCGGGTGCCGGCGGGCGCGCCCAGGACCCGGTGCACCCGCAGTTCGTACCTGCCCCGGACGACCGTGACGCTCTCCACCCGCAGCCCCGGCACCGTCGGCGGGCCCTCGGCGAAGACGGGACGGTGCCAGGACGCGGCCCAGCCCCAGCCCTCGCCGTGCCCCGCGCCCAGCGGACGGATGCGGACCCGGCTGCTGCGGGCCCCACCGACCCGTACCGACAGATGGTTGTCCGCGGTGTTCGCGGCCGCCGTCGGACCGGTGGCCGTCGAGTACGCGAGGCGCGCGTAGAGCGGGTCCGACACATCCGCCGTCTCGCCCTCGTGCGGCCGGACGTGGTCACTGCCGTGGTTGTGCAGCCGCACCACGCCGTCCGCCCGGGTCGACTGCACCAGCAGTCCCGGCGACGGCAGCGCCAGCACCCGGTCCGGGCCCTCGCTCGGGGCGGGCTCCTCGTCCGCCGTCCACAGCGGGTGCTCCGCCGGGGCGAGCAGGGCGACGAACGCCTTCGACGCCCAGTACGGCGACGACGGCCCCGAGTACACCTGGAGCGTCGCCTCGTGCGGGCCGTGCCATCCCAGGCTCAGCAGGCCGTCGTCCCCGGCCGACCCACGCTCCAGGAAGTACCGCAGCGAACCGCTGACCAGTCGGCGCGAGACACCCGGCGCCAGCGGGGTGTGCCCGGACACGGCGCCCATCGCGACCGCAGCCCCCGCCGCGAAGCGGTAGGTGAGGGAGCGTCCGAAGTGCAGCGGGGAGCCGTCCGCGCCGAACATCAGCGAGAAGCTCTCCAGATGTTCGCCCAGCCGTGCCCCGTAGTGCGCGGACAGCTCCGCGTCGCCCGACAGGTACGCGTCCAGCACCGGATACAGGTGCAGCGCCCAGCCGTTGTAGTGGTCGAAGGCGCGCCCGTCCCCGTCGGCGTACCAGCCCTCGCCGCTGTACCACCCCTCCAGCAGGTCGAGTGCCCGCTGCCGGGCACGGGCCGTCTCCGCGTCGCCCCGGCCCACCGACTCCAGGAACCCGGCGACGGAGAAGGGGAAGAGATACCAGTTGTTGGGTGCGGGCGTGTGCCGCAGCGCGCCCCGCAGCCACTCCTCCGCACGGTCCTGCGTGAGGGCGTCCAGCCGGTCCCACAGCCACGGCCGGGTGAGCCGCAGCCCGATGGCCACCGAGGCCGACTCCACCATCGGCTGGCCGAAGACGGTGTGGTCCAGGATCAGCGGCCAGGACTCGGCGTCGTCCCGCCCGGGCGAGCGCGTACCGGCGGTGAGCCCGTCGGCGTACCGCTCCAGCCAGTTGTGCGGGTCCTTGCCCTCCGCGCCGGCGACCCGGAACGCGGCGGTGAGGAACGAACGGGCATAGCCCTCCAGGCCGTCGGACCGGACTCCGGAGCGGGAGGGGCGGCCCGGCAGGTCGAGGAGGGCCCGGCCGGGGGTGGCCCACTCCCAGGCGGCAGCCAGCAGCCCGTCCGCCACGGCTTCCCAGTGGCCCCGGGTGTAGCCGGTGTACGGGCTCAGCGCGCGGTCCTCGGAGGGGAGCTGAAAGGGGGTGGTGGTCATGCGAGAAACGCCAGCCTTTCGCGTCGTACGGGATGGATGAAGCCGTCGCCGGCGGCCCACCGGGCGACCTCGCCGACGGCCAGATCGGCCAGCCGCCGCAGCTCGTTGCCCTGCGAACCCGCGAGATGGGGGGTGATGAGCGCGTTGTCGCAGTCCCACAGCGGATGGCCGGCCGGCAGCGGGTCCGGGTCGGTGACGTCGAGCACCGCCCGGATCCGGCCGGCACGCAGTACGCCGGTGAGCGCGTCCTGGTCGACGACCGCGCCGCGGGAGGTGTTGATCAGCACGGCGTCGGGCCGCATGGAGGAGAGCAGCCCGCGGCTGACCAGCCCTGTGGTCGTGGGCAGCAGCGGGGTGTGGACGCTGACCACGTCGCTCTCCGCGAAGAGTCCGGCCAGGGAGACGGGGCGGACACCGAGCCCGGCTGCCTCCTCGTCCGTGACGTACGGGTCGTGGAGCAGCACCTGAAGGTCGTACGGCCGGAGCAGTTCGATCACCCGTCGGCCGATCAGGGAGGCGGACAGGATGCCCACCGTGCGCCGGTAGTTGCCGACACCGTGCGGCATCGCGAGCCAGTTGTCGCGCATGCGGGAGGCCCGGTACTCCCCGGCCCGCTCGATGACACGCTTGCCGGACAGCAGGATCATCGCGACGGTGTACTCGGCGACCGGGAGCGCGTTGGCCGCCGCGGCCGACGACACCTCGATGCCCCTGTCCCAGCAGGCGTCGGTGACATGGCCGCGTACCGAGCCCGCCGTGTGCACGACGGCCCGCAGCGCCGGAGCGGCGGCCAGGACACCCGCGTGGACCGGCGGGCACCCCCAGCCGGTGATCAGGACCTCCGTGTCCGCGAGTACGGCCCTGGCCTCCTCGGTCGTGAAGTCGTCGATCGCGGGCAGAGGCGCGAGATCGCACACCTCGGCCAGCGCCGCCAGGGCGTCGGGGGAGAGCACCGCGGCTGCGGCTTCCGCTCCCATGGCGAGCGCGGCGCGCGGCCGGCGGGGGGCGGGGGGAGTGCTGGGCATGGTTCTCCTGTGCGGTGGTCCGGGCGGGGCGGCACGGTTATTTGACGGCACCCGCCGTCAGTCCGGACCGCCAGAATCGCTGGAGCAGGGCGAAGGCGAGGATCAGGGGCAGCACCGCGAGCAGCGAGCCCATGACGACGACGGGGTAGTACTCGGGGGACACGGACGCGGCGCTGTTCCAGGAGTACAGGCCGAGGCTGACCGGATACAGGTCCTGGTCGGAGAGCATCACCATGGGCAGGAAGAAGTTGTTCCAGATGGCGGTGAGCTGGAACAGGAACACGGTGACCAGCCCCGGCCCCAGCATGCGGAGCGCCACCCGGAAGTAGGCGGCCAGCTCGCCCGCGCCGTCCATCCGCGCGGCCTCGAGCACCTCGTCGGGCACGTACCCCTGGCTGAAGATCCGGCCGAGATAGACACCGAACGGATTGAACAGGACGGGGATGAACACCGCCCAGAAGGTGTTGACGAGACCGGCGCCCGAGGCCATCAGGTAGAGCGGCAGGGCGAGCACGGTCTGCGGCACCATGACGGCGGCCAGCACCAGGCCGAACAGCTTCTCCTTGTGGGCGAAACGGTACTTGTCGAAGGCGTAACCGCAGGCGACGCTGATCAGCGCGCCCAGGGCCGCGCCGAGTACCGCGTACAGCAGGCTGTTGCCGTACCAACGGCCGTACAGCCCGCCGTCCATGGCGAAGAGGTCCTTCATGTTCTGGACGAAGGAGAAGCCGCTCGTCGACAGGATGTCGCTGCTGAACAGGGCGTCCCTGTCCTTGGTGGAGGCGAGCACCAGCCACAGCACCGGCAGCAGCGTGTAGAGGACGGAGACGAAGACCACCAGGTTGACGACGGAGCGCCCGAGGAGCCGGGGCCGCAGGGGCGAGGCGGTGCGGGACACGGTCGGCGCGCTCATCGGGAGCCCCCATCGGCGGAGTTGGCGCGGTTGGTCCAGCGGGTGACGCCGTAGGAGAGGGCGATCGTGCACAGCAGCAGGATGACCGAGGCGGCAGCCGCGAGACCGTAGTTGTTGCGGGTGAAGGCCGCGTCGTAGATGTACATGCTGGGTGAGAAGCGCGAGTTGATCATCGGGGTCGACTGGCTGAGCAGCATCGGCTCGGTGAAGAGCTGGAGCGCGAAGATCAGCGTGAACATCGCGACCATGACGATCGACGACCGCACCAGCGGGGCCTTCACCTGCAGTGCCGTGCGGACCGGGCCCGCGCCGTCGACGACCGACGCCTCGATGACCTCGCGGGGGACCGCCTGGAGGGCGGCGTAGAACACGACCATGTTGTAGCCGAGGTTGCTCCACAGCGCGATGTTCACGATGGACGGGAGCACCATGTGCACTCCGAGGAAGTCGACCGTGATGTCGGCGCTGCCGAGCAGGTCGATGACCGGACTGATGCCGGGGGTGTACAGATACAGCCAGATCAGAGCCGCGATGATGCCCGGCACGGCGTGCGGCAGGAACAGGGCGAGCTGGACGGTGCCCCGCAGGCGGACCACCCCGGAGTCGAGCAGCAGCGCCAGCACGAGGGCGCCGATCACCATCAGCGGGATGTAGACCACGCAGTACAGGGCGACGACGCCGAGACCGCTGAGGAACGTCGGGTCCGCCAGTACGGCGACGTAGTTGCGGAGCCCGGCGAAGACCGTCCGCTCCGGGCCGAAGCCGAGCCCGGGCTGGTCGTCGCTGAAGAAGCTCAGATAGACGGCCGTGCCGACCGGGATCAGGAAGACGGTCGCCAGAAGGACGAAGAACGGGGTCATCAGGACGCCGCAGGCGCCGAGTTCACGACGCCGGGCGGACCTGCGGGAGCCGGGCGCCGGCGCGGCGGCGGCCGGGCTCGCGGGCGTCGGCCGGGCGGGGGCGTCCGCCGGTACGGACACAGGGGTGGCGCTGGTCATGGTGTCACCTGCCTCTCTGCTGCTGGGAACGGGATGCTGATCGTCTGTCAGGTGGAGCGCCGGGTGGTGGAGAGACCGAGCGCCCTGAGGTCCGGCATGGTGCCCTCCTCCGCCGCCCGGACCGCTCCGAGGATGGATCCCTGGCCACCGCTCGCCCGCGCCAGTCCGTCCTTCATGAGCCTGCCGGTGGCCGTCATGCGGGGGCCCCAGATCCAGCCCGGGCGGATCTTTTGCGCCTCCTGCTCGAAGAGGGTGTAGATGTCCTGCCCTCCGTAGTAGGCCGGTTCGAACGCCTTGCGGCCCACCTCGACGAGGCCGGGCGCGGCGGGGTACTGACTGCTCGCACCGCTGGAGAGCCGGGCCCGCAGCGCGTCCGGGTGCGAGACCTGCCACTCGATGAACTCCATGGCGGCCTCCGGGTGCACGCTGTCCTTGGTGATCGCGAAGGTCGAGCCGCCATGGGTCCCGACACCGGGATCGGCCGGGTCCCACTGAGGGCTCGGCGCGAGTGCCCACTTCCCCGTCTGCTTCGGCCGGGCCTTCATCTGGGCACCGGCGTCCCACGCGCCGCTGAGCCGGCTGAGCACCAGGCCGTCGCCGATCTGGACATCGCTCTGACGGCTCTCCACCGCGTTCATGAAGACCAGGTCCTGGTCGGTCAGCCGCTGCCAGAAGGCGGCCACCCGCCGGGTGGGCGCGTCGGCGAGCGAGACGTTCCAGGCGCCGCCCGCCGTCTCGAACCACTGGGCGCCCGCCTGCCACGCGAACGCGGCGAGGTGCGTGTCACCGTCCGTCGGGAAGAGCGCCATACGGCGGTCACCGCCCTTGTCCCGTACGGTCCTCGCCGCTTCCTCGAAGTCTTCCCAGGTACGCGGGACGCTCAGCCCGTACCGCTCGAAGAGGTCGGTGCGGTAGTGCAGCACCATCGGTTCTATGTCGAGCGGGACGCTGAACACCCGTTTCTCGAAGGTGGTCAGCCCCAGGGCCTGCGGCAGCAGTTTCGACCGCAGCCCCTCACCGACCAGGTCCGTGATGTCGCGGCAGACCCCGTCGATGGCGAACCCGGGGACCTGCGGGTATTCGAGGGTGGCGATGTCCGGGGCGTTGCCGGCCCGTGCGGCGCTGCTGAGCTTGGCGTAACCGCCCTGCGTACCGGACGGGACCTGCTGGTAATCGACCTCGATGGTGTCGTGCCCGCGGTTGAACGCGTCCACGACCTCCTGACCGCCCCGCAGGGCGGACCAGAAGGTGATCCGCGTCTTCCTGCCGGTCCTGCTGCTTACGTTCCTGCCGGTACTGCTCGTACCGCCCGATCGTGTGTCTCCGTCACCACCTCCGCAGGCGCTGAGCGCGCCCGTCAGAGGCAGTGCGGCGATCGTGGCGAGCACGGATCGACGGCTCTGTCGACCAGGCATGTGCGCCTCCTGCGGCTCCTGATTCGAGACACGGGAATACTGATCGGCTGATCGGTACCGGTCAATAGATCGATCAAAAGAAGATTGAAGTGCTCAAACGATCAGTCATCGGTGCGGGGCAACTCCCGCGTCGAACCGCGAACTTCGAGGCGGGGAAGCAGCTCCACCCTGCGCACCGGACCGGGCGCGCCGGCCGGCTGCGCCAGCCGGTGCAGGAGCAGCTCCGCCGCCGCCCGTCCGATCTCCGCCCTCGGCGGAGCGACCGCGGTGAGGGCGGTGCTGCCCAGCGCCGCGACGACGTCGTCGTACGCCACCACGGAGCAGTCCCGCGGCACCCGGATCCCGTGCTCCGCCAGCCGCTGCACCAGCATCAGGGCGTCCTCGTCACCGTGCAGGACGGCGCCGGTCACGCCGCGCTCCCTCAGCAGCGCGGTGAGATCCGGGACCGCTTCCCGTGTGCCGGGCTCCCCGGGGCCCGCGTTCGGGGAGCTGAGCACCACCGACCAGTCCTCCACCTCGGGCCGGGAGGCGGCTATGTCGGTGAAAGCCGCCCGTATCGAGCGCGCCGTCGGGCTGTCGTTCCTCGCGGCGAGGACGAGCCGGCGGTGGCCGAGCGAGATCAGGTGGTCCACGGCGAGGTGGATGCCGTACCAGTGGTCGGAGCACACCGAGTCCAGCGCGTGCAGCGCGCTGCCGGGCCGGGGCCGCCGCTCCATCAGGACCGTCGGCACCTCCAGCTCGGCGAGCCAGCCGTAGTCCGCCTCCTCGCCTGCGGCGCTCCGCCACCGGGGGGCGATCAGCAGGCCGCGGGCCCCGCCTGCCAGCGCCCGCTCCACCTGCGGCCGTTCCGCGCCGGCCGCCTGCGGGGCGATGTGCAGGGTGATCCGCGACCCGGCCTCCTCCAGGGCCGTCCTGGCGCCGTAAAGGGTCTCGTAGAGATACGAATGCCGCTCCGGGACGACCAGGGCGATCGCGGCCCCTTCCCCGGCCGGCTCCCCGCCGCGGGCGGCCGGCACGGCCGCGGCCGTGCCGTCGTCCCCCACCGGCCGGACCACCCCGTGCCCGCGCCGCAGCATCCCCGTCCTGGCCAGCTCCTCCACGTCCCGCCGGAGCGTGACCGCCGAGACGTCCAGCTCGTCGGCGAGCGAACTCACCTTCACGGCACCGCGTGCGTGCACCACCGCGAGAATGCGCTTGCGCCTCAGCTCAACCGGCTCCCGCATGCTGGCCCCCTTGCCTACCGCTGTGCGATGTTCGTTTGAACGTTTCTCTGAGTGATCGCAGCATAGCGAGGGACCACTGCTCGGGGCGCTCGCGGAAGGGAACGATGATCGGCCGAGAGGAAGATGCGTCTACCATCTGATCCGGAATGGACACCATCACACTGTGGCCAATGGCCGCGCTCGCGGCGGCCTCCCTGCTCGTCGGCTTCTCCAAGACGGCCGTCAGCGGCGCCAACACGATCAGCCTCGCGGTCTTCGCGGCCGTACTGCCGGCCCGCGAATCGACCGGAGTGCTGCTCCCGATCCTGATCGCCGGTGACATCCTCGCCGTGCTGGTCTACCGTCGGCACGCCCACTGGCCGACGCTGCTGCGGCTCTTCCCCGCCGTCGCCGCGGGTGTGGTGGCGGGCACCGTCTTCATGCTGTGGGCCGACGACGAGGCCGTGGCCCGCTCGATCGGCGCGATCCTGCTCTTCATGGCGGGCGTCACCCTCTGGCGCCGGCGTGCCCGCCCCGAGGCTCCCGCCGCGGAGGGGGAGGACACGGACGAGCCCTCGCGCGGGGGGCGCCTCAAGGCCCGGACCTACGGGGTGCTGGGCGGCTTCACGACCATGGTCGCCAACGCGGGCGGCCCCGTGATGTCGATGTATCTGCTTTCCGCGGGATTCCGGAAGCTCGGTTTCCTGGGCACGTCGGCGTGGTTCTTCCTGATCGTCAACACGTCCAAGGTGCCCTTCAGCGTGGGACTCGGCCTGATCGACGCCCAGTCGCTGATGCTGGACGCCGCCCTGGTGCTGTTCGTCGTCCCGGGCGCCTACCTCGGCCGCGCCTGCGTCGGCCGGATCAACCAGAAGCTCTTCGACCGCATCGTCATCGGGGCCACCGTCCTGGGCGGCCTCCAGCTGCTGCTGCGCTGAAGACCGCCCGGGGGAGCGGGCGTCAGACGATGCCCTCGGCGATCTCCGCCTGCTCACGGGCGTTCCCGTACGCGGCCGGGGTGCTGTACGAACGGCGCGCGACGAACCACCACACCGTGGCCAGGACCAGCACGGCGACCAGGGCGATCGACGCGTAGTTCATCGAGTCGATCGTCACCGGCGAGGACTGCGGCAGCAGGAACAGCACCGTCACCACGGCGACCCACCCCACGGCGATCCAGCCGATCGGCTTCGACCAGCGGCCGAGGTGCCAGGGTCCGCGCTCGAAGCGGTCCCCGGCGCGCAGCTTCAGGTAGATCGGGATGGCGTACGCGGGCGTGATCCCGATGACGTTGATCGCCGTGACCGCGCCGTACGCGGTCGCGGAGTACAGCGACGGCACCGCCAGCAGCGCCGCGACACCGACGGAGAGCCACACGGCGGGCACCGGGGTCTGCGTACGGGCGCTCACCTTGCGCCACAGCGCCGAGCCCGGCAGCGCGTTGTCCCGGCTGAAGGCGAAGACCATCCGGCTCGCCGCCGCCACCTCGGCGTTGCCGCAGAACAGCTGGGCCGCGATGACGATCAGCAGCATGGCCGTGGCGCCCGCCGTCCCCAGCGAGTCGATGAGGATCTGGGCGGGCGGGACCCCGGTGGCACTGTTCTGGGTGCCCGCGTAGTCCTGGATGGCGAAGGTCAGGCCTGCCAGCAGGACGAACCCGGCGATCCATGAGACCCAGATCGCGCGGACGATGCCCTTGGCCGCCGTCACCGAGGCGTTCGAGGTCTCCTCGGACAGGTGGGCCGAGGCGTCGTAACCGCAGAAGGTGTACTGCGCCAGGAGCAGACCGATCGCCGCCACGTAGATGGGGTTCTCCCAGCCGGTGTCGTTGACGAACTCGGTGAAGACGAAGGACGGCGACTGGTGGTTCGCGGGCACGATCGCCAGCACCGTCACGATCACGGCGACACCGGCCAGGTGCCACCAGACGCTGATCGAGTTGAGGACACTGACCAGGCGCACCCCGAAGAGATTCAGCACGGCGTGCAGCAGCAGGATGCAGAGGAAGATCACCATCGTGGAGCCCGGGGTGGGATCGAACCCCCACTGCAGGTTGAGCAGAGCGCCCGTGAACAGTGCCGCCCCGTAGTCGATGCCGGCGATCGCGCCCAGCAGACCGAGCAGGTTCAGCCACCCCGTGTACCAGCCCCACTTACGGCCACCGAGCCGGTCGGCCATGTAGTAGAGAGCCCCGGACGTGGGATACGCGCTGGTGACCTCGGCCAGGGCCATGCCCACGCAGAGCACGAACAGGCCCACGCCGGCCCAGCCCCAGAGCATCACCGACGGGCCGCCGGTCGACATGCCGAAGCCGTACAGCGTCATGCAGCCGGACAGGATCGAGATGACGGAGAAGCTGATCGCGAAGTTGCCGAAGCCGCCCATGCGACGGGCCAGCACCGGCTGATAGCCGAGCTCGCGCAGCCGCTGCTCTTCGTCCTGGTGCGGCGTGGACTCCGTGCTCGACGGGGTCGAGGCGGATATGGACATGGAGACGACCTCCAGGTGGGGGGAAGGGGGACGGGATAGTCGTGCGGAGGGGTGCGGTCCGGTCAGCCGTGCGGCTGGCTAGGGCCCGGCGGCCAGACAGCGGTTCCGGGCCCGGAGGAAGACGTCCTCGGCACCGGCCGGGTCCCGCGGCGTACGGGTGCGGTGAGCCCAGGGGACGGACGTGTAGTACGGGCCCATCGCCCGGAACACCGGGGCGGCGTCGGCGAACCGGAGCGAGCCCCACAGCGCGTGCGCCAGGTGATTGAGGTCGAGCAGGGCCCGGGCGGCCGGGTCGGCCGCGTCGAACCAGACGCGCAGGGCGCGCCGGGCGTCCCGCTCGCCGTCCTCGGTGACCCAGTGCAGGTCCAGTGCTCGCTCGTTGCCGTGCTCGCGCCGGTAGCGCTCCACCCGGACGTACAGCGGCAGCACATGGAGCGCGGAGCCCTCCGGGGCGGAGGAGGCGGCCCACTGGACGAAGTTGACCGCCTCGGAGAGCGTGCCGCCCGGCTGTCGCGCATAGACGAACTGCAGCATCCGGTGGTAGGCCTCACGATTGAACGGATCGCGCTTGTCCGCCTCCGCCAGCAGACCCCACGGCCCCGGGAACAGCATCGGGCCCGGCGGCAGCAGGCGGTGCTCCTCCAAGCGCTGGCCCTCGTCGAGCTGCGACAGGGCGAGGAGACAGACCCACGGCACAGGATCCGCGGGCGAGGCGTGCGCGGCGGAGCGGCACCCTTCCCACGCCTCCTGCCACAGCTCCTGGGCCCTCGGGTGTCTCTCCCGGTGGGCGCGGACGGCGCGTTCCACCGTCACCCGGGCGTGCATCACTGCCGCCGCCACGCTCCGGGGCTCCTCGGCCAGCCAGGCGTGCACGGTGTCGGAGCCCGCCGCGACGGCCGCGAGGACCTGGGTCCGCTGGGTCCACAGCGCCCAGTCCGGTGTGCTCTCCAGCAGATTCCGCATGGCGAGCCAACGGCCGGTGCGCAGGTCCTGCAAGGCCACACGCAACGCGTGGTCGTGCCCCGCGGGGTGGTAGACCGGCCGGAAGTCACCGGTAGCCATACAGGCGCCCCGCCCCCGAACGCGTGGTGAGGGCGGGGCGGTGAGCCGGGCACAGCGGCGCGGCACAGGTTCTTCTCGTCATGAATCCTCAAGAAACGTGGGGGGTTGGGCGCTTCGGTCATGAACTACCGTTGGTCATCGTCCGGTTGTTCACTCGGCCGTGAGTGTAGAGCGCCGCGGGCACGCCTGCCGACGACTGTGCGGATCTTACTCAAGTGGCCCACTTCGACCGGATGTTGATGTCCTCCGGCGGCTCCGGGCAGGATGGCCCGGAAGGGGTTGACGCGGGGCCGTGGTCTGCACGACTGTGGGCCCAGGGATCAAATGATCACGATTCCGCCCGGATCCGGGCGGCCGGCACGGCTGGAGCGTGCGTTGACAGAGCCGGTGCTCGCCATCGACCAGGGGACGTCCGGGACCAAAGCGCTGGTGATCTGCCCCGAGCGCGGTGTGATCGGTTCCGGTTCCGCCCCCGTACGCCCGCGGTACGGCGCAGGAGGCCTCGTGGAGGCCGACCCCGCCCAGCTGCTCGGGTCGGTCCTCGACGCCGGCCGGCAGGCGGTCGCGGACGCCGCCGAACCCGTGGCGGCCGTCGGGCTCGCCAACCAGGGCGAGACGGTGCTGGCCTGGGACCCCGCGACCGGCCGGCCGCTCACCGACGCCGTCGTCTGGCAGGACCGGCGTGCGGAGGGGATCTGCGGCGCCCTCGCCGCACACGGTGACGAGCTGAAGCGTCTCACCGGGCTGCCGCTCGACCCGTACTTCGCCGCGCCCAAGATGGCGTGGATCCGCCGCGAGCTGACCCGGGAGGGTGTCGTCACGACCAGCGACTCCTGGCTGGTCCACCAGCTCACCGGAGCCTTCGTCACCGACGCGGCCACCGCGGGACGCACCCAGCTGCTCGGCCTCCACGACGTCGGCTGGTCACCCGACGCCCTGGAGGTCTTCGGACTGTCCGGCGAACGGCTGCCCACGGTCGTCGACTGCGCCGGACCGGTCGGCACCACCACCGCGTTCGGCGGAGAAGTCCCCCTCACAGGCCTGATCGTCGACCAGCAGGCCGCCCTGCTGGCCCAGAACGCACTCCGACCCGGCCAGGCCAAATGCACCTACGGCACCGGGGCGTTCCTCCTCGCCCAGACCGGCCGCCGGCCCAGCACCGGCTCCACCGGCCTGGTCAGCTGTGTCGCCTGGCGCCTCGGCGGGCGGACGGACTACTGCCTCGACGGACAGGTCTACACGGCGGCCTCGGCCGTGCGCTGGCTCACCGGCCTCGGGGTGATCTCGGGAGCCGAGGACCTCGACCCGGTGGGCGCCTCGGTCGACAGCACCGGGGGAGTCACCTTCGTCCCCGCCCTCGCCGGCCTCGCCGCGCCCTGGTGGCGCAGCGACCTGCGCGGCTCCGTCACCGGCCTCGGCCTGGACACCACCGCCGGCCACCTGGTCCGCGCCCTCTGCGAGGGCATCGCCGCACAGGTCGTCGCCCTGGCGGACGCCGTCGCCGCCGACCTGGACGCCCCGCTGACCACGCTGCGGGTCGACGGCGGCCTGACCCGCTCCGCCCTCCTCATGCAGACCCAGGCGGACCTGCTGCAACGGCCGGTCGAGGTGTCGGCGCTGCCCGACGTGACCGCCCTCGGCGCCGGCGTCGTGGCCAGGCTCGGGCTCGACCCGCGGCTGGCGCCGGGCAGCGCGACCCCCGAGTGGCGGCCCTCCGCCGTGTACGAACCACGTATCCGCCCCGAAGAGGCGTCGGAGCGCCTCGCCGGCTTCCGTTCCGCGGTGGACAGCCTGCTGGAGCGCGCATGACCGTCACCCTCACCACCACCGGCCCGCTGCCCACGGGGCAGGACACGGAGGACGCGTACGACGTGACCGTCGTCGGCGCGGGCGTCGTGGGCACGGCCATCGCCCGCGAACTCGCCCGCTACCGCCTGCGCACCGCCCTGGTCGACGCCGCCGACGACATCGGCAACGGCACGTCGAAGGCCAACACCGCGATCCTGCACACCGGTTTCGACGCCGTCCCCGGTTCGCTCGAGGCCCGCCTCGTACGCGAAGGCCGGGACCTCCTCGCGGACTACGCCGCCGAGACCGGCATCCCGGTCGAGCGGGTCGGCGCCCTCCTGGTGGCCTGGGACGAGGACCAGCTCGCCGCGCTGCCCCGCCTGCGGGCCAAGGCCGAACGCAACGGCTACCACGCGTCCCGCCTCATCGGCGCCGACGAACTGCGTGCCGCCGAACCGCATCTGGGACCCGGAGCGCTCGGCGCCCTCGAAATCCCCGACGAGAGCGTCATCTGCCCCTGGACCACCCCGCTCGCCTTCGCCACCCAGGCCGTACGGGCAGGCGTCCACCTGCACCTGAACTGCCGGGTGCGGGACATCGTGAGCGACGCCGGAGGGCACACGCTCACCACCTCACGCGGCCCGCTGCGGACCCGCCACCTCGTCAACGCCGCCGGGCTGCACGCCGACGAGATCGACCGGCTCCTCGGCCACGACGTCTTCACCGTCACCCCTCGCCGAGGCCAGCTCATCGTCTTCGACAAGCTCGCCCGCGGACTCGTCGGCCACATCCTCCTGCCTGTCCCCGGCCCGGCGGGCAAGGGCGTCCTGGTCGCCCCGACCGTCTTCGGCAACGTCCTCCTCGGCCCCACCGCCGAGGAGCTCGACGACAAGACCGCCACCGGGTCCACCGCCGACGGCCTGGACCTCCTGCGCGAGAAGGGCCACCGCATCGTGCCCGCGCTCCTCGACGAGGAGGTCACCGCCGTCTACGCCGGCCTGCGCGCCGCCACCGGACAGGAGGACTACCGCATCCAGGAGTACCCCGGACTGCGCTACGTCGTCGTGGGCGGTATCCGCTCCACCGGTCTCACCGCGTCCATGGCGATCGGCCGCCACGTCATGGGCCTGCTGGCCGCCACCGGCCTGGACCTCACCGAGCCCCGCCCGCTGCCGCCGCTCACGATGCCCAACCTCGGCGAGGCGCACCCCCGCCCCTACCGCGATGCCGCCCTGATCGCCGGGGACCCGGCGTACGGCACCCTCGTGTGCCACTGCGAACAGGTCACCCTCGGGGAGATCCGGGACGCGCTGTCCTCCACGGTCCCGCCGCACTCCCTGGACGGCCTGCGGCGCCGCACACGCGCCCGTGGCGGCCGGTGCCAGGGCTTCTACTGCGGCGCCGCCGTCCGCGCCCTGTTCGAGGAGACGCGGCCATGACCGGACCCGCACGCGACATCGACGTCTTGATCATCGGCGGAGGCCCCGCCGGCCTCGCGGCCGGAGCCGAGCTCGCCGCGGCCGGAGCGGGCCGGGTGGAGATCCTGGAACGCGAGCAGGAGGCGGGCGGGATCCCCCGCCACTGCCTCCACGGAGGATTCGGCGGACGCCTCGAACGGGCCGCCCACGCATGGGCGTCGGCCACCGGAGCCGCGTACGCCCGGGCAGGGACGACCGGACCCGCCTACGCCCGGCGCGGTGTGGCCGCGGCCCTGCACGCGGGCGCCGAGCTGCGCACCGGAGTCACCGTCACCGGCTGGGCCGGGCCCCGCACCGTCGAGACCACCGGGCCCGCGGGGCTCGAGCGGATCACCGCACGGGCCGTCGTCCTCGCCACCGGCGCCCGTGAACGGCCGCGCAGCGCCCGCCTGATCCCCGGCACCCGGCCGCCCGGCGTCTACACCACCGGCGAACTCCAGCAGGCCGTCCATCTGTACGGACAGCGGATCGGCACCAGGGCCGTCGTCGTCGGTGACGAGCCCGTCGGGCACGCGGCCGCCGCCACCCTGCGCGCCGCCGGGGTCCACGTCGTCGCCATGGTCACCGACCGACCGCCCCGGCCCGTCCGGCTGCGGAGCGGGCACACCCCGCTGCTCACCGCCGCCACCGTCACAGGGCTCACGGGCAGGACCCGGCTCTCCGGGGTGGCCCTGCGGCACGACGACGGCCGCACCACCACGCTGCGCTGCGACACCGTCGTCCTGACCGGCGACTTCGTACCCGACCACGAACTGGCCAGGCGCGGTGGCATCCTCCTCGATCCCGGCACCCGGGGACCCGCGTACGACGCCGCCTTCCGCACGTCCCGGCCGGGCGTCTTCGCCGCCGGGAACGTGCTGCACGCCGTCGAGCGCGCGGATTTCGCGGCCCAGGAGGGGCGGGCCGTGGCCGTGCCCGTGCTGCACCGCCTGGCCGGCACCGACGAACCGGCGGGCGGCGGCCGACGCCTGGTCGTCGACGCGCCCCTGCGATGGATCGCCCCCAACGTGACCGGTCCCCACGGCGCGCGCCCGCAGGGGGACCGGTTCGTCCTGCGCACCGCACGACGGCTGTCCCGGCCGCTGCTCGTCGTCTCGCAGGACGGGCGCGAACTCCACCGGCAGCGGCTCCTGTCGTCCGCCGTCCCGGGCAGGCCGTTCCACCTGGCGGCCGACTGGACCGACCACGTCGACCCGGACGGGACGTCCGTACGGATCAGCGCGCTGACGGCAGGCCGGGGCTCGCTCAGGGAATGAGCAGCCAGTCGGCGCCGACGGCCGCCACCAGGCCGACGCCCAGCAGCCAGCTGCCGAGCCGGGTGCGGCCGTTCCTGCTGAGCTCGATCACCACACCGCAGAGGATGAGCGCGAGCCCGTACACCCCGACGACCAGGACCGACGAACGGCTGGCGATCCGGAGAGCCAGGACGACGGCCATCGCCGCCATGCCCACCGAGGAGAGAACGATGCGCAGCCGCCGCGCCTGACGCGGAGTGAGTCTCCGCTCCCGCGCCGCGGCCCCCGGTATCGCCTCGGGGCTCTCGCCCGGCTCCTGGTCCTGCTCTTGCCGGTGGTCCTGTTCCTGGTCCTGGTCAGAAGTGCTCATGACGCCGGATCGTAATGGCTGCGCACCGTGGTGTTCGCCGGACCGGGGGATCCCGGGGCGGTCAGGCGATCGACGCCGACACGATCGCGGACACCGCCAGGTTGCAGGCCGCCGTCACCCACACCGCCGGGTGCGGCTCCCGCTCCACCAGCGTGGCCCCCAGCTTTCCGGGCGTGACCAGGTCGACGACGAGGAAGGCCACCGCCATCATGATCAGACCGAGCAGCCCGAAGGCGGCCGTCGAGGCGAGCCCCTTGCCGAAGTCCTCGTACGTCGTCCAGATCGACGTGAACACGATGCCGCCGATGCCCAGCAGCGCCGAGCTGAGGAGCAGCGCCGCGTTGCGGTTGCGCTCCTCCCATATCTGCCGGCCGAGCTTGCCCGGTGTCAGGGCGTCGATCAGAAATATGCCGAGAACGAGCAGTACGACGCCGAGGGCCCCGTACGCGGTGGCACGGCCGAGGCCGTTGATGATGTCGGTCATCGGGGCGTCCGTTTCCTGAGCGAGTGGTCGAAGAATGGAACGTGAACCTGACCGGCGTGATCGACACGCCGTCAAGAAGTAGCAAAACCTACCCCATTCGGGTTCTCACTCCCCGGGCCGGTCTCCCCGCCGCAACCGGGGCGCCTCAGCGGCCGCGTCCACGGCCGGTGCGCCCTCCTGGGGACCGCTGGACCCCTCCGCGCCCCCGGGACGGGCGGGGTCCACCCGGCCCGCCAGCTCCCGCGCCCAGCCGATCAGCCCGTCCACCCCGATTTCGTGCGGATCCGACGCACGGAACCCGTCGACGGCCGCCGCACCCCGCCTCAACAGCCGTGCCCCGCCCGCCGTGTTGCCCCGAGCGGCATGAGTCAGCCCCACCGCCATCTGCGCGAGGCCACGCCACAGCTCGCGCTCCGCGTCCGGACCCGACTTCCAGGCGTCCTCGAACACCTCATGGGCATGGAACGGCATGCCCGCGTCCAGCAGCCGCTGGGCCTCGCGCACCGTCTCGTCGGGGGAGCGCACCACCCCCTCGGGTTGCCGCTCCACCCCCGGAGCCCCGTAGGGCAGGGGGCGCCCCAGCCCGTCCCGGGGGCGCGCATTGCGCGCCCGCCCTTCCTCGTCGCGGTCCCTGCGAGATTCGTCCACCCCCCGATTGTGCCTCGCACCTGCGGAGAACCGCGGGAACCCTGTTCTCCCGCACCCGCGCACGGTTAGGCTCTGTGCTCTTCACAACCACCCTGGGAAGGGGAGGCATGAAGCCGTCCCGGCCGTTGTACGAGCGCGAACCGGAACTCGCCGCAGCCGCGAAGGCGTTGGACGCCCTCTGCGGCGGACAAGCAGCAGGCGGACTGCTGGTCTTCAGCGGAGAGGCCGGCATCGGCAAGACCGCGCTGCTCGGAGAGATCCAGGCCATGGCAGCCGACCGCTGTACCGTCTGGTCCGCGCGCGGCGGGGAGACGGTCACCTCGGTACCGTTCCACGTCGTACGCCAGCTGCTCCAGCCCGCACTGGCCCGATTCCCCGCCGACGAGACCCGCGCCCTGTTCGGCGACTGGTTCGAGATCGCGGCACCCGCACTGGGCCTTGCCGATCCCAGCGGACCGCAGCCCGACCCGCAGGGTGTCAGGGACGGCCTCGACCACGTCGTGTCCCGGCTCGCCTCGCGCCTCAGCCACCGCCCGCTGCTCCTCATAGTGGACGACGCGCACTGGGCCGACGGCGAATCCCTCGCCTGGCTCGCCGGTTTCACCGCGCGGCTCTCCGAACTGCCGGTGCTGGTCGTCCAGGCGCACCGCCCCCAGGAGCTCGCCGACCGCGACGCCGACTGGGCCATGGCCCGCACCAAGGAGAGCGGCACCACAGGCCACCCGGCGCTGACCAGGGTCGCGCTGCGCGCGCTCACCCCCGAGGCCACGGCCGAGCTGGTGCGCGCCGGCCTGGGCGACCACGCGGACGACCCTTTCTGCCGCGAGGTCTGGGCCGTCACCGGAGGCAACCCGTACGAAGCGGTCGAACTCGTCGCCAAGGCGCAGGACCGCGAACTGGCGCCGGTCGAGGAGTCCGCCGGCCTCCTGCGCGAGCTCGGCGCCTCGGCCAGGGGCAGCGGGCTCGTCGCCCGCCTGGAGCGCCTGGGCACCAACGCCAACCGCTTCGCCTGGGCCGCTGCCGTGCTCGGCACCGAGATCTCCCAGGAGCTGGCCGCGACACTGGCCGGAATGAGCTCGGCGGAGGCCGCCGACTGCACGGCCCGGCTGCGGGACGCCCGTATCGTCAGCGGCTTCGACCCGCTGGAATTCGTCCACCCCCTCATCGCCACCGCGGTCTACCGCTCGATCCCTCCGGCGACCCGCACAGCCATGCACGGACGGGCGGCCTGGGCGATCACCCAGGCCGGGCTCGGGCCGGCCGCGGCCTCCCGCCATCTGCTCGAAGTCCACCCGGACGACGACCAGGAGCTGGTCGCGCAGCTCCGCGAGGCGGCACGGCAGCACCTCGCCGTCGGCGCGCCGGAAGCCGCCAGGCGCTGTCTCGAACGCGCCCTGGACGAACCGCCGCGCCCCCAGCACCGGGCGGCGCTGCTGTACGAACTGGGGTGCGCCACCCTGCTCTCCTCGCCCGCCACCACGGTGCAGCACCTGCGCGCAGCGCTCGACACACCTGGGCTCGACGAGACGCTCCGCATCGACGCCACCTTCCGGCTCGCCTCCGCCCTCTCCCACAACAACCAGCTCAAGGACGCCGCGCTCTCGCTGGCGGCCGAGGCCTCGCGAACCGCTCCCGGCCCCGGCTTGATGCGTCTGCAGGCCGCGCACTTCCTGTGGGAGGGCATGCAGGCCACCGAGGACGACGGGCCCGCGCGGTCGGCCCGTCTCGCCCGCAACGCCGACCACCTCAAGGGCCGCGACAACGCCGAACGCGCCCTGCTCATCCTGCGGGCCTTCGACGCCATGCTCCGCGGCGAGAACGCCCAGCTCGTCGTCGGCTTCTGCGAACGCGCCCTCGTCGACGGGAGGCCCGCACGCGGACTCGGCTGGACGGACTCCGAGTGGGGCTTCGAACTCCCCACCAGGGTGGGCATCACCTACGCGTTCACCGATCAGCTCGACCGGGCGGAGGAACTCTTCGGCGAAGCCGTCCGTGCCTTCGAGATCTCGGGCTGGAGCGGTGCGCACCTCGCATTCGCCCACACCCTCCTGGGCCTCGTCCACCGCCGACGCGGCCGTCTCGCCGAGGCGGAGGGCTTCCTGCGCGAAGGGCTGCGCCTGGCCGACCGGGCCGGCAGCGGACTGCCCGTCCACTGGGACGCCACCTGTCTCCTCGTCGACACCCTGCTCGCCCGCGGCCGGACGGCGGAAGCGCGGCTGATCGCCGACCGGTACGACTTCGGTCCGCCGTATCCCAGCGCGATGGTCCTGCCGGACGCCCCGTGCGTACGCGGACGGCTGCTGCTGGCCGAAGGGCGCACGGAGGAGGCCGTGGCCGAGCTGGAGGCGGCGGGAGCGGCACTGGAGCCACGGGGCCGCTTCAACGGCGTCTGGGCGCCCTGGGCCGGGGATCTCGCCCGCGCCCTGGCCGACACGGACCCGGCGCGGGCCGCGCGGCTGGCCGCCGGGGCGCGGGTCCACGCGGAGCGTTTCGGCACGGACACGGCGATCGGTGAGGCCCTGCGCTGTGTGGCTCTGTTCGAACCGGAGGAGGAGGCCACCCGCCTGCTCGCCGAGTCCGTACGACACCTGGAGGCGTCCTCGTCGGCGTACGAGCACGCAGTGGCCCGATTCGAGTACGGCACCGCGATCCGCTCCCGGCAGGAGCTCGCCCGGGCCGGGAAGCTCGCCACCGCCTGCGGCGCCGAAGGGCTGGCGATCCGCGCGCAGCAGGTAGGGGCGTCGATGCGGTCCTCGGAGTGAGGTAATGTTTGTCCTGCGCGGTCACCCGGGAAGCCGGGGGAATCGCATCGGGACGTAGCGCAGCTTGGTAGCGCACTTGACTGGGGGTCAAGGGGTCGCAGGTTCAAATCCTGTCGTCCCGACTGGAGACAGTCGCAGGTCAGGGCCGGTTTTGGAGAAATCCAAAACCGGCCCTTGATCATTTTTGGGGACCAGTTGGGGACCAGCTGGAGGTCCGGCGTCCTTGACCGGGTCAGCGGGTCAGCGGGTCATGACTATGGGGCTCGGCAGTGAGCGTGGTGCGCGCAGCACGTTGAAGTGGGCCGAGAGCGCCGCCCCGGCGGCCGTGATCTTGTGGACGTCCGGGTGTAGATAGCGCTGGGTGGTGGTCAGTGAACCGTGGCCGGCGATTCTGCGGAGGACGTGCACTTGGACCCCGGCGTCGGCGAACCAGGTCAGTCCCGTGTGTCGGAGGTCGTGGCGGCGCAGATGCTCGTAGCCGAGCTTGGTGACGACGTCGTCCCAGTGCGTGGCGTCGCGCAGGACGGCGGTGGAGATTCGTCCGCCGCGCGGGCCCGTGAACAGGCGCGCGTCCGGATTGGGGCCTGCGGACAGGATGCGCTGGGCGACGAGGGGGCGGATCTCCTCGACGATAGGAACCTTGCGGGCCCGCTTGCCCTTGGTGCCCTTGTCGGTCAGCCCGCCGGGCGCGGGTGTGGTCTGACGCCGCACGGTCCAGATCCACTGGGTGGTGTCGATGTCTCCGACGCGGCAGCCTGAGATCTCGCCGATCCGTGCGGCGGTGCACGCGGCGAAAATGACTACGTCTCCCCAGCCGCGGTACTCGTCGTGGGAGGCGGCCACGAGCGCGTCGGCCAGTGCGAGGAGTGTTTCCCAGTCGGGCAGGGCGAGCGCGCGTGGGTCAAGAAGTTCGTCCTCGGCCTGCTTGTAGAGCTTTTGCCACCCGGTGACTCGGGCGGGGTTGACCTTGATGATGCCGTCGCGGACTGCCTGCTCCATGACGCGGACCAGGACGGCGATGGTGTTCTTGACCGTTGAGCGGCTGAGCTCGTCGGCGATCCAGTTCTGTACGGTGCGGTCGACAACGCCATTGGTGATCATCCGGACCGGGACGTGGCCCAGGGCGGGCACGACGCGCGTCCGCCAGCCTGACAGGTAGGGGTCGAGTGTTTTCAACTCCAGGCCGCGCAGGGCGAGGTCCATGTTTGCGTTGCCGTATTCGGCGAGCTTCATGGTGGCGAGCGACGGGGACAGCCCTGCCTCAGCCGCTTCGATGATGGACTGGAGCCACTCCTGCGCTTCATCCTCGTCCGCCTTCCCCTCCGACAGGGACAGACGCCGCTTCGCAGCCGGGTCGAACCAGCGGACTCGCGCGCGGTACGGGTTGGGGCGATCAGGCCGGTACTCGATGTCGGTGGTGAGTCGGACACCTACCGGCACAATGGCCTTGTCGGCCATCAGGCTTCTCGGCGCGGGACGGTCCGGTGGCGACGCAGCCATTCCTCAACGTCGAGCGCGCTGTACATGATGACGCGTTCCGAAACGGAGACGAACGGCGGGCCCTGGGGTGGCCGAGCGGTGCGCCAACGGCGCAGAGTCGAGGTGTTTACTCGCAGGCAGGCGGCGAGGTCTCGCGTCGAATACCAGGTATTGGTCAGGAGAGACGAGCGGCTGTCATTTTGGATAAAACGGGCACCGCCCTCATTCTGTGTGTGTGTCTGACTGTCTGTGTAGTCTGCTATCGGTTCGGTGGGCAAGGGTGGTGGATCTCCGGGGGTACGGAGCACCATAGGGATACAGAAGGCGGTCGGCGACAAGCGGGGCGGCCCGCAGGTGGAGAACCGTGGGGTTCTGCATACACAGAAGCGGTTAGTCCCTTCTGTTGGAACTGATCCGCAGTGGTGCTCTGGGCAAACGGTGGACAACAATCGTCTGCAGAAGCGCCGGTTTGGCTAACCGGCGATGTGCGGCTATGTTGCCCTCATTTGCGACGCGGTGAGCGTCACGTACTGTGCCGATAAATGCTTCTCGATGACACACCGCGTGGAGTGCGTCGCCAGCCTCGAACCGGCCGTGAGGGCTCCTGACCTGTGGATTTGCCCGTGTGCATTATGTGCGGTGTGGCCGTTACAGGCGATATCTTGACGCTGAAATGACGCTCCTGACGCTCATTCTGATGGGGTGTCAGGCACACGTTGGGCAGGTCAGGGGGCGTCAAGGCTGCGAGTGACGAGGTGACGCCGAGGGCTGATGACGCTCAAAGCGGAGTCGTCGGGTCCTGCAGATCAGATGTCGCGGAAGAGACCAGCCAGCGCGGTGACCTGCGGCGATGTGAGGGATTCGGTCGCTGGCCTGGCAGAATGGTCTTTCAGTTGTTTCACGCTCGTGCCAGTTGATGAAGCCGAAAGTCCCAGAAATGTCCCAGAGCGCTTCCACGGCTGACGGAGGCTCTTTCGGCTTCACTCGGGCATGTCCCTTCTCGTGGTGTAGGCGATCAGTCGTCTGACGTGGCGGGCAGGACGGTCGGGGCCTCGGGGTAGAGGGTGTCCATGCTCTCGTTGGAGAGGTAGCGGCGGGGGGAAGGCGATCCATTCGTCGTGGAGTTCGGTGAGGGCCGCGGTGGCCAGGCGGAGGACGGTGGCTGGGTTCTGGAAGACCTGGACGACGTTGGTGCGGCGTTTGATCTCCCGGTTCAGCCGCTCGAGCGGGTTCGTGGACTGGATTTTCTTCCAGTGCTGGTGCGGAAAGTCTGCGAACGCCGTCAGGTCTTCCTTTGCTTCCAGCAGCATCTCTCTGACCGCGGGGAACTGTCGGCCGAGCATGTCGGCGACGGTGTCGAGCTGGGTGCGGACCGCGTCTGCGCTGGGCTGGGCGAAGACGGTGCGGATCGTCGCGGCGATCATCTCCGCCGAGCCTTTCGGGATCACGGCGAAGATGTTTCGGACGAAGTGGACCCGGCAGCGCTGCCAGGCGGCGCCGAGCATGACCTTGCGGATCGCATTGACCAGGCCGCTGTGACTGTCGGAGATGACCAGGCGGACGCCGCTCAGGCCGCGTTCTCGCAGGTGACGCAGGAACTGGGTCCAGAAGGCCTCGGTCTCGCTGTCGCCGACCATGACGCCGACGACTTCGCGGCTGCCGTCCTGGGTGACGCCGGTGGCGATGACGATGGCCTGGGAGACGATGCGGTGGTCGACACGGGCCTTGACGTAGGTGGCGTCGAGGAACAGGTAAGGGAAGCGGATGTGGTCCAGCGGACAGGACCGGAAGTCGTCCAGCTGCTCGTCCAGGTCCGCGAAGATCCGGGAGACCTCGCTCTTGGATATCCCGGTGTCCGAGCCGAGCGCCTTCACCAGGTCGTCGACCGAGCGGGTGGCGACGCCGTGGACGTATGCCTCCATGATGACCGCGTAGAGGGTCTGGTCGATGCGCTGCTGGCGCTCCAGCAGGCTGGGGAAGAAGCTCCCGACCCGCAGTTTGGGGATCGCGTGCTCGAGGTCGCCGGCCTGCGTGGTCACCGTTTTCTCGCGGTGCCCGTTGCGCCAGGTGGTGCGGGTGTCTGTGTGTTGGCCCCACTCGGCGCCGATCTTTGTGGTGGCCTCGATCGGTTCCTGCAGCAGCCGTTCGGCGACCTCGCGGACGAGTGCAAGACCATCGGCCGAACGTAGTGACTCAAGCAGGCGAAGTAGGTCATGCTGGAGCAAGGACACCGTGCACCCCCCCAGGGTCGAACTGCCCGTTCGCTCGGGGCAGTTGCACGGTGGCCTGCCAGCTGAGCAGGGAGCACTCACCGGCAGACGGGTGCACCTCAGGGAGCAGAACCCGCGCACTCAACCGCGAAGATCCCCTACACCACACAGCGGGACGCCATCCTCAGTGCCAGCCTCGACGCTCATGGCGCCTCCCAGGGCCCCACCATTCCGTGGCTCCGTCGCCGTGGGCGAGCAGATGTGGGTCAGGTCGCGGGCGTCATTGAGAGTGCCCGATGTGGTTCTTCAACCAAGCGCCCAGGTTCGCGTACGCCAGCGCACGGGCTGGGGCGAGAGACAGAAAGACGTCATGCCGGGCGTCTGGCACCGGAATGACCGTGGTGTGGTTCCCCAGGCACCCCGACCATCGGGCGATCTGGGTGACGTCCAGGACTGTGTCCGCCCGGTCACTGGCTTCCGTGTACTTCCGCGAGTAGTGAGTCTTGTCGGACCGCAGGACGAGTGAAGGGACACCGACCTCCAGGCCACGGTGCAGACGTGCGTGGCCTCGGCGGACAGCGTTGAGCCAGCCGACAGTGACGGGAAAGCCCTCGCGCGGCTTGAGGCCGAGGTCGTAATCCCACTCACCGGTGCCGCTCACGTGCAGAGAGTCTCCGTAGACGGTGCTCGGCGGGAGGCTGAGCCGGCGCAGAGGCTGAACCTTCGTGAGCCCGCGCATCGCCCAGGTGACCGGCCCGCGCATCGTGGCGGAGCCCTGCAGGTCGAACCAGGGGCTGTTGAGTATCAGCCCGGTCACCGGTGCCACCTTGCTCTGGCGTCGGCGGCGGTCCAGCCACAACGGTGTGATCAGTCCCCCTGTGGAGTGCGCCACGACGAACAGCGGGACGTCCCCGCGGTCTTCGCCGATGAGCCGGAGGGAGCGTTCCAGTTCCTCGTCGTACATCTGGAGGCTGGTGACGTAGTGCGCGGTTTGGCCGGGCTGTCGCGCCCGCCCTGACTTGCGCAGATCCAGGCCGTAGAAGGCCAGTCCGCGCTCGGCGAAGAAGTCGGCCAGGGCGGTCTGGAAAAAGTAGTCCGCGAAGCCGTGCACGTAGAGGACTGCGCCGGTGCATGCCTCGCCGAGTCGGGTGGCACGACGTACGAGAACGGCTCGGATGCTGCCCTCGCCGTCCGGGTCTTCGCCGAGATCGATGACATTGCGGGCATAGCCGTCGCCCAGGATGTCCGGCTCCCAGCCGTTCGGGGGGCCTGCGGGCACGGCTGCGGCGGGGTGTGTCACACGGCCTCCTTGGTTCGGATTTCGTCGCCACCGACCCGGTCGCTGAGCTTTCGGGTGCCGGTGAGGGTCCGGTCCAAGTTGGTACGCAGGGTGCTCAGGGAGTCGAGTACGTAGTTCTGCCGTACCCGCCAGGGGGCGCGGTCGCTCTGGCGGGGGAAGGCGCTGATCGAGCGCTTGACGTATCCAGCGGCCAGATCCAGCAGGGGCCGTGCGGCGAGGTCGGCGTCGGGGCGGGGCTCCACAGCGGTGTATCCCCGACGGTCCATCCACGACAGGACGTTGCAGACCAGCCGGTGGGTGAGATCGGCGCGGAGGGTCCAGGAAGCGTTGGTGTAACCGATACACACCGCGAAGTTCGGGACTTTCGTGATCAGCGCACCGTTCCATACGAACTGGTCGGACAGTTCAACCGTGCGCCCGTCGACCTGCGGGGTGATGCCACCGAACGCGAGCAGACGCAGGCCCGTGGCTGTGACGATGATGTCGGCCTCGATGACCTGCCCTGACTCGAGCCGGACGCCTTCGGGGACGAATCGGTCGATCCGTTCGGTCACGACCGATCCACTGCCGGACTTGATGGCGCGGAAGAGGTCACCGCCGGGTACCGCGCACAGCCGCTGGTCCCACGGGTCGTACGGCGGCGTGAAGTGCTCGGCGACCAGGCCGGCGTCACCCAGAATCTTGCTGTTGGTGCGGGTGAGCAGCCTGCGGGCACTCTGCGGACGGCGGCGGCAGAACTGGTAGAAGGCGGTGCTGACGGCAATGTTCTTCACCCGCACCGCGCGGTGGGCGACAGTGGGTGGAAGCAGCGCCCTCAGCCGCTCGGCAATCCGGTCCCGGGACGGCACCGCGCTGATCCAGGTGGGCGTGCGCTGCAACATGGTGACGTGGTCGGCGGCATGCTCGCCCTTGAGCAAAGAGGGAACGAGCGTCACAGCGGTGGCACCGGAACCGATCACCACGACCCGCTTTCCGGAGTAGTCGAGGTCCTCAGGCCAGTGCTGTGGGTGCACGACGGTGCCGGTGAAAGTTTCGGCCCCGGTGAACTCGGGCGAGTGCGGGTTGTCATAGTCGTAGTAGCCGGCGCAGGAGTACAGGAAGCCGCACGTCATGCTCCGACGGCTGCCATCCTGCGGGTCCTCGACCTGGACGTGCCAGCGCGAGGTGGCGGTGTCGAAGTCGGCGGCCACCACCTTGCTGGAGTACTGGATGCGCCGGTCGATGCCGAACTCCGTCGCTGTCTCATGGATGTAGGACAGGATCGAGTCACCGTCGGCCAGCGATTTCGTCCCTCGCCACGGCTTGAACAGGTAGCCCAGGGTGAACATGTCGGAGTCGGAGCGAACTCCTGGATAGCGGAACAGGTCCCATGTGCCGCCGAGGTTCTGGCGAGCTTCCAAGATCGCGTATGTCGCACCGGGACGTTGGCTCTGCAGCCGGTAGGCGGCGCCGATGCCGGACAGACCGGCCCCGACGATCAGCACGTCGACGTGCTCGGCCTGACGGCTCGCGGGTGATGCCGACGGAACAGGTGCACTAGGTATCGCCATGCCCTCAGCCTTGCCCCCGGCGATGCAATACCCTTGCCCCTCAGCGACATCTTTTTACCTCTGGACGACAGCAGGATTGCGTGGAAGTCAGGAGAGGTCCCGTGGATTACATCCGGTCCGCAGCCGTGCGGGGGCTGCGCGCGGTAGTCGCAGAGCTGGGAGGAGACGCTGAACGGTACGCCCGGCGGGCGGGGTTGATGCCTGCGGTACTGGACCGCGACGATGTCATGATTTGCAGCAATGCGATGACTGAGCTGCTGGAGTCGGCTGCAGCGGATCTCGACTGCCCCGACCTCGGCCTGCGGGTGGCGGCGCGACAGGACCTGGCCCTGCTCGGTTCGTTGGCAGTGGCGATCCAGCACTCTCCGACGCTGAGGGATGCGCTGGAGTGCACGTCACGTTACCTGTTCGTGCATGCCCGCGGTCTGAGTCTCACCATGGGCGACGATCCGCGAGGCAACCCGGATGTCGCGGGGCTGTACTACGGTCCCGTCGACACCGCCAGTCCGGTGCAGGGGGCCGACCTCGGACTCGGCTTCACACACCGGGCAATTCAGTATCTCCACAAGGGGGCTTACGGGCTGTACAGCGTGGAATTGCCTTACCGGCCCCCGGCTTCGGGCCAGGTGTACCAGAAATTCTTCGGGGCCCCGGTACGTTTTGGGCAGTCCTCTCACGGCGGCGCGGTGCTGCGTGTGCCCCGGCATCTGCTCGGCTTCCAGCTCAGCGATGTCAACGACAATCTACGGCGGCTCGCGCTGGCGTTTCTGGCCGAACAGGCACCCTCTCTGGGGACTGCAGTGCTGCGGCCCGAGTTCGCTCCGCGCGTCCGCGCCATCGTCCGGGAGTCCCTTGGCACGCGGCCGATCGAGGTGGCAGCGATCGCCCGTCTGCTCTCCATGCATCCGCGCACTCTGCAACGGCGGTTGGAGGAGGAGAACGTCCGGTTCGCCGGCCTGGTCGACGAGGTCCGCCGTGAGAAGGCCCTCAGCCTGCTCACGACGACCGACCTTCCACTGAGCCAGGTTGCAGGGATGGTCGGCTTCGCTGAGCAGTCGGGACTGTCCCGCGCTGCCCGGCGGTGGTGGGACGCCTCCGCGCGGGATGTGCGCGCACGTCGCCCCGGTACGGAGAGCCGCTGACTGCAGTGGCGCTCAGCGACCGGTGGAGGTGTTGGGGATCGAGCCCGGTGCGGCTGTCGCGGCGCGGCGAGGGCGGCCCTGCAGGATATGCAGTGCTGCAGGATAGCCGGTGGGCAGGAGGCGAGAGAGGAAGTCCGGTATGACGGCCGACGCCGCAATGAGGACACGGGGCCTGCGCTTACGAACACCTTCGAGAATCAACGTGGCCGCCTTGTCGGCGGGATAGGTCAGAAGCTTCTCGAACGCCTTCTTGCCCTGCGTCTCTTCTTCTGCCGTCCCGCTGGCCGCCATGCGCGCCGTCTCGGCGATGCGGGTGCGGATGCCGCCCGGATGCACCGTGGTCACGCCGATGCCCTCGGTCGTGAGTTCCTGGCGCAGCACCTCCCCGAAGCCGCGCAAGGCATACTTGCTGGCCGAGTAGGCCGACTGTCCCGCTACACCTATCAGTCCGAAAACGCTGGAGACGTTGACGATGTGACTGCCGGGAGACTGCCGCAGGGACGGCAGCAGGCCACGACACAGGGCGACCGGCGCTTCGAAGTTGATCGCCATCACCCAGTTGAACTCCTCCATCGTGACGTCGGAGAAGGCGCCCCCCAGTGCGACGCCCGCATTGTTGATCAGCAGGTCCACGGAAGGTGAGGCGGCCAGGATCCGGCCGACGAGATCCGGGAGTGCTCCGACATCGGCCAGATCTGCCACCTCGGTGTGCACCGCAAGGTCGGGACGACGCTCACGGGCCTTGCGCGCCACCGCCTCGAGCCGCTCGGCGTCGCGGTCGATGAGCACCATGTGGCTGCCGAGGTCGGCAAGTTGGTAGGTCATCTGCTCGCCCATGCCGCTTGCCGCACCAGTCAGTACAGCATGCGCGCCTTCGAAGCCGAACGAGGGGAGAGACATGCGGGATCCTTTCGAGAGGAAGCCCCATCATGGTTCGAGCAGCCGGTGAGTTACTTGCCGCCGGACGACCGAAAGTTGCCTTGAAATGACAACCAGGCTGCCTGGCCCGAGCCTGCGGGACCTGCCGCCTGCACCGTGCCGCCCTCTATATCGCCCCGGCCCGGGGGCAGCGGACCATGGCTGTGGATCCATTGGTCAGCCACGTTCGCAGTCGTCGGATCGGCTGATGCGGTGGGGAAGATCTGCGAACACCGTCAGGTCCTACCTGGCTTCCAGCAGCATCTCACTGACCGTGGTGGCGCTCGCACGTGACGGGCGGAGACGTAGCCGAATGCCATGACGGGACCGATGCTGTTCCCGTTGGACGGGAAGTGGCCAGCCATCACGTAGGCCTGGTCGCAGCCCGCCGCGCACAGGTTGGGGACCGTCTCGCCGCCCACGCGGTTTGACGAAGGCGCGGCATTGCCGTCAATCAGGGCGCCCTGAGAAAGTCAGCAAGAGCCCGAGGTCAGTCCGTCGCCGACCATTCCCCGAGCAGCTCGCCCGCGGCATGGGCACCTGTACCAAGCCGTGCAGCTGCGGCCGGCCCATGCGCTGCCCGTACCTCGTCTCGGGTCAGTCAGTAGGTTGCCCGGCCACCGCTGATGTCGTAGACGGCGCCGGTGGAGAAGCTGACCCGGTCGGAGGCCAGGAAGGCGACGAGTTCGGCCACTTCTTCCGGTCGCCCCACTCGCTTCATCGGTATGAGGCTCGTGATGTGCGCCAGGACGTCGGGAGCTGTGCTGTCGTTCATGGGTGTCGCCACGACGGCCGGCGCGATGACGTTGACCAGGACGCCGCTGGTGGCCAGTTCCTTGCCGGAGGACTTGGTGAGCGCGATCACTGCGGCCTTGGAGGCGGAGTAGATCGAGAGGTTGGGGTTGCCGTCCTTGCCGGCCATGCTGGCGAAGTTGACCACGCGGCCCCAGCCCCGGTCACGCATGCCGGGTACGAAGGTCCTAATCGTGTTGACGGTGCCCAGGACGTTGACCTCGATGACGCGACGCCAATCGTCCGGGCTGGTTTCCAGGAGCGGCTTGTTCGGGCCGACGATGCCGGCCGAGTTGACGAGTACGTCCACCGGTCCGATCTGGTCGGCTATGCGGAGCAGTGCCTGTTCGTCCGTCACGTCCGCGCACACGTCAGCGCCTTCGATGTCGAGGGTGGTGACGTGCAGGCCGTCAGCCCGGAGCCGCTCTGCCGTGGCAGCTCCGAGGCCGCGCGCCCCGCCGGTGACGAGGGCAGTCCTGGTGGTGGTCATGTCTCTCCTGTGATCTGGTGCCGGGTGGGGATAGGGCAGGGGAGCGGGTGGGGTGCCTGCTCCGCTTCACGACGGGAGCGGTCGGCTCACCTGCTCGAGGACTTCGAGAATGTGTTGGTAGGGGTTGCCGGTGGCGCGGGTCATGCCCAGCTCGCAGGTGCGGTTGACCGAGGCGTAGGCCGATGCCGGGTTGTTCTTGACGGCTGTGGACTCGGCCTGTGTGGCGGAGGCGGTCAGTTCGGGGTGCAGCAGGCCGCGGTCGCCCGCGAAGGCACAGCAGCTCCAGTTCTCCGGTACGACGACGTCTTCGGCGACGGCGTCGGCGAGGCGCAGCAGAGTGGGGTTGAGGCCGAGCTGGGTGCTGGAGCAGGTGGGGTGGACGACGAGTGAGGCGAGACGGCGGGTGACGGTGAGGCCGGGCAGGACGAAGTCGGCGACGAAGGTGACGGCGTCCACGACCTCGGTGTTCTCGTCGGTGCGGGCGAGCATCTGGGTGAGGCCCTCGGTGCAGGAAGCGGCGTCCACCACGACGGTCGGGGTTTCGTCACTCGTCGCCTCGCGCAGCGCGTCAACGACTTGGTTCCGCATGACCGCGTAACCGTCGGTCAGTCCCTTGGACTTCCAGGGTGTGCCGCAGCAGAGAGAGGCGATCCCATCGGGCACCCGGACCTCGACGCCCGCCCGCTCGCAGAGCGTGAGGAACGCTTCCCGCACGCCGCTACCGGTCTGCGGATCGGCGGGTCCGAACATGGTGGAGATGCAGGCGGGGAAGTAGACCGCACTGGGCGAGCCGGCTTCGCGGCCACGGCGCTTGGTCCCGCCCCGGGGCAGTTCGGGTGACCATGCCGGCACGGTGTCGGCGCGCAGGAGCGCGCGTCCCAGTGCCGTGACGCCGGTCGGTAGAGAGCTGGGCACGGCTTGGGCGACGGTGAGAGCGCCGGCGGCTGCTGTCGTGACACCGGCCCAATGCCGGGCCGCGGAGGCCCACACCTTTTGTTCGGTCCGGCCGCGTTGTTCCGCGCGGAGCCGTCGGGTCAGGTCGCCGGTGTCGATCAGTACGGGGCAGGCGGTCTGACACATGCCGTCCACGGCGCAGGTGTCGACGGCGTCGTACTGGTACTCGTCCTCCAGCCGGGCGAGCAGTCCGGTGTCACCGTCAGCCCGCGCCCGGGCGATCTCGCGGCGTAGCACGATGCGGCGACGGGGGGTGGTGCTGAGGTCCTTGCTGGGGCACACCGGTTCGCAGTAACCGCACTCGACACAGCGGTCCACCTCCTCCTCCACCGTGGGCGTGGACTTGAGGTGGCTGATGTGGAGGGTGGGGTCCTCGGTGAGGAGAACGCCGGGGTTGAGAATGCCGTGGGGGTCCAGGAGTTGCTTGGTGGCGCGCATGACGTCGTACAGCTCGTCGCCGTACTGGCGACGCACGTAGGGCGCCATGATGCGTCCGGTACCGTGTTCGGCCTTGAGTGTGCCGCCGTGTCCGAGCACGACATCGGTCATGGCTTCGGTGAATTCCAGGTAGCGGGTGACCAGTTCGGGGTCGTCGAAGTTCTCGTTGAGCAGGAAGTGGATGTTCCCGTGCTTGGCGTGGCCGAAGATGACACTGTCGGTGTAGCCGTGCCGCTGGAACAGCGCGGTCAGGTCGGTGCAGGCGGGCAGCAGCCGGTCCACGGGAACGGCGATGTCCTCCAGCAGGGCCGTGGTGCCCGAGGGCCGGGCTCCGGCGACCGTCGCGTACAGGCCCTTGCGGATGTGCCAGAGGGCGGCGCGTGTGTCCGGTTCGGTGCTGAGGCCGGCGGCGGCCGTCAAGGGGAGACCGGCGAGGACTTCCGTCGCTGCGCCGATCCGTTCCTCAAGGGCTTCCGGGGTGGCCTCCTGGTGCTCGACCAGGAGGGCGGAGTGGGCATGGACGTTCAGTGCCCGCAGGTCTGCCGTGGCCTTGGGGTCCCGCTGGGCGACCCGGAGGCTGGTGGCGTCCAGCAGCTCGATGGTCGCAAAGCCGGCCGCGACGAGGTCGGGCAGGGCGCCGGTGGCCGCGGCGAGGTCAGGAAAGAGGAGCAGCCCGGTGGCCGCGTGCGGGTGGGCGGAGACCGTGCGAAAAGTCGCCTCGGCGACGAAGGCGAGTGTGCCCTCGCTGCCGATCACCAGGTGGGTGAGGATGTCGACCGGGCGGGTGTGGTCGACGAAGGAGTTCACGCCGTAGCCCATCGTGTTCTTGATGGCGTACAGGCGGCTGATCGTGTCGAGCGAAGCCGGGTTGTCGCGCACGCGGTCCCGCAGCCGTGCCAGGCCGGCGTGGAGGTCCGGTTCGAGGGCGTGCAGGCGGTCGTCGGCGTCGGGGGCGCCGGTGTCGAGGACGGTGCCGCTGGGCAGGACGATGACGGCCGACTCCAGGGTGTGGTACGTGTTCAGTTCGGTGCCACAGGCCATGCCACTGGAGTTGTTGGCGACGACGCCGCCGATGGTGCAAGCGGTCTCGCTGGCCGGGTCGGGACCGAGTTTGCGGCCGTACCTGGCCAGCCGGGTGTTGACGGCACGTACGGTGGCGCCCGGTTGGACACGGACGCGGGCCCCGTCGTCGAGGACCTCGATGCCGCGGAAGTGCCGACGGGTGTCGACCAGGACTCCATCGTTGGTGGCCTGCCCGGACAGACTGGTGCCACCCGAGCGGAACGTCAGGGACAGGCCATGGGCGGTGCCCGCTTTCAGCAGCGCGCTGACCTGGGCGGCATCGCGTGGGGTGACGACGGCTTCGGGCACCAGCAGGTAGTGGGAGGCGTCGTGGGCGAAGGAGAGACGGTCGGAGGCGCGGGCAGTGACCGCGCCGGGTGCCGCCTTCTCCAGGCGGGCCAGGAGCAGGGGGTCGGCGTCGCGGTACGGACTGCGCTGGTCAGTGGGACTCACGGCTGACCTCCGAGCCGCTGGAGCCGACGAGGAAGTCCAGGTCGGCGCCGGTGTCGGCCTGCAACACGTGGTCGACATAGAGCCGTTCCCAGCCCCGGCGCGGGTTGGCGAAGCCGGCGAGGGTGGCGTCGTTGGGTGTCCTGCGGGCGAGTTCTTCCGCGGGTACGTCGAGGTTGATGCTGCGGGCCTCGACGTCGAGGTCGATGATGTCCCCGGTCCGGACGAGTGCCAGGGGGCCGCCGGCCGCGGCTTCCGGTGCCACGTGCAGGACGACGGTGCCGTACGCCGTGCCGCTCATCCGGCCGTCGCAGACGCGGACCATGTCGCGGACGCCCTGGGCGAGGAGCTTCTTGGGCAGCGGCATGTTGGATACCTCAGGCATGCCGGGGTATCCCCTGGGGCCGCAGCCGCGCAGGACCAGCACGCTGTCGGCGTCGACATCCAGGTCCGGGTCGTCGATGCGGGCGTGGAAGTCCTCGACGGAGTCGAAGACGACGGCCCGGCCACGGTGCTTGAGCAGGTGCGGCGAGGCCGCCGCGGGCTTGATGACCGCGCCGCCGGGGGCGAGGTTGCCACGCAGGACGGCGATGCCTCCTTCCGCGACCAGGGGTTCGGCGCGGGTACGGATGACCTCGGGGTCCCAGATGGGAGCGTCGTCGAGGTAGGCGACGAGCGGTGTTCCGGTGACGGTCGACGCGTCGCGGTCGAGCAGGTCGCGGACCTCGCGCAGGACGGCGAGCAGACCACCGGCGCGGTGGAAGTCGTCCATCAGGAAGCGGCCGGCGGGCTGGAGGTCGACCAGCACCGGGACGCGGGAGCCGATGCGGTCGAAGTCCTCGAGGCTGAGGTCGATGCCGAGGCGGCCCGCGATCGCCAGGAGGTGGACGACGGCGTTGGTCGAGCCGCCGACGGCGGCCAGCGCCACGATGGCGTTGTGGAAGGACGCCTTGGTCAGGAAGGAGCCCGGCCGCCGGTCGGCGGCGACCATGTCCACGGCCAGCCGGCCGGTGCGGTGCGCCGCCTCCAGTAGTCGGCTGTCGGGCGCGGGGGTGCCGGCCACACCGGGAATCACCGTGCCCAGGGCTTCGGCGACCAGCGCCATGGTCGAGGCGGTGCCCATGGTGTTGCAGTGCCCCGGGCTGCGGATCATGGAGCTTTCGGAGCGGTTGAACTGTTCCTGTGTCAGGGTGCCGCCCCGCACTTCCTCGGACAGCCGCCACACGTCGGTGCCGCAGCCCAGCGGTTTGCCCCGGAAGGTGCCAGTGAGCATCGGGCCGCCGGGGACGACGACGGCGGGCAGGTCCACCGAGGCAGCGGCCATCAGCAGGGACGGGATCGTCTTGTCGCAGCCGCCCAGCAGCACGACGCCGTCGATGGGGTTGGCCCGGAGCATCTCCTCCGTGGCCATCGCCGCCATGTTGCGCCAGAGCATGGCGGTGGGCCGGACCTGGGTCTCGCCCAGTGACACCACGGGCAGGTCGAGTGGGATGCCGCCGGCTTCGTAGACGCCGTTGCGGACGGAGGCCGCCACCTCGTTCAGGTGTGCGTTGCAGGGGGTCAGGTCGGAGGCCGTGTTGGCGATGGCGATCTGCGGACGTCCGTCGAAGGCGTCGTCCGGGGCTCCGCGGCGCATCCACGCCCGGTGAATGTAGGCATTGCGATCCTGACCCGCGTACCACTGAGAACTACGGAGCTTCACCAGCTGCTCTTTTCAATAATCGGTACGTTGGTCTAGAGTTTGGAACGCTATGAATCATAAGCAGATGTTCGACGGATCGAAAGCCCTCAACGGCCAGGCGCCCCCGGAAGAGGGCGTTGACACCAACCGACTGGTGGGGTCGGACCGCGTGCTCGCCGTCCTCAAGGAGCTCGCGAACTACCCCGAGGGTGTGGGGCTGGATGAACTGACCCGGGCGATCGGCAGTCCCAAGCCCACCGTGCACCGTGCACTGGGTGCCCTGCGCCGGGCCGGACTGGCCGACCAGGACGCCCGAGGGCAGTACCTGCTCGGAGACGAGTTCCTACGGGTGGCCTTCGCTCATCACGAGGCCCGCCCTGAGCACATCCGGGTACAGCCCTCCCTGCAGGCACTGGCCGAGAGGTTCGGCGAGACGGTCCACTACGCCGTCCTCGACGGCCGAGAGGTCGTCTACCGCGCCAAGGTCGACCCGCCCACCGGCGCCGTCCGACTCACCTCGACCGTGGGTGGCCGCAACCCCGCACACGCCACCGGTGTCGGAAAACTACTGCTCGCTCACCGGCTGACCACCCTCGACGAGGTCGAGGCGTGGATCGGCGACGCCACCCTCGAACGCCGCACACCACAGACTCTGTGCACGGCCGCCGACCTCCACCGTGACCTGGAGGCCACTCGCGAGCGCGGCTACTCCCTGGACGACCAGGAGAACGAGACCGGCGTCAACTGTCTCTCCCTGCCGGTGTACGTGACATCGCCTGCCATCCCGTCCGGTGCCATCAGCGTCAGCGCCCTGACCTATCGGACCCCGCTGCGCACCCTCGTCGACGCCGCCGACGAGATACGCGCCCTGCTCGGCCCCCTTGGAGAACCGCACCGATGAACGCCCTGACTCCCGCGACGGCGGAGACCTTCCGCCTGGCCGAAGGACCCCTCTGGGACGCCGCACGGCGACGCCTGCTCTGGGTCGACATCGTCGCCGGACACGTACTCGAAGGCGCCTTGGACGGAGGCCGCATCGAAGTCACCCGACGTCACACCTTCGACAGCATGGTCGGCGCCGTCACCCTCGCCGCCGACGGCACGCTGCTCGTGGCGGCACAGGAGCACCTCGTCGTCCTGAGCCCGGACGGCACCCGCCGGGACGGCCCCCGCATCGTCCCGGCGGGGGAGCGGCGCCGGCTCAACGACGGAGCGACGGATCCGATGGGCCGCTTCCTGGTCGGCACCCTGTCCCTGGAGGGCCCTTCGCGGCGCGAGGTACTCGTCCGTCTGGAACGTGACGGCCAGGTCACGCGGTTGGACGACGACTTGACTCTGTCCAACGGGCTCGCCTGGTCCACAAACGGCCACACCCTGTACAGCGTCGACACGGAACGCCGTACCGTCTTCGCCCGCGACTACGCTCACCCGTCCCGGCGACGTACGCATCTGATTGTCGACGATGGCTGGCCCGACGGCATCGCCCTGGACGCGGACGACCACCTCTGGGTCGCCATCTGGGGAGCGGGGGAAGTCCGCCGCTACGCCCCGGACGGCACGCTCGTCCACCGCCTGACCGTGCCGGCCCCCCACACCAGCAGCGTCGCCTTCGGCGGCCCCGATCTGCGCACCCTCGTCGTCACCACCGCCACCGCGGAACTCGGCGACGAGCAACTGCGTGCCCACCCCGACTCCGGCCGACTGTTCACCACCCGCGTCGACGTGCCGGGCGCTCCCGTATCCACCTGGTCCGGCCTGTCCCAGTCACTGCCCGCCACTTCCTGACAGCACCCTCACCTCGGAGAAACTCCCGTGTTCCTCATGCGCATCGGCGCCCCCGGCGCCGAAAAGCCCGTCGTTCGCATCAACGACGAGACCTACGTCGATGTCTCCGACACCGTCGCCGACTTTGACGAGGGGTTCTTCGGAGCGGGTGACATCGACCGGATCCGCCCCATCGTCACCGAGCGCACCGCCGCCGGCCAGGTGTCCCGCTTCGCAGGGGAACGCATCGGCGCCCCCATCGCCCGCCCGCACCAGATCCTGTGCATCGGCCTCAACTACCGTGACCACGCAGCCGAGACGGGTCAGGCCGTACCGGATGAGCCGATTCTCTTCACCAAGTCCCCCAACACTCTCATCGGGCCCCATGACGACGTGCGCATCCCGCGCGGCTCCACCAAGCCCGACTGGGAGGTGGAACTCGGCATCGTGATCGGCAAGCGCGCCAGCTACCTGGACTCCGTGGGGGATGCGCGCGACGCCATCGCCGGCTACGTGCTGGTCAACGATGTGAGCGAGCGGGCGTTCCAGATGGAGCGCGGCGGGCAGTGGGCCAAGGGCAAGTCGGCGGAGACGTTCAATCCGGCCGGTCCGTGGCTGGCCACGCCCGACGAGATGGATGATGTCCTGGCGCTCGGCATGTGGCTCGACGTCAACGGCGTACGCCGCCAGGACGGCAACACCAAGACAATGATTTTCGATCCCTGCTTCATCGTGCACTACCTCAGCCAGTTCCTGGTGCTGGAACCCGGTGACCTGATCAACACCGGCACCCCGCCCGGTGTCGGTATGGGCTTCACCCCGCCGGTGTGGCTCCAGCCCGGTGACGTCATGGAACTGGGGGCGGACGTCCTCGGCACGCAGCGACAGAACGTGCTCGGCCCCCGATGAGCGCACGTCCCGGCATGCGCGCATTCGTCCTGACCGGACCCGGCGAGTACACCGTTCAGGAGGCTCCTGTACCGGTGGCGGCGCCCGGAGAGGCCGTCGTCGACATCGAGCGGGTCGGCGTCTGCGGAACGGACGTGGAACTCTTCACCGGTGACATGGCCTACCTCCAACAGGGCCTCTCCGCCTACCCGATGCGTTTGGGCCACGAGTGGGCAGGACGCGTGACGTCAGTCGGTGACGGCGTCGATCCTGCCTGGGTCGGCAGGCGTGTCATGGGAGACACCATGCTCGGTTGCGGCACCTGCCGCCGCTGCCGCAAGGGCCACCAGCACGTCTGTGAACAGCGGCAGGAGCTCGGTGTACGGGGGAACCGGCCCGGCGCCCTGGCCGAACAACTGGCGGTGCCGGTCTCCTCGTTGCACGCCCTGCCTGAGTCGGTCGACCCCCTTCTCGGCGCGTTGGTGGAACCGGGCGGCAACGCCCTGCGGGCTGCACGGGCTACCGAGGCGCTTCCCGGTGAGCGGGTGCTGGTCCTGGGACCCGGAACCATCGGCCTGCTTGTCGCGATGTTCCTACGCGCCGGGGACGCGGAAGTGCACTTGATGGGTCGGACGGAGGAATCCCTCGGCTTCGCCCGGCACCTGGGATTCGATCGGGTGTGGACCGAGGACTCGCTCCCCGGCCTGCCGTACGACGCCGTCGTCGACGCCTCGAACGCCGTGCACCTGCCCGGCCTGGCTCTGGACCTGGTCGAACCGGCAGGGCGGGTCGTCTACGTGGGCCTCGCGGGCGAACCCAGCGCGGTCGACACCCGCACACTCGCGCTCAAGGACGTCACCGCGGTCGGTGTCCTGTCGGCCTCGCCCGGACTCGACGCCACCATCACGGCGTACGCCGAGGGCACGGTCGATCCTCGGCCGCTGGTCGCTGCCACCGTGGGCCTGGACGAGGTCGGGGCAGTTTTGGCGGGAGAACGCCCGGCAGCGGCGGGGCCAGGGCCCAAGATCCACGTCGATCCGCGCCTGGGCTGACAGGAAGAAGACAGCGGGGGCAGCCTGGACGGGCGGGTACCGAGGCAGCACACCTAGACCGTGGCGGAACACGCCAGATGGTGCATGGGCTTTGCGCTGGTCGCGGTACGGCTCGTGCGTGGCACGAGCCGTACCGGCAGGCGCGCTCGCGGCCGGCCGCCGCGCCTGCAACGCGGGCTCACCGAGCATGATGGAAGGCGCCGGCGGCGCTCGTCGGCGTTACTCCGAGCCGATTCCACTGGAACCTGCCGCACCGCTTCAGCGTTCGGATCTCTTTCCGGACGAGCCGGAAAACGAAGGCCAATGATCGACGCCCTCAACGAGCACAACTGAGTGCGTCCCCCTCCGTCGCGCCGTACTGTCAGGGAGGTACGGCCCACATGGCGACCGCAGCGGCAATCTCCTCGATACCGCGACCGGCGATGACGCATCGCCGAAGCGGTGATTCGGCTTGGCAGTAGCCGGGTGTCGAGGCGTCTCTCCCGTGTTGGCCCATGGACACGGCGGTGCGGCCCGGGGCCGGTGCGCCCAGCCGGGGCCCGGGTCGCGGCATCCGATCGCGGACAGGGCCGTGGCGGCCGGTCCGGGGCCGAGAAGTGCGGCCCGCTCGCCCGGCGTCCGCGCCTGAGGCTGCACCTGAGGCTGCATAGGTCAGTGCGCTCGGACCTCCGCTGAGCAAAGCCGCCGAGAAGTCATCGAAACTGCGAGTTTCGAAAATTTGCTTTTCGCTTTGCGTAGTGGCTACAGTTTCGACGTCAGCTACGAAGCGGATCAGGGGCAGTCATGGCCGAGGCAGCATCTAACGGGTCGCGCCGCCGCAAGCTCACGCCGGAGCGAGAGCGTGAACTGCTGCGTGTAACGGCCGAGCTCGTCGGCGAGGTCGGCTACGAGCAGGTGACCATGGCGGCGGTCGCGCAGCGGGCGAAGTGCAGCACGGCGACGCTCTACCGGCAGTGGGAGAGCAAGTCGCGTCTGGTGGTCTCGGCATGGAAGGCTCTTGCTGCGGAGGCCAACGACCTGTCCCGCGTCGACACTGGGAGCCTGCGCGGTGACCTGCTGAAGGTGGCGCAGCATCTGGTGGCGGAGGACCCGGTGAAGGACTCCTTCGTCTCTCTACCGCCTGTGATCCTGCAGGACGAGGGCCTCTTCAAGGCCATGCGCGAGATTGTGATCCGCCCCCTTATGCATGATTTCGAACAGATTTTCGATCGTGCGGTGGCCAGGGGAGAGATCGAAGCCGGAAACCCGGTCATTGCCCTGGCAGACCAAATTCTCCTCGGCGCGTGGCTGTCACCGTGGGCTTCTCACGGCACCCCGGCGACCCAGGAACTGCTGGAAGCCATCGTCGAGCTGGTGTTGATGCCCGTCCTTACTGGACAGCCCGCCACCACCGCCTGACCGCAGCACTACAGCCAACTCCCTTTCAGCCCCGACTCCCTTTCGGCCGCGTTTTCCGGCCGCGCTGACGACCTCGCACACCTCACAACGGCGTGACGCCGCTCGTCCACTTCTGCATGCCTTCATGTGGCCCGCCCCAGCCGCGCGCCGGGCCAGGGCACCGCACGTCCAAAATCCTCGAATCGGAGCGTTCCTCCATGGCCACCTTCCTCCACCGGATCGGTAGGGCTGCGTTCACGCGGCGCTGGCTGGTCGTCCTCCTCTGGGCGCTCTTCCTGGGCGCCGTAAGTATCGGGGCCGCCAACAGCTCGGGCCCCGCCAGCACCAGCATCACCCTGCCCGGCACGGAGGCCCAGCGCGCACTCGACCTCTTGAGCGAGAAGTTCCCGGCTGCCAACGCGGACAAGGCCACCGCCCGTGTGGTGCTGCGCGCCCCCAACGGCGAGAAGATAAGCAGCCCGGAGAACAGGGCAGCCCTCGAAGCCACCCTGGCCGACGCCAAAAACTCCTCCGCCCGCATCGGGCAGGTGAGCGATCCCTTCATGGCCAAGGCGCTGAGCGCCGACGGCACCACCGCCTACGCCCAGGTCAGCTACACCGCCAAGGATGTCGACCTGACCGACGGCGACCGCACGGGCCTGGACAAGGCCCTCGAGTCGGGTCGTGACCAGGGGCTGACGGTGGAAGCCTCCGGCAACGCGCTGGCAGCCCCGGAGGAAAGCCACTCCGCCGAGGCCATCGGCTTCGTCCTGGCCGCTGTCGTCCTCTTCCTCACCTTCGGCTCTCTTATCGCCGCCGGTCTGCCCCTGGTCACCGCACTCGTCGGAGTGGGCGTGAGCATTGCCGCCATCACCGCACTCAGCGGTCCGCTCGGCCTGAGCAGCAGCACCCCAGCCCTGGCCACGATGCTGGGCACGGCGGTCGGCATCGACTACGCCCTGTTCATCGTTTCCCGCTACCGCTCCGAGCGCGCGGACGGCTACGCTGCCCGTGAGGCCGTCGCTCGCGCCAACGGCACAGCGGGATCCGCCGTCGTCTTCGCCGGCCTGACCGTCGTCATCGCCCTCGCGGGCCTCGCGGTGGTGAACCTGCCCGTCCTTACCGCGATGGGCCTCGCCGCCGCCGCCGCCGTCGTCATCGCCGTCCTCGTCGCCACTACTCTGGTCCCTGCCCTCCTCGGCTTCGCAAGCGAACGCGTCCGCGGCAAGACACACAAGAAGGCCGGCACCGGTGCCGACATGACGAAGCCGGGCAAGCCGGGGCTGGGGCAGCGCTGGATCTCCTACGTCCTGCGCAAGCCGGCCCGGATGTTCCTCCTGGCCGTGGTCGCCCTCGGCGTGGTCGCCCTCCCGGCCACTCAGCTGAAACTTGGGCTGCCGGACGACAGCGTCAAGGCCCCCTCGTCCACCCAGCGCAAGGCGTACGACATGTTGACCGAGTCCTTCGGACCCGGCTTCAACGGCCCCCTGACCGTGACTGTCGACGACCAGCACCCCGCCGACGCGCGCAGCAGCGCCAAGGACTTGAGCCGGTCCCTCGCTGCCCTGCGGGACGTGGCCGCCGTGACCCCGGCCGTTTTCAACGACAGCGGCGACACCGCGATCCTCACCGTCATTCCTAAGAGCGCACCGGGCGATGAGGCAACAAAGAAGCTCGTCTACGAAATCCGCACCATGGCCGGTGACCTCCGTCACTCCGACACCGGCTCCCAGACCCTCGTGACCGGCGCCACGGCTATGAACATCGACATCTCCGATAAGTTCAGCGCGGCGGTCGTGCCCTACCTGGCGCTCGTGGTCGGCCTGGCCGTCCTCGTGTTGATCCTGGTCTTCCGATCGATCCTGGTTCCCCTCAAGGCAGCCTTCGGGTTCCTGCTCTCCGTGCTGGCTGCCCTCGGCGTCCTCGTCGCCGTCTTCCAGTGGGGCTGGCTGAAGGATCTGATCGGCCTAGAGCAGCCGGCTCCCATCATGAGTCTGATGCCCATTCTCATGGTCGGCATCGTGTTCGGTCTGGCGATGGACTACCAGATATTTCTGGTGACCCGTATGCGCGAGGCGTATGTTCACGGCGCCGACGCCCGCACCGCGGTAGAGACGGGCTTCCGGCACGGCGCCACCGTCGTCACTGCTGCGGCCCTCATCATGATCAGCGTCTTCGCCGGCTTCGTCGGTTCCCACGACGCCATGATCAAAGCACTCGGCTTCGGCCTGGCCGTCGCCGTTGTCTTCGACGCATTCGTCGTCCGTATGACGCTCGTGCCGGCGGCCCTCGCCCTCCTCGGCAAGCGCGCCTGGTCTCTGCCCGCCTGGATTGACCGCATCCTGCCCAACGTCGACATCGAGGGCGAAAAACTTGCCCGGCAGACCCCGGTCGCTCCTAAGGCCTTCGAACCCAGCTACTCCGGTTCCACAGAGCACGACCACTGACATCACTCGTCCCACGGGCCCGCGGACGCCACGGCACCGCGGGCCCGCTCCCTGCTTCAAGGACGCCCCATGCACCGAGTACTCCTCGCGGGCGGGCCCACCTTCGTCCGAGATGCATACGCGCACGTCATCGCCGCGCCCTCCGCCTTTATCCCCCAGGATCAGACCGCCACCTTGACGGACGTTCTGGCCGGCCTGACCCGCGCATCGTGCGACATGCTGGTCATTGAGACCCGCGAACTCGCCAGTACTTCGCCGGGAGCGACTCAGGCAGCGCTGCTCCAAGCCGCCGGACTTGACCAAGCGTGTCCAAGGGCTGGAACGTTGACCTGTCAGCGACGTGTCAGCGCGGCCACAGAAGGGCACCACTTCACGGCTGCTCCAACTGGAACTGGTTTATTCAGTAGGTGAACGGAAGCGGACCGGTTCCTCCGTCGTAAGGGCTCGGCGGAGCCGGCCCGCCGACTGCTACGCCGAGGTTGCTGGGGCTCACACGTGCTTCCGGGCCGATCGCCTGCGGCCGGTGGACCCCGGGCTGCCGGCGGTCAGCGCGTCACCTCCACGACGTCCAGCACCAACCGAGATTCTTCAGCGGCAGCGCGGGTCGTCCCCCGAGGCGTACGTGAAGTTCGCGGCATCGGTCGCTGTGTGGCCGTCGCCGGCCCTACGCCGTGGCCGGCCTGGCCCGGGGCGAGCCCGTCGCCGGGATCGCACAGGTGCTGAGCCTGCGTATGACGTCGGGGTGATCGTCGCCGTGCTGTCTGTACACGGGCCGTGTGCTGTGTGCCTCGTCGGCGTTGCTCACGCGTCTGGCTCCTCGGGTGTCCCAATTCGGGTGCGCGACGAGGTTGTCACTTTGTCCAGAACGGGGCGGAGGACGCCGACCCAGGCCTGGTAGCCGGCGCCGTTGAGGTGCAGCCCGTCCTCCGTAAACGTACTCCTGAGCTGGCCGCGCTCGTCGGCCAGAGCCGGCCAGAGGTCGATGTAGATCGCGTCGGCACCGGCCGCGATCTCGCGGTAGTGCTTGTTCAGCTCGCACACCCGGGACGCGTACGCCCGCTGACGGGGCATCACGCTGTTGATCAGCAACGGCGCAGTCGGCGCCAACTCCCGAAGGTGGCCGACCAGGTGGCGCATCTGCTGCGCGATGTCCGCAACATTCCTCGAGGTGCCGAGGCCCGAGAGGTCGTTCGTGCCGATGAGCAACGAGATGGACGTCGGTTGGTTGACCGTGTGGTCCAGACGGGCCAGCACACCGTCGATGGTGTCGCTGCCGATGCCCCGGTTAAGGGTCGGCAGCTCGGGGAACCACTCGCTCCACACACCCTGTTCGGTGATGCTGTCGCCCAGGAACACCACGCGGTCGGCGGGTACTGGGAACTGCTCCAACTGGGTGCGCCGCATCTCCATGGCCTTGAGCAGCATGGGCCTGATGGCACGTAGGACGAGTCGATACAACATGGTGTGTTCTCCGTAGAAGGTCTGGTGCGGGTGCTGGAACGCCGCGTGGAGCGGCCCGTCCTGTTGGATCAGTGCGGAGCGATCGTCGGCAGAGCACGTCAGCGGTGTGCGACGAGCGGTACCGGACGCCACGGGGGCCGGCTGGGCGCTCCCGGGCGCAGTGCGAGCAATCTGCCGCTGCGGTCGGTCCGGGTCACGGCAGTGCACCGTACTTGCATGGCCCGGGCGGATGGGGGCGCCATCCACTTTCCGACCACTAGAACGGGGTGTCGTTTAACGGAACCATCTCAGAGTAGGTGACAGCGAGCAAGGACTTCCCCGTGCGAGGGCGGGTCAGGCGGCAGAAGTCTCGCGGGCGAGGGTGAGGATGGTATGCACCTCGCGCTCGAGGGCGGCCAGAGGAGTGCGGTATGCGAGCCCGGAGACGCTGACGGCGCCGCCGATGGTCAGACCGGGGCCGCGGCGGACGGCAACGGCCACGCAGTTGATCCCGACCTCGTTCTCCTGATTGTCGACCGCGTAGCCGAGTTCCCGGATTTTGGCGATCTCGGCGACGAACGCATCCGGGTCGGTGAGTGTGTGTTCGGTGCGGCGCGCGAGAGCGTGCGTGGTGGCCCAGGTGTGTGCTGCTTCATCGTCGGGCAACTGCGCAGCGAGCAGGACCTTGCCGATGCCGGTGCTGTGTGCGGGGTTGCGGCCGCCGATGGTCGAAGTCAGCCGCACGGCTCCTGCGGACGGGTCGACTTTCGCCTGGTAGACGATCTCGGCCCCGTCGAGGACCCCGTAGTGCGCGGTCTCACCGAAACTGTCGGCGAGGGCGCGCAGAAGTGGAAGTACCCGCATGTGTTGAGGTCGTGCCTCGTGGTGGGCGAAGGCCAGGCGCAAGAACTCGTCACCGAGGACGTAGCGCCCGACCCCCTCCTTCATCGCGAAGCCCGCGCGGGTGAGAGAGCCGAGGGCTCGATGCACCGTTGGCTTGGGGCTGCGCACCGCCCGGGCCAGCTCCTCGAGGCTTGCTCCGTTCGGCCGCTGTGCCAGCTCGATGAGCACCTGTAGAACACGGTCCGAGCCGACGAGGCGGTCGCGAGTGATCTTGTCCGGAATCGGAAGCTCAGACATGGCGCCGATGCTAGCAGTGCGTTCCGACTGGTGGAACGCGATTGCCCTGCTAGGCGGCTCCCGCTCGCCGCGGCCTGCGGGGCGGTGGTGGAGGCCTGCGGGCCTCTTGGTCTGAGAGCTGCCTGAAGGCCGTCGATGCCTCGATTTTCGGATCGCCTGGACGGTCGAAATGTACGAATGACGGGTCGCCGTGATTCCGACTATCAGAACGCTATGCTGAGATATGGAATACACGCTAGGCTGCGCCCTGTCTGGATCGCGTCGACACGACTGCCGATCAGGCGACACGCCGGCTCGATGGCGAACCGGCGCGCAGAGCCGCGCGCCTGACACTCGAGGAGTGACCTGTGATCCGAGAACCCTTCAACGAGGGATGGCGCGTCTCGCGCCTCACGTCCGTCTTCGAGCAGCTCGGAGGCGCTACCGATGTCGAGGAGGTGACCCTTCCTCACGACGTGATGCTCGCGGGCGGGCGCTCCGCCGAAGGCTCGGATGGCTCCCACACCGGGTACTTCCGGCCCGGCAGCTGGCAGTACGAGAAGTCGTTCGAAGTGCCCGGGGAGTGGGCGACCCGACGGGTGACGTTGGAGTTCGAAGGCGCCTACCGGGACGCGATGGTCTATATAAACGACGCCTTCGCGGGCCAGTGGGCCAACGGGTACTCGACGTTCCACATCCCGGCGGACCCCTTCCTGCGATACGGGGCCGTGAACACCGTCCGGGTGGAGGTCCAGGCGCACGAGGACTCACGCTGGTACAGCGGCGCGGGCCTGTACCGACCGGTGAACCTGCTCGTCGGCGACCTCGTCCACGTCACGCCCACGGGGCTGCGGATCAGCACCCCGGAGGTGGACGAGGAGATCGCCGTGGCCGCGGTGGCGACCGAGCTGGTGAACCAGGGCATCTCGACACGAACAGTGGAGGTCCTCCTCGAGGTCCGCGACGCGACGGGCGCGATCGTGGCCATGGACCACGCCCAGGCCACCGCGCTCGCCGGTGAGCGGGTGACGGTCCGGCAGCGCGCCTACATCAACCGCCCGGCCCTCTGGAGCGTCGACGAGCCGAACCTCTACTCGGCGACGGTGCGCCTGACCGACGGTGACACGCAGATCGACGAGGCGACATCCACGTTCGGCATCCGCACGCTGTCCCTGGACCCCGCACGGGGCCTGCGGATCAACGGCCGCACCGTGAAGCTGCGCGGAACCTGCATCCACCACGACAACGGCGTGCTGGGCGCGGCAGGATTCGCGCGAGCGGAGGAGCGCCGTGTCGCCCTGCTGAAGGACGCCGGCTTCAACGCGATCCGGTCCGCGCACAACCCGATCAGCACCGCACTGCTCGACGCCTGCGACCGCCTCGGCATGCTCGTCATGGACGAGACCTTCGACATCTGGACCCGGTCCAAGACCCACGACGACTACTCACGCCGGTTCCCGCTGTGGTGGGAGAAGGACGTCGACGCGCTCGTCGCGAAGGACTTCAACCACCCCAGCGTCATCTTCTACTCCGTCGGCAACGAGATCCCCGAGATCGGCACGCCACACGGGGCTCGCTGGGGACGACTGCTCGCCGAGCGGGTGCGCGCCCAGGACCCCACCCGGCTCGTTACCAATGCGATCAACGGCATGATGACAGTGTTTGAAAAGATCCCTGAGCTGATGGCGCAGGCGCAGGCTGCCGGTCTTGTGGCCGACGACGGTGGTTTCAACACGGCCCTCGGGCAGCTGAGCGGCTTGATGGCCGGGCTCATGACGCTGCCCGAGGTGGGCGAGCGGATCGCCGAGTCGGCCTCGGTGCTCGACGTCGTCGGCCTCAACTACGCGAGTTCGCGCTACCTGGCGGACAGGGAGGAGTTCCCGAACCGTATCGTGGTCGGCTCCGAGACCTTCCCCGCTGATATCGCAGACCTGTGGAGGCTCGTCACCGAGAACGCCCACGTCATCGGGGACTTCACCTGGACCGGGTGGGACTACCTGGGTGAGGCAGGCTTTGCTCGTCCTGTCTACCCGGGGCAGGACACCTCCTTCGCAGGGCCGTTCCCCTGGTTGACCGCTGACTGCGGGGACATCGACATCACCGGCCGGCGCCGCCCGATCTCCTATTACCGCGAGATCGTCTTCGGGCTGAGCCGGAAGCCGTACCTGGCGGTGCAGCGCCCGGAACACCACGACCACGCCCGTGACCCTCAGGCATGGAGCTGGACCGACTCGGTCGCCAGCTGGACCTGGGACGTTTCGGCAGGATCACCGGCCGTGGCGGAGGCGTACACGGATGCCGACGAGGTCGCGTTCGTGCTGAACGGCACTGAGGTCGCCCGCGTCGCCGTCGGCGAAAAGACCCCCTTCGTCGCTCGCGCCGAGGTGCCGTACGAGCCGGGCACCCTCGAGGCGGTGGCCTACCGTGACGGTGTGGAGGCGGGGAGTACCCGGCTGTGCACCGCATCGGACGCCACGCGGATGGACCTCACCTGCGACCGGGACACGATCAGCGCGGACCGGCAGGACCTCGCTTACCTGCGCATCGCTGTCGTGGACGAGCAGGGCACGGTGCGGCCGGTCGATGACCGGACGATCAGCGTGACGGTGTCCGGGCCCGCGACCCTGCAGGGTCTGGGCACGGCGCGCTCGGCGACGGAGGAGTCGTTTCTCGCTTCGTCCTGCACCACCTACCAGGGCGAGGCGCTGGCGGTCGTCCGGCCGACCGGGCTGCCGGGGACGATCACGGTGGCCGTCCGCGCCGAGGACCTGCCCGAAGCGACGTGCACCGTGGAGGTCGTCGTCGGCGACGAAGCCACATCGCCGACCACGGCTCGAACCACCGTCCAGGTAACTGGTTCCGCGCACTGACGCGCACGTCCCGGGCGTCGGACAGCGGGAAGCGGCCTCGTCTGCCACTGAGCTCTCTGACACCTGCAGGAGTTCCCTCACCACGAAGCTCATGCGACTCGGAGCACCGGGCGGCCGCCCCGCCTCCCACTCCACGCCGTTGTCGGCCACATGCCGGACCGAGTTCGACATCACACGGTGGAAAGCGGCATGGGTGAAGTTACCTTTGCTTCCTCGGATCCGGTCGTGTTGGTGTGACATGGCGTGGTCGACGGCGTTGCCGATGCCGTCGGTGCTGGTCTGTGCGCGGGTGGGATAGTCGGATAGTCCTGGTACTTCGTCTGCCGCCAGACGAGTTCCATGTCGTTGAGGGGCCTTGACCCAAGGCCGGGTAGTTAACGTTTTCGCAGGTCAGGCATGGCAGTTGAGGATGTTCGCGGTAACGAGCAACGGAGCTCGTTGGTACAGGCAGTCGACCAAGACAGCTTGTACGTGAGGAGCTCCGTTGTCGTTTCATCGTGCCCTGTCCGCCCCGGTGATGACCATCACCCGTTCGGTCACCGTCGCGGCGGGCCGTTTGCGCGTCCCGCACCCACCAGCCCACCGCCACCCCCGCCGAGGTGGTGGCCTGGATAAGCCGGCGATGTACTACTGCCCGGCGGCGACGATAGAGACCCCCTCACGCAGCGGCGTGACCGAGCGAGGTCGCCACTCCTCGACCCAGCGGACCGGCGGCGCCGGTTGCCAGGTCGGCGTCGGTGCGGTGACGGGAACGACCTGGACCGGTCGGCTCTCGACAGGTCGGACTGGCCGGAGATCTCGGCGAACTGGTTGGCCTCCGGCCAGAACCCCAGCCGTGGTTGAACGAGGTGCGCTGCATGGGGATGGTGCTCTCTTCTGGATCTGGGGTGTCTGGTGCTGGTGGGGTCGCGCGGTTCAACGCGAGACCGGTGGGTCGCCGAGTGGGGTGCCGCCAGGCCCGTCGGCGTAGCTGAGCCAGGGGAGGGAGGGCTCGCTGTCGTCACCGGGTCGCGTGAAGTCGCAGACGCCGTCGGGGAAAATCGAGCGCAGGGTGGCCCACTGGGCGTCGGTGAGCGGACGGCCGTAGGAGTCCCGTTCGAGCGGGATCAGCCGGCACTTCAGGACGTCGTCGGTGAATGGTGCGCCCGCGGCGATGCGTGGGTCGGCGTAGTAGGGGTAGGCGGTCCGGCACCGGTCGGTGTCGGTCACCCAGGCCGAGTTCACCAGGCAGGCGTCGACGGCGTCGCCGGGCCGATGCTCGATGACCTTGGCGGGCAGCGGATCGTCGGTGTCGTCGGCCTCGATGCCGGCCAGCCAGCGGTCCATCACGTCGAAGGCGCGCCAGTGGATGGCGGTGTTGTTGTCGCCGAGACCGTAGGTCCAGATCACCTGGTTGGCGTGGGACCCGTTGGCCTGGTCGAGCCGGGCGCGCATCGCGTGGCTGCGGAAGTCGTTGTGGATCTCGGTGTCGGAGGAGGCGCGCAGGTCGATGATCGGGACGCGGTCGAGCGCTCGGACGTCGTTGACGCCGGAGGACCGGTACGCGGCGCCGACTCCGGCAGCCTCGGCACGAGTGCGTTCGGGCTGCCAGTGCCGGTCGATGTCGTAGCTGCCGATGCGCTGGTTCAGGTCGACGAACTGCTGCGCGCTGATCCGGCCGGCCTCGAACGCTTTCAGGCCGTACTGGACGCCGGTGTTGTCGTAGGGGCGGTTGGCGAAACCATGACCGAGCCGTTGCTCGACCGGTCCCCAAACCTCGGCGGGCCGTTCCCCGAGCACTGCCCGTTCGTAGTCCTGCAGGGTGCAGCGGGCACCGTCGGGGTTCCGCTCGGGGTCGTAGACCCAGTCGGCTTCGCGCACTCGAGGGATCGTGTTCGGCGACGTCAGGCAGCCGATCCGGGGGTCGGCCGCGGTGTCGTCCATGTTGAACAACGTCTCCCACGCAAGGCAGGAGCTGGGTCGTTTGTGGCCGTTGACGGCGGCACGCTCGGCCGGATTTAGCCACGACAGAGCCGAGCGGGCGTAGTAGCGATCCAGCAGTGCGCAGTCGGTGATCTCGGTGGCCGTGGTCCACAGGTCCATGTAGCTGGCGTCGGGTATGAGACCGTCGATCAGCCCGGGATAGGCGTTGGCGATGGTGTGTTGCTGGACGGAGCCGCCGGACCCACCGAATCCGATGGTGTAACGGATAGCGCCGAACTCCTCGGCGAGGTGCTCCTTGAGCATCATCGTGGTCTCGGCTGAGGTGACCGTGTTCGTGTTCTGGCCGAACGTGTTCAGTGTCGCCGAGGCCACCGCGAACCCGCGGCCGAGCGCGTGCTCGTCCAGTACGTCCGCGGTGGGGGTGCCCTGGCGGTGGTTGGGGCCCAACCCGCCTTCGAACTTGTAGAACAGCTTGTGGTTCCACGGGCCGGGGTCGGTGGGTGTGGGATCGTGGCCGGGGTCGACCAGGACGGCGGTCTGGAAGATCGCCCGGTTCAGCGTCCCGGTCTCGCGCCGGACGACGTATGGCACGGTCTGACCCTGGTCGGTGGTGGTGGCGGCGATCGCGTCCCACCCAACGTCCGCAGTGTAGGCCCGCAGCGGCCCGCCGCTCGCGGGCTCATAGAAGTACTCGACCTTCGTGGGTGCGGAGCAGGCCTTGTCCTGTGCCGGGCCGAGGCCGGCGGCCTCGGTCTCGCAGGTCCACGGCGTCACCTGCGGACCGGAGAGGACCGGACCGCTGAGGGGATGGTTGCGCACCTCCAGCGAGGCGGTCTCCTCGCCGGCCTGCGCGGTCAACGTGGTGGTGCCGACGGGCAGTCCGTCGACCAGTCCGACGAGGCCGTCCTCGGCGGTTACGAAAGCGTCGGTGACGTCGTCCTCGCCGGCGTGGACGGTGACCGGGGTGTCCTGGTCGGAGGCGGGCGGTCGGACGCGGACGAGCACATCGCCGCCGGTGACCAGATCGGCTCGGGCGGAGACCGTCTCGATGACGAGCGGGTCGTCCGGATCGGAGGGCATCGGTGACGCCGATGCAGATGGGGCGATCGTCGCCGCGATCACCAGGGACGAGACCGCAGCCAGGGCACTGCGGCGGAGGACGGTGGGCATTATTGCGTCACCTCTCATGTCGGTTGTCGTGGTCGGTCAGGGGGAGGTTGGTGTGGATCCGGGTGCCTCCGGCGGTCACTGCGCCGGATCCAGGTGGATGGTGCGGGTCAAGGTGCGTATTGCTCTGCGGACACAGGGTTGAGGCCCCTGAACTGCGGAAGCGTAGGTCAGAGGCCTCAGTCGTGCGGGTAGTGCACTGCCGGTGAATGCGCTGGCAGCACGTACTCCGGGCTGATTGATCCCGTCGTTCCTGACTGCCCTTGGCCGATGTCATCCGTCGCGATCCGGCTGATCGAGACCATCGACTTCCGACATCTGGTACGTAAACGGCCTCGTAATCTCCGGTCGCCTCAAGGCGCCCTTGACGCTCCCGAGATAGCCCTTGGTGATGGCTTTGTCCTAGGTCAGGCGGTTGAGGCTCCACACGACGTCGTCGACTGTCAGCAGCGGGCCACGGACCTCGGAGGCAGTCGTCACGAAGTACGCTGCGTCAGCACGGCCCACATCCGCCGGACGTGGGCCGCCATGTCGACCGACCGGTCCTGCAGCCACTGGACCTGTATGCCGTCTGCCGCCGCGAACAAGGCGGATGCTGTGAACTCCGGATCGAGCGTCGAGGCGAGCTGACCTTCCGCCTGGCGGTCGCGGATCCACTCGGCCAGGACCCGGACCCCCATGGCGTAGCGTTCGCGCATGTACTCTGCGGCAGGATGTGCAGGGTTCGCCGCCTCCGCCAGCATGGCGACGTAGAGGTGGGCGCGCGCGGGTTCGGTCGCGTTCAGCGCCATGACGTCGGCCAGGTAGTCACCCGGCCTGAACGCCGCCCCCGCCTCGAAGAGCTCCTCGGCCACGTGGTCATCGATGTCTCTGAGCACAGCCAGCATGAGCTCGTCCCGGGTCGGGAAGTAGTGCATCAGGCCGGTGAGACTGAGGCCGCTCTCCTTCGCGATGGCGCGCAGTGAGGCCTTGTAGCCGTCACGGACGAGGACCTTCATGGTGGCCTCCAGCACCTCGCGCCGCTTCATCACGCCCTTGGCGTACGTCCCAGTCCGGGTCATGGTTTCAAGCCTAGACGTCGCAGTGACCACGGGTTGGGGGGCTGCCACCCCCCGTGCGGCACAGACGATTACGTCGTCGTGCTCTGTTACTGGTCTCCCTCTCGGTGGTCAGACGGCATTCGCACGTGCGACAGACGCGAAGACCTCGGCACTCGGCTTGGCAGTACGGGCGAAGGTCTCGCGGTCGACCGAGAACAGCCCGTACTGGACGTCGTAGCCAAAAGTCCACTCGTAGTTGTCGAGCAACGACCAGTGCAGATAGCCCAGGACCGGCACGCCCTCGTCCATCACCGCGCGAAGCCCGCGCAGTGCCGGCTCGATGAACGCGGCCCGAAGCGTGTCGTCCGAACTTCCCACGCCGTGCTCAGTGACCAGCACCGGCACCCCGGCCACCTCGTGGGCGTACCTCACGGCATTGGCGAGGGAGGGCGGCGCGAGAACGGTCCCCATGTGGCCCGTCGCTGCACCCTCGGGGGGTGGTACGACGCCGTTGCCGTCGAAAGGCACCTGTTCGTAGTTCTGGACACCGACGAACTCGTCCTCGCGGGCCAGCTCAAGCCAGTGCTGGTAGACCTCGGCGCGCTTGCGGTCGCGCACCGAGGGGTCGTCGCCGACCACCACGTCGTCCATGACGGCGAGCGAGAATCCGACCGGGAGGTCGGCGCGGCGGGCCTTGATCGCGGTCCGTGCGGCCCTGTGCCCGGCGGTCATGCCCTCGACGAAGCCCTGGATCTCCTCGGGCGCCACGATGAACGCAAGCCGGTATCTCGGCACCCCGGCGGCTTCGCTCGCCGCTGCGAAGGTCGCACGGGCGAGGTCGATAACGAAGTCGGGCAGGTCGGCCCAGGTCAGCAAATGCGCGAGGTTGGGCTCGTTCAGGGTGAGGGCATACGCCATCCGATCGCCGAAGCGCTCCACGACGCGGTCGCAGTAGCGGGCAAAGATCTCTGCCGCTGCAGGGTCGAGCCAGCTGCCGCGCTTGGCGAACCAGTGCGGGCACGTGAAGTGGTTGAGGGTGACGACAGGGGCGAGGCCGAGCTCGACACAGCGGTCCACGATGGCTTCGTAGTGGTCCAGCGCATCGTCGGAGAACTCGCCCTCCTCTGGTTCCACACGGGCCCACTCCACCGAGAACCGATAGGCGTTCAGCCCCATGTCCTTCGCCAGCTGGATGTCCTCCTTCCACAGCTCCCAGTTGTTGGCCGCCTTCCCGGAAGGCTGCGAGAAGATGGTGGGACTGACGTTCTCGACGAACCAGGTGTCGCTGTCGACGTTGTCGCCCTCGACCTGGTGACCGGCGTGCGCGACGCCCCACAGGAAGTCGGACGGGAAGGCCGACACCGCTTGGCCGTCCGTTTGTGCCGTGCTCGATGCGTTGCTGTTCATGGGTTCCTCTTCTCGTTCGTGGAGCTGATGGACGGGCCGCAGGTCTCTGGCGGCGCTGCTTGCTCAACCACGACCTGCCTCGGCGGCCGGGTCGGGAAGCAGGTGGTTCGCGGCTGCGACCGCGCCGTACCAACGCGCCGACGGCTTGACGCTGCGCTCCTGCGTCTGTCGGTCCACCGCGAGAAGCCCGAACTTGGGTCGGTAGCCGTCCCACCACTCGTAGTTGTCCATCAGGGTCCAGTGGATGTAGCCCGTGACCGGCAGACCGTCCTGGACCATGCGGTGCACGGCCAGCAGCGCCTCGTGGACGAACTCGATCCGCTCGGGATCGTTCTCGGTCCCGACGCCGTGCTCGGTGATGAGGAGCTCCTTGCCAGGGAACTGGGCCGCCATGCGGCGCGCCGTCACCTCGACTGCGGTGGGCGCCCACAGCCACCCCATCTGGGTTCGGCGCTCGCCGGTGGCAGACGAACCCTCCGACTCCATGGTGGCGCTGGTTCGACGCAGCAACGGCAGCAGGATGGCTTCGGTGAGGCGCCGGCTGCGCAGGACCAGTGCGGTCAGACCGCGGGCGGCGGCCGGGGCGTCGACGTCGAGCCGCGTGTAGGTCTGGATGCCGATGAAGTCGTCGTCGGCCGTCTCGGCCAGGAACCGGTCCTCGTGGAGCTCGCGCGCCCATGCCATGACGTGGGTCCCGCCTGCGTTGGACTGCCAGTCCTGCAAGGCATGTGCCATCCCGACCCGCGCATGGGGGAACGCCGCCCTGATCACCTCGCGAGCGGCGCGGTGCGTGCGGTTCACCGCGGCTGCAGCCATGTCGAAGGAGTCGAGGTCCTGCACGAAGGGCGGCGTGGGGAAGGTGCCCAGGTACGCCCGCGTGATGAGGTTGCCCGGCTCGTTGATGGTGCAGAAGTACGGGACGCGATCACCGATGCGCTCGACGACCTTTGCCGTGTACCGAGCGAAGTAGTCCGTGATGTCGCGGTTCAGCCAACCCCCGGCACGGGCTACCCAGGCAGGGAAGGTGAAGTGGTGCAGGGTGACCACGGGTGTCACGCCGACCTCGAGGCAGGCGTTCACCACGTCCGAGTAGTGGTTGAGGGCGGCATCGTCGAACTCACCGGACCGCGGCTCGATCCTGGCCCACTCCACAGAGAATCGGTACGTGTTCAGCCCCAGCTCGGCCAGCAGGGAGATGTCCTGCCGGTAGCGATTCCAGTGGTCGCACGCGATGCCACTGCGGTCCGCCACGCGTACAGGCGCCGCGGGGTCTGTCTCCCACTCCCAGAAGTCGCTGTGGATGTTGTTCCCCTCGACCTGGTGGGCGGCGGTCGCGGCACCCCAGAGGAAGCCGTCGGGGAAAGTCAGCTTGGTCATCGTCTTCTCCGGGTCCTCGTGGCGTTCGTGGTCTTCGTTCTCGTCGACGTGTCCCGGTCGTGTGCGGTGGGTGGTGCGGTCACTGGCCGCCACGCTCGATGAGCCAGTCAGCCATGCGATCCAGCGTGTTCCGCCCGGGATCCGTGAACGGCTCGTTGAGGCAGCCATGCGGCGCGTCGAGCTCGAGGTGGACGGTGACATCGACGCCACTGGAAGCCAGCTGTTCGGCGTACGCTTCACCGGAGCTCCGAAGCGTGTCGATCTCGCAGTTCAGGATGAGCGTCGGGGGTACTCCGGACACGTCGCCGTTGGCCGCAAAGGCGTACGGATCAGCGAGCGCGCTCACCTCTCCGACGTGGTGCAGCGCCATGTCGGCGAACCACTCCGGCGAGAAGTACACCGCGCCGGCCGCCGACCGAACGGCTCCGACCAACGCAGGATCCAGGGACGGCAGCTCAGGATGCACCGCCGGGTAGGCCAGCACCATGGAAGCGGGGATGGGACCTTCGCCGTCGCGAAGTCGCTTGGCCACGCCGGCAGCGAGATTACCTCCAGCGCTTGCTCCGCCCAGGTGCAGCTGGTCGGAGGTGACGCCCCAGGCGGTCGAGTGCTTGGCGGCCCAGTGCCATCCGGCCATGACGTCATCCGCGGACGCTGGAGCGTGGACCCCGGCGAGTGACTTGCGGTAGTCCAGCGACAGCACCGGGACGCCGCGTGCGGCCAAGGCCAGGCCGACCCAGTGAGCCTCGGCCATGTCGAGCGTTCCCAACACGTAGGCACCGCCGTGCACCCAGACCAACGCGCTACCGCTCGGAGGTACCCCAGGAGCCCGGTAGAGCCGAGCCGGGACACGTCCGGCTGGGCCGTTGACGACAGGCTTTGACACCTCGACGGCCCTCAGCTCGGGGGAGTGGGCCAGCAACTCCTCGTCAGGAAGACGCAGGTCCGGGAGTCCGCCGCTGACCTCGAGCATGCGCACGAGGTCGGGGACGTCCGGCAGGTCACCTTCTGCGAGCCGTTGCATGACCGCCCTCTGGGCAGAGGACGGAAGCGCGCGCACCAACCGGACGACGAGGCCCAACACAGTTGCGCTGCGTCGGGCCGGACGCAGCTCCCGGCGCACAAAAGGAGGAACGGTCATTCGACGACCTCCGGTAGAGGACGCGTCGTCAAGCACTGCGCACGTCGCGGTGCCTGCGAACGGTTGCCGCGGCTCATGCCTGGAGCTGGTTGCGGTCGAGGATCGCGCGCAGCTCGCGCTCGAGCTGCGGCGCCTGGTCCGGTGCGAACGCGACAACGTCCGACAGCGGCGAGTCGCCGAGGAGGTTGAGGGCCGCGTCCACCGACACGTCAGGGAAGTAGCGCACCAGCAGGTCCGCCACCGCCGGGCCCACCACCGCGTCGCCATGGACGTCGCGGAACGACGAGTCGAGGGTGTGGGTGCTGGCGACACCGAACCCGGAAGGCAGCTCGTACTCCCAGCTGTGGTCCCCGGCCCCCACCTCCTCGGTCCGCTCAGCAGGGTCGACAGGGAGGACGACGGTCGCCGACGTGCCGGCGGGCACGCGCACGTCGACGCGCATGCGCCCGTCGGCGATCCGCCACTCGCAGCTGACCCGCCCGTGCACGGTGTCGTGGGCCACGCGTGCCGAGGTCAGTCCGCCGCCGGGCTGGGGTGCGATCCGCAGGCGTCGCCAGCCCGCCTCGAGACGCTGTAGTCCGCCCACCACTCGGTGCAGCCAGTCGGCGACCGCTCCGAGCGCGTAGTGGTTGAGGGAGGTCATGCCGGTCGAGTTGAGCGTGCCGTCGGGGTGGACGGCGTCCCAGCGTTCCCAGATCGTGGTCGCGCCCTGCGTCAGCGGGTAGAGGAAGGAGGGGCACTTCTCCTGCAGGAGCAGTTGGTACGCCGTGCTCAGGTGTCCGGTGCTGCTGAGAGCCTCGGTGAGCAGGGGAGTGCCGGCGAAGCCCGTCTGGATGGTGTGGCCGTCGCGCTCGACCAGATGAGCCAGCCGGTCCCCCGCACGTGATCGTTGGTCGTCGTCGAGGAGATCCATCACGATGGCGAGGGCGTAGGCGGTGGCCGACTCGCTGACGAGTCGGCCGGACGGCGCGACGTACTCACGCCGGAAGGCGTCCAGGATCCGACCGTGCAGCTCGTGAAAGTGTTCGGCGTCGGCCGACTCGCCGAGGAGGTCGGCCGTCTGGGCCATCTGGGAGGTCGTCTGGCAGAAGTACGCCTGGGCGACGAGGTAGCGGTCGGTGCGTCCGCCAGCGGGGTTGTCAGCAGGGGCGCTGGGGTCGAGCCAGTCACCGAACTGGAACCCGGTGCTCCACAGGGACGTGTTGTCGAGGAGGCCCTCGACCTGGCGGACGAACGCTGTCATGGACGGGTAGGCAGCGCGGAGGATCGCCGGGTCGCCGTACTCCTGGTAGAGCTGCCACGGCAGGTTCACCGCAACGTCGCTCCACAGGGCCGTGGCCGTGTTCGCGGCCATCTGGAGGTCGGGGACGACCCACGGGACGGTGCCGGTATCGGCCTGCTCCACGGCTAGGTCGCGCAACCACGAGCCGAGGACGTCGCGCACGTCGTAGAGGAAGACGGCGGTAGGGGCGAAGGCGTTGAGGTCTCCGGTCCAGCCCAGCCGCTCGTCGCGCTGCGGGCAGTCGGTCGGGATCCCCACGAAGTTGCCGCGCATGGACCAGACGGTGTTCGCGTGGAGCTTGGTCACGAGAGCCGACGACGTCTCGAACCACCCCGTGCGCGCCATCTCGGAGTGGACGACCACGGCGCCGACGTCGTCGGCGGTGACCTCGCCCGGCCAGCCCTCGACCTCGACGAATCGGAAGCCGTGGAAGGTGAAGTCCGGCTCCCACGTCTCAGGCCCGCCCCCACGCAGGACGTAGCGGTCGGTCGCCTCGGCCGTGCGGTTGGTCTCGCGCTCGAGCTCTCCGTCGGGAGTGAGGAGCTCGGCGTGCCGCACCGTCACCGTGGTGCCGCTCGGGCCGGTGACACGAAGACGGACCCAGCCGGTGATCACCTGACCAAAGTCGAGGACGTGCGTTCCCTCGGCGGTCCGCCTGATCTCGACCGGTGCGAGCTCCTCGTGGCGGCGGATCGGGGGCGCGATCGGCTCGCGCAGGGTCCCCAGGTCCCACTCGTAGGGGTCGGCGGGTGACCAGTGGGCATCATCGAAACCGGCCTGGGTCCAGCCATCGGGCTCGAGCGTGGCGTCAAAGGTCTCTCCTGCGTAGAGGCCGTTGCCGCGGACGCCGCCGGCCCCGACGCGGAACCGGTCGTCGGTGGCGATCACCTCGGTGTGATCGGCGTACTCGAGCTCCAGCTGGGCGAATAGTGCCGGCCGGTCCGAGTAGTTCGTCCGTCTGTTCTCCCAGGTCAGCGCGCCGGATGCCCAGCCCTCGCCGACGATCGCGCCCAGAGCGTTGGGTCCGGCGACGAGGAGGTCGGTGACGTCGTACGACCGGGCGTCGACGTGGTGCCGGTAGGAGGTCCAGCCGGGGGAGAGGACGTCGTCGCCGACGCGAAGGCCGTTGAGGCGGGTGACGACGATCCCCAGTGCCGTCACCGTCAGCCTGGCCCGGCGAGGCAGCTCGGCGAGGATGAACTCACGCCGGAAGTAGGTCGCCGGGTCGCCGGCCGCGGTCGGCTCAGCTCCACTGATGAACGTGCCCTGCCAGTGTGTCTTCACAGGTTTCTCTGCCTCTCGTGTGCTGCGGGCCGGGCCGCGGTCAACGGATGTCATCGCTGATGTACCGGACAGTGAGGGCGCCGAACGTGACCGAGATCGCCATCAGGATGAACAAGGAGCGGAACGACCCGGTCGCAGCGACTAGGCCGCCGGCGATTGCGGGCCCGAGGATGTTCGGGAGCGTGTTGGCGATGTTGATGAGTCCCAGGTCGGCCCCGGCGTTGTCCTTGTTGGGCAGGACGAGCGCCACCAGCGCCTGGTCGACCGACAGGTAGGTCCCCAGCGCCAGGCCGAGGATCGCTGCCGACACGTACATGCCGGTCATCGTCGGGAGGAAGAAGAGGACGAGGGCCGCCGGGACGAACAGGAGGCTGGAGATCACGACGAAGATCTTGAGCCGAGCGAAGCGGTCCGCGAGGTAGCCGCCGAGGGCTGCGGAGATCAGGGTGAAGACACCGTTGACGGCAGAGATGGAGACCAGCGCCTTCGCCGCGTCTTCGGTGGAACCGTCGCCGACCCCGATGTAGTCGCGGAGCATGAACAGGAGGAAGCCGAGGACGGCCTGGGCGCCGAACAGGATGAGGAACCGTCCCGCTGCAGCCATGTAGAAGTCGCGCGCGGTGCCCCACGGCGGCAGGTGACGCTTCCGGCTGGCGGACGGGGACGGTGCCTCGACTGCCTGCTCGCTCCGCCCGCGCGATGGGTCGTGGGCCAGGAAGGCGAAGGCTGCTGAGGTGCTGAGGAACACCAGCAGCACCGACACGTAGCCGACGAAGATGCTGTTGGATCCCGCCAGGGCGACCCCGGTGAGCATGCCGAGGATCTGGGCCACTCCAAGGAGTCCGGACATCGAGCCCCGCCGGGACACCGGTACCCGCTCGGGCAGTGCGGTGGACAAAGCGAGCGCCACCGCACCGGTGGCAACGTTCGCGACCGCGAAGAGCACCCCGACCAGGACGATGTTGGAGGAGACCGCTGTCGCCATGATGAGGGGCGCAGCAGCAGCCGCGCCGCCGATCACCCACGTGTTCCGTCGGCCCAGCCATCGACCCGCGCTGCGATCGCACAGCGCGCCCCACACGGGTTGAGAAATAAGGCTTGCCACTCCTGCGAGGGCCAGGATGGTGCCGAGCACGCCGACGGAGTCAGCGTTGGAGTACTGCAAGGACACCTGCCGACCGAGCAGGGCTCCTCCCACGGCGCCCGTCATGACGAAGAACCCGAAGATGCTCAGCGGCATGAGGAACCAGAGGCGTCGCGACATCTCACGGGGTGAGTCCGCTGACGGACCCGTGACGAGGTCGTCCGAGGTCGGCGTGACAGGAATCGTCATCGGGTCGCTCTCCTGTCAGATGACTTCGTCGTGGCGCGTGACCTGTTCTCGGCGCCGGCGCCAGCCAGGGCGCGCGCGACGTGGGGTCGCAGGACGTCGACCCAGGCGGCGTAACCGGCGCCGTTCAGGTGAACACGGACGCCTTCCTCGGTGAGCTCTTTGCGGAGCCTGCCGTCCTCGTCTGCCAGGGCTGGCCAGAGGTCGAGGTACTCCACGTCGTCATTGGCCTCGGCCACCAGGGCCTGATAAGCGCGGTTGAGCAGATGGAGGTCCTCGCGGTAGCGCGGCGTCCGAGGCATGACGCTCTGCACGACGACCCTCGTCCCGGGCGCACGTCGCTCGATCTCCGCGAGCAGTGCGCGTACGTTGCTGATGATCTCGCGCAGCGACACGCCGAGCGTCAGGTCATTCGTCCCGATGAGGAGGAAGACGGCCGCCGGCCGGCCGATGGCCGTGTCGAGCCGACGGAGGAGGTCTGCCGAGGTCTCCCCACCGATGCCGCGATTGAGCACAGGCATCCCGGCGAACCACTCCTGCCAGATCCCCTGTTCCGTGATGCTGTCGCCGAGCATCACGACCTGGCCGGCGGGGGTGGGGAACTGGGCGAACTGGGATGCCCGCGAGACCTGACCGGGCTTCATCATCTTCTTCGTGGGGGCCGGGAGCAGCGCCTCGATCAGGAGTCGGCGGGCCAGGTCCGGCGCGAACCGCGCAGTGAGGGCGTCGTCGGACGCTCTCCTGGTTCGGGGAGTGTCGTGGGTCATGGACGCCTCTTCGGAAGGGAGATGGACGTCACAAACAGTACGGAGCACGGTTTTGACAGGTCAAGGGTTCGGCCAGAAACATATCTGACAAGTAAGAATGCACTTGATAGTGCTATGGTGCGCGCCACCCCCGGCGCCGCCCAGATCGCTGGCAGTGCCAGCCGTCCCAACCCTCGACGTCGGAGCCGGTAGTGTCGACGAGGATCGCATCGTCCGGATCACCTCGTGGCCGTGGTCCTGCGGGTGCGCGAGTTCGCCTACCTGCTCGCCGACGCCCGTGGGCTGCCGATCGTCGGTCTCATCGTGTTCGCCCTCATCACCGTCTACACCCTCGTGATGACAGGCATGGCGGTCGGGCGCCAACTGCACGCCATCGGCGGGAACGTCGACGCCGCCACGAGGTCGGGCGCTCACACCAAGCGCGTCGACTTCCTCGTGATGGCCAACATGGGTCTGCTGGCGTGGCTGGCCGGCCTGGTCGCGACCGCGAACTCGGGAGCCGGCGTCAACTTCGAGCTCGACGCCATCGCCGCTGCGTTCATCGGCGGCGCGGCCGTCACTGGGGGCGTGGGCGCGGTGGTGGGCGCCATCATCGGCGGGCTGGCCATCGGCATCCTGAACAATGGGATGTCGCTGATGGGCGTCAGCATCGACTGGCAGTAGGCCATTAAGGGGCTCGTCCTGCTCGCCGCCGTCGCCTTCGACGTGGAACAAGAAGCAGGTGGGCACGACAGGTGGATCCGGCGCCACAACGGACACGCCGCCGCCTGAGCTCGCACCGGTCGAGGACGTCGACGAGGTCGCAGTGGGGGTCTCGGTCTCCGGCTGTGGCCCGTCGCGTCAGGCGGAGGCGGTTATGCCGTCGTCCTGACGGCCGCCGCCCCGATTCGCGGCGAGCGCGACGTGGAGGTCGCGTGCGGTGGAGTTCAAGTGGGCCCGCATCGCCTCGCCCGCCGCCTCGTCGTCGCGGTCCCGGACCGCGTCAAGGACGGCTCGGTGCTGGTCGACGACCCGACGGAGATCCTCGCCGCTGCGCCGGTGGCCCCGGTAGGACTCGCGGCGACTCTGCATGAGGGGCTCGGCGAGCTCCGCGATGATCTGCCGCACCATGCTGTTCCCGCTGGCGTCGGCGAGTGCCTCGTGGAAGCGCACGTCCGCGGCGTGGAAGGCCTGCTCGTCCGTGAGGGCGGCGTCCATCTCGCGCACGGCCTCTGCCATGGCAGCGAGGTGGTCCTTGGTCGCAGCCGCACACGCGAGCCGCGCCGCGTGCACCTCCAGCGCCATGCGGACCTCGAGTAGCTCCAGCAGCGCCTGGCGGTCGCGCCGTACGGCTCCGCTGAAGTAGTCGGACAGGAGCGAGCCGTTCGGCTGGAGGACCAGGGGTCGGCGGCCCTGACGGACCTCCAAGTACCCCTTGGCGACCAGGGATCGCGTGGCCTCCCTGATCGTGAGCCGGCTCACCCCGACCATGGCGGCCAGCTTCGCCTCCGAGGGAAGGAAGTCCCCGGGGCGCAGGTCCTCGAGCGTGAGCTTCTCGAGGGCAGCCAGCGCCTGCTCGATCGCCGACGTGTCCGAGAGCCGAGTGGTGGTTCCGTCGTCGAGGTGTCCCTGTGTCACCACCTCACGCTAGCAGTCAGACATGTCAGCGCTGACCGTTCATGCCGAGAAAAGGTATCTGATAAGTTTGGGACGTTCGTTGTCGAACCGACAAAAGAGCGCATCATGAGACGAGCCTTCGTCACCGGCGGGTCGAGCGGGCTGGGAGCAGCAGCGGCGGACGGGCTCCGCGACGAGGAGGTTGAAGTGGTCACGGCCGATCTCTCAGGCCCGGCCGACGTGGTGCTCGACGTTACGGATGCCGGCGCCGTCGAGCGAGCCGCCGCCGAGGTGGGGGAGATCGACATCCTGAGACCCTCGACTTGAACGTCTGCGGCACGGTCAACACCATCCGGGCCTTCGCGCCCGGGACGACCCGGCGCGGCTGGGACGGCGTGGTCAACATCGCCAGCATGGCCGGCAAGGACGGCAACCCGAACCTGGCCGCGTACTCCGCGTCGAAGGCTGCGGTCATCGGCCTGACGAAGTCGCGGACGGTTCCTCGTCGGGTCACTCGCCATGACGGATGAGCCCGCGGGCGGAGAGGTGCTGCTGCGCTGGAACGGAGGCGAGGGGGTCGAGACGCTCGACGACGAATCCGTCATGTTCCACGTCGACTCGCTGGTCGGCGTCGTCTACCGCAGGACCTACGACGTGTGGACCGGAGCCGCAGGCCCGCGGGCCGTCCACGTGCGGGTGAGCGGCGGGCTGCCGGACGGGATCGCCATGGATGCCGACGACCATCTGTGGGTGGCCGTCTGGGGTGCCGGGCAGGTTCGCCGCCACGACCCGAGAGGTGTCGTGGTCGGGCACGTCCAGCTGCCGGTGCCGCACGTCACCAGCGTCGCGGTCACGGGCGTGGACCTCTGCGAGATGGTCGTCACTACGGCGCGAGACGAGCTGACGGCGCAGGAGTGTGAGGCACATCCGAACGCTGGCGCTCTCTTCCATCGCCGGGTCCACACGCCCGGCCATCCGTTGCCGCCCTGGCGCCCGGGAGCGGCGCGATGACACCCGAGGGCCGAGAGGTAGCAGGCCACCCGCAGACCGTCACCTCCCGTGTGTTCCGGCCGGATCGACCCACGTGTCAGTCCGACGCCATCCGCAACTCCCGTCAGTCCACGCGGTGCGAGCCGTTCTCGAACCGAGCTGAAGGATCATCATGAAGACGAACGACCGGCACGATGCCGCCACACCCGATGAGGCCGGACACGAGCCTGCGCCTGCGCATTGCCGCCGCAGTCGTGGCGGCCGTACTCGGGGCGCTGATCAGCTACCTCGCGCTGGGCAACATCGTCCCCGCAGGGTCGGATGTGTTCCGCCTCGCCCCGACGTACGTCTGGGCGAGCCTGGGTCCGCACCTCATCCTGCTCAGTGTGATCGCCGCAGGGCTGTGCGCGCCGTTGTGGCTAGCCGGGCGCCGCCTCCTGCTGCGACGGCTCGCAGCGGTCTCTCCGCGTTCGCACTCCTCGCTTCCGCCACGATCGTCGGGATCATGATCAGCTCGGCGGCGCGGGAGGGTGGATCAGTAGATCTCGTGCGAGCACTCACGATGCCGACTCCTCCACAGGCTCCCGACGACATCACCACTTACCTGTTCGTGGACGGCGTGGCCCAGGAGGCGCGCATCTACGAGGCTGAGGGAGGCGCAGAAGGAGCACCTGTCTTGATGTACCTCCACGGTGGCGGCCTCGACCACCTGTATTCGGAAAGGACACCCTCATGAGCGGACGAACCGAATCTGTGCCTGCACCCCGGTCCCACGGCCGCCGCGCGACGGACGCCATCCTTGCGCGGTTGCTCAAGCTGCCGGGGGGAGCCACCGACTACACGATCACCACGGATCTACGAATTCCTGCTCGTGACGGCGCGGTGCTACTGGCGGACCACCTAGCCCCGATCGGCGAAGCCAGGGGGACGATCTTGATCCGGGGGCCCTACGGGTTCGACGGCGTGGGATCGTTCGTGTCCGGCGGCCTGCTGGCTCGCTACGGCTACCACGTCGTGCTTGCTCGGACCCGAGGAACATTCGGGTCGGGCGGCACCTTCGAGCCGTTCGTCCGTGAGGTCGACGATGCCGCAGACACTGTCGCGTGGCTGCGCCGGCAGCCCTTCTTCCGCGGTCGGTTCGCCACCTACGGTGGCTCCTACCTCGGATTCACGCAGTGGGCGTTGCTGATGGACCCGCCGCCGGAGCTCGCGACGTCCGTCATGCAGACGGTGCCACACGACTTCAGTCGCGCTGCCTACGCCGACGGTGCCTTCAACCTCGACCTCGCGCTGGGCTGGAGCGACCATGTCACGCACCAGGAAGACCTCTCATTCCTAGGCGCGCAGCGACGGGGCGCCACGTCGGTCCGTCGCCAGCGACCAGCCAACACCACGTTGCCCGTCGCTGCTGCCGCCGACCAGCTCACCCAAGGACGCGCGACCTGGTTCCGCGAGTGGGCGATGCGCCGGGATCTGTCGGATCCCTACTGGTACCGCACCCAGCTCGGGGCAGCGCTGGAGAAGGTGGACGTCCCGATCCTGCTCCAGACCGGCTGGCAGGACCTCTTCCTGGACCAGACATTGGACCAGTACGCCCACCTGCGAGATCGCGGTGTGGATGTCGGACTGACCGTCGGGCCCTGGACGCACCAGAGCTCCGTCATGCAGGGCTATGCCACGTTGATCCCTGAGACCCTGCACTGGTTGGCCGAGCACCTGGAGGGCGTTGATGGGGGCCGTCGCCCGACGCCAGTCCGCGTTCAGGTCACCGGCACTGACGAGTGGCGCCAGCTGCCGGCCTGGCCCCCGGCAGCCACGCAGGTCGTGCTGCACCCTCGCCCTGGCGGCGTCCTCGGCGCCGATCCTGCTCCTGCAGCCGCGGCGCCGGCCACCTTCACCTACGACCCTGCCGACCCGACGCCGAGCCTTGGAGGGCGGCTGCTGCCTCCGAAGGCGAGTGGCTACAAGGACGACACCGACCTCGCGAGTCGTACGGACGTAGTGACCTTCACCGGCTCGCCTCTCCTCGCGCCGCTGGAACTGATTGGTGTCCCGTTCGTCGTCTTGGTGCACCACAGCGAAAACCCCCACGCCGACCTGTTCGTCCGAGTCAGCGAGGTGGACGCGAACGGTCGCTCCCGCAACGTCACCGACGGCTTCACCAGGCTCGATACGGCCGACAGCGGCGAGCCAGTGGAGCTGGAGCTGGATGCTGTCGCCCACCGCTTCGCTCCGGGCAGCCGCATACGGCTCTCGGTTGCCGGAGGGTCTTTTCCTCGATTCGAACGCAATCTCGGCACTGGCGAGAACCCGGGCATCGCCACGACAATGGCTACCTCAGCCCACGCTGTGCATCTCGCAGGCTCTCGGCTCGTGTTGCCCGTTTCCGTCACAGACGGTCATCCACCCCGGCACGATGCTGTCCGGAGTCCCGAACCTGTCCCTGACCATCGGCTACACCCAACTACTCCAAGGGGTCGTCTTCAGTGATCAAGTTATGAGAGATCATGTTTGTCGTGGTGCGTGGGTCATGAGCTTTCCGATGCCGAGTGGGCTGTGCTGTCGCGGTTTTTGCCGAATTCGGAGACTGCCGGGCGGCCCCGTTCGGACGACCGGGTGGTACTGAACGGGAGCGTGTGGAAGCTGCGCACCGGATCGGCCTGGCGTGATGTTCCGGAACGCTATGGCTCGTGGCAAACCTTGTATACGCGTTTCCGTAGGTGGGCACTGGACGGCACGTCTCGCGGATGCTGCGTGCCATCCAGGCGGAGAAAGACGCGGCCGATGACATCGACTGGCTGGTGTCGTCGACTCCACGCGTGCGGGCGCACCAGCATGCAGCCGGCGGCGAAAGGGAGCAGTCGACAGGGACGAAGCGGGTGATCACGCCCTCGGTCAATCCCGTGGCGGACTGAGCACGAAAGTTCACCTGGCCTGTGACGGACTCGGCCGCCCTCTCGGCTTCGTCTGATCGGGCGGAAATGCCAACGACTGCACCCGCTTCGAGCAGGTGATGGGCTCGATCACCGTGCCCAGAGTCGGGTCCGGGCGTCTGCGGACCCGGCCCGACCATAGTCGGCCAGAATGGTGCCCGCGCCCGTTTGCTCCGCTCGTCATCTGCTCCTAGTGCCGCATCAGGCAACGTTTGCCCTGGTGACGACTTCTCGCAGGCGTTCGTCGGCGGCGTGCTTGTTCCGCCAGATGATGTAGCGGCGGATCATGCTGCCTTGGGCCTTGTGGCTGGGATGGTCGGTACCGTCGAGGGCGAAGTAGCGCAGGGCGGTGAACTGGACCTCGATGTGGTTGCGCCGGGAGCTGTTGGTCGGGGTGTAGGCGATCTCCACGTTGTTCGCCGCGGCCCAGGTCCCGACCCGCTGGCACCGCCTGGTGGTCAGGTGGGGCGAGTAGTTGTCGCAGACGATCGCGATGCGCACGTCCGCCGGGTGCAGCGAGCGCAGGTAGCGGCAGAACTCCGGGAACTTCGACTGGTTCTTGGTCTTCTTGATGTGACCGTAGAGCTGATCCTTGGCGAGGTCGTAGGCGGCAGGTGCCGGACGCCGTGCGGGCGGGTGTAGGTCGCCCGGCGGCGGGGTCTCGGCTCGCGGTCGGGGTCCTTGTGCGTGACGCCGCGTTCCGCCCACTGCTTCCCGGGGTGGGGTTGGTGGTTGAGCGGGCCGAACTCGTTCATGTAGAAGACGACTTCGGGTTCGCCTTCCTCGGGTATGACCTCGCCGTCGGCGATCGCGTAGAGGTGCTCGACTCTCGCCTTCTTGGCCGCGTAGTCGGGGTCGCGGGAGGTCTTCCAGGTCTTCACGCGTTGAAAGGAGACGCTCTTCTCACGGAGCAGGGCCCGAAGGCCCTCGTGGCTGATGTCGTCGACCACCCCCTCGGCGACCAGAAAGTCGGCCAGCTTGGCCAGGCTCCAGGTCGAAAAGGGCAGCCCGTGCTCGGCCGGCTTGGACTTAGCGATCTTCTCGCCGCTCGGGCAGGGTGAAGGTCCTGGGCCGTCCACCCTTGTACGTCGGGTAGAGCGAGTCGAAGCCGACGGCGTTGAAGTTGTGGATCACGTCCCGAACCCGGTCCGCGCTGGTGAACGTCACCTCCGCGATCTTCGCCATATCCATGCGTTGAGCCGACAGCAGCACCATCTTGGTCCGTCGCCAGGTCACCACCGCCCCAGTCCCCCTGCGAACGATCCGCAGCAGTCGTCGCCCCTCGTCGTCGTCTATCTCACGAACCTGCACACGTTCAGCCACGTGATCATTCTGACCGCCCAGTTCCAGACCACGGCAGGCCGCAGACCTGGCTGCTGACGAATCAAAAGGGGAAGGCAAAATGAGATCATGGATGCTGGACTCGCCGCAGTGCTCGGCGCCACCGTAGGCTCCCTCGCCACCATCGGCGCGGCGATGGTGAACGGGCGCGCGACCGCACGCTCGCAGTTCGGCCAGTGGCGCAGGCAGCACCGCAGGGACGCCTACGCGAACTACCTTGGTGCTCTTCACGACCGAGACATCGCCATGGACGCCGTGTTGGGCGCACTCCAGCCGGAGATTCCTGAGCTGCGGGATGTGGACGAGAAGGTCCACCATTTCGTCGCACTGGCTCGGGATGTCCACCGTGCCGTTGAAGTCGTCATCCTTGAAGGTCCGCCTGCGATAGTGGAAGCAGCCGACCGTGTGGCTCACGCATCCGGCGACGTCTCCAACGTGATGCGGCGGATGGTGAAGAACGCCCATGCAGGAGACTCCTCCCAGAAGGCGGCGGACACCGCTCTCGCCGCCGAGCGAGAGCGCGCCCTTTACCAGGCCGTGAAGGGCTTCCGCACCGCAGCCGGTGATGTCCTCGGCAACACGAACTGACCACTCCGCCATTGCACCACCAGGGCGACCGCCTCATCGCGGTGTCGTTCGGCATAGTCCGGTCACCAGGTCGGTGCCGCTCACCACGGCAACCGGACGGTAGAGGCCAAGTCGGGGCAAACATCGCCTGATGCGGCACTTTCGTGTCGTTGCCTTAATAATCGAACGATGTCGTCCAGCCATCCGGTACCCGCCAGGCCTCAGGCGGCGGACACGACCCACGAGTGCGTGTGCCGCCCGGACCCCACGGCGTGCTGCTGCCCGTCGGGCAGGTGCACCTCGGCGGTGGTGCCGGGCGGCACGGTCACCGCGAGATGGCCGGTGTCCCCCTCGAGACGCCAGCCCAGCTCGATGATTCCGAACGGGGTCTGGACCGTGCCCTCGGCCCAGGTGATTTGGCCTCCGACGACGGGGGCGATCCGGATGCGGCGGTACCCGGGTGCGGCGGCGGTGACGCCGAGCAGTCCTTCACGCAGCCATCCGGCCACGGCACCGAAGGCGTAGTGATTGTGGCTGGCTTCGGCGTGCCCGTCGTCGTCGTGTCCCTCCCACGTCTCCCACACGGTGGTGGCACCGCGCTCGATCTGGTGCAGCCACGAGGGGGCGCTCGTCTGCAGCAGCAGTCGGAATGCGACATCGGCTCGACCCGCCGCGACGAGCACGGGCAGGAGCAGCGGCGTGCTGAGGAAGCCGGTCTGCAGGTGGTCGCCGGCTGCCTCGACCAGCGCGACGAGGCGAGCGGCGGCTGCGGGTCGCTGCTCGGGGGCCAGCAGGTCGAACGCCAGGGCACGGACGTAGTCGTCCTGCCGGTCGGTGCCGATACGCCCGTCGTCGCCGACGAAAGCGGCCTGCCACGCGGCAGTGACGCGAGCAGCTAGATTGCTGTACCGACGGGCGTCGCCGTGATGACCTAGCACGCTGGCCACCTGTGCCAGAACCGTGGCCGAGTGCGCGAAGTAGGCGGTGGCGACCGGTGCGCCGTGCAGCGTACCTTCGAGGAGGTTAGCGGGGAAACGCTCGCCGGGGCGCAGCCACTCACCCCAGTGGAAGCCGCTGTCGAGCACGAACCGCTCGGCGTGTCCGGCGCGGCGGTGTGAGAGCCGTCGAGCCAGTCCCCGGCGGGTGCGCGCGCGGAGCTCCATGTAGTCGACCCAGGCTCGCATGCTGTCGTACTGCCGCTCCAGCACAGTCTCGTCGCCGTAGGCCTCGTAGAGGGCCCACGGCACGAGCACCGCCGCGTCACCCCAGCCGGCCGAGTTGGCCAGAGTGCGGCCCAACGCCCGGGTGAGCCGGCTGGTCGAGTGCTGCGAAATCTCGGAGGGTATGAAGGGTGGGACACGACCGTCCTCGAACTGGTCGAGGGCCAGATTGCGCAGGTAGCGGCGCAGGAACGCCTGGACATCGACCATGCCGGTGGCTGTCGAGGCGAAGACCTGGATGTCGCCGGTCCAGCCCGAACGTTCACGAGTGGGGCAGTCCGTAGCGGTGTCGGTGAAGTTGGCGCGGGTGCTCCACGCGACGTTGGCCCACAGCCGGGTCAGCCGGTCATCGGAGCAGCTGAAGGACCCGGCCTCGGGCAGGCGTGAGGAGAGGACCACGGCTTCGATGTCCTCTCGTTGCACGTCCTCGGCGAGGCCGTCGATCTCGACGTAGCGAAAGCCGTGGATGGTGAACCAGGGCTGGTACCGAACCTCGTCGCCGGCCAGGACGACCTCGTCACGTTGCTGGTGGCCGTCCTTGCGTCCGGGATGGACGTAGACGGTGTCGAGCTCCCCGTCGAGGGTGAGCACCTCGCTGTGCGTCAACCGCACCGTGCTGCCGGCCGGTCCGGCCAACCGGACGTTCACGACACCGGCGATGTTCTGGCCGAAGTCGACCAGCTGTCGACCCTCCGGGGATCGCCACACGCGCGTGGCGGGCAGCCGCTCCACGTCCGCGACAGCGGGGACCTCCTCGGCGATGAGGACTCGCGGGTGGGCAGGCAGGACCTCAGCCGGTCGAAACCGGAGCGGTGTGGTCGGGCTGGTGAGCCAGTCGGTGTCCGCGACACGCAGGTCCACCCGCTCGCCGTGCTTGGGGTCGCTGCCGATGATGCGGCCGGTGCCGGCGACCCAGCCGCGATCGGTGGTCCAGGTCAGCGAGGTGCCATCCATGAGGTCGAGCTCGACCTGCAGGAATGCACCCAGCCGATCCCCGTACACCCGGCGTACGTCCCGGACACCGAGCCGGCCGCGGTAGCGACCGTCACCGACCGCCAGACCGACGGTGTTCGTGCCGGCACGAAAGACCTCGGTGACATCGTGGGTCTGGTACTCGACGACCTGGTCCAGCGGCGTCCACCGGGGTACTAGCGCCGGCCCGGTTAGATCGGTGCCGTTGACGAAGAGGCGGTACCAGCCCAGCGCGCTGGCGTAGGCGCGGCCGCGGGAGACCGGCGCCGGCAGGTCCAGCTGCCCACGCAGGTAGAGTACGGCGTCGTCGTCGGCCGACGAAGGCGGCGGGCCGCTGATCCACTCGGCCCGCCAACGGGCCGGGTCCAGGACGCCGGTCTCGAAGCTGGCAGGCTCACTCCACCCGCCGCTGCCCCCCACGGCGTCCCAGACCTGGACCCGCCAGCTGTAGTGGCAGCCCGACCGCAGCGGCGTCCCGGCGTAGCGGACACCGAAGGGCACCTGACGATCGAGCCGACCGCTGTCCCAAACCAGTACACCTTCGGGGTCGTGCACCTGGATGGCGTATGCGGCCTGGACGACGTCATCGGTTTCGGCGGTCAGCTGCCAGGAGAACTCAGGTGCCAGGTCGTCGAGCCCACGCGGCTCGGTGAGCGCGTTCGTGCGCAGTTGGACCGGTCGGATGTTGGAGCTCACGTGATCACCTGCAACTCAGGGAACGGTGCACCTGGGCTCGCACCGGGCAATGGATCCGAGCCCACGTACCAGCGGCTGTTGGGCCGGTCGCTGTTGTCGGCGACGGCCTCGATCTGGCGTTGTACCTCAGCGCGCGCGGCGTCAGTCACGTCCACCTCGAACTCGCGGTAGGAGTTCGCTGTGCCACCCACCTCGACGTCGTCCACCCGCACCGTGGACACCCGCGAGACAGCCTTGAACCGGAGGATTGCTCGGCATCCGTCGCCGACCGGGGGCAGGCTGCTGGTCTTGCGGTAGGTGCTCGGCGCGTCCGCCTCGCGCAGCTCGCTGTGCATCTCGTCGTGGGGCAGCTCGACATCGACGGGCTGGACGCCGTTGTGGGCGACGGACTGCCCGTCGCCGAAGGACGTCCAGCTGAACGGGGAAGGGATGCCGGTCTCGCTCATGGTTTCTTCTTCATCACTGCCGGTTCTTCCTCACTGCCGCTCGCGCTAGTCCGACGATGCTCTCGTCGACCTTGGTTTGAACTTATCAGATAGGTTTCCTAGGATCGCCGCAGCGGATGGGAAGCCCGTGGAGTTCTGAGCAACTCGACCCGTCTCTGCCACCTGGATGTCCTTCGGCGCCGCCCACTAGACCCTCGACACTCCACTCACCTCAGGAGCCCCGCAGTGCCGAACAACCTGATGCCACTGATGCCGGCGGACTACCGTCCCGGCAGCGGCCCCCCGCGCATCGGAGCCTCCCTGTGAGGGGTGAGGGGCGACCCGACCACATCCAGCGGGAGGTCACCGACGAGAGCCGGACGATGGGTCGTCGTCGGCGGTTCCTCGGTCTCCGGACGACAGCGGCGGTGCTCGCCACCGTCATCGGGGCCCTGATCAGCTACCTGACGCTTGGCAACGTAGTTCCTGCGGGCTCGAACGTCCTCACGTTGGGTCCGGTCTTCGTCTGGGCAACGGTCGGGCCGCACCTCGTCCTGCTTAGCGTGCTCGCGCTCCTGCTGTGCCTGCCTTTGTGGCAGGCCCGCCACCGACGCGTCCTGTGCCGGGTCGCCGCTGGGCTCGCCGCCCTCTCCCTGGTCTCCTCGGTGGCGATCGTCGCGACCATGCTCCATGCGGGACGACAGGCGGGGGCGTCGATAAGCCTGGTCCAGGCCCTAACCCTGTCCGCGCCGTCGGGAGCCCCGGACGACATCACCAGCTACGTCACGGTCGGCGGCGAGGCGCAGGAAGCGCGTGTCTACCTGCCCGAGGGAGGCACGGCGGGCGCGCCCGTCCTCATGTACGTCCACGGAGGTGGGTGGTACGGGGGCTCGGCCGCGGATTCCGACGCCATGGCCCGGTGGTACGCCAGCCAGGGGTGGTACGTCGTAAACGTCGACTACCGCCTTGCCGACGCCGAGCGAGCCACATGGGACACCGCGCCCGCAGACGTGGCATGCGCGCTGACCTGGACCGTCCAGCAGGCCGACGCGGCCGGGGCGGACTCCAAGCGGCTGATCGTGGCCGGTGACTCCGCGGGCGGACACCTCGCGACGCTGCTGGGGTGGTCGTCCGCGGCGCAGGCCGTGACGTCCTCCTGCCCCAACCTCGGTGCCGTGCCGGTCCCCGACGCCGTCGTGGCCAGCTATCCCGTTGACAACATCACCTACACCTACGACAACGGCACCGCACCCCTCGGTGTGGATCCGCAGGAGTTCACTCGCTTCTTCCTGGGCGGGTCCCCCACCGCGCAACCCGAACGGCTCGAGGCAGTCTCGCCCTCGAACTACCAGTCACCCTCCGTGCCGCCCACCCTCGTCCTCCAGCCCGAAGGGGACAACTTCATCCCGGCCGAGGGCAACTACCGCTTCGTCGAGCAGGCCCAGAACGAAGGGGTCGACCTGACGATGGTCCGTATCCCCTTCTCCTGGCATGGGTTCGACGCGGCCCCGGGGTCGCTGGGTGGTCAGATCAAGTACTCGGTGACCCTCAACTGGCTGAGGGGACTCGGCCTCGCGCCGTGAGACCACCAGTCGGAGCGCCACCACCGGAAGAGACCATCCAGCGAGGTGAGCTGCGACGATGAGAGGGAACTGGTTCGCTGACCTGGGGGAATGGCCTTTCAGTTGTTTCATGCTCGTGCCAGTTGATGAAGCCGAAAGTCCTAGAAAAGTCCCAGAGCGCTCCCACGGCTGACGAATTTTGGACAGCAACTACAAGTCATACGACCACATCGCAAGTGCGAGCCGGATCAAGGAGTACTTGACGGGTACCCAGGGAAGCTACGGAGAAGTCAAGGAACTACCCGACCGAGACAAGCTCACTTTCTCGAACGGTTTCTACGCAAACTGCTCGGCGATCTTCGTCGATATTCGCGGCTCTTCGCAGCTCCCTTAGGGCTTGCAGATCATTAACACGTCGTCTTGATCTTGTTGTCCTCGCTGGTCTGTGCCTGGACCCGGTCCTGAAGGGCGGCGAGGGCCGTGGGTGGGGTTGTCGCCGGTGGGATGGTGATGCCGTGTGCCTCGAGCAGTCGCCGGTTCTTCAGGAGGGTGCGGTGCATCGCGGTGCGGCTGGTGCCGAACAGCACGGCGAGGGGTTCTGCGGCCAGGGCGTCCCGCAGGTGGAGCACGGTGGCCAGGACCTGGTCGGCGAAGGCCAGCCGAGGCGGCCGACCGCGCCGGGTATCCCCGTCCGGGGCCAGGGTCTCGGTGAGGTCGTTCAGTTGCTGGCGGGTCATCCCGGTCAGTGCTGAATCGGAGAGCAGGGCCTGGTCCCACTCCGGGTCCGGCGTCTTCGGGGCCCGGGCCGCCGGGATTCCCGGTGATGGTTGGGGGTGCAGTGCGTAGTTCCAGGCGCCCTGGAACGCGTGCCGGGTCAGCGGTAGGGCGGCCATTGCCGCGTCTTTGATGCGGACTCCGGTCGGGTAGGTGTTGGTGTCGAGTTCGGCTCTCACGCGCAGTCCGGTGCGGGTGGTGGTCGCGGCGATCGACTGCACGATGACTTCGTGACTGGTCAGCGGGCGGCCGTTCCAGTTCATGGTGATGTGCGAGAAGAGCCGGTGCTCGATCTTGTTCCACTTCGATGTGCCTGGTGGTAGGTGACACACGGTGATCGTCAGCCCGGTTTCAGCTGCGAGTTGGGCCAGCTCGAGCTTCCAGGACCGGGTGCGGTAGCCGTTGGATCCGCCGGCGTCGGCGGTGATCAGCAGCCGTGTCGCCCGCGGGTAGGCAGCCTGGCCCTGGCCGTGCCACCAGCGGCGGATCGATTCCACTGCGAACGCGGCGGTGTCGTGATCGGTGCCGACGTTGACCCAGCCGGTGTTCGCGGTCAGATCGTAGATCCCGTAGGGGACGGCTTTGCCCAGCTGCGGGTCGGCGAAGTCGTGGACGCTGACCGGGACAGGCTCGCCGGTAGGACGCCACTGGCGGCCGCTGTTCTTGAAGACGCCGACGAGCTCCTTCTTCTTGGTGTCCACGCTGATGACCGGCTGGCCGGCGTCCCGGTAGTTGCGGGCCTGCTCGTTGAGGTAGCGGAACTGGGCGTCCCGGTCCGGATGCTGACTGCCCTCGAGCTTCTTCGCGTTGGCCTGAAGACTGAAGCCTTCCTGCCGCAGCAGGTCGCCCACGGTATCGGCGCTGATCCGGTGCCCGGCCCGGGCCAGCTCCGCAGCGAGCGTACGGGTCGATTTCACCGTCCACCGCAGCGGCGACATCGGGTCGCCTCTCTCCTCGGGCTCGACCAGCGCCAGTAGTGCCGGCCGCAGCCCCGGATCCAGATCGGCGACCCGTTTGCGTCCTCCGCCGGGACGCCGGACCCGCCCCAACGGCTCCTCTCCGGATTCCAGCTCGAACACGCCGTTGCGGACCGTCGTCTCGCTGACCTGGGCCGCCCGGGCGACAGCGCGGATGCCACCATGCCCCAGCAGCCGGGCCTCGGTTCCTATCAGCAGCCGTCGCTGCCGCTCGTCCAGATGTGGGAACAACACCGCGAACTTTGCGAAGAGTTGGTCACGGGTCTCGTCCGGGATGCGCATACCAGACCAACGAGCCCCAGGTCGGAAAGCAACACCTTGATGATCTGCAATCCCTAAGGGCTGTCCCGTAAGTGATCTTGCTCTGCGATGATCTTGACCGTGTCAGGTGTGATCACGGCGTCCGAGCCGTCCTGGATAGCCCCGTTTACCGGGCTGAGCCCGCGCGCCTTCCGCAAGTTGGTGACCGCGCTGCGCCGTGGGGGCGCCGGCTCCCCGGGCCAGGGCCGGCCGTGGGGACTGCCACTGGAGGACCGGGCCCTGTTGGTCGTCGCCTACTGGCGCACGAACCTGACGACGCGCCAACTCGCCCCGCTGTTTGGCATCTCGAAGTCGGCGGCCAACCGCATCATCGACCAGCTCGGCCCGCTCATCGCATTCCAGCCGCGGCGCCGGTTCGCCAAGGACGCCGCCGGCACCTGAGGTTCGCACGCCACTGGCCCTGGAGCGACGTGATCACCGAAGCCCTGGCACGGCTCGCAGCCCTCCCGAACCCCGGCTGACCAGCCTGTTCCCGTTCCTGCGAGCAGCACCCCCCTGACCGGAGCCGTGGAACCCGGCGCCCGTCGGACGCGACAGTCGGGTCATCAGCCTGGCCGCCAGCACGCCGAACAAGCGAAACGGCCCGCCGAAGAAACCGACGGACCGTCACAAAGGAGCGAGGTTAGTCGTCATACAGGTCGCTGCGAACCATTAGCTCCGCGTTAGGCAATTGACTCATGCGCTCCTTGAATTCCTCTGAAACACTCTGCGTCGTTGCAAACACGATCCTTGCTGGATTCCTGAGAGGCTTGCGAACGAGTGCTTCGAACTTCTCTACATCCTTGAGCTTCAAGGTCTCTGTCTTGCACTCACCAAAGATGATCTGGCCATCGAGGATACAGGCGACGTCCATCTCACGGCTCTGCCCCGGTTTAGAAAAGTTGAGTAGATCAATCTCAGGGGCATAATGGAACGCCGAACTCGACTGCGACTTGAGCTTGTAGAGCACCTGCGCCGTGAGGTGTGAGTTCTTCTCGAAAAACTGGTAGACCGTCTCCGCGAGTTTGTAGCACCACTGCGGCTCCACCATCCCGTTCTTCCAATGTTTTTGGGTAAACTGCTGCCGGAATGAACACCGGTTACAGGTGAACATCGACGAGAGCGCGCCAAGGCCGTACCAAGAAGACAGACTGCACCGCTCACACTTCAAAATATAGCCGCGTTGGAGTACGTCCTTTGTTAGCAGTTCGTCTACAAGATTAGCGGCAGCCTCTCGACTGCCGACGCTCGCCGCAAAGGCGTCGAGGTCCAGATACGCCCTCTGATCCGTACGTACATAGAAGACGCCATCATCCGCGTTCTTCCCTGTTTGCATGAACTTATCCAACACGGATCTGGTCGCCTTGGCTTTGACGAAGGCCCCAAGCTCATCGAGGCCGCCAAATCGGCTCACCGTGTCATTGAAGAATTTTCCCTTGTCGGAATACTGGGTTGTGATATCACTGGCCGCGAAGTAGGAATCGAACAGGGTCATTACATCCGGCATCTCGATCTTTGGTCGAACCAGGATTGCATCCAGCTCGTTTCCAAAAATCATGGCATTGGGGCAGAGGTAAACGACACCATCATTTGCGACTCGGGATTCAGTCGTTGAGCTGCCCCGGAAAAGCTTCAGAATCTCGGGACCAAGAGTCGGAAGGGACGGCGGCTGGTAGCCCTCGATCTGAAGTGATGTCAGCCAGTAGTGCTCACCTAGCCTGATCTCGTTGAAGTTCTTAGGCCTGGGCGTATCGAAGGGACTCACACTCTTGCCCTCGATGAACCCCATGCTTTTGTAATTGGCGTAATTGGCCTGTTCGAACACTCGTAGCGTGCAAGAGGTCGAGATCGATTCAACATCGATGCAGTCTGTGGCAGCATTGAAGCGCGACCCTTCACCCACGCTCCGGGCCATCTGGCTCTTATGAGCTGCGAGCTGTCTCTTATTCAAGCTCATGCTACAAAGCTGGATACGCTTAGGGTCGTGACCGTACTTGACGAGACCAAAGGCAACACTCACAAGTCTGCGCGCAGCTTCCTGGTTCACGGTAAAGCTCGGAAGATTCGTCTCGCCCATCTCACGCAACTTGCGTCTCTGGTTAAGTACCGAGACATACCTCCTCAGCCAAGTAAGTGGAATCCAGATAACGCCTTCGTGCATCCGTGATAGAGAGTAATAAAGGCAAAAATCATCCACCGTGTCGCCAAGAATCATGATGACTGGCTCTTTGTGCGTTCTGTGGCGGTCGACTCTGTAATATTGGCCAAGATGCAGCATGCTGACATTGAAGGGGAGGTTCTCAGCGTAAGACAGTGGCTTGTTCATTAGCTGTTTTTCGCCGAGCATCTGAGCGAGCAGTGCCAGAGAATCCGAATCGTCCGCGAGCGGGCGACATGGAAAGTTGGCCTCAAGGATATCCGTTTGATATTGATCACTGGCCGAACCAGTTTGCGAGTGGATCAGGAGGGATAGAGTTGGATCATCCTCGGCTTTGGGCACAAATACCCGGCCGATGTTCTTAGCGGCATACGCGGCGATCCTTGCGACCTTCGTATACGGATAGCCAAATCCTGAGCCGTGACGCAGGTATTGATCAATCGCGCGTACATCGTGATGGAAAGGGCTGAGACGGTAAATGAGCTCTTCTTGGAGGTCATTTGTGACTTCGAAATCGTCCAGCCGCGACATGGAAGAACTCTCAGAAAAGAACCTTTCGAAGTCTTCGATTGGGTGTCCGTCCTTCTTCCATGACTCCTGGTAACGCTCCTGAGTCCTGCGATATGCCTCCGGATCGGCACTTTTAAGGTCAGAGAAGCTGAGATTGTAGACAGCTAGATGATCAGGGCTATACGCTTCGAGAACTTCCCAGTACTTGTCTCCAATAGAGAGGCCGTCGGTTGGAATGATCAAAAAATAGCGCCCGCCCCAAACCTCCGAAGCGCACGTAATAGCGCCGTCAGCTGCGGCTTGCCAGTACGGACTGTTCCTATTGATAAAGATGGCGCAACGGGGTGGGCGCACTGTGGCGGTGATATTCTGATGGGTGAGCTCTCCGCCCATTTCGGGTCTCCGTTCTAGAGATAAAGATTATCGTTGAATGTGGGCCACGTCTGAGGTGCTTACCTCCCGTCCGGATGGGCCACGGTATTTTCGCTGGTCAGGACGGCTATAGGTACAGGGGTACTGGTCCACCCCTGGCCTAGGGGGTACACCTATGCCGGGTACTTCTTCATGAAAGCCTGCACACCATCAAGGAGGCGCCGCACCTGGGCATGGTCATAAGCGCCGTAGTCGCCATGCGCAGCGCTGTTGCGCAGGCCCATCCAAGCGGTGACCTCTTTCTCCTGAAGCCCGTCGTACACGTCGGCCTTCTTGAGGTCGGCGTTCATGGTGGTGGCTTTCTTTGGCCTGCCGGCCACTGCGGTAGTTACGCCGTTCTTGACGCACAGCGCACGGATATGAACTTCGAGGGACGTCCCCGTGATGACGGCCGCCGGGTCCTTGTAGCCCTTGCCGAGAAGCGCATCCGCCATTTCCAAGTAGTCGCTGTAAGTGTCTGCGTGCACCAACTCGACGACGGTCTCTGTCCAGCCCGCTTGAATGTCGTCTCTCAAGGTGAGGGTAACTTCCAAGTTGTGTATCAATCTGCGTTCGGAGGAAAGCTCGCTACCTCTCTTGAGCTGTTCACGGTAAACAGACCGATTCACTGACAAACGTGTAACCGAGGCTTCGAGCCGATTCGCCAAAATTCCCGCTTCTATACTACTTATGCTAGACTCCCTTTCTTTTCCTATGAACTTTTCGGTTTTACTGAGCAGGTCATTGAGCTGTTTTAGCATGTCTGCAACCACCACTGCCGCCTCCAATGTTGAACTGAGTCAGATGAACTATGCCGGGTACTTGAGCATGAAGCCACGCACACCCTCGATGAACAGTCGCACCTGCTGTTCGTCGTAACCGGCATAGTTGCCGTGCGCCGCCTTGTTCCGGAGATCCATCCAGGCTGTGATTTGTTTCTGCTGCAAGCCGTCATAGGCTCCGGCCTTCTTGAGGTCGGCGTTCATAGCGTCAGCCTTCTTGGGGCCACCGGTCGAAAGCTCTGTGTCTACGCTGTGCTTGGCACATAGTGCTCGGACGTGAACTTCGAGCGTTGTCCCCGTAATGACGGCCGCTGGGTCTTTGTAGTGAGCGGCCAACAGGTCGTCAGCCATCTTCAGGTAGTCGCCGTAGGTGTCTGCGTGAACCAGTTCCATCACTGATTCGCTCCACCCGGCCTTGAGGTCATCGCGCAACCCGACAGCGATGCTGTAGACGTCGTGGATTTTGTACTTGGTGCGCTTCTCGCGGTGCAGGTCGAGCTGTCTGATATAGGTGCTGCCCGGCAAAGAAATCCGCTCGATGGCAGATTCAAGTCTGCTCACCAGGAGGCGACCCGTGTTTGATGCTTCTACGTTCTCAGGGCGGGGCGGTTTCAGCATGTCCTTGTACTGCGCAATAAGTTCGTCAAGCTGAGCCACCATCTTGTCGACGTTCAACGTCGTGCCTCCGTTGCGAGTTGGTGAGAGCAGAACAGGCGATCGTACAACCTGACGACCACCGCAGGCAGATGGTTGTAGAGACTTACGCCTCCAACCCTTCCATCTGGGAGCGTCAGGCTTCGGCGGTACGCGTCGCGGCGTCGCGCTGGTGCTCATCGCGGCCGACCACTGGCGGGTTTCGTGCTCGATCATCCTTCAAGCAGCGGGTCGTCATGGTGACGCCGACCAAGCCGCTCCGCGACGGCTTCGACGTCGTGGAGGACATCTTCGAGGTATTCGATGCTTCGCTGGAGGTACGCCAGTTCCGCTAGCAGGCGTAGCCGACCATCATGACTATGCCAAGACTGTGGCGTCGTACCTCATGCTGGACGAGATCGCGGTAGTGAGCGTGGCGTGCCGGACATACGCATCTGCCCATCAACAGGGTGACTTCAATGCGATTGTTGACTTCGTCCGCAAGGAGGTTGGCGATCGACGGTAGCCAGCCACGACCTTCAAGAGGCTCATGGGGCGCATGTGCCTGACCCGATGAACTGGCGGGTGCCGGCGTACGCGTCGTAGACGGCGACTGCCCAGCGAGTGTATTCCCAGCTCTTGTTGCTGTGGAACTCGAGCGTGAGCTTGCGGCAGACAGCCTCCTCGACGGCTCCTGTGAGGTTGGACTGGGAGGCGCGGCTGGTGAAGCGGTTATTGGGGTCGTCGGTCCAGATGTAGGCGGCTTTTTCGACGGGGTCGAAGCCGAGGCTGATGCCGTCGTTGAGCGCGATGGGGTCGTCGTTCGTCTCGGTGGTGTTGGTGTTCCAGGTTGCGACGATGGCCTTGACCGTGGCGTCGGCGACGCGGGTCTCCGCCTTGTCGCTGCTGGGTATCTCGGCCGTGGCCATGCCGGACTCGTCTCCATGCCACTGGCCGGCTGTTTCTGAGATGCAGCCGTCAGTGGCCTCGCCATAGCCGAGGGCTGCCGCATCGACATCGCCGTCGGACGTCTTCCAGTAGATGGCGAAGCGGCCGTAAGGCCAGGTGGCCGGGGCGTTCTTAAGGCGGTGAGCGAGGGCGGAGCAGGCCGCCATCTCACCGGCTCTGCGGAACACCTCTTGGTAGTTATCGGGCAGCTGCGGCACCGGCCCGCCGGTCACCATTACGGTCTGTGCCCTCTGGTTGAAGGTGATTGTGGGCTTCATGAAGTCCATGTCCTTGGTAGCCAGCATGGACGTCATTCGGTCCCGAATTGCTTTCTCGGCGTCACGGTCTTCGGGGCTGCCGGCGATGGTGCTCGCACTCCACTCGTCGGCAAGCGGTTGCGTTTCGTCGCCGGATCGCGTGTAGGCGGGGTTGGCCACCCCGGCGAGTGGGTCCTTGGGGATTCTGGTGGTCCGCGGATCGACCACAGGCGCGGGCGGGGTTACCGCAGGCGTGCCGGCAGCTGTGGTTCCAGGAGCGCTGATCGGGGCGGATATCTCGGTGGAGGGTGTCGAAGGGGCGGCGTGGACGGACGTGGGGCTCACGTCCGCCCGGTCGTCAGTGTTGTAGACGACGATTCCACCCGAGGCGGCTGTGATGGCGATTGCGGTGACAGTGGCGGCGACAAGCGCGCGCCTGCGCTTCGAGGGCGCGGGAAGGCTCCAGGCAGGATCTTTGAGGCTGGGGAGATTCCACGCAGTGGTGAGGCAGTCAATGATCTGCGGCGGCTCAGGTTCGGCTGCTGTGCCGAGGACCTGGGTCCCCTGACGGGTCAGGAGCAGCGCGCATCGCTGCGCTGCCTCTTCGGCGCTGATTCGCTCGGCAGGGTTCTTCGCTAGCGCCTTCGCCAGGGGCTCACGCAGCTCGTCAGGGAGGCCGTCGAGATCGGGTTCCTCGGACATGACGCGGTAGGCGACCACGTCGGGAGCTCCGGTCCCGAAGGGCAGGCGCCCCGTGGCGGCATAGGCGACGAGAGTGCCCCAGGCGAACATATCCCCCTCGGGGCCAGCGGTACCTGTGCGGTAGTGCTCGGGGCTGATCCAACCGGGAGTACCTGTTATGACGCCGGTCCGGGTTACGGAGGTGCCGTCGGCGGCATGCGCGATGCCGAAGTCCAGGACCCGGGGGCCGGCCGGGGTGAGGATGACGTTCTGCGGCTTTACGTCGCGGTGGACGACGCCGGAGGCGTGAATCGCGGCGAGGGCCTGGGCGGTGCCGGTGGCGAAGGCGTACAGGGTGGCGCCGGTGAGTGCTCCATGCGAGGCGAGATGCCGGTCGAGGGTGAGCCCGGGCGCGTATGCGGTGGCCAGCCACGGGGTCTCGGCATCAGGGTCTGCTGCGAGCAGAGGAATGAGGCACGGCCCGTGCACACGCGACGAGAGCTGGACTTCTCGGCGAAAGCGGGCCCGGAACTCAGGGTCCTCGGCTTGCGCGGGGTGGATCACCTTCACAGCGACTCGGAGCCCCGCTGAATCGAGACCGGCGTGGACGGTGCCCATGCCGCCCGAGCCGAGACGGCCGATGATCCGGTAGGGGCCGACCAGCTTCGGGTCACCGGAGCGGGCAGGCTGTACCCGCCCGTCTACGCGAGCGATGCTCACAGGGTGTTCGTTCCTCTTCTGCCATGGAGAGCCATGAGGCTGACACACACCCATGAATGGAGTCCCCAGCCCAGAAACGAGATGGTATCGGCAGACTGCCCCCATGGGCGGGGCAGTTCGCTGCATCGTTGTCTCTCTCGCAAGCATCACCGAAGGGCATGAGGCTGGGTCCGGACTTGAGTTGGGGACCATTTGGGGACCACACGGCATGCTCGATGGTGCACGACGGGCCATCACGTGCACGAAGCTCACCCGTATTAAGTCTGCTATATCCAGAAAACACCCCCGGCCCCTACTCCTGGGGGTCAAGGGGTCGCAGGTTCAAATCCTGTCGTCCCGACTGGAGACAGTCGCAGGTGAGGGCCGGTTTCGGAGAAATCCGAAACCGGCCCTCCGCCGTTCCCGGAGAGCAACTGGGAATGGTGCCCGCTCCGCCACGACCGGTCGGACACCGGCACCGATCCGGACCTGCCCGGAACGCCTGGCCGTCGACGGCGGTTCGGCGCCGCGCCACGTACTACCGCCAGGAAGCCCCGCAGGAGGGTGCCGGAGTCAGTCCGCGGTCTTCGTGAAGTCCAGGTCGGCATGGCGGACGGCGTGGGAGGCGGTGGAGACCGTGGCGCCGAGCATGCTGATGCAGCCGAAGAGGAGGAAGGTGGGGCCGGCGCCCCACCCTTCCACCAGGAGGCCGAAGAGCGGGAACATCACGGGAGTGATGCCGACCGCGCTGAGCGCCTGGACGGAGGCGACCCGGCCCTGGAAGGCGAGGGCGGTGTTGGCCTGCATCAGGGCGAGGGCCAGACCGCCGCAGAGGCCGGAGACCAGGCCGGAGACGAGCGCCACCGCGACCGCGAGGGCGAGGTTCGGCATGACGCCGATGAGGCCGATGCCGGCGGAGGCGACGAGCAGGGCGATGTTGTGCCAGCGGCCGGCCCGGGGGAAGCGGCCGCGCACGACGAGCAGGAGCGAGGTCGTGCAGACGCCGGCGCTGAGGGCGGCGTTCACCCAGGCACCGCCGGAGGGGCCCCAGCCGCGTTCCTCGGCGAGCATGATCACCCCGATCGCCATCGGCGGGATGCAGCCGATCATGGAGAGCAGTCCGGAGAGGACAAGCGGGCCGACGACGGGCTCGTGGCGCAGGTAGACGAGGCCGTCGACCAGGTCGCGGCGGGCGGTGGAGTCCGCGGCGGGCTGTTCCTCCGGCGGCAGCGGATTGAGCCGCACCGCGACAAGGAGGAACAGCGAGAGGGTGAAGAGGACGCCGGTCACGGCGAAAGCGGCGGCGGGGCCCCCGAGCCCCATCGAGAACCCGGCGAGTGGCGGACCGGCGATGTGGCCGGACCGCTGCACCAGATTGCGCAGGCTCTGTACCCGCATCAGCTGGTCGCGGCGGGTGAGCCGGGGCGGCATGGCTCCGACTGCCGGCATGAACAGGGCGTCCACGACGCCGAAGACGAGGGCGAGCGCGACAAGCAGCCAGAGGCCGGGGTCGCTGAACGCGAGCACTGCGGCGGCCACGAGGATCACCACGGCGCGGACCGCGTCGGAGGAGATGACCACCCGGCGCGGGCCGAGGCGGTCGGCGATCACTCCGCCGCCGAGCATGAGGATCGCCCGGGGTATCGCACCGACCGCCATCACCAGGCCGACCTGGGCCGGTCCGGCCACCTTCTGCGCGGCCCAGCCGAGAGCCACGAAGTAGGCCGCGTCGCCGACCACGGAGAAGGTGTAGGCGATCAGCCAGCGCAGGACGTTGCCGTCCCGGTGCACCGGGGTGGAGGGGACGACGGCCACGGTGGGGGCGGGCGGGGCCGTGTCGTGGACGGGTTCATCTGCTCGTGAGGTCACAGACGCGCATGATCTCCCACAACGTCTGCCCCGTACAACGGAATTGCCGACCGGGCGTTGTGCCCGTCCGGTGGCGGACCGGGGCCACCACCGTCAGCCGCTCCCCGGAACCCCGGTCCGGACCCGGAGCCGGAGGGCACGCCCATCGAGTGGTCCGCGCACCGTCACCGCGCGGACATCGCGACCGTGACGGTCACCGGCAGCCGCAACTCCCGTACGGCCGGAGCCCGGTCCGGACACCGGATCCGTCACCGATCCGGTCTCCACACCGTCACCGAATCTGCACAGCGAGCGGCTCCGTGCCGCCCTTGTGAACAGGGTGGCTGCCACTAGGTTTATGTGCGTTCTCTCGCCCCTAGTCGTCATGTGTGTGACGTGGAGTCCCTGTGATACCCAGTTCTGACGCCGCGCCCGTATCCTCCACCGGAGGCCGTCACCGAAAGGCCCAGCCCGTGAACAGAGCCGTCCGCCGGACGCTCGTCGCCGCGGTTCTCACCCCGGTCGCCGGCGCGGTCATGGCCGGTCAGTCCGCCTTCGCCGCCGACCAGCCGGCGGCGAGCAAGGAAAGCGTCAGCAGACTCGACTCCACCGACCAGAAGCTCGTCGACAACCTCGACGCCCGGTCCCAGGACAAGAACATCGGCGCCACCTTCAGCGGAGTGGTGCTGGACGCCGAGTCCGACGAGGTGATCTGGGGTCACGACGCGAAGACCGCGCTGATGCCGGCGTCCAACACCAAGCTCGCCACCGCGACCGGCGCCCTGACCCTGCTCGGCCCCGACCACACGTTCACGACCAAGGTGGTCTACGGCGACGGCACACTGACTCTGATCGGCGGGGGCGACCGCACTCTGACGACCGCCGATCTCACCGAGCTCGCCAAGAGCGCGGCCGCAGGTCTGAAGAACGCCGGCCTCGGCTCGGTGAAGGTCCGCGTCGACGACAGCCTCTTCGCGGCGCCGACGCTCGCCGAGGGCTGGAACAGCAGCTACTACGACGACCAGATCGCTCCCGTGCGCTCCCTGGTGGTGGACGGGAAGCTCGTCCAGGACACCGCCATCGACGCGGGGAAGGTCTTCGCCGCGCGGCTCGCCGAGCAGGGCATCGGGGTGACGGGGGACGTGACGCGCGGCCAGGCGGCTTCGACGGACTTCCCCGTGGCCGAACACCGGTCCGCGGAGCTGTCCGTGATCGTCAAGCAGATGCTCAAGACCAGTGACAACGATATCGCCGAGACGCTGCTGCGGGCGACCGCGCTCGCCTCCGGCCGAGCGGCCACCTACGAGGGCGGCACCGCGGCCGTGCGTGACGTCCTCACCGGCTGGTACGGGATCTCGGTGTCCAACTTCGAGATCCACGACGGCAGCGGGCTGTCCCGCTCCAACCGCATCACGGCCCAGACCGTCGCCGAGATCCTCGATCTCACCACCGACCCCCGGCACACCAAGCTGAAGTCCATCTCCGAAGGCCTGCCGGTCGCCGGTGAGACGGGCAGCACCCTCGGGCCCGAGTGGGGCCGGTTCGACACCGCCAACTCCGAGTGTGCCGTGGGCCAGGTCAAGGGCAAGACCGGCACCCTGACAGGGGCCACCGCTCTGAGCGGGCTCACCCAGGGCAAGGACGGCCGCTGGAAGATCTTCTCCTTCATCGAGAACAACTCCACCGCGGACGGCGCCGCCATCAAGGACTCCCTGGACGGACTCGCCGCCACCGTGAACGGCTGCTGGGCCTGATCCGATGACCCGGTGACACATGGGGGAGTGCCCTGCCACCCGCTGTGACGGGAGCTGCCGAAGCTTCCCGTGCACGCGATCGGCAGGGCACTTCCACGCGTGCGCGGCAGGCGTGAAACCGGGTGGCCCCTGTGAACCCGCTGAGTAGGGTGGGGCGATGTCCGAGCTGAAGCGGTTGCATGTCAGCCACGCCCCCGCGGTCCTGGCCTTCGAGTCGGCGAACCGCGCCTACTTCGCGGCAGCGGTCCCCGACCGCGGCGACGACTTCTTCGCCCGGTTCACCGACAGGTACCACGCCTTGCTGGCCGAACAAGAGGCGGGAGTCTGCGCCTTCCACGTGCTCGTCGACGAGGACGGCTCGGTGATCGGCAGGTTCAACCTGGTCGACATCGAGGACCACACCGCGGAGCTCGGCTACCGGGTCGCGCGGCACGCCGCCGGCCGCGGCGTGGCGACCGCGACCGTGCGCGAAGTGTGCCGCCTCGCGGCGGCCGACCACGGGCTGCGCACCGTACGGGCGGCGACGACGCATCAGAACACCGCCTCCCGGAAGGTGCTGACCCGAGCCGGTTTCGTCCCCGTCGGCCCCGCCGACCCGGCCCACATCGGCGGTCAGCCGGGCACCTGGTTCGCGCGCGACCTGAGCGCTCCGGCCCCGACGCCGCTTCCCGGGTCCGTCAGAAGCCGCTGAGGTAGCCGTACAGCTGCGGGACATGACGACGACGGGGCCGACCGTGGAGACCCAGGGCGCGCGGACCGACCGGCTGGGGCTGGGTCCCCCCGGGCTCGGGCGGAAGGTAACGGCTTGTCCCGCGGGGCACTGCCGGCGGTCAGGGGCGCGCCGCCAGTGCCGTCCGGATCTCGCCCACGAAGGGCTCCAGGTCGCCCGGGTTGCGCGAGGTGATCAGTGTCCAGGCGCCGGAACCGTCCGTCACCACCGGCTCGTCCACCCATTCGCCGCCCGCGTTGCGGATGTCGGTCCGCAGCGAGGCGTATGAGGTCAGCCGCTTGCCCGTGACGACGTCCGCCTCGACCAAGGCCCAGGGGCCGTGGCAGATGGCCGCCACCGGGCGGCCGGATTCCGTGAAGGAGCGGACGATCCCTGTGGTGGCGCTCTGGAGCCGGAGCGTGTCGGCGTTCAGAGTGCCGCCCGGGATGAGCAGCAGGTCGTACGCCGTGGGGTCGACGTCGTCGAGCGTGAGGTCGGGACGGACGCTCTTCCCCGGGTCCTTGTCGCCGACCAGCGTGACGATGTCGTCCGTCGACACGGCCGCGACGTCGACCTGGACGCCCGCACCGCGGAGTCGGTCGACGGGCACCACCAGCTCGTCCTGTTCCACGCCGTAGTTGGTGACCACGGCCAGTACCTTGCGCTGCTTCTTGCCGTTGTCGGTCATCGCTTGTCACCCTTCCTGCGCGCGGTCCACCTGGTTGTGGCCCGCGATCGTGAGGTTCCCTGATCGGGCCGCCGGAGCATGTGCCCCGGGGGCCGGCGGCGCATGCCCGCGGCTCAGGCCCCGTCGTCCTCCTGGACGTGGACCGCCGCCTCCTCGGCGGAGGCCGCACCCCCGTCGATGCCGACGTCCCGGCCCAGCACCCGGTTGTTGCGCGCGGGCCCGGGTTCCTCGTCGGCGGCGGCGACGCGTCCGGCGCGCTCGGCCCCGGCGTCGTCCTCCTCCGGGCCGTTGCCCTCCGGCCCGTCGTCGTCCTCGCCGACCGGCAGCGGGTCCTCCTCCGGTACCTCCTGGGCCAGGCGGCGGTCGAGGGACTCGCCCTCCCTCTGCTCCTCGCCGGTCGTGCCGTACTTCGACACGCCCAGGGGCTTCTCCGGCGGGGAGTACCCCGTGTCCAGGATGTCGTCGAGGTCGGGTTCGTCGATCACGTTCTCCGGGTCGAGGTCGTCCGTCGGACGGTTGTCCGCGTCCGAACCGTCCGGCTGGTAGACGTCGTCACCGCGTCCTTGCTCGGACATGGGGGCGCTCCTTCCCTTGAGGTCTGCCGTACCCCGCCGCCGACCGTACGGGGGCCGTGCGGCGTCGCCGCTCTCCTGCCCGCCCGCGCGCATGTCAGTGATACGGATTTCCGGGTGGCCGCCTGGCCTCCCGGGTGTGCGGTCCGGCTGCCGGGCGCAGCGGAACCCCTGGTCAGACCCGTCGCGGTCGTATCCCGTCGGCCCCGGCAGCTTATGACCGATCCCCGGCCGGTGCGACCGGGGCGGGCCGCGGGCCCGGGACGCGGTGACCATGCGCGTATGCGTGCCCGCATCCCGCACGGGAACACTTGTTCTAATTGCCGGGTAGGCTTGACCCATGTCCGTTCATCTCCAGGGTTCGCTGTTCGACCAGGCCGACCGCCCGCACCTGGGCCCCCTCACCGGAGCACGCAGGACGGTCCTGGGTGACGGGGCGTGGATCGACCTGCTGCCCGGCTGGCTGAGCGGTGCCGACGCGCTCTTCGCCGAGCTCGCGGAGGAAGTGCCCTGGCGGGCCGAGCGCCGGCAGATGTACGACCGCACCGTCGACGTGCCCCGGCTGCTCGCCTTCTACCGCTCCGAGGACGCACTCCCGGACCCCGTGCTGGACGAGGCCCGCGACGCGCTGTCCTCCCACTACGGTGACGAGCTGGGCGAGCCCTTCACCACGGCCGGGCTCTGCTACTACCGGGACGGGCGCGACAGCGTCGCCTGGCACGGCGACCTGACCGGACGCGGCTCCCACCAGGACACGATGGTCGCGATCCTCTCCCTCGGCGCCCCGCGCGATCTGCTCCTGCGCCCCTGCCGCGGCGGCGACACCGCGCGCCGGCCGCTCGGCCACGGCGACCTCATCGTCATGGGCGGCTCCTGCCAGCGCACCTGGCAGCACGCCGTCCCGAAGACCGCGCAGGCCCGCGGGCCGAGGATCAGCGTCCAGTACCGCCCTCGTGGAGTGCGCTGACGCACCGGTGGAGGACCGGGCGGCTGCCCGGGAGAATGCTCCTGCATGCCGGCCGCCGAGGGAGGGCAGGCGCTTCGGTGTACAGGAGCACTCCCGACGGAAGGGCCATCCACATGCCGCAGGCGCAGCGCAAGAACATCTTCGTCGTCGGCCTCGACGACGCGAATCTGCCGATGCTCGAGGCCGTCCCGAACGCCGGCTCCTACCGGTTCCACCGTCTGCTGACCGTCGGGGAGCTGCAGGAGGGCGAGGTGTCGGTGCCCGCACTGATGGACCGTGCCAGGGCTGTGCTCGACGCGCACGACGGCAGCATCGACGCCATCGTCGGATACTGGGACTTCCCGGTGAGCACTCTCGTCCCGATGCTCGGCAAGGAGTACGGCGTGCGGACGACGAGCCTCGAGTCCGTCGTCAAGTGCGAGCACAAGTACTGGAGCCGGCTCGAACAGCAGAAGGTCATCGACGCGTATCCGCGTTTCGGCCGGGTGGACCTCGAAGCGGACGACCCGAAGCCCCCCGAGGGCGTGAACTTCCCCATGTGGCTGAAGCCGGCCCTCGCCTACTCGTCCGAGCTGGCGTACGGGGTCTCTGACATGGAGGAGTTCCGGGCGGCCGTCGACAAGATCCGGGCGGGCATAGGCCGGGTCGGCAGGCCCTTCGACTCCGTACTCGCCCTGCTGGACCTCCCCCCGGAGATGGAGGGCGTGGGAGGCCAGGTCTGCCTCGCCGAGGAGTCGATGACCGGGATCCAGGTCGCCGTCGAGGGCTACGTCCACCGGGGCAGGGCGACCGTGTACGGCGTACTCGACTCGATCAACTATCCGGCCTCCCCCTGCTTCCTTCGCCACCAGTACCCGAGCAGCCTCCCCGCCCCGGTGATCCGCAAGCTCCACGAGGTCAGCGAGCGGACCATGGAGCAGATCGGCATGGAGTCGGCCACCTTCAGCATCGAGTACTTCTACGACCCGAAGACGCAGGACATCAGCCTGCTGGAGATCAACCCCCGGCACTCGCAGTCCCACGCCGAACTCTTCGACTACGTCGACGGCGCGCCCAACCACCACCGCATGATCAGCCTGGCCCTGGGCCGGGACCCCTCGCTGCCCGGCGGTCTGGGGCCCTACGCCATGGCCGCCAAGTGGTACTACCGCTGGTTCGGCGACGGAAAGGTGCACGAGGTGCCCACCCCGGAACGCATCGCCGCCATCGAACGCGAGATACCCGGAGTGCGCATCGACGTCGTGCCCGACGAGGGGCAGAAGCTCTCCACGGTCTCCCAGCAGGACAGCTACAGCTACGAGGTGGCCCACATCTTCACCGGGGGCGACGACGAGGAGGACCTGCGCGGCAAGTTCGACCGGTGCGTGGCCGCCCTCGGCCTCACCTTCGACGAGACGGAACCGGGGAGCCGCGGCACGAAGACCCGGTGACCCGTCCGGTCCAGCACGACGAAAGGAGGTCGCACAGGTATGCGCCACGTCGACCAGCTGCCCTTCGCGATCCAGGAAGAGAAGCACGTCACGATCCCCATGGCGGACGGAGTCGGGCTCTCCGCGCGGATCTGGCGTCCCACCGCGTCGGACGCGGAACCCGTGCCGGCCGTCCTCGAGTACATCCCGTACCGCAAGAACGACCTCACCTCCACACGTGACGCCATCCACCACCCGTACATCGCCGGCCACGGATACGCGTGCGTGCGTGTCGACCTCCGGGGGACGGGTGAGTCGGAGGGGGTGCTGCTGGACGAGTACCTGGAGCAGGAGCAGAGCGACGCCGAGTCGGTCCTCGCGTGGATCGCCGAGCAGCCCTGGTGCGACGGGAACACCGGGATGATGGGCATCTCCTGGGGCGCCTTCGCCGCCCTCCAGACGGCCGCACGCAGGCCGCCGAGCCTGCGCGCCATCTGCATCGCGTCGTTCACCGACGACCGGTACGCCGACGACATGCACTACCTCGGCGGCGCGATGCTGTCCGACAACCTGGCCGAGGCCGGGACCATGTTCGCCTACGCCACGTGCCCGCCCGACCCCGCCGTCGTGGGGGAGCGCTGGCGGGAGATGTGGCGGGAGCGGCTCGACGCCGCACGCCCCTGGGTCCTGGAGTGGCTGCGCCACCCGAACCGGGACGACTACTGGCGCCACGCCAGCCTGAGCGAGGACTACTCGGCCCTGCGCTGCCCGGTGCTCGCCTCCAGCGGCTGGGCGGACGGCTACTCCAACGCCGTGACCCGCCTGCTGAGCCACGTCGACGTACCGCGCAAGGGCCTGATCGGCCCCTGGTCGCACAAACTTCCGCACCTCGGTGAGCCGGGACCCGCCATCGGCTACCTCCAGGAGGTCGTGCGCTGGTGGGACCACTGGCTCAAGGGCGTCGACAACGGCGTCATGGACGGCCCCATGCTCCAGGCCTGGATGCAGGAGAGCGTCCCGCCCTCGACCTCCTACGAGGAACGCCCCGGCCGGTGGGTCGGTGAGCCGTCCTGGCCGTCGCCGAACGTCGGCGAGACCGTCCTCCCGCTGCGGGACGGCGGACTCGGGCAGCCGGACGACCGGGAGAACCACGAGGACCGCGTCCACACGGTGCAGTCACCGCTGTCCGTCGGCCAGTTCGCCGGCAAGTGGGCCTCGTACAACGCCCCGCCCGACCTGCCCTACGACCAGCGCGAGGAGGACGGCGGCTCGCTCGTCTTCCAGACCGCGCCGCTCGACGCACGCGTCGAGATCCTCGGCGCCCCCGTCGTCGTGGCGGAGGTGTCCGCGGACGCCCCGGTCGCACAGCTGAACGTCCGGCTGTCCGACGTCGCCCCGGACGGACGTTCCACCCGGGTGACGTACGGCGTGCTCAACCTGACCCACCGCGACAGCGAGGAGTTCTCCGAGCCCCTGGAGCCGGGCAGGCGCTACCGCGTCCGCGTACCGCTGCACAGCGTCGCGCAGGCCTTCCCGCCCGGCCACCGCATCCGGCTTTCGCTGTCCACCTCGTACTGGCCGCTCGTGTGGCCGGCGCCCGGACCCGCCCTCCTGAGCGTGTACGAGAAGGGCAGCAGCCTCACTCTGCCCGTCCGCCCCGACGACGTACCGGAGGACAAGGCCCTGCGCCCCTTCGGGGAGCCCGAGGGCTGCGCGCCCCCCGAGGTCACCCGGCTGAGCGAGCCGGAGCAGGCGTGGACCGTGACCAGGGACCTGGTGGACTACCGGTCCGTGCTGGACATCGTGAAGGACCGCGGACTCCAGCGGTACGAGGACAACGGGATCGAGACCGGGCTGAGAGCCTGCGAGAAGTACAGCTGGGTCGGCGAGGACTTCGGGTCGGTGCGCGGTGAGTCGGCCTGGGAGATGCGCTTCCGCCGGGCCGGCTGGGACGTCCGGGTCGAGACACGCACCGTGCTGACCTCGGACGCCGAGGCCTTCCACGTGGACGCCACGCTCGACGGTTACGAGGACGGCCGCCGGGTCTTCTCCCGTACGTGGAACGAACGGATCAGCAGGCAGAACGTCTGACCCACCCACCGCGCGGACCGGCTGCCACGCCCACAGGACGCTGCCGAAGGAGTGACGGCCAGGCGCCCGGCGTGGCACGCGGGTCCGGCGGCGGGAGGTATACGCATGCCCCCCGCGGCTCGGCGCGTCAACCCACCCCCACGTCGGTCCGGCGACGAGCTACATGTCAGGAGACGAGAAGTGACGACGAAACCAGGACAGCAGCCCATCCCGGGCGCCCCCAACAGCATCCCCGCGTCGAAGGAGGAACCGACCGGACCCCGCGAGCCGCTGCCGCCCAAGGACGACCAGAACGGCCCCGAGACCGTCAGCCCCACAGGCCAGCCCACGGGTGCCGATCAGGCGCGGAACGCGCAGAGCGGCGCCTACCTGACGACGGCGCAGGGAGCGCGGCTGTACGACACCGACCACTCCCTGAAGGCGGGCCCGCGTGGCCCGGTCCTGCTCCAGGACCACCACCTGCGCGAGAAGATCACCCACTTCGACCACGAGCGCATCCCGGAGCGTGTGGTGCACGCGCGCGGCGCAGCGGCCCACGGCATGTTCCGCGGGTACGGGTCCGCGTCGAAGATCTCCAAGGCGGCCTTCCTTGCCAAGGACGTGGAGACGCCGGTCTTCGTCCGGTTCTCCACCGTGCTCGGCTCCCGCGGATCGGCCGACACCGTGCGCGACACCCGCGGCTTCGCCACCAAGTTCTACACGGAGGAAGGCGTCTTCGACCTGGTCGGGAACAACATCCCGGTCTTCTTCATCCAGGACGCCATCAAGTTCCCCGACATCATCCACGCCGGGAAGCCGCACCCGGACCGGGAGATCCCGCAGGCGCAGAGTGCCCACGACACGTTCTGGGACTTCGTCACCCTGCACTCCGAGGCCACGCACCACACGCTGTGGAACATGTCCGACCGCGGAATCCCGCGCTCGTACCGCACGATGGAGGGCTTCGGCGTCCACACCTTCCGGCTCGTCGACGCCGAAGGTGCCTCCACCCTGGTGAAGTTCCACTGGAAGCCCAAGCTGGGTGTCCACTCCCAGGTCTGGGAGGAGGCCCAGATCACGAGCGGTGTGGACCCGGACTTCCACCGCAGGGACCTCGCCGACGCCATCGAGGCCGGTGCCTACCCCCAGTGGGAGCTGGGCATCCAGACCTTCCCGGACAACCCCGAGCAGATGTTCCAGGGGATCGATCTGCTGGACCCGACGAAGATCGTGCCGGAGGAGCTCGCACCGGTACAGCCGATCGGCCTGATGACGCTCGACGCCAACCCGTCGAACTTCTTCGCCGAGACGGAACAGGTCGCCTTCCACGTCGGCAACATGGTGCCGGGCATCGACCTCACCAACGACCCGCTGCTCCAGGGCCGCCTGTTCAGCTACGTCGACACCCAGCTCACCCGGCTCGGCGGCCCCAACTTCCCGCAGCTGCCCATCAACCGGACCCACGCCCCGGTCAACGACATGCTGCGCGACGGCATGCACCAGACGGCGGTCCACCGGGGCGTCGCGCCGTACCGGCCCAACTCCCTGGACGGCGGCTGCCCGTTCCTGGCGGGTGCCGACACCGGGGCCTTCGTCGAGGTGCCGGCCGAGGTCGCCGCGAGCCGGAAGGTGCGCGAGGCCCCCGAGTCGTTCGACGACCACTTCAGCCAGCCTCGCCTCTTCTGGCTCAGCATGACTCCGGTGGAGCGTGAGCACATCATCGCCGCCTACACCTTCGAGCTGGGCAAGTGCTACGAGCAGGCGGTCAAGGAGCGCGGGCTGAAGGTGCTCGCCCGGATCGACAGTGAGCTGTGCGAGCAGGTCGCCGCCGGCCTGGGACTCCCGGCGCCGGAGGCCGACGGCCCTCTCGCGAACCCGGAGCCCAGCCCGGCGCTGTCGCAGGTCGGGCAGGTCTGGCCGCTCGACGGCCGGATCATCGGCATCGTCGCCGACAAGGACGCCGACCTCGACGGTGTCCGGTCGGTACGCGCCGCCGTCCAGGCCGCCGGCATGGTGCCGCTGGTCATCGCGCCCGCCGGGGGAGTCCTCGACGCGGACGGCGACCCGGTCACCGTCCAGCGCACCTACGCCACCGCCCGTTCCGTCGAGTTCGACGCCGTCCTGCTCGCCGGTGCCCCCGGAGCGGGAGCCGACGCGATCGGCGCGCGGGACGCGAAGGCGGGCGCGGCCGGTACCTCCGTCGATCCCCGGGTGCTCCTGCTGCTGAACGAGACGTACCGGCATGCCAAGGCGATCGGGACATGGGCGGGCGGAGACGCGGTCCTCGTCTCCGCGGGCGTGACCGCGGACGCGCCTGGTGTGGTCGTCGCCGGCACCGGCGAGGAGGTGCTGGAGGAGGTCAAGCAGCTCCTCGGCAAGCACCGTGTCTGGGAACGTTTCCCCTCCACGGTCTGACACCACAGCGCGGACACCGGCCGGAGGCGGCGCCCGGGGACGGGTGCCGCCTCCGGTGCGTCCTGGGGTCACGGACCCCAGGAGGTAAGGTGACCCTTAGTTCCTGCCCCGCCTGCTTCGGAGTTCCCCTCGTGATCACCTCAGTGCCGCCGCAAGACACCCCGCGCCGGCCGCCGCGGGCCGTGCGCCCGGACGAGGTGCCACGGCTCCGGGAGCCGGCGTTCCGGCTGCCGGCACCGGGGGAGACCGAGGAATTCTGGGCAGCCGTCAGCGGCAGCGGCACCCCCCTCGTCTCTCCGGACCCGCAGGGCAGCGCCGAGCACCGGGCCGTGACGTTCCTCTGGCGCGGCACGGCCGGCACCCGGGCCGTACAGGTGCTTCCCAACAAACTCGGCGACCCCCGCACGCCCGAGGACAACCTCATGCAGCGGGTGCCCGGAACCGACGTCTGGCACTGGTCGCTGCGCCTGCGGCACGACTGGCGGGGCACCTACGACTTCTACGTGGACGAGGGCGACGGCCCGGAGCCCGGCAGCGCCGACTACTGGCAGTGGCTGCGTACCAGGCGTCGGCACGACCCGCTCAACGCCCGCGCGCTGCCCCGCCGCTGGGGCGGCGGACCGGTCTCCTACACCGAGCTCCCGGCGGCCCCCGGCGGGCAGGACTGGCAGCCGAGGCCGGGCGTGGCCCGTGGCCGGGTGACCGCCCATCAGGTGGCCACCGAGAAGCTGGGGGGCGCCACGCGCCGCGTCTGGCTCTACGAACCGCCCCTGGGGCCGGGGCACCCGTCCGAGCTCCCTGTCCTCGTCCTCCTCGACGGCGAGCACTGGCAGCCGCAGCTCGGGGTCGCGCACCTGCTGGACAACCTGATCGCCGACGGCCGGATCCCGCCGCTCGTCGCCCTGTTGCCGGATTCCGTGGACATCGGTACCAGGTGGGCGGACCTGGCCTGCCGCCCGGAGTTCGCGGCCTTCCTCGCCGACGAACTGCTCCCCTGGGCGGCCGCCCGTCTCCCGGTCACCGACGACCCCGCTCGCACGATCGTCGCCGGGCAGAGCCTGGGCGGCCTCACGGCCGCTCACGCCGCGCTCTCCGTGCCCCGCCGCTTCGGCAACGTCCTCGCCCAGTCCGGCTCGTTCTGGTGGCCCGACGGACCCCGGGCCGAGTGGCTCACCGACCGGATCGCGCGCGCCCCCCGCCTGCCTGTCCGTTTCTGGCTCTCGTTCGGTGAACAGGAGTGGGTGGCGCTGCCGGCCGCCAGGCGCCTGCGTGAGGTCCTGGCGGCGGCGGGGTACGACGACGCCTCCTACCGCGAGTTCAACGGTGGCCACGACTACCTGTGCTGGCGTACGGAGCTGGCCGACGGCCTCGTGGAGCTGCTGGGCCCTGCCGCTTCCTGAACTCGTCCTCCGGTCGATGAGTTCGGACGGCGACAGGAGTCCGATGGATGACACCCGATCCCTGGAGGCGGCCCCATGGCTGAACCACACGTTCCGGAAGACCGCGAATCTCTGGAAAGAGCGATCCACGTCGAACGGTCCGCGCTCGCTCACGACCTCACCGGGCTCAGTGAGGCCCAGTGGGCGACAGTGTCACTGTGTGAACGCTGGACCGTGGAGGAGGTCGTGGCCCATCTGACGGCCGGGGCCGGTACGAGGATGTGGCGCTGGCTGCTGAGCATGCTGGCCGCTCGGTTCGACCCCGCTCTGCACAACGACCGACGACTCGCGGAGCGCCTGGGGGCCACACCTGAGGAGACCTTGCGGCGTTTTCGCGAGGTTGTCGCCGGTCCAGCCGGTCCGTCACGGCATACTGCGGCCTGGCTGGGCGAAATCGTCGTCCACGGCGAGGACATCCGTCGGCCGCTGGGCCTTGCACGGACACCCCCGGTGGCCACGACGACCGCCGTGGCCCGGTTCTTCGCGAGCCGCGACTTCACCGTCGCGAGCAGCACCGCGGTCGCGGGTCTGCGGGTCGAGGCCACGGACGGACCGTTCGCCACCGGCACGGGGGACCTGCTCAGGGGGCCGACCCTCTCGCTGGTGATGGCGATGGCGGGCCGCGCGGCGGCCTGCCAGGACCTCGATGGGGACGGTGCGGAAGTCCTGCGCGCCCGACTGCGCTCAGGCTGAAGGACAGGCTTCAGCCGGCCGAAGCGTTCTGTGCCGCCTCGCGTGCTTCTGTCAGGGCTCGCTGCCTGAGGCCGCCGCCGAACAACTGAATCGTGGTCGCGGCCAGGACGTCATCCCGGCCGATGGTCCGCCCGGCCTTCCTTCGGCTGTACGGGGAGGGGAGGGGATCGTCGAGGGGTGGGGGCGGGGCCGGTACGCCCGGTATCAGCAGGGTGACCGAACCGAAACGCTTGATCCCGCCCTCGCGGACGACCATGGCCGCGTCCCGGGCGAGGTCCGTCAGGAACACGCTCGCGATTCCGTCCAGGTCGCGGACCAGCGCCGGGACGGCCGTCGCCCCCTGGCTCCGCAGCAGCTTCCTGACCCCGGCCTCGAACCTGTGGGCGCCGGCCACGGCACTCGGTCTGCGCGACCTGCTGCGCTTGCGAGAAGGTACGAGGACGCCCTCGGCGTCGTAGAGGTCACCGGTCAGGCCGTGGAACGTCGGGCTGTGGTCGTACCACGCGCACCCCACCTCCAGCTCGACGTTCCGGTCGATCGCCGAGACGAGGTCCCCGGGAACCAGCTTCTTCCGGGCCTCCTCCGCCGCCGCTCTCGTCGCGCCTTCGATGATCGCCGTCAGCACGGTCCGCGTCACCGACGCGGCGGCCCGGGCGGCCGGCCGGGAGACGTCCATCGTGGTCACGTCCCTGAACACCGCTCTGACGAGAGCAGGCTTGAACGGCGGGAGGTCCACGTCCGAGGCGGTCCCGGGACCACCGCGCCCAGGGCGTACGGGCTGTGCGGTCATCGGAGGAAACGCTCCTTGCTGTCGTCGGAGGGGTCACAGGCCCGCACTGCGTCGCGCGGACCCGCGATCTTCCCCCATTCTCCGTCGAAGCGGCACCCCGTCATACGCCTGGCGGGCCTGGGTGCCGTCCCGCGTCATCACTCGCCGAGTGCCTCGGTCATCGTGTCGAGGTCGGCCAGGAGGGCCGGCAGCCGCCCCTCGGGAAGGCTCCTGATCATGCGTTCCTCGATCGCGTAGACCGCGCCGCGTGCGGCCCGCAGGCGTCGTTCCCCGGCCGGGGTCAGATGGGTCGGGAGGGCGCGTCCGTGGTCGGTGGTGAGCGGCCGGGTGATGAGGCCGGCCTCCTTGAGGCCACGCAGGACGACGTTGGCCGACTGCCGGGTGACGAAGGTGCCGCGGGCCAGGTCGGCGTTGGACAGGCCGGGCCGTTCGTCGAGGAGTTCGAGGCAGGAGTACTGCGGGACGGTGAGGCCGTGCTCGCGCAGGGCCTTGTCCATGGCGCCGCGCAGGGCGGCCGAGGCGCGTTTGAGGCGGTAGCCGACGTGTTCGGTGATGTCCTGGGCCGGGTGGGGGGCGGGCACGGGCGCGCGGTCTTCCATGTCAATATTTTGACATACCTGGGGGCCGATGCCTATGGTCTGCTATGTCAAAACCCTGACATGGAAGTGCCGCACCGCCCAGGAGGAACCATGACCGCCACCGTCGAAGGCCCCGACTTCATCGCTCTGCAGGTGAAGGACGTGCCGGGCGCCGCCGCCTTCTTCGAGGAGCGGCTCGGGCTGCGCCGGGCCCCCGCCGCGCCGCCCGGTGCGGTCGTCTTCGCGACCACCCCGATCCCGTTCGCCGTCCGTGAGCCGCTGCCGGACGTCGACCTGGACGGCGCCGCCCGACCCGGTCTCGGCGTGGCGCTGTGGCTGCGGACCACGGACGCCGGCATGCTGCGCGAGCAGCTCGTCGCGGCGGGTACGGAGGATGTCACCCCGCTGCAGGACAGCCCGTTCGGGCCGGTGTTCTCCTTCACCGGGCCCGAGGGCTACCGGCTCACGGTCCACGGAGGCTGACTTCGAAGGACGCGTCCTGGCACCTCAGGACCGGCCCGGCTCCAGCGCGACGGCGCACGCCGCGTGCGGAGCCGGGCCGAACCGGACGGACCATCCCGCCGGCACCTCGCGCCAGACCGGCCACAGGGACAGCTGACCTGCGGCGTTCTCCAGCACCAGGTGCGTGGCGCGGTCCTCCGGGCCCGGGTCGAACGGGCCGTTCCTCGCGCTCATGCGTCCAGCTCCGTCAGGCGGGCGGACAGGACGGCCGCGATGTCGTCGAGAAACCTGTCCCGCATCAACTGCGGGTGGGTGCAGTCCAGATCATGGTTGTCTATGGACCCGGCCACATGGGCGCGCCACGCCTCGCGGGTGAGCCAGTCCTCCGCGCGGGGCGCGGCGGCCGTGAAGAACAGCAGATCGCCGTCGTAGCCCCGGTGCCGGTGCTCGCGCATCATGCGGGCGTGGTTCGGCACGATGTCGACGATCCTCGACAGCGCGCGGTCACCGATCCCGGCGAGCGGGCTGCCCGCCCGGCGCAGCGTCGCCAGCACGTCCTCACGGTCCTGCTCGTGCGTACGCTCGAAGCCCGCCATCCGCAGCACCGCGGTCAGCGCGTCACCCTCCTCGGGCGCCGCCCGTTCCTGCCACTGCTCGGCAGGGAACGAGTCCAGCAGCGCGAGCAGCTCGACCTTCTCGCCCGCCTCCTGGAGCAGCACGGCCACGGTGTGGGCCAGAACCCCGCCGACGGACCAGCCCAGCAGCCGGTAGGGGCCGTGCTCCTGGACCGCGCGGATGTGCCGGAGGTAGTCGGACGCCTCCTCCAGCAGGGTGCGCGGCAGCGGCTCGTCCCCGGTCAGCCCGCGGGCCTGGATGCCGTACACCGGCTGCTCAGGACCGAGGCGGGCCGCCAGCCCGGCGTAGCACCACGCGATCCCGCCGGCCGGATGGAACGCGAACAGCGGTGTACGCCCGTCCCCGCCGCGCAGCCGCAGGACGACGTCCAGCGCGTCCTCGGACGCCCTGTCCGTGGAGCCGAGCCGTGCGGCGAGCGCGGCCGGGGTGGGCGACTCGAACAGCGAGCCGATGGTCAGCTCCGCGCCCAGCTCCTCCCGTACGCGCGCCACGAGCCGCACGGCCAGCAGCGACGTGCCGCCGAGGTCGAAGAACGCGTCGTCCGGGCCCACCCGGCCGACGTCCAGCACCTGCGCGAACAGTCGCGTCAGCGCCTCCTCCCGCGCGTCCGACGGGCGCCGCGCACCCGCGCCGCCGCTGAACACCGGGGCGGGCAGGGCACGCCGGTCCAGCTTGCCGTTGGGGCTCAGCGGGAAGGCGTCCAGGGCCACCACCGCCGCCGGCACCATGTGCTCCGGAAGCTCGCGCGCCAGCGATGCCCGTACGGCCACCGGATCGGCGCGTCCGGTGAGGTAGCCGACCAGCCGCTGTTCGCCCGGCCGGTCCTCCCGTACGACGGCGCAGGCGGCGTCCACCCCTTCCCGGGCCGTCAGTGCCGTCTCGATCTCGCCGAGCTCGACGCGCTGCCCGCGGAGCTTGACCTGGTCGTCGGTGCGGCCCAGGTGGAAGACCTCGCCCTGGCCCGTCCAGTGCGCCAGGTCGCCCGTGCGGTACATGCGCTCCGCGGGCCGGCCGAAGGGATCGGCGACGAAGCGGGACGCCGTCAGCTCCGGGCGGTCCAGGTATCCGTCGGCGAGCTGACGCCCCGCCAGGTAGAGCTCCCCGGGGACCCCCGGCGGGCACGGCTGCAACGCCGCGTCGAGCACGTACAGGCGGGTGTTCCAGACGGGCCGGCCGATCGGCACCGGCCCGGTGGTGTCAGCGGCGCACGCGTGGGAGGTGACGTCCACGGCCGCCTCGGTGGGCCCGTAGAGATTGTGCAGTTCGATGCCGGGCATCACGCGCCCGAACACGTCGGCGGTCTCGCGGGGCAGGGCCTCACCGCTGCAGAACACCCTCCGGAGGCTCGCGCAGGTGTCGGCGTCCGCTCCCGGCTCCGCGAGGAAGACCTGGAGCATCGACGGCACGAAGTGGCAGGTGGTGACGGACTGTTCACGGATCAGCCTGGCGAGGTAGGCGGGGTCCTTGTGGCCGCCCGGTTCGGCGACCACCAGCACCGCGCCCTGGCGCAGCGGCCAGAAGAACTCCCACACCGACACGTCGAAGGACGAGGGTGTCTTCTGCAGCACCCGGTCGTCCGCGGTCAGCCCGTAGGTGCTCTGCATCCAGCGCAGCCGGTTGTCGATCGCGCCGTGCGACACGACGACGCCCTTGGGGCGGCCGGTCGAGCCCGAGGTGTAGATGACGTACGCCGGATGCGCGGGGGTGAGGGGCCGCGACGGGTTCACCCAGAGGTACTCCGAGACGTCGAGGCCGTCCAGGACCACCAGCGGCGTCCCGGTGTCCTCGGGGAGCCGCCCCGCCCGGTCCGTCACCGCGCACACCGGCGCCGCGTCCCGCAGCATGTACGCGAGACGCCGCTCCGGATAGTCCGGGTCCAGCGGCAGATACGCGGCCCCCGCCTTCAGCACGGCCAGCAGCGACACCACCAGCTCCACCGAGCGCGGCACCGACACCGCCACCACCGCGCCCGGCCGGGCGCCGAGCGTCCGCAGATGCCGGGCCAGCCGGTTGGCGCGGGTGTTCAGCTCCTCGTAGGTGAGCGAGGTGTCCCCGCACACCAGGGCGGTCGCGTCAGGGGTGCGGGCGGCGCGCGACTCGATCGGGCCGATCAGCGTCGTGGGCGGCAGCGCCCGCTCGGTGTCGTTGAACGTACGGAGGACCAGCTCGGCCTCTGCCTCGGTGGCGATGCCGAGCGCCGCCGTCGGGACATGCGGGTCGGCCCGGCTCAGCCGCTCCACCAGATACAGGAAGCGTTCCTGGTGGGCGGCCAGCTCCTCCTCGCCGTACAGCGCGGGATTGCCGTCGTGGTCGATGCGCAGACCGCGCCCGTCGGAACGGTCGTAGATGTTCACCGTCAGGTCGTCGACCGGCCCCGCGGACAGGTTCCGGGCGCGCGCCGGGGCGCCCGCGAAGTCCACGTCGTAGTCGAAGGGCATGACGTTGACGAGGGGGCCGGCCAGTCCGCGGTTCGCCCCGAGGAGCCGCAGGTCGCGGCGGATGTCCTCGTAGCGGTACCGCTGGTGGCGGCGGACCTCGCGGATGCCGAGCACCACCCGGCGGACCAGCTCGGCGAAGGTGGCGTCGGGGGAGACCTCCAGCCTCAGCGGAAGGACGTTCATGACCATCCCCGGCACCCGCAGCGAGACGGAACCCACGCGCCCCATCATCGGCAGGCCGAGCACGACCTCCTGACGGCCGGTCGCCCGCGAGGTGTAGAGCGCCTGGGCGGCGATCAGGACGTCCGGCCACGAGGCACGGAGCCGGTCGGCCAGGTCCCGCACGCCCTCGGTGGCCTCAGGCCCCAGATGGGCGGTGCGGCGGAGGAACGTCCGCGAGGGCAGCGCACCTCGGCCACCGAGCCGGGGCACCTCCGGACGGTCCGCGAACGCCTCGGCCCAGTGGGCGCGGTCGGCGGCGAACGCCTCCGAGGACCGGTACGCCCCGTCCTCGGCGACCAGGTCCGCGAGTGCCCCGAAGGCATGGGGCCCGGGCCCCTCGCCCCGGACGAGCGCCGTGTAGACCTCGGCCGTCCGGCGTACGAGGAGCGAGTAGCCGAAGCCGTCCATGACCAGGTGGTGGATGCGCTGGTACCAGAGCCAGCGCTCTTCACCCACCCGGAAGAGGGCGTGCCGGAAGAGCGGGCCGGTGGCCAGGTCGAAGGGCTCGGCGAGATCCGCGCGCATCCACTCCTCGGCCCGCCGGCCGGCGTCGGAGGCCTCCCGCAGGTCCTGTGTGGTCAGCGGCAGCCCGACCGAGGGCAGGACGCGCTGACGCGGGCCCTCCGGGGAGTCCTCGACGCACACGCGCAGGGCGTCGGCCTCGGCGGTCACGCGGCGCAGAGCCGCCGCGAACAGCTCCGGGTCGAGCGGACCGTCGATCTCCAGGCACTCCGCCGTGTTCTGCGCGGGGCTGAGCGGATCGAGCGACTGCGCGAACCACATGCCCGACTGGGCGGCGGTGAGCGGCAGTACCACGGACGGGGCGTCCTGGCCCGGCCCGGCGCCGTCGGGATCGGTGAGCAGGACGGTCACGCCGCCTCCAGCAGTGGTGCCCAGACATCGATGGCGGGCTGCTCGGCGAGGTCGGCGAAGTCCGCCACGACACCGTGGTCCCGGCGCCAGCGCCCCAGCAACGACATGATGCGGACCGAGTCCAGGCCGTAGTCCAGGAGGTTCTCGTCGAGGGGGATGTCCGCGGGGTCCTCACCGAGGGCGTCGGCGACATCGTGACGGATCAGTTCAAGGGTGAGCGCCACGGTCTTCAGACCCCCTTGAGCAGCTTGTCGGCCGAGGTGACGACCGCGCAGCGGCCGGCCGCCCAGCGCAGGGCCATGTCGTGGTCCTCGCGGGAGAAGTCCGCCACGGCGTCGGCGACCACGAAGGCCTGGATGTCGCGCATCCACGCGTCGCAGGCGCTCATGAGCACCCCGATGTGCGCGTAGACGCCGGTGATCACCAGCTGGTCGCGGCCGGACTCCCGCAGTAGGGACTCGAGTTCGGTGCGCACGAAGGCGCTGTACTTCCATTTGGTCAGCACGGTGTCGCCGTCCGCCGGCGCGACGGCACCGGGAATCGCCAGCGCCTCGGGGTCGTCGGCGGCACCGGGGCCCCAGAAGTCGAGCTGGAGACCGCGCTCCTTTGCCGTCTGGCCGCCGCGCTGCACCGAGTAGACGACCGGCACACCGAGGCGGCGGTACTCCTCGATGACCCGGGACGTGTTCTCGAGCATGCCGGTGAGCGGCTGCTCCCCGTGCGGGAACGCGCCGAGGAAGTGGTTCTGCAGGTCGTGGACCAGGAGCACGGCCCGCGTGGGGTCGACGGTCCACTCCACGCGGTTGGCGGGCAGTTCGGCTTCGGTCGGCAGGGCGTACGGAGCGATGGCGGGAAGAGCCATGGGGTGGGACCTTTCGGTGCCGCTCTGGGCGGAACTCGGTGCTGATCTCAGTGCTGACCGGGTACGGCGGGGCCGGGCGCCGCGTCGGAGCGCAGCCCCTTCTTGCTGACCTTGCCGATCCCGGTCTGCGGGAACGCCTCGACGAACTCGACGAGGTCGGGGACCTTGTACGCGGCGACACCGCGTTCCCGCACGAGGCGTTTGACCGCAGCCGGCTTCAGCGGCTCGGCGCCCTCGCGCAGGATGACGTAGGCCAGGGTGCGTTCGCCCAGATAGGCGTCGGCGACCCCTACGACGGACACGTCGTGCACCGACGGATGGCCGAGGATGATGTTCTCGATCTCCTCCGGCGCGACCTTCTCACCGCCCCGGTTGATCTGGTCCTTGGCGCGCCCCTCGACGACCAGGTGGCCGGTCGGGGTGCGGCGCACGATGTCCCCGGTGCGGTAGAAGCCGTCCTTGGTGAAGGACCTCAGGTTGTGCTCGGGCGCCCGCCAGTAGCCGCGGATCGTGTACGGGCCGCGGGTCAGCAGATGCCCGAAGCCCCCTTCCGGCACGTCCACGTCCGAGTCGTCGACGACACGGACCTCGTCGTCCTCGGAGATCGGCCGGCCTTGCGTGGTGACCACGGTCTCGTGGTCGTCGTCCAGACGGGTGTAGTTGACGAGACCTTCGGCCATGCCGAAGACCTGCATGAGCTTGCAGCCCAGCGCCGGCTCCAGCCTGCGGGCGGCCGCCTCGCTGTACTTTGCGCCGCCGACCAGGATCAGCTGCAGGCTCGACAGGTCGTGTGCGGAGCCCGGGGCGGCCTCCGTCCAGATCAGCGCGAGGGGCGGGACCATCCCGGTCATCGTGACGCGCTCGCGCTCCACGAGCGGGAAGGCCGTCGCCGGATCGGGCCGGGGGCACAGGACCACGGTCCCTCCGGCGTACAGCGTTCCGAGCCAGCCCGGGGAGCTCATCGGGAAGTTGTGCGCGGCGGGGAGCACGACGAGATAGCGGGTGTCCCCGTCGACGCCGCAGATCTCGTTGGATCCGCGCAGCGAGTAGATGTAGTCGTCGTGCGTACGGGGGATGAGCTTGGGAACACCCGTCGTGCCGCCCGACAGCTGGAGGAACGCCAGATCACCCGGATCCGGCTCGTACCCGCTTCCGGCGGCCGCGCACGGCACCTCGGACAGTGCGGTGTGCTCGCCCGGCGTACCGACGACGAAGACGTGCTTCAGGCTCGGCGTACGCTCCTTGATCCTCGACGCGAGCGCGAGGTGGTCGAAGCCGGCGTGCCGGTCGGGGACCACGTAGGCGACGGCCTCGGTGAACGAGCAGAAGTACTCGATCTCCGTCTCCCGGTGCGCGGGGAGCGCGTAGACCGGCAGGGCGCCGATCCGGAAGAGCGCGAAGACGACTTCGATGAACTCGGCGATGTTCGGAAGCTGGACGACGACCCGGTCGCCCGCGGAGATGCCGCGCGCCGAGAACCCGGCGGCCAGCCGGGAGGCGCGCTCGTCCAGTTCGCCGTACGTCCACTCCCGGCGTCCGGGGGCCGGGTCGACGACCGCGACGCGGTCCGGATGCGCGGCGGCCCGCTCGCGCAGCACACCGCCGAACGTCTCCCCGCGCCAGTGGCCCGCGGCGCGGTAGCGGTCGGCGAACTCGGCGGGCCAGGTGGGCGCGTCGGACGACTGGAGGGCGGTCACAGGGCGGCTCCCACAGCGCTCAGGAACGTACGGAACTTGGCTCCGGTCTCCGCGGTCTCGGCGGCCGGCGAGGACTCCGCCACCACCCCCGCGCCCGCGAACAGCCGCAGGGTGCGTCCCTCGGCCTCGGCGCAGCGGATGGTCACCACCCACTCGCCGTCGCCGTCCGCGTTCTGCCAGCCGACCATGCCGGTGTACGCCCCGCGGTCGAAGGGCTCGGACTCCGCGATGACCTGCCGGGCCACATCGGTCGGGGTGCCGCAGACCGCGGGGGTGGGGTGCAGGGCCGACGCCAGGTCCAGGGCGGTGGACGAGGGGTCGCGCAGCTCCCCGGTCAGGGTCGTCGACAGGTGCCACATGGCGGCGGTCCGTACGAGTGTGGGGCGTTCGGGCACGTCCAGGCTCACGCAGAACGGTGCGAGCGCCTCGCGGATGGCGTCGACCACGACCGCGTGCTCGTGGAGGTCCTTCGGCGAATCCAGCAGCGCGGCCGCCCTGCGGACGTCCGTGGCCAGATCGCCGCTGCGCTGCGCGGATCCGGCCAGCGGGTTGGCGACGAGCCGGCCGCCGCGCCGGGACACGAGGAGCTCGGGGCTCGCGCCCACGAGCGTGCGGCCCGGACCGCTGGGCACGGCGAAGGTGTAACCGTCCGGGTCACGGCGTGCCAGCCGGCTCAGCATGGCGGGCAGATCGAGGTCGCGCGCCGAGGTCAGTTCCAGGGTGCGGGCGAGGACGACCTTGTCGAACTCACCGGCACGCATCCGCTCGACCGCCGCGGCGACCGCCGCGGAGTACTCCTGTGCGGCCGGCACCTCACGTATCTGCCAGGAGTCCTGCTGACCGGCGTCGGAGCCGTGCAGTGCGATGAGCGGGTCCTCGCGCAGGGCGGTCGCCCACCGGACGGTCTCCGGGACGGCCAGCGCGGCCGCGCCGTCGGGCGCGAACGGTACGGAGCCCACGACGACCGGGGCGGGGTCGCCCGCGTGCCGGGCGGCGTCCAGGGTCTCCAGCACCCGCAGCGGGAGGGGCCGCGAGTCGTGCGGCACCAGTGCGGCCGCGCCGGAGCCGAGCAGGGTGTGCCGGGGTGTGGCGAGGAAGCGGTCGGTGCCGGGGCGGTAGGCCTCGAGCAGGGCCGTGGCCGCGCCGGGGGAGTCGAGTGGGGGCGGAGCGGCGGGGACGCGCAGAGAGGCAGACATGGATGGTCTCCAGTGGGGAAGGCTCGAGCGCCGGCAGGATGACGGGGCGGGGCGGGGCGGGGTTCAGGCCCGCAGGGTGGCACCGCCGTCGACGTACAGGTCGTGCATGGTGATGTGACGCGCGCGGTCGGACACCAGGAAGGCGACCGCGTCGGCTATGTCGGAGGGGTCCGCTATCCGGCCGAGCGGGATACCGGTGCGGAACGTCTCCGCGTCCCCCTCGACGACCCGGCGGGCGGCGGCCTCCTCGTCCCCCGCCGCCCACATGCCGCGCTGCATGTCGGTGAGGGTCGAGCCGGGGGAGACGGTGTTGCACCGCACCCCCAGGGGTGCCACTTCGAGGCCGAGACACTTGGTGAACATCACGGCCGCGGCCTTGGAGGCCGCGTACGCAGCCATGTTCGTACGGGGGATGCCGGCGGCGTTGGAGGCCACGGTGACGATGCTGCCCGAACCCCGGCCGGTCATCCGGCGGGAGACCGACCGCGACACATGGAACACCCCATGGGTGTTGACGGCGAAGGTGGCCGCCCACTCCTCGTCGAGAAGGTCCGCGACCGGCGAACCACGGAGAATTCCGGCCACGTTGACCGCGATGTCCAGCGGGCCGAGCGTGTCCTCGGCCTCCGCGACGAGGTCTTCGACGGCCGCGGGGTCCGACACGTCGAGCGTGCGCGCGATCACCTGTCCGTCGTACGTCTTCTCCAGTGCGGCGATGCCGTCCGGGGCCAGGTCGGTGGCGAGGACGCGCGCACCGCGGCCGGCGAGTGCGTGCACGACCGCCTCGCCTATGCCGCGTCCGGCTCCGGTCACGAGGGCGAGCCGGCCGGTCAGTTCCTGCTCGATGCTCACTTGACCATCGCCTTGCGGATGTCGTCGAGCACCGAGACGGCTGCCTGCGCACCACCGAGGCTGGTCCACTTGGTCCCGTCGACGACCGTCGCGTGCTCGTCACGCACGGCGCCCAGCTGCTGGTAGGCGGGCTTCGCAGCGAGCTCGGCGAGGAGGTCGGCGTCGTTGCCTGCGTCGAGGGAGCCGATGAACAGCCAGTCGCCGTCGATCTCCTTGAGGTTCTCGTCGCCGAGCGGCGTCGAGTGGCCCTCGCCCTTGTCGTTCTGGATGCCCGGGCGCTCGAAGCCGAGGTCCTTCAGGACGTCGCTGATGAAGACGCCCTGCTGCATGACCGCGGTGCCCTTGGCCGAGTGGCGGGCGACGGACACGCTCGCGCCGGCCTGCGAGCCGAGGCCGGTCCTGAGGGAGGCGGCCTTCGTCCGGTAGTCGGCGAGGAACTTCTCGGCCTCGTTGGACCTGCCGAGCACCGTGCCGGTGAGTCCGAGGGCCTTCTTCCAGTCCTTGGTGCCGTCGATGGTGACGACCGTGGGCGCGACCTTCCGGAGCTGCGCGAGCACCTGCTCGTCGGCGAGCTGCCCGGCGAGGATCACGTCCGGCTTCGCCTGCACGACCTTCTCGATGTCCGGGCCGGTGACGGCGCCCACCACGGGGATGCCCTTCGCCTGGTCCGCCAGGTACTGCGGGGCGCCCTTCTGGCCGCGCCCCGCGGTCAGGCCCACCGGCTCGACGCCCAGGGCGAGCGACGCGTCCAGGTCCATCTCGCTGAGGACGACCACGCGCTCCGCGGCGGCCGGCACCGTCACCTTCGTCCCCGTCGCGTCGGTGACCTGGGTCGTCGTCGCCTCCGCGCCCGAGTCGGCGGACGCGGCTTTGTCCTCGGATCCGCAGGCACTCAGGGTGAGAGCGCCGAGTGCGAGCAGGGCCGCCGATATGACGGGACGTGCGTTACCGCGGGGCGAGGGGGGCGAATACGGCGCCATGGCCTTGGATCTCCGTTTGCGTTCAGACGAATCCGGTTCCGGCCGGGCGCCCTCCGAAGCCTCAATCGGAGAGAAGCGGTACACATCGCGCCACTTCAGGACACAGGTGTGCCCATGACCCGCCAGAACCGGACGAGTGCATTTAGGTTAGGCTAACCTTATGTCCATCGCGCAAGGGGGTCGGCCAAGGTCAGCCGGAACCCGCCCATCCGAAACTCCCCCTTCCCGGAGGAGCTCAACCCCCTGGGTCACCACGGGACTTCTGCTTCTCCTGGTGACCCTCGTGCTGCTCTCCCTCGTCATCGGCAGCGGTGGAAGCCCCGCGAAGCGCGCGTTGGACTTCCTCCTCGGTGACCCCGCCGCCCGGGCCGACGCCCAGATCCGGCTGGCCGTCATGGACGTACGCCTCCCACGCACCCTCGCCGCCCTCCTCGTGGGCACCTGCCTCGGTGCGGCCGGCTGTCTCCTCCAGGCCGCCACCCGCAACCCGCTGGCCGAAACCGGTCTGCTGGGCGTCAACTCCGGAGCAGCATTCGCCGTTGTCCTCGGGCTCACCTTCTTCGGCGCCGACTCGCCGGGCGCCCTGCTCGTCTGGGCGCTCGTCGGCGGCATGGCCGCGAGCGCCGTCGTCCTGCTCTTCGCCGGCTCGGGGCGCACGGCCGGCTCACCGCTGCGTCTCGTCCTGGCCGGATCGGCGCTGGGTGCCACCTTCCACGGCTGCACCTCCTACGTCCTGCTCGGCACACAGTCGACCTTCGACACCTACCGGTACTGGACGATCGGCTCGCTCGCCGGAGTGAAGACCTCCGATCTCCTCCCCCTGCTGCCACTGGCGGCATTGGGTCTGCTCACCGCGCTCGGATGCGCCCGCCCGCTCTCGGCGCTCGGCCTCGGCGACGACGGAGCACGCTCGCTCGGGCACCACCCCGGCCGCATCCGTCTCGTCGTCGCCGGAGCGGTCTCGCTGCTCGCCGGCTGCGCGGTCGCCGTGGCCGGGCCCGTCGCCTTCCTCGGCCTGCTGGCCCCGTACGCCGCGAGGGCGCTGACCGGGCCCCGCATGACGGCCCAACTCGTCCTCTCCGCGCTGATCGCCGCCGACATCATGATCCTGGCCGACATCCTCGCCCGGGTCGTCATCCGCCCCTGGGAGACACCGGTCAGCGTCCTGCTCGCTTTCGTGGGCGGCCCGCTGCTCGTCTGGATCGCCCGCTCCTCCCGCCTCTCCACCGCGGGGGCCGAGGCGTGAGCGACCTGAGGAAGACAGCCGATGTGACATCACCCGACGTGACGCCCCCCGACAGCACCGTGCTGCGCAGGGGTACGTTCTCCTGGCTCCTCCCGCGCCGCGGCGCGCTCACCGCCGCGGCCCTTCTGCCGGTCGTCGCCGTCCTCATCGCCCTCGCGGTGATGGCGAGTTCGACCGGAATGAGTGTGTCCGACACCCTCTCCGGGCTTCTCGGTACGGGCGACCCGGGCACGGTCATGATCGTGCGCGACTTCCGGCTGCCCCGCGTCTTCGCCGGCCTCCTCGTCGGTGCCGCGCTGGGCATCGCCGGCTGCCTCACCCAGACCCTGGCGGGCAACCGCCTCGCCACCCCGGACCTCGTCGGCGTCAACGACGGTGCCGCCGCCGCCGTCGTCGCGGCCGCGGCGGGTTCCACCACCGGCATGGTCGGCGACTGGTGGCTGGGCCCGATCGGCGCCGTCGCGGCAGCCGCGATCGTCGTCCTGTGCGCGGGCGGAGCCGGGAGCGCCGGCTACCGCGTCCTCGTCACCGGCATCGGTGTCTCCACCTTCCTGGGCGCGGTGGGCGACCTGATCATGTCCCGCGAGAACGACAACACGGCGGGCGGTGTCTTCCTCTGGGCCGTGGGCAGCCTCAACGGCCGTGACTGGGGCGTCGGTACGCCACTGGCACTCGTCCTGCTCGTCCTGGTGCCGCTCACCCTGGCCGCGGGCCACAGGCTGCAACTCCTGCGCTTCGACGACGACGTGGCGTCCTCGCTCGGCGTCGACCCGCGCCGGCTGCGCGCGGGCGCACTGGCCCTCGCCGTCGCCCTCGCGGGCACGGCCGTCGGCGTCGGCGGCCCGATCGCGTTCGTGGCACTGGCCGCCCCGGTCCTGGCCCAGCGGATGGCCGGACCCACCCGGGTCCCGGTCACCGGCTCCGCGCTGACCGGCGCGGCCCTGATCGCCGCGGCCGACGCCCTGGGGCGGGTCGCCGCCCCCGTCGAACTGCCCGTCGGTGTCGTCACCAGCGTCCTCGGCGGCCCCTTCCTGCTCTGGGTCCTCTTCCGCCCGGACCGTGCCACCGGAAAGGTCTGACCAACCCCATGACCGACGTCCCACGCGAGACCGCACCCGGCCTCGAAGTCACCGCGCTCCACGCCGGATACCCCGGCCGCCCCGTCGTCGAGAACGTCGGCCTCACCGTTCCCGCCGGTCAGGTCGTCGCGATCGTCGGCCCCAACGGCTGCGGGAAGTCGACGCTCCTGCGCACCGTCGCGCGCCTGCACCGGCCCGAGTCGGGGACCGTCAGGGCCGGCGGCGTGGACATCTGGGAGCTCAGCAGGCGCCGGGCCGCCCACCGCGTCGCGCTCCTGCCCCAGTCGCCGCGCGCCCCCGAGGCCGTCACGGTCGCGGGGCTCGTCCGCTACGGCCGCCACCCCCAGCAGGGCCTGCTGCGCCAGTGGTCCAAGGAGGACGAGAACGCCGTGCGCGACGCGCTCGAGGCCACCGGAACGACCGGACTGGCCGCGGAGCGCCTGGACAGGCTCTCCGGCGGCCAGCGCCAACGGTGCTGGCTCGCGATGGTCCTCGCCCAGCACACCCCGGTCATCCTGCTCGACGAACCCACCAGCGCCCTCGACCTCGGCCACGCCGTGGAGGTCCTGGAGCTGGTGAGGGAGGTCGCCGCGGCCGGCCGAACGGTCGTCATGGTGCAGCACGACCTGGCCGCCGCGGCACGCTACGCCGATCTCCTCGTGGCCATGAAGGACGGCCGGGTCGTCGCCCGGGGCGAGCCGGCCGCGACGGTCGACGAGGCTCTGGTGAAGGAGCTCTACGGGGTGGACGCCGACATACTCAGCGCCCCGGGCGACGCGTCACCGGTCGTGGTGCCGAGGAGCCGGCTCACGACGCGGATGTGAGTGGGCCCCGGCTCACGACGCGGATGTGAGTGGGCCCCGGCTCACGACGCGGAGGTGACGGCCTTCGGCTCACGTACGGCCTGCCGGGACGGCCGGGTCCGGGGGCCGAACACGGCCAGGGCGACGGCGCCCACCATCCAGACACCCGCGATGAAGTAGAAGACGCTCTGGTAGCCGGTGCGGTTGTAGAGCGCGGCGATGATCAGCGGGCCGGCGGCGTTGGACAGGCGGCCGATGCCGTAGGTGATGCCGGTACCCAGGGAGCGGCTGCGGGTGTCGTAGAGCTCGGGGGAGTAGGCGTAGGCGAGGGCGGTGTAGCCGCGCTCGAAGAGGTTGACCAGGAAGCCGAAGATGACGATGAGGACCGGGTCGAAGGTCAGTCCGTAGAGCAGGCCGCACAGTGCGATGACGGTGCCGAAGGCGACGAGGCACCACTTGCGTTCGAAGCGGTCGGTGACCAGGGAGGCGAGGTACGAGCCCAGGGGTGCGCCGACCGTCGTGAGTGCGATGTAGAAGACGGACTTCTCGACGCTGAAGCCCTCCTTGGAGAGCAGGGTGGGGGCGAAGCTGGAGTAGCCGAAGAAGCCGATGGTCTGGGTGACCCACAGGACGGTGAGCAGGAGCGTCGGCGCGAGGTACCTCTTACGCAGCAGCAGACGCAGCGGGGCCTTGACCGCCGGGGGTTCCTCGACGGGTTCGGCCGGTTGGGCCAGCGGTCCCTTCTCGGCGCTCACCGTGGCCTCGATCTCCCGCAGGACCGCGTCGGCCGCGGCATGGTCGCCCCTGCTCTCGTGCCAGCGGGGGGACTCCTTGAGGTGCCTGGAGAACAGGACGAGCAGGACGCCGAGTGCGCCCCAGAGGTAGACGAGCCGCCAGGACCAGTCGCTGAGCGGGACGACGAGACTCGCGATCAGGTTGGTGGCCGGTGTGCCGCAGATGCCGATGACCATGGCGTACGCCTGGTACTTGCCGCGCACGGAGGCCGGGTACATCTCGTTGACGTAGATGACCGCCACGACGGTCATCGCCGACAGGCCGGCCGAGGTCAGGACCCGGAAGACGCCCAGGGAGAGGACGTCCCAGGAGAAGACCGAGACGAACGAGAAGAAGCCGAAGAACAGGGTGGTGCGGAGCAGGGTCTTCTTGCGGCCCCACCGGTCGGCGACGGCGCCCGCGACGACGGAGCCGATGAACATGCCGACGAACGACAGCGAGGTGACGTAGGCGACCTGGTTGACCGTCACGCCCCAGAGGTCGATGAGCTTGGGGGCGGTCGTCGCGAAGCTGTTGATGTCGGCGAACTCGAAGAAGTACGCGAAGGCCACGGCCAGCAGGGTGGTCTTGTGGAAGCGGGAGATCGGCAGCCGGTCCAGCCGGTTCGCCGCATTGGCGTGCTGCATGGGGACGGTCCCTGTCGGAGTGCGGGTGCGGGCGGGGAGGGGCCTCAGACGCCTTCGCCTGGCCAGTACAGGCTCATCGGGTTGTCCACGAGGAGCCGGTGCTGTTGCCCGGGGGTGACGGCGATGTGCGGTACGTGGTCGACGAGGAGGCCGTCGTCGGGCATGTGGCCGGTGAGGTTGGGGTGGGGCCAGTCCGTGCCCCACAGCACCCGGTCGCCGAACTCCTCGACCACGCGGCGGCCGAAGGGTACGACATCGGCGTAGGCGTGCCTCTCGCCGTCGAGGGCGGGAGGGCCGGTCAGGCTGAGGCGTTCGGGGCAGCTCACCTTCACCCATACGTCGTTGGAGTCGACGAACCTGAGGAAGCGGGAGAACTGCGGGCCGTCCACCGGCAGGGACACGTCCGGCCGGCCCATGTGGTCGACCACGAGGGGAGCGGGCAGGGAGGCGAAGAAGTCGCCCAGTTCGGGGAGATCGGCGCTCTCGAAGTAGAGCACGATGTGCCAGCCCAGCGGGGCGATCTTCGCCGCGATCCTGGCCAGGTCCTCCTTCGGGGAGGTGCTGACCAGGCGCCGGAGGAAGTTGAAGCGGACGCCGCGCACGCCCGCCGCTTCCAGCCCGCGCAGTTCGGCCTCGGTGATGTCCGGCCGGACGGTGGCGATGCCGCGCGCCCGGCCACCGGCCGCACGGACCGCGTCCGTCATGGCAGTGTTGTCCGCACCGTGACAGGTGGCCTGGACGATGACCGCGCGGCTCACGCCCAGATGCTCGTGCAATGCGGTCAGCTGATCTCTTCCGGCGTCGCAGGGCGTGTACTTGCGCTCAGGGGCGAAGGGGAACTGGTCCTGGGGCCCGAACACATGGCAGTGGGCGTCGACGGTGCCGGCCGGCAGCCGGAACGCCGGTACGGACGGATCCTGGTCCCAGTCCAGCCATCCGGGGGTCTTGGGGGAACGCACACTCATGGAATCTCCTGGCAGCACAGGGGGAAAGGGCCGGGGCGTGGGTCGGCGGCCTGCGTGATCAGCGGCCCTGACGCTTCAGCAGGGCGTCGAGGCGCGGGTACACGGAGCGCGCGTTGTGTTCCTGGACGTCGGCCAGCCGTTCCGGGGAGAGCCCGGCGGCGTCGGCGTAGCGGCGGGTGTCGTCGAAGTGGTGGCCGGTCCGGGGGTCGATGTCACGGACGGCGCCGATCATCTCCGAGGCGAAGAGGATGTTCCGGGTGGGGACGACGTCGAAGAGGAGGTCCGATCCGGGCTGGTGGTAGACGCAGGTGTCGAAGAAGACGTTGCCCAGGACGTGCTCCTCCAGCGGCGGCTTCCCGAGTGCCGTCGCCAGGCCGCGGAACCTGCCCCAGTGGTAGGGGACGGCGCCGCCGCCGTGGGGGATGATCAGCCGGAGCGTGGGGAAGTCCCTGAACAGGTCGCCCTGCACGAGCTGCATGAACGCGGTGGTGTCGGCGTTCAGATAGTGCGCCCCCGTCGTGTGGAACGCGGGATTGACGCTGGTGCTGACATGGATCATCGCCGGCACGTCGTACTCGACCATCTTCTCGTACAGGGGGTACCAGGAGCGGTCGGTGAGGGGCGGGGAGGTCCAGTGCCCGCCGGACGGGTCCGGATTGAGGTTGAGCGCGACCGCGCCGTACTCCTCGACGCACCTGGTGAGTTCGGGCACGCAGGTCGCGGGATCGACGCCCGGGGACTGCGGGAGCATGGCGGCGGGGACGAAGCGGTCCGGGTAGAGCCGGCTCACGCGGAAGCAGAGCTCGTTGCAGATGGCCGCCCACTCGGCGGAGGTGTCGAAATCGCCGATGTGGTGCGCCATGAAGGACGCCCTGGGTGAGAAGACCGTCATGTCGATGCCGCGCTCGTCCATCAGCCGGAGCTGGTTCGGCTCGATGGTCTCGCGCAGCTCGTCGTCGCTGATCCTCGGACCGGCCCTGCGTGGGGCGGCGGACGGGTTCCCGAGCCCCTCGATCTGCTGGTTCCGCCAGACCTCCAGCGAGGGCGGGGCCGTCGTGTAGTGGCCGTGGCAGTCGATGATCATCGCTGTTCCTCTTCGGAGTGCCTGCGTGTGGTGCCGGGGGACACGCGGCCGGAGGTCTGCTCGCCGACGCGTCCTGCCCGTTCGTCCACGACACCGTAACCGTCGATGAAATTGTTGACAATATGCCTGACGAGAAAGTTTCAGGCATCATCACTGATGTCCCCGCGTGCGCGGCGCGCGATGGTGAGGACGTCCCGACGATGTACGGAAGGCGGAGGGGTGACGGCGAATCAGGTCACCGGCCGGGCAGGCCGGAGCGCGGTCTCCAGCGGTATCCGGGAGGCGCTCGCGACAGGCGACATGGTGCCAGGGCAGCGCCTGGTCGAGCAGGAGTTGTCCGAGGTCTTCCGCGCCACGCGGAGCTCGGTGCGGGAGGCGCTGCAGGACCTGGCCGCCGAGGGTCTGGTGGAGCTGATCCCGCGGCGGGGGGCGCGGGTGCGGGTGATCTCCGTCGAGGAGGCGATCCAGATCACCGAGTGCCGGGCCCTGCTGGAGGGCCTGTGTGCCAGGCGGGCGGCGGAGTGCGCCTCGGACGAGGTGCGCCAGGAGCTGAAGGGCATCGGCTCGGCGATGAGCCGGGCCGTGGAGGACGGCGACCCGGACGCCTACTCGGTGCTGAACCGCAGGCTGCACGAGTGCATCGGCGAGGCCGGGGGCCAGAAGGTCGCCCAGGCCCTGCTCGAGCGGATGAACGGCCAGATGGTGCGATACCAGTTCCGTCTCGCGCTGCGCCCCGGGCGCCCGGCGCAGTCGCTGCCGCAGCACCTGGCGATCATCGACGCGGTCATGGCCGGCGACCCGGAGGCGGCCGAGGCCGCGGCGCGGGCACATGTCGACAGTGTCGTCGTGGCGCTCAGGGAGACTCCGGCTCCGGTCCGCCTCGGCTGAGCGGGAGTGGCCGGGGCCGGTCCGCCCCGGCCCCGCCCCGTCAGCCGGCCAGCAGGTCCAGGAACGCGGTGAGCTTGTTCCTGGTCCGCTCGATCTGCTGCTCGACGGTCAGCGACTCCTCGAAGCGGCCGCCGGGGGCCGGCGTCTTCCTGCCGCGTACGTAGAGCGAGCAGTCGAGGTCGGTGCAGAGGTAGATGCCCACCGAGTTGCCGTTCCTGCCCGCCTGTCCCCGCTTGCGGGCGGTCATCAGCGAGACCCCGCTGCCCGGGTGGGTGGTCAGGCAGACCGAGCACATGCTGCGGTGCAGGAAACCGCGCTGCTGCGACGGGAAGCGGAGCGTGATGCCGGTGAGCTCGCCGCGCAGCTCGGTGACGATGTAGCTCCGGTCCGGAGCCGAGAGGTCGCGCCAGCCGAGGAAGTCCAGGTCGTCCCAGCGGCGCTCGTCCAGGTCGCGGGGGAGCGGCAGACGCTTCGCCTCTCCCTTGGAACAGTTGACGAACGACGCTCGGATGTCCTGCTCATTGACGGCTCTCATGGAATCGACGCTAACTCTGCCTATGAGGCCTAGGCAAATGTTTATCTGTTCTAGGCCGGATCCTGGGCTGATGAAACCCGCAGATGATGGGCCGGCGGGTGTCCGACGGCGAGGTCGGGGCGCCAGACGGCCAGGATCTGCGCCGACGGGTCGAACAGGGGACGCGGCAGCTCCTCGGGGTCGGTCCACCGCCACTCGCTGACGAGATGCGGCTCGGTGACCTGCGGGACGGCCGCGTTCACCCTCACCAGCGCGGCCATGCTGATCCTGTTGATGCCGCCCACCACGTCGTGCACCATCGCGAAGACGGTGACGGCGTCCACGGACACCCGCAGTCCCGTTTCCTCGCGCAGCTCCCGGGCGGCGGCCTCCGCGACCGACTCGTGGGTCGGGTCGATCTTGCCTCCGGGCAGCTCCCAGGTGCCGCCGCGGTGTCTTCCCAGCAGGATCCTGCCGGCCTCGTCCTGCACGACCACGCCCACGCCGAAGGCGGCCTGGGCGAGCGGCGGGCGGGCGTTCCGGGCCGGGACGTCCATGGAATCGGTGGTCATACGCTGCTCTGCCCCCAGCTGGTCCGTCATGTGTGACGCGGTTCCCCTCATCGTCACACGGCGCTCACGCCACCAGGTTGAGGGTGGTGCCCGCGACGCCGAGGCGGACGGACTGACCCCACGTCAGCTCCAGTGCGTCCGACTCCATCCCGTCACCGAACACCACCATCCGGTCCGACTCGACGGTGAGTCTGAGGCCGTCCGCGCGCCCGAGTTGGCCCGCCGTCATCGAGGTGCCGGTGGCAGGCGAGGGCCAGGCCTCGCGCACGAACCAGACCAGCCGTGGGTCGGAGGGGGCCGGCAGCCGCACGGGGCTGCCGCGCTCGAGCCAGAGCGAGCGCAGCCAGCCGGTGGAGCCCGTACCGGTGCCCACCAGGACGCCCGACGAAGCCTGTGACTCCACGGCGTCCGGGGAGCCGTCGGGGCCGATGCGGTAACGGGCGGTCTGATGGCCGGGCGGTCCGAGGTAGATCTCGTTGAGGGCGAGGAGCCGCTGGGTGTCGTCGGCGACGGCCTCGGTCATCGTGAGGGCGTCCACCTGTCCGCCGGGGGACGCGGCGGCCTTGCAGAGCGCCGCCGTGTCACGGGCCCGGTGGCGTACGAGGACTCCGGGATTGCGGCCCGGGTCGGTGTCGATGCCCACCACCGGCTGCCCGGACAGGTACTTGGCGGCGTTGGCGACCAGACCGTCCTGACCGACCACGACGACCACGTCCTCGGGTCCGAACAGGAAGCGGTCGAGGTCGGCCCGCTCCACCCGGGTCCGGCGCCACCGGAGCGGCACGGCCGCCGCCACCTCGGTGAGCGCCCGCTCGTGGCGCCGGTGCCGCTCGGCCACCTCGTCGAGCGACCGGCCGCGCCCGGCGAGCACGAACGCGGCCTGTCCGTGCGTCCCGTGCCGGGCCAGGAGCTCCTCGTACTCCGTCGTCCGGTGGACCAGCACCGCCCGCGGGGCCAGGCTCACGCCCCCGCCTCCGGCCTGCCGAGCTTGGCGAGCAGGCCGGTCAGGACGTCGGGGGACAGGGTGAGGCTGTCGATGCGGGGGAGATTCTCGGCCAGCCGCGTCGCGGCCAGGGCGTGCAGCGTGCCGGGGTCGACGTCCGCGTGGGCCCGTAGCCAGGCCGCCTGCGCCTCGGCGCGGGCCGCCCCGACATCGCGGGCGGCCTCCGCCTCCGCGCGGGCCAGGCGCACGGTGCGGGCGGCCTCGGCGGCCGTACGCACTCCGTCGGCCGCCGACTTCTCCTCGGCCTCCCGGCGGGCGTTGGTGCCTCGCTGGTCGACCAGTTGCTCCTCGCGGCGCGCGAGCTCGATCTTGCTGGCGAGCTCGTTCTCGGCGATCGTGCGTTCGCGCTCGACCGCGACCGCCCGGCGCTCGTACACCGAACGGTCCGCCTCCTGCTGGATCTGCTCCCTGGCCGGAGTGCGCAGGGCGCGTTCGACCTCTGCCTCGGGGCGGATGGCGACCACGCGGACGGCGACCACGTCGATGCCGGTGGCGGGCAGCCGAGGCTCGGCGGCGAGCCCGGTGGCGACCCGTTCCCGCACGGCGGCGACCCCGTCCACGAGGGCGGTGGCGAGAGGGGTGCGGGCCAGGACGTCCAGGGTGTGCTGCTGCGCCGTCTCGGTCAGCAGGGTGGCGATCTGCTCCAGGGGCGCTCCGCGCCAGATCCCGGTGTCGGGGTCCACCGAGAAGTCGAGCCGTACGGCCGCCTCGGCGGGGTCGCTGATCCGGTACGTGACCGTGGCCTGCACGGTGACGTCCTGGAAATCGGCCGTACGGGCGTGGAACGCCATCGCCAGCTCACGGTCGTCGACCGGGACCTCGGAGAGCGCGGCGGAGAGTGAGCGGTACCAGAAGCTCAGACCGGGGCCGTCATGGATGAGCGTGCCGCGCCTGTGGTGGCGGATGTGGGCGGTGGGCGCGGAACGCAGGTGCCGCCAGCCGAAGCGCCGTGTGATGTCGGCCATCTCGGGACCCCCTCTTTCTCGTCATGACGACGATAAAGAGTCGGAGGAATATCGTCAAGAGGACGAGAAGGGGGGCGGGTATGAAAAACCGTCCGGCCGGCGGCCTCCTCGGAGACCACCGGCCGGACGGTCGTGCGCCGACCCCGTCCCCACGGTGCGGCGCGCGGGTGGACCGCCGTCATCCGCTCGGACGGCGGTCCACGTTCATCAGGTCCCGCTCCCCTGGGGGGCGGGCGGGGAGGAGGGGAGTCCGAGTGCCGGAAGCACGGCGCACTCGATGAAGTGGGTGAGGAAGGCGGCGTCGTCGGGGTGCCGTCCCTCGAGGAGCGGCCGGACGCGCATGATGCCGAGCATCTGGGCGGCCACGTAGTCGGCCGCGGGGTTGTCGGCGTCGATCTCGCCGCGCCGGACGGCCCGTTCGACCATCGCGTCGAAAGCGGCGATGGCCGGGGCGATCAGTGTGGAACGCAGCGCGCAGAGCAGGTCGGGATTCTGGAGCGCGGCATGGCTGAGGGCGTGCATCAGGGCGGTGTCCTCGCCGGACGCCGCGTCCACCACTCGCGCCGCCTCGTACAGATCGCCGCTCAGGCTGCCGGTGTCGATGTCCGAGAACCTGGTCTTGCGGCTGCCGTGCAGCGCGGCGACGACCAGCTCCGGCTTGGATCCCCACTGGCGGTAGAGCGTGGACTTCCCGCACCTGGTGCGCGAGGCGACGCCCTCCATCGTCAGTGAGTCGTAGCCGCTCTCCCGCAGGAGTTCCAGCACGGCGGTGTACAGCTCCTGCGCCCGTTCCGGTGTGATCTTCGACCGGCGTGAGGCGGGTACGGACTCCTGTGCTGAACCGGGCGACGGCATCTGCTTCCCTCTCTGCGACTCTGCGGCTGGGGACCCTCGATACGCCAGTGTACCGATACGCGCGTGTACCGATACGCCGACGTATCGGTACACTGGCGTATCGATACGGTGTGGAATGGCCATGCCGACGTCGTAACAGCGCACCGTCAGCAAAGGGGCACGGGTGATGCACACCCGCAGCGAGCCTGCGGAGCGGGAGCCGGACGCCTCAGCCCGACCGCCCCTCGTCCGCGAGCTGCTTCTGATAGCCGGACTCTTCCTGGCCTACAAACTCGGCCGCCAGGCCGCGAACGGCCATGTCGAGGCGGCCTTCCACAACGCCGGACACGTCTGGAGCTTCGAAAGGGCTCTCGGCCTTCCCGGCGAAGGAACCGTACAAGGCGTTCTGCTGCACAGCGACACGCTCGTCGAGGCGGCGAACACCTACTACGCGACCGTGCACTTCCCGGCCACGGTGGCGTTCCTGGTCTGGCTGTACTGGCGCCGCCCGCGCCACTACGTCTGGTCACGCCGCGTCCTGGCCGCGCTCACCGGCGCCGCGCTCGCCCTTCACCTGCTCTTCCCGCTCGCCCCGCCGCGCATGCTGCACGCGGCAGGGCTCGTCGACACCGGACAGGTCTACGGGCCGACGGTCTACGGGGAGACGCCCGCGACCGACTCGATGGCCAACCAGTTCGCGGCCATGCCCTCACTGCACTTCGGCTGGGCCCTGGCGGTCGCCGTCGGACTGATCGTCGCCACACGCTCCCGGTGGAGCCTGCTGTGGCTGCTGCACCCCCTGCTCACCCTCTTCGTCGTCGTGGGCACCGCCAACCACTACTGGCTCGACGTGATCGTGGTCTCCGCCCTGCTCGCCGTCGCTTACGCCGCGCTCAGGCTGCCGCGCACCCCGGTCCGCACGCACCTGCCGTGGCCGGCCGCCGTCCCGGCCCAGAACTACGCGTCCCCGGCGTACGCACGATCCGGAGCGCGTCGATGAACGCCACACTCATAGCCGTCGCACTCTCCCTCGTCTCCGCCGGCGCCTACGCGACCGCCGCGGTCGCCCAGGCCCGGCTGGCCGGCCTGACCGACCCCTCCGCCGGGGCGCTGCGCCTGATGGGCCAGGGGGCCTGGTGGTCGGCGGTCGGCCTGAACGCCGGCGGGGCGCTGCTGCACGTCGCCGCGCTGAAGTACGGACCGCTCACCCTGGTCCAGCCGCTCGGCGCGCTCACGCTTGTCGCCGCCGTCCCGCTCGGCGCCCGTTCCGCCGGCCGAAGGGTCAGCCGTACGGAATGGCGCGGCACGCTCCTCACGCTCGTCGGCCTCGCCGCGCTGCTCCTGGCCGCCGGCGGCGCCGCGCCGCACGACACGCTGAGCCTCCCCGAGGCGCTGGGCGTCGGGGCGGTCACCATGGCGCTCGTCGCCGCGCTCAGCCGCCCGGGCACGCGGCCCGGACTCCGGCACGCCGCCGCCTCCGGTATCACGTCCGGGGTGGCTTCCGCCCTCACCCAGACCCTCACGGTCGCCGCGACCGACCACTCGGGCCCGCTGCTGAGCTGGCGGCTGGTGACCGTGGCGGTACTCGTCTCCTTCTTCGCCCTGGGCGGCCTGATGCTGTCCCAGACCGCCTACCGGGGCGGCCTCGGCGCCCCGCTCGCCGTGGTCACCCTCGCCAACCCGGTCGCGGCCGCCGCGATCGGCCTGATCCTGCTCGGCGAGCGCATCCAGGGCGGCCTGCTCGGCCTGCTCCCCGCGCTCATCGGCGCCGGGGCCGCCGTGGAGGGCGTGATCCTGCTCAGCCGTGCGCAGGCGCGGAGCTCCGCCGGGGCCGTTACCGCGCCGCTCGGGACGGCTCCGGCGCCGCCCACCGTCACCAGGCAACCGTCGAGAATCGTCATCACCGGTGGGGCCGTCACCGCCCCACGCGCCGCGGAGCCGCTCACGCTGCGCCCGGAACCGGTCGGCTCCCCGGGCGGCGGGCCCAGTTAGGCGCCGCACCTCACGGAGCCGCCCCACACGTCCCCGTGCAACGCCGCACGGAACACGACCGGTGGGCTGCTCGTGCCGAGGATCCGCCTGACGGGTACCGCTCCCGGCGGCCACACCAGCACCGAACGGTCGGTGGACATCGACGTCACCGGGACGCCCGGCTCAGGGACGAGACCACGGACACTCTCCTGACGAGCTTCACCCAGATCGCGGCGATCAACGCGGACAGGCAGGAGCAGCAAGGCGGAACCACACACATCATGACCGAGTACACGGTCGCCTCCGGACCCCGGACGGTCCGGCTGCACCTGATGTTCGTCCTCACCGGCGGCAGGATCACCAACGCCGAGGCCGGCGGCACCGACAGCAACGGCGCGACCCGGATGCGCGCTCTCAAGGTCCGGGACCAGGCTCCGAGCGCCGGGCGGTCACATCAATGGCCGGACACGACCTGGGAGGCGCCGTCAGGCCGGGGCGGCCGTGCGCCGCCTCCCGGCCCGGAGCCCTCCAGGTCGTCGATCGCCCTGGTCAGCCAGCTCGTCCAGAACGTCTCCAGATCGATGCCCCCACGCAGCACCAGATGACGCAGCCGGTCCTCCTCGGTGGTCCGCTCCGGAGGGAAGTCCCGCTTCTCGATCTCCAGGTACTCCGCCAGCCGCTCCTGGTGCAGCGCCAGATGCCTGCGCAGCTCCCCGGCCAGCCCCGGGGCGCCGACCACGGCGGCCGCCCGCATTCTCAGCAGCAGGGGGTCGCGTACCGGCCGCGGATCCTCGGCCAGCGACACCCACACCGTCAGCGCCTCGCGGCCGGCGGGCAGCACCTCGTACTCCTTCTTCTGCCCACGCGCCGGCTGTGCGGCCGGCAGGACCCTGATGTGACCGGCCTCTTCCAGCTTTCCCAGCTCGCGGTAGATCTGCTGGTGCGTGGACGGCCAGAAGTAGCCGATCGACCGGTCGAACCTGCGGGTCAGTTCGAGACCGGACGACGGCTTCTCGAGCAGGGCCGTGAGGATCGCGTGCGGGAGTGACATGCAGTGCATCCTAGAGACGGCGCGAGCGGGGTGATCACAGCTTCGCGGCGAGCTCCGTGCCCTGACGGATCGCACGCTTGGCGTCCAGTTCCGCTGCCACGTCGGCGCCGCCGATCAGATGCGCCGGACGGCCCGCGGCGAGCAGCTCCTCGTACAGCTCGCGCCGCGGTTCCTGACCCGCGCACAGCACCACGGTGTCGACCGGCAGCAGGTGCTGCTCGCCGTCCACGGTGAGGTGCAGGCCGTCGTCGTCGATCAGGTCGTACGACGCCCCCGCGATCATCGTCACACCGCGGTGGCGCAGCTCGGTCCGGTGGATCCAGCCGGTCGTCTTCCCGAGCCCTGCCCCCACCTTGCTCGCCTTGCGCTGGATCAGATGGACCGTGCGCGGGGACTTCGGGCGCTCCGGGGCCCGCAGCCCGCCCCGGTCCGCGTACTCCGTGTCCACGCCCCACTGCCGGAAGAAGACCTCCGGGTCCAGACTGGCCGCGTCGCCCCCGTCGGTCAGGAACTCGGCGACGTCGAAGCCGATCCCGCCCGCCCCGACGACCGCCACCCGGTCACCGACCTGCGCGCCGCCCCTCAGGACGTCCAGATAGCTCACCACGCTGGGGTGCCCGACGCCGGGGATCGCTGGGGTGCGGGGCTCGACCCCGGTGGCCAGGACGACCTCGTCGAAGCCGTCGAGCGCGGCGGACGTGGCCCGGGTGGCGAGCCGGAGCTCGACCCCCTCCTCGGAGAGGCGCGTACGGAAGTAGCGCAGCGTCTCGTCGAACTCCTCCTTGCCGGGGACCCGGCGCGCGACGTTCAGCTGGCCGCCGATCTCGTCGGCCGCGTCGAACAGGGTCACCGCGTGCCCGCGCTCGGAGGCCGTGACCGCGCAGGCCAGTCCGGCGGGCCCGGCGCCGACCACCGCGACGCGCTTGCGGACCCGGGTCGGTGAGAGCACCAGTTCGGTCTCGTGGCAGGCGCGCGGATTCACCAGGCAGGAGGTGATCCGCAGGCTGAAGATGTGGTCCAGGCAGGCCTGGTTGCAGCCGATGCAGGTGTTGATGGCGTCGGCGCGGCCTTCGGCCGCCTTGGCGACGAAGTCGGGGTCGGCGAGGAAGGGCCTCGCCATCGACACCATGTCCGCGCGGCCCGAGGCGAGGATCTCCTCCGCCAGCTCCGGGGTGTTGATGCGGTTGCTGGTCACCAGGGGCACGGAGACCGCGCCCCGCACCTTCTCCGTCACCCAGGTGAAGGCGCCACGCGGCACGGAGGTCGCGATGGTCGGGATACGGGCCTCGTGCCAACCGATCCCGGTGTTGATGATGGTCGCCCCGGCCGCCTCGATCTCGCGGGCGAGACGGACGACCTCCTCCAGCGTGGAACCACCGGGCACCAGGTCCAGCATGGACAGCCGGTAGATCAGGATGAAGTCGGGGCCGACCCGCTCACGCACGCGGCGCACGATCTCGACGGGGAAGCGGATGCGGTTCTCGTACGAACCGCCCCAGCGGTCCTCCCGGTGGTTCGTCGCCGCGACGATGAACTCGTTGATCAGATAGCCCTCCGAGCCCATGATCTCGACGCCGTCGTAGCCCGCCCGGCGCGCGAGCTCCGCGGCCCGGACGAAGTCCTCGATGGTCTCCTCGACCTCGTCGTCGTCGAGCGCGTGCGGGGTGAACCCGCTGATCGGGGCCTTCAGCGCGCTCGGCGCCACCAGGTCGGGGTGGTGGGCGTAGCGCCCGAAGTGCAGGATCTGCATCGCGATCCTGCCGCCCGCCGCGTGCACGGCCGCCGTGACCTCGGAATGCTGCTCCGCCTCTGCCTCGGTGGTCATCTTGGCGCCGCCGGGGAAGGAGCACGCGCGCTCGCTCGGCGCGATCCCCCCGGTGACCATCAGCCCCACCCCGCCGCGTGCGCGCGCCGCGTAGAAGGCGGCCATCCGCTCGAAGCCGCGCTCGACCTCCTCGAGACCGATGTGCATCGACCCCATCAGGACCCGGTTGGGGAGCGTGGTGAAGCCGAGGTCGAGCGGGCTCAGCAGGGTGGGGTACGGGCTCATCCGGGTCTCCTCGCAGGTGTCGTCGAGCCAGTTGTAGACCACCCGAGCGTCATTATGCAACTAGTTGCACAATGACGTACGTCGCAGTTCCCGCAAGGCCCGGCGCACGGATGGAGTAACACCGGCGCCCCCTGCGGCCCGCCCCGGACGAGAGTGGTTTCGTACGGCTCACCGCCGCTGCTCCTCCTCGTCGACAGGAGACACCCCATGGCCTGTATCAACCGACGCGACGTCGGCCTTCTCGTACTCAGGGTCGGCACGGGAGCCGTCCTGGCGGCCCACGGCAGCCAGAAACTGGGCGGGTGGTTCGGCGGCGGAGGCATCCAGGGGACCACCGCGGCGATGGAGGCCATGGGCTTCCACCCGCCGAAGCACAGCGCTCTGGCGGCCGGACTCGGCGAGGCCGGAGGCGGGATCCTGCTGGCGCTCGGCCTGGCCACCCCCGCGGCGGGTGCCGCCGCGGCGGGCACGATGGCGGGCGCCGTCGCCGTGCACGCACCCGCGGGCTTCTTCGCCATGGGCGGCGGCTACGAGTACCCGGCGTTCCTCGGCTTCGTCGCCGCTGCGATCGGAGTGACGGGGGCCGGCCGCTACTCCCTGGACCATGCCACCGGGCACGTCCTCGACCGTCCGTGGGTCATGGCACTCGCGTTCGCGGGCAGCGCCCTCGGGGCGGCCGCCGTGGTCGGCCGCCGCGCCAAGGGCCAGGCCGCGCAGGGCGAGCCGGCGGACGAGGGCGCGTAACTCCTCCGCATCGATCGGCGATTCAAGGGCACCAGGCAGTGCATGAATACGAACGCGCTGTCGATGAACGCACGCGGCAAGGCGAGACGGGCCTCGCGAAGCCGGGCCATGGACGTGGGCGCCCGCGCCGGCTTCGTGGCGCGCGGGGTGATCTACCTCCTGGTGGGAGTCCTGGCCCTGCGCATCGCCTTCTCCGACGGAGGCGAAGGCGGGAAGCAGGCCGACCGCGGCGGCGCGATCGCGGAAATTGCCGGGAAGCCCTTCGGGAGCGTCCTCCTCCTGGTGCTCGGTGTGGCCCTGGCGGGGATGGCGGTGTGGCGGCTCTCCGAGGCGTTCTTCGGGCAGGCCGGTCCCGACGGTGACAAGCCCGGCAAGCGCGCCATGGCCGCAGCGCGCTCCGTCTTCTACGCCTTCGTGTCCTACTCCGTGCTCTCCTACGCGCTCGGCGACAAGGGCAGCGGCAGCGGATCGAGCGACCGTCAGACCGACGACGTCACGGCGCGGGCCCTCCAATGGACCGGCGGTCAGTGGATCGTGGGAATCGCCGGTGCCGTGGTGGTCGGCGCGGGTCTGTGGATGGCCTACCGCGCCCTCGCACGCAAGTACCACAAGCACCTGAAGATGGGTGGCATGACGAAGAGGACCCGTCAGGCCGTCGACATCGTGGGCGTCCTGGGCGGGACCGTCCGCGGCGCGGTCTTCGTCACAGCGGGCGGGTTCGCCGTAGCCGCCGCCGTCCGGCACGAACCGGGCCGCGCCAAGGGCATGGACGACACCCTGCGTTCCTTCACGGAGACGCCCGTCGGGCCCTGGCTGCTCGTCCTCGTCGCCGTCGGGCTGGCCGCCTTCGGTCTCTTCTCCTGGGCCAACGCCCGCTGGCGCAAGGTGTGAGCGGGACGCCGCCATGGCTCAGTCCAGTCCCCGCGCCTCCTTGAACCTGGCCAGCCCCTCGGGGAGCGTGAGGACCGGCTCCGGATAGTCGTAGCGTCCGCGCTCCTGCCCGGGGAGTTTCCACGGCTCGTGCACGGCGGGCCCGGAGACCTCGGCCAGCTCGGGTACCCAGCGGCGTACGTACGCACCGTCGGGGTCGTACCGCTTGGCCTGCGTCACCGGGTTGAGCACCCGGTTGGGCCGGCTGTCCGTGCCCGTGCCGGCCACCCACTGCCAGTTGAGCTGGTTGTTCGCGATGTCCCCGTCCACCAGCAGCTCCAGGAAGTGGCGGGCCCCGGCCCGCCAGTCCACGTACAGCGTCTTGGCGAGGAAGCTCGCCGTCAGCAGCCGCCCGCGGTTGTGCATCCAGCCCTCGTGGAGGAGCTGGCGCATGGCGGCGTCCACCACCGGATAGCCCGTGCGGCCCTCTTTCCAGGCGGCCGTGTCGTCCTCCGCCGCCCGCCCGGCCCGCCAGCGGTCCTGCCGAGGACGGTAGTCGGCGCGGGCGGCAGCCGGGCGGGCGGCCAGGACCTGCCGGTGGAAGTCCCGCCAGCACATCTGCCGTACGAAGGCGTCCGCACCCGGTCCGCCCGCGGCGCGGGCACGGTGGACCACCTCGGTGGGGGAGAGCGTGCCGAAGTGCAGGTGCGGCGAGAGCCGTGAGGTGGCGTCGCCCGCGAGGTCGTCGTGACGGTCCTCGTACGACGCGAGGCCGTGACGGCGCCACGCGGCGAACAGCCTGCGTCCCTCGCCCTCGCCGCCCCCGGCCAGGCCCGGGGACAACCCGCTCAGGCCGGAACGCGAGGGCAGCGCGGCGGACGCCGGGCCCTCCGGCACGCGCACGGTGCGAGGCGCCCGGAAGGGGGAGCGGAGCCCTTCCTCGGACCACCGCCGGAAGTACGGGGTGAAGACGGCGAAGTGATCCCTGCCCGCCCCGGAGGGGATCACCGCACCGGGCGGGACGACGTCGGCCGTGGCGTCGTGCACGCTCAGCCGGCAGCGTACGGGAACGAGGGCCTCGCGCAGCCGTTCCTCCCGCCGCTGCGCGTAGGCGCTCATGCCCGCCGCCACGTGGACCGCCTCCGCCCCCGTCTCGGTGACGACCCGGCCGACCTCGTCGGCCACGTCCCCCTCGCGGACGATCAGGCGCCCGCCGCGCTCGCGGAGCCCCGCGTCCAGGTCCCGGAGACAGTCGGCCAGGAACGCGCGCCGGTTCGGAGCGCCGAACCCGGCGGCCTCCACGCCCTCGTCGAGAACGAAGAGGGGGACCACCTCGTCCGCCGAAGCGAGCGCCGAGTGCAGCGGCGGATGGTCGTGCAGCCGCAGGTCCGAAGTGAACAGGACGATCGCCACGGTCACGCCGGGCCACTCCCCGTGCCGCGGCCCGCCGCCAGCGCGATGTTGCGGGCCATCCCGCCGAAGACCACGGCGTGGAAAGGCGACACGCTCCACCAGTAGGCGTGGCCGAGGAGTCCTGACGGGTGGAAGACGGCCCGCTGCCGGTAGTGCGACCGGCCGTCCTCGCCCTTCTCCGCGTACATCTCCAGCCAGGCCAGGCCCGGCAGTCGCATCTCCGCGCGCAGCCGGAGCAGCCGGCCGGGCTCGATCTCCTCGACCCGCCAGAAGTCCAGCGAGTCCCCGACCCGCAGCCGTTGGGCGTCCCGCCTGCCCCGGCGCAGGCCCACGCCGCCCACCAGCCGGTCCAGCCAGCCCCTGACCGCCCAGGCCGGCGGGAACGAGTACCAGCCGTTCTCACCGCCGATCCCCTCGATGACCCGCCACAGGGCCTCGGGGGAGGCGTCCACATCGCGCTCGCGCACATCGGTGTAGAGGCTCCCGCCCGCCCAGTCCGGGTCGGTGGGGAGCGGATCGCTGGGAATGCCCGGGGTGGAGGCGGTGGACCACCGTGTCGTCACCCTTGCCTCGCGCACCCTCTGCAAGGCGAGCGAGAGGGCGGTGGCGAAGGAGAAGGGCTGCCCGGGGCCGTCCGGCACATGACCGGCGATGTCGTGCTCCTGGCAGACGACCTCGTAGCGCAGGGACTCCGCGAGCGGGCGGGCGATGGACGCGGGCACGGGGGTGATCAGCCCGACCCAGTGGCTGGACAGGCCCGGCGAGAGCATCGGCACCGGCAGGATCAGCCGGTGGGGGAGCCCGGCGACCTGGGCGTACTTCTGCATCATGTCGCGATACGTCATGACGTCGGGTCCGCCGACGTCGAAGGCGCGGTTCACGTCGGCGGGCATGTGCGCACTGCCCACGAGGTAACGCAGCACGTCCCGCACGGCGATGGGCTGGATCCGTGTCGACACCCAGCTGGGGGTGACCATGACGGGCAGCCGCTCGGTGAGATAGCGCAGCATCTCGAAGGATGCCGAACCGGAACCGATGATGACCGCGGCGCGCAGCACGGTCGTCGGCACCCCCGAATCGAGCAGGATGCGCCCGACCTCGGCGCGCGAGCGCAGATGCGGGGAAAGCTCCCGCATGGGGACGTCAGGGGGTGTGAGCCCGCCCAGATAGACGATGCGCCGGACGCCGGCCGCTTTCGCCCGCTCGCCGAAGTTCCGCGCCGCGTCGCGGTCGGTCTTCTCGAAGCCCGGCCCGGCGGCCAGCGCGTGGACCAGGTAGTACGCGACGTCGATGTCGCGCATGGCCGCGCCCAGGGATTCCGCGTCGGTCACGTCCCCCTTGACCACCTCGGCCTCGCCCGCCCACGGGTAGTCCCGCAGCTTCTCCGGGGTCCGCGCCAGGCAGCGCACCCGGTGGCCTGCCTCCAGAAGTGCGGGCACCAGGCGGCCTCCGATGTAGCCCGTCGCGCCCGTCACCAGGCACCGCAGCCCACCGCTGTCGTCCTTGCTCTCCATGGCGCCTCGCTCCGGCTCGGGTCTCCTGCGTCCACCGTCTCCCCGTAGGGGCGGATCCGCCCGCGGGCACGCCGAGGCCGGCCCCCGCGGGTGCAGGAGCGGCGGGGATCAGCGGGGCCCGGGCTTCTCGGTGGCCGTCCCCCTGATGACGCGCGGGTCGTGCGCGCCGTCGGCCGGCGGGTCCGCGGGGACCGTGGGGGAGATGCCGTCGGACTTCAGGGCCCGCGCCTCGCTCTTGAGGATCCGGGCCGACTTGCCGAGGGATCGGGCGAGTTCGGGGAGCTTCCTGGCACCGAAGATCAGGATCGCGATGACGAGGAAGATCGCGATCTCGCTGATTCCGAACATGACGGCTGTCTTCTCCCTGGTGGGTGTGAGGAGCTCTCCCGGCAGCCCGGGACTCCCCGGTCCGCGGCGGCGCGCCAAATCTACAGCACTGTAGAAGCCCGCGGCAGGGCGTCTTCCGGACCGGGGGCTCCCTCCTGTCCGGCGACCGCGGCCCGGTCGTGCGCGTCCAGGGCCTGTCGTTCGGGTCATGCTGGGCTCGCGTGCCCTGGCACGGCACCTCGCGGCGTCGTCGTCAGTCGCCATGGCTCCGCCATTACTCCCTCCTCCGCCTTGCGGTGCACGGCACCGGACCCCGCTCCCTGGTCCAGCCTGATCCAAACGAAAGACCCTAGTATGGGGCGGTGGACAGTGCAGACGGCCCTCACGACGGATCGGGCGTTGATACGGCCGGGGTGTCGGATCTCCAGGCTCTCGCCGCGCAGTTGCGCCGGATGAACGGTGAGATCAACCGACTGGTCCATGCCTTCGCCCACGCGCAGGGCCTGCACGCCACGGACGTACAGGCGCTCGGGGCGATCCTCGACGCGGACACGCCCCTGACCCCGGGGCGGCTGCGTGAGCACCTCGGACTGACGTCCGGCGCGGTCACCGCGTGTCTGGACCGGCTGGAGCGGTCGGGTCACATCAGGCGCGCACGCGAAAGCTCCGACCGTCGGGTCGTCCATCTCTACTACGAGTCCGGGGCCAAGGCGGCGGCGCGCTCGTTCTTCATGCCCCTCGCGGAGGCGGCGGCAGGCGCGCGTTCCGCCTCGGCGCCCCAGGAGTTGGAGGCCACGCTCCGCTTCCTCGGCCGGATGAACGGTGAACTCGCCCGTATGCAGGTGCCTCGGCGCTGAACCGCCGTGCCGGTGGGAGGCTGGACTGTGGAGCATGTAATCTCAATCATTGAGATACATCATGATTGAGAGACCGCGGCCGACCCAGGAGTGCCATGTCCACCGCATCGAGGCCGGTCCGCCGGCTGATTCTTGTCCCTGTGTTCTTCGTCCTCGCCTGGCTCGTCGTCGGCGGTGCCTTCGGTTCGTACGCCGGGAAACTCGGGGAGGTGGCCACGAACGACCAGGCCGCGTTCCTGCCGCAGAGCGCGGAGTCCACCCGGGTCATCGAGGCCCAGAAGGCGTTCAGCAAGCAGGAGACCGTGCCCGCCGTCGTGGTCTGGACGTCGGCCGAGGAGGGGGAGAAGCTCGGCCCCGAGCAGCAGAAGGCGGCCACGGCCGCCCTGGCCTCGGCGAAGGACGGTCCCGGAGCCACCGGCCAGGTGAGCCCGGCGCTGCTGTCCGAGGACGGCGAAGCGCTGGAAGGCGTGGTCCAGCTGCGGCCGGACCTGGGGGACGAACTCCCCGACGCCCTCGCGCATGTCCGGGGCCTCGCGGAGGACGTCCCGGGGACGGTGGCCGGGCTCGCGGGCCCCGCGGCCTCCCAGGCCGACCTGTCCGACGCCTTCGCCGGAATCGACGGACTGCTGCTGGGCGTCGCCCTGGTGACCGTGCTCGTCATCCTGCTCCTGGTCTACCGGAGTGTCCTGCTCCCCCTGATCATCATCATCGGCGCGGTCTTCGCGCTCGGCGTCGCCTGTGCGATCGTCTACGTACTGGCCGATCACGACATCGTCCGGGTCGACGGGCAGGTCCAGGGCATCCTGTCGATCCTGGTCATCGGAGCCGCCACCGACTACGCGCTGCTGCTCACCGCACGGTTCCGCGAGGAGCTCGGGCGGAAGCCCGACAAGTGGACCGCGATGCGCGCGGCACTCCGTGAATCCGCGGGCCCGATCACGGCCAGCGCCGCCACCGTGGCGCTGGGACTCCTCGCTCTCCTGCTCAGCGACCTGACCAACAACCGCGCCCTCGGACCCGTGGGTGCCATCGGCATCGTGTGCTCCGTCCTGAGCGCTCTGACCTTCCTGCCCGCCGTCCTGGTCCTGCTGGGCAGGGCCGCGTACTGGCCGTCGGGCCCGAAGAAGGGCGAGGCCGGGACCGAATCCGGTTCGAAGGGGATCTGGCCGAGGATCGCGGCGCTGGTCGACCGCTCCCCGCGCAAGGTGTGGGCCGTCACGCTGGTCGGCCTCCTCGCCTGCGCCGCCTTCATGCCGACGCTGAACTCCAAGGGGGTGCCCCTCGAGGAGATCTTCGTCAACGACGCGCCGTCCGTCGCCGCGCAGGAGACCCTGAGCCGTCACTTCCCCGGCGGATCGGGCAACCCCGCCGTCGTGATCGCCGCCGCGGACCGGTCGAAGCAGGTCGTCGCGGCTGCCGAGGAGGTCCCCGGAGTCGCGGGCGTCTCCGTCATGACCGCCTCCGGACGTCCGGGCGGCGGGGAACCGCTCGTCGTGGACGGGCGCGTCCGTATCGACGCGACCCTCGCGGACACGGCGGACAGCGACGCCGCCAAGGAGACGGTCACGCGGCTGCGCGACGCGGTCCACGCCGTACCCGGCTCCGAGGCGCTCGTCGGTGGTTACACCGCACAGCAGTACGACACCCAGAGGACCGCGGAGCACGACCGGAACATCATCGTGCCCGTGGTGCTGGTCATCATCCTCGTCATTCTCATCGGCCTGCTCCGCTCGCTGCTGATGCCGCTGCTGCTCGTGGCCACGGTGGCGCTCAACTTCCTGGCCACGCTGGGTATCTCGTCGCTCGTCTTCGAGCACGTCTTCGGCTTCAGCGGCACCGACTCCTCCGTGCCGCTGTACGGATTCGTCTTCCTGGTCGCCCTCGGCGTGGACTACAACATCTTCCTGATGTCCCGCGTCCGCGAGGAATCCCTGATCCACGGCACCCGGCAGGGTGTGCTGCGTGGGCTGACCACCACGGGCGGGGTCATCACCTCCGCCGGTGTCGTCCTGGCGGCCACCTTCGCCGCCCTCGGGGTCATTCCTCTCGCCTTCCTCGTCCAGATCGCGTTCATCGTCGCGTTCGGCGTCCTGCTCGACACCCTCGTCGTGCGCTCGCTCCTGGTGCCCGCGCTGGTGAGGGACATCGGCCCCGTCGCCTGGTGGCCGGGCGCGCTGAGCCGGAGCCGCGAGGACGCGCCGGGGGGAGAGACGAAAACCCTGGCGTGACGGCGGCGTGGCACGCGCCTCCAGAGGTGTTCATGTCCCGGTGGGGCAGAAGTCCCACCGGGACATTTTAAGGTGTACGATGCATCTATGAATGCGACAGGGAACGTCCCGGAACGGCGCAGCCGCAAGGCGCGCAGGACCCGGGACGCGCTGGCGCGGAGCGCGTTCGATCTCGTACTCGAACGTGGTCTGCGGAGCGTGACGGTCGAGGAGATCGCGCAGGCGGCCGACGTCGACCGGCGCACTTTCAGCCGGTACTTCCCGAGCAAGGAGGCCGCCGTCCTCGACGCAGTGCGGGGCGACGGCGACAGGATCAACCGAGCGCTCCGCGAGCGCCCCCTGGCCGAGCCGCCGCTCACCGCCTACCGCCGGGCCGTCCTCGACTGGCTCGACGACCCGGAGGCCGAGCCCTGGCACGTGCGGCCACGCATCTTCGACCTGCTGCGCATGGCCGAGGAGGAACCCACTCTGTACGCGGCGTACCACCACATCCGGGTGGACGCCCAGGAGGAGTCGGTGGCGATTCTCGCGGAACGGCTCGATACCGACCCACGGCAGGACCTCCGTCCCGCCGTGGCCGTCGCCGCGGGAGCGGGAGCGCTCCTCGCGGCCCAGGCGGCCTGGGTGCGGGGCGGCCGGCCGGCCGCCTTGCCCGAGTTCGTCGTACACGCCTTCGACGCCCTCTCCGCGAACCTGCTGGAACCCCCGCAGGACGGGCCGGCGCCCCACAGCACCACGCAAGGAAGCACACCATGAGCACCACCCTCCCCACCGCCTACGAAGCGGAGTTCGCCGGCAAGGTCGCCCTCGTCACCGGCGGGGCGTCCGGCATCGGCCTCGCCCTCTCCCGGAGGCTCGCCGCGAGCGGCGCGGCCGTCGTCGTCGCCGACTACAACGAGGAGAGCGCCCGCAAGGCCGCCGACGAGCTCGGGGCCACCGGCGCCCGCGCCGCCGCGGTCGCCCTCGACGTCACCGACCCCGCCTCCGTCGAGGCCGGCGTGCGCTTCGCCGTCGACACCTTCGGCGCCCTGCACCTCGCCGTGAACAACGCGGGCATCGGCGGCCCGTCGCAGCCCACCGGGGAGTACGGGATCGAGGACTGGAACAGGGTCGTCGCCACCAACCTCAGCGGCGTCTTCTACTCGATGCGCCACGAGCTCCCGGCCATCCTGGCAGCGGGCGGCGGCGCCGTCGTCAACGTCTCGTCGATCCTCGGCACCAACGGCTTCGCGAACTCTCCGGCGTACGTCGCCGCCAAGCACGGCGTCGTCGGCCTCACCAAGACCGCGGCACTCGAATACGCGGCGCAGAACGTCCGCATCAACGCGGTCGGCCCGGGCTTCATCGACACCCCGCTGCTCCGCGACACCGACGGGCCTGCCCGCGACCACCTGATCTCCCTGCACCCGGCGGGCCGTCTCGGTACGTCGGAGGAGGTCGCCGAACTCGTCGCCTTCCTGCTCTCCGACCGCGCCTCCTTCATCCACGGCAGCTATCACCTGGTGGACGGCGGCTACTCCGCGCCCTGATCCCCCGAGTGGCGCACCGCCACCACGAGGGTCACAAAGGAAGTACGGAGAACGAAGGAGAGACATGAAAGCCGTCCAGTACCGCACCGTCGGCGCCGCCCCCGAGGTCGTCGAGATACCCGAGCCCGTCGCGGGGCCCGGCCAGATCCTGCTGAAGGTCAGCGCCGCCGGTGTCTGCCACTCGGACATCGCCGTGATGAGCTGGCCCGCCGAGGGCTTCCCCTACGAGCTGCCGCTCACACTCGGTCATGAGGGCGTCGGTACGGTCGCCGCCCTCGGCGAGGGCGCCGAAGGCGTCTCGGTGGGAGACGCGGTCGCCGTCTACGGCCCGTGGGGCTGCGGCACCTGCGTGAACTGCGCGGAGGGTCGGGAGAACTACTGCCTGCGCGCCGCCGACCTCGGCATCAACCCGCCCGGACTGGGCAACCCGGGCGCCATGGCCGAGTACATGATCGTCGACGACGCCCGTCACCTGACGCCCATCGGTGACCTGGACCCGGTCAAGACCGTCTCGCTCACCGACGCGGGTCTCACCCCGTACCACGCGATCAAGCGCTCGCTGCCGAAGCTCACCCCCGGCGCCACGGCCGTGGTCATCGGGACCGGCGGCCTCGGTCACGTCGCCATCCAGCTGCTGCGCGCCATGACCGCCGTCCGGGTCATCGCACTGGACGTCACCGAGGAGAAGCTGGCACTGGCCCGCACGGTCGGCGCCCACGAGGCGGTGCTGTCCGACGAGAACGCCGCCGCCAGGGTCCGCGAACTCACCGGCGGCATCGGTGCCCAGGTCGTCCTCGACTTCGTCGGCGCCGAGCCGACCGTGAAGACCGCCGGCGCGGTCGCCTCCGTCGACAGCGACGTCACCATCGTCGGGATCGGCGGCGGCCTGCTGCCCGTCGGCTTCGGCGTCCTGCCGTTCTCCACGTCGGTCTCCGCGCCCTACTGGGGCTCGCGCAGGGAGCTCGCCGAAGTCATCGAGCTCGCCCACGCCGGTGCCGTCGACGTCCACGTCGAGACGTACTCCATCGACGAGGCCCCGCTCGCCTACGAGCGGCTGCACGCGGGCAAGATCAACGGCCGCGCGGTCATCCTGCCCAACGGCTGACCGCGGGAGACGACCCGCCGGGACGCCCGAGGAGGGCGCCCGGCGAGTCGTCCGCGCTCTCAGGGAGCGGCCGTGACCACGTCGGACCGGGTCAGCCGCACGGGTTCGGTGCCCGACGAGCTGTGCCGCTCGGCCCAGTTCTCCAGAGCCGTACGGCAGGCGTGGTCGAGGTGGTGCAGACCGGAGAGGTCCAGCGAGATGGGCCGGTCCTCGGGAAGGGCCTCGAGGCTGTCGAGTATCTTCGGCAGCCGCAGGAAGGTCGCGTTGCCCGACAGGCGGGCCCGGACTCCGTCGGGAGTGCTGTCGACGATCTCCAGCTTGATGTGCGAGGCGTCCCAGGCAGCCTTGGCCACCGACAGGGCCAGACCGGTCAGAACTCCTTCGAACATGTTCACCGTCACGATCCCCACCGCTGTGACGACCAGGATCATCGCCTCACCACGGTGCCCCCGCCACAGCGTCACGAGCGCGCGCCGCGGGATCAGCTTCCAACCGGCGTGGATGAGGATGCCGGCGAGTGCGGGCAGGGGGATGAGGCCCAGCGCGGACGGGAGGAGAGCCGCGAACAGCAGGAGCCACACACCGTGCAGCACCCGGGAGGCCCGTGTCCGCGCACCCGCCTGCACGTTGGCCGAGCTGCGCACGATGACCGCGGTCATCGGCAGTGCGCCCAGGAGTCCGCACACGGTGTTGCCCGTGCCCTGGGCCATCAGCTCCTTGTCGTACTGGGTACGCGGACCGTCGTGCAGCCGGTCCACCGCGGCCGCGCTGAACAGGCTCTCCGCTGAGGCGATCAAGGTGAACGCCGCCACGGTCCCGAGCAGGCTCAGGCTCGCGAGCCCGCCGAACTCCGACAACGCGGGGCTCTGGACGGCGTCCACGAGCCCCTGGACCTGAACGGTCTCGACCGGAAGCCCGAACGCCAGCGAGGCGAGGGTGGCCAGTGCGACCGCGGCGAGTGCGCCCGGGACGGCCCGCACCCGCTTCGGCATCCTGTTCCACCCCACCATCAGGGCGATCGTCCCGGCGCCCACCGCGAGCGAGGCGAGAGCCGCGGGACTGGTCACGCTGTCGGCCAGCAGCCCGGGGATGCCGGCCATCTTGCCCGTGCCGGAGAGCGGTGCCTCGACACCGGCGGCGGCGTAGAGCTGTCCTGCGATCAGGACGAGTCCGATGCCCGCGAGCATGCCCTCGACCACCGAGACCGAGATCGCCCGGAACCAGCGGCCCAGCCGCAGCGCGCCCATGGCGAGCTGGAGCAGCCCCGCCGTCAGCACGATGACTCCGAGCGCGGGCAGCCCGAAGGACTGAACGGCTTCGAAGACGAGCACGGTGAGGCCGGCGGCCGGCCCCGACACCTGGAGACTGCTGCCGCGCATGAGGCCGGTGACGAGACCGCCCACGATGCCGGTGATCAGCCCCAGTTCCGCCGGGACCCCCGACGCGACGGCGACGCCCACGCACAGCGGCAGAGCGACGAGGAAGACAACGAGTGACGCGGCGAAGTCCTGCCGCAGATGGGGGAACTTGGAGAGCTTGTCCATGGCGGCCCTCATCCCGTGCGGAAGGGGGCCGAGCGCACGTCGCCGGGCGGGGGTGCCCAGGCGACGCTGTCACTGATGCGTAGGACATCTGTCCGGGAGTGATCGACGAGAGATTGCATACCGGTGGTTCCTCCTGGCACGCCCGAGGGCGGCGCGTCGGCATATACGTACGAGAACTGGAGCCCGGAGGGCAGGGCGACATGGCCCGTCGTCCCGCGGCAGCGGGCCGGGGGGCAGGTCACCGGACGCCCGGGGTCAGCTCAGCAGCGGAACACCTGGAGCAGGGTGGGGCAGTGGGCGGTCGAGGATCTGGAGGCGTGGTGAGCGTCGCCCCTCGCGGCGACAGCCGCCGGGGCGAGCAGCCCGCCCGCGTCGATCGCCAGGACCGAGCGTGAAGGAGTCTCCGGAGCGGGGACGCTCGCGGAGCGATGCCGGTCCCGGTGGCGCAGCGCGCCGTTCGACTCACCGCCGCGTTCGGAGGTGCCGCACGTGCCGTACTCGCCGTGCGCCTTGCCCGTGGTCGCTTCCGGGGAAGCGGCTGCCTCCCATCCGGGCGCGGACGCCTGTGCGTCCCCTGACGGCGTGCCGGAGTACGGCGCCAGGAGGAAGCCCATCAGGATCGCGAGTACGAACCGGACCGCCGCTGCTCGCACGCTTCACCTCCTCCTGGACTTCACCCGTCCTTCGGGACGCTAACAGGCCAAGGGGATTATGGAGTTAACCCTTTGTGAAGAGTCCGAAAGTCGACGCCTGACGAGTCGGATTATGTGGCGGCGTCCCCTGGGTCTCCGGAGCCGGCCGAACCGCCGTTCTCACTATTTGAGATCATCTGCGCCTGTGTGGGGGGTGCATATGCCGGGCGACCGTCAATCGTCATATTCGCACAGTGGTTCGGTCGAGGGTCCGGCTAACCCGTTGGAAACACGGCCAAGGTTCACTGGATCGTTTCCGTCCTCCGCGTGGTCGCTACCCGGAGTGAGCGGCTCCGGGGGCATGGGCTGGGCACTCCCCGGCAGACCGAGATGCACGACAGTGCGGAGAAGGCCGAGTCCGGCGAAAGCCGACGGCTGGGTACGGGAAATCAATTCCCCCTTCCGGACGCCGCGGGCGGGAAAGGGCGGCCGGTCAGGTCCGGCCCCCGCGACCGTAATTCCCGGAGCGTGGTCGTGTTCTGCGAATCAATTTCCTCGTGCGGCGGTCGCCGCGGTTACGGGCTTGGCTGCCCGAGGGTGCCGAGGCGGAAGACGGAAGGAGTTCGTGCGGTCCCCGGGCGGCGTGTCGGGACGTGCGAAATCCCACCTGCTCCCGGTCGGCATAATGATGGCCGCGGGCCGGCCGGCACCGTAATCCGCCGGTTCCGGGCAGAGTCCTCGAACAGGGAGATGGCGATGGGCGCACAGGACACGGCGAAGCGACTGCGAGCGATCACCGGTGAACTTTCAGGGCTGTTCTACGAGCGGGACGACGTCATACGGACGCTGACGGTGGCGATGCTGGCCGGTCAGCACTCACTCCTGCTCGGTCCTCCGGGCACCGCGAAGTCGGAACTGGCGCGGGAACTGACGGGCCGTATCGAGAGCGCGAACTACTGGGAGATCCTGCTGAGCAAGTTCACCGCGCCGACCCGTATGTTCGGTCCGATCGACGTGGGGGCGCTGAGCCGGGGCGAGTACCGGCAGATATTCGACGGCCGGGCGACGACAGCACACATCGCGTTCATCGACGAGATCTTCAAGTGCTCCACGGCGGCACTGAACGAGACCCTCGGGCTGCTCAACGAACGCCTCTACCACCCGGAGAACGGCGGCGAGCCGATCCACTGCCCCCTGATCAGCGCGATCACCGCCTCCAACGAACTCCCGGCCGGTGAGGACAGCGCCGCGATCTACGACCGGCTGCTGGTGCGGCTGGAGGTCGGGTACCTCGCCGACCCCTCCAACTTCGCCGGACTGGTGCGCTCCGCCGTCACCGCCCCGGCCGTCCTCACCCGGACGACGGTGGAGCTGACCGAGCTGCGGCACGCCGTGACCGAAGCCGTGCCGGCCGTAGGCGTCCCGGACACGATCGTCGACGCCTTGTGCACGCTGCGGGCCGCCCTGCGCCGCAAGGAGCTGATCTCCTCCGACCGCCGCTGGCGGCAGTCGGTCCGGCTGCTCCAGGCGAGCGCCTTCCTGGACGGCCGGGACAAGGTGGGCCGGAACGACCTGTCGGTGCTCACCCATGTGCTGTGGGACTCGCCCGCCGAACGCCCGGCCGTCGAACGGGAGGTGCTCCACCTGGTCAATCCCGACGCCAAGGAGGCGCTCGACCTCGCCGACGCCATCGAGGAGCTGGAGGCCCAACTGGACGCCAAGGCCGGGCAGTCCCGCGAGGCACTGGGCGACTGGGCGATCAGGGAGGCGATCACCAAGCTCAACATGGCGGGAAAGAAGCTGGAGAGACTCCGCAAGGAGGCCGAGACGGCCGGACGCTCCACCGCCGCCGTCCAACGCGTGATCATCCTTCGGCGTGCCGTACACGCCCGCGTCCTGACCGAAGCGCTCGGAGTGGACGCGAGTATCGTCCAGGCCAGGCTATGAGCGGCGGGGGGACACGGCCATGGAGGAGAGAACCGGCGGGATCACGGATCTGACGGACCGTGCCGTCAGGTGGCCGGTGCCGCCCGCGGAGGTCCGCCGCCCGGAGGCGCACGCCGCGGTGTTCGGCGACCGGTTCGACACGATGGCCTGGCGCGACACCTACGCCCAGGCCACCGGACTGCAGCGACTCGCGAAGGATCTGAACGAACGCTACGACCACACCGAGGACCTGCTCGCGGACGTGTTCCTGGCCGCCTACAAGGTGAGCCCGCAGGTGCGCGAGCGGGCCGAGATGGACCCCTCACGGCTGGTCAACCACCAGGTTCTCACGGCCATGACGGGCAGCCCGGAGTTCGCCGAGCTGCACCGCGAGACGTCCGGCGACCCCTACGCCGCCGCGACGGCCGTGCTCGCCCAGTCCGACACCCTGCGCCTGATGCTGGAACTGGCCAAGGAGGCGGCTGACCGGGCCGGGCGGGCGAAAAGCGCGCGGGAGCGGGCCGAGCACGCGGCGGCCGCCGCCACCGTTGCGCTCCAGCAGGCCGCCGGGGAGGCGGAGGAGGACGGCACGGTGCCGGACACCACGGCCGACGCCCTGACGCGGGCCGTCGAGACGGCCGAGGCCGCCGACGCCGCAGCGCGGCAGGCGGCCCAGGAGGCCGGGCAGGCACTCGCCGCCGCGGCTCCGGGTATCCGCGCAGCCGCCCGGAGCGGCTCGGGCAAGGCCGCCGGGCAGTCCCGCGAGGAGGCCGAGCTGATGCGCGCGTGGGGTGTGGGACCGGGCGAGCTGGAGCGGATGCCGTTCGACCGCCGTGCCCGGCTCGCCGAGCGGCTGCGCTCGGGCCGGCTGGGGCGGTTCGCGGACCTCATCGGCCGGTTCAGGCAGATGGCCGAGGGGGAACGTGCCCGCAAGGTCGAGCAGGGCCCGGGCGAACTGGTCGGAATCACCCTGGGCGACGACCTCTCCCGGGTCATCCCCTCCGAGCTGGCCAACCTCGGCGTGCCGGCCATGAGAAGCGTGTTCGCCGCGAGGTACGCCGAGTCGCGGCTGATGCTCTACGACAGCCGGGGGGAGCAGACCACGGGAAAGGGCGCCATCATCGCCTGTGTCGACTGCTCGTACTCGATGCTGGAGTCCGGCACCGGTGGTGTCACGCGGGAGGCGTGGGCCAAGGCCTGCGCCCTGGCGCTGCTGGACCAGGCCCGCCGGGCGCGCCGTGACTTCGTCGGGATCCTCTTCTCCTCGTCCGACTCCGTGAAGGTGTGCCGTTTCCCGGGCTCGCAGCCGGCCGGCATCGCCGGCGTCCTCGACTTCGCCGAGCACTTCTTCGGAGGCGGTACCGAGTTCAGGACCCCGCTCGCGGCGGCCGTCAGGCTGCTGGACGAGGAGTTCAACTCGGACGGGCGCCGACGCGGCGACATCGTGATGATCACCGACGGGGAGTGCGACGTCAGCGAGCAGTGGATGCGCAGCTGGAACGACGCCAAGCACACGCTGGGCTTCCGCTCCTTCGGTGTGGCCGTCGGGGCCACGAAGGCCGCCGCACCCGGCACCGTCCTGGACGCGTTGTGCGACAACCTCCGCACCATCGAGGACCTCACCGACGTCCATGCCGCCGGCGACCTCTTCCGCCTCATCTGACCGCTCACCGGCGGGTGTTGGCCTGCCCCCCGCCGTCGGCGGACGAGGCGAAACCCGCGAGCTCCTCGGGGGTGCGGGGGCCGGGCGCCGACGCGTCCAGCAGGCCGTGCGCGCGCAGCAGCCGGGCGGTCGCGACGCCCCACGGCAGCCGCAGTCCGGCCTCCTCCAGGAGATCCGTACGGGCGAGCATCGCCGGAGCCGGCCCGGCTCGGACGCCCGAGGGAGTGAGGAGCGCGGCGTCGTCGGCCCAGCGCAGGGCCAGGTCGACGTCGTGGGTCGCCATCATGACGGTGGTGCCGCTCTCCCGGAGGGTGCCCAGCGTGGCGAGCAGCCGCTCCTGACCGTCCGGGTCCAGACCGGCGGTCGGCTCGTCGAGGATCAGCATCCGGGGCCTCATCGCGACCGCGCCCGCGATGGCGGTCCGCTTGCGCTGCCCGTACGAGAGCAGGTGGGTGGGCCGGTCCGCCAGCGCCATGATGTCGAGCGCGCCCAGCGCCTCGTCCACCCGGGCCCGCACCTCGCTGTCGGAGAGCCCGAGATTCAGCGGCCCGAAGGACACGTCCTGCGAGACGGACGCGGCGAACAACTGGTCGTCCGGGTCCTGCCCCACCAGCTGGACCGTCGTACGCAGCCGGGTCAGGCCCTTCCGGTCGTACGTGACCGGGTGGCCCTCCACCGTCAACTGGCCCTCGCGGGGGCGCAACCCGCCGCTGAGCAGACGCATCAGCGTGGTCTTCCCACTGCCGTTCCGGCCGAGCAGGGCGAGCGCACGCCCCGCCCGCGCCTCGAAGTCGAGGCCGCTGAGCACGGCAGGCCCGTCCTCGTACCCGAAGGACGCGTCCCGGAGGGCGAGCAGTGCGGATGCGCTCATGAAAGGGGCCTTTCCAGGACGAGGGTCAGCGCGGTGAGGGCCGCGAGCAGGGCGATGCTCACGGCCACGAACCGGCCGGAGACACGGGCGTCGGGGACCAGGACACGCAGGGTCCCGTCGTGACCGCGCCCGGCGAGACCGGCCTGGAGCCGTGCCGCGCGGTCGAAGGCCCTGACGAACGCGGTGGCCCCGAGCCCCGCCAGCGACCGCCAGGCGGCGGCCCGAGTGGTGTGCCCGAGCCGGGCGGCCTGGGCCTCCCGGATCCGGCGCACCGAGTCCAGGAGCAGGAAGCTCATGCGGTACGTCACCAGGGCGACGTCCACCACAGGCGCCGGCACCCCCGCCTTGACCAGGCGGGGCAGCAGGTCGGACATCGGGGTGGTGAAGGCGAACAGCAGGACCCCGAGCGATGCCGCGGAGGTGCGCAGCAGCAGCTCACCGGCACGGGCCGGCCCCCCGTCGGCCAGGGTCACGAGTCCTTCCGGCCCGCCCACCTGGACGAGCAGCGTGGCCGCCCCGGTGACGCAGAAGCCCAGGGGGACCCGGTAGGCCCGCCAGAGGTGGCGGGCGGGCACACCGGCAGGCCCCAGCAGCACGGCGACGGCGGTGAGGAGGATCAGCGCGGCTCCGGGCCAGGGCGGCAGCGAGATCGCCAGGACCGTGAGTCCCAGACCGAGTACGGCTTTGTCCACGGGATGGCGGCGGCGCCAGCGACTGCTGTGCGCCGCCGCGTCGATCGGCAGCACGAGCGCTCAGTTCTCCCGGGCCGCCGGCTCCCCGGCGCTCTCCTGCCGCGTGGCCGCGCGCAGCTCGCCCTGACGGCGCCCGCGTCGCAGGCCGAAGTAGTAGGCGAGTACGCCCGCGCCCAATGCGGCCTGGAGGGCGAAGAGCGCCGACTCGATCTCGCCCGACGGTGGTTCGTACAGCGGGGAGAACCAGGGTTCGTACCCGGGATCGATCTCGGTGATCGCGGTCTCGGCCTGGGCATCGGCTCCCGCGAAGGGCTCCTTCTCGTCGTCGCCGAGGCCGAGGGCCAGCGGCAGGACGGCCAGCGCGGCCACGACGAGCAGCAGAAGGGCGTTGATCCTCGTGTTCCTGTTCATCGGGCCACCGCCTCGGTTCCGTCCGTCCTGGTCCGGTCCCGCCTTCCGGCGAGGAACACGCCGAGCCGGGTCAGATCTCCCTTGCTGGACTGCACCAGGAGCCGCATGACCAGGACGGTCAGGAGCCCCTCGCTCACCGCCAGCGGGATCTGGGTGACCGCGAAGATGGAGCCGAACTTGCCGAGCGCGCCCAGGAAGCCGCTGCCCGGGTCCGGGAAGGCGAGCGCCAGCTGCACGCTCGTGACGCAGTACGTCGACAGGTCGGCGACGAACGCGCCGAAGAACACCCCCACCATCAGCGGCACACCGTACCGGCGCAGCAGCCTGTAGACGGCGTACCCCGCCCAGGGCCCGACGATCGCCATCGAGAAGACGTTGGCACCCAGCGTGGTCAGCCCGCCGTGGGCGAGCAGGAGCGCCTGGAACAGCAGGGTGATGGTGCCCAGGACCGCCATGACCGGCGGGCGGAACAGGATGGCACCCAGCCCCGTGCCCGTGGGGTGGGAGCAACTCCCGGTCACGGAGGGGATCTTCAAAGCGGAAAGAACGAACGTGAAGGCCCCGGAAGCCCCCAGGAGCAGTGTGCTCTCGGGGTTCTCCCGGACTTCACGCGTGAGTGAGCGGACTCCGTGGACGACGAACGGCGCGGACGCGACACCCCAGGCGATCGCGTGCGCCGGAGGCAGGAAACCCTCGGCTATGTGCATGGCTCAGCAGACCCTCTCCAGCACCTCGTGGATGGTTGAAGTGCCTTGGCCGGTCTCCTGGCTTACGGGTAACACCGCCCGAACTCCGCCTTCCCGGGTCACAAGGACCCAGTGGCTGCCCGTGAGGGCCGGAGCCGGACTTCCCGATCACAGTGGCGAGGGCCGCACCGGCATCACACCGATTTCCCGATCACCAAGGCGTGGCGACAGTAGTGCCGGGCGGGGGGCGATGACAAGCGGGCCCGAGGCCGCCGAGGGCGGCCACCGTCACGGTTCTTCCGCCTTGCGGAGGGCGCGCCAGGTCTCCGGGCCGACCGTCCCGTCCGCGTCCAGCCCTGCCCGTTCCTGAAAGGTGACGACGGCTCCATGCGTCATGGGCCCGAAGTCGCCGTCCACCTCGCCGACCTCGGTGATGCCGTGCAGGTGTCTGAGCAGGCACTGGGCCTCCCTGACCTGGCTGCCTCCGTCTCCCCGCCTGATGCTGAAGTCCCAGGTGCCGCTGTGGCCCGCCATGTAGCCGCGGCCGTGCGTGTCCTCGTACACCACGGGTCTCTCACAGGTGGGCGGGGCCGCGCTGGGCTCCGCGGTGTCCGGCAGGAAGGTGTACGCGGCTCCCCCCAGCAGCGCCGCCACGAGTGCCGCCGCGACGGGCAGGCGCCGCCACCGTCTCGGCCGCAGTCTCGGCAGCCTCGCCGAACGGGAGGCGCCCGCGAGCCGCTCCACCCGGCGGAGCAGCGCGCCGGCGTCCGCGAGACGTCGCTCGTGCGTGGGGGCCAGGCACTCCCGCACGATGTCACGCCAGCCGTCGGGGAGGGCGGGGGACAGGCGCAGTTCCGCACCACCGCGCGCGTACTGCGTCGCCGCGTCGGCCCGGGCCTCAGCGGTCGCGCCCGGCAGCGGGAACGACCCGGTCAGGACGACATGGGCGAGGACGCCGAAGGCCCAGATGTCGCAGGTGGGGCGGATGCGCGTGCCGCGCTCGTCGATCTCCGGCCAGAACAGCTCGGGCGGGGTGTAGTCGGGGGTGGCGAACGCCGGGGCGTAGGCGTGGGTGCCTTCCAGTTCGGCCGCCATGTTGAAGTCGGCCAGCCGGGCCGAACCGTCCTTCAGGAGCAGCACGTTGGCCGGCTTCAGGTCTCCGTGCACCCATCCCGCGTGGTGCAGCTGGTGCAGACCCTCACAGATCTGCGCGAGCAGGGACGGTCCCGCCTCCGGGACCGGGGTGCGCTCCAGGAGCTGGTTCAGATCGGCCTCGGCCCGCTCCAGGACGAGGACGGTGGAGCCGTCCAGCTCCGGGCGGCCCGGGTCGTCGACCGTCAGCGTCTCGTACATGCGGATGAGGCGGGGCGTGCGGAGCCTGGCCAGCAAGTCGATCTCACGCTCGGTCAGTTCGCGCAGATGGCTGAGCTGACGTGGAGTGCGGGTGCCGGTGGGCAGGAACTTCAGCGCGGCCCGCTCGGGCAGATCCGGCTCGGTGACATCGCCGGCGCCCACGCGCCGCCCCGTGTAGACGGTGGCGAACGCCCCGGAGGCGATGGGTCCGCCGACTTCCCAGGAGCCCACCCGGTAGCCCTTGGGGACGGAGACCGCGTACAGCTGCCCGCTCATTGCGCCACCTTTCCGACAGGTGTGAGCACCACGAGGTCGTCCTCCCGGACCAGGTCGAAGCGGAGCGCGAGCGCGACGAGGGACTCCTTCTTCCCGTGGACACGCTGACCGGGTTCCGCGGCGATCCGGTCGGGGCGCAACCGCAGCTTCACGGACAGATAGTCGATGTTCCAGTAGACGGCCGACCGGCTGACCGTGGGCCAGGTCGGACGGAGCCGGTCCATGAGCTGTTCGACGGCCGGCAGCGGGGCGCTGGTCGTACCGCGCAGCCTGGGTTCGCACAGTGCCGCCAGCACGGCGAAGTAGCGCTTGGTGCGGTCGAGTACGAAGGCCGGGACGGTGGCGGACCCGTCGAGTCCGTGGCGCGGGACGCTGCGGAACGCGTGTCGAGGCGCCCAGACGTCGAAAGTGAGCAGATCACCCGAGGCCGGCAGGACCACACGCCCGAACTCGAAGGGCACGGGCGCCTCCAGCCGGCCCGGCGCGACCTTGATGTGCTCCCCGGCGCCCTCCGGGTTCTCCACCACGTACGTCTGGTCCTCGCTGAAGTTGCTCAGCAGCCAGAAGGTCCTGTGCGCGACGATCTCCCCGGCGACCCTGGCCACCCCCGCGTGTACGACGGCGAAACCTCCGTCGCTCCCGGACCGGCCGAAAGTCACGCGCTCGCCTGCGGTGATCCTGATCTGATCCTTGACGTCGCCGCACGACGGCGGCACGACGATGACGCTGTACATGAGGTCCCCCTCCCCGATCCATCGGGGTCAACTCTCCCCAGTTCAACGCCGGAAAGCCTACGCAGGTGGCGGAGCAGAACCCAGCGGTGCGGCCTGCTCGGCGGGTCGGCGTACACCGGCGGCGGCTGCGGCCCGGGGACCAGGGGTCACAGGAGCCGCTTGCGCCCCCAGAGGATCACGAACGTGGCGACGGCGGCGGTGACCGCGAGCATGACGCCGGCTCCGAGCCACTGCATCGTGTCCATCTGCGTGACGGGGAGGTAGTCCAGGGACCAGCCGATGACGTGCTTGGACTCCAGGCAGGCGGTGTGCGCCCGGTCGTCCTCGATCCGGTCGAGACAGGTGGTCCAGTCCAGGCGGTCACCGGAGCTGGTGAGGAAGTAGGTGCCCTGCCCCAGCTGCTCGGCCTCGGTGGGCAGCTCCGGCGGTGCCGCACCGGGCCCGACGCCCTTGTCGGTGGTGAGCGACATGACATGCCCCAGACTCCGCCAGAGCTCGTCCCAGACGAAGCCGATCGCCACGACGATGCCCAGCGTGACCACCATCGACACCAGCGTGCGGCGCAGGATCAGGCCGGCTGCCACACCCACCGTGAACGTGAGCAGGGCGTAGGCCACCGGTGTGACCCCCGTGACACTGAAGAAGGAGGTCCAGATGAGTCCGCTGGACAAGCCCTTGACCGGGTGCCACCACCAGGTGAGGACGGCGCTGAGCACGCCGGTGGACAGGGCGAGCATCACGGCGGGAACGGCCAGTTTCGTGATGAGCCACCGCAGTCGGCTGACGGACTGCGAGGTCACCAGTTTGGCCGTGCCGCTCTCCAGGTCGCCGGCGATGAGCGGGGCCCCGAGGAAGACACCGGCCAGGACGGGGACGTAGCCGAGGTAGTTCCCGATGCTGAACAGACGCTGGGCGTGCGCCTCGAACTCGGGCGGCAGGCCGCCGGCCCTCCGCGAGGTCGGGTCCTGGGTGGCCAGGTAGTCCATCATCTGCCCGCGCAGGTGAACCATGACGACCACGCCGAGGAGAGTGACGGCGATGAGCGTCCAGAACGCGGCGCGGTGCTGGCGCCAGACCAGCCAGACCGGCCCGCCCAGCCGGGGGATCCAGTGGTTGCGTGCTGACCGGGTGGGCGTTGTGCGGGCCGGGTCGTGAGTGAGCGTGGTCATGCGGTCACAGCCTTCGTACGGTCGTGGGTGATGATGTCGTGGATGTCGCCGACGCGGGCGCTGGGGGCGATCAGGGAAGGCGCGTCGGGTGACCGCAGGTAGGCGAGCAGGAGCTCCTCCAGGGTGGGCGGCTCGGCGGCCGGACTGCCGTTCCCGACCGGTCCGCCGAGGCGCACCAGGACGCCCGGTCGGCCCTCGTTGTGAGGCTCGACGACCCGGTGCGCCGCGAGGGCGGGGGAGGTGCTGCCTCCCGGGGCGTCGATCAGGGCGTGAGCGGCGCGTAGTTCGTCCACCTCGCCGGCGAGGCGCAGCCCCCCGTTCGCGATGACGAGGAGGTAGTCGCAGATGTGCTCCAGCTCGGCAAGCATGTGCGAGGAGACCAGCACCGTGGTGCCGTGCTGGGCGGCCTCCGCCGTCAGGGTGGCCATGAGCTCGCGGCGGACCAGCGGGTCCAGATCGGCCATCGGCTCGTCGAGGATGAGCAGGTCAGGGCGCTTCCCGAAAGCCAGGGCGAAGGCGACGCGGGTGCGCTGCCCCCCGGACAGTGTGCCGACCTTCGCCTTCAGCGGCACCTGGCCGGCGCGGACGATGCCCTCGGCGACCTCCTGGTCCCAGCAGGGGTTGAGCTCGTGGCCCAGTCGCAGGGTCTCCGCGACGGTGAAGCGCCGGAACAACGGCTTCTCCTGGGTCAGGAACGCGGTCCTCAGGACGGCCTCCGCCGACCCCGGCGCCGCGCCGAACACCCGCAGGGCGCCGGTCGTCGGCCGGATCATGTGGGTGGCCAGGCCCATCAGTGTGCTCTTGCCGGCGCCGTTCGGACCGACCAGGCCGCACACCCGCCCGGCAGGCAGCTGGAAGGAGACGTCCCGCAGCGCCCAGCCGCGCCGGTACTGCTTGCCGAGCCCATGGGCCTCGATCGCAGCCGCGCCGACGGGCCGCCCGAACCCCGGCCCGCTTCCGTGGTGCACCTCTGCGTGGTTCATGTGACTCCTGTGCGTGTGGGAGGGTCGGCTATGACACGCCGCCCCGGTGGACACCACTCTTCTCCGCCGTGGCCTGCGGCGGATCAGGCAAAAGACAGATCATGCGCGGCCGACTCCGACTTTCGGCCGGTCGGCGGGAGGACGGTGAGAGAGATGCCGGCGAGGTTGGCCGCACCCACAGCCACACGGGCCAAGGACCATCCGCAGCTGCTTGTCACGGTCCGGCTGGTTCTGGTCGTGGCCCTGACCGGCCTCGTCGTGATGGACTGGGTGGGCGGCGATTTCTACCGGATCGGGGGACCCGGTGACTCGGTGCTGGGCACCGTCAAGCTGGGGGGCGCCCTGCTGGCCATCGCTCTGGTCGTCGCTTCGCCCCGCCTCGGCAGCAGGGCGCTGCCGGCGGCCGGCTGCACGCTGGCGGTGATGTCGCTGTGTCTCTCGGTGTCGCTGCACCTGGAGATGAGGGTCGGGGCGGAGGCGCTGGGATACGCCGAACCGGCGGCTCTGGTGTGGATCCTGCTGGTCGTCGCCCGGCGCGGGGCGCCCTCGTGGGCGGCGGTGGCCCTCCCCGTGCTCCTCATGGCGATCGTGCTGCGGCCGGTATCGGTCTCGGTTCGGCAGTCCACCACCATCTTCGCGCTGCTCTTCGCGCTGGCAGCGGTGACGGCACTGGGCGTCGGCCTGGGTATGCGCCTGCTCCTGGCGGACCGGCGACGGCAGGCCGCGGCCCTCAGGCTGGAGCAGCGGACGGAGTTCGCCAGGGATCTGCACGACTTCGTCGCCCACCACGTGACCGGCATCGTCGTCCAGGCACAGGGTGCCCACGCGATCGCGGACCGGCGGCCCGAACTGGTGCCGCCGGCGCTGCGGAGAATCGAGCAGGCGGGCTCCGAGGCGCTGACGTCCATGCGGCACATGGTGGGGATGCTGCGCGACGCCGACGGGGAAGTGGCGCTGACGCCGCTGGCGGGCATCGGCGAAGTGCGTTCCCTGGTGGAGGAGTTCTCGGCCGTCGGAGGCGCCCGGGCGCGGCTCGAAGTGGAAGGGACCTTCGACGACCTGCCGGTGGAGGTGACCACCACCGCGCACCGTGTGGTGATGGAGGCCCTCACCAACGTACGCAAGCACGCCCATGGCTGCACCGAGGTGCGGGTGCGTGTGGACCGCTCGGGAGAACGGCTCACCGTGCGGGTCAGCGACGACGGGCGCCCGCGCCAGGTCTCCCGGAGCGGCTTCGGGCTGAAGGGCCTGGCCGAGCGGGTGGGCCTGATCGGCGGACGTGTCCAGGCGGGCCCGGTGACAGCGGGCGGCTGGGGCGTCGAGGCGACGCTTCCCGTGTCCACGGCGGAGGTGGCGGCCCGATGACGATCCGTGTGCTGATCGCCGACGACCAGGCGATGGTCCGTGCGGGGTTCGCGATGATCCTCGCCGCGGAGGACGACATCGACGTCGTGGCGGAGGCCTCGGACGGGGTGTTCGCGGTGGAGCTCGCCGAGCGCCACCGGCCCGACGTGGTGCTGATGGACATCCGCATGCCCCGCATGGACGGTCTGGAGGCGTTGCGCAGGCTGACCCGCCCAGGCACCGTGGACCCGCCGAAGGTCGTCGTGGTCACGACGTTCGACGACGACGAGTACGTCCAGCGGGCCCTGGGCGAAGGCGCCTCCGGGTTCCTGATCAAGGACTCGGGCCCTGCCCTGCTCGTCGAGGCCATCAGGGCGGCCGCTTCCGGCGAGGCGCTGGTGAGCCCGGCCATCACCGTACGGTTGCTGCGGCGCCTCAACAGCGCGACGCCCGCGCACCGGGAGCCGCACACCGCGCTCTCCGCACGGGAGAAGGACCTGGTGCGTCTGGTGGCCAGAGGACTGACCAACGCCGAGATCGCCGTCGAGCTGTCCATCTCGGTGGGCACGGTGAAGACGCACCTCGCCAACGTCCAGATCAAGCTGTCCGCCCGCAACCGTGTGGAGATCGCCGCGTGGGCCTGGGAATCCGGTCTGGTCGACGGTCGGCAGTGAGCTGGGCATGCCAAGTCGGGGCCGTTGGTGGCCGTGTTGGCCAGAGTAAAGGGGAGTGGTGAAGAGGTCTAGACCCCATACGTCTTACCTCTTGGCTCCCGACGCCGCACCATCCATGAGAGCAAGGGCAATTGATGGTCTAGACCATGCTTGGAGAGCTCATGGGAAGAAACCTGAAGGCCGCCACGGTGCTCGGGGTGTGCTTCGCACTCGCAAGCACCCTGGCGCTCGACGCATTCCCGGCCGCCGCCGACGAGACCACCCCCCGCGCTGCCGCAGCCGTGCCGTCGGTCTCCCCGGCCCCGCAGTCCCTCGCCCGGGCAGGCGCGGACGCCGTCGTGACGGGCCGGGTGCTCGTCGTCGCGGACAAGGACACGGACGCCGCCGCCCGCGACCGCCTCGTCCGCGAACTGAAGGCACACGGCGCCCACCGGGTGGACATCGTCGCTCCCGGAAAGGTTCCCGGGGCCGCCGCCGGACTGCTCACCGTACGGCTGGGCCCGGCCGCACGCTCCGACATCGCGGCGGGACTCGCCGACACGGCGGTTCCCGACCACGCGGAGGGCTACGCGCTGCGCGTCTCACGCACCGGAGCGGGCTCCCGGATCACCCTCGGCGGCAAGGACGGCGCCGGCCAGTTCTACGCCGTGCAGACCCTGCGCCAGCTGTTCGTCCGCTCCGGACACCACGGCTGGAAGGTGTCCGGTGTACGCGTCAGCGACTTCCCGTCGATGCCGCTACGGGGCACCATCGAGGGCTTCTACGGCCAGCCCTGGACCCCCGCCGAACGCCTCGACCAGATGGACTTCTACGGGGACGTCAAGGCGAACACGTACATCTACGCGCCCAAGGACGACCCCTACCACCGGGGTGAATGGCGCGAACCCTATCCGGCCGACAAGCTGGCGGAGCTGGGCGAGCTGGTGGAACGGGCCACGGCGAACCACGTCCGCTTCACCTTCGCCGTCTCCCCCGGGGAGTCGATCTGCTACTCCGACCCCGCCGACCGCAAGGCGCTCAAGGACAAGCTCCAGGCGCTGTACGACCTCGGGACCCGCGCCTTCTCCCTCCCGCTCGACGACATCGACTACGCCGCCTGGAACTGCGAGGGCGACCGGGAGGCGTACGGAGAGCCGGGCAGGGGAGCGGCCGGAAAGGCCCAGGTCGACCTGCTCAACGACGTACAGCGCGACTTCATCGCCACCCACGAGGGCACATGGCCCCTGCAGATGGTGCCCACCGAGTACTCCGACCTCTCGGAAACGGCCTACAAGAAGGCGATACGGGACACGCTGGACCCCGCGGTCGAGGTGATGTGGACCGGCGTGGGCGTCGTGCCGGAACGGATCACCAACGCTCAGGCGGAGCAGGCGGCGACGGCCTTCGGCCGCAAGGTCTTCGTGTGGGACAACTACCCGGTCAACGACTTCGGCAACACCGGCGGACGGCTGCTGCTCGCACCGTACGACAAGCGGGAGGCGGGCCTGTCCGAGCACATCTCCGGCATCGTGGCCAACCCCATGAACCAGCCGTACGCGAGCAAGGTCGCCGTCTTCGGGGCCGCCGACTTCACCTGGAACGACCGGGCGTACGACGCGGAGAGGAACTGGCGTGACGCCATGTCCTATCTCGCGGGCGGCAACCGCGAGGCCACCGAGGCCCTGCTCGTCCTCGGCGACCTCGAACACATGGCCCCGACCTTCGGCGCCACTCCCTGGCAGCCCCAGGCGCCCGAACTCGCCCGGCGCACGGCGGAGTTCTGGAGGACATGGGACGAGGGCGACCGTGCCGGCGCCGTCAAGGCCCTGCGCACCTACGCCCATGCCGTCGAGCGGTCCCCGGCCACGATCCGCGGCGGATCCGTGGAAGAGGGTTTCACCGTCGACGCGGCACCCTGGCTGGACGCGACCGAGCTGTGGGGCAAGGCGATGGTGACGATGCTCGACGCACTCCAGGCCCGGCAGGCAGGGGACGAGGAGACCTCCGCCCGGCTGCTGGCCGAGTCCGACGAGCTCCAGCAGCGGGCCCGCGCCGTGCGGGTCGACCCGCCGCGCAACTCCTGGGGAAAGGTCCAGCCCAAGGTCGGCGACGGGGTGCTCGACACCTTCCTCGTCCAGGCCGGTGTCCGGCTGCAGCTCTGGGGCTCCGCCGGAGGCGGGGAGAACCTGGCCCTGAAGGGCACGGCATCCGCGTCCGGCGTGGAGCAGGACCTCGACCGGCTGGCGCCCGGACATGTGAACGACGGGCTGATGGGCACCCGTTGGGCATCCGACTACTCGGACGACGCATGGGTGCAGATCGAGCTCGCCGCCCCGGCGAAGGTCGCCGCGGTGACCCTCGCCTGGGAGAGCGCCTGTGCGACGGAGTACACCGTCCAGACCTCCCAGGACGGGAAGGAGTGGAAGACCGCGTCCACGCGGCGCCCGGACGCCTGCGGCAACGACGTCGTCCGGCTCGCCGCCGACGAGACCGTGCGGTACGTCCGCATGCAGGGGGTCGAGCGGAAGACGACCTGGGGCTACTCGGTCCACGAGATGGGCGTCTACGGAGCCACCGCTTCCTGACGGCCGATGACACCGAGGGCGGGCGGTTGCGCGGCAGCCGTCCGCCCTCACCGGTCGTGGCGCCCCCGCGGTCCTCTGACCGGCGGTAGCCGCTCCAGGCACCAGGCGACGGCGGCCCAGCCGTGTCGTTCCGGTGACTTCGCGCGGAACGGCACCATCGGGCTTCGTCGACCCCCTTCAACCGTTCCGAACCGGGGCGTTGTCCGTCGCGGTCCGGCGGGTGCGAGTTGTGGACCGTACCGGCCGTCCCGCGCTCACCCGCTGGAGTGGGAGCCCGATCCGGACGAAAGCCCCTGGCCGAGCGGCTCGAAGGGGCCCGGGGGCTCGCCCGTCCAGCGGTGCAGGCGGATCTCGCCCTCCTGCCCGACGACACCGTCCTGCTCCACGGCCCGGCCCTGTGCGACGTAGTAGCGGCCGTCGCCCAGAGCGTCGAACCCGTAGCTGCCGTGGAACTCCCAGCCGCGGATGCCGGTCGGCTCGTCGCGCAGGCCGGCCTCGCGGAGGGTGAGGAGCTTGCCGGTCTCCCGTGCGGGCTGGCCCTCGATCTCTCCGCGTACCGGCTCGACGGAGCCGTCGACCGTGAAGAACGAGTAGTTCGGGAACCCCTCCTTCCTGCCCTTGTAGACCGCCATGATCCAGTTCCTGGTGTACGGGTCGTACTGGAGGTTCTGCACGCCGTAGGTGGTGTTGCCGGTGCGGACGAAGAACTTGCCGTCGTGGCGGCGGGGGCCGCTGTGGTGCGGCGCGTCCTGGGAGAGCGGCCGCGCGTACCTGCCCCAGATGCTGATGTCGTACTGCAGGATCACCTGGTGGTCGTTGTCTGTCCTGCCGGTGTGGGAGTAGACGCCGTACGCGACCTTCAGCGTCTGCCTTCCGCCCCGCTTGCCGAACTCGGGGCCGAACGACACCCCGTCGATGCCGCTGCACCCGTAGCGGTGGTCGGGGGTGTCGGCGGTGTCGCCGTCGAAGACGCCGTTGCCGTCCATGTCGGCGGTGAAGTCCTCGGCCACCTCGTCGAGATGGACCGCGGTCATGACGCCGTCCCGCTCCGCGTTCATTCCGACCCGGTCGATCTTCCGGGCGTCGAACACGGCGATGTAGAAGGATTCCGCCGACTTGTACTCGAGCGATCCGTAAACCCTGCCGTCCCGGTCGTCGACGTCGATGTCCCCGAGGTGGCCGGTGAGCCCCTCGACGGTCCCGAGGACCTTGCCGGCGAGGTCGGTCCTGACCAGCTGCTGGGTGAACGACCAGTAGACGGAGTCGCGCTCGCGGTCCACGGTCACGCCCTGCAGATGGCTGGTCGGCCACGTGCCCCCGTAGACGTAGGACGGCAGTCCGGGCGGCCGGGCGGCGCCGTCGCTCCCGGCGGCGATGCCGGGGGAGGGAGCGGCGAGGAGGAGGGCCGGGACACTGATCCCGGCGACGAGCACGGTTCGGAACATCCGGAGCCTGTGGCGCACGCGGTTTCCTTTCCAGGGGAACGTGAGACTTGCTCCAACTCCCTTCGTACGTCCGTCATGACCAGGTCCGCAGCACCTCCGGATTCGCGCAGTGCGCGGGGGCGCGGCCGGCCAGGAAGCGGGCGACCTCGCCGGCCACGAGGGCGGACGCGTTGTGGGCGGTCTGCTTGCTGGCGCCCGCCAGATGCGGGGTCATGACGACGTTGGCGGTACGCCGGAGCCGGGAGCCGGACGGCAGCGGCTCCTGCGGATAGACGTCGAAGGCCGCGCCGAAGAGGCGGCCCTCGTCCAGGGCGTCGCAGACGGCGTCGTAGTCGAGCAGGGAGCCTCGGGCGCAGTTGACGAGTACGCCGCCGGGCGGCATGAGCCCGATCAGCTCACGGGAGAGCAGACCCTCGGTCTTCGGGGTGGCCCGGGCGTGCACGGTGACGAAGGACGAGCGGCGCATCAGCTCGGGGAGGCCCACCCGCTCCGCCGGCCCCAGGCCGGCGTCGTCGGCGTACGGATCGGCGACCAGGACGCGCGCGCCGAAACCCTGGACGATCCGGGCCACCCGGGACCCGATGGCGCCGTATCCCACGATGCCGACCGTGCTGCCCTCCAGTTCGGGTCCGACGCTGTCGTAGCGGTAGTAGTCACCCCGCCAGACGCCCGCCGTGAGGTCCTGATGAACGGCGGGCACGCGGCGGGTGGCGGCCAGCATCAGGGCGACCGTGTGCTCGGCCGTGGCGGTGGCGTTGCGGCCGGGGGCGAAGGTGACCGCGACACCGTGCCGGGTGGCCGCCGCGAGATTGGCGTTGACCGGGCCGCCCCGGCCGACGCAGAAGAGACGGAGCCCTGGGCTCGCTCCGAGGACCCGCTCCGTCAGCGGTGCCATCTGGGTGACACAGATGTCCACCCCGTCCAGGGCCTCGATGAGCTGGTCCTCCGTGCCGGATGCCTCGTGGACCTCGGCCACCGCCCCGAAGGGCTCCACGGGCCAGGGCAGGGTGAGTTCACGGAAGGTGGCCTCGGGTGCGACCGGCCTGAGGTGGCCGGTGAGGAGGGAGTTGCGGACGAAGTGGTCGCCGGCCGCGAGGATGGTGGTCACTCGGATACTCCCGGGGTCACGTGCTGGTTCAGCGCCAGCAGCGAGGGTGTGCCGTCTCGGAGGATCAGTTCGTTCAACGCGCAGTTGGCCAGGTACGGGAAGACGCGGCGGTAGTCCCGGAGCGGGATGCCGAGCAGCCGGCAGAGGACGAGCCGGATGGCGGTCGAGTGGGCCACGACGAGGACACGGCCCTCCTGGTGACCGGCGCGCAGACCGGCGAGGAAGCCGGCACAGCGTTCACCGACGGCGACGGGGTCCTCCCCCTCCGGGAAGTGGCTCCCCACCGGGTCGGCCTCGAACGCCTTCAGCGCACCGGGCAGGCGCTCGCGCATCTCGGCACGGGTCAGCCCCTCGGCGATGCCGAAATCGAGCTCACGCAGCCGAGGTTCGAGATTCAGCGGCAGACCGGCGCGGGCCGCGCTCCCCTCCGCGGTCTGCCGGCAGCGCCGCATCGGTGAGGACCACACCGCCGTGAGATCAGCCCGGCCCGCCCAGGAGGCGAGCCCGGCGGCCTGGGCACGGCCGTGCTCGGAGAGATCGATGTCGGAGATCCCGGCGTAGCGGTTCTCGGCGTGCCAGACGCTCTCCCCGTGACGTACGAGGAAGACATGGAGGCTCATGATGCGGTCCCTTCTCGTGCGTGTGCCGCGACGGTCTCGGGCAGCCAGCCGCGCTGGACCAGCAGACCGAGCAGCCGGACATAGCCCTCGTCATGCGCGGACCGGTCCGAGGCCCGCGGCTCAAGCACCCGGTCGGGCCGCACCATCGCGGCGGCCGCACCGTCCAGACCGCCCGCGCACCCACAGGCGGAGGCGGCGAGAACAGCCATGCCGAGGGCGGGCTGGGCATGGCGGGGCAGTGACACGGGCCGGCGCAGCACATCGGCGCGGAGCTGGTTCCACACCGGGTTACGGGTCGCGCCGCCGGTGAGGACGACGGCTCCGTCGGTGGGGGCGCCGAGCAGGTCCACGTAATCGAAGCAGAGGCGTTCGAGATACGCGACGCCCTGCATCAGCGCGGCGAAGTCCTCGGCGCGGCCCGCCGCCTCCCGGCTGCGGAACGCCACCGCGTCCGGAGCGACGAAGGGGAACCGCTCCCCGGGTGAGACCAGTGGATAGCGCAGCAGCCCGGTGGGCAGCAGAGGCCCCGCCTCGGCGGTCAGCAGGTCAAGTCCGACGCCGGGGAACTCCCGGGGGATCAGGCCCGCGCCGGTACTGGAAGCCCCGCCGGGCAGCCAGTGGCCGGAGGGCGAGCGGTGGGAGTAGACGACACCGGCCGGGTCGTGCAGCAGTTCCTCGGTGACACCCTTGAGCACGAGCGTGGTGCCCAGGACCGAATTCCAGCTGCCCACCGCGGTCGCCCCGGAGCCCAGCTGGGCCGCACAGCCGTCCGTCATCCCGGCGACCACGGGAGTCCCCGGGACGAGTCCGCACTCCGCCGCGGCGCCGGCGCAGATCTCGCCGATCACGGTGCCGGGCAGCACCAGCCCGGGCAGCACCCCGGTGGGGATCGCCAGCGCGGCGAAGACCTTCTCCGGCCAGGACACCGCCGCGGCGTCGGCCCCGGACTTGAGGGCGTTGCTGGTGTCCGTGGGCACCTCGTGCCCGACGAGCCTGCGGTTGACCACGTCGTTCTGGTGCGCGAGGCGCCAGCCGTCCGCGACCGCGTGCGGATAGCGGTCGAGCAGCCAGCGGAGCTTGGGAAGCCCCCAGGAGCGCTGCATCCGCCGGTAGCCGGCCTTGGCCCACTGCTCCTCGCCGAGCGCGTTGACCTGCTCCGCCTCCACGGTCGCGCGGCCGTCGTCGTACATGAGGCCGGGGGCGACGCACCTGCCGTGCCGGTCGGTCAGCGTGACGGTTCCGGAGGTCGCGTCGACGGCCACCGCCCGGACGCGGCGCGGGTCGGCGCCCGCCGCGCAGGTCTGCACCACGGCCGAGCAGACCGCGCGCCACCACTGCTCCGGGTCCTGTTCATGGCGTTCGCCCCGCCGGTTGCTGGTCAGCGGCGAGGACCCCGACCCGAGCAGTCGGCCGTCCGAGGTCACGGCGACCGCGCGGACCCCCTGGGTGCCCAGGTCGACGCCCAGCCAGACGTCCTGGCCGGCGCCGCTCACGCGCCCGCTCCACCGACGATGCCCGCGCTGTCGCGCCCGAGCGCCCAGATCGGCCGGTGCAGCTCGCGCAGCTGGACGAACTCCTCGTAACGGGCACGCACGGACCTGCCCTTGGCCGGGTCCGGCTCGCAGGTCGCGGAGATCCGCACGTGCCCGGCCGTCGCCGTCGCGAAGTCCGGCTCACGGCCGGTGGCGACCATGCCGGTCAGCCAAGCGCCTCGGGCGCCGGTCTCCGCGTCGGCGGGGATCGCCACGGGCAGGCCGGTGACATCCGCGATCAGCCGCGTCCAGTACGCGCTCCGGGCACCGCCCCCGCTGAGGGTCAACACCTCCGGAGCGGCCGCTGAGGCGGCCAGACAGTCGCGGATGGCCATCGTGGCGCCCTCCACCACCGCGCGGGCCACGTCCTCCCGGCCGCTGTCCAGGGACAGGCCGGACAGGGAACCGCGAGCTCCCGGGTCGAAGAACGGGGCGCGCTCCCCGGCCGAGGACACATAGGGGAGGAACCGCACTCCGGCCGTGTCCTCGGCGCCCCGCTCGGCCAGTGCCATCAGATCCGCGACCGAGTCGAGCCCGAGCAGCCGTGCGCCCCAGTGCAGCATGTCGCCGCCGCTCATCGTGGGGAAGGCGCGCAGATAGTGCCCGGGGACGCCCAGGGTGACGGTGATACCCACCGGCTCGTCGGTGAGCACACAGCGGGCCGAGTCGGTGACGATCTCGGTGGACAGGGTGGTGCCGAGCACGGTGCAGGCCCGGCCGGTGCTGACGGCGCCGGACCCGATCGCGGTTGCGCAGATGTCGTAGGGGGCCAGCACCACCGGGATGCCCTCGGGCAGTCCGGTCCCCGCGGCGGCGGCGCCGCTGAGCGCGGTCACACGGTGGTCGTCGTCCCGCAGCTCGGGCAGGAGCTCGCGGGCCCACTCCACGCCGTACAACTCGAACAGCCGGTCGGACCAGGTGCGTCGCCCGATGTCCAGGAAGGGCGCCGACGCCTCCGACTCGTCCACGGCCGCCTCCCCGGTGAGCTTCAGGAAGAGCCAGCCGCCGCAGGTCAGCAGGTGGCGGGAGCGGCGCGTCCGGTCCGGGTCGTGCTCCCGCATCCAGGCCAGCACGGCGTTGGGCATACCGGTGGACAGCCGGGAGCCGCAGATTCTGAAGGCCTGCTCCAGGGTGCCGTCGCGCTCCCATCCCGTGACCAGGTCGGCTGCCCGGCCGTCGTTCCACAGCACGGCGGGCCCGGTGGGCCGGCCCCTGTCGTCGACGAGCCACGCCCCGTCGCCCTGACCGGTGACGGCGACCATGTCGGGCGGCTCCGGCAGCGCGGCCACGACCTCGCGGACGGCGGACACGACCGCCTCCCAGACCTGGCCCATGTCCTGCTCCGCCAGACCGGGCCGGGGCCGCAGCACCCGCGCCGGCCGGTGACCGGCCGTCAGCTCCGTCCCGTCCGGGCCGTATCCGACCACCTTGACCGTGGTGGTGCCCGCGTCGATGGCCAGCGACGTCATGCCTCAGCCCCTTCCGTGTGCCTGCCGCGAACGGCGGGCGGCGGAGTCCAGGGCGACGGCGACCAGCAGCACGCAGCCCGTGATGATGAAGCGGTACGAGGAATCGAGATTGAGCAGGGTCAGCCCGCTGGAGATCGACTGGATGACGAGCACCCCGAGCAGGGCGGCGAACGCGGAGCCGCGGCCGCCGAAGAGGCTGGTCCCGCCGATCACCGCCGCGGCGATGGCGTTCAGGTTCACGTCCGCCGTGCCGGTGCTCTGGTTGGCCGCCGCGAGACGGGCGGCGGCCAGCACCCCGCCGGTCGCGGCGAGTGTGGAACACATGACGAACGTCGCGGTGTACACCCCGCGTACGTCGATACCGGCCCTGCGGGCGGCCTCCGCGTTGCCGCCCACCGCGTACAGGGACCGGCCGAACCCGGTCCGGGTGAGGACGTAGTGCAGGACCAGGACCAAGGCGGTGAAGAGCACGAACATCCACGGCACGCCACGGGTGCGGTTCAGGTAGTACGCGGCGAACAGCAGGGCCGCCGCCAGGGCCAGAGCCTGCACCGCCAGCCACCGCGGCGAGACGGACGACAGCCCGGCACGGCGGCGGCTGCGCGACCGGGCCAGGCCGACGGCGAGGAAACCGCCTGCGGCCAGGAGCATGAGGGCGTAGGCCAGCGCGTCGGGGACGAACCACACCTGGGCGAACTTCACCAGGGCGGAGTCGTACGGCAGATTGATGGCGTTCTGGCCGCGCAGCAGCCAGAGCTGGGTGCCGAGGAAGGCGAGCAGGCCGCCGAGGGTGACGACGAAGCTGGGCACGCCGAAGCGGTTGAGCACCTGCCCGTAGACCCAGCCGATCAGCGCGCCGACGCCGGCCGCGACCAGGACCGCCAGCCACACCGACTGCTCGTGCCGGACCATCACCACACCCGTGGTGGCGGCGGCCACCCCGCTCACCGAGCCGACCGAGAGATCGATCTGGCCGACCAGCAGGACGCACACGATTCCGAGCGCGATCACGCCCAGGGACACCATGTCGAAGGACAGGTTCACCAGATTGGTGCTGGACAGGAAGGTCCGGTTCAGCGACTGGAAGATCGTCCAGATCACCACGACACCGGCGACGACCGGCAGCATGCCCAGGTCGCCGGCCCGGGCCCGGCGGACCGTGCCGCGGACGCTGTCCCGGAAACCGTGCCGTGCCGCCGGAGGCCCGTCCTGCGGGTCGGTGGCCGCCGCCACCGGAGAACCGAGTGAGGTCACGGCTGTCCCTCCTCTTCCCTGGGGGCGACCGCGCGGCGCGCGGCACGCTGCGAAACGGCATTGTCGGTGGCGCCGGTGATCGCGGCGACGACCTCCTCGGAGGAGACCTCCCGCGCGTCGAACACCCCGTTGTCGCGCCCGAGCCGCAGCACCGCCACCCGGTCGGCGACCGCCCTGACGTCCTCCATGTTGTGGCTGATCATGACGACGCCGAGCCCCTTGTCCCTCAGCCGCTCGATGAGGTTGAGCACCTCCGCGGTCTGCGCGACACCGAGGGCGGCCGTCGGTTCGTCGAGCAGGACGACCTCCGGACGGCCGAGCAGAGCCCGGGCGATCGCCACCGTCTGCCGCTGACCGCCGGACAGAGCGGCCACCGGGACGTCGAGCGTGGGAATCCTGGCCCTCAGCTCACGCAGCAGCTCCCAGGACCGCTTCTCCATGGCGACGTCGTCCAGCATCCAGGGCCGCAGCTCCTGACCGAGGAACAGGTTCGCCTTCACATCGAGGTTCTCGCACAGCGCCAGGTCCTGGTAGACCGTCGCGATGCCCAGCGCGTGGGCGGCGCCCGGGGAGTCGAACGAGACCTCGCTGCCGTGGAAGGAGACCGTCCCCGCGTCGGGCGCGTACACCCCGGAGAGGATCTTCACGAGCGTGGACTTGCCGGCGCCGTTGTCCCCGACCACGGCGACCACCTCACCCGCCGCCACGTCGAGATCGATGCCGCTGAGCGCGGCGACCGCGCCGAACTGCTTGCTCACACCCCGCAGCGACAGCACGGCCGTCCCTTCGGCTCCCCGGCCCGCCCCAGGCGAACCGGAGGCCGCGTGGATCGCGGAACTCGTCATGGATACCCCCTCTCGCTCCGGCTCAGGACCCCGCTACTCGATGCCCAGACGCCGGCAGGCGTCGGCGTACACGCGGGTGCAGACATCCGCGGGCTCGAGCACCCCGCCGGGGCCGAAGACGACCTCCTTGACGTTCTCCCGCGTCACCACCGTCGGTTCGAAGAGCTGCGAAGGCGTGTCGAAGAGCGTCGAGTCCCCCTTGGGAGTCTCACCCTCCATCAGCTGGTGGGCGGCCTCCGCCGCAGCCTCCGCGACCGTCTTGATGGGCTTGGAGATGGTGTTGTACTGGTCACCCGAGATGACGCGCTGGACCGCCGCCAGCTCCGCGTCGTTGCCCGTGACCGGAGGGACCTTCACCTCGGCGCCCTTGAAGGCCGCGATCACCCCGCCCCCGGTGCCGTCGTTGGCGGCGACCACACCCGCGATCCGGCCGGGGTACTGGGCGATCTGCCCGCTCGCCCACTGCTGCGCCTTCTCCGGTGACCAGTCCGGCGTGTCGTACTCGGCGAGCAGTTCGAATCCGCTGTCGTCGATCGCCTTGTGGACGCCCTTCTTGATCAGCCCTGCGGCGGCGTCGGTCGGAGAACCGTTGACCTGGAGCAGTCCGCCCTTCGCTCCCGTCTCCTCGAGGCGGCCGACCAGCGACCTGCCGATGGATTCACCGATCGCCTCGTTGTCGAACGAGACATAGAAATCCGCGGCCTTCTTGGTCACCGGGCGGTCGTAGGCGATCACCTTGACGCCCTGGGAATGCGCCGTCTGCACGATGGTGGACGCGGAATCGGAGTCGACCGGGTCCAGCACGATGACTTCGGCACCCTGCGCCATCGCCGAGTTGGCCTGCTGCTGCTGCAACGAGGCGTCGCTGTCGGCGTTCTGATAGATGACCTCGCATTCCTGGCAGAGCGCCCCCATGCGCTTCTTGAAGAGGGGGGCGTCGTACTGCTCGTACCGGGTGGAGGCGAGGTCGGGCATCAGGAACGCGACCTTGCCCGGGCCGCTGCCGCCGGGGCCGGCTGTGCCGCCGGGCTCCTCCGCGCACGATACGAGCGCGCCCATGGCGAGGATGCCGGTGAGAGCGAGACGTGCCGGTCTTCTCATGTTCCACTCCCTGCGCATCGACACTGAAGGCAACGCTCAGGAAACTCAGATGTTTCATTTGTGTCAACGGACCGCAGTAATTGAACAATTGCTGTGCCGTATCCCCGGCATTCGATGTTCGTTCGGAGTTCGGGGCCCGGCACGCGGGACGCGGACCCCGTCCGACAGCCCGCGTTCAGCAACGGGGGCTCCAGCGGCTGCAGGAGATGTGCACTTCACAGAAAAGGAACAGGAGCGTCTGTGGGAGCAGAGGACCGGCAACCGGCCGACATGAGCGGAAGGAAACCCCGCGAGCGGAGGGAGCGGATCAAAGCCCGCGTCGTGGACAGGGGTTTCGTCCGGATCGAGCAACTGGCGGACGAGCTGGGCGTGACGGCCATGACCATCCGCCGGGACCTCGACCACCTCCAGGACCGGGGCTGGCTGAGAAAGGTCCGCGGGGGCGCGACCGCGCAGCCCTCGACCGCCTTCCACGGCGACGTGCGCCACCGTGCCCGCGCCATGACGACGGCCAAGGAGGCCATCGCCCGCGCCGCCCTGCCTCTGGTCAAGCCCGGCCAGGCGGTCGTCATCGACGACAGTACGACGGCTCTGGCGCTCACCCGGCTCCTGGACCGGCACGCCCCGTTGACCGTCATCACCAACTTCGGTCCCGTCACCCAGACGCTGGCCGGCAGCCCGGGCATCGAGCTCATCTCCCTGGGCGGCACCTACTACCCCGCTTACGACGCCTTCCTCGGACTGCGCACGGTGGACGCCGTGTCCAGTCTCAGCGCCGATCTGCTCTTCGCCTCCACGACCGCCATCACCCGGGGCCACTGCTACCACCAGTCGCAGGAGACGGTGGCGGTGAAGCGAGCTCTGATGGATGCGTGCGCGCGCAAGATCCTGCTGGTCGACCACACGAAGTTCCGCCGGCGAGGGCTCTACCAGCTCGCCCCCGTGACCGCCTTCGACCTCGTCGTCGTCGATTCGGGCATCCCGGCCTTCGACCTCGACGCCCTCCAGGCGGACGGCGTCGAGGTACTCGTGGCCCGTCCGGAAAGGCCGTAGCCGACGCGACGCGACGCGACCCGACCCGACCCGACCCGACCCGACGTGGCGTCCGCGGCCCGGTCCTGGTACGGCGGCGGGGCCGGCCGAGATCGGAGAAACGGCGGTGACAGGGCGCCTGGACCTCAGAGCCGGCCCTGTGCTGCCGCCTCTCCTTGGGGACCGCCGGTGAAGAAGTCGATGAAGCTGGTGGGGGCGTTGTCACCGAGACAGATGCGGTGGACGCGTGGCTCCGGTCCACGTCATGGAGGTAGGTCTCGACGAACGTTGTACCTGTAGGCGGGCATGGCGTCCGAGAGCAGCGGCCGGACCCTGGACCAGGCACCGTCGGCGCCGACGAGGAGGCCGGTGGTGAGGGTGGTGCCGTCGGCGAAGGTCACTTCGGTATGCCCGCCGGACGCGGCGCGTTCGGGGACGTGCCGCATCCGTGAGCCGGCTGCGCGAGGACGTGGCGAGTGGGAGCCCGGGAGGGGCTTGTCGTGGAAGCCCCTCCCGCTGAGGGGGAGGAGGCGGGCAGACCCGGGACGGGGCCGCCGCTCTCCCGGCCTCGCTCCACTCGATGGGTCAGGCGCCGACGTTGACGTCGATGCAGGCGTAGAACGCGTTGTCGGTGTCTGCCACGTTCCACACGGCGAGCACCTTCTGCTGCCCGGTGAGGCCGCCGAAGTCGACCGCGTGGTTCACCACGGCGCCGGGCTTGGCGCCACCGTCGTCGAACAGGGCGATCTGCTGACCGCCGACGTAGTACTCCCAGGTGCTGGTGGAGTGCTGAGCGGTGAGCTTCCAGGAGAACGTCGCGTTCTTCGGGACCGGGGTGACGGCCCAGCCCTTGCTGTCGTCGTCCAGCTCCGCGAAGCGGCTGTTCCCTCCGCTGCAGCTGGTCAGGCCCTTCGGCCCTTCGACGCTCTGCGGCTCGTACGTGATGTCACCGCAGGACACCGTCCCCGCGGCGCACTGCGCCTGCCGGCTCGGCGGATCCGAGATGTAGCCGTGGGCGCTCGCCGAACCGGCGGGCAGACTGATCGCGATGACGGGAGCCAGGGCCGCACCGATCAGTGCGGCTGTCTTCCTGCTGGCGTGCATACGTAACTCCTTCACATCAGGCCGCACCAGGGCATGAGCGGTCATGTGTGGGGATGACCGCACGGGCCGGCACGGCCTCTGGGTGGGGGGCCAAGAGGCGCGAAGGTCACGCGCACTCACCGTCCTCGTCGGCGTGCAAAGACACCGGCAAGGCTCAACTCCTGAAGCGGAGCGGCGAGTTCTGTTGGACTAGACCATACAAGCGGGCGTGTTCGTGTCAAGCCTCCGTCCCGGCATTCGCCGGGTGTCTGCGGAGGTGCCGAGCAGTTCGAGTTCGATGGCTGAGTAGAACGACTCCGCGAGCGCGCTGTCCTGGCACCGGCCGGTGCGGCCGACCGGCAGCCGGACTCCGGACCGGGCAGTTCGAGCGGCCAATCGCCGGCTGGGCGCCGAGCCCGGCGCGTGCGTCGATGTCGGCCTGCTTCGAAGCGGATCAAGCCCACGTTGCCATGGGATCTTCCCAGCGGGCTCCGCCCGGACCATAGTCGGATCATGAGCCATTCATCGGATGCGCCGCCGGCTTCCCCCGGGCGAACGGCACCACCACCTACACGCTTATTCGGAACACACGAGGTCGCCGCCGCGTTACTCACCGCGACGGTCGCAGTCCTCGTCTCTCTCGTCGCCTTCGGTAACATCACGGACTTCGGCACGAACCGGGACTTCGTGCGTCATGTGCTGGCGATGGACACCACGTTCCAGGACAAGGACCTGATGTGGCGAGCGGTCACCTCGCGCACCCTCCAGGACGCGGCGTACGTCGCGATCATCGCCTGGGAGACCGTGGCCGCTCTTGTCCTGCTCGCCGGCACCTGGCTCTGGGCCCGCCGGAGGCCGAGGGCCCGGCAGATCTCCACCGTCGGCCTGGTGATGGTGCTGCTTCTGTTCGGTATGGGGTTCCTCGCGATCGGCGGCGAGTGGTTCGCGATGTGGCAGTCGGACGACTGGAACGGCCTGGAGGCGGCCACGCGCAATGTGGTCCTCAGCGGATTTGCTCTGCTGGTGGTGCTGGGGGCCGGCCGGCGGGACCGTGGCGCACCCGCTCCGTGACCTCCACGGCAGCCACAGTGGAACCGCCTGTGGCGAGGGGCCAGGTGTCTTGGCTGTACTCGGTGGGCGACGGCAAGCTGGACACCAAGTAGCCGGGAGGGGGCTGAGACTACTCCGGCTGGGGTCGGCGCGCATCGAATCGCCGCGTCGTCGAGGTGGTCGCCGCAGCCCCTCGCGGTGAGCCGTCCCGAGGGCGTGTGGAGGCTCGCCTCGACGACGTGGTCGAAACCGTCGCTGCCCTCGTCCGCTGATCTTCGAGGACATGCACACCGACCGCAACGGTGTGGTCGAAGGCGGTGCCGCCAGGAGTCGGCAGCAGGCTGGCCGAACGTCCATCCCAGAGCCCCGTGCCCGTCACACAACACCTTGCGTTCGAAGATGCGCGGTGATCAGGTGCTGGTCGCCCCGTCGCGCGCCGCCACCGCGTCGGCCCCCTTCTGCACGAGGCCCATCACCGCCGGGACCTTCTTCGCGACTCCGGTCCGTTCCGCCACTCCATGGGCGGCTGTGCCTGTCCGCTCGCCGGCGGTGCCGGCGGTGAGAACGGTGTCGGTCAGTGCCGGGGCGAGATTGTCGGCCTGGGCAGTGGGGGCCGCGGCCAGCAGGAAGCATCCGGCCGTTGCGACAGAGAAGATTCGGCATACGTTCATGGCCGGTACAACGCGCCACCCGCCCGCAGGGCACGCCTTCGGGGTGCGGCTGCGACTCCACGACGAGGCGGCTCCCTGAGGCTGGGTGAGTGGCGGGCCGCTTTCCGTTGTGGCAGGGCGGCGGTGGAGGAGCCGTGGTCACCGTCACGGGAGGCGTCGGGTGACGGTGATCACCAGAGCTCGTGAGGGGAGCGCTGTGTACACCTGTGGGGGTCGCGTCTTCGCTGTCGCCGACGGCGACGAGTGGGTCGACAAGAGCTGCAGCGGCACCTTCGACTCCACCCTGGTGACGCCCTCCTGGCCGGTCCGGGGCGGCTCGACGGCGGTGCTGCGTTACACCACGTACTACCGTCAGGAAGCCCCGCAGAAGGGCGAGGTCCTCGTTTTCCACGACGGCGGAACTCCCGTAGTCGTGAAGACGTACACCGCCGACACCTCGTCGAGGACCGAGAGCATCACGCTCCAGGTGCCGGCGGGAGCGACCACCGCGCGTATCCGTTTCCGCTACACCGGGGGAAACAACTGGTTCTGGACCGTCGACGCCGTGTCCCTCACGGCCTCCTGATCACGGGGACCCGCGTGGTGTGCCCCTACCGCCCGACGCGGGGCTTCGCCTCTTCAGCGCCCGGTGGCCGGGCCGGGTCCCGGCCGGTAAACCCTGCTCTGCGCCCGCACGTCAGTCAGTCGAGGCGTTCCGGCTGACCGACGGCGAAGGCCCCCGTATCCCGACGTGTGCTCTTCACTTCGGCCACGAGTCGCCGGTGCGTGTCTTCGCCGAGGCCGCTCCCGGGGTCAGCGGTCGAAGGTCAGCGAGGCCGTGGGGGAGGCGTTGCCGTACGCGTCGACGGCGATGACCCGAGCGGTGTACGAGGTGCCGGCGGCACCGGTGGGAACGGGGACGTCGAGGGTGTTGGGACGGGGCATGAAGTAGTACTCGGAAAGGACCTTGGCGGAGAGGACCTTCGCACCGGTGGCCCTGTTGGTGATGTCCACGTCGTAGTGGTGGACCATCTGGTCGTCCGCGGCCTGCTGGACCCGCAGTGCCGTGTCGCCGCTGGCGGCCGTGACCGCCTTCAGGGGAGTGCGCGACGTGAAGGCGGGTGCCACGGTGTTCCGGGCGGCACCGGTGTACCGGAAGTTGTTCTTGATCTCCTGGTCGGTGCTGCCCTTGAGCTGCACGGTCCAGGTCGGCCCGCTCAGCGTCCCGGCGCTGGCGTACGGAGGCAGCGGGTTCGCCGACCACACCCCGCCCTGGTAGATGTCGTGCTTGTCGGCGGCCATGTTGACGCGTGCGATCTCCGTGCGGTCCTTGTAGACCTCGACGAAGAGGGCCTGGGCGGTGGTCGCCTCGAAGCGGTCGGCGAGGCCGGTCCCGGTGACCGCCTGATAGCCGTGGTCGACTTCGACGTAGGACATCGAACCGTCGTTGACGGCGGTGAAGTCCTGCTGTGCGATCGACCGTTCGTCGTTGATGTTGAGATGGGAGTGGCCGCTGAAGTAGACGGCCTGAGGGAAGGCCGCCAGGTCCTTCGTCAGCAGCGGGTTGGACGACTGCTGGCCGTCCATCACGGTGCCGGGCGCCGGACGGTGGCCCTGGATGAGGATCGGCTCGTTGCGGCGGGCCGGGTCGGCGGTGATCTCCGCGAGCCTGCCCTTGAGCCAGGTGCGCTGCGCCGTGTCGGAGTTGTACGTCTCGGTGTTGATGGTGAAGAGGTGGACGCCGTTGATGCTCGACTCGTAGTGGCCGCCACCGTTGTCCGGGAACCACTCTCGCGGGTAGCCGGCGCGTATCGCGGCGAGGCCGGCATCGTGGTTGCCGTTGGAGACGAGGAGCTGAGTGTCGGTCATCCCCTTGCGGGCCAGGTTCGCCTGGAAGATCTCCGCCACGGCCTTGTGGTCGGGACCCCGGCCGTCACCGTTGTCGTTGATCATGTCGCCGTTCGACAGGATCGCGTCGGGCCGCGGAAAGATCGAGCCGATGGTGTCGAAGAAGCTCTTGTAGCGCGCGTCGCCGTCCGCGTGGCTGCCCGTGTGCACGTCGGACATGACCACGATCTCGGCGACCGGCTGCTCCTTGCTCCTGATGAGGTAGCCGTACGAGACGGCGGGGCTCGCCTGCTGCCCGTCGAAAGCGGCGGCGGTGACGTTGGTGTCCTTGCGGATGAGCAGCGGCTTTCCCGGGACGTACGCGCGGCTCCTGTGCGTGGGGGTGGTCCCGTCGAGCGTGTAGCGGACGGTGGTACCCCGCTCGGACTTCAGCGTGATGGAGACGGCCTTCTGGTAGCGACCGCCCGGCACGCTGAGGGTGGGTGCGTCGAGTGCGCGGTTCGCGGACCGCGTGTCGGCGTGTGCGAGAGCCGGAGCGAGGAGCGCGGCGGACACCGCGGCAATCGCGAGCGGGGTGAACTTGGCGAATCTCACGAGAGGTCCTGTCGGTGGTGCGGTCACCATAACGAAGTGGTAACCGGTCTGAACCGAATGGTAGGTAGCGCACACCAGCGCCGAGGGAACGCACCGGTGGTCCTGCGATGAAGCGCTCATGAACCTCCGCAGCCCCGTGGTCCCGTGGCTGCGCGGAAAGGGGCCTCGGCTCGCCCCCTTTCGGGCGGGACGAACCGGACCTGCTGTCCCCTCCCGCCGACGGAACTGGCATATAGCACCCTGATGCAACGGGCGAAGCCCTCCTCTCGCGCCGGCGAAAGGGTGGTCGCGTCTCGCGTTCGCCGGGGGAGTGGTGCCGGCGCTTCTGCCACCATTGATGTCGTGGACTTCCCGACCGACCAGGCACCTGGCGCACCGATCCGTTCCGGCATCCCGGAGCACGGCCGTATTCCTAAGTACTACGTGGTGAAGGCGCATGTCTCCGCTCTGATCGACGAGTTGGGCGAGGGTGGCACCCTTCCCACGGAGCGCGACCTCGCCCTGCGCTTCGCCGTGTCGCGCGAGACCGTACGGCAGGCGCTGCGTGAACTGCTGCTGGAGGGGCGGTTGCGCCGGCAGGGGAGGGGCACGGTCGTGGCGGGCCCCAAGCTCGAACAGCCCCTCTCCCTCGCCAGCTACACCGAAGGTGTACGCCGCCAGGGCCGCACGCCCGGCCGTCACCTCATCGGGCTCGACCGCTTCCCCTGCCCCGAGGCCCTCGCCGCCGAAACCGGCATCGTGTGCGGCGAGCCCGTCTGGCACCTGGAGCGGGTGCTGCTCGCCGACGACGAGCGGGTCGGACTGGAGAGCACCTACGTCTCCGTCGCCCGCGTCCCGCACCTGGGTGAGGAGTTCGACCCCGACTCGTCGTTCTACGCCTACCTCAACGACCGGCTCGGGATCACCTTCGGCGGGGCGGACGAACGCATCGAGACCGTGCTGGCCACCCCCCGCGAGGCGCTGCTGATCGGCACCCCGCCCGCACTGCCGATGCTGCTGCTCCACCGGATCTCGCGGGATGCCGACGGGTTGCCGCTGGAGCGGGTGCGGACCCTGTTCCGGGGTGACCGGTTCTCCTTCACGACGCAGCTGGGCGCGCGCGTCTGATGCCGGATCGGGAGGGGCCACCGGACATGCGTATCACGGAAAGGTAACGGGTCTGGTCCAAGCTTGGGTGGTCGTTCACCTTCCCGTTGCTGCGCGGATCGATACCGGTCACCCGCCCCCAGGAATGTGACCGGCGTGAGAGTCATCGTCGTAGGAGCCGGCGTGGTGGGAACCATGCACGCCTGGCACGCAGTGGACCGCGGCCACGAGGTCGTACAGATCGAGCGCGAGAGCGAGGCGCGCGGAGCATCGCTCCGCAATTTCGGACAGATATGGGTCAGCGGCCGAGCCGGCGGCGAGGAGCTGGAGACCGCGCTCCGGGCCCGCGAGCTGTGGGAGTCCATCGGCGAACGGGTGCCGGGCCTCGGCTTCCGGTCCTGCGGGTCGCTCACCCCGGTCCGCGGCGCACTGGAGCTGGCGGTCGCCGAGGCGGCCGTCGCCCGCCCCGACGCGGCGGCCCGCGGCTACAAGCTGCTCACCGCCGAGGAGGCCCGGGCGGTCAACCCCGCCCTGCGCGGCGACTTCGCCGGCGCACTGTGGTGTGAGCGGGACGCGGCCGTCGAACCACGCACCGCCCAAATCGCCCTGAAACAAGCACTGCTGTCCTCCGGCCGGTACACCTACCTCGGTGGCCGTGAGGTGCGCGAGGTGATCGGTACGTCCTCCGTCCGCGACGACCACGGCGACGTGCACACCGGCGATGCCGTCGTCCTTGCCACCGGCGCATGGCTCGGCGGCCTCGTGCGCGAACTGGCCGGGCCGGACCTGCCCGTACGCCGCGTCCGCCTGCAGATGATGCAGACCGATCCGCTCGGCGAGACCCTGCCCACCTCGGTCGCCGACGCGGACAGCTTCCGCTACTACCCGGCCTACGCCGGTGAGGCCCTGGACGCGTTCAACGCCGGCCAGGCCCAGGCACCGATCGCCGCCGAGCACCGGATGCAGCTCCTGATGGTGCAGCGACGTGACGGCGGACTGACCATCGGGGACACCCACGAGTACGAGCACCCCTTCGCCTTCGACACCGTCGAGGAGCCGTACGAGCACCTCGCCCGGGTGGTCGAGTCCTTCCTCGGCCGCCCGCTGCCCCGCGTCCGTCACCGCTGGGCCGGCGTCTACGCCCAGTGCACCGACACGAGCAGGGTCGTCCACCGCGAGCAGGTCCGCGACGGCGTCTGGCTGGTCACCGGGCCCGGTGGCCGAGGCATGACCTGCTCGCCCGCCATCGCCGAAACAACCGCCGACGAACTGAACTGGTGAAAACGTTGACCCACGACACCAAGCTGAATCTGATCGTCCTCGACATGGCGGGCACCACCGTCGCCGACGGCGGCCTTGTCGAGCAGGCGTTCTCGGCCGCCGCCGGGCGCCTCGGCGTCGAACCGGGCTCCGCCGACCACGCCGAGAAACTCGGTTACGTACGCGCCACCATGGGAGAGTCCAAGATCTCCGTCTTTCGGCACCTCTTCGGCGAGGAGGACCTGGCCCAGCAGGCCAACACCGCCTTCGAGGAGGCGTACGGCACGCTGGTCGACAGCGGCCTCATCGCCCCGGTCCCCGGCGCCCGCGAAGCCGTCGAGCGGCTCAGGGGCGAGGGCCGGACCGTGGTGCTGTCCACCGGCTTCGCCCGCACCACCCAGGACGCCATCCTCCGTGCCCTCGGCTGGCAGGACCTGGCCGACCTGACCCTCTGCCCCGCCGACGCGGGCGGCCGGGGCCGCCCCTACCCCGACATGGTCCTCGCCGCCTTCCTGCGCACCGGCGCCGTGGACGACGTCCGGCAGACCGTGGTCGCGGGCGACACCGCCTACGACATGCTCAGCGGCGCACGCGCTGGAGCCGGCGTCGTCGCCGGCGTCCTGACCGGTGCCCACGACCAGGACCGGCTCAGCGGGCACGGTGCCACGCACATCCTCGACTCCGTCGCCGGACTGCCGGACCTGATAGCGAGGGCCGAGGCATGACGGGCACGGCGGCCGGAGGCATCAGGTTCGACGGGGTCAGCGTCGCGTACGGCCGGAACACCGTCCTGGACCGGCTCGACCTGACCGTCGAACCCGGCGAGGTCATGGCCCTGCTCGGCCCCTCGGGGTCCGGGAAGACCACCGCCCTGCGCGCGGTCGCCGGCTTCGTGCGGCCCGCCTCCGGGCGGGTCTACCTCGGCGACCGCGACGTCACAGCGCTGCCCCCGCACCAGCGGGGCATCGGCATGGTCGTCCAGCAGTACGCCCTCTTCCCGCACATGCGCGTCCGCGACAACGTCGCCTTCGGCCTCAAGGCCCGCAAGGTCCCCAAGACCGAGATCGCCGCCCGGGTCGCCGAGGCGCTCGAACTCGTCGGCATGTCCGCCTACGCCACGCGCTATCCGCGCGAACTCTCCGGCGGCCAGCAGCAGCGCGTCGCCATCGCCCGCGCGCTCGCCGTACGCCCCGCAGTCCTGCTGCTCGACGAACCGCTGTCCGCGCTCGACGCCCAGCTCCGCTCCGGCATGCTCGCCGAACTGGCCCGCCTGCACCGCGAACTCCCCGACGTCTCCATCCTCTACGTCACCCATGACCAGGTCGAGGCCCTCACCCTCGCCGACCGGATCGCCGTCATGGACCGGGCCCGGCTCCAGGACTGCGGCACCCCGCAGGAGCTCTACCGCACACCCCGGACGGAGTTCACCGCCTCGTTCGTCGGCAACGCCAACCTGCTGCCGGTCACGGTCGGTTCAGGATCCGTCGTCTTCGCCGGGCACCAGCTGGAGGTCTCCACGGGGGAGGCCGCCGCCGGGACCACGGCCACGCTCTGCGTCCGCCCCCACCTGGTCGGGCTCGGGGACGGCCCCAACGCCCTCACCGGCACCGCCGTGGAGGTCCAGTGGCGCGGCTCCACCCACCGGCTGTACGTCGAGATCGACGGCCACCGTGTCAAGGCCGACCTCCGCGAACTCCGGGAGCCCCCGGCAATGGGCGAGAAGGTCACGTTGCACTTCGCCTCCCAGGATGCGGTGCTGCTCCCCACGGTCGAAGCGCCGGCCGAGGCGAAGACGGTGACAGGAGCGGTCCATGGCTAGCGCACTCGCCCCCGCCGCCCTGCGCCGGGGCCGGACCGGCTGGATATGGGCGCTGCCCCCCGTGGCGGTGCTCGCTCTCGTCCTCCTCTACCCGCTGGCCCTCGTCGTCCAGCAGTCCGTCACTCCCGACGAGGGCGGCACCTCACTCACCCCGTACGCCGACGTCCTCGCGTCGGAGTCCTTCCGCTCGGCACTCGGCACGACCGTCTGGCTCGCCGTCGGCTCCACGGTCGGCTGCCTCGTACTCGGTTTCGTGCTGGCGCTCGTCATCGCGTTCGTGCCGTTCCCCGGGGGCAAGGCGGTCGCCAAGTTCATCGACGTCTTCCTCTCCTTCCCGTCGTTCCTGATCACGCTGGCCCTGCTGTTCGTCTACGGCACGGTCGGCATGGCGAACGGCGTGTGGACCGACGCCACCGGGGCCTCCCAGGGGCCCTTCGACTTCCTCACCACTCCGTGGGGCGTGCTCCTCGCCGAGATCACGTACTTCACCCCGTTCGTGATGCGGCCCCTGCTCGCCGCCTTCTCCCAACTCGACACCGCACAGCTGGAAGTGGCCTCCTCGCTCGGCGCCCGGCCCGCCCGGATCGTGCGGAAGGTGATCCTTCCGGAGGCCCTGCCCGCACTCGCGGCAGGGGGCAGCCTCGTCCTCGTCATGTGCCTCAACGAATTCGGCATCGTGCTGTTCACCGGCGCCAAGGACGTCACCACCCTGCCGATGCTCGTCTACAGCCAGGCGATTCTGGAGTCCGACTACCCGGCGGCCTGCGTCATCGCCGTCGTCAACATCGCCCTCTCCGTCGGCCTCTACACCCTGTATCGGACGGTGAGCCGCCGTGTTGGTGCATAGCCGAGCGGGGAAGTGGGCCACCTGGGCCCTCTTCCTCCTCCTCTTCGTCCCGCTGTTCGCGGTGCCGCTCCTGGTCATCGTCGCCGCGTCCTTCTCCACCCACTGGTCCGGCGCCTTCCCGTCCGGGCCCACAGCCGAGCACTACGCCGCCGCCACCAGCGGCGACTCCCTCCAGGCCCTCACCACCAGCCTGATCACCGCCCTGGGCGCGAGCCTGCTGGCCCTCACCCTCGGCACCTGGGCGGCCATCGCCGCCGCCTCACTGCGCAAGCCCGGCAGGAGGGTGCTGGACGCCCTGTTCATGCTCCCGGTCGCCGTGCCGTCCGTCGTCGTCGGCCTCGCCGTACTCGTCGCGTTCAGCAAGCCGCCGCTGCTCCTCAACGGGACGCGCTGGATCGTCATCCTCGCCCACACCGTCCTGGTCACGGCCTTCGCCTACCAGTCGGTGTCCGCCGCGATCCGGCGCCTGGACCCGATGTACGAGCAGGCGGCGGCCAGCCTGGGCGCCCGGCCCGCCCTCGTCCTGTGGCGGATCAAGCTTCCCCTTCTGCTCCCGTCCCTCACGGCGGCGGCCGGGCTCTGCTTCGCCCTGTCCATGGGCGAGCTGAGCGCCACGATGATGCTCTACCCGCCGGACTGGACGCCCCTACCGGTGCAGATCTTCGCCGCCACCGACCGGGGGTCCCTGTTCACCGGCGCAGCCGTCTCCGTGGTCCTGATGGGCACCACGCTGCTGGTCCTGCTCGCCGTCTCCCGCATCCGGACGCGGGCCTCCTACCGCTGACCGACCCCACGACCCCCGTATCGAGTCCTGGGCCGAGTCCTCGCACTCGACCCGAGCTCTGCCCCGTACCCCTCATGGACTTCCAGGAGACACGACTCACATGCGCACCCACATCTCGAAGTCGGCGGCCGCGATCGTCGGAAGCCTCGCCCTCGCCGCCACCCTCACCGCCTGCGGCGGTTCCTCGACAGCCTCGGACGAGAAGGTTGTCACCGTGTACAGCGCCGACGGCCTCAAGGGCGAGAACGGCGAAGGCTGGTACGACAAGGTCTTCGAGGACTTCGAGAAGAAGACCGGGATCAAGGTCGAATACGTCGAGGGCGGCTCCGGCGAGATGGTCCAGCGTGCCCTCCGCGAGAAGTCCAACACCCAGGCCGACGTGCTCGTCACCCTGCCGCCGTTCATCCAGCAGGCCGGCGCCAAGGGCCTGCTCCAGACGTACGAACCGGCCGGCTCCGACCAGGTCGACGCCGCGGACAAGGCCACCGACGGCACCTGGACCTCGGTCGTCAACAACTACTTCGGGTTCATCTACAACAAGAAGGAGCTGAAGACCCCGCCCCGAACCTGGGAAGAACTGCTGGACAGCTCGTACAAGGAGAAGGTCCAGTACTCCACCCCGGGCGTCGCCGGCGACGGCACCGCCGTCCTCATCAAGGCCATGCACGATTTCGGCGGCCGGAAGCCGGCGATGGACTACCTGAAGAAACTGCAGACCAACAACGTCGGCCCGTCCGCCTCCACGGGCAAGCTCGCCCCCAAAGTGGACAAGGGCGAACTGCACGTCGCCAACGGTGACGTACAGATGAACTTCGCCCAGGCCAAGGACATGTCCAACCTCGGCATCTGGTTCCCGGCCAGGGACGGCGGGAAGCCCACCACCTTCGCCCTCCCGTACGCCGCCGGGCTCGTCGAGAACGCCCCGCACAGCGCCAACGGCAAGAAGCTGCTCGACTTCATGCTCTCCGAGCCGGCCCAGCAGGACGTCAGCGCGGTCGGCGGCGGGTTCAGCGCGCGCACGGACGTCGAGGCCAAGGACGCCAACGCCGTCGAGCTGGCCGGGCTGATGAAGGGCGTGGAGGTCTTCGAGCCGGACTGGTCCGGCATCAGCACCGGCCTCGACGAGTACATCGACGCCTGGAAGTCGGCCACCGGCAGCTGACCGGCACGGACCAGCTGCTCCTCTTCCGTGCCGGATCCGCAGGACGGGTACAGTGCTCCCGTCCCAGGACTCCGGCCGGGCCCGTAGCCTCTGTGCGTGCCCTGCTCGCGCAAGATCCGCTCGGTTGCCGAGTGACCGCGATCCATTTCGAGGCGTGCCGGTCGGTGACGTATTTTTCGCCACCGGCTCCCGAACGGCCGGATGCCACCCGCAGTATTCGCCATATGGGCGCCCTGAGGAGTTCCTTGGCGACACCGAGGTCGACGCCCTGTTACTGGAGCAGGGTCGCGGTTGCGTACGGGAGGTCGAGGGAGCGCACCCGGGCGGCCGGCTACCGCCGGACCCGCTGCGGTCCGCCGGAGCGGGCATCCTGCTGCCCGCGCTCCGCGCCGTGGAGAACCACGAGGACCGGGGCGGGCGGATTCCCGCCCTGCTCAAGCGGCTCGTCTCGACCGATCCCTCCGCCTCCCGTGCCGGCAGGGGCGGCAAGCGCTGACCGGGGCCGCCGATCGGCAGCACAGCCCCCAGGGGCCCCGCCCGTCCGCATAGCGTCGTCCGACGCCGGGCGCTTCGGTCTGACAGCCCTCGCTGCGGGGCCGAGCCGGTGATGGCGGTTTGACGACACGTCGTGATTCCGCCACCGGTCGCCCTTCCGTGTTGCTCCGTGCCGCACCGATGATCGTGCGAACGTCCCCGGCGCAGCCCAGAGCGGAGCAAGGCAGACATGACGCATGTCCCGGAACAAAGACACCTGTCCCTGGTAATGGCGGCCGCCGTCCTTGCTGCCGTGGCGGGCGTGGCGCCCGCGGCCGTCGCCGCACCGAACCCGGGCACAGTACCGAGCGCCCGTAGCGTGCTCGCCTCCCTGGATGCTGAGGAGCGACAGGCGCTGCACCGCATGGCGACGCTCGACATGGGCGGACTGCATGTCACCGACAAGGCGGCGCTGAAGTCCGCCGACCTCGTCGACGTCATCGTGCAACTGCGGACGCCGCCCGCCCGGACCGCACGTCTGCTAGCGGCCGCCGAGGGGCGCAGCCTCAGCGAGACTGACGCGCGCGCTGCGGTGACCGAGGCACAGGGCGCGTTCCGCGATGTGCTGAAGGACATGTTCCCCGAAAAGCACGCAGCCGCGGGGAAGTCCGGCCGGAAGTCCGAGGCGCCGCGCCTGCACCGCAGTTACACCCACAGTTTCGACGGCGTCAGCCTCAGCCTGCCCGGTGACCGGGTCGCCGAGCTGCTCGACCATGCCGAGGTCGCCTCGGTGTGGCCCGACAGCACGGTGAAGGCGCTCTCCGACCCGGAGGCCACCGGATCCGGCGGCCCGCAGACGGAGGGGGCCGATGACGGCGTGGCCCGCCTGCACGCCGAGGGCATCACCGGCAAGGGCGTCAAGGTCGGCATCATCGACACCGGCATCGACTACCGGCACCCCGACCTCAAGAACGTGTACGAGGGCGGCTACGACTTCGTCGACGACGACGCCGACCCGATGGAGACCACGTACGAGGACTGGAAGGCGTCCGGCCAGGCCGAGACCAACCAGGGCTCCACGTACTACACGGAGCACGGCACCCATGTCGCCGGCATCATCGCCGGCCAGGGTGCCGAGTCGAAGGCGCGCGCCGCGCACGGCGTCGCCCCCGGCGCCTCCGTCCACGCCTACCGCGTCCTCGGCCCCTACGGCAGCGGCCGCACCAGCAACATCATCGCCGCCATGGACCAGGCTGCCGACGACGGCATGGACGTCGTCAACATGTCGCTGGGCGCCGCCGTCAACGACCCGCTGAGCCCGCAGTCCATAGCCGCCGACCACCTCGTCCTCGCGGGCGTCACCACCGTCATCGCCGCCGGCAACAGCGGCCCGAAGGCGGGCACCGTCGCCACGCCGGCCGCCGCCTCCCTCCCGCTGACGGTCGGCGCCCACTCCGAACCGCTGACCCTGCCCGCGTACACGCTGACCGCCGGACCGGTGACCGCCCAGGGCCGGCTGCTCGCCCAGCCCTACGGCGACGCCCTCGACAAGCTCGCGGACAGCGCCCTCGCGGTCGTCGACGCGGGTACGGGCAACGCCGCCGGGTACACCGGCAAGGACGCCACCGGCAAGGCCGTCCTGGTCCGGCGCGGCGGCATCCCGCTCGACGAGAAGGTGCGGCGCGCACACGACAAGGGCGCCGCGGCGGTTCTCCTGGTCAACGACAACGCCGCCGAGGGGCACATCCCGCACTACATCGGTGAGAACCCGAAGTACGTCCCGGCGTTCTCGCTGACCGCGGCGGACGGCGCCGCGCTGATGGCAGCCGGCGCCGAGGTCTCCTTCACACCTGCCGGGACCTTCCGGCTCGGCGACGGGGCCCTGGCCGACTTCAGTTCGCGCGGCCCGGTCTACGGCAGCGCCGCCATCAAGCCCGAGGTCACCGCGCCCGGCGTCAGCGTCCTGTCGTCCGTCCCGGCCGACATCGTCGACCCGGCCGGCGACGACTACACCTACGCGTACGCCCGACTCAGCGGAACCTCGATGGCCGCGCCGTACGTCGCCGGCACCGCCGCGCTGATGCTCCAGCACGACCGTGGACTGAGCCCCGACGCCATCAAGACGGCGCTCATGAACACGGCGACCGCCCTGCCCGGTGACGTCAGCGTGTTCGAGGCCGGCGCCGGAGCCATCGATCCGTACACGGCCGTGCACGCCACCACCGCCGTGCAGGTACCGGAGACCGCCCCGCACGTCACGGTCGACGGCACACAGACCGAAATCGACGCCGTCACCGGCGCGCTGGACCTCGGCGTGCTGCCGGTGGGCCGCGCCACGGACATCGAGCGCACCCTGCGCGTGGTCAACGGCAGCGGCCGGCCCGTCACGTACGACGTGCGCACGGCCTTCAGCCGCGGTTCCGGCGCTTCCGCGGACGCCGACGCCGCGCACATCACCCTGACCACCCCTGACCGGATCAAGGTCGGCGCCCACGGCAAGAAGACCGTCGCCGCCGCCCTGCGGGTGCCGGCCGGAGCCCCGGCCGGCTACTACGAGGGCACGGTCACGCTGACACCGCCGAGCGGCAGTGGGCTGCCCGCGATGCACGTCCCGTTCGGCATGCGGGTCGCCGAGTCCGGGTTCGCGGAGGTCGACATGACCAAGTCCGTCATGTCGACCGGACGGGGTTCCGACCAGGGAGCCGTCGGCTCCGGGGCGGCCACCTTCAACCTGCGGATGGCCGGACAGCTGCGCAGCATCGACATCTTCCTCACCGACGCCGACGGCAAGGACCTCGGCTATGTCGGCGGCATCAACACCGTCGGTCTCACCGAGGGCGTCCTCTACGGCCCGGCGACGGTCGGGCCCTGGTACTTCCCGTCGACCGGTGACGAGGCCACCCCGTTCGACCCGCGCGGCCGCTTCATGGACGACGGCCACTACAAGCTGCGCATCGTCGGCACAGACGCCGCCGGCGGCACCGACAGCGAACTGCGCGACGTGTACGTGGACACGCAACTGCCCACGTACGACGACGCCTACGGAGCCTGGGACCCGGCCCACCCCACCGTCGTCGAACAGCCCGCCGACGCCACGACGTTCGCCGTGACCGGCACCCTGCTGGACGCCCAGGCCGACGACATCCGCGACGCGGGCCTCGACATCGGCCAGGCCGACAACCGCCTCCACTACTCGCTGTACAGCCCGAACGCGCCCGAGGGCAACCTCCCGGTGGCGGCCGACGGGTCCGTGGACGGGCAGATCAAGACCCCCCTCGGCCCGCCCGTCGCGCGCCTCAAGCTGTGGCCCACGGACGCCGCGGGCAACATCAGCGGCATCCGCCAGGTCAGCATCATGAGGAAGGGCACGCCCTATGTGGTCGGCGACGCGAGCGCCGCGTCGGCGCGCGCCGGTGACCGTGTCACGTACACGCTGACCGCGCACGAGCTGAAGAACTGGAAGACGTTCACCTCGCAGTTCCGCTACGACGACCGGAACATCAAGCTCGTCTCCATCGAGCCCACCGCCGAACTGAAGGCACACGACCCGTCCGAGATCCGCCGCACCGACGTGTCGGCCGGATCGTCCTCGCACAGCACGCTCTCCTTCGATGTCGCCGACAGCGCGGGCCTCAGCGGCGACTCGATGCCGTTGCTGAAGGTGACGTACGAGGTGACCGGCGGCACCGTGACGGCCAACGCCGGCCTGAGCACGGGCAGCACGTCCGCCGTCGACACGGCGGGCACCAAGACGAACCTGAACATCCAGTTCTACGGTGCGGTGCGCATGCTCAACCCGACCTCGACCTTCGTCGCCCGCCCGGCCGTCCAGGCCCTGCTCACCAGGGAAGGCGCGTACGACAGCGTCCGCGACCACACCGCCGACGGCATCGAGGCGACCCTCACGGCGCCCGACGGCACCAGCCGCGAGGTGGCCCTGGACAAGACCGGCCGGATCTCCGTCAGCGGGCTGATCCCGTCCGACAAGCCGTACCGGTTCCGGGTGACGGCGCCCGGCCACTTCGCCTGGACCGAGGACATCGACCTCGGCCTTGACGGCACCTGGGGCGTGGCCGGCAGTACCGGCAACTCGGGGGCCGCCCTCGTCGCCGGTGATGTCAACGGCGACGATGTCGTCGACGTCAGGGACGCCGCCGCCGTGTACGCGGCGCGCGGGACGGCCGGCCGCGCCGCCGACATCGACCACGACGGCACCGTCGGCGCGAAGGACCTCGCCTGGGTCAAGGACAACTACCTGGCGCAGAACAGCACGGGCGACCACTACACAGACCCGGTCAAGCGTCTGCGCGGCAAGTCGCTGGAGGACTACCTGGACCTGATGTAGCCGGAAGGCCGTCGTGACGGGGTCCTCACACCCAGTTGTTGCGCATCGCGTACCAGCCCAGCTGGACGCGTGACGTCACGGCGGCCAGATCCATCAGCGCCCGCACCCGGCGCTGCACCGTACGCGGCGACGTGCCCAGCTGATGGGCCGTCGCCGCGTCCGTGAGCCCGGACAGCATCAGCTGCAGGATGCGGCGGTCGGTGGGACTCAGGTCGCCGTCCTCGCGCAGATACGGGCGCGAACGGCGCCACACCGACTCGAACAGCTCGGTCGCCAGCACCACGAGCGGGGGCCGCAGTTCCAGCGACCGTCCAGGCTCCACCTGGACCATGGCCGTCTCGCCGTCCGCGATGAGCAGTTTGATCAACGGCTGGTCGACCACCCGGACGTGGTGACCCCGTTCCACCCGCAGGTCCAGCGCGCGCAGCGCGGCCGGCTCGGAGAGGAAGTCGCGGTCCACGACGATGCGGTAGGAGGCATCCGGATTGCCGTCCTTGCGCATGGGCGGCCCGGCTCCGTCCGCGCCCTGCTCCTCGGGCCCGTCGGGCAGGGTCGTCGGGACCGGGGCCACCGTGTTGGCCCCGGACTGGAAGCCGGACAGCGAGGTACGGGCGGAGTACTCCATGTCGTAGATCCGGCGCGCCTGCTCCTCGCGGCTCTCCCAGACCCGGACGAAGTGCTCCTCGTTCCCACCACCGCCCGGGTGCCACCGGCTCAGCAGCCGGCTCAGCGCGGCGTCGGTCCCGCGCAGTTGGTCCTGGAGCTCGACGAGTGAGGTGCGCATGTCCGGGGCGGACGCCGCGGTGCCCGTGGGCCGGGGGGACGGTTTCTCTGAAACGGACGACATGCCCCCAGTCTCGCCGCCGCCGGAAGCGGAGGGCCGGGGGCCCCCTCATCAGGGCTTCCCTGGTACGTGGATCCGGGGTGGCGCCGATGTCGGGATTACGTCATGGCGGCCACTCGCCAGCTCGAACGCACCCATGGGGGCGTCACATTGGCGACGCTGCTGGTTCATCATCCCTTTCGGCAGGAGCTGTTCTGTGAGACGTACCCGACCATGGCGGTCCTCGGCCGCCGGCCTCGCGACCGTCGCCCTGATGGCCGTCGGCATACCCGCGGCGCACGCTGGAGCCGAGGCCACCCCGCCGGTCGGCACGGCCGACGCGGTCGCCCGCACGGTGACCGTCACTCTGGTCACCGGTGACGTGGTCGACGCGCGACTGGCCCCCGACGGCCGGATCCTGTCGGCGGCACCCCGTCCCGTGGACGGCACCGACCATCCCGCCGCCGTCTGGCAGGACGGCACCCGCACCTACGTCTTCCCGCAGGGCGTCGAGAAACTGGTGGACGCCGGCCTCGTCGACGCACGGCTCTTCGACATCGGCAAGCTCGTCGCCGACGGCTACGACGACGCGCACTCCGCCACCGTTCCGGTGATCGTCGAGTACGCCGGCGGGCGCGCACCGCGCACCGCCCGTCCCGGTACGCGGACCACCGCCACGCTCGAATCCATCGGCGGCGCCGGCCTCGACGTCACCAAGAAGTCCGCCGCCGACGCGTGGCACGACCTGACCCCGGCGAAGGCGTCGGCACGCTCGGCGGGCGGCGTCACCAAGATCTGGCTGGACGCCAAGGTCAAGGGCTCCGCTGCCGACCCGCTCGGTACCCCGACCGTCCCGCTCACCGGGGCGGGCACCGCCCACAGGGCGGGGCTCGACGGCTCCGGCGTCAAGGTCGCCGTCCTGGACACCGGCGTGGACGCGGCCCACCCCGACCTCGCCGGCCGGATCACGCAGACCAAGGTGTTCGTCAACGGCCAGGACGCCGAGGACCGCACCGGCCACGGCACCCACACCGCCTCCACCGTCGCCGGCACCGGCGCCGCGTCCGACGGCCGGTACGCGGGCATGGCGCCGGGAGCCGGACTGCTCGTCGGGAAGGTGCTCGGCGACGACGGTTCCGGCACACTCAGCGGCATCGTCAACGGCATGGAATGGGCCGTCGCCCAAGGCGCGCAGGTCGTCTCCATGTCGCTCGGCGCCGACGGCTCCACCAGCTGCTCGGGCCCCGACGTCGAAGCCGTCCAGCGCCTCGGCGGCAAGGCCCTGTTCGTCATCGCGGCGGGCAACGCCTCCCTGCGCGGCACCGTCTCCACGCCCGGCTGCGCGCCGAACGCCCTGACCGTCGGCGCCGTCGACCGCAAGAACGAGACCGCGTCCTTCTCCAGCCGCGGCCCCTCCGCCGACGGGATCAACGCCAAACCCGACATCGCCTCCCAGGGCGTCGACGTCGTCGCCGCCCGCGCCGGCGGCCGGGACGCCCAGGCGTACCGGTCGATGTCCGGCACCTCGATGGCCACCCCGCACGTGGCCGGCGCCGCCGCGCTCCTCCTCCAGCAGCACCCCGGCCTCACACCGGCCCGCCTCAAGGCGCTGCTCACCTCGTCCGTCAAGGACACCGACACCCCCGTCCTGGACCAGGGCGCCGGCCCGATGGACGTGGCACGGGCGGTCTCCCAGCCGGTGACGGGTGAACCCAACCCGCTGCTCGGCGACTTCGCGTACCCGCAGGCCGGACTCGACCCGGTCGACCGTGCGGTCACGCTGACCAACGGCACGGACGAGGACGTGACCCTCACCCTCGCCGTGCGCGACGTCCGCGGCGACGACGGTTCCCGCGTCCAGGGCTTCGTCTCGGCCGCCCGTACCCGGATCACCGTCCCCGCGAGCGGCACCGCCGACGTGCCGGTCCGCATCGACCCGGCGGCGAAGCTCGACGCCGGCGACTACGGCACGCTCACCGGCCGCCTCGTCGGCACGGGCGCGCACGGCGTGCGCGTCACCGTGCCGTTCGGCGTGCACCTGGAGGTGCCGTCGGCCGACCTGACCGTCGAGGGGCTCGACCGGCACGGCGACCCGGCGGCGTCCCCGTCGACGTTCCAGCTGTTCGACGACCACCGCGACAACGCGAAGCGGTACACGCTGGGCTACCCGGCCGCGGGCAGCACCACCATCCGGGTGCCGCTCGGCACGTACTCCCTCGGCGGGATGATCATGACCAGGGACGAGCCGGGTGACATCGGCAGCGTGGCCTCGGTGTCCCAGCTCTACCGGCCGGAGCTCACCGTCGCCGGTGACACCACCGTCACCCTGGACGCCCGCGACGCCGAACAGATCGCGTGGGACACCGACCGGGCGAGCCGGCCCAACGGGTTCGCGATGGGCCTGACCTACGGGCTGGACGAGACCGGCCGGATGCTCGCCGGCTACGCGACCGCCGTTCCGTCGTACGTCAAGGCGATCTACGCCCAGCCGGTCCGGCGTGCCGACAAGGTCACCTTCCTCGCCTCCGTACGGCAGACCGCGCCGCAGGCCGGTTTCACCACGGGCGGCGGACGGGTCCTGGACCCGCTGCCGGTTCAGAAGACCACCGAGTTCGACGGCGACGGATCCGCCGAGGTCGTCGCGATCGGCAAGGGGACGGACGCCAACTTCGCGGCCCAGAACCTGAAGGGCAAGGTCGCCCTGGTGGACGCCGGGACCGGCGGCGGCAGCGCCTACCTGTGGGACACCGCCGCCAGGAAGGCCGGAGCCGCAGGTGTCCTGGCCGCGGTCCCCGACAGCAAGGGCCGCTTCCAGATCACCGGCCCCGAGGGGGGCCCGCCGCAGGCCACCATCACCTGGGACGACGCCCTCGCGCTGAAGGCGGAGGCCGGGCAGACGGGTTCGGCGAAGGTGAGCTGGTCCGGTACCGCGACCGCGAACAGCCCGTACGTGTACAACCTGGCGTACACCTCGAAGGACGCGATCCGTCCCGGTGTCCGGCGGGTCCGCGACCGCGAACTCGCCGTCACCGACGCCCGCTACCACGTCCAGCAGGCCACGGGCGACACGACGTACTGGTCCGACGTGAAGGTGGGCCTGCCCGGCATGGCCGCCGTGTGGGCCGGCGGCACGACGCTGCCGCTGCACGCCCCTCAGCAGCGCACCGAGTACTTCACGCCCTCCGGCAGCGAGGGCCTGACCTGGACGACGCTGATGCGCCGCGACCTTGGCCCGAACAGCGGTACCGCCTACGACGGGCCGCGCGAAGCGGCGCGGGGCAAGACCACGGCGTACTGGTACAAGTCGCCGTACGGCCCGGTGCGCAACACCTACAGCGCCGCGCTGATGACCCGCGACAGCAACCGGCTGGCCTTCACCGTCGCCCCGTTCGGCGACGCCGGTGGACACGACTCCACCGCCGCCCGGAACGACTACGGCACCCGGCAGCTGCTGGTGAACGGCGAACCGCAGCCCCTGGTGTCGGGCGCCTTCGAGCTGCCGCGGGACATGGCCGACGTGACGTTCCGCCAGACCTGGCGCCGGCCCGCGTCGGCCGCCGACCGCACCGGCCTCGCGTACAGCACGCAGTGGGACTTCCGCTCCGGCGCCGCCGACCAGGGTGCCCAGCGCCTGCTCGTCCCGGCCCTCGACCTCCCGTCGGACCTGCGCAACACGCGCCCGGCGGGCGAGAGCACCACGATGGGCATCGGCGCCGTCGTGGACGGGGCGGACGGCCCGGTCGCGCTGGAGGACGTCGAGGTGCAGTACGCCTACGGGGACCAGACCACTACGGACACGGTCACCGACTGGCATACCGCGGATGTGCGACGGTCCCACGGGACGTGGCGTGCCACGGTGCCGGGCGACGCGCCCGCGGCCACGTTCGTGCACCTGCGCGTCACGCTCGCCGACGGGCACGGGGCGCGGGTCGGCCAGACCATGGTCCGCGCGTACGAAATCCGCTGAGAGACACCGCGGGGCCGCCCCTTCCGGGACGGCCCCGCGGTGTGCGGACCGGTCGGACGCTGACGGCCCCTGCTCCGGCGCGATGGCCGCGACCTCGGCCGCGATGCGCTGCTGGTGGTAGGTGGGCAGCCGGAGTGTGTACCGGATCCCGATCGTGGAGGCCCCCGTCAGCGCGCCGGCCCTCTTCCGGTGGCGGATCTACGACGGGTCGTCAAGTCGCCACTCTGTCAGCCTTGTTGGGGGCCCCGGCGCTGCGAGGATCGACGCGTCCTCGCTCTGCGATCTTTGGGGGTTCTCTCCATGCACGTCAGATCCGTCGTGGCCGCTGCCGGCATGCTGGCGGCGCTCATACCCGCCACTGCCGCCCACGCGGCAGACCCGCCCGGACCGGCCGCCGACGCCCGTACGCCGGCGGTCACCACGTTCACCGTGCCGCTGCCCACCGGCGACACCGTGACGGTCGAACGCTCCGGTGCCGAGATCCGCTCGGCCACCGTCACTCCCGGGCCCGGCCGGGAGAACGTCACCTTCACCACCAGTTCCGTGGGGAACGGAGACATCGGTGTCGTGCCCGCGGATGCCGAGCCGCTGCTCGCCGTAGGCCGGCTGGATCCCCGCCTCTTCGACGTCAAGGCGCTGCTGGACGCCGGATACGGCACGAAAGGCACCACCGCCTCCGGCGCCGTGGGGATGATCGTTCAGCATGCCAAGGGTGCGGGCGCCGCGAGCAGAGCCCGCGACGCGGTCGGCCCGGCCGCCCACCCCGGACGCGCGATACCCCGCCTGGGCCTGACCGCACTCGACCCGCGCGACAGCACCGACGCCGTCAGCACGTGGAAGCGCCTGACCGCAGGCACCGGCCGCTCGCTCGCGGGGGGTGGGGACAAACTGTGGCTGGACGGCCGGACGCACGTCGCCCTGGACAGGAGCGTCCGCCAAATCAACACCCCGCAGGCCTGGGAGAACGGATACACGGGCAAGGGCGTCACGGTCGCCGTCCTCGACAGTGGCTACGACTCCGACCACCCGGACCTGGCGGGCCGGGTGACGGTCTCGTCCAACTTCCTCGGCGGCGACACCGCCGAGGACGACAACGGCCACGGCACACACGTGGCCTCCACCATCGCCGGCGTCGACAGCACCTACCGCGGTGTGGCCCCCGACGCGTCGCTCGCCGTGGGCAAGGTTTGCGACAACACCGGCTCCTGCCCCACCTCCGCGCTCCTCGCAGGCATCGACTGGGCCGTCAACACCATTCACGCCAGGGTCGTCAACCTGAGCCTCGGCGGCCCGGCGGACGAGGAGGACCCCGCAGTCGCCGTCATCAACGACCTGTCGGCGAGCACAGGCACGCTCTTCGTCGTCGCCGCGGGCAACGACGGCGAGTACGGGACCGCCACGGTCGGCGCGCCCGCCATCGCGAACGCCGCACTGGCCGTGGGCGCGGTCGACGCCGACGACCAACTGGCGGCGTTCTCCAGCCGCGGCCCGCGCCCCGGTGACAACGCGGTGAAGCCCGACATCACCGCGCCCGGCGTCACCATCGTCGCGGCGAAGGCGGGCGGCGGCCACACCGCCAAGAGCGGTACGTCGATGGCGACGCCGCACGTTGCCGGCTCCGCCGCACTCGTCGCGCAGGCGCACCCCGACTGGACCGGCGAGCAGATCAAGACCGCTCTCATGAACAGCGCCGAGCCGAACACGAAGCGCTCGGCCTACCAGCAGGGCACCGGCCGGGTCGACGCCGGCCGCGCTGTAGGCCAGACGGTCTTCGCCTCGCCCGCGAACCTGACGACGGCCGCCGGCTGGTCCGAGGGAGCCGGCAAGGACACCGAGCACACCGTCACCTTCAGCAACTCCGGTGACAGCGTCATGACGCTCGACCTGGCGGTCGAGAAGCCGCTCTCGCCCACCGCCCAGCCGGGCAACACCGAGCAGTTCTCCGTCGACCGTGACCAGGTCACCGTCCCCGCGCACGGCACCGCGACCGCGACCGTCACCGCCCGCGCCGCGCTGCTGCCGCACGGCCCGTGGTCCGCGGTCCTCATCGCCTCGCAGGACGGCAAGGCCGTCACCCGTACGATCCTCGGCGTCAACAGCCCCGTCCCCGAACATCGGTTGACGGTCCAGGCGGAGCATCGCGACGGCACCCCGGCCACCGGAACCGCCATGGTGGTCAACCGCTGGACGGGCGACCGCTATCCGGTTCGCATCAACGGGGGATCGGGTACGGCGTCCGTGCCCGAGGCCCAGTACTGGATCGGCATGACGATCAACAGCGGCACCGGCACGGAGCGCACCACCACCATGGCCGCCGCCTCCGTCACCCCGGTCGAGGACACCACGGTCGACCTCGACGCCCGCACCGCCGCTCCGGTCCGCGCGGACGTCCACGACCGAGCGGCCCACGCCACCGCCGTGCAGGCCGCACTCGCGCTGCCCGCCGGCACCGGCACGTACACCATGAGCGTGGTCACCACCGGTGAGCGCGCCGGACAGTCGCTGTACGCGACGCCGTTCGCCGAGGCGGACGCCACCTACCGTACGTTCGCCGTGTTCGCGGCCAAGGACGCCTCGTCGCAGGCACCCAGTCCCTTCTTCTACCACGTGGCCCGCACCTGGCACGGCGGTGTCCCGGCCCGGCCCGCCTTCTCGGTCCAACGCCGCGACCTGACCGAGGTGCGTGTCCGCCTCAACGCTCAGGGCACCCCCGCCGCAGGCACCACCGCGGCCACCCCGGACGACGACGTCCTGCTCCCTCTCTTCGTCGACCAGGCGGTCCGCTTTCCCTCGACCGTGCGTGACTACCGCACACCGGGCGAATGGCTCGACCGGGCCTCGATCGCCGGGCGGCAGTCCCTCGCGACCTCGACGCAGACGTTCGGCCCACGCGCCCTGCGCCGCCTGGACTTCGCAGCCGCGGTGGTCGGACCGGCGCTCCCGGCCGCGCCTGCCCACCGGATCAACAATTCCGTGATCTGGGCCGGCACACCGTGGTTCGTCGACGGCGACGGCAGCCGCGGCGGGTCCGACTGGAGTGCCTCGGGCACCCTCACCCTGGCCAAGGAGGGCCAGAAGGTGAGTGAGTGGAATGCCATTGGCAGCGCCAGGACGATCCCGGCCCCGGCGGGCCCCGGTCGCTACACGCTCGCCGCGGACATCACTCGGGACCAGCCCTACGCCACACTGTCCACCCGGGTGCAGTCGGAGTGGAGCTTCGACTCGGACACCGACGACGGCGCCGGAACCGTCCTGCCGCTCATGGCCGTCCGGTTCGTCCCGCACGGCCTCGATGCTTCCGGCGGCGCCCCTCGCCACGCCACGACCCGTGTGGACGTGGATGTCCAGCGTGCACCGGGTGCCGTCGAGGCCACGGTCGGTCCGGCCGAGCTGGAGGTTAGCTGGGACGACGGTGCCACCTGGCGAGCGGTCAAGATCACCCCGGGCCGCCACGGAACGCCTTCGCACGCCGATCTGACCGCACCCAAGGGCGCCTCGTACGCAACCCTGCGGGCCACCGTCGCGGCGAGCGACGGCAGTGCGGTCAAGCAGACCGTCACCCGGGCCTTCCAGGTCAACAAGTCCCGAGGGTAGAACAGGCCGTGAGCGGATCGGGTCCCTCGTCAGGGGCCCGGTCCGCTCGCCTCCGGGGCCGGAGGGAGCGTGGTCCTCCCGGAGTGGCGGGGACACGACATGACTAAGTCAGCATCCGGTCAGCACGCGTCCCCGCGCATTCCGGGGCGATCGTCCCAACAGGCACTTGAGCGAAGGGAAAGCCCAGGTAGGAAGCCGTCTCACCTGACCGGAGCGATGTTCCTCACAAACATCGTTCGGCGTGTCTCGGTGTACAGTCGAAGGCGCCCTTGACCTGCACAAAGCAGGCAGGGAGCCATCTCGGAGGAGTCTCATATGCTGCGCACTCTGTTCAAGTCCAAGATCCACCGAGCCACCGTGACCCAGGCCGACCTGCACTACGTCGGCTCCGTCACGGTCGACGCCGACCTGATGGACGCCGCGGACCTGCTGCCCGGTGAGCTCGTGCACATCGTGGACATAGACAACGGCGCGCGTCTGGAGACGTACGTCATCGAGGGCGAGCGCGGCTCCGGCGTCATCGGGATCAACGGCGCAGCCGCCCACCTGGTCCACCCCGGCGACCTGGTCATCCTCATCAGTTATGCCCAGGTCGACGACGCCGAGGCCCGGGCCTTCGTGCCGAGCGTCGTGCACGTCGACGCCGGGAACCGCATCGTCGCCCTGGGCGCCGACGCCTCGGCCCCCGTGCCGGGCACGCGCACCGAACGCAGTCCGCAGGCCGTCGTCCCCGCGGGGAGCTGAGCCGTCCCGTGCTCCCGGCCCGGGGAGTCTTCCGGGCCATGAGCCACGGTGCTTACGTGTGGACTCGGCAGGCGAGGGAAGCCGCACGGGGGGACGGTGGAGAGGAGATCCACTCGTCCCGTCCGTCGCACCTGGAGGACCGAGATGACGCACCCCAGTCCCGACCCCGTGCCGCCCGCGCCGACGCCCCCGCCCGTGCCGGGGCCGCCGACGCCGGTGCCGTCCCCGCCACCCGTACCGCCGGGCCCGGTGCCCCCGGGCCCCGCGCCCGACCCGATTCCCCAGCCGCCGAACCCGGACCCCGAACCGGTGCCGGAGCCTGAGCCCTCGCCCCAGCCGGCGGGGTGAGCGGGGGCTCCTAGGGCTCCCCGTGGAGTTCCGTCAGCGCGTCCGCGTGGCGCAGGCCGCTCTCCGCCGCCACCGAGTCGAGTGACTGCGCCTCGCGCACCGGGGCGAAGCGCAGGCGGCCGGATTCCCCGGCGAAGCCGTACACGGCCGGCCGGGGCAGGCTGTTGTAGGCCCAGGGAGTGGAGAAGTAGTACGCCCCGGTGTCGTAGAGGGCGACGAAGTCCCCTTCATGCAGCTCCGGAAGCTCGCGGCCGTGGGCCACGACGTCTCCGGCGAAGCAGCACGGTCCCGCGATGTCCTGGATCATCGTCGGGCCGCTGCGGGGGCGGCCCTCTCCGTCGAACGCGCCGACCCTGAGCGGCCAGGTATCGGGCATGAGGACGGTGCGGGTGGCGATCTGGGCCCCCGCGTGGGTGAGCGCGATGCGGCGGCCCCCCGCGTCCTTCGTGTACTCCACGCGCGCCCCGATGAAGCCGTTCTTGGCCAGCAGGGACCGCCCGAATTCGGTGACCAGGTCGTATCTTCCGTCGAAGATGCCCGGAGCAGCGGCCCGGAGCGCCGCCACGTACTCGGTGAAGGCGGGGCGGGTCTCGTCGTCGTCGAAGTTGACCGGCAGCCCGCCGCCGATGTCGATTCCGGTGACCTGGCGCGTGGCCGACGCGGCGTTGATCTCCTCGGCAAGACGGTACGTCTCGGCGATGCCGGCGGCGATGAGCTCCAGCGGGCAGCCCTGCGAGCCCACGTGTGCGTGCAGCCGGGTCAGCCAGGGATGTTCCGCGAAGGTGCGGACCACCCGCTCGCGGGCGCCGGGGTCACGCAGGGCCACCCCGAACTTCGACGTGGTCGTCGCCGTACTCATGGCCCCGATCGACCCACCGCCCACCTGCGGGTTCACCCGCAGCCCCAGGACGGACGCCGACCCGGGCGAGCGAAGCTCCTCGATGCGGCGGATCTCACCGAAACTGTCCGCGTTCACGGCGATGCCGAGGGCCAGCGCCAGCCGGAGCTCGTCCCGGGTCTTGGCGGGTGAGTCCAGGACGATCCGGGCCGGGGCGAAGCCGGCCTCGACCGCGAGTCTCAGTTCGCCCGGGCCCGCCACCTCGCAGCCCATGCCGCAGCCGGCGAACATCCGCAGCACCGGGATCAGCGACGCGGCCTTGGCTGCGAAGGTGTGCAGCACCCGTACGCCCGGCTCCGCGGCGAAGGCCTCCCGGAGCGCCTCGACGGAGGCGCGTATCCCGTCCGCGTCGAGGAACCCCGCGAGGGGCCGCTCCTCGCCGAGCAGCCCTTCCGCCACCGCGAGGCGCAGGGCCTCCGCGAATCTGGCGGAGCGCGGCGCGGGGGTGGGCCCGGTCGCGGATTCCGGCGGTGACGTACGGCGGGTGGTGTTGATAGGAGCCTCGCAGGTCGGTGCCTTCAGGCGATGAGCGGGACCACGGCCTCGGGCGTCAGCATCCGGAAGGTGAACGCCTGGGGGAAGCAGCGCCGGATGTCCGTCGCGGCGTGGTCCGGACAGCCGCCGTCCGCGCGTGGGCGAACACGTCGTCGGGGGCGGGCGGGTCGATGTCAAGCAGATGTCCGTCGCCGATCGCGGCGAGCTCCGGCCCCTGGGGATCGCTGACGTCGACGACCCGGCGGCCTGCCACATGACGGCTGAAGGCGCGTCCGGCCTCTTCCTCCATCTGGCCCCAGGCGGAGTCGGTGACGGGGGCGAGTTCTCCGTGCAGATTGTTCGTCACTGGGCGCTTTCTCGCAGGCTGCCGATGCGCAGCGAGCCGTCGTGGACGACCGGCGTCGCCGGGGAGCGCCCCTCCTCGGGCTGCGGCTCCGGGACGGCTGCGGTCCCGACGGGGGAGGGCGGCGGTGGAGGAGCGTCGAGGAAGCCCGCGCCGGGGGTGTGGCAGAGCGTGCCGGTGACCGCCGTGGAGAAGCCGAGGATGCGGTCGCGCGAACGCCGCGAGATCGGGCAGCACGTCGCGTACGGCGGACTCGCCGCCCGGCTCGATCGTGGCGACCAGCACCTCCGCGGCACTGGTGAGCGGCGCCACCACGGGCTGGACCACGACGGGTTCCGGTACGGCGTCGGTCATGCGCGCACTCCGTGGGTGGTGGGCAGGGCTCCTCGCCACTTATCCACACCACCCTCCGGACCGCACGCCGGACCGGACCGGCCGGGCGACGCGCGGTGCGTCCGGGACACGCTGCTCGCGCACGCACTGCGTGGGACCTGGGTGTTCGCAGGTTCCGCGGGCGCGTCGAGCGCGCACACGGCGTGTTCTCCGGCCACCCGTCGACTCGCACCCCGTACGGAACCGGTGTAGGAGTGGCTGCGAAGGAGTGATGATGCCCGAGTCCGCTGATCACATGGTGCCGGTCTCCGGCATGCCCTGCTGGGTCAACCTGATGGTCAGCGATCTGGGCGCCGCCCAGGCCTTCTACGGGGCGGTCCTCGGGTGGGAATTCGGCACGAGCGCACTGGGCGAGCAGTTCCTCGTAGCGTCAGCCGACGGCTCGCCCGTGGCGGGAATCGGACAGCGGCGGCCAGGCTTCGCTCCGGCGTCGGTGTGGACGCCGTACTTCGCCGTGCGGGACGCCGATCTCACGGCGGCACGGATCCAGGAACGGGGCGCCACCCTGGCAGTGGGCCCGGTGGCACTGGGGGAGGGGCGCGCCGGCCTGGCCGCTGATCCGGACGGGGCCACCTTCGGCTTCTGGGAAGGACCTGCGCCTGCCTGGTCACCGGGCGAGGGCCGGGCGCCCGTCCGTCTCGATCTGCAGACCCGCGACGTGTTCGACGCCGCGATGTTCTACGGGGCAGTCTTCGAGTGGGCCACCGGACCTGACACGGAAGTCGTCTACCGGCACGACCACGTCGAGGTCGACCGGGGCGGACAGACAGTTCTCTCCCTGCACGCCGGCGGCGTACAGACATCCGCGGAGGCCCATCTCCGTCCACGGTGGCTGGTGACCTTCGCGGTCGACGACGTCGAACGCGCTGCGGCCGCCGCGTTCGACGCGGGCGGCAGCAAACCCCGCCCGACACCCGCCTCCTGGGCGCCGCAGGGGTTCTTCCGGACGCTCCAGGACCCCGACGGGGGACTGTTCACACTCACCCACCCCGTCGGCGACTGAACGGCACGGCGCACGGCGCCCGCCCGGCGGACCGGCCTCACGGTGCTCCGGGCGGGCATCGACGGTTTGGCGCGGGAGTCGCGTGGTAACCGTCTGTCCGACTACGCCGAGAACAGCGCCGACACGGCCCAGGAGGACTCATGACCGAGGAATTTCCGGCTGTCACCCCCGTAGCCCTCGTCACAGGGGCGGATTCGGGTATCGGCAGAGCCGTGGCCGTACGGCTCGCGCACCAGGGCATGGACATCGGTATCACCTGGCACCGCGATCACGACGGGGCGGAGAGCACCGCAGCCGAGGTACGCGGAGCCGGCCGACGTGCCGCGGTGGCCCGCCTCGACCTGTCGGACGTGCCGGACGCCGCCGCGGTGGTGGACACGCTGGCGGACGAACTGGGCCGTGTCGACGTGCTCGTCAACTGCGCCGGCACCGGCACGTCCACCCCCTTCCTCGACCTCGACCACACCACGGTCCAGCACGTCATCGACGTGGACCTCATCGGACCCTTTCTGTGCTCGCAGCGGGCCGCCCGGCGCATGATCGCCCAGGGCGAAGGGGGCCGCATCGTGAACATCACCTCCGTGCACGAGCACCAGCCGAGGGTCGGCGCGGCTCCCTACTGCGCGGCGAAAGGCGGTCTTGGTCTGCTGACGCAGGTGATGGCCCTGGAACTGTCGGAGTACGGCATCACCGTGAACTCCGTGGCCCCCGGTGAGATCGCCACTCCCATGACGGGCCAGGAGGACACGGACGTGCAGGCCGAGGACCGGCCCGGCATCCCGCTCGGGCGGCCTGGCGACGCCCGGGAGGTCGCCTCCGTCGTCGCCTTCCTGGCCGGCCCGGAGTCGTCCTACACGACCGGGGCGTCGTGGGTGGTGGACGGCGGGATGCTCCGTATGGGGCCGCAGGCGGGGTCCCATCTGACCTCCGGCGACTGGCGTCGTCCCTAGACCGGCTTCGCACCGGAAAAAGCGGTGTAGCGGTGAGGGCCAGGGGTAGACGGCCGCGAAAGACCTGTGAGCGACGACCAGAGGGAGTCTCCGGTGCTGATGGCCCACCCGGCGGTGCTGCGGAACCTTGTCGAGCAGTACGACACCTTGCGCATATTGCGGGCGGAGAACGGTGACACGGAGGTGCAACAGCGGATGGACGACATCGCCTACACGCTGTGCGTCGCAACCGGCACCCGGGACGTGGACGCCGCACTGATCGCCGCACGCCACCGGCTCCCCGGTGCGCGCCCCCAGGACGACTCCCTCATCCGCGGCTGACTCCTGGAGGCGAGTGGGGCAGTTCGTCCGCCTGGACGCAGGGTTGCGCTGTGAAGTCGCGCAGCGGCTCCGCCCGGGATTGTCTGGTTCACATGTCGAGCGAGCAGAACAGCCAGGACAGCACAGGACCGCGCCGGGGCGTGCCGGGTGCGGGACCGGACCCGGAGGTGGAGCGCGCCGCACCGGACACGCCTACGAAGGTCGGCAAGGCGTCGTGGGGAGCAGTACTGCGGCGCACGCTCAAGGAGTTCAAGCGTGATGAGCTCGCCGACCGTGCGGCGGGACTGACGTATTACGGCATCCTGGCGCTGTTTCCGGCCTTGCTGGTCCTGGTCTCCCTGCTCGGCATCGCCGGGGAGTCGAACACCCAGACGGTGCTGGACAACATTCAGAAGCTTGCTCCCGGAGCGGCACGCGACGTTCTCAGGAACGCGGTGACCCAGTTGCAGGGCGGCGGCGGCACCGGGCTCGTCATGGCGATCGTGGGGTTTCTGGCCGCGCTGTGGTCCGCGTCCGGCTATGTGGCGGCCTTCATCCGGTCCGCCAACGCCGTGTACGACGTGCCCGAGGGGCGGCCGGTCTGGAAGGTGCTCCCGGTCCGGGTCGGTCTGACCCTGGCGCTGATGGTGCTGGCCTGCGTCAGTGCGCTGATCGTCGTCCTCTCGGGCGGCCTCGCGCGACGGCTCGGTACCGCACTCGGTGTCGGCGACACCGCCATGACCGTGTGGTCGATCGCGAAATGGCCCGTCCTGGTGGTGCTCGTGACCATGCTGCTGGCGATCCTCTACTGGGCCGCGCCGAACGCGAAGGGGCGAGGCTTCAAGTTCGTGTCACTGGGAAGCCTGCTGGCGCTGTTGATCTGGATGGCCGCGTCGGCCGGCTTCGCCGTCTACGTCGCCAATTTCAGTTCGTACAACAAGACGTACGGCGCCGTGGCCGGTGTGATCATCTTTCTTGTCTGGCTGTGGATCACGAACCTGGCAATTCTGCTCGGCCTCGAGTTCGACGCGGAGCTGGCCCGTGAGAGGGCTGTCATCGGCGGCCACCCACACCGGGAGGAGCCGTACGTCACCCCCCGGGACACCAGCAAGTGGACGGACCAGGACCGCAGGGGCATGGGGGACACCGGTCCCTCCGATCCCCGCTCCTGACCGGCCGTCCCGGCCCACGAGTCAGCTGGAGCCGACAGCTTCCAGGCGGCGCAGCGCGGCCCGCGCCGCACGGGGACGACGGAAGACGTCCTTCCACGGGTCGTCGCCGACGCGGTCCAGGACGGAGGCCGTCGTGAAGCTGCGGGCGTGGAGCCGCCGGTCCTCCACCTCCGGCCAGCTGAGCGGCGTGGCCACGGGCGCCCCGGGGCGGGCGCGGACCGCATAGGGGGTGACAGCGGTCTGGGCGTAGGCGTTGCGCTGGATGTCGAGATACAGACGGCCGCGCCGGGCTTCCTTGCGCGGCGCGGTGGTGAGCGCGTCGGGATGGCGAGCGGCGAGCACCTCGGCGATCCGGCGGGCGAGGTCGCGCACGGCGTCGAATGACGCACGGCGATCGAGCGGTACCAGGACGTGGAGGCCACGGGACCCCGTGGTCATCACGGCCGAGGGCAGCTCCAGCTCGTCCAGCAGCTCATGGAGCCGGAGCGCCGCCGTGCGGACGGCGGCGAAATCGTCACCGGAAGGGTCGAGGTCGAACACCATGCGGTCGGGGTGGTCCGGGCGGTCCGCGCGGGACAGGAACCGGTGCGGGGTGACGCAGGCCTGTCCGGCCAGGTGGACGAGGGCCGCCGGCTCGTCGCACATCGCATAGGTGACGTTCCCGCCGGCTTTCGGCAGTTCGACGCGGTGGAACCACTCGGGGAAGTGACCGGGCACTTCCTTCTGCATGAAGGTCCGGCCCCCGATGCCTTCGGGAAGGCGCTCCATCATGAGCGGCCGTCCCCGGAGGTGGGGGACCATGACCTCCGCGACGGACCGGTAGTAGTCCGCGAGACCGGCCTTGCTGATGCCGTCGTCCGGGAACAGCACCTTGTCCGGGCGCGTGATGACGACCGTGCGACGGCCCACGCGCACCTCCATGTCCGCATTCATACCTGCCCCTCGGGGTGCCTTCTCCGCCCGTTTCCTCAGGTTCGCCGAGTACCCCGCGGGCGAGCCCCGAATCCTCGGGTCCAGGGGCATGGGGCTGCCCGCTCCGGGGAGCGACACGCCGCGGCCGACCGCGGCGCACACATGCCGGGCGCGGGCCCTACGATGCAGAAAATCGGCCGTCGGGCGCACACCCAGGAGTGTCATGGTTCGCGTAGCTCTGTTCGATGTGGATGGGACGCTCGTGGACACCAACTACCTCCACGTCACCGCCTGGTGGGAGGCCTTTCGCCAGGCCGGCCACACGGTGCCGATGACCGCCGTGCACCAGGCCATCGGCCTGGGCTCCGCCGATCTGATCGAGCACCTACTCGGAGCCGGGCGGGACAGCGAACGGGACGAGCGGATCAGCAGCACGCACTCAGCGTTGTACGCGACGTACTTCGAGCGGCTGATCGCCGTGGACGGAGCGGCCGACCTGCTCAGGGCCCTGGCGGCCCGGGGATGGAAGGTGGTGCTGGTCACCTCCGCGTCCGGTCCGGAACTCGAAGCCCTGCGACGCGTGCTGGACGCCGACGACGTCATCACCGACACGGCGAGCGCGGACGATGTGGACGAGGGGAAACCGGCTCCCGCACCGGTCCGGCACGCCATGGAGCTCGCCGGCGGAACGAGCGGGGAGACGGTGTACGTGGGCGACTCGGTCTGGGACATGAAAGCCGCGACCCGTGCCTCTGTGACCTGCGTGGCACTCCTGTCGGGCGGCATCGCCCGACAGGAACTGGAGGAGGCCGGGGCCGCCGAGGTGTACCGGGACCCCGCTGAGCTGCTCGCGCGGCTGGACAGCAGTGTTTTCTCGAAGACCGGACGCGCCGACTGACGTACGTGGATCCGCTACGGGCCTGAGGCGCCCGCTACGCGGACGTACGGGGCCCGGGCGGATTGCCCGGGCCCCTCACCGCGGCAGGAGGTGCGGCGGGCCGGCTGCGCGATGCGCAGGCTCAGGGGTGGTCGGGCTGCTGAGCCGGGGGTGTGGCTCCGCCTTCGCCGCCGCCCTTGTGGCCCTTGTCCGTCCCGTGCGCCCGTTTGCCACCGGCTCCACGCCCGGCCTGCCGCGCTTTCATTTCGGCGCTGTCCTGCGGCGTGGAACCGCCCTTGTCGCTTCTGCGCTGTTCAGGTTGCTGCGGATTCGACATGTGCTCTCCCGGAGTGGTGCCGGCGGCGCCGGGCCTGTCCCCCGCACGCCACCTGCCATTCTCCCCCCGTCCGCGGTGGGCCGCCCGGTCTGAGGGATCAGGCCGCCCTGCCCACCTCCTGCAGCAGTGGCACCGGAGCGGCCGGCACGGCCAGGGAGCGCCGTACCCCGCGGCGGCTTCGAGCACGGTGACCGAGCGCGCCGACCGCGATCCCGCCGGCAATGAGGAGCCCGCCCGAGACCAGGGCTCCGCGTGCGCCCCCGTACTCCAGCATGAGACCCAGCAGGGGCGGCCCCGCCAGCCCCCACCCGGTACTGGCGCTGCGCCAGACACCCAGGACCCGGCCCCGCATCTCCGGGAGGGGGTCGGTCTGCAGCACCGTCGCCCCCGCGGTGTCCGACACGGACTCCACCACCGCCATCGGTATCACCAGGAGGGCGAGCACGATCAGGCCCGGGGAGAGTCCTGCCGCGACCTGGAGCAGCGCTCCGGCGGCAGCCAGCGCGCCGACCAGCCGCACCGAGGGGTTCCGCATCCGTCCGGCGATCATCGCGCCGACGATCCCACCGATCGCGAGCACCGTCGAGATGGTGCCGAAGTCGCTCTCGTCCGCGTGGAGCGGCCCTGTCACGAGCACGGCGAGCGTCAACTGGTAGTTGCGCCCGAAGACCGAGCTCAGACCGGTGATCGCGGCGAGCGCCATGAGCCGGGGCCGTCCCAGGAAATAGGTGAGTCCTTCCCTGCTCCGGGCCTTAGAAGCCCGGTCGGGCTTCTTGAGCCCGGCGGCCTTGGAGGTGGCGACCGCGGCCGCCTCCCGGGCGGCGTCCGCGGCAGGCCGCAGAAAGGGGATCACCGCGGCGACGAAGAGGAAGGACACCCCGTTGGCCGCATAGGCGACCGTGGAGCCGAACGCGCCGACGGCGACGGCCGCGAGCGCGGTCCCGATGAGCCGGCCGGCGCTGTGCACCATCGATCCCAGAGCGATCGCCGAGGGGAGGTCCTTGGCGGGCACCAGGTCGTTGCCGAGCAGCGCGGTCGCCGGGCCGTCGATGGTGCTCACGATGCCCGTCACCGCTGCCAGCGCCAGCAGGACCGGCATGTCGAGAAGGCCGAAGGCCAGCAGAGCCGCGGTGGAGAAGGCCACCGCGCCCAGCACTGTCTGGCTCACCGCCGCGGTGACCTTGCGGGGCCAGCGGTCGACCGCCGCTCCTCCCACCACGCCCAGGAGCAGCCCCGGGCCGGCCTGCACGGCCAGCGACAGGCCGGTCGCCGCCGCGGAGCCCGTGATCTGGAGGACCAGGAGGTTCTGCACGGTGAGCTGCATCCAGGTGCCCGCGTTGGACACCAGGTTGGCGAGCGACCACCACCGCATGCTCGGTGTGCGCAGGCAACGCCAGGTACTGCCGGCCCCACTTCCGGACCGGCGGCGCGTGAGTCCTGCGGAGAGGCGGCCGGCGGGGGGCGGCGAAGCCCCGTCCGCGGAGTCGGCCGCCTCCGCGGACGGGGTTGAAGAAGGCATGGAGAAGGGCACGGCAGAGACTCTTCGGACGAGGGGTACGGGGCGGGAGACTCTGCCCGGATGGCACGTGTACCGGCCGGTGTCCCTCGGGCGCCGGTGGATGGACACGGCGGGGAACCCCGTCGGCCGGTGCCCCTACATCTTCACAAACGCTTCCCCGCGGCCGGAAACGGAAGGCAGTGCCCCGCAGCTGCCCACGGCCCAAATTCCTCCATGCGTATGGTCGTTGACCGCCCGGTGTCCTTGCTCACACCGGTCGGCATGCGCGGCACGGCGGGCCCCGCCGGTGCACGGAGAGGCACAAGGACGCCACGGTCCGCCACGGGTGCTGCCGCGGCGCGCGTCCCACAGGCCACCGTCCGTGAGCCCGTCCCTGCCGCCTGGGTCTTCCGTCCGTTCAGATGAGCAACGCGTAGACGAGGAAGAAGGCTGCCACCAGAACGACGAGCACCAGGATGGCGACCAGTGGGCCCTTGCCCCATCCCTTGGGCGGATCGTGCCGCGGTCCTGCTTCCGACATGCTGCCCTCGGCCGGCGGAGTGTCTCCCGGGGGCACACCTCCGTGGGCGTCGAGGCCGGACGCCTCGCGGGGATCAGGGTCCTGGTTTTCGTGGGTCATGCCCAGTGAGTAACCCGATCGGAAGAAATCACACGCATCCCACGGCGAATCCGCCGGCCGACGGCCCGGATGGCCGTACCCGCCGTTACGCGCGTCCCTCGCGGGGAACCCGGCGGTCGAGACCCCATCCGTCCCCAAGGAGGGAAAGACCATGGCAACCGCACGCGACATCATGACGAGCGGCACCGAGTGCGTCGGGGAGAAGGAGACCGTTCTGGACGCCGCCAAGAAGATGACCGACCTCGGCGTGGGCGCTCTGCCGATCTGCGGCACGGACGAGAAGCTCAAGGGCGTGCTCACCGACCGTGACATCGTGACCAAGGTGCTCGGCGCCGGCAAGGACCCCGCCGCCTGTACGGCCGGTGAACTGGCGCAGGGCGAGGCGGTGACCATCGGCGCCGACGACGGGGCGGAGGAGATCCTCCGCACGATGACGGCGCACAAGGTCCGGCGCCTGCCGGTGATCGACGGCCACACGCTCGTCGGAATGGTCGCCACCGCCGATGTCGCCCGCTCGCTGAACGACCCGCAGGTGGGGGATCTGCTCCAGGCCCTCTCCACCGACTGAACCGGGAAGTCCGCAGGAGCCGGCGACAGCCGCCGGGCACGGCCGTGAGGCCGGCCCGGCGGCTTTTCGGCGCCCTGGCCGGAGCGCGACAAGGGGTTCCGCCGGTGCCGATCCACCGAACCCACCGACGAGCGCCTTACCGGGGTGGCTGCTAACAATGGGTGTGCTGAGGCGAACGGAGGGTGCCGAGCCTGTGCCGACGGGCCCCACAGGGGTTTCGAGCGCAGCGGTACGTCGCTCTCCCGCCGGCGCGACACTTCACCGCGGACGAAAGGCCGTCCAATGGCTTTGCTGACGTCACCCGGCCCCTGGCGCAGGGCGGTCGTCACCGGGGGTGCCGGCTTTCTCGGCTCCCACCTGTGCGAGCGGCTGCTGGACTCAGGAGTCGCAGTCGACTGCGCGGACAACCTCCTTTCCGGCTCCGAGGACAACATCGCTCACCTGATCGGCCGACCCGGCTTCAGATTCGTGCGGTGCGACGTGTCCGCCGGTTCGATGACGGAGGAGCTGCCCGGCCCGTACGACCTGGTCCTGCACTTCGCGTGCCCGGCGTCGCCCGCGGACTATCTGAGGCACCCGCTGGAAACCATGGACGTCGGCAGCCTCGGCACCCGTAACGCGCTGGCCGTGGCGCTCCGCGACGGAGCACGCTTCCTGCTCGCGTCCACGTCGGAGGTCTACGGCGACCCGCTCGTCCATCCGCAGCGCGAGGACTACTGGGGCAACGTCAATCCGGTGGGGCCGCGCAGCGTGTACGACGAGTCGAAGCGGTTCGCCGAGGCCCTGGTCACGGCCTACGTCGGCACCAAGAAGATCAACGCGGGCATCGTGCGGATGTTCAACACCTACGGGCCCCGGATGCGCGCGCACGACGGACGTGCCGTGCCCACGTTCGTCTGCCAGGCGCTCGCCGGGGAGCCGGTGACGGTGGCGGGCGACGGGAGTCAGACCCGTTCGCTGTGTTACGTGGACGACACGGTCGACGGCGTCCTGCTCGTCGCGGCGAGCCAGGCGGTACGCCCGGTGAACATCGGCGGGGCGGACGAGGTGACGGTCCTGGACATCGCCCGGCGGGTCGTCGCGCTGACCGGCTCCTCCTCCCGGCTCACGTTCATCGAGCGACCCCAGGACGACCCCGAGCGACGCAGGCCCGACACCGCGCTCGCCCGCGAAATGCTCGGCTGGGAGCCGAAGGTGAGCTGGGAGGAAGGCATCAAGCGGACGATCGCCCACTTCTCCGCACTGCCCGAAACGATGTCCCCGGCCACGCGGCTCTGACGGAGGTTTCCCATGCGCGTCCTCGGTGTCAACGCACTCTTCCACGATCCCGCGGCAGCCCTGGTCGTCGACGGACGGATCGTCGCCGCCGCGGAGGAGGAACGCTTCAGCCGCCGCAAACACGGCAAGAGGCCCCTCCCTTTCTCCGCCTGGGAGCTGCCCGAGCTCAGCGCCCGATGGTGTCTGGAGCAGGCGGGTCTGCGCCCGGCCGACCTCGACGTCGTCGCCTACTCCTACGACCCGGGCCTCGCCCGTCCGGCCGGCGAGATGGGTCTCGACGATCCCTGGGACCATCTGCGCCAGGAGTACGCGCGCAGAGCCCCGGAATTCCTCGCCGAGGCACTGCCGGGGCTCGACCCGGGCAAGGTGCGCTTCGTGGCCCACCATGTGGCGCACGCGGCCTCCGCCGGGCAGGCGTCGCCGCACCCCGACTGCGCCGTCCTGGTGCTCGACGGCCGTGGCGAGTGCGGGTCCCACCTCTCCGGCCGGTATGTCGACCGGCAGCTGACGGTCCTGGCCTCCCAGAAGCTGCCCGACTCGGTCGGTCTGTTCTACGAAGACCTCACCCAGCACCTGGGATTCCTGCGCAGCAGTGACGAGTTCAAGGTGATGGCGCTCGCCTCCTACGGGAAGCCGCGCTTCACCGACCGGCTGCGGGAGTTCGTACAGGCGGACGGCAAGGGCGGCTTCACCGCCCGGCCCGTGCCGTGGGACGCGCTGGTGCCCGGACGTGAACCCGGCACCCCGTGGACCCAGGACCACGCCGATGTGGCGGCGAGCGCCCAGGCGTGTCTCGAGGACGTCGTCCTGGACCTCGCCCGGTGGCTGCACGGCCGCACGGGTGACGACGTGCTCGCCCTCGCCGGGGGAGTGGCGCTCAACTGTGTCGCCAACACACGTCTGTACCGCGAGGGGCCGTTCCGGGAGGTCTGGGTGCAACCCGCCGCGGGCGACGCGGGAACGGCCCTGGGAGCGGCCCTGCACGTCGCCGGCGAGAAGGAGCCCGTCGAGGCGATGCCCACTCCCGCCCTCGGCCGCGGCTGGAGCGACGACGAACTGCGCGGTTGGCTGGAGCGTGCCGCCGTGCCGTACGAGGAGCCCGCCGACATCGCGGAGACGGTGGCGGAAGAACTGAGCCGGGACGGCGTCGTCGCCTGGTTCCAAGGGCGTTCCGAGTTCGGACCGCGGGCCCTGGGCCACCGCTCGCTGCTGGCCCACCCGGGCCGCGCCGCGAACCTGGAGCGTCTGAACGCGGTCAAGGGGCGTGAGGAGTTCCGGCCGGTCGCGCCCATGGTGCTGGCGGAGCGGGCGGCCGAACTCTTCGACGGCCCGCTGCCGAGCCCGTACATGTTGTTCGTCCACGATGTGGCCGAGCAGTGGCGTGACCGGATCCCGGCGGTCGTCCACGTCGACGGCACCGCGCGGGTCCAGACCGTGGACTCCGCCGCCGAGCCGCTGGTGGCCCGGATGCTGGGGGCCTTCGAACGGCGCACCGGACTGCCCGTCGTCGTCAACACCAGCCTGAACACCGCCGGCCGTCCCATGGTGGACGATCCCCGTGACGCGCTGGAGTGCTTCGGATCCGCCCCCGTCGACCTGCTCGCGCTCGGGCCGTTCGCGATCCGGCGGGGAAAGGCGTTCGCATGAGTGCCCCGGTGGAGTACGCCGTGGTCGTCCCCACCATCGGCCGGGCCTGCCTCGCCGACTGCCTCCGGGCGCTGGCCGCCTCCACAGGCCCACGTCCGGCGGAGGTCGTCGTGGTCGACGACCGCCCCGTGGCCGACGGCGGCCTGCCGCTCGGGCCGGTAGGTGAACTCTCCGTCCGTTTCCTGGCCACCGGCGGCCGCGGCCCCGCCGCCGCGCGCAACGCGGGCGCGCGGGCGGTCGGCGCGCCCTGGGTGGTCTTCCTCGACGACGACGTCCAGGTGCTGCCCGACTGGGCCGAGCGGCTGGCCGAAGATCTCGCCGAGGCCGACGAGCGGACCGGCGGTGTCCAGGGGCGGCTGACGGTGCCGCTGCCCGACGACCGCAGGCCCACGGACTGGGAGCGCGGCACCGCCGGACTGGAATCGGCGGCGTGGGCCACCGCGGACATGGCCTACCGCGCGACGGCGCTCAAGGAGGTCGGCGGCTTCGACGAGCGATTCCCGCGCGCCTTCCGCGAGGACGCCGATCTGGCCCTGCGCGTGAGGGACGCGGGCTGGGCGCTGCGCCGCGGCCGGCGCGTCACCCGCCATCCCGTCCGCCCCGCCGGCCCCTGGGCATCGGTCCGCGCCCAACGGGGCAACGCCGACGACGTGCTGATGAACCGAGTGCACGGACGCGACTGGTGGGCGCGCGGCGAAGCACCCCGGGGGCGGCTGCCCGGACACCTGGCCACCACGGGACTGGCCTGCGTCGCCGTCCTCGGTGCGGTGGCCGGCCGGCGCCGGAGCGCCACGCTCGCCGCGGCGCTCTGGACGGCGGCCACGGCTGAGTTCGCCTGGGCGCGCATCGCCCCCGGGCCGAGGACCCGCCGGGAGGTCGTCACCATGGTGGCCACCAGCGTCGCCATTCCCCCCGTCGCCGTCCGGCACTGGCTCGCCGGGCAGATCAGGCACCGAGGTGTCCGGCCGCCGGGAGGAACCCGGTGAACGACGACTCGCCCGCCCTCCGCGTGTCCGCCGTGCTCTTCGACCGGGACGGGACGCTGGTGGAGGACGTGCCCTACAACGGCGACCCGGAAAAGGTCAGACTTCTGCCCGGAGCACGCGAGGCGGCCGACCTGCTGCGGGCCGAGGGCGTCGCGACCGGCGTGGTCAGCAACCAGTCGGGCATCGGCAGGGGACTGCTGCGCGAACACGATGTGCTGCGGGTCAACCGGCGGGCCGACGAACTGCTCGGCACCCTCGGGACCTGGGTGTACTGTCCGCACACCCCGCAGGCCGACTGCGCCTGCCGCAAGCCACGGCCGGGCCTCGTGACGGAGGCCGCCCGGCGACTCGGCGTACGGCCCCAGGAGTGCGTGGTGATCGGCGACATCCGGGCCGACGTCCTCGCCGCGCGGGCCGCGGGCGCCCGCGGCGTCCTCGTCCCCAACGCCGCCACCCTGCGCTCCGAGGTGGAGGCGGAGCGCTGGACGGCGCCCGACGTACTGACGGCCGTACGGATGGTCCTGAGCCGGCGGGAGGACTTCACGTGAGGGCACTTGTCGTCCGGCTGGACAGCTTCGGAGACGTCCTGCTCGCCGGACCCGCCGTCCGCGCGGTCGCCGCGCATGCCTCCCGGGTGACCCTGCTGTGCGGGCCACGCGGTGAGCCGGCGGCCCGGCTGCTCCCGGGGGTCGACGAAGTGATCGTCTGGGAGGCGCCCTGGGAGGGGGTGAGACCGCCGTCCGTGGAGGACGCCGGCATCGACGCCGTCGTCGGGCGGTTGAGGCAAGCCGTGTTCGACACCGCGCTGGTCCTCACCTCCTTCCACCAGAGCCCTCTGCCCACCGCCTTGCTGCTGCGCATGGCCGGCGTCCGCAGGATCGGCGCCGACAGCGTGGATCATCCCGGGACGCTGCTCGACGTACGGCACCAGCGGCTCCCGGACCGCCACGAGGCCGAGGCGGCGCTCGACACCGCCGTGGCGATGGGATTCGCGCCGCCGCCCGGGGACGACCGCCGGCTGCGGGTGCTGCCTTCCCCCGACACCGTGCCGCTGACCGGCAACGGGCCCTACGTCGTCGTCCATCCCGGGGCGAGCGCCCCGGCCCGTGCCTGGAGTCCCGAGCGGTGCGCCGACGCCGTCCAGCGCCTCGCGGACGCCGGACACCGCGTCGTGGTCACCGGTGGGCCGGACGAGACGGATCTGACCCGCCGGGTCGGTGGTGACGTCGCTCTGGATCTCGGCGGTCGTACCGAGCCGCGCGTGCTGGCCGGCGTCCTGCGCAACGCCGACGTCCTGGTCAGTGGCAACACCGGACCGGCCCACCTGGCCGCAGCGGTCGGCACACCCGTCGTCTCGCTGTTCTCCCCGGTGGTACCGGCGGAACGGTGGGGCCCCTACGGGGTCCCGGCGGTGGTGCTCGGAGACCAGACGGCCCCGTGCGCCGGCAGCCGTGCCCGGCACTGTCCCGTACCCGGACATCCGTGCCTCGACGGCGTCGCCCCCCGGGACGTGGTCCTGGCCGTCCACAAGCTCATCGAGGAGACCGCGTGAACATCCTCATCTGGCACGTACACGGCTCATGGGCCACATCGTTCGTCCAGGGACCGCACACCTTCCTGATCCCCGTCACTCCGGATCGCGGCCCGGACGGCCTGGGGCGGGCAGCGACCTGGGACTGGCCGCCGAATGCCGTCGAGGTGCCCGCGGACCGGCTGCGGGACGCGGACGTGGACCTCATGGTCCTTCAGCGGCCCCACGAGCTGGAACTGGCGGCGGCCTGGACCGGGCGGCGGCCGGGCGTCGACGTGCCCGCCGTGTACGTCGAGCACAACAGCCCCGACGGAACGCCGGCCGGCACCCGGCATCCGCTGGCCGGCAGGGACGACATCCCCCTGGTCCACGTCACCCACTTCAACCGGCTGATGTGGGACAACGGGCGGGCCCCGACCACGGTGATCGAGCACGGCATCATCGACCCGGGGGCCCTGTGGACCGGCACGGAGCGACGGGCCGCCGTCGTGGTCAACGACCCCGTGCGCCGCGGCCGTACCACCGGCACCGACCTGCTCTCCCGCTTCGCCCGCGCGGCGCCGCTGGACGTCTTCGGCATGCGCACCGAGGCTCTGCCGGCCCACCTCGGCCTGTCGGAGGACCGCTGCCGGGCGCGCGACCTGCCCCAGGGCGCGCTGCACCCGGCCATGGCCCGCTGCCGGCTCTACCTGCACCCGGTGCGGTGGACATCGCTCGGCCTCTCGCTGCTGGAGGCGATGTTCCTCGGCATGCCGGTCGTCGCCCTGGACACCACGGAAGTCCGCGAAGCGGTGCCCGAGGACGCGGGAGTCGTCTCCAACCGCCTCGACGTCCTCGACGAGGCGGTCCGCGCCTTCCTCGCCGACCCCGGCCTCGCCGCCCGCACCGGGGCGCGGGCCAGGTCCGCCGCACAGTCCCGTTACGGGGTGCAGCGCTTCCAGGACGACTGGGAACATCTGCTGAAAGAGGTCACACGATGAGGTACGCCCGCCCCGCCTCCCTGCGTGTCGCTCTGGTCTCCGAGCACGCCAGCCCGCTTGCCGAGCTCGGCGGCCCCGACGCGGGCGGACAGAACGTGTACGTGGCCCAGCTCGCCGACCACCTCGCCCGGCGCGGGCACGACGTCACCGTCTACACCCGCCAGGACAGCCCCGACCTGTCCCCGGAGGTCGTCACACCCGGCAGGGTGCGGGTCGTCCATGTGCCGGCCGGGCCCGCGTCGCGCGTACCCAAGGACGAACTCATCGCCCACATGCCCGAGTTCGGTGCCTTCCTCGCCCGGCGGTGGCGGTCGGAGCGCCCGGACGTGGTGCACGCCCACTTCTGGATGTCGGGCACGGCGGCCATGATCGGCGTCCGCGGACTCGGCGTTCCCGTGATCCAGACGTACCACGCGCTCGGTACGGTCAAGAAGCGCCATCAGGGGGCGGAGGACACCAGTCCGCCCCAGCGGCTGGCGACCGAGGCGGCCATCGGCAACTCCTGCCGGCGGGTGCTGGCCACCTGCGCCGACGAGGTCGCGGAACTGGCCGCCATGGGTGTCGCACACGACCGCGTCTCCGTCGTCCCGTGCGGCGTCGACCCGCGTCACTTCGCCCCCTCCGGCGGCCCGGCCGACGCGCCCTCGGGACCGCGGCGACTGGTCGCCGTCGGACGTCTCGTGCGGCGTAAGGGCTTCGACCGGGCCATCCGGGCGCTCGCCGAGGTGCCGGACGCCGAACTCCTCGTCGCGGGGGGCCCGCCGGCCGACCTCCTGTTCGCCGAGCCGGAGGCGGAGAGGCTGCGGAAGGTGGCCGAGGACCACGGCGTCGCCGACCGGTTCACGCTGCTCGGCTCCGTGCCCCACGGCCGGATGCCCGCTCTGATGTCCGGCGCCGACCTGGTTCTGTCGCTGCCCGACTACGAACCCTTCGGCATCGTGCCGATCGAGGCCATGGCATGCGGCACGCCGGTCGTCGCCACCGCCGTCGGCGGCCACCTCGACACCGTCGTGGACGGCGTCACGGGAGCACTGGTCCCGCCCGCCGCGGACGGGGACAGCGACCTCGCCGCTGTGATCCGCACGCTGCTCGACGACCCGGTACGGCTGGCCCGTTACGGAGCGGCCGGCCGCGAGCGGGTACTCGCGCAATACACCTGGGACCGCGTCGCCGATGGAGTCGCCCGCGTCTACAGCGCGGTGACCGCCACCCCCTCACTTTCGGGAGTCATCCGATGAACCGCACCCACCACGGCAAGCACTGCGACGACCTCGCGGACGCGCTCACCGTCTTCCGCGGCTCGTGCCCCCTCGTCCACCGGTGGGGGGCCGAGCTCGCCGGCCGCCTCGGCGCCGGAGCCAGGCTGCTCGTCGCCGGGAACGGCGGCAGTGCGGCCCAGGCCCAGCACCTGACGGCCGAACTGGTGGGTCGCTACCGCGACGACCGGCCGCCGTTCTCGGCCCTGGCGCTGCACGCCGACACCTCTTCCACCACGGCGATCGCCAACGACTACGGGGTCCAGGAGGTCTTCGCCCGGCAGGTGTGCGCCCACGGCCGGGCCGGTGACGTCCTCATGCTCCTGTCGACCAGCGGCGCCAGCGCCAATCTGCTGTCGGCGGCGGTCGAAGCACGCCGCATCGGAATGACCGTATGGGCGCTGACCGGTCCGGCGCCCAACCCGCTCGAAGCGGCCTGCGACGAATCCCTGTGTGTGAACGCGCCGGTGTCGGCCACCGTCCAGGAGCTTCACCTGGTCGCCGTGCACATGATGTGCGAGGCGTTCGACCAGGCATGTGAGGAGAGCACGGCCGCCTCCGGCCGGAAGCCCGGCTTTCCGGCGGTCGAGGGAGCGCTGTGAGCCCGCTCGCCCCGCTGCTCGTCGTCGGAGACGCTCTGCTCGACCACGACCTGTCCGGCCGGGCCGACCGGCTGGCCCCCGACGCACCGGTGCCGGTGGTCCACGGCGCCCGACGGGTCACGAGGCCCGGCGGCGCCGCGCTCGCCGCGTACTTCGCGGCCCAGGACGGCCGCGAGGTCACCCTGGTCACCGCGCTCGGTGACGGCGAGGCGGGCCGCACCCTGAGGCTGCTCCTGAAAGGCGTCGTGCGCGTCGTCGAGTTGCCGCTCGCCGGAGAGCTGTCCTGCAAGACCAGGGTGATGGCCCAGGGGGTGCCGGTCCTGCGGCTGGACGACGGTGAGGGACGCGCCTCCGGGACGACGGACGAAGCGCTGGCCGCCGTCGGTGCGGCGGGCGCCGTCCTGGTCGCCGACTACGGCCGGGGCGCTGCCGACGTGCTCCGCGAGGCCCTCGCCGGTGCCGCGGCCCGGGTTCCCGTCGTGTGGGACCCGCACCCCCGGGGCGGTGCGCCGGTGCGGGGGGTGCGACTGGTCACGCCGTCGGCGGCCGAGGCCCGGGGTTTCGCCGCGTCCGCCCCGGCCGGCCCCGGGCCCCGTGCCACTCCCTGCGATTCCTCTGCGCTCACCGGGTCCGGGGCGGGGGCCCAGGTCCGCCGGTCGGCCGACGACGCCCGCGAACTGATCCGGGCCTGGGGTGTCACCTCCGTCGCCGTGACCCTCGGTGCGGGAGGCGCACTGCTGACGCACGGTGGGGACCCGCTGCTGGTGTCAGCCCCGCAGGCTGTGGAGGGAGACGCCTGCGGAGCGGGCGACCGCTTCGCCGCGACCGCCGCGTGCCTGCTCGCCGACGGCGCGCTGCCGGAGACCGCCGTCCAGGAGGCTGTACGCGCCGCCACCCGGTACGTCGAGGACGGCGGGGCCGCCGGACTCCGCATCGACGCCGCTCCAGCCGTTCCCGGTACCGACGCCGAAACCGGCACCGGCACCGGCACCGGCGCAGCTGAGGCCGACACGACCCCGGACCCGTTCGCACTGGCGGCCCGGGTACGCGCGGAGGGCGGCACGGTCGTGGCCGCCGGCGGCTGCTTCGACCTCCTGCACGCCGGGCACGTCGCACTGCTCCAGGCTGCCCGGCGTATCGGCGACTGCCTGGTCGTGTGTGTCAACTCCGACGCCTCCGTGCGGCGGCGCAAAGGCGGTTCGCGGCCTCTCGTCCCGGCCGACGACCGGGTCCGGGTCCTGCTGGCTCTCGGCTGCGTCGACGCGGTCGCCGTCTTCGACGAGGACACCCCCGAGGACCTGCTGGAGGAACTGCGCCCTCACATCTGGGCCAAGGGCGGCGACTACGCGCTGACCCGGCTTCCCGAAGCGCGGCTCGTGCGGAGCTGGGGTGGAGAGGTCGTGCTCCTGCCCTACCTGGACGGCAGAAGCACCACCCGGCTCGCCGAACGGGCGGCCCTCGGACCGGCCGACCGCCCCGCCGGCCACCGCCGCCCGGCCAGGAAGGCGTGACGATGGCCTCCTCGCGGCCCCGCGTGCTCGTCCTGCGCGCTCTCGGCCTCGGTGATCTCCTCGCGGCGGTGCCCGCGCTGCGGGGCGTACGCCGCGCGTTTCCACGACACGAGATCGTGCTCGCCGCCCCGTCCTCGCTGCGGGACGCCGCGCTGGCCACCGAGGCCGTGGACACACTTCTTCCGGCCTCGGCCCCCCGGCGCGGGGTTCCGCAGCTCACCGGCTGGCAGGGTGCCGCGCCGGACGTCGCGATCGACCTGCACGGAAACGGCCCCGAGAGCCACGGCGCACTCGCCGCGCTCGGACCGCGCCGGATCCTGTCGTACTCCTGCCCGTCGCCGGGTGCGGCCGCGCCGCCCGTTTGGCGGCGCGAGGACCACGAGCGGGAACGCTGGTGCCGGCTGCTGAAGGCGTACGGCATCGAGGCGGACCCACGGGACGTCCTGCTGCCGTCTCCGCCCGGCCCCTCTCCGGCGCCGGGCGCCGTCGTGGTGCACCCCGGTGCCGAGGCCGCCGCCCGGCGATGGCCCGCCGGACGCTTCGCGACCGTGATCCGCGCGGTGCTCGCGACGGGCCGCCGCGTCGTCGTGACCGGTGGCCCCGGCGAGGAGGCACTGGCGTCGGACGTGGCGGACGCCGCCGGCATCGGGACCGTGGACGTGCTGTCCGGCGGACTTTCCTTCGCGGACCTGTCCGCTCTGGTCGCCGGGGCCGCCTGCCTGGTCAGCGGAGACACCGGTCCCGCCCACCTCGCCGTAGCCCACGGCACGCCCTCGGTGACCTTGTTCGGCCCGGTTGCTCCGCGCCTCTGGGGGCCGCCCCCGGACGACCCGCGCCACACGGCGCTCTGGTACCCCGGCCCGCCCGGGGACCCGCACGGCACCGAGGCCGACCCGTCGCTGCTCCGTATCGGCGCGGGCGAGGTGATCGCGTCCGTACTGGCACACATCCGCCCGGGGGGTGCGACCGGCGGCCGGGACGGGTCCTGGCCGGTGGGGGCGAACGGCTGTGCCTGAGGCCGACCCGAGGACCACCGTCGCCATGATCACCAAGGACCGGCCCGACAGCGCCCTGCGCACCCTCGACCGGCTGGCGGCGCTGCCCGAGCGGCCTCCCGTCGTCGTGGTCGACAACGGTCTGGACCCTGCGGTGACCGAGGCGCTGCGTGCCCATCCGGCCGGCGCGCGGGTACTGGCACCCGGCCGCAACACGGGAGCGCTGGGCCGGAACCTGGCGGTGCGCCACGCGGAGACCCCGTACGTCGCCTTCAGTGACGACGACTCCTGGTGGAAGGCGGGCGCACTACGGCGAGCCGCCGACCTGCTCGACGCACACCCGCGCCTCGGACTCCTGGCGGCCCGCAGCCTGGTCGGTGCCGAGGAGCGGGACGACCCGCTGAACGAACTGCTGGCCCGCTCGCCGCTGCCACCCGACCCGGGACTGCCGGGGCGGCCCGTCCTCGGCTTCCTCGGTTGCGCGTGCGTCGTCCGGCGGCGCGCCCACCTCGACGCGGGCGGCTACCACCCGCTGCTCTTCTTCGGAGCCGAGGAGACGCTGCTGGCCTACGACCTGGCGGCAGCCGGCTGGGGCGTGTCCTACGACCCGTCCGTGACCGCCTACCACCACCCCGACCCCGGCGAGCGGCCCGGCCGCACCGTACTGCTGCGGCGTAACGCCCTTCTCACCGACTGGCTTCGGCGCCCTGTCCGCGTGGCACTCCGGCACACCCTCGCGCTGAGCGCCGCCGCGGTGCGGGGCGACGCCGGGGCCGCCGCGGCGCTGGGAGAGGCCGCGGCGCGGATGCCCGCCGCGCTCCGGCTGCGCCGCCGCCTGCCCCTTCGGGTCGAACGGACCGTGCGCCTGCTGGAGGAGCACGTGCCCGCCGCATCGGCGTACGAGGACGCGGGAGAACGGAGGACGACATGACCGATCACCGCGTCACCGTGGTGGTGATCACCCATAACCGCAGGTCCGAGCTGCTGCGCACCCTCCAGGCCCTGAGCGACCTGCCCGAGAGGCCACGGGTCGTCGTCACGGACAACGCCTCCTCGGACGGCACCGCCGAGGCGGTGACGCGGCTCTACCCCGAGATGACCTTGCTGACCCCCGGCCGCAACCTCGGCGCGGTCGGGCGGAACCTGGCGGTGGCGGAGGTGCGGAGCCCCTACGTGGCGTTCTGCGACGACGACACCTGGTGGGAGCCGCTGTCCTTGCGGAAAGCCGCCGACCTCCTCGACACCCGTCCGCGACTGGCCGCGATCACCGCGCGCATCGTCGTCGAACCGTCGGGGGAGGAGGACCCCGTCGTCGCGGAGCTGCGCGACTCACCGCTCACCGGGCCGGACTGGCTGCCCGGCCCCGCCCTGGGCTCCTTCCTCGCCGCCGCGACAGTCATGCGGACCGATGCCTTCCGGTCGGTGGGCGGCTTCCATCCCGGACTGTGGCTGGGCGGCGAGGAGGAACTGCTCGCCACCGACCTGCTGCAGCGAGGATGGTGGCTCAGCTACGTGCCGGACCTCCTGATCCACCATGCGGCGTCCGAGGCCCGGGACAGCACCGAGCGGCGCGTACTGGGACTGCGGAACACGCTCTGGTTCACCTGGCTGCGCCGCCCCTGGGTCCCCGCCGTGCGCCGGACCGTCCACCTCTTGTGCACGGTCCCACGGGACAGGGCATCGCTGAGGGCCTTCGCGCGGGCGGCGGCCGGCCTGCCCTGGGTACTCCGTCAGCGGCGGCCGGTGTCACCCCCTGTCGAGGCACGGCTGCGCACCCTGGAACGGGCCCGTCGCGCGTACACCGCCCGCCGGTACGTGGGTTGACCGGAGGACGGTGGCCCCCGGGCCGCCGCCTCACGGGCTGGGCGGGTGTGCGGCGGCGTCCCCGCCGAGCATCCGTGCGCGGCGGCGGCGGGCAGCGGACGCGCCGGCCGGGGAACGGCACCAGTCCCACCGGCGGTCCAGGAGTTCCGGCGAGATACTCTCGCCCGGCAGCACCGCCGGCCACCGCAGGAGGTGCGCCTGCGCCGTCACCTTGGCGCCGCCCCGTACGGGATCGACCGCCAGGACGGGGACACCGGCGCGCAGCGCGAGCACCAGGCCGTGCAGACGGTCGGTGACCATCACATCCAGCCGGCCGAGCAGTGAGAGGTACTGGTCCGGGGTCCGGCAGTGACGCCAGTCGTCGTGGGCCAGCCGGGTGTCGGCGTCGATCCGCGCACAGTCCTTGCCGGCGAGCCAGGGCAGCACGGTTCCGGCGACGCTGTCGTGGAGGCGGCGCTCGTCGTACTCGCCCTGCCCGTGGGTCAGGGCGACCCCCACGACCGGAGTGGGAACCATCGGGGGCGCGGCGGCTGCCAGGTCCGGGAGAGTTCCGCCGTCCGGACCGTCGCGCTCCAGGACGCGGTGGAAGCCGGCGGCTGCCGGGCTGTCCCGTACCACCACGCTGACTCCCACAGCCACACGTCTGCACGAGGCGTAGCGGTGGTGCAGCGCAGCGATCTGCTCCCCGTGGAGCGGGCCGCAGACGAACAGAAGATGGCTGTAGTCACCAGGACGCGCGTCGTCGAGCGTCAGCGCGCCCGGGGCGAAGACCGGACTCCATGCGGTGTCATGGGGGATCTTCAGCCGTTCGAGAGCGGCCGACACCGCCCGTTGCGCCAGCGCGTCCCCGGCCGTCACCTCCCCGTCCAGAAAGCTGAACCAGCCGGTGACCAGTACTCGGCCGTGGTCGCGACGGCCGGCCACCTCCGACAGCAGCAACTCCTCCAGCAGGGACGGCAGGGACGACACACCTGCCGCCGTGGCCGAGGCACCGGCCGGGTCGGCAGGCCGGTCCGAGGCGGTCAAGCTGACTCCCGCAGGGCGGAGGCGCGCAGTTGCGCGCAGGACCGGTGGAGCAGCCGGGACACGTGCATCTGCGAGATGCCGAGAACCTCCGCGATGCTCACCTGGCTCATGTCGCGGAAGTACCGCAGGTAGAGCACCGTACGTTCGCGTTCCGGAAGCGCCCTCAGCCCCGGCTTGACGGCCTCCCGGTCGACGGCGACGTCGAGGGCCTGGTCCCAGAAGCCGAGCCGGTCCGCCAGGCTGGTTCCGCCGTCCCCCGGCGGCTCGGCGTCCAAGGACAGGGCGCTGTAACCGTTCAGAGCCTCCATGCCCAGCCGGACGTCGTCCTCGCCGAGGCCCGTGTACGCGGCGATCTCCGCACAACTGGGCAGGCGCCCCCCGTGGGCCTGGGCGAGCTCGCGACGGGAGACCCGTATGCGGTTGCGCAGGTCCTGGACCCGGCGCGGAACATGGACGTCCCACGTGTGGTCGCGGAAGTGCCTCTTCAGCTCGCCTGTCACGGTCGGGACGGCATAGGTCTCGAAGGCCTTCCCCCGGAAGGGGTCGTACCGGTCCACCGCCTTGACCAGTCCCATCGCGGCCACCTGACGGAGATCGTCCACGCTCTCGCCGCGGTAGCGGAACCGCGAGGCGATCCGGTGCGCCATCGGCAGCCACGAGCAGACGGTGTCGTTCCTCAGCGCGTCCCGCTCCGCCCCCGGGGGAAGCGTGCGCAGTTTCCGGAACGCAGCGTCGGTCGGGGGACACAGCCCGTCCGGTGCCTGTGGCGTGGTGGGTGGGATCTCATGGCGCCGCTGCTTCGGCTGTCGCTGGTCGGGCATGACGATCGCTCCATTACCCCGGGTGCGGGCACCGGCCTGCGGGCGCCCCGTGGCGGTCGGTGACGTCGGTTCGTGGGCTGCCGCCTCCGTGGCCGCCCACGACGGCAGTGCTCGGACAGGCGGGGGAGGCCGCTACTTCTCCGGGTCGTGGCCCCAGTTCATCAGCGAGTAGCGCCAGCGGGTGTCCCTCACATCGCCTTCGGGACGCTGTGCGACGTGCCGCCGCACATAGCCGGTGACCTTGCGCATGTGGGCGAGGTCGCTGGCGCCGAGGTCGTCCTTCCGGGTGCGCAGCAACTCCACGATCCGGCGGCCGGAGGCATGACCCGTGGACTCCCCGCCGTCGTTCTTCTGACCAGCTTCCCGCGACCGGTCGGTGTCGAGCCACTTCTCCAGCTCCCCGGCGGTCATGTTGACCGCCTCGTCGAACCGGTCGAGCGTGTCCTGCCGGTCCTTGTCGTTCCCCCCGCTCATGAGCCGCCCCCGCCTTTCTTCCTACGCAGTGACTCCGGCTTGTGGACGGCGTTCCTGCCCGTCCTGTCGCTCCGCACCTCGTACTGCGGTTCGTCCTCCGAGGCGTCCACGGTCCGGCCCGCGGCCCGGGTGCGCTCGTCGATCTTCTTGGTGACGGACCCTTCGACTTCCTGCCCGTGGCTCTTCCAGGTGACGTCGTCGCCCTCGGAGAGCTTCTTGTCCTTCTTCGGCATGGTGTCGTCCTTCCGCTACCGGCCGCAGCCGCTCATCGGCCGCGGTGCGCGTGCCCGGCCCTGCCAGGATCGCGGTTGGGCGGCCCGTGCGCACGGCGGCAGGGGCCGCCCCTCACAAGATGCCGCTCATGAGGAATCCGCTGCGAGGCGAGGTGGGGATGCGCCGCAGCGGAACAGCGAGGTCCTGGGCGGGCACGTCGTACCGCAGCGCCGCCAGCCGGGGGACGAGCGTCTCGAGCACCCTCAGCGTGACGTCCTCCCCCGGGCAGCGGTGGTTGGTGGCCGCGTCGCCGCCGCCCTGGGGCACCAGTTCGTCGCGGCCGGGCTCACGGAGAAGGAACCGGCGAGGGTCGAAGGCGTAGGGCTCGGGCCAGAGCTGTGGATCGTGGTTCTGCCCGTACAGGTCGAGCAGGACCATGCTCCCCGCAGGGATGTCCTGCCCCGCCCAGCGCAGATCGGCGGCAGCGAGACCACCGATGAAGGGCACGAAGGGGTAGAAGCGCCGGACCTCGTGGGCGAAGGCGCGCGCGTAGGCAGCGTCGCCCTCGGCAAGGACCTTGCGGTGCTCGGGCCAGCGATGCAAGGCGTGCGCGGCGAAGGTGAGGAACCAGGTGACCGCGACCGTCGGGCGGACGACGTTCAGGACCTCGACCGCCGCCGTGTGCGGATCGAGCGGTTGGCCGTCCGCGTCACGATGGGCGGCCACTGTCGCCGGCACAGATGCCGGCGGAGCCTCTTCCGTTCCGGTTCTGAGCCTTTCGACACGCCGGGCAAGCCTCGCCTCCTGACGGCTGCGGGCGCGGCGCGCCCGCAGATGGCGGGGCCCCGCGGACAGGAAGCCGTCGACCATGGCCACGAGATCGCGAGCCGTCTCCTCGGCGTCACCACGGGCCATGGGGATCCCGGCCCACGCGCAGACCGCGCGAGTGAGAAGCACGCTCGCCTCGTCGAACAGCACCACCTGATCACGGCCCGCCCACTGCTGGTGGGCGTCATCCCAAGCCGCCTCGAGGTGGCCGGAAAGGCTGTCGAGGCCACCGTGGTCCTTGAGCAGGGACATGAACAGGGCCTTCCGTACCCGATGCGCCTGACCGTCGAGCGTGTGGACCGCGCCGCGCCCGAAGAGGGTGTCGAGAAGAGGCCCCGGCAGGGCGCCGTGGCGCTCGACGTTGCTCTCGTCGTAGAAGAACCGGACCGCCTCGGGACCGTGCACCGCCACCGCGTCCTTGCCCATGAGCCGGCAGTGCACAGGCTTGCCACGGCTGCGTCTACGCCGGTCGGGCAACCACGCGTACCCCTCAGTCAGCAGTGCCAGGGTGCTGTCGAACATGCAGGGCCTCCGCTTGGTGAACCGGGTACGAGGACGCACACGGCTGGACGGGCAGGCAGGCGGAAAGCCGGGCGGGCGTCGGCGTCACAGTCAGGCGCCGCCCGGCTCGCCGTGCTCCTGTTCCTTCTCGTTCGGGGTCATCGCGTCCCCGCTCTCCCCGTCCTTGCGCCGTCGCTCCTCGTCGTCCCGCACACGGGTCTCGGCCTCTTCCACCTCGTGGAGGACCTCGCCGAGGGCGGTGCTGGGGCGCTGGTCGTGGGGGGACGACTCGGAGTCCTCCCCGATGTGTCCAGGCTGTTGATCATGCTTCGAGTGGGAACCCTGCGGCATGACGCCGCCTCCTTCCCGAGCCGACCGGTCCGGCTCGTCGTACTCGTACTCGTCCGGCACTGCGCGTGCCCGGAGCTCTTCGCGAGGGGTGAGCGGGTTCTCAGCGGCCCAGCGCCTTGCTCAGCTGCTCCTTGTTCATCGACGACCGGCCTTCGATGTTCTTCTTCTTGGCCTCTTCGTACAGCTGGTCCTTGGTCGGCCCTCCGGAACCGCTGTGCGAACGCTGACCACCGCGCTCAGGAGCTGATTTGGGGTCCCGTGTGGATGTCTTGCTCGCCGACTCAGACTCTCCCGAGCGGGCCCGTTCCTTGTTGACCGTACGGGCCGCGATCTCCTTCGCCCGCTTCTCGGACGTGCCGCGCTTCTCGGCACCTTCCTTGATGTGTTCGTACTGGCGCTCACGCTTGGGGCTGGATCCTGCGGGCATGGCACACTCCTCCTTTCGGTCGACCGACAAGCCTCCACGACTTGTGGCGTATGAACGGCTACCCCCATCACAGCCGCAAAACCCGGGGCTCGCGATCCGAGCGCCCGCCCCGCGGGGCATGACCTGCAGACAGGGGTACGACCGGCGCGACAGGGCCGGCCGACTGCGGTCCGGGCCAGGACCGCCGGCTGTCAGACCAGGGACGAGAGCAGGTCCTCGCACGCCTGTTCGCAGCGACGGCATGCGTCGGCGCAGACCCGGCAGTGATCGTGCTGGTCGGCGTGGCCGGCGCATTCGTCGCCGCAGACCTTGCAGACGGCGGCGCAGGCCTGGAGGACGGCCCGGGCGACCGTGGCGTCGTAGCCCGTACGGCGCGACAGCACCGCGGCGGTCGTCCGGCAGACATCGGCGCAGTCGGTATCGGTACGGATGCACTTCGTGAGATCCGCGACCATCTCTTCCGACAGACAGGCGTCCGCGCAAGCCGTGCACGCCTGGGCGCAGGCGACGCACTCCTCGATGCAACGGATGAGTTTGTCGCGGTCCACGCCGCCCAGGGCCGCGGGGTAGGTGTCGAGCATGTCCCTGACCACAGTGGTCATGAGTACCTCCAGCAGTGCGGAGTGTCGGTGCGCGGCGGCAGCCGCCTTCTACGGGTAACACCGAAGACGGCCGGTGAAACCCGCCGCGGCAGTGCAGACGGCAGCACCGGGTCCGGTCCGCCGGCACCACGACCGCGTCCGCAACGGTGCGGCGGGTCCTCCCGCTGCCGGTGTGCGTCGGCAGCGTTAGACCCTGCCGTCCAGGGGTACCCCTGTCCGGATGCCGTGACCGCGACGACGCAGAGGAATGGGGATTCACATGCAGGTGGGTTACAAGCTGGCTGCCGAGGCGTTCGGCCCGGCGGAGCTGGTGAGGCAGGCGGTTCTCGCCGAGCGGGCGGGCTTCGACTTCGTCGAGATCAGCGACCACTACCACCCCTGGCTCGACAACCAGGGACACTCGCCGTTCGCCTGGACGGTGCTGGGCAGCATCGCGGCCAGGACCTCCCGGATCGGGCTGGCGACCGGGGTGACGTGTCCGACCGTGCGCTATCACCCAGCGATCATCGCTCAGGCGGCCGCCACGCTCGCTCTGCTCTCGGAGGGCCGTTTCGTGCTCGGCCTCGGTTCAGGGGAGCGGCTCAACGAGCACGTCGTCGGCCGGGGCTTCCCCGACGCCGTGAGCACCCGGCACGAACTGCTCAGGGAAGCCCTGGAAATCATCCGGCTGCTGTGGAGCGGGGGCTACCGCTCCTACGAAGGGAAGCACCTGCGGCTGGAGGACGCCCGGGTCTTCGACCTTCCCGACGAACTGCCGCTGATCGCGGTGGCCGCCAGCGGGCAGGCGTCGACGCGCATCGCGGCCGAACTGGGTGACGGCCTGTTCGCCACCGAGGCCAAGCCGGACATCGTGCGGCAGTACGCCGATGCCGGCGGCGCCGGTCCGCGCTACGCGGAGGTCCCGATGGCCTGGGCGCCCGACGCGCACACCGGGGCGAAGGCGGCCCTGGAGACCTCGCGATGGGCGGTGACCGGGTGGAAGGTCATGAGTGAGCTGCCCAACCCGGTCAACTTCGACGCCGCGACCAGCACCGTGCGCGAGGAGGACATCCTCGAGAAGTTCGCCTGTGGCCCGGACCCCGCGCGATACGTCGAAGTGGCTCAGCAGTTCGTCGACGCCGGCTTCGACCGGCTGGTCATGCAGAACGCCGGGCCGGACCCGGACGGCTTCGTCGACTTCTATCAGCGCGAACTCGACGGGCGCATCCGGCAGCTCCAGCCGAGCGGCGCGCGAGCCTGAAGCGTGCGCGACGGCGCACCCCCGGGCAGGACACCTGCGGATGAACGGTACGGCCCCGGCGGGCCGTACCGGCAGCCCAGCCCATGTGCCGCGTCCTGTTACGCGCACCTCTTGTGCGTGTACGCCTCGTTTGAGTACCCCGGAGTCGGGACAGGCGCCACTGAGCGCTGCCGGAAGGCGGCGCCGACGTACTGCGAAGGCTGGTGACTGTAGTGAGCAACGAGACGGGCCGTGGACCGGCCGATCGCCCGGCGATGCCTCAGGAGGAGGCGGAGATCTCCCCGCCCTACCGGTTCGAGCGCCAGCAACGCCCGGGCCTGGAAGGGCGGATGGAAGTCCGCCCGCGCTATCTCGCTCCCCATTACCGGGGCGCCGGGAAGCTCGCGGGGAAGGTGGCGCTGATCACGGGGGGCGACTCAGGCATCGGCCGTTCGGTCGCCGTGCTCTACGCCCGAGAGGGCGCGGACGTGGCCATCGTCTACCTGCCCGAGGAACAGCCCGACGCGGAAGAGACGCGTGAAGCGGTCGAGAAGGAAGGCCGGACGTGCCTGCTTCTGCCCGGGGACCTCTGCGAGCCGGCGTTCTGCGCCGACGTGGTCCAGCGCACGGTGGACGAGCTCGGCGGTCTCAACGTACTGGTGAGCAACGCCGCCTTTCTCAACAGCCAGAACAGCCTCTCCGATCTGACCGCCGAAGATTTCGACCGTGTCTTCAAGACCAACGTCTACGCGTACTTCCACCTGGTCATGGCCGCGCTGCCGCACCTTTCCCATGGCGACGCCGTCATCGCCACCTCGTCGGAGGAAGCGCTCAAGGGCAGCGACATGATGATGGACTACGCCGCCTCCAAGGCCGCCATGGTGGTCTTCACCAAGTCCATCGCCTCCCACCTCGCCGAACGCGGCATCCGCGCCAACGTGGTCTCGCCAGGACCCACGTGGACCGTGCTCAACCTGTCGGGTCAGCGCTTCCCTGACGAGTACCTCACCGATCTGGGCAGTTCCGCCCCCATGGGACGTGTGGCTCAGCCGGAGGAAGTAGCCCCCGCCTACGTCTACCTGGCCTCCGATGCAGACTCGAGCTTCACCGTGGGCGAGGTGATCGCCGTAACCGGCGGTCTGACGGACACCCGGTGAGCCCTGTCCGAACCGCGACCGGGCGGATGTCGGCCACGTTGCCGTGCGCGTGCCCGAGGCAGGCTTTCACCCGCGGGAACCGCCACAGTCGCCCGATCGAGACTCCCGTTCGATCGACGGCTTCCGAGATCGGTACGGGCGTCCCCGGCTTATGCGTCGGGGTGCTCCGGCAGGGCGAGCCAGTCCGACCAGGAGATATCGCGGCCGAGGAAGCGCGGCTGCTCGAACGGCCAGTCGGCGGCGATCCACTCCGGCACCAGCGCGTCGAGGGCTTGCTCGACCTTGGTGCCCGCCAGCTCGTCCACCACCCACCAGGAGATCTCGCCGTCCGCGCCGGCCCTCTCCGGTGGGTCGATGTAGACACAGCCGAGCAGAGCTGTCTCCGTCGCGTCGAACAGCGCGTAGTTGAAGGACTGATGTGCGGCGATCTCCTTCTCATGCCGCAGCAGGTCGGCCTGGTCGGCCTCGTACGTCATGGTAGCCGCGGGCCAGCCCCAGGCCGGGCCGAAGATGGTCCACAGCCGCTCGCGCGAACCCATCACAGCCGGATAATCCAGCGGGGTGTCCGCCTCCCGGATCGGCCGCAGGTGATGGTCACCGCCCGGCAGCGGTACCAGGACGGGGTGGACGAAGTCGTCGGGAAGCCAGCTCATGGCCTCGGACGGTAGCAGCGCGCGGCCTTCCGCTCGCCTGGATATTCCCGGTAGACCACCAGGCCCCGCTCTCATGCCGGGCAGGACCCGGTACCACCCGAGGGAAACTGAGCCGCCCTGGGTTTCGTAGCGGGCGGTTTCTCTGGTTTCAGGCGGTGTTCATGGTCGTCCGGGACCGGTGGTGCTGGGCCTCGCATTCTTCGGGTGGGAGGTGGTCGAGGGCGGAGTGGCGTCGCTCACGCCGGAGGTCGCCGGCTCGGGCGTCGCCGTCTCAGCGCCGCAGCACGTCGCGCAGGAGTCTGGCGTTCTTCATGGTCTGGCTGGAGCCTTTGCGCGCGGCCACCTCGTCGACGCCGGGGATGGAGCCCTGGGCCCCGGAGCGGGCGGCGCACTCGACGGCCAGTGCCAGGATGGCTCCCGCTCCGTTGACCGGTTTGTCGCGCAGCAGGGCGGGCAGGGCGGCTTCGAGTATCGACCAGACGGTCGCCCAGGCGCCGGTCTCGGCTGCCGCCCGCAGCACGGCGGTGGCCCGGGTGGGAGTGCTCTGCCTTCTCCGCAGCAGCGCCTGCACCTGTCCGGCGAACAGCCGGGCGTCCAGCTGGCCCTGCGCGGCGAGGACCAGCAGTGCGTCCACCACCGCGTTCGCCTCCTTCGGGTTCCCGTCGAGCCGCCGCGCGATCTGCCAGTGCGTCGCGTAGCCCGCGGTGCCGTGCATGTCCATCAGTCGCGGGAGCAGGCGGGGATCCGGGAACGTGGCCGGCGTGGCCAGCTGGGGTCTTCTTGTGTTCGCGAGGCGTGCGGCCATCTCGTCGCGGTGGTGCGGCAACTGCGCGAGCCAGAACGCGCCCCCGTCCGAGGTGTACTGGCTGGAGGGGCCGAGGAGGGCCGCGGCGACCGGCGGGAGAGGCAGGTCGTGGTCGGTGCGGGGATCCGCGGGAGCCCACCGTCCCGGCTCTGCGCCGGTCGGATTGTCGGCCGGCCACTTCTCGGGCGTCGTGTCCCGGTGGGGTGCCCCGCCCTGGTCGAGCCACCGTGCCAGCTGGCGGCCCGCGTCCGAGCGGAGTGCGCCCGCCGCGTCCCGCACCCGCTCGTCGTCGGTGGGGGCGACCCGCAGCAGGGCCTGAGCCAGGTCGATGGGTGCGGGGGTGATGTCCAGGCTTTCGAACTCGGCGATCCGCTCCACCAGGGTGGCGGCGTCCACCGCCCCGTTGGCGTGGGTCGGCAGGGCCAGCAGGTAGGGCTGCGCGCCCGACTCGGTCAGTTCGATGGCCTCGGTGAGCCGCGCCTTGAGCATGTCGCTCGGTGGAGTGGCTATCGCGGCCCAGAAGGCACGCAGTTCCGGGTCCTCGTGGCGGAGGCGGATGTGCCATGTCCTCGGCTCGTCGCCGCGCACGGCGGCCGCGACGTCGTACACGTCGAGCTGCGCGTCGAGTGGCGTCCAGGTCCAGCGGCTGCCCGGCAACGGCAGGTCCCGCTTCCGGCGCATGACTGGTTCGAGCGCTTTGGACAGGGTGCCGCGGTCGAGGCGTGCGTGGCGGACCAGGCCGTCCAGAGCACGCTCGAAGGCCACCACGTTCTCGCGGTCGGCGAACAGCACCGAGACCTCGGGGGCGACCTCGGCGGCCGTGTCGACGGGGTGGACCGGTGCCGGTTCGGGCACCTCCGGCAGGATGTCGCGCAGCAACTCGTCGGATGGTCCGGCAGACGGCCCGGCAGGCGGCCCACTGGCGTCCTGCCCCGGCGGGCCGAGCAGTTCGGCGGCGCGCGCGGTGAGACCCGGGTTGAGGGATGCGGCGGTCTCGCGAAGGCCGGACAGCACCCGCTCGTCGGCCTTCGCGGACAGGTGGCGGGCCATCAGGTTGAGAGCGCGTTCCTGGAGGGCCACGTCGGAGTGCTGGAAAGTGAGCGCCGCGTCGGTCAGGATCCTGCCGGTACGGGTGGCGTCCCGCTTCGCCACCCGGTCGAGCCAAGCGAGCTGGGCGCGCACCAGTTTCTTCTCCGGGCGGAGCAGGACGCGTTCGCAGATCTCGGTGAGGACGTCGGCCTCCAGCAGCCCCGCCTCGTCGAGACCGGTGAGGACCTCCTGACCGTAGGCGGCGACCAGGGACGAAAGGTCGAGCATCGCGACGTGGTCGCGGAGCCGGGGCGCGTTCTCGGCCGGAGTGAGGGCGAGGGCTTGCAGGTCGGTGAGGGACCGCGTGGAGTCCTGGAGCAGGGACGCGATCAGGGATCCGGTGAGTTCCGCGCGGGTGCGTGCCACGAGGTCCTGTTCGCCGGGGCTGAGGGGCTCCCCGGCCAGCAGCTTCTCCGCCACCTGGGCCGCGGGGGTGCGGCGGGTGAGATCCAGGAAGGTGCGCCGGCTCAGTATGTCCCGGTCGATGACGCCCTTGGCAGTGAAGGCGACGAGCTCCTTGCGATAGGCCGAGACTCCGACCTTCGGGCTTGCCACGGCGAGCGGGAGGAGTGCCGGGGTGAAGGGGTCGTTGCGCAGCCGTGCGAGGAGGTCGCCCTCACGCGGGCCGCCGAGCACGTGATCGGGGCGCTTGGGCCGCCAACGGCGGTCGGCCCGGTGCATCAGCCACTGCCTGATGAACTCGTCGGAGGTCGGCAGCGGACAGCCGGTGTCCAGGATGATGTGCTCGGCCAACTCGAACAGCAGGCCACTGTGGAGGCTGCCCCACCACGACTGCGCGGCGATGCAGGCGACCAGCTCCGCGCGCCACTCGGTGGAGTAGAGGTTCGCGATGTCCACCATCCATCCACAGGTCGAGGTCAAGTAGCTGGCGTTGGCCAACCAGTCCACCGCGTCCCGGGGGCTGGGTCTGCTCCCCATGCGGGCGGCGGCCAGTGCCTCCCACTGCGGGCTGGGGACGACCCACTTGTTGCCAAGCCCCGGCTCGAAGTGGGCGTCGAGTGGGGCGACCTGGGCGGCCCGCTGCTCCGCGGTGAGTTCACGGAGCGCCCCGAGCACTCCCTGGACGTCACCGGCTTCCACGAGTTCGATCAGGTTCATCGTGCCGATTCCTTCTTCATGTCGTCGCGGACCATGCGGGCCGCGAGCACGTGCTTGCAGGGTCCGCGTCCGCCCTGGTATCTCGCCCACCACAGGCAGGTACAGCTCGACCGGCCCGCGTCGTCGACGCGGACCATGTGGGCATGGTCGTCCTTCCCGACCCACGCGAGCACTCCGTCGAGTCGCACGGCGCCCTGGGCGACCAGGCTCCGCGCACCGCGCAGCCGGGGGTTGCGGGCCTCGGCGTCACCGGCCGAATAGGGCAGGTGGCGGTGGAAGTACGCCTGTTCGGCGAGGTCGTAGCCTATCTGCCCCGAGGTCCCGAGCACCGTGAGTGCCGCACGGACCCGTTCGGGCGCGAGGCCGGCCTGGGCGGCCAGCATGGCCAGGTCCAACGTCGGCTCCCAGGAGAGGAGTTCCGCCACCTGCTCGGCGTCGCGCGTCGCGGGCCCGGTGGCGAGGTCGTCGAGGACGCCGCCTTCACCGGAGAACCCACGCGAGGAGCTCGGCGAGAGCAGCAGCGTCAGCCGCATGCCGGGCAGCCCGACCTCCCAGGCGACGGCCGTGTCCTCGCCCCCGGCGGCCTCTGGGGCGTAGAGCCGCACGCCGGTCGAGTGCCGCAGCACGGGTATCAGGCCGGTCAGCCGCTCGGCGCCGGGCAGGCGAACGGCGCCGGGAGCCGGTCTGCTGACGGGGCGCAGGGTGCGCCCGGTGGGTACGACCCAGCGCGTGGTGAGGGCGCCGGAGCCCACGGTGAGGCGTGGCAGAGAGCGCAGGACAGCGGCCGCCTGCGCGGGCGGCACCTCGGCGCGCAGCGCGAAGCCGGCCCCGAGTACCTGGGCCTCGGCGAAGCCGCGCAGCCAGCGCGGTGGGAGGGGGACCTTCTTTTCCACGAAATGGCCGTCGAAGGTGGTGGCCTCCACCCTTTCGGGGCCCACTCGCAGGTGAAGTGGGTCCAGGCCGCCGAGTTTGGCGAGAGCCTGACGCAGCGGGACGTTGATGTCGACGTTGGTGGTGCCGTGGCCGACGTCGCCGCCGTCGAGGCCGGGTGCGAGGACGTCCAGACGCGCGTAGACACCGCAGCAGCCGGAGAAGGACTCCATCCGCAGGCGGTCACCGTTGGCGGTGACGACCGGGTCGAGCGAGGCGGCGGAGCTGGGCCGGTAGTAGCGGGTGGCCGCGACGTCCGCGACCGCGAGTAATGCCGAGGCCGCAGCGGTCGGGGCGGTCAGGAACCCCTCGAAGAACCGGGGGGTTGGCCTGCTCACCGCCGGGTGTGGCACCGCCTGAGGTCTCCAGGGCGAGGCTGCGGCCGGAGGCGGATTCCCGCACCGCGGACGCGTCCACATAGGCGTAGGACTGGGTCGCTGCTGTATTCACGCCCGCAGGTTACGGCCAGGCACTGACACTGCTGACCTAGCGCTCTCGTGCGGCGGGCTGCGTGAAGAAGGCTCAAGTGAGCCTGGACGGTGCGCTCCTGCCGATCGACAGCATCGTCGCGGACCGAGGGCTCTTGTGTGCACTCTTTGCCCGAGCCCGTCTCCCGGCCGAGCCGGCCCGTGTCGACCATCCGCTGGAGCAGCGGGGGAGCGGCGTACAGCTGTTCCTTGTACTTCGCATGCTGGAGAGGACACAAGTGCCGGCGTCTGCGGATCGGGGCGTTCCTCCCGCTTGTGTCCTAGTGGCCCCGTGTCCTTGTGCGCTGAGGGATGGACGGGAGCGTGGCCCCGTCCATCTCCTCTGTTCTCTGCCTCCCGAGCGCCTCTGAGGCGATTCCGCTCCGGCGTCAGCCTTCGCCGGGTGTCGGTCAGCTTTCGACTTCGGTTCTGTCGCCGCCCCAGAGGGTGTGGAAGGTGCCGTTGCGGTCGGTGCGGTGGTAGGTGTGTGCGCCGAAGTAGTCGCGTTGGCCCTGGGTGAGGGCGGCGGGGAGGCGCTCGGCGCGCAGGGAGTCGTAGTAGGCGAGGGTGCCGGCGAAGGCGGGGGTGGGGACGCCCTGGGTGACGGCGGTGGCGATCACGGTGCGCCAGTCGTCCTGGGCGGCGGCGATCTCCTCGGCGAAGCTCTTGTCGGAGAGGAGGCTCGGCATATGGGGCTGGGCCTCGTAGGCGCTGGTGATCCGGTCGAGGAACGCGGCCCGGATGATGCACCCGCCGCGCCAGATCGAGGCGACCTTGCCCAGGTCGATGTCCCAGTCGTACTGCTCGCTGCCGGCCGAGATCTCGTGGAAGCCCTGGGTGTAGGCGACGATCTTGGATGCGTACAGGGCCTGCTCGACCTGGTCGGCGAACGCCGCCGCCTCGTCCTTGCCGAGCTTGCGGGCGGTCGGTCCGGCGAGGTGGCGTGAGGCGTCGCGGAGGTCGGCGTGGCCGGAGACGGAGCGGGCGAAGACGGCCTCGGCGATCCCGGAGACGGGAACGCCCAGGTCGAGGGCGATCTGCACGGTCCATCGGCCGGTGCCCTTCTGCTCCGCCTGGTCGAGCACGACATCCACGAAGGGTTTGCCGGTCGCCGCGTCGACGTGCGAGAGCACCTCTGCGGTGATCTCGATGAGGTAGGAGTCCAGGCGCCCGGTGTTCCAGGTACGGAAGATGTCCGCGATCTGTGCGGGGGAGTAGCCGGCCACGCCGCGGAGCAGGTGGTATGCCTCGGCGATGAGCTGCATGTCCGCGTACTCGATGCCGTTGTGCGTCATTTTCACGAAGTGGCCGGCGCCGTCGGGGCCGATGTGCGCGACGCACGGGGTGCCGTCCTTGGCCTTCGCGGAGATCTTCTCCAGCATCGGTCCGAGTGAGTCGTACGACTCCTTGCTGCCGCCCGGCATGATGCTCGGTCCGTCGAGCGCGCCTTCCTCGCCGCCGGAGATGCCCGTGCCGACGAAGTGGATGCCCTGCTCGCGCAACTCGCGCTCCCGGCGGCGCGTGTCCGCGAAGTGCGCGTTGCCTCCGTCGATGATCACATCGCCGGGTTCCAGCAGAGGCGCGAACTCCGCGATCACCGCGTCCGTGGCCTCTCCCGCCTTGACCATGACGACCAGGCGCCGTGGCCTTTCCAGGGCTGCGACGAAGTCCTCGGCGCCCTCGGTCGCGATGAAGTCACCCTCGGAGCCGAACTGTTCGACGAGTTCGTGGGTTCGAGCGGCCGTGCGGTTGTGCAGAGCGACTGTGTATCCGTTGCGTGCGAAGTTCCGGGCCAGATTGCGCCCCATGACGGCAAGTCCTGTGACACCGATCTGCGCTGTGCTGCTCATCGTGGCTCCGCCTACTTCCGGTCTCGTGGTCCTCGGCAGTTCGGCCGACCGCCATGGTGGAACGCGCTCCCGAGCTTACGAGGTGCAGACGATCTTCGGCGGGGAGGCTGTCATGGTGTCGCCCGTGTTCCCCGTATGGCCGCCGCAGTCAGTCCGGTGGTTCGCCGCCGTCGCTGTTGCCGGGCACGACCGGGCACGGCGCCGCACATCACGGCTTCGACGCCGTGATCACAGCCCCCCGGAACCGCGGTCCATAGCTCCCTGACCGGCATGACGAAGTCGGCCGCCCCGGCCTCCGGCCCGGTGCTTCGCGATGTTCCGTATCTTCTTGCTGCTGCCCGACCCGGCGAGAAGTGCGAGTACCGCCGTCGACGTCGACTCCTCGGCGAGGACGCGCTGCATCCAGTCCGTGACCTTCGTCAACTCGGCCTGCGTCGGCACGTGACCCGCCTTGACGGACAGGCAGAACAGCCAGTCGTGGATGCGGCGGCGAATGAACGCGCGGTGTCCCTCGGCCTTGAGCTGGTCGATCTCCGGCAGTAGTTCGGCCGACCACTGCCGGAATTCGGCGGGACCGGTCACCTTCATCGCGATCGTGTCCACGAGGGCGACCACCGCTGTCCTGGACCCCATCTCGTGGGGATCGCGCAGGATCATGGCCACCATCGCGCGGTCCCGGTCACGACTCGGCGAGGCAGCGGTCACCGAGACGACGCGTCGGTACGCGGACGACCGGACGTGCTCGTCCGCCAGGGCGTCGTCGACGTCCACGTCGACGATGCCGGCCCCGGCCAGCAACTCGGCCACATCGGCACGCAATGTCATGGAGACCGTTTCGTCTTGAACTCGCGGGTAGCGATACCGGTGAGCCCGTGATGCGGTATTCACGCCGGCAGGCGGAGTGATCGTCGTCGGGTGCTCTCCCGTCACCGCTGGCCTCGGTTCGCCGGAACGAGCAGGGATCGTAGCAGCGTGGTGGATACACCAGTGCGGCCGTCGCGTGCTGAGACGGGAGCCTCGCTCGTCGCACTCCACGGTCCGATTTCGACCTGCACCGAGGCGACCACGCCGGCCCGACGGTACTGCTCGCCCACTGGAACCCGGACATCACGGGTCGGGAAGGCGCGGCCGTGCAGTGGGGAATCCAGCGCGCGGACCTGGCGGCCCGTCGCTTCGACCGCACATTCACCGTCTACTGGAATCCCTGACCGGCTGGGGGAGCCCCTGCAGTCCTTCGGGTTGTCGGCCCCTGCCGGGGCTTGCCGCTGTGGCCGTGTCCGGCATACGGGTGCCGGCCGGGTGACGCCAGTTGATCACTTGTGTGCCACGGCCTCTGCGCGGCGCCCTGGCCTCGGGGGTGTCGCAGTCATCGCGTCTGTTCGGCCGTGGCGGGCGGTGCGTCGGTGTCGGACTCGACGAGGAACCCGCCGGACTGGTGGTGCCAGAGCTTGGCGTAAGAGCCGTCGGCCAGCAGGAGTTCGTGATGTGTCCCCTGCTCCACGATGCGGCCGTGGTCGAGCACGATGAGGTGGTCCATGGCCGCGACCGTACTCAGGCGGTGCGCGACCACGAGGGCGGTGCGGCCCTCCACCAGCTGCCACAGCGCCTGCTGGACGAGGGTCTCGCTCTCGGAGTCGAGCGCGCTGGTCGCCTCGTCCAGCAGCAGGATCGGCGCGTCACGCAGGATCGCCCGGGCGAGGGCGACGCGCTGGCGCTGTCCGCCGGAGAGCTTGACCCCGCGTTCCCCGACCATCGTGTCGAAGCCCGCCGGGAGCTGGTCGGCGAATTCGGTGACATGGGCCGCCTCGGCGGCTGCGCGGATTTCGGCTTCGGTCGCGTCAGGACGGGCGAAGTGGATGTTCTCGCGCAGGGTGCGGTGGAACATGGCCGGTTCCTGCGGGACGTACGCGATCAGGCTCCGCAGGTCCGACTGGCGCAGCCGGCTGATGTCCTGACCACCGATGAGGATGCGGCCGGACCGCACGTCGGCCATCCGCAGCAGCAGCCGGGTGAGCGTGGTCTTGCCGCCGCCCGACCGGCCGACGAGGCCGATCCTCGCCCCGCTCGGCACGTCCAGTTCGAGGCCGTCGAAGATGAGGTCGCCCCCTTCGTGGGCGAAGGTGACGTTCTCGAAGTGGACGCCCGCGGTTTCCGGGGCCAGGGGCTCGGGGTCCGTGGGGTCGGTCACCGTGGGCCTGACGAGGAGGAGCTCGGTGAACTGGGCGGCCTCGGTCATCGAGCTCTCGAGGCGCCGGTAGATCTGGTTGAACTCGAACATGATGCGGGTCGAACCGGTGTAGTACGTGAAGGCGACCACGATCGCCTCCACGCTCCCGCCCCCGGCGCCGATGCCCACGGCGAGGAGCAGGCCGAGACCGTTGGTGAGCACGGACAGCGGTGCGACGAGTGTGTCGATGCGGAGATTGCCGTAGTCCCACGAACGCAGCGTCAGCCGCCGGGACTCCGCCACCCGTGCCCGGTGTTCGGCCGCCTCGCGCTCCTCGGCCGCGAACGCGCGCACGGTGTCCATGTTCATCAGCGCGTCGGAGACGTGGCCCGCGACCCGGGCGATCGCTTTCTCGCGTCGGTTGACCAGCTTCTGGCGTCGCCGGATGAGGGGTGTGGCGCACACGGCGGTCAGCGTGATCATCGTCAGCAGGCCGGCCACCAGCAGGGGGTCGTAACTCCAGAGGATCACCGCGCCGAACAGCAGCGGGGCCAGACTTCCGACGATGTTGAACGTGAGGGTGTCGACGAACTCCTCGAAGCGGGAGGCGTAACTCAGCACCCTCTTGGTGAGGGACCCGGCGAAGTTGTCCTGGAAGAACGAGGCGTCCTTGGCGAAGAGTTCGTCCATGCCGGTGACGTACAGGTGCTCGATGCCACGGGCGTCGACTCGGTTGAGGCAGTGGAGTCCCGCCCGCCACATGGTTTCCGCCAGGAGCAGCACTCCGGCGAACACGCCGACGTACGGGAGGGCTTCGCGGACGCCTATGGCTCCGTCCTCGGCTATCCGGCCGACGAGTTTGGCGACCACCAGAGGCGCGACGTACGTGATGCCGATGTTGCCGAGGGCCGGGAGTGCCAGCGCGGGAACGGAGAGGCCGCGCTGGCGGGACAGCTCCCGTAAGTAGTTGCGGAGTGCGAGCCGGACCGGGCCCCTGCGCGATCCGGTGCCGTGAGACTGCTGCGATTCCATGCCGACCTCATGTCGTGATGTCGTGTCGCGGGCAGTTGCTCCGGGCTTCACCGCGGTGGGGCTCCGCACCGAAGGGCGCGGCACCGTGCCGGGGGTAAGCGCTCGCCGCCCGGCCGTGGCGAGAGGTCCGGAGGAGAGGAGTCTTCCGTGGCCGGGCGGCCGGCGTCCAAGCGTTTTCGGGGGGCGGGCGGCGCAGCGACGTGTTTCGGCCGGGCGCCGGTCGGCAGGCGCGTGGCTGGTTCTCGTTCCTGGCCGCCCCTCGCGGTCGGGTGGACGGTCATGGGGCGGCTGGCCGAGCTCTCGGGCGCGAAGGCTCTCTCCCCTCGGCCCGGGCCGCCCGGTGCCGTGGACACCCCGACGGGCGTGCGGCTCGGTGCCGTGGGCGCACCGGCGCCTGGCCTGGTGGTGCGGGCGTCCTCGGGGCGCCGGCAGCTACCCGAACAGGTCCCTCTCCTCGGGGATCAGGTGCATCGCCGCTTCCTCGGCCGATGCCGCCGCGCCGTCGACGCCGACGTCCTGCGCCGTGAGGGTGGACGGCACGTGCCCGTCACCCTCCTGCGTGAGCCGGCCCGCGCGGTCCGTCCCCACTTCGGTGTCGTAGCGCTCCCCGTCGCCGTCCGCCAGATCTCCCGGACCGTCCTGGGCCGGGACGATGTCCTCGGGAACCTCCCTGGTCAGGCGCCTGTCGAGGGATTCGCCCGTGTGCTGCTCCGCGGCGGTGGTGCCCTCGTCGTCGACCGCCCAGGGCCGGTCCGGCGGGGAGTAGCCCTCGTCCAGGACGTCCTCGATCGCGGACGTGTCCAGGGTGTCCTCCAGATCCAGCAGGTCATCGGGGTCGGAGGCCTCCGGCTCCTGCGGCTGGTAGACGTCGTCCCCCCGGTCGCTGTCAGTCATGGCGTGGTCCCTTCCTTCGGGTCCCCTACCTGCAATTCCACTCCGGTCCGGCGAGGGGCGCAACGGAAGCCGAATCCCGGCACGGGTGACGCTGTTTTAGATGACAATGAAAACGATTGTCGATAGCGTGTGTGCGGTCGGGCCGGAAGTCTCCGTGTCAGGGCCGGCCCATGCCTGCCCATAACACCGACGGCACTGTGAGAAGGGGGAGCTCGTGGCTCATCTGTTGGTTGTCGAGAGCTGGGTCGGATCGATGAGCAGACTGCTGCCGCGGGCCCTGGGGGAGGGCGGTCACCACTTCACCTTTCTCACCCGCGATCTGCACCACTACCTCCGCGCCGCACCGGAAGGGGCGGGGCACCCACTGCTCACCGCCCGCAATGTCATCACCGCACCCACCAACGACGTCGACACGCTGCTTTCCCAGGTCGAGCGGCTGCACAGCGCCCTGAGCTTCGACGGGGTGATCACGTCCTGTGACTACTATCTGCCGACAGCCGCAAGAATCGCCGCCCTGCTGGGTCTGCCGGGCCCCTCGGCCGAAGCCGTGAAGAACGCCTGCCGCAAGGACGCCACCCGTCGTGTCCTGGCCGCCGCCGGCGTCCCCGGACCCCGCTTCGCGGTGTGCGCGGACGCGGCGGAGGCCGCCGGGGCCGCCCGGGACATCGGCTATCCGCTGGTGGTCAAGCCGGTGGACCTCTGCGCGGGCATGTTCGTACGCAGGGTCGACGACGCGGAACAACTGACCGCGGCCTGCCACGCACTGGCGGGCTTCCCGCGCAACGCCAGGGGACAGTGGCGCGCACCCCACGTCCTGCTCGAGGAGTTTCTCCACGGCCCCGAAGTGAGCGTCGAGACCGTGACCTTCCGCGGCGTCGCGCACGTCGTCGGTGTGACGGACAAGAGTATCGGCGGGGCCCCGGCCTTCGTCGAGACCGGTCACATGTTCCCGGCCGCCCTGGAGCCGGACGACCTGGCCGCCGCGACCGGCACCGCGGTGAGCGCCGGGGCGGCACTGGGGCTCGACGACGTCGTGGCGCACACCGAGATCAAGCTGACGGCCGACGGCCCCCGGGTCGTGGAGGTCAACCCCCGCCCGGCGGGCAACCGCATCACCGAGCTGGTCCGCCACGTGACCGGGATCGACCTCGCCGCAGCCTGCGTCGATGTGGCGCTCGGCCGGGAACCCGACCTCCGCCGCCGTGACACGGGCCTGCGCAGCGCGGCCATCGGCTTCCTCGTCCCCCGAAGCGCCGGCACCCTCGCATCCGTGGAGGGCGCCGAGGGTGTGCGGGACGCCGACGGAGTCCTGGAGGTCCAGATCGCCGAGGCGGGCCGCACGGTCGAGGAGGCGGACAGCAACAACGCGTACCTCGGGCACATCATGGCCGGAGACGCCCGCGGGCTCGGCGCGCGGGCCCGCGTCGAGGCGCTGCTCGCCGACGTGCGCCCCCGGCTGGTGCGCTCATGACGACGACACCGACCCCCCAGGCACCGAGCCTGGGCACCCTCCTCCAGCGGGCGCTCCACGGTGAACTCGGCCCGGCCCCCCTGACCCGCCGTACCGCCGTCGCCTTCACGACGTCCCAGGCCGTACGGCACGACGGGCGGCGGGGCGGATACCGCAACGAGGTCCTCAGCCTCCGGCTCGGCCGCGCCGTCGGGTCGTGCGCGGTCGAGCCCGGGGCGCTTCCCGCCGGAACCGTCGAGGAATGTGCCGGAGCGGAAGTGGCCGCGCTCCTCACCCACCCGCTGCTGCCCGTACGCGTCGCGGCACTCGACGCCTACCTGATGGACGTCATGCCGCACACGCCGTTCCACGGGGCGCAGCCGGTGACCATCCCCGGCGGAAGCTCGCTGGAGCGCTCGCAGGCGCGGGCCGCCGCCGTGATCGACCTGCTCGACCTGGAGCCCGGCTCCACCGTGCTCGTCGTCGGCGTCGTCAACTCCCTCCTCGCCGAGCTGCGTTCGCGCGGCCTCGCCGGAATCCCCTGTGACTTGAAGGGCGGCACCACCGAGTGGGGTCAGCCCATCACGCCGGACGCCCTCGGGGAGATCGGCCACTGCGACGCGGTGCTGGCCTCCGGCATGACGCTCGGCAACGGAACCTTCGACCCGCTGCGCCGGAGCTGCCAGGAGCACGGCAAGCCACTGGTCATGTTCGCGCAGACCGGAAGCGCGGTCCTGCCCCGTTTCCTGGATGACGGAGTGAGCGCCGTGTGCGCGGAACCGTATCCCTTCTTCTGGCTCGACGGCGGGCCGGGCACCATCCACCGCTACGGCGGGCCCGGCACCACCCGCCGCTACCGCGCGGACGACGGAGGCACCTCGTGACCACGGCATCCCTGCCCGCCCTCGCGCCCAACCGCGAGCTCCTCTCCCTCCTCGGCCGCACCCCGCTGGCCAGGATCACCACCGGACTGCCCCTGCCCCACCCCGGCTTCTGGGCCAAGCTCGAAGGACACGCCGTCGGCGGGATGAAGGCACGGGCCGCCGTCTCCATGCTCCTGGGTGCCGAGGAGCGCGGCCAACTGCTGCCCGGCGCACCGGTCGTGGAATCGACCTCCGGCACACTCGGCATAGGACTCGCCTTCGCCGGGCAGGCCCTCGGGCACCCCGTCGTGCTCGTCGGCGACAGCGAACTCGAACCCTCCATGCGACAGTTGCTCCGCACGTACGGCGCACGCCTCGAAATCGTCGACCGCCCCGCCGTGCACGGCGGCTGGCAGGGCGCACGCCTGGAGCGACTGCACGACCTGCTCGGCCGGCTGCCCGGCGCCTACTGGCCCGACCAGTACAACAACCCCGACAACACCGCGGGTTACGCCTCGCTCGCGGCCGAACTCGCCACCCAGCTGGACCGCCTCGACATCCTCGTCTGCAGCGTCGGCACCGGGGGCCACAGCGCCGGGATCGCCGGACCGCTGCGCAGACACTGGCCCGGCCTGCGCATCGTCGCCGTCGACTCCACCGGATCCACCATCTTCGGCCAGGCCGCCGCGCCCCGGCTGATGCGCGGTCTCGGCAGCAGCATCCACCCGCGCAACGTCGCCTACGACGCCTTCGACGAGGTCCACTGGATCGGTCCGGCCGAAGCGGCCGACGCCTGCCGGCGCCTCGCCCGGGGCAACTTCGTCAGCGGCGGCTGGAGCACCGGCGCCGTGGCCCGCGTCGCCGCGTGGGCGGCCCGCACCCACCCCGGGGCCGCCGTCGCCACCGTCTTCCCCGACGGACCCCACCGCTACCTCTCCACCGTCTACGACGACGACTTCATGACCGCCCACCAACTGGATCCCGCCCGCGCGGCCGGATCCCCCGTCGACGTCCCGCACCCGCGCGCCCCGCAGACCGGGGGCTGGTCCAGGTGCACCACCGTCACCGATCCGCTGGCGGAACGACCGGAGAGGCAGCCGTGAAACTCACCCAGCACACCGTGCGGCTCGTCCTCGCCGAGCCGCTGCGCATCTCGCGCTCGACCATGGCCGCCCGCGACGCCGTGCGCCTCACCATCGAGCACGAAGGGCTCAGCGGCCACGGAGAGGCCGTCACCAGCGTCTTCTACGGCCTCGACACGCCTGCCCTGCAACGCCTCGCCGCCCGAACCGGGGAACGGCTCACCCGCTTCGCCGGACCGGAGACCGCGCTGCACGCCCTGCGTGTCGGCGAGCTCTCCCCACCCGGCACCCCGGCCGCCGTGACCGCCGCCACCGAGGCCGCGCTCCTCGACCTGGTCGGCAAGCGCACCGCCACCGCCGTCCACCGCTTCCTCGGCTCTCCCGCCGCACCGAGGGCCGCCACGGCCCGCACCATCTCCCTCACCACCCCGGGGCGGGCAGCCGCCCAGGCCCGCGGGCTGACCGAAGCAGGATTCTCCGTCATCAAGATCAAGGCTGGCGACCCGGACGAGGAATCCGATCTGGACCGGGTACGCGCCGTCCGCGCCGCCGCACCCACCGCCCGGCTGCTCCTCGACCCCAACGGCGCCTGGTCGGCGGGACAGGCACGCAAGCTTCTGCCCCGGTTCGCCGATCTCGGCGTCGAAGCCGTGGAACAGCCCCTCACCCCCGGCGACCCGGAGGCCCTCGCGCGGCTCGCCGCCCGCTCGCCCGTACCCGTCATCGCCGACGAGGACGCGGTCACCTACGAGGACGCGCGGCGGCTCGCCGGACGTGTCCAGGGCATCAACGTCAAACTCGCCAAATGCGGCGGCGTCCACGCCGCACTCCGCATCGCCGCCCTGATCGAGGGCAGTGGCACAGACCTGATGCTGGGCTGCCTGACCGCCAGCACCCTGGGCATCGCCCCCGCCGTCCACATCGCCGACCGGGCCCGCTGGACCGACCTCGACGGCCACCTCCTGCTCGCCCACGACCCATGGACCGGAATCGGCGGCGAGGACGGCTTCGTCGCCGCCAACGGGCACCCCGGGCTCGGCGTACGGCCCCGCGCCGGAGCAGCGACCTGGAGAACCGCCTCATGAAGACCGTGCGCGAGATCCGCGCATTCCCGCTCGCCATCCGACTGCTGCTGGTCAATCAGCTCGGCGTCAACACCGGCTTCTACCTCCTCATCCCCTACCTGGCCACCCACCTCGGCGACGACCTGGGCATGTCGGCGGCCGTCGTCGGCATCGTCCTCGGCGTACGCAACCTGAGCCAGCAAGGCCTCTTCCTCATAGGCGGATCCGCCGCCGACCGGCTCGGAGCCCGAGGCGTCATCATCGCCGGATGCGCGATACGCACCGCGGGCTTCGCCCTCTTCGCGCTCGGTGACGGACTGCCCGTGCTGCTCGCCGCCTCCGTACTCAGCGGAGTTGCCGGCGCCCTGTTCAACCCCGCCGTCCGCACCTACCTCGCGCAGGAGGCGGGGGAGCGCAGAGCCGAGGCATTCGCCCTGTTCAACGTCTTCGCCACGACCGGTGCCCTCATCGGACCGCTCCTGGGCAGCGCCCTGCTGCTGGTGGACTTCCGGGCGTCCGCCCTGACCGCCGCCGGAATCTTCGCCCTGCTCACCGTCGCCCAGGCCCTGGTGCTCCCCGCCCGGGACGTGCCGCCGGCCACGGGCAGCGTCACCTCCGACTGGCGTGAAGCCGTCGGCAACCGCCCCTTCCTCGCCTTCGCACTGGTGATGGTCGGCATGTTCACCCTGGAGAACCAGCTCTATCTGCTGCTTCCGGCCGGCGCCCGGCAGGCCACCGGCTGGGACGGGGCCGCCGGCCTCGTCTTCCTCGTGGGGACGGTCGCGGGCATCGCCTTCCAGCTGCGGATCACCCGCGCGCTCAAGAACCGGGGGACCAGAGGACGCTGGATCGCCACCGGTATGGTGCTGATGGGACTCGCCTTCGTGCCGCCGATGCTCGTCGCGGGCACGGAGACACCGCCGGACGGTGCTCTGGACGCCACCCTGCGCGCCCTGCCCGTGCTGACCGGCGCCCTCCTGCTCCACCTCGGCGTCATGACCGCGCAGCCCTTCGTCATGGAGCTGATCCCGGGCTTCGGCCGGCAGGCGCTGACCGGAACGTACTTCGGCATCTTCTACGCGGTCTCCGGCATCGCGGCGGCCGTCGGCAACGCGGCGGTCGGCTGGACGATGGACGCCGCCCGGCGGGGCGGGGACAACAGCCCGGCCGAGCTGCTCCCCTGGGCCTGCTGCCTCGCGGCCGGGCTCGCCTCCGCGGCCGGCGTGACCTATCTGCACCGCAAGGGCACCCTGCCGGGGACGCGGCCCGCGCCTGTGTCGGTGACGGCATGAAGCACCGTACGGGGAATCTGCTCACCGACCGCCCCGAGCTGTACGAGGCCAGATTCCCGGACCCCGAACACCTCGCCGGGCGCTGGGCGGAGCACCTCCTGCGACGCCACGGAGCCGGGCCGACCGTCCTGGACCTGGGCTGCGGGACCGGCCGGGACGCCGCCGTCCTCCACCGCGCCGGACGGCGGGTCACCGGCGCCGACCTCTCCCGCACCATGCTCGCCCACGCCCGCGTCCACCACCCGGGCCCGGAGTACGTACAGGCCGATCTCAGCCGGTTCGATTTCGGTCAGCGGGTCTTCGACGCCGTGGTGTGCCTGGACAGTTCGCTGCTCTACTGCCACACCAACGAGCAGCTCGACGGCTTCCTGGACTCCTGTCGGCGCACCCTGGCGCCCGGCGGGCTGCTGATCGGTGAGATGCGCAACGGCGCGTACTTCCTCGGCCGGGACGCACCCCCCGCCGCGCCCGCCGTCTCCCGCTTCACATGGCACGGCACGACCTACCGCTCGACCACCGCACTGCGCGTCGACCGCGCCGCCCAGCTCCTGCGGCGCACACGCGTCTGGACCACCGACGACGGCGGCCCACCCGTCGAGGAGCACTCCGCGTGGCGGCTGCTCCTGCCCCAGGAACTGCGCCACTTCCTCACCGCCCACGGCTTCGACGTGCTCGCCCTGCACGACGGCCCCGGGCCACGCACCGAACCGGCCTGGCAGCCGGGGGCCGTCCCCGGTACAGCGGCCGACGGCGACCGGCTCCACGTCGTCGCGCGGAAACGGGCACCGGCGCCCAGCGGCAAGCCAGCACATCCAGCAACGGGAGACCAGCCATGACCGCATCAACCGACAGACACGAACCCTTCCCCGGCCTGCGCAGGCGCGGCTTCCTCGCCGCAGGGGGAGCCGCGGGGCTCGGCGCGCTCGCGCTCGCCGGATGCTCCGCGCCAGCCGCCACCGAGGCCGGTTCCGGCAAGGGCGACGGCACCCCCCGGCGCGGCGGGCGGGTGCGAGCCGCCTTCGCCGGGGGCGGCGCGAGCGAAACCCTCGACCCGCACCTGGGCAACCTCTTCGCCGACGCGGCCCGCGGCAAGGCCCTCTTCGACAAGCTCGCCGACTACGGCGCCGACCTGGCCGCGGTCCCACGGCTGGCCGAGACATGGGAACCGAACGCCGGCCTCGACCGCTGGACCATCACCCTGAGGGAGGCGGAATTCCACGACGGGAAACCCCTGACGGCCGCCGACGTCCTCTACAGCTACCGCCGCATCGCAGACCCGGCGAAGGCGTACCGCGCCCGCGCGTCCCTGGAGCCCATCGACCTGAAGGCGAGCCGCGCCACGGGGGAGCGGACCGTCGAATTCGTGCTCAAGCGGCCGACGGCCGAATTCCCCAACGTGATGGCAGCCTTCGGCACCTTCATCGTGCAGGACGGCGCCACCGGATTCGACCGCGAGCCCATCGGCACCGGGCCCTTCCGGTTCGTCTCCTTCGCCCCCGGCCGGTCCACCGTCCTGCGGCGCAACGACACCCACTGGGAGGGCGCCCCCCACCTCGACGAGCTCGAATTCGTCGTCGCCAACGAGGAGTCCGCCCGCGTCAACGCCCTCCTCGGCGGTCAGGTCGAATACGCCCACGAGCTCAACCCCGCCACCGGCCGTGCCCACGAGAAGGCCGGCGCCGTCGAGATCGTCCGGCTCCGGAACAGCGCCATGCAGGCGTTCGCCATGAAGACCGACCGCCCGCCCTTCGACGACCCCCGGGTCCGCGAGGCGTTCTTCCTCATCGCCGACCGGGAGGAACTGGTGAACGGCGCCCTGTCCGGGGCGGGCGAGAAGGGCAACGACCTCTTCGGCAAGGGATACGAGTACTACGCGGACGAACTACCCCAGCGCGAACAGGACATCGGCCGGGCCCGCAGCCTGCTCAAGCAGGCCGGAGCGCAGGACCTGAAGGTCACACTCGACACCTCCGCCGTAGCCGCCGGCTTCACCGAGGCCGCCGGGATCTTCCGGGACCAGGCGGCACGCGCCGGAGTCACCGTCGACGTACGGATGGGGAGCAAGGACTCCTACTGGAAGGACATCCTCGACTCCGGCACCCTGTGCTGCTACCGGTCCGGAGCCATGCCCATCGAGTCCCACATTTCCCAGCGGCTGCTCACCGACTCCACCACCAACGCCACCAGGTGGCAGGACAAGAGCTTCGACGCGCTCTACCAACAGGCTCAGTCCACCAAGGACAGGACGGCCCGGGCGGCCCTCTACGGACGGATGCAGCGACAACTGCACGCCGAAGGAGGCTTCCTCGTCTGGGGCTTCGGCGACTGGATCCTCGGCACCTCACGCTCCCTGCGCGGTGTCGCGCGTGAGGCACCCGCCAACACCCTGGACTGGGCACGCTTCGACAAGGTCTGGCTGGCGTGAACGGACTCCGTTCCTGGATCGCCCGGCGGCTGCTCCTCGGCGCCCTGCAGACCGCCGCCGTCGTGCTGCTGGTCTTCGCGCTCACCGAGGCGCTGCCGGGCGACGCGGCGGTGGCCTTCGCCGGGGACCAGCCCGACCCGCAGCGGATCGCGGCGGTACGCGAGGCGATGGGGCTCGACCGGCCCGCACACGAACGGCTGGCGGAGTGGGTCGTGGGGCTGCTCCACGGTGACTTCGGCACCTCGCTCACCTCCGGACGGCCCGTCGCCGGATTCCTGGCGGACGGCTTCGGCCCCACCCTGCTCCTCGCCACCGTCGCCGTCCTGCTCCTCGTCCCGGTGGGGGTCGGTCTCGGTGTCCTCGCCGCCCGCCACGAAGGGCGGCTCACCGACCGGCTGATCAGCTCCGCGACCCTCGGGGTCTACGCGGTGCCCGAATTCGCCCTCGGAATCCTGCTGGTGAGCGTCTTCGCCCTGCGTCTCGGCTGGTTCCCGCCGACCGCCGTCGGCTACGGCACCGGGCTGCTCGCACATCCTTCCGTGCTCGTCCTGCCCGTCCTCGTCCTGCTCGCCCGGCCGGTCTGCTCGCTGGCCCGTCTGGTCAGGGCCGGCATGATCGAGGCGCTCGCCGCCCCGTACACCGCCCATGCCGAGCGGTACGGGATCTCCGGTGCACGCATCCGTTACGGGCACGCCCTGCCCAACGCCCTGGCCCCCGCCACGCAGCAACTCGCCCGCACCATCGACTGGCTGCTGTGCGGCGTCATCGTCGTGGAGGCCCTCTACGTGATCCCCGGACTCGGCACCGTCCTCATGAACGCCGTGGCCGACCGTGACATCCCCGTCGTGCAGGGACTCGCGGTGGTCTTCGGTCTCGCCACCGTCGTGCTCAACCTCGGCGCCGACCTCGTCACCCACCGGCTCGCACCCCGCTCGGGGGTGGCGGCGTGAAATGGCTCGGCAGATACGGACCCGGGGCGGCCGTCGCCGCGGTCCCGCTCGGCCTCGCCCTGGCCGGCCCGTTCCTCGTAGGAGAACCCTCCGCCCGCGCCGCCTCCTTTACCCTCGGCGGCGGCCATCTCCTGGGCACGGACTTCGTCGGCCGGGACGTCGTGCACCAGGTGCTGCTCGGCGGACGGCCCGTGGTCCTCGTCGCACTGGCGGCCACGGTCCTCGCCTACCTCGTCGCCCTGCCGGTCGGTCTGATCAGCGCGCTCACCCACCGGCGGTGGCTGGAGGAAACGCTGATGCGTCCGCTGGACGTGCTGCTCGCCGTTCCCTCGCTGCTCATGATCCTGCTGGTCGCCGCCGTCTTCCCACCCGGCGCGGCGGGACTCGCGCTGCTGGTCGCCTTCGTCTCCATCCCGGACACCACCCGGATCGTCCGGGCCGCCGCCGCCGAGGCGGCGGCCCGGACCGCCGTCGAGGCACTGCGCATGCAGGGGGAGAGCTGGTGGCGCCTCGCCGTCGGATACGTCGGGCGGTCCATCCTGCGCACCCTGGCCACCGACGCAGGAATCCGGCTGACCGGCGTGCTCTACCTGGTCGCCACCGCCGCCTTCCTCGGTATCGGGGTCGCCCCGGACGCCGCCGACTGGGCCGTGATGGTCGACCGCAACCGGACCGGACTGCTCATCCAGCCCTGGGCGGTCGTCGTGCCCGCCCTGCTCATCGTCGCACTCACCATGGGCAGCAACCTGCTCGTCGACGCCGCCATGGAGAACCGCACCCCGCCCCGGAAGGGCCGCCGCCCATGAACGAGAACCCCGTGATCGCCTCCGTCACCGGGCTGACCGTCGAGGTCGACGGGCGGACCCTCGTCGACCGGCTCTCGCTCCGGATCAGGCAAGGCACCGTCACCGCCCTGGTCGGCGCGTCCGGCAGCGGCAAGACCACGACCGGTCTCGCCCTGCTCGGCGAGTACCCGGCGGGCGCGCGGGTGACGGGCGAGGTGGCCGTGCACGGCGCCCGGATCGGCTACGTCCCCCAGCACCCCGCGGCAGTCCTCAACCCGGCCCGCCGCACCGGCGTCCTCCTGGACGACATGGCACTTCGGCAGGTGCGGGACCTGCCCCGGCCGCAGCGCCGCGCCGCGGCACGACAGCGCGTCACCCGAGCAGTCGCCGAGGCCCAGCTCGACGGCGGCGACGAGGTGCTGAGCCGCTATCCGCACCAGCTCTCCGGCGGCCAGCAGCAGCGCGTCGTCCTGGCGCAGGCGCTGCTCCTCGGCGCCCGCGTCATCGTCGCGGACGAGCCCACCACCGGGCAGGACGCCCTGACCAAGCGCCGCATCGTCGACCAGCTCGCGGCGGTGACGGCCCGCGGCATCGCCGTTCTGCTGCTCAGCCACGACCTCGACGTCGTACGCGAACTGGCCGACGAGGTACTGGTGATGCGCGCCGGCCGAGTGGTGGAACAGGGCACGGCCCACCGGATCCTGGACGTCCCCACGCATCCGTGGACCAAGGAGCTCCTCGCCGAACCGAGGACCCTGCCGTACGCGGACCCCGGGCGCACCGGCGCGGAGCTGCTGAGCGTCAGCGGACTCACCGCCCGCCACCGCGCCGGCGGCGCCCGCGTCCCCGTGCTGAGCGTGGAGCGGCTCTCGCTCCGCAGCGGCGAATGCCTCGCCGTCGTGGGACGCTCGGGCAGCGGGAAGACCACTCTCGGCCGCTGTCTCGCAGGGCTCCACCGCGACCACACGGGGCAGATCCTGCTCGACGGCACCGCGCTGCCGCGCAGCCTGCGGGACCGCAGCCGCGAGCAGCTCGCCGCCGTGCAGTACGTCTTCCAGGACGCCCGGGCCGCCTTCGACGAACACCGGCCGGTCCTGGACCAGGTGGCCCGTACGGCTGTGCGACTGCGCGGTGCCGGGCCCCGGGAAGCGGTGGCGGAGGCCCGGCGTGTGCTGACTGATCTCGGACTGGACGAGGGCCTCGCGGGCAGGCTGCCGGCCCGGCTCTCCGGCGGCGAGCTCCAGCGTGCGGCCCTCGCCAGAGCCCTCCTCGCGCGGCCCAGGGTGCTCGTCTGCGACGAGATCACTTCGGGGCTGGACCCGGTGGCACGGAGATCCCTGCTGGACCTGCTCGCCACGGCGGTCCGCCGCCAGGACGGTCCGAGCGTCGTGCTGATCACCCATGACCTCGACACCGCGGCCCCGGCCACCCGCGTGGCGGTGCTGGACGGCGGAGAAGTGGTCGAGGAGGGCCCCCGGGACCGGATACTGACCGCTCCCCGGCATCCGTTCACGCTCTCACTGCTCGATGCCTCGCGGCGGCGGGGGACCGCCCCGCGCTCCTGAAACGGAAGAGGTCCCCCGGAAGCGGAACCGGGGCCACCTGTCCGGGACGTACACTCGGCCCATGGGTCGGACCGGCGTCACGTGGAAGTGCCTGCACAAGGCCGCTCCCGGTGTGCCCGCGAGCTACCGCCTCGCCCTGCACGGACACGGCTAGCGACCTTCAGCGGTTGTCACCGCCCGTCCCGCCTCCTCACCGTGTCCGCGCCTCACGCGCCACGTCTCCACCTCGTACGCGCTCCACTTCACCACCGCAGCTTCGGCGCACCGCCGTAGCGGCGCTCCGGCGACGGCCGCACCACGGCTCTTGCCACCCCTCGAAGGGACCACCTTGAAGCTGAGCGAGCTGCTGGCCGGACAGACCCAACACATCCTCCAGGGCGACCCGGAGCGGACGCGCATCACCGCGGGAACGGCATTCGACGTGGACCGGGTGGCGCCGGGATCGCTCTTCATCGCGGTGCCGGGGCATCTGGAGGGCGGCCCCGGAGCGGTGGCCCCCGCCCTTGCCCGGGGCGCGGTGGCGGTCGTGGTGGAGGAGGACTGCGTACTGCCGGCGGCGGAGGACGCCTGCGTCGTGCGTGTGCCGGACACCCGGGCCGCGGCGGCGGTCGCCGCCTCCCGCTACTACGGCGAGCCGGGGCGCGGGATGGACATGGTGGCGATCACCGGCACCAACGGCAAGACGTCCGTCTCGTACATGGTCGAGTCCGTGCTGCGGATCTCCGAGGGGGCGAGCGCCGGGGTCATCGGCACGGCCGGCAGCCGCATCGGTGACGAGGTGATCCCGATGCCCCGGTCGGTGCTCTCCACCCCCGAGTCTCCCGATCTGCAGTACCTGCTGGGGTGCATGCGTGACCGCGGTGCCGGAACCGTCGTGCTGGAGGCCACGTCCATGGGCCTGCTGACCCACCGGGTCGACCGCACGTTCCTCGACGTGGGGGTCTTCACCAACCTCAGCCAGGACCACCTGGACGACCACGGCACGATGGAGAACTACCGGGACGCCAAGCTCCGGCTCTTCCAGGGGTTGTGCCGGCACGCCGTCGTCAACGCGGACGACCCCGTGGGAGCCCGGATCGGGACGATGATGCCGGGCGCGGTGAGCACCTACGCCCTCGACACCGAGGCGGACTACCGGGCCACCGATCTGGTCGTCGACGCCTCGGGCACCCGCTTCACGCTGCATCACGACGGCCGTAAGTACCCGGCCGCGATCCCCGCGCCCGGCAGGTTCTCCGTCTCCAACGCGCTGGCCACGGTGGCGGCCTGCCACAGCCTGGGGCACGACCTCGCCGGACTCGTCTCCGCGCTCGAACGGATGCCGCAGATCCCGGGCCGCTTCGAACGTGTCACGACCGCCGGCGGCACCTCGGTGATCGTGGACTACGCCCACTCCCCGGACTCGCTGAACAAGGTGCTCGGCACCATCCGCGGCTTCGCCCCGTCCAAGGTCGTCACCGTCTTCGGCTGCGGCGGAGACAGGGACACCACCAAGCGAGCCGAGATGGGCGCGATCGCCGGTACGTACTCCGACCTGTGCGTGCTCACCTCCGACAACCCGCGCGACGAGGACCCCGAGGCCATCCTGGACCAGGTCGCCCCCGGCATCGAGTCCACCGGCACCCCGTACGAACGCCTCGCGGACCGCCGCCGGGCCATCGCCTACGCACTCGCGGCAGCCGGACCCGGTGACATCGTCCTGATCGCGGGCAAGGGCAGCGAGCCCTACCAGATCGTCGGTGACCGACTGCTGCCCTTCAGCGACATGGCCACCGTGCGGGAACTCGCGGACATTCCGGCCGTACGGGCCCAGCCCGTCCTGCGGTAGGCCGGCGCGCAGTCGTGCCCCCACCCGCCGCCGTCGAAGCGGACCTCCCGGAGGCTGGTACCGACAGACCGTGGACCGCCCGGCTGATTCACATCGCGGACGTGTGGATCGACGACGTAGAGGTGTTGGCCCGGAACGCCCGTCCGGTGCGAGGCTGACACCGGGCCCCGACCGGGGCGGAACGGGGAGCAGCGATGGATGAGTTCAGGACGAAGGCCGGAGTGGTCGCCGGACGAAGGGCCGACCGTGATCCGGAGGTCGTCGTACTGCGCGGAATCCCTTACGCCGCGCCCCCGTTCGGCGCCGGCAGGTTCCGAGCTCCCCGTCCCGCCGCCCCCTGGGACGGCATCCGGGACTGCGCCGGGTTCGGCCCCGTCGCCCCGCAGTCCGCCGAGCTGCCCGGATCGCCGGCGTGGTTACCGGGGGACGAGGACATCCTCAGCCTCAACGTCTGGACCTCCGGCGGCAGCGGCGACACGCTCCCCGTGCTCGTCTGGATCCACGGCGGCGCCTACGCCTTCGGCTCCTCCGCCCAGCCGGACTTCGACGGGACGGTCCTGGCGGGTCTTGGACTCGTGGTCGTCACCCTCAACTACCGGCTGGGATTCGAGGGTTTCGGTCATGTCCCGCCCGCCGAGGGCGAGGAACCCTGTCCTGACAACCGGGGTCTCCTCGACCAGATAGCCGCTCTGCGATGGGTGCAGGAGAACATCGCCTCGTTCGGCGGCGACCCCGGCCGAGTCACCGTGGCCGGACAGTCCTCCGGAGCGACCTCGGTCGCCTGCCTGATGGTGATGGACGGGGCGCGCGGCCTGTTCCACCGCGCCGTCGCGCACAGCGCCGTGAACGCCTGCGCCTCCCCGGAATCCGCGGCCCGCACCACGGCGGAGGTCGCCGCCGCGGCCGGTGTCCCCGCCACGTACGGAGGGCTGGTGTCCGCCTCCCCGAAGGTGCTGGTCGATGCCACCGACCGGGTGACCGACCGGTACCGGCGCGACCCCGGATCCGGAGCGCGGCACTACGACCCCGCGATCTACGGACCCGTGGCCGGGAGCGCCACCCTGCCGCTCGACCCCCTCACCGCATTCGCCCGCGGCGCCGGCCGGGAGATCGGACTGCTGGTCTGTCACACCGCGGAGGAATACTGGCTGCTGGACGCGGTGGGCAGTTGCGCGAAGGTCACCGAGGAGCGACAACTCGCAGTTTTCGCACGGGACTTCGGTGTCCCGTCGGCGGTGCTGAACGGCTATCGCGAGCTCAGGCCGGAGGCATCCGTGCACGACACCTATCTGGCCGTGTACGGGGATCTGCTGTTCGGTGAGTACAGCTGCGAACTGGCCGAGGCCCACACGCGGGGAGGCGGGCGGAGCCGGCTCTCGCGCTTCGTCCGGCAGCGCGACGGGCGGGGGAGGCCGGTCAGGGCGTGGCACTGTGCGGACATCCCCTTCGCCTTCGGCACCGTGGACGACGCACACGTCCACTTCCTCACCGGGGGGCCTCCGGGGGCAGCCGACCACGCACTCTCCTCGCGCATGACGCGCGCCTGGGCGGAGTTCGCGGCCACCGGCGACCCCGGCTGGGCACCGCTCACGGCAGAGGGCGGACCCGTACGGATCTGGGACACCTCCGCGGACGACGCTCCGGCAGGCCGGTGGGACGCGTTCCGTGCACCGTGGCGTGCCTCCGGCCTCCCGCTGCTGATGCCCTGACCTTCCGGAGCGGCCGGCCCGTTCGGGCGACGTCATTGGCATGGACCTGACCGTCGAACTGGACTACAGTCCGTAGCGGTACTCTGAGAGCGCTCTCAGACGGCTCTCGGATGCTTCTGTTCCACCCCCACGATGCTGGAACAACAGAAGGGGCATTCCCTTGAGACATACGACGATGGTGCGGACCGGTCTCTCCGCACTGCTCATCATCGGCACCTGGGCGACCGCCGGCCTGACACAGGCCTCCGCGGCGGACTCCGGTTCCTCCGCCGAACCTCAGGCGTCGGCCGGGATCATCACGGCCATGCAGCGCGACCTCGGGCTGACGAAGAGTCAGGCAGAGGCGCGGCTCACCGCGGAGAAGGCGGCCACAGCCCTGCAAGGAACGGCGCGGAAGGCGGCCGGGACGTCGTTCGGCGGCTCCTGGTTCGACGCGGGCAGCGGCCGGCTGACGGTCGCCGTCACGGACAGCCACAAGGCCGGTGCCGTGCGGGCGACCGGCGCCGAGGTCCGGGTGGTCGGTCACACGGCGCGCGAACTCGACGCGGTCAAGGACAAGCTGGACGCGCTGTCCGCACCCAGCGGCGTGAGCAGTTGGCACGTCGATCCCCGGGCGAACAGCGTGGTGGTGAGTGTCGTCGCCTCCGAACAGGGTGACAACGATGTCCGGGCGTTCGTCGCGAAGGCGCGCAAGGCGGGCCCCGTCACGGTGAAGCAGACCGCCGAGGCCCCGCAGACCTTCGCGGCGGGCACGGTCGGCGGCGACCCGTACTACACCGGAAACGTCCGTTGTTCCATAGGCTTCTCGGTGCACGGCGGCTTCGTCACGGCAGGCCACTGCGGGCAGACGGGCGGAGCGGTCCGGGGCTGGGACAACTCCGCCATCGGCTCGTTCCAGGGCTCGTCCTTCCCCGACAACGACTACGCCTGGGTGAACGTGGGCAGCGGCTGGTGGACCGTGCCCGTGGTCCTGGGCTGGGGCACCGTGTCCGACCAGCTGGTCCGCGGCTCCAACGAGGCCCCGATCGGAGCGTCCATCTGCCGCTCCGGGTCCACCACCCACTGGCACTGCGGCAACGTCCTCGCCAAGAACGAGACCGTCAACTACAGCCAGGGCGCCGTCCGTCAGATGACCAAGACCAGCGTCTGCGCCGAAGGCGGCGACTCGGGTGGCTCGTTCATCAGTGGAGACCAGGCGCAGGGTGTCACCTCGGGCGGCTGGGGCAACTGCAGCAGCGGCGGTGAGACCTGGTACCAGCCCGTCAACGAGATCCTCAACCGCTACGGGCTGACGCTCCACACGGCCTGACGGTGAAGCCCGCCGGGCCCACGGCCCGGCGGGACGTGACCGGTCTGCTGCGGCAGCAGGGTGGCTCCCTGCCGCAGCGGACCCATGGGGCCAAGGGCCTGTCGGACGCTTCCCCTCTGCCGCGCGACGCCAATTGTCAGACCGGCCCCGGTCCGGATCGTGCCGGGCGCGCGGGCCCCCTTCGCGGCGCTGCCTGCACTCGCAGGGCCTCCTTCCCCGCGCGGGTGAAGTCACCGCTCCGGCGGGTCGGGCGGCCGCTGACGAAGCCGCCGTACGCGGCGCCGCGGCGGCGGCGGACCGCGCGACGCACGGATCGAGGCGGACCCGAGCCGGCTCGTGCCGCAGTTGAACGATCCCCTGGGGCATGGTGCGCTCAAGCGCTGCCGCCCGACGGCGACCGCTCCGAACTCCCCCCGCGGTGACTTCCGTTCACGAACTCTTGACATGTTCTCAGCCGCGACGTAACACTGACAGCGTTTGGGAGAGCGCTCTCCCGAAGTCTCCGTAGAACGTTCCGTACGACGCACCATCCAGCTCCACTCTCCCCCACCGCGCACCCGGTGTGCGCGGACGCAGAGCGGCATGGAGGTCCGCATGGCCGAAGGAATCAGCAGAATCACCTTGGTGTCCGCGCTCGTCGTCGCCACCGCAGTGGCCCTGGTCGTCATGAGTCTCACGGCGATCCGCAGCGGTGCACCGGCGGACGGGGTAGCCCCGAAGGCCGCCGGTGAGCCGGCCGCGGCGGCACACGTCATGCAGGGGACGCGGCACACGCAGGGCCACGTCATGGCGGCCGCCGACCCCGTCCCCTCGGGGGACGACCCCGACGGCGACGGATACATCCCGGCGAACCCGCCGGTCACCGGGGTGGAGCCGTCCACCGAGATCCCGCCTCACCGGTACTTCCACGAGTTCCAGGCGAACTGCTCGGTCAGTCACACCGGATCGGTCGACCCGATCGTCTACCCCGGCCGGACCGGCAAGTCCCACAACCACACGTTCATGGGGAACGACACCACGGACGAGAACAGCACCACCGCCTCGCTCGGCGCGGGCGGCACGGCCTGCAAAGCACCCGGTGACCTGTCCGCGTACTGGATGCCGACCCTCTACAACGGGGACCGGGAGGTCCGCCCGGTCGGTCCGCAGACCATCTACTACAAGGCGGGCGTCACCGACTACCGGACCGTGCGGCCCTTCCCCGAGGGGCTGCGCTTCGTCGTCGGCAGCCCGACGCAGACCGCCGAGCAGTTCCGTGACCACCCGGGCATGGTCGAGGGGTACGAGTGCGGTGAGAGCTACCACAACTACGAGTTCCCGGCCACGTGCCCGACCAGCCAGGACACGCAGCTCAACCTCCGTATGCAGGCGCCCAGTTGTTGGGACGGCAAGAATCTGGACACCCCGGACCACCAGGCCCACATGGCCTACCCGATCGTGATGGGCGCCAACCAGGACGTCTGCCCGGCCAGTCACCCGGTCGCCGTGCCGATGATCGAGTTCAAGATGGCCTGGCCGGTCAACGGCGACATGTCGCAGGTGAGACTGGCCAGCGGCACGGGGCACTCCTTCCATTACGACTTCTTCAACGCCTGGGACGAAGCGACCCTGGACGCCATGGTCGGCCACTGCATCGTGGGCGGCCTGCAGTGCGACGCCCGGGGCTACGACCAGAACAACCCCGGTGAGGGGGCCGCTCTGGACGAGAACTACGAACTGCCCTGACCTCCCCGTCTCTCCCTCGGGGCGCACCGCGCCCACGAGGGAGAGAGCTCTCCCCACCAACTCGGCTCTCCCCATGAGGAGCTGTCACCCCGATGAAACTGTCACGTACTTATTTTTTCGGCCCGCCGCCGCAGACGCACGACGGCAGCGCGAGGCGTACACGACGTTCGTCAACGACATCACCAAGAGGAGCCGCGTCGTCGACGCCGACCGCACCCCGGGCGACGACACACCGCCCGTGATCACACCCTCCAGACCTCGGACGACGGCCAGTACTGGACCACGGTCCACACCGTCACGGAGGGCAACGGCGGTACCGACGACATCGACGTCACGGGCCAAGCGCGCTACGTACGGGTGAACACCACCGTGCGCGGCACCCCTTGGGGCTACTCGCTCCACATGTTCGGTGTCTACCGGAGCTGAGCGCCCGCAGGGACCACCGCACCGTCCCACTCCCCGCCGTCGGCGCGGCGGGGGAGTCCGCAGGCGCGGGCCCCGACCGGCGCCGGACCGTCACCGGGGAGCGGTCCGGCGTACTGGACGGCACGCACTCCGCCGCACCGGCCCCGTCGCACGCCCCCACCGTCAGGGGGACTCCTCCGGGCCCTCGTCGCCCGAGCTCAGTTCCTCGGCCCGCAGAGCCAGGTCCTGCAGTACGTCGGCAGAGGTCACGTTCTCCTGCCCGGAGTCGTGGATCTGGGCGAGCGCGATGAAGGCCAGCGTGAACGCCCCGACCAGCTGCTCGACGGCGCCGCCGACCTCGCGTCCCACCAGGACGGCCATCTCCTCGACGGTGGCGTCGGAGGGGATGGCGATGTGCGGCATGGTCTCGTTGAGAAGGGTGGTCACCATGCTCTCGCCCGCGGCGGGGTCGCCGCCCGTCTCCTCCTCGGCGTGGCGCTGCATCTCGCCCGCCTCCGTGAGGATGCCGATCACTCGCTTGAGGACTTCGCTCTGCTCCATACGGTGAGCATATGCGCCTGACCTCTCACGTCCGATCGCCCTCCGGCGGTGTGCCGGACGGCCCGCGCCCCGGACACCGGCAGGTGGGAGCACCGGCAGGAGGCGGGCGGACCGCCGCCCCCGGGCGCCGACGACGAGACCGCTCTCGCGGCCCTGTCCGACTTCCTGGCACGCGGCGGCACCCGTCCCACTCCCCAGCCCCTCCGGGGCACCACCCCGGCCCCGGGCCACCGGACGGCGGCGGGCTGACCGCGCCGGACCCCGCCCGGCGGGCCTGGCGGTAGAGTCCGCCCGTGAGTTGAACCTCCGGGCGGCGGTCCCATGCCGCCGCAGACGGTGCGGGCGCCCCGGCCGGCGGGGCGCCCGGAGATCACACCATGACCGCTGAACTTCCCCTCACCTATGACTCCTTCGTCGCGCAGGCCACCGCCGACCCAGGCGTGCTGGAGACATTCTTCGCGCTCGACCGCCGGCCTCGCCCGTACAACAAGTACCTGGAGTGGGAGCTCGCCCGGTACCCGCTTCCCGGCTGGGAGACGTATGCGCTCCTCGACGCCGTGGACCGTGTGTCGAGGACGGGCGACGTGTCCGCGCAGCGTCGTCTCTTCGCTCGTGTCGAGGGCTGACCCGGCGGGCCGGACTCGGCGCCGTCCTGGACGCCTGGGGGGAGGACCAGCATCTGATGCGTCCCCGGTAGGCCCCGTCCGGATCAGGCCGGGCGAGGGGAGCGGGCCCCCTCAGGCGGAGTCCCTCAGTACCAGCACCGGTTCGAAGATCACCGATGTCGTGGGCCGGTCCGGTGCCGCCAGCCGGTCCAGCAGCATACCGGCCATCTCCGCCGCCATGTCCTCCACGGGCTGCCGCACCGTCGTGAGCGGCGGGCGGCAGGCCGAGGCGGCGCTGCTGTCGTCGAAGCCGATCACGGCGACGTCCTCGGGCACCCGCCTGCCGTGTTCCCGCAGCACATGGCACGCGCCCATCGCCATCAGGTCGTTACCCGCGAACACTCCGTCCAGGGCGGGGTGCCGGGCCAGCAGCCGCTCCATCGCGGCCTCGCCGCTCTCCTGGGTGAACAGCCCCTCGGCCACCGGGACATCGGCGTGGCCGTGCTGCGCCATCGCATCCCGGAAGCCCGCGAGCCTCTCCTGCCCCGCAGGGACGTTCAGGGGCCCGCTGATCGTGACGATCCGGCGGCAGCCGCGTGCCAGCAGGTGCTCGGCGGCCAGCCGGGCCCCGTCCCGGTGGGCCAGGTCGACATAGCTGATCCGTGCCGGCCGGGCAGGGCGCGCGAACAGCACGGCGGACAGCCCCGCGTCAGTGATCAGGCCGGGCAGTGGGTCCTGCGGGTGGGTCGACACGATCAGCGCCCCGTCGGCGCTGCCCTGCCGCAGATACGCCACCACCTCGTCCCGGGCCCGCGCGGTCTCGGCGAACATCAGCACCGGGTGCATCCCGCGTGGCCGTAGATAGTCGACGATCCCGGCCACCACCCGGCCGAAGAACGGATCTGCGAAGACCCGGGAGGTGAAGGACACCTCCCCGGCGCCTTCTTCAGCCTCCGGCTCCACCCCCGCGCCCGAGACCACCAGTGCCACGGCACCCGCGCGCCGGGTGACCAGGGAGCGCGCCGCACGGTTGGGCGTGTAGCCGGTGACCGAGACCGCCTGCCGGACGACTTTTTGGATCGCCGGGTCGACGTTGCGTACCCCGTTGACGACCCGCGAGACCGTCGCGCGCGAGACGCCGGCCGCCCGCGCCACGTCCTCCAGGGTGGGCGCCGCGTCGGGGGATCGCAGAGCATCCGTCATGACGGCCTTTATAACATCAGGAGCCGGGGCGGATAGAGCGCTCTCCAGGGCCGCCGGAGAGGTCGGACGGCGGGCGCCGCCCCGGCTCCCGGGGTGGTGCGCCGGGGCGTACGGGCGGTGTGCGGCAACTGTTCACTTGTCACCACCCTTTGTATGCCCATAAGTTGGCCGCTTGCGACGTGTCCTACTGCAGTGGGGGAGCCTGATCATGGCCGCGAACGGACGGCACCGCAGATACCAGCCCAGCCGGCTCAACCGTGCCTCGCTCACGGTGACGGCGGGAGGCGCGGGCATCGCGCTCCCGCTCCTCACGGCTGCCTCGGCCGGAGCTGCCTCGACCGATGTGTGGGAGAAGGTCGCCGCCTGCGAGTCGACCGGCAACTGGCACATCAACACCGGTAACGGCTACTACGGCGGCCTCCAGTTCACCCGCTCGACCTGGGCGGCGTACGGAGGCACCGCCTACGCCGAGCGGGCCGACCTGGCGACCAAGGACCAGCAGATAGCCGTCGCCGAGAAGGTGCTCGACGGGCAGGGACCGGGAGCCTGGCCGGCGTGCTCCGTGCAGGCCGGCCTGAAGCAGGGCGGCGACGCTCCCGGCATCACCCCCCAGTCGCAGCGCCAGGTCGCCGTCGAGGCGACCGGGCAGGACAGGACACCGGAGTCCGGCCCCTCGAAGAAGGGCGCCCCCGGCACCGGTGCGGCGAAGGCGTCGCCCACCGCCGTGCCCGGTCAGCGGGAGTCGTACACCGTCGCACGCGGTGACTCCCTCTCCGGCATCGCGTCCGCCGAGCGGGTGCAGGGCGGCTGGCAGCGGCTGTATACGGCCAACCGCACCGTGGTGGGGGCCGACCCCGACCTCATCCTCCCGGGGCAGCGGCTGACCCTCGACGTGGCCGGCGCGCCCCCGGCGGCCGCACCGAAGCAGAAGGCGGGCCCGAAGCAGGAGACGGCTCCCAAGGCCAAGGCCAAGCCCGAGGTCAAGCCCGAGCCCAAGGCCACCGAGAAGGCCACGGAGAAGACAGCGCCCAGGACGGCCGCCCCCAAGGCCACGGAGAAGGCCCGGCCCAAACCGGCGGCGAAGCCCGCGGCCCAGCCCGAGAAGAAGGCGTCCAAGCCGCGGTCCGCCCTCACCGCCCCCGTGTCCGCCCGCACCGGAACGCCGTACCACCAGGCCGGTTCATGGTCCAGCGGCTATCACACGGGCGTCGACTTCCCGGTGTCCACCGGCACCACCGTGAAGGCCGTGGCCTCCGGAAAGGTCGTCTCCGCCGGCTGGGCGGGCGCCTACGGCTACGAGATCGTCATCCGGCACACCGACGGCAAGTACAGCCAGTACGCCCACCTCTCCTCGCTCCATGTGCGCGAGGGGCAGCAGGTCGGCAGCGGCCAGCGGATCGCCCGATCGGGATCCACCGGCAACAGCACCGGCCCGCACCTGCACTTCGAGATCCGCACCGGCCCCGGCTACGGATCCGACATCGACCCCCTGGCCTACCTCAGGGCCGGCGGCGTCAGCGTCTGAACGGTCCCCGGCAGGCGGCCCTCTAAATCACCCCGGCGAGCAGAGCCGGCGGCAGGCCGGCCGCCGCCGAACTCCACGCGCCCGCCCCCGTGGTCCAACGGCAGCGTCAGCGGGAGGGAGAGCGCCGTCGGGGCCGGGAAAGGGTCCGGCAGCGCCGCCGCCCCCAGCGCGGTCGCGGGCTTCGCCGGCTCCGGCAGCACCACGGCATGAGGCACGTCCGTGGCATCATCTGCCCCCGGCGTACGCTCCCCGGACCCCTCCTGCTCCGCCGTACGCCGCTCAGCTCCCACCCGCTCCGTGGTCAGCAGCACCAGACCGGCCGCCGCCAGCGCACCGCAGCCGAGGGCGAGCAGGGTGCCCGTCATGCCGTAACGGAACTGCTCCCCGAACATCGTGATGCCCACGGCGGCCGCCACCACCGGGTTGACCACGGTCACCGTCGCCAGCGGCGCCGTCAGCCCGGCACCCCGGTACGCGGCCTGGGAGAGCAGCAGCCCCGCGGCTGCGAGCCCCGCGATCGCCAGCAGCGTCGGCAACCCGGACGTCACCGAGCCGGAGGTCCACTCCACGGCCACGGTCTTCGTGAACACCGACGCCATACCGAAGGCGACACCGGCCCCGACGGCCAGCACCACGCTGCGCGGCATCGGCCGGTGCAGCCCCTTGGCGAGGACCAGGAGGACCACCACGGCACCGGACGTCCCGGCCGCGAGCATCAGCTGCTCGGGCCCGGCCAGCGTGTGGGACCCGGCGCTCCCCGTGAGAGCCAGCAGCCCGGCGAGGCCGGCCGTGGCCATCAGGGCCCCGCGCCACGCCGTACGTCCAGCCCTGCGGCGGACGAAGAGCGCCGCCATCGGCAGCGCGAAGACGATCGTCAGGGCACCGAGGGGCTGTACGAGGCTGAGCGGCCCGTACGCCAGCGCCACGACATGCAGCACCGCTCCCACACCGTTGAGCGCCACAGCCACCCACCAGGTGGCATTGCGCAGGGGTGCGTACGGGCGGCTGTCACCGGCCGCGGCCACGTGCTCCTGGACGATCGCCCCGGCCGCGTAGGCGACCGCGGAGACCAGTGACAGCAGCACGGAAAGCGCGAGGGAACTCATGTACACCACGATGTCCCGTCGGAGCCGCCGCGTCGTCGTCCCTGAGGCGGCGATTCGGCGTACTGCTCCGGTAGTACGTCCATCCCTCCAGGGTCCTCCTCCCGACGGTAGTCCGCCTCGCCCGAAGGCTCAGAAGTTCACCGGGGAGGTGACACCACGCCGTCGAAACGCCGCACCATGTGTCCGGAACGAGCGGAATGCCCAGTCGCCCCCGGACCGGGGGCCGTGCCGTCGTCGAGGACGCTCAGGTGCTGAGCATGAACTCGGCACGGATGCGTTTGCCGACGGGCACCCGCTCCGCCGTGACCCGGTCGCAGAGCGCGACCACGATCTCCATGCCGTGACCGCCGAGACGGGCCGGGTCGGGGGAGTAGAGCACAGGGAGAGCCGTGCTGCTGTCGTACACCGTGACGCTGATGCGCCGCGCGTCGCCCTCCAGCTCCAGCAGGTACGGGCCGTGGCTGTAGCGGTCCGCATTGGTGACGAGCTCGCTGACCGCCAGCATCAGATCACTGCGGGTGTGCTCACCGAGAACCGCGAGCCACTCCGCCACGAGCCGTGCGAGGAAGCGGTCGGCGAGTGCCCTGGCCTGCGCGATGCACCCGGGTTCGCCGTCGAACACCTCGGCGGTGAGCAGAACCTCCGTGGACGGTGACGCCTGGAACGGGTCGTCCGGCCGTGAGGTGGCCTGTTCGTTCATGTGCTCCAGCCAAGGCGCCGCAGGGGAGGTCGTGGACCTCTTCTCGCCGTTCGTCTACCCGCGTCGAGAGATCCCACTCCGGGAGATCCCTGCAGATCTTACGCGCGCCGGGGCAGCCGGACCACGCTCACGAAGAAGTCGTCGATCTGGCGCACCGCCCCGATGAACTGCTCCAGGTCGACAGGCTTGGTGACATAGGCGTTGGCGTGCAGTTTGTAGCTGCGGAGGATGTCCTCCTCGGCCGATGAGGTGGTGAGGACCACGACCGGGATCAGCGCCAGTTCCGGGTCGGTCTTGATCCGCTCCAGCACCTGGCGACCGTCGTACTTCGGCAGGTTCAGGTCGAGGAGGACCAGGTCCGGGCGCGGCGCGTCGCCGTACTCACCCTGGCGGTACAGGAAGTCCAGCGCCTCCTGCCCGTCACGGACCACGTGGAGGGTGTTGCGGATCTTGTTGTCCTCGAAGGCCTCACGGGTCATCAGTTCGTCGCCGGGGTCGTCCTCGACGAGCAGGACTTCGATGGGCTTGACGGCGTCGTTCACAGTGGATCTCCCGACCGGGGGGTGAGCGGGGCGGGGGCGAGGAGCTCCGCCGTGGTGTGCGTGGGTGCCTCAGGCAGGACGGGCAGGGTGAAGTGAATCAGTGTGCCCTCGGCCGGCTCCGGGTCCAGCCAGATCCGGCCACCGTGGAATTCGATGATCTTACGGCAGAGCGAGAGCCCGATCCCGGTGCCCTCGTACTCGTCGCGGGCGTGCAGGCGCTGGAAGATGACGAACACCTTGTCCGCGAATTCCGGCGGGATGCCGATGCCGTTGTCGGCGACCGTCAGGTGCCAGTCGTCGCCCTCACGGTCACACGTGACGGTGATCCGGCACGGCACGTCCAGCCGACGGAACTTGACCGCGTTCCCGACGAGGTTCTGCCACACCATGGTCAGCGACGTCGGGTCACCGAGCAGCTCCGGCAGCGGATCCTCGCGTACGAGGACGGCACCGGACTCCTCGACCGCCAGGGTGAGATTGGCCAGGGCCCGGTCCAGGGCGGCGTCGAGGTCCACGGGCTTCCAGCTCTGCTGCACCCGGCCCACCCGGGAGAAGGTCAGCAGGTCGTTGATGAGCACCTGCATCCGCTTGGCACCGTCGACCGCGAAGTCGATGTACTGCCGGCCGCGGTCGTCCAGCTGCGCGCTGTACCGCTTCTCCAGCAGCTGGCAGAAGGAGGCCACCTTGCGCAGCGGTTCCTGGAGGTCGTGCGACGCCACGTAGGCGAACTGCTCCAGTTCGGAATTGGACCGGCGCAGCTCCGTGGTCTGCTCGTCCAGCAGCGTCTCCCGCTCCTGGGTCTCGGCCAGCTCCGCGACCAGCCGCCTGCGCATGTCCTCGGCGGCCGCGGCCACCGCTCTGACGTCCGAGGGACCGCGGACCTGGATCTTTTCGGCGAACGCTCCGGAACTCACCTTCATCGAGGCCTCGGTCAGCCTGCTCAGGGGCCGGCCCACCACGCGATGCAGCAGCAGACTCAGCGCCACGACGGCCAGGACGAAGCCGGCGACCAGAGCGACGAGGACCCGGTCGCGTGTGGTGCGCGCGTCGTCGAGCTCGGCGCGGGAGCGGTCACGCGCGTCGTCCAGGTGGCTCTGCTGGGTGGTGTAAAGGACGCGCAACGCGTCGAACTCCGCCTTGCTGCGCATGATCGGCGCCGAGGACTCACCGGCGGGCCCGCTCGCCCGCACCGCGGCGATCAGCGGCTCCGCCCGGAGGGTACGCCACTGCTGGGAGGCCCGCTCGAGCCGGTCGAGGTCCTCGGCGTAGGGCTGTTCGTCCCCCATGAGCGAGCGCACCTGGGCCCGCCGTACCTCCTCGGCCCGCCTCCCCTCCTCGTAGGGTTCCAGGAAGGAGGCGTCCCCGGTCAGCGCGAAACCGCGTACGCCGGTCTCCTGGTCGAGGAGCGAGTTCTGCAGCTGGAACGACGCGGAGCGGGCGGGCTGGATGCGATCCACCAGATCGGTGGTCCGGTCGGAGATACGGGAGAGGACGAGCCCTCCCACGACGAGGCAGCCGCAGACCACCAGCACGAAGCCGGCCAGGATCAGATGGACCCAGTTCTGCACCGACAGCCGTGATATCGGGCCGGTCGTACCGGCCGCCGGTTCCTTCGAGCTCATGCGTCACCCTTCCAGCCAAGGTGCAGGACGGCGACGTCGTCGGCCAGCCCGCCGTACGGAGAGGCGCCCTCGGTTGCCTCGGCGACCAGAGCGTCGACGAACGCACGGGGTTCGAGTGCGCCGTACTTGCCCGCCATGGCCAGCAGCCCTTCCTCGCCCAGCCGGGACTTGGGACCCGTACGCCCTTCGAAGAGACCGTCGGTGAACAGGACGAGCTCGCTGCCGGGGGAGAGTTCCAGCTCCGTGATCGTCCAGCGGCCGGCGCCGGGCAGCAGCCCGAGGGCCATGCCGGGCTCGGGCTCCACCCAGGCGACGTCCGTGCCGCGCCGCATCAGCAGCCCGGGATGGCCGGCCCGCGCGACGAGCACCCTGTCCCGGCTCGGCGGGAAGACGAGCGTGGTCACGGTGGCGAACACATGCGGATCCGACCGCTCGGCGACGAGTATGCCTTCCAGCAGACCGGTCTTCTCGAGTTGTGTGACGCCGGTCAGTACGGCCGTGCGCCAGGCCACCCGCAGACAGACACCGAGGGCGGCCTCCGCGGCGCCGTGCCCCGACACATCGCCGATCACCGCGTGCACCGCACCGTCCGCTGTCTGGACCACGTCGTAGAAGTCGCCGCTCAGCAGCCCGTGCGCACGGCCGGCCTCGTAGCGCGCGGCCACCTGGAAGCTGTCGTCCAGCAGCAGCGGAATCGGCAGCAGGGCACGTTCCAGACGGGCGTTCTCCTGGGCGATCAGCCGGCTGGTGCGCATCGCGGACGCCGACTGCTCGGCGTGCTTGCGCTGGAGGGCGTAGCGGATCGCACGGCCCAGCATCTCGGGTTCGATCCGGCCCTTGACGAGGTAGTCCTGGGCGCCCTGTGCGACCGCGGACAGTCCGGTCTCCGACTCGGCCAGGCCCGTCAGCACGATGACGGCCGCGTCAGGGGCTGACTCGACGAGCTGACGGACGGCATCGAGGCCGTTCACATCGGGCAGGTGCAGATCCAGCAGGACACAGACGGATGTTTCGCAGGTCAGCAGGAACCGCCGCGCCTCGGCCAGCGTCTTGCACCACGTGAGCGGAGCCTCCAGCTCGCTGTCGGTGAGCATCTCCTCGACCAGCAGTGCGTCTCCGGCGTCGTCCTCGACCAGGAGCAGAGCCGCGTCGACGTCCCAGACGGACGTGTCGGCACCGGCCGGTGCCCTGTGCTGCTGCGGGATCGCATCGGGCTGATGCACACGCGCAGAGGTGTCCAGCGACGAGTCGGTCACACTCCACCCCCTATTGACGGACGGCACGGACAGTCACAGCCGTATCGGCGTGAAGCATATGTGACCGAGGCCCGGCACTCGGCCGGGCCTCGGTCAATCCGTGTACGCCGTCCGTCAGGCCTCCACGCTCATGCCCGCGCGCAGGCGCTGGACGATCCTGCTGAGCAGGCGCGACACATGCATCTGGGAAACTCCGAGCTCCGCGCCGATCTGCGCCTGCGTCATCTCCTGGCCGAAGCGCATGCGGACGATCTTGCGCTCCCGGTCGTCCAGCTGCCGCAGCAGCGGAGCCAGGGTGTGAAGATTCTCGACGCTCTCCATCCCCGGGTCGTCGTCGCCCAGGAGGTCGGCGTAGGCGCGCTGGTCGCTGCCCGACTCGCTGTCGGCGTTGGGGGTGTCCAGCGAGCCCGCCGAGTAACCGTTGGCCGCGACCAGACCCTCGATGATCTCCTCCTCGGGGAGATCGAGATGTGCGGCGAGCTCCGCGACGGTCGGGTCGCGGTCCAGCTTCGCCGACAGCTGCTCCTTGGCCTTGGCCAGCTCGACCCGCAGCTCCTGCAGTCGTCGCGGCACGTGCACGGACCAGGTGGTGTCGCGGAAGAACCGCTTGATCTCACCCACGATGTACGGCACCGCGAAGGTCGCGAACTCGACCTCGCGCGACAGGTCGAACCGGTCGATCGCCTTGATCAGGCCGATCGTGCCCACCTGGATGATGTCCTCGGTGTCGTCACCGCCCCGGTTGCGGAACCGTGAGGCGGCGAAGCGCACGAGGGAGAGATTCATCTCGATCAGGGTGTTGCGGGCGTACTGGTATTCGTGGGTCCCCTCCTCGAGGACCTGGAGCCGGTCGAAGAAGAGCTTCGACATGGCCCGGGCATCCTGCGGCGCCACCTTGCCGGCGTCCTCGATCCACGGAAGCTCGGCCGAGTCGGAAACCGTGCCCGCCTCCTCGTAGCGCGTGGCCGCGCTGCCGATCGCTTCGGTGGTTCGCACTGACATGGCCGTCATGGTGTCACCCTCCCTGGTGTCCGGTGCAGTGACGGGCGCATTCCCCGAGATCCGGAAGTAATGCCACCGAGTACCGAAGATTTTCCCGGAAAGGTGTGAGCGGGCCGGACGGGGCCGCCAGATGTAACGATCCGTGAGCGCGCGGGTGCTTTTCGTCGGTGTTCACGGCCGACGTGTGAGTCACGCCTCGTTCCGGGCACCTGTGGTTCCGGAAGCTGAGGAGGTCTCATGAGCGACACGGGCACGGCAGGCGGACCCACCGTCACGACACGGATCCCCGCGCGGCTGGACCGGCTGCCCTGGTCGCGCTGGCACTGGATGATCGTGATCGGCCTGGGTACGGTCTGGATCCTGGACGGCCTCGAGGTCACGGTCGTCGGCAACATCGCCAGCCGGCTGTCCGAGGACGGCAGCGGACTGGCCATCACCGACGCCCAGGTGACCGGCATCGCCGCCGCGCTGTACGTGGCGGGTGCCTGCTCCGGCGCGCTGGTCTTCGGATGGCTCACCGACCGCTTCGGGCGCAAGAAGCTCTTCCTGATCACCCTCGCCGTCTATCTGGCGGCCACCGCGCTCACGGCGATCTCCTTCTCGGCGTGGTGGTTCTTCCTCTTCCGCTTCCTGACGGGCTTCGGGATCGGCGGCGAGTACGCGGCGATCAACTCGGCCATCGACGAGCTGATCCCCAGTAAGTACAGGGGCCGCGTCGACCTCATCATCAACGGCAGCTTCTGGCTCGGGGCCGTGGCAGGCTCCCTGCTCTCCGTCCTCGCGCTGAACACCGACATCTTCCCGAAGGACATCGGCTGGCGGCTCACCTTCGCGCTTGGCGTGGTCCTCGGGCTCGTCATCCTGCTGGTGCGCCGTCATGTGCCGGAGAGCCCGCGGTGGATGTTCATCCACGGGCGCGACGCCGAGGCGGAGCGGCTGGTCGACGGTGTGGAACGGGAGGTGGAGGCGGAGACCGGGAGCACTCTGCCCCCGGCCGAGCCGCCCATCACCGTACGGCAGCGCAAGAGCATCGGTTTCGGGCTGATCGCGCGGACCGTCTTCCGCTCGTACCCCAAGCGGGCCGTCCTCGGACTGGCCCTCTTCATCGGCCAGGCCTTCCTGTACAACGCCATCACCTTCGGCTTCGGCTCGATCCTCGTGAAGTTCTTCGACGTCTCCAGCGGCGCCACCGGCTACTACTTCGCAGTCATCGCCTTCTGCAACTTCCTGGGACCGCTGCTGCTGGGCCGCCTCTTCGACACGGTGGGACGCAAACCGATGATCGCGGGGACGTACATCCTCTCCGGGCTGCTCCTGTTCGCCACCGCGTGGCTCTTCGGCGCCGGCCTGCTGACGGCCGTGACCATGACCGGCTGCTGGTGCCTGGTCCTCTTCGTCGCCTCCGCCGGTGCCAGCTCCGCCTATCTGACGGTGAGCGAGATCTTCCCGATGGAGACCCGGGCGATGGCGATCGCCTTCTTCTACGCCGTGGGCACAGCGGCGGGAGGCATCACGGGACCGCTGGTGTTCGCGGACCTGACGGCGAGCGGAGTGGTGGGGGACACCGTGCTGGCGTTCTGTATCGGAGCCGGCCTCATGGTGGCCGCGGGACTGGTCGCGTACTTCTTCGCGGTGGCGGCCGAGCAGAAGTCCCTCGAGTCCATCGCGACCCCGCTCTCCGCCGAAGCCGGGCGGGGAACGGGACCGAGCTGACCAACGCCCGACTCATGGCAGACTTGACCGGGGCATTCCGCCCGTGCGCGCCTGCCCTCGCCGGCTCCCGGCCGGATCACTCCCCACCGAAACCCGGCAACGGCATGAGTGACGAGTGACAGAGGAACGGCAATGACGGTGACAGAGGACAGCCAGGAGTTCGCTCCCGGTATCGACGAGTTCGGTCCCGGTATCGACCCGGATCGGCTGGCCGTCTGCCTGAGCGTGCTCGACGAGCTGAACGCCATCGAGGTCGACCACCCCGACGCCGTCGCCGTGCGCCGGGCCACCGCGGGCATCTACCGCACCGTGAAGCAGCGCCGCCGTCAGGAGCGCCGCGCCGCCAAGACCGCGCACGACAAGGCCGTCACCGAGGCCACGGCGACCGGCTCGGCCGAGCGCATCGACGACGAGACGCAGGGCGTCCTCCCGTCCTCCTCGGCCACCGCCGAGATCGCGGGAATACTCCAGCGCCCCAGGTCCTGCTACATCTGCAAGACCCGGTACGTCGAGGTGGACGCCTTCTACCACCAGCTCTGCCAGCAGTGCGCGAAGGAGAACCGCAGCCGGCGCGACGCGCGCACCGATCTCACCGGCCGCCGGGCCCTGCTCACCGGTGGCCGTGCCAAGATCGGCATGTACATCGCGCTGCGGCTCCTTCGTGACGGTGCCCACACCACCATCACCACACGCTTCCCCAACGACGCCATCCGCCGCTTCAAGGCGATGCCGGACAGCGACGAGTGGATCCACCGGCTGAAGATCGTCGGCATCGACCTGCGTGACCCGGCCCAGGTCGTCGCGCTCGCCGACTCGGTCGCCGCCGAGGGGCCGCTGGACATCCTGATCAACAACGCCGCCCAGACGGTCCGCCGCTCCCCCCAGGCCTACAGCGAGCTGCTGAGCGCGGAATCCGCACCGCTGCCCGCGGGTGAACTGCCCGCCGCCGAGGTCATCGGGACGTTCGGCAGCGGCACCGTCGACCGGGTGGCGGCCCTGCCCGCCGCCCGCAAGGAGGGCCAGGGGCTCAGCGCCCAGGATGTCACCGACCTGGCGCTGGTCACCGGATCCGCCTCGCCGGCCCGTATCGCCGCGGGCACCGCGATCGACGCGGGCGGCCTGGTGCCGGACCTGCACGACACGAACAGCTGGATCCAGACCGTCGAGGAGGTCGAGCCGATCGAGCTCCTCGAGGTCCAGCTCTGCAACTCCACGGCGCCCTTCATCCTGATCAGCAGGCTCCGGCCGGCGATGGCCAGGACCGAGGCGAAGCGTGCCTATGTGGTCAACGTCTCCGCGATGGAGGGCGTTTTCGGCCGCGGGTACAAGGGCGCGGGACACCCGCACACCAACATGGCCAAGGCCGCGCTGAACATGCTGACCCGCACCAGCGCCCAGGAGATGTTCGAGAAGGACCACATCCTGATGACGGCCGTCGACACCGGCTGGATCACGGACGAGCGGCCGCACCCCGACAAGATCCGCCTCGCGGAGGAGGGCTTCCACGCCCCGCTGGACCTCGTCGACGGTGCCGCGCGGGTCTACGACCCGATCGTGCGCGGCGAGGAGGGCGAGGAGCTGTACGGCTGCTTCCTGAAGGATTACGCCCCTGCGGGCTGGTGACCTTCTTCGGCACGCTCCGTACCTCCGGACTCGTCAGCCCCTCCCACCACCTGCGATGACAGATGGCTCGGCGGCGGCCCCGCGGACAGCGGGGCCGCCGCTGTTCTGTTGGCTCAAAGTGACCCAGGCCACACGTTCTGTCGAGCGCGACGGCGCTCATTTGGTTAGTCTGGGAGGAACGGACGCCACCAAGGGATCCACGAAGCTTCCTCGGCCGTCCTGGGACAGGGCTGTAAGCAGCCCGCCGTCCCGCCCCGTACCGGCGCCACCGCGACCGAACTGTTTCTGCCCCTGCCCCGCAGGGGGTGGTCGACACGGTTCTCACAGCCGCAGCGTCGCCACCGCCCGGGGTTACGCGACACAAAGGAGTCCGCGGTGACACCTGACATGACCAAGACCGAGACGCGCCCGTCCGAGTTGACCGGAGAGCGGGCCCGCCGGCCCGAGAAGCTCCGGAACATCGAGGTCTGGGCAAGGTCGGCACCGATCAGGCTGGCCGGCTACGAGGACGATCTGGCCGAGCCGCACATCCTGCCCGGCATCGACTGATCCGCGTTCGGCCCTCTTCGGGCAGCGCCTCGTGCCTCTGCCCCCGTCCCCGGACGGGGGCAGAGGCACGAGGCCGCTCTCAGCGGCGGCCGGACCCGGATCCGCCCGGCCGGAGTGGGACGGGCCGGGCCACCGGTCTCATGAAGTCGCGTACATAGGTCCGGTCCCACCAGCATCCGGTGGCCCGCAGCTCCTGCCGGTCCGTGAACCGGTAGTGGAAGACCCTGGCCCGGATGTGGGCCGGAGGGCCGTCGGGGAACGGGTTGTGGCCCAGCAGTCGCAGGGTGTCCCGGTCGCCGCGCAGCAGCCGTTCGACGAACGGGCCGAACCAGGAGCGGGCGTAGGCGGGGGAGAGCGCCGCGAACCACATCATCCAGTCCAGCCGCAGGTGGTACGGGGCGAACTGGCGCGGCAGCCGGCGCGGATCGCCCGGCTTGCCCCGGAAGCCGTACTCCAGCCAGCGCGTCCCCTCGTCGATCACCTCCTCGTCGGTGCCCTCGACCACCACCTCGAGGCGCATCCTGCTGATGCTCCCGAAGGCTCCGTAGGTGTTGACCAGGTGCAGCGGGTCGAAGGAGCGGTTCATCGCCTGCCGGCGGGAGAGCAGATTGCGCACCGGACGGTAACTGAGGACCAGGACGAGGGCGGTCACGACGAGGACCACCACCTCGTACCAGAGGGGCGACGACGGCTGTGCGGGCGGCGGACCGGTGACGGGTGACCAGTCGATCGCCGCGAGGGCGAGGACGATCGTCAGCCAGTTCAGCCAGGCGAAGTTCCCGGAGAGCACGAGCCACAGCTGGGTCACCACCATCAGACCCGCCGCGACGCTCGCCACCGGCTGGGGCGTGAAGAGCAGGAAGGGCACCAGGAGCTGGGTGACGTGGTTCGCCGCGGTCTCCACCCGGTGCGCGGGCTTCGGGAGACGGTGGAAGAACCAGCTCAGCGGTCCGGGCATCGGCTGGGTCTCATGGTGGAAGTCCAGGCAGGTCAGCCGCCGCCAGCACTCGTCCCCCCGGATCTTGATGAGGCCGGCGCCGAATTCCACCCGGAACAGCAGCCAGCGCAGCAGCCACAGCACCAGCACCGGGGCCGCCGTGGAGTCGTTGCCCAGGAAGACGGCGAGGAAGCCCGTCTCCAGCAGGAGCGACTCCCAGCCGAAGCCGTACCAGACCTGGCCCACCTGGACGATCGACAGGTACAGCACCCACGGCACGGCCCACAGGGCCATCGCAGCGCCCAGCGGGAGGTACGCGTCCAGGCCGGCCAGGAGTGCGAGCGACACCGCGGCGCCCGCCCAGGCGACCACGGCGAAGAAGCGGTCGGAGTAGTGCAGCCGGAACAGGCCGGGGGCGGCCCGCCACGAGGTGCGCCGCAGCAGGTCGGGCACCGGGAGCATGCCGCGGGAGCCGATCAGCGCCCGGAACTGCAGCGCCGCGGCGACGAAGGCGACGAGGTAGACGACGGCGAGCGCCCGCTGGAAGATCAGTCTGCTCAGCCAGTATCCGTCTGCGGTGAACCATTCCATCGCTTCCAGTATCCGGCTTGCCCCGCCCGTCAGGCGGCCGACACGGTGACCCGGCGCAGTGCGGCGGCGAGCCGCCGGGCGTACCACCGCTGGGCCACGGGAACGAGCGGACCCGCCAGCCGGGCGTACCAGGAGGCGGGCCGGGAGAACGCCATGACGGTGAACCAGACCGTTCCGTCGTCCGCCAGTTCCACGACGAAGCTCTCCTCCCCGCACTCCGGATGCCCCGTCAGGGTTCCGTAGCCGAAGCCGGTGCGGTCCTTCTCGTACACGGTCCAGACGATCTCGCAGGGCGCGGCGAGGCGGAGCGGCCCGATGCCCGCCGACACCTCGACGGTGACTCCGGCGGCGGCACGCTCGGCGGAGGTGTTCACCCTGGCTCCGGCGGCGCGGTGCGCCCGCCACTCCGTGACGGCGGCGCCCGCAGCCTCGAAGGCCGTACGGCCCCTGCCGACCGCCGCGCGGTGGTGCAGATGGTTGTAGCCGTCCGGGAGCGGGCCGAGCCGCGTCGCTCCTGCTTCGGGATACGTGAGCCTGCTCATGCGGTCCTGCCTTCCGGGTGGGTGAGGTCCTGGAGCCGGCGCCGGGCGAGCAGCGCGCACAGTGCGAAGCCGAGCGCGTTGCCGAGGCCGTGTGTGGCCGCCATCCAGGTAAGTGTGGGGTGCGGCAGCCCGGTGGCCTCGCCGAGCGCCCAGCTCAGCGCCAGCACCATGGTGACCGCCAGAACGCCTGCCGATACGGCCAGCAGGGCGCGGGTGACACGATCCCCTCCCGCGGCGGGGGCCGTGCGCCAGGTCAGGAGCGCGACCGCCCACATCCCGGCGGTGAGTACGACGGCCCCGGCGAGCTCGGTCCGGTCCCCGGTGAAGTAGCCGACGAGGACGAGGAGGGTGCCGAGCGGCACACTCAGGGCGGCGAACCGGCCCACCGCGCCGTCCTTGGCCCGGCAGACGAGACCGGCGACGAGGGCGGCGGCGAAACCGGCGAAGTGGAAGTGGGGCACGGTCAGCGCGAGGATGCCGAGCCCGAAGCCGAACAGTTCATGGCCGGAGCGCTCGGCGACGAGGGCGAGCGCCGCGACCGACGGGGCGACCAGTGCGGTGAGCAGGGCGGCCTCCGACGGACGCACGCTGCGGGTGCGCGCGAGCCGTCGGGGCGCGTGGGCGGCGAGGATCAGTGTCCCCAGCGCGTAGCAGAGGGCGAGTGCGGTGGCGGCGCCGCCGCGTGGCAGCCACAGGGACACCGCGCCGGGTATCGCGAAGAGCGGCCACAGGCGGCGTATCCGGTGGAGAGCGGGGTCGCCGACGAGCCCCAGGCCCAAAGGAACGATCACCAGCATGCCCAGCATGACGATCAGCCCGACCAGTACGGACATCGCGTCCACCCCCGTCCACGCGTACGACCAGATGAATTGAACGTGTTCAATTCACTTGACGCCGAGCATAGGCGTCGCCTTGAACGTGTTCAAGGCGACAGCTCGGTCGAGGAATCGGACAAATAATGGCAGAGTGGCGCACATGGATGATCGGGTAGCGGGTGCCCTGTCACTCCCGGACGACTGGCCCGCCCACCCGGACCTCAGCCTCGCCCTGAACCGAATGGGCAGCTTCGACTGGGATCTGGACAGCGGCCTCATGCATATGGACGAGCCCGCCCTCGGCGTGTTCGACCTGCGCCCCGACGAGTACGACGGCCGCCCCTCCGGCCTCGCGCAGCGCGTCCCGGCCGACGAGGCGATCCGGCTCGACGCGATGGTCTCGCAGGCCCTCAAGAGCGGCCACGACAACTACGGCGCGTACTTCCGCAGGAGGCAGCGGGACGGGACCCTGTGCTGGACGCACACCCAGGGGTTCATCCGCCGCGACGGCACCGGGCGGCCACGCCGCATCATCGGGATCATCCGCGACGCCACCCAGGAACTGGCCGAATCCACCGCCCGCCGGACCGTCGACGAGGAACGCCGCCGCCGTACGAGCCTGGTCGAGGGCACCACAGCGGCCCTGGCGCACGCCCGGACGGTCAAGGACGTCACCGACGTGCTCAAGAGCTCCCGCGGCCTGGCCAACCTCGGCGCCACCAGCCTCGTCATGGGGCTGCTCGAGTCGGGGCGCATCCATCTGGTGGCGGACGGCCCCGAGGGGGCGTACGTGCAGGGCACCCGCTACACGCGAACCGAAGAGCCCTATCCGATGAGCGAAGTGATCCGCACGCTCACGCCGCGGTTCATCGAGACACCCGAGGACTTCGCGACCTCGTACCCCATCCTGTGGCCGCACATCAGCCATCTCGGCATCACTGCCGCCGCCTATCTGCCGCTCATCGCCCAGGCCCGGCCGATCGGCGCACTCGGCCTCCTCTACGGCGACAAGGCCGGCTTCACCGGTGACGAGCGGAACCTGCTCGTGGCTCTCGGCAGTTCCATCGCCCAGAGCCTCCAGCGGGCGATGCTCTACGAACAGGAGCACGACCTCGCCGAAGGGCTCCAGCAGGCGATGCTGCCGCGCCGGATCCCCGAGGTGCGGGGCGCCCAGGTCGCCGTGCGCTACCGCTCGGCGCGGCTCGGCAGGGACATCGGTGGTGACTGGTACGACATCATCTCGCTGCCCGGCGGGCGGGTCGGCGCTGTCATCGGTGACGTACAGGGGCACGACACGCACGCGGCGGCCGTCATGGGGCAGCTCCGGATCGTGCTGCGCGCCTACGCGGCCGAGGGGCACAGCCCGGCCACGGTCATGGCGCGCGCGTCCGTCTTCCTCCATGAACTCGACACCGACCGCTTCGCGACGTGCACCTACGGCGAGGCCGACCTGACCACCGGAGTGGTGCAGCTGGTCAGGGCCGGGCACGTCGACCCGGCCCTGCGGGACATCGACGGGAGCTGCCGCAGGCTGCCGGTCGAAGGCGGCCTGCCCCTGGGCCTCTCCGCGGAGTTCGGACAGCTCGAATACCCGGTCAGCACCGTCGACCTGGACCCGGGACAGACGATGATCCTGTACACCGACGGAATGGTGGAGCTCCCCGGCACCGACCTCGACGAAGGCATGCGACTGCTGGCGGCGACCGTCCGCGACGGCCCGCAGGACCTCCAGAAGCTGGCCGACCGGCTCTGCGAGGTCGTCGACGAGCGCGGTGGTGAGGACGACATGGCGGTGCTGCTGCTGCGCCGCGACGCTGCCCACGCGCCCCACCCGGGCGGCCGGCTCCAGCAGCACGTCGCGCAGAACGACCCGGAGGCGCTGACGTCCGCCCGCCACATGATCCGGGCCGCCGTGCGCGCCTGGGGCGCCAGGGGCCGGGCGGACGAGGTGGAGCTCGCGGCCGACGAGCTGATCACCAACGCCCTGATGCACACCGACGGCGGTGCCATCGTCACCATCCGGATGCTCACCGGAACCGATCGCCGCCTCCGGGTCGACGTCGAGGACCGTTCCAGCGCGCTGCCGCGCCGCAGGGACGCGGGCGAGTCCGGAGTTTCGGGCCGCGGACTCATGCTCGTCGACCGGATGGCCGATGCCTGGGGAGTGGAGTCCCGGGGCAACGGCAAGTGCGTGTGGTGCGAATTCCTCGTCCCGGAGCACCGGTAGCGCGACTGTCGCGGCAGCGGAAGAACGTAACAGTACGTAACCTGTCCATACTTGACCGTAACTGACCCTGCGGGATTGACTTCGATCCCGCCGTTCCGCTGTCGAAGACGCGAGGCCCCGTTGAGTACCGAGCTCCTGGCACCTCTTGATCTGGCCTTCTGGCACCTCGAATCCGATACCCACCCGATGCACCTCGGCGCGCTCGCCGTTTTCGACCCGGTACCGGGCCTCGCCCCGCAGGACCTGCTCGAGCTGCTCGGGGCACGCGCCGCGGCGATTCCCCGGCTGCGGATGCGCGTACGCGACGTCCTGCTGCCCGTCGGCGGCGCGGCCTGGTTCACCGACAAGGACTTCGACGTGCAACGGCACGTCAGGCGGGTCGTGCTCCCCGAGGGCGACTTCATGGCGGAGGCGACCCGGCTCGCCGGTGAACTCATGGAGCGGCCGCTCGGACGGGGCCTGCCGCCCTGGCAGATGTACCTCCTGGACACCCCGGGTGACGGCCCGTTCGCCGTGCTGGTGAAGCTGCACCACGCGCTCGCCGACGGCATGCGGGCCGTCGCGATCGGCGCCGGCATCTTCGACCAGATCGCCTCCGCCGGCGCGGGCCGCGGCGGGGGGAGCCGCCGGGCGCCCGTACCGCCCCGCTCCTGGCTGCCCGGCCCGTACGAGGCCGCGGGCATGGCGATGGACCGGATCGGGGACGTGCGCCGGGCGCTGGGGGTCGGTGCCTCCGTCGTACGCGCCAGCCGCCTCGACCTGCGCGCCGGCACGGCGCTGACCGCGCGCTCCAGCGGCACACGCCGGCTGGCCACCGCCGACCTCGACGCCGAGACGGTGCAGCGGATCCGCCGCACCGAGGGCGGCACGGCCAACGACGTGCTGCTCGCCGTCGTCGCCGGTGCGCTGCGCCGCTGGATGCTCGAACGCGGCGAGCCGCTCCCCGGCGCCGATCCGCGCGCCCTGGTCCCCGTCTCCCGGCGCCGGCCCGGTGCAGCGGCCACCGGCAACAGACTCTCCGCCTACCTCCTCGGGCTGCCCGTCGGCGAGGCCGACGCCAGGGAAAGGCTGCGCCTCGTACGCACGGGGATGGACCGCAACAAGGCGGCCGGACCGCTGCGCGGCGCGGGCGCCGTCGCCGTGCTGGCCGACCAGCTGCCCGCGCTTGCCCACCGGTTCGGAGCTCCGCTGGCGGGGAACGCGGCCCGGATGCTCTTCGACATCCTGATCACCAGCGTGCCGCTGCCCCGCTCGGCGCTCTCCCTGGGAGGGTGCCCGCTGCGCGCCCTCTACCCCATGGCGCCGCTGGCCCGCGGACAGTCGCTGGCCGTCGCCCTGACCACCTACGGCGGAGGGGTGCAGGTCGGACTGGTCGCCGACGGGAAGGCCCTTCCCGATCTCGACCGGCTCGCCTGCGCGGTCCGCGAGGAGCTGCACGACCTGCACTCACTCGTGCCCACGGTCCCCGCCCCCGCCTGACAGCCGATCCGCCGGGCCTGTTGACGCGGCCGATAGATCCGATGAATATTCCTCTACGGACCATCAAGGATCACCGGCGGGGGCACCAGGGCCATGCGGCGCAACAGACTCGGACGCAGCGCGGTCGAGATCACCGAGCTCGCCTTCGGGGCGGCGGCCATCGGCAATCTCTTCACGGAGGTCGATCCGGGGCAGGCCGCCGCCGCCGTGGACGCGGCGTGGGACGAGGGCGTCCGCTACTTCGACACCGCGCCGCACTACGGCCTCGGCCTCTCCGAACGCCGTCTCGGAGAGGCCCTGCGCGACCGGCCCCGGGACGCGTACACGGTCTCCACGAAGGCGGGCCGTCTGCTCGACCCGCTGCCCCCCGCGGAGACGGCGGCCCACCACGGGCTCTCCGCCGGATTCGCCGTGCCGCACACCCACCGGCGCCACTGGGACTTCAGCGCGGACGGCATCCGCCGCAGCATCGAGGACAGCCTCGGGCGCCTCGGCCTCGACCGGGTCGACATCGTCTATCTGCACGACCCCGACGACCACGGCGAGGCGGCCTTCCGCGAGGGCTACCCGGCACTGGAGAAGCTGCGCGCGGAGGGCATGGTCGGCGCGATCGGGGCCGGCATGAACCAGACCGCGATGCTCACCCGCTTCCTGCGCGAGACCGACGTCGACGCCGTCCTGTGCGCCGGCCGCTACACCCTCCTCGACCACAGCGCCCTCGACGCCCTGCTCCCCGAAGCGGCCGCCCGGGGCCGCAGCGTCGTCGTCGGAGGTGTCTTCAACTCCGGGCTGCTCGTCGACCCGCGCCCCGGCGCGACCTACGACTACGCGGCGGCCCCCGCGCCCGTCCTCCGACGCGCCGTACGCATCCGGGCCGTCACCGAGGCGCACGGTGTCCCGCTGCGCGCCGCCGCCCTCCACTACTCGCTGGGTCACCCGGCTGTCGCGGGGGCCCTCGTCGGCCTCCGCTCACCGGACGAGGTGAGGGACGCCGCGGCACGGCTCCGCACGCCGGTTCCGGACGCGCTCTGGGACGACCTGCGCGCGGAAGGGCTGCTGTGACATGACACCCCTGCCGGTCATCGACGCCCACCACCACGTGTGGGACCTCGCGGTACGCGACCAGGACTGGATCACGGGCGAGGAACTCGCCCCCATCCGCCGCACCTTCACCCTCGCCGACCTGGAGCCCGAGGCGCGCGCCGCCGGGGTGGCCGCCACCGTGCTCGTCCAGACGGTCGCCGTCGCCGGGGAGACCCCTGAATTCCTCGCGCTCGCCCATGACAGCACGCTCGTCGCGGGCGTCGTCGGATGGACCGACCTCACCGCCCCCGACATCGCCGGCACCCTCGCCGGACTCCGCGCCCTGCCCGGCGGCGACCGGCTCGTCGGAATCCGCCACCAGGTCCAGGGCGAAGCCGACCCCGAGTGGCTGCTGCGCCCCGACGTCCTGCGCGGGCTGAGAGCCGTCGCCGCCGCCGGACTCACCTACGACCTGCTCGTCCGGCCCCGCCAGCTGCCCGCCGCCACCCGCGCCGCCGCCCTCCTGCCGGAGCTCACCTTCGTACTCGACCACGCGGGCAAACCGCCAGTGGCCCGGGGCGCGGCTCACCCCTGGGCCGGTGACCTGCGGGCGCTGGCCGCGCTGCCCAACACCGTCTGCAAACTCTCCGGCCTGGTCACCGAGGCGGACCCGCGGACCTGGACGGTGGAGGACCTGCGCCCCTACGCGGACACCGTCATCGACGCCTTCGGACCCGGTCGGCTGATGTTCGGCTCCGACTGGCCCGTCTGCCGGCTCGCCGCCGGGTACACCGAGGTCCTGGACGTGGCCCGCGAGCTGACCGGCCGGCTCGGGCAGGACGGACAGCGGTCCGTCCTCTCCGACACCGCGCGGCGGGTCTACGGGCTGCCCATGCCCGCCGCCTGAACACGGCGCGCACCCGGCGGGCATGCGCGGGGCCGTTGCGGCAGGCTGGAGTCATGCCCGAACTCCCGGAAGTCGAAGCCCTGCGGGACTTCCTCGACGACCATCTGGTCGGCAAGGAGATCGCCCGCGTCCTGCCGCTGGCGATCAGCGTCCTGAAGACGTACGACCCGCCGCCCACCGCCCTCCAAGGTGACACCGTGACGTCCGTGGCCCGGCACGGCAAGTTCCTCGACATCACCGCTGGAGAGCTCCATCTGCTCATCCACCTCGCACGGGCCGGCTGGCTGCAGTGGAAGGACAGCTTCCCCGCGACCCCGCCACGGCCCGGCAAGGGCCCGCTCGCCCTGCGGACGGTCCTCACCGGCGGCGACGGCTTCGACCTGACCGAGATGGGCACCACCAAGCGCCTCGCCGTCCACCTGGTGCGCGACCCGTCGGACGTGCCCGGGGTCGCGCGGCTCGGGCCCGACCCGCTGGCCGACTCCTTCGACCGGGACGCGTTCGCGATGGTGCTCGGCGGGGCACGCCGGCAGCTCAAGGGGGCCTTGCGCGACCAGTCGCTGATCGCGGGCATCGGCAACGCCTACAGCGACGAGATCCTGCACGTCGCGAAGATGTCGCCGTTCAAGCTCACCACCGCCCTCGGAGACAACGACATCACCCATCTGTACAACGCGATGCGCACCACGCTCCAGGACGCGGTCGAGCGCTCCCGCGGCGTGGCGGCGGGCCGGCTGAAGGCCGAGAAGAAGAGCAGCATGCGCGTCCACGGCCGCGCCGGGGAGCCCTGCCCCGTCTGCGGCGACACCGTGCTGGAGGTGTCGTTCAGCGACTCGTCGCTCCAGTACTGCCCCACCTGCCAGACCGGCGGCAAGCCCCTCGCCGACCGGCGGCTGTCCCGCCTGCTCAAGTAGCCGCAGCCGTCGTGCCGGTCACGCGCCTCGGGCCTCTCGTCCGGAAGGCCCTACACTCCGGCCTCATGCTGCGCGTACTCGCCGTCGACGACGAAGAACCCGCCCTGGAGGAACTCCTCTACCTCCTGCGCGCCGATCCCCGCATCCGGAGCGCCGAGGGCGCCACGGGCGCCACCGAGGCGCTGCGCCGCATCGGAAGCGCCGTCGACGCCGGGCCCGAGGACCCCTCGGCGATCGACGTCGTGTTCCTGGACATCCACATGGCCGGGCTCACCGGCCTCGACGTCGCCCAGCTCCTGGCCGGGTTCGCCGCACCGCCGCTCATCGTCTTCGTCACCGCCCACGAGGGCTTCGCCGTACACGCCTTCGACCTCAAGGCCGTCGACTACGTACTCAAACCCGTCCGCCGCGAGCGGCTGGCCGAGGCCGTCCGCCGCGTGGCCGAGCAGGTCGGCGAGCGCCCCGCGTCCGTCCACGACGCGGCCGCCGACCAGGTCGCGGTGGAACTGGGCGGGGTCATCCGGTTCGTACCCGTCGGCGACATCGCGTACGCCGAGGCGCAGGGCGACTACGCCCGGCTGCACACCGCGACCGGCAGCCATCTCGTCCGGATACCGCTCACCACCCTGGAGGAGCGCTGGCGCTCCCGGGGGTTCGTACGCATTCACCGCCGCCACCTCGTGGCGCTGAACCGGATCGACGAACTCAGGCTCGACGCCGGCAGCATGAGCGTCCGCATCGGGGGTGCCGAGCTGGCGGTCAGCCGGCGTCACACCCGAGCCCTCCGCGACCTTTTGATGCGGCAGACCGGCCGCTGACCTGGCTCGACCGGGAGGGCGGCCCTTCCCAGCCGGGCCCTGTGCCGCCTACACTCCGGCCCCATGTCCGCAGAGAGCACGCCCCGTCGCGAAGTGGTCATGGGCGAGCCCCGGCGGGTGCGCCCACTGCCCCGCTACCGTGCCCAGTCGGAGATCGACGAGCAGACCGCACTCGGGGGCGCCTACGTCCGCTCGCTGATGCGCAGCCAGCTCCGTGCCGGACTCACCACCTTCGCGGTCCTGGCCCTCGTCGCCGGGACCCTGCCCCTGGTCTTCGAGGCACTGCACAGCAACGCCCTCGTCTGGGCGGTGCTCGGCTTCACCACCTATCCGCCGCTCACCCTGGCCGCCTGGTGGTACGTGCGAAGGGCCGAGCGCAACGAGCGCGACTTCGCCAGACTCGTGGAAGGCCTCCCCGCACCGTGAGCGCACCCGGCCACCCGGCAGCGGTGGTGGCGGTCGCCCTCGTCGTCCTGGCCACCGTCCTCGTCGGCGGCTTCGGGCTGCGGATCTCCCGCACCACCTCCGACTTCTACGTCGCGTCGCGCACCGTACGGCCGAGGCTCAACGCCGCGGCGATCAGCGGCGAGTACCTGTCCGCCGCGTCCTTCCTCGGCATCGCGGGACTGGTGCTGGTGCACGGCCCCGACATGCTCTGGTATCCGGTCGGCTACACCGCCGGATACCTCGTGCTGCTGGTGTTCGTCGCCGCGCCGCTGCGCCGCTCGGGGGCGTACACCCTTCCCGATTTCGCCGAGGGACGGCTCGAATCCCGGCAGGTGCGCCGGCTGGTCAGCGTGTTCGTCGTCGGCGCGGGCTGGGTCTATCTCGTGCCGCAGCTCCAGGGCGCCGGACTCACCCTGAAGATCCTCACCGGTGCGCCCGCCTGGCTCGGCGACGTGCTCGTCGCCTCGGTCGTGGTGGTCGCCGTCGCGGCGGGCGGCATGCGCTCCATCACCTTCGTGCAGGTGTTCCAGTACTGGCTGAAGCTCACGGCGCTGCTGGTGCCCGCGATCTTCCTGGTGCTGGCCTGGCAGGGCGACGGCCGCCCCCGGGTCAGCTTCGACGAGCAGATCTCCGTCTTCCGCGCCGACCATCCGCTCTACGCGACGTACGGACTGATCGTGGCGACGTTCCTCGGCACCATGGGCCTGCCCCATGTGGTGGTCCGCTTCTACACCAGTCCCAACGGCCGCGACGCCCGCCGCACCACGGTCGCCGTGCTCGCCCTGGTCGGCCTGTTCTATCTGCTGCCCCCGGTCTACGGCGCCCTGGGCCGTCTGTACGCGCCCGAACTCATGCACGGCACGGACGCCGACGCCGCCGTACTGCTGCTGCCCGCCCGGGTGATCGGCGGCCTCGGCGGCGATCTTCTCGGCGCCCTCCTCGCGGGCGGGGCGTTCGCCGCGTTCCTGTCCACGGCGTCCGGGCTCACCATGGCCGTCGCCGGAGTGATTACCCAGGACGTCCTGCCCTCGCGGGGCGTACGGCACTTCCGGCTGGCCACCGTCCTGGCCATCGCCGTGCCTCTGGCCGGCTCGCTGGTGGTCAGCAGGGTGCCGGTGGCCGACGCCGTCGGCATGGCCTTCGCGGTCTCCGCGTCGTCCTTCTGCCCGCTGCTCGTCCTCGGCATCTGGTGGCGGCGGCTCACCCCGCCGGGCGCGATCGCCGGGCTGCTGCTCGGCGGCGGCTCCGCACTGCTGTCCGTGGCCATCACCGTCAGCGGCGCGGTACGCCCGCCGGGCTGGCCGCACGCCCTGCTGGCCTGGCCGGCGGTCTGGTCCGTGCCGGTCGGCTTCCTCGCGATGATCCTGGTCTCCCTGGCCACTCCGGGACGGATACCGCCGGGCACCAACGCCGCCATGACCCGCTTCCATCTGCCGGAAGCGCTGACCTCGGGACGGGCACGATGACCGGGGCCGGGATCGCCGTCATCTCCGTGCTCGTCCTGCTGCTGTTCCTCACCGGCTTCCTGCTGGGCCGCACCGCCCGCCCCGTACGCACCAGCGACGTGGGCACCCCCGTCGAACACGCCACCTTCGAGACCCTGCACACGGCCTCCCTCGCCGCGCCCCCGCTGCGCGCCGGGCTCACCGAGGAGAGCGCGCGCAGGTCGGCGCACGGACTGCGTTCGCTGCTCGGCACCGATGCCCTGTGCCTCACCGACCGCGACCGGGTGCTGGTGTGGGACGGCGAGGGGGACCACCACGGCAAGGACGTGATGCACCAGGTCGAGGGGCTCCTGGCCAGCGGCAGGGACACCGCCTTCCACAGCGACTGCGCCGACCTCGACTGCCCGCTGCGCTGGGCCGTCGCCGTCCCGCTGACTGTCGACCACCGGGTGCTCGGCACCCTCGTCGCCTACGCGCCCCGCGAATCGGCGGTCCTGGCCAGAGCCGCGGGGGAGGTGGCCCGCTGGGTCTGCGTACAGCTGGAACTCGCCGAGCTCGACCGCTCCCGTACGCAGCTCATCGAGGCCGAGATCAAGGCGCTGCGGGCCCAGATCTCCCCGCACTTCATCTTCAACTCACTCGCCGCGATCGCGTCGTTCGTCCGGACCGACCCGGAGCGTGCGCGTGAACTCCTGCTGGAATTCGCCGACTTCACCCGCTACTCGTTCCGCAGACATGGTGAGTTCACCACCCTGGCCGATGAGCTCCACTCCATCGACCAGTATCTGGCACTGGTGCGCGCGCGCTTCGGTGAGCGGCTCTCCGTGACGCTCCAGGTGGCCCCGGAGGTCCTTCCCGTCTCGCTGCCGTTCCTCTGTCTCCAGCCCCTGGTCGAGAACGCCGTGAAGCACGGCCTGGAGGGCGCCGTCACTCCTTCCCGGCCGGCCGGCGCCGGCCGCCCGGGTGACGCCCCGATCCGCATCACGATCAGCGCACTGGACGCCGGCGCCGAGGCGGAGGTCGTGATCGAGGACGACGGCGCCGGAATGGAGCCGGAGCGTCTCCGCCGGATCCTGCGCGGCGAGGGCGGCACCTCCACCGGCATCGGTCTGCTCAACGTGGACGAACGGCTGCGCCAGGTGTACGGGGACGACTACGGCCTCGTGATCGAGACGGGAGTCGGAGCGGGCATGAAGATCACTCTGAGGCTGCCCAAATACCGTGCGGGTGTCCACGGTTCCTGACCGGCCGAAGGTCAGTACAGATGCACCGCCAGATGACCCAGTGGCAGCCCCAGCTGCCACGCCGGAGTCCAGACCCGGGTCTCGGCGTCCTCGTCCTCCTCGCCGTCGGCGTCCACCGGATCCCACGGCGGCGGGCCGATCGCGTCGAGGTCGGCCGCCAGCAGCTCGGTCTCCTCCAGCCACCGCCAGGCGGCCCGCGCCAGCGCGAGGTCCGGATCCGCGACCCCCGCCGGGGCGGTCGGCCGCTCCAGCGCCTCCAGACGCGCGCAGACCCACCGTCTCCAGGAGGCGCCGTACGCCGTGAGCAGCCGCAGCTCGTCCACCCGCGCCGCGGGGAGCTCGTCGGCGCCCGCTCCGTCGGAGAGGAAGATCGTCAGGGCGAGCGCGTCGCGTCCCGCACGGTACTCCAGGGTCGTCGGCTCCATCAGGTCGCCGGTCTCCAGGACCTCGTCAGCGATGTACTCGGAGTACATCCAGGCCATCGGGACCAGCAGCCCGCCCCCGCCGGTTCCCTCGTGGTGTTCGGGACGCATCCCGTCTCGCCTCTTTCGTCGACTCCGTACCGGGCTACACGCAGCATTGAACCGGGGGCGCGCGCCCCGCGTGGGCAGAAGGGCAGGATCCGTCGGGAGATTCGAGGTGCCATGACCGCCGACCGCGGCGACGGGCCGCATGTGCGGCAGCTGCTGGGCGCCTACGTGCTCGATGCCCTGGAAACGGACGAGAGCGGTGAGGTCGCCCGTCACCTGCAACGGTGCGAGGCATGCGCGGCGGCCTACGTGGAGGTCGCGGAGGCGGTGTCCCTGCTCGCGCTGCTCAACGTGGAGGACCTGCTGGAGTAGCCGGGCAGATTGCGGCTGAGCATCCGCAGCGCGTAGTACGAGCGGGACTTGACGGTGCCCGCGGGGATGCCGAGGGCCCGCGCTGTCTCGCCCACGCTGAGCCCCCGGAAGTAGATCTGCACGAGCACGGCCCGGTGCTCGGGGCTGAGCGTGCTCACGGCCTCCCTCACGTCCAGGGCGTGGACCGCGGAGTCCGCGGTGTCGTCCTGCGCGGGGGCGCTCTCCAGCACCGCGTCGCTGACCTCCGTCGGGCGGGCCTGGCGGGACCTGCGGGCGTCGATGGCCAGCCGCCGCGCGACGGTGAAGAGCCACGGGCGCATCGAGTCGTAGGGAGCGTCGAACGCCTCGGGGTGCTGCCAGGCGCGTACCAGGGTCTCCTGCAGCAGATCCTCCGCCCGCTGCCGGTCGCCGAACGTCAGGCCCAGCAGGAAGTGGAACAGCGCGGGCCCGTGTTCCCGCTGCAGCCGGGCGAGGTCCCGCTCATCGGTTGTCGCAGTGGTCATCGTGAACGTCCTTTCCCGCAGAGGCCCCTGACGCCTCGCTCCCGCCTGGCGTATACGAACGCATCGGCGCGCGCGGGAACAGACGGTGCGCCGAGGTCTGCGCCGAGCGGTCGCACGGAGCGGCGAGTGGTGCGGTGAACGGTCACCCGGCACCGATACGGCCGATTCAGGTACTTTGGCCGCTTTGTTCTTGACTCACCGGTATGAATATATGTGTATTCGGATGGCCGAAATCATCCGAACCGGGAGTCGTGCAGATGACGAAGCGCATCCGACAGGGCGCGGCGATCGCCGTCGCCGGCCTCCTCGCCACCGCGACGGCCTGTACCGGCCAGCCCACCTCACCCCCCGGTTTCGCCGGGCGGCACCTCTCCGCCGAGCGGGGAGCGAACGGCGCGGGCGCCGGGGGAGCGGAGGGGGCGCGCGCCTTCACGCTGCTGGCCTCGGGCGACATCCTGCCGCACTCCTCGATCATCGACCGCGCCGCGGCGGACGCGGGCGGCAGGGGCTACGACTTCCGTGCCATGCTCAAGGGGGCCGCTCCGGCGGTCTCGGGTGCGGATCTGGCCATCTGCCACATGAAGACGGTGTACGGCCGGGACGGCGGCCCCTACACCGGCTATCCGTCCTTCAAGTCACCGCCCGAGGTGGCGACCGCACTGCGCGCCACCGGCTTCGACTCCTGCTCCACCGCCTCCAACCACACCCTGGACGACGGCGCGCAGGGGATCGGACGGACGCTCGACGCGCTGGACCGTGCGGGCGTCGCCCACGCCGGATCCGCACGGTCGGCCCAGGAGGCGTCCCGCCCCACCTTGCTCAGGGCGGGCAAGGGCAAGAACGCGGCGAAGGTCGCCCACCTCGCGTACACCTACGGCACCAACGACATCCCGCTGCCCGCCGGGCAGCCCTGGGCGGTCGACCTGATCGACAAGGACCGGATCGTCGCGGACGCCCGGGCGGCCCGGAAGACGGGGGCCGACGTGGTCGTCGTCTCCCTGCACTGGGGCACCGAATGGCAGGACGCCCCCGACGACGTCCAGCTCGGACTCGGCCGCGAACTCACGGCCTCGGGCACCGGCGGACGGCCCGACATCGACCTGATCCTCGGCACCCACGCCCATGTCCCGCAGGCGTACGAGAAGGTCAACGGAACGTGGATCGTCTACGGCATGGGCGACCAGGTCGCCGGTGCCATGGTCAACCACGAGGGAGTCCAGGACCCGCGCGGCAACGAGAACTCGATGGGCCGCTTCACGTTCGAACCGCCCGCGAAACCCGGGCAGCGATGGGCCGTCAGGAAGGCCGAGTTCATCCCGCAGTGGTTCGACCCCGAGGCGGGGCGCGTGATGGCCCTGGCCCCCGGGGCCGCGGGCTCGGCGGGGAAGACGGAGGAGAGGCTGGGAGAGATCCGCGACCGGATCCAGGCAGTCGTCCTGAGCCGTGGGGCAGCCCAGGACGGTCTCGTGGCCGGCAAGTGACGTCCGCCACCCGCCCGGGCGTTCATGGCCTGGAAGTGACCGGCGACCACCGGCGGGGCGTCACGGGACGACGGTGACCGGCCATCGCCCGGCCTTCACGAGCCGGACCGCCACCGAGCCGACGAAGCGGTGCCCGGCGGACTCCGACGCGCCCACGATCACGGCGTCCGCCTTCAGCTCGTCGGCGGCCGTAACGAGCCCGTTGTACGGATCCCCGTGGAACGTATGGAACTCCCAGCGGACATTCCATATGTCCTTGAGCCGCTCGGTCGACTCCCTGATCTCGCTCACCAGACCCTCGGCGACCTCGCCGGTCGCGTCGGCGACCGGGGCTCCCAGGGCGGCGCCGGCCGACAGCACCGGCTGGACGTAGACGAGCGCGAGCATCGCGTTCTGCCGGCGGGCGAGGCCCGCCGCGTACGCCGCGGCCCGCATCGAGGACTCGGAGCCGTCGATGCCCGCGACGATCACCTTGGGGCCGTCCGTGCCGCGCTCGAAGCGATGGTGTTGCTGGTCAGTCACGGGCCCGAGGGTAGCCGCTCGTGCCCCGCGCCCCCCGGCCGGGCGGCCCGACCCGGGATCTTCCCTCCGGATTCCGCCGAAGCGCTCCATCCATCGGGTGCAAAAGCCCATGTCCCAGGTGTCGGCGCGAGGCATGGGCGTCACTCCGTGCGAGCAGTTGGTCATGAAGCATGATCAGATTCCCGCGGAACGCCGTACCTTCCTCCGCCTGGCCCTCACGCTCGGGGCAGCCATCGCCGTGCACACCGTCGCGACGGATCCGGCCGGGACACCCGCGCGCCCCGGCGGAGAGCCCCCGGCCCCTGCCGCGGGGCCTCCGGCGAGCGCCCGGACGGCCCCGGGCGCCTACCGGCTGCGGCCCATGACCTCGACCGCACCGTCCCGCTTCCGGCCGGCCTCGCCGCCCGTCCGCACCCGGCCCTTCGAGGAACTGCCCGGGCTGGGGGGCGACGCCATGGTGCTCAGTTTCGACGACGGCCCCGACCCCCGGTACACCCCGGACATCCTGGCGACGCTGCGAAGATACGAAGTCAGGGCGATGTTCTTCGTCTGCGGCGAGATGGCCGCCGACAACCGTGACCTGCTCCGCGAGATGGGCGACGACGGGCATGTCGTCGGCAATCACTCCTGGTCGCACCCCCTCATCCCGAAGCTCTCCCGGGGTGCGATCCGCGACGAACTGGGCAGCACCAGCGAAGTGATCGAGAAGACCCTCGGCGCTCCGCCGCTCTGGTACCGGGCCCCCTACGGCGCCTGGAACCGCAACTCCTTCGAGATCGGCGCGGCGATGGGCATGGAGCCGATGGCCTGGACCGTCGACACGCTGGACTGGACCACGCCGGGCACCGACACCATCGTCCGCCGGGTCAGGAACGGCGCGGCACCCGGTGTCGTGGTGCTGTCGCACGACGCGGGCGGAAACCGGTCGCAGAGCGTAGCCGCCCTCCGCAGGTACCTGCCCGCACTCATCGAGAGGGGGTACCGCCCCACCGTCCCGTACAGGGGCTGACGGTGGGCGCCGGGCGCACCGACCGGCTACCGCGTCTCGACCAGCCGGGCGAAGACCACCACGTTCCCGTCGTAGCCGTCGGCCTTCGAGTAGCCCCCGCCGCAGGTGATGACCCGGAGTTCGGCGTACCCCGTGTCGCCGTACACCCGGGGACCGGGGAAGTCGTTCTTGGAGAAGACCTCGACACCGTAGATCTCGAACACCGCGACCCGGTTGTCGTAGCGGGACACCTCGATCTGCTGGCCCTTGGTGAGGGAGCCCAGTCCGTAGAAGACAGCCGGGCCGGCGAGGTTGTCGACGTGGCCGACCATTACGGAGGTCCCGCGCTGGCCCGGCGCGATGCCGTTCTGGTACCAGCCGGCGAGGTTCGGGTCCTGGGCGGGCGGCGCCTCGATCCAGCCGGCCGGGTCCAGGTTCACGTCGACCACAGGTGCGTCGACCTCGATCGACGGGATCTGGATGCGCTCGGCGGGGGCGTACGCGAGCGGCTGCACGGACCCGCCCTCGGCCGGGGCGGACACCGTGGTGTCCCGGGGGCCGGCCACCGAGGCCGCGGCAGCGGGCTGGGGCGGCCCGGGGGACGTCTCCACGCCGTTGCGCATGAGAGCGAGCCCGGTGAGCATCACCAGGGCGATGGCGCCCCACGGTGTGCGTCTGCTCCGCTCGGCGCCCCACTGGTCCCGGCCCATGGTTCTCCCTTCGTCGCGACACCGTCACGCTAGGCGCGGGTGTGCGGGGCGGCGATCAGGGAAGGGCGAACGGGTGGCGGCCGGCCGGGCGTCGTCGTCGGTGTCTTCTCTTCGGAGTAACGAGCGGATAAAAACTCTGACGGTCCGTGACCTGCGGCTCCGTCAGATCCTGGGTCGCGCCCCCGGCGTGTCGGCTCACCGGGGTGGAGCAGTGCCGAAGTGCGACACCGACGGTCTCTGGTGAGGGTTCGTCATGGGACGCGTTCTCGTCAACTCCCGGAGACCAAGACTCCGGGGCGCTTCCCGCTGGAGGTTCAAAGATGCGTGCTCCACGCACTCTCGCGGTGACCGCGACCGCATTCGCGGCGGTCGGGCTCGCTGCCCCGCTGGCCGCCGCCGGTGGGGGCCCGGGCAGCAACCCGAGCAACTTCCCGACCAATGTCACCGTCGACCCGTCCAGGGTCCACCAGGGCGCCACGATGCAGGTCAGCGCGGAGGGCTGCGGCCGCTCCGGCGGCAAGGTGTGGTCGAACGCCTTCCCGACGGTGAACCTTTCGCCGGGCCGCGTCGGCTACGCCACGGCGCACATCCGGAACAACGCGACGCCTGGTCAGTACAGCCTGTCCGTGAGGTGCAACGACAGCCACAACAACTTCGGCGGCAACGGAGGCAACGGCGGAAACGGGGACGAGCGCGGCCAGGGCGGAAACGGGGACGAGCGCGGCCAGGGCGGCCAGGGCGGAAACGGCGGTCAGGGCGGCAACGGGGGCCAGGGCGGCAACGGCGGTCAGGGCGGCAACGGCGACCAGGTGGCGACGGCCCGCTTCACCGTGCTGCACTCACGTGGTGCGCAGGGCGGGCTCGGCGGCTCGATGGGCCCCAGCTCCGTTGAGATGCAGGTCGGCGGCGGCCTTGTCGCGGCGGCAGCCGTCGGCGGTGCCGTCTTCGTCGTCCGTCGGCGGATGAGCAATGCGGCGATCTGACGCGTCGAACCTCCCGCCCGGCCCGATACGCCCGTCGCCCCGAGTCCTGGAACAGGACCCGGGGCGACTGTCGTGTGCCTGTGTGCGGGCGGTCAGTGCCGGCGGGCGGTACGGCGCTTGCGCAGGACAAGGAAGGCGCCGGCCGAAGCGGCCGCCACCAGTGCGGAACCTGCGGCGATCTCCGTGGGGTCCATCGTGTCGACGCTGCCGCCGAGCCCGCCCAGCACGCCGCTCGGAGAGGCGGAGGCGGTGGAGCTGGTCGTCGGGGCCGTGGTGGGGCCGGCCGTGGGGGAACTGGTGGCACCGCTCGTGATCGTCAGATTGGCGGACTTCGTCGTGGTGCCGCAGCGGAAGGTCACCTCGTAGGCCGCGCCCCGCCTGGCGTCCCAGTCGACCGTGGCCGTGGCCGACCGCCCGCTCGGAATGGTGACCGTGTCGAACACGCCCGAGAACGCGGTCGCATCGCTGGTGCACCCCATGGCGCCGAGCGTCACCCGGCCTCCCGGCGCGACCGTCGACGGAGTGATGGTCGGCGTGAACGACGTGGACGTGCCGCCGTTGAGCACATCGGCCGATGCGGCCGGTGCCATCAGAAAGCAGGCGGCGGCGCCCAGCAGGGCGACGGGTGCGACACGTATCGCGCGCATGGTGAATCCTCCGGGTCCCGAGGAGCAGCCGCGGAACGGATATCCGCGAACCATGAGATATGCACCTCGATGACCGAGACGTTAGAAGTGCCGCATATCAGCCGCGATCGGTGTCAGGCGAATGGGGCAGCCTTGTCCCTCGACCGGCCCTCCGGCCGAGGGGCGAGGCCGCCGGGCGCGCTCCTATCCCCGCGTGGCGTGCGGGAACAGATCGACGAACGGGGCTGTGGTCGCCGAGATGCCCCGGCCGAAGGGGGCGTCGAAGTCCCAGATGAGGAAGAGCAGGAAGGCGATCAGGACGCTGAAGAGGCCCGCCAGGAGCAGTTCACGGAAGGTTCTGCGGATCTGGAGCGTGAAGATCAGTCCGACCGTCACCACGGCCCCGGTGATCAGGCCGAACCAGACGACCCCTGGCATGGTCGCGCCCGCGTTCTGCCCCCGTGCCCCCCGCGCGTCGTCGACGGCGGCCACCTGGTCCACCAGCGGCTGGTACGCCTGCCCTTCGTGGTCCGTCCGCGGCTTGTACTCCGTCACGTCGGCCCGCACCCGGTCGAGAAGCCTGGTGCCCTCCTCGGTGAGACTCGCGTGGTCCGTCATCGACTTCCACTCGACGTCGACGACATGAGCCACATACGCGTCCACGTCGGCCCGGATGCGGTCGCGGACCTCGACCGGGTAGACCGCGGACCGGGCGCTCACCTCGTGCAGTGCCTGCGCCTCCAGGCGTACCGACTCCTGGGCTGCGCTGCGGCCCTCCCAGACGCCCGCGATGGCCAGGCCGAGCACGATCGCGTACACCACGCCGATCATCATCGTCATGTACTCGATGACATCGGGCGTCTCGGACGGATCGTCGTCCTCGGCGAGGCGCCGGTTGCTCAGGACGGCGATGGTCATTACGACGGCGCATGCCGATGCCATCGCGATGGTCAGAACAAGCCATTCCGACATGGGTTCCTTCTTCGGTTCAGCGGGACGAGCGGGGCCGCAGTACGGCCACGGCGAAGACGGCGGGCGCGGTGATGACAAGGGTGAGCGAGACCAGTGAGGGCCCGGTCCGGGGTGTCTTGCGGGGAGGCTTCTTGTAGGCGGGCAGTGCGACGGGCGCGGGAGGCGGCGGAGTGGGGCGCACGGTGGCACGCGGCGGGGCCGGTTCCGGTTCGGGTTCCGGCTGAGGCGGCGCCGGCGCGGGTGCGGGGGGCGGAGGAGGCGGGGGAGGGGGCGGCGGTGGTGGAGGGGGCGGAGGCGGTGGTGGTGGTGGAGGCGGCGGAGGTGGTGGTGGCGGCGCTGGTTCGGGCTCCGGCTCCGGTTCCGGCTCGACGATGACCGCTCCGCACCGTCCCTCGCCCGCCACGGCGACGGACGAGCTGCCGTCCCCCTGCCCGATGGAGGCGACGGCGCAGTCGTCACCGGCCGCCGGCAGCGGGACGGCGAGCAGCAGGAGCAAAGTCGCGGCCGTCAGCCGCCATATGCGTGATCCGTACACGCCGGGGAGCATGTTCCCCTCAGCCGCCGTGCACGCGGAGGTCGGTGCCTATTCGCCTGATGGAGGGATATTCGGCGATTCGCGTTTGCGCCGCCAGGAACGTGTCCGGAGCTCCGTTGAACACAGGGGCACCAGCCGCCCGTACCAACGGCCACGGAAGGCGCGGACTCGCGTCCCGGACGGCAGAGGACAACGGGAGTCGACATGACTACATGGCGGAACGCCTCGCTCGCGGTGACGGCGGCGGCCCTCCTGGCGCTGACGACGGCGTGCGGTCAGGAGAAGGGCACCACGTCGACGAACGGCCAGGCCGTGGGGAACGCCGCTTCCGCGCAGCAGCCGGCGGACGGCGGCTACGGCTCGGACGGCGGCTACGGTTCCGGCACGGCGGCGGGCGGGACGGCGAAGGACGCCGGGCAACTCGCCGTGCGGTACAGCGAGAAGCTGGGCGAGGTGCTGACCGACAGCGAGGGCTTCACGCTCTACCGCTTCGACAAGGACACCGCCGAACCGCCCAGGTCTAATTGCGAGGGCGACTGCGCGAAGGCGTGGCCGGCGGTGCCCGCGCGGAACGCCCAGGCAGCCGCGGGCACCGACGCGTCGCTGATCGGCGAGGTGACCAGGGCCGACGGGAGCGAACAGCTGACCGTGGCGGGCCGGCCCGTGTACCGCTATGCCGAAGACACCCGGCCCGGTGACGCCAACGGGCAGGGTGTCGGCGGGACATGGTTCGCCGCCGCTCCGGACGGAAGGAAAGCGGCGGTGAAGGCGGAGGGGGCCACCGGTGCCCGGGCCGGTACCGCGGGACTTTCGGTACGCCAGGACCCGGAACTCGGGAACGTCGTCGTGGACAGGCGCGGCATGACGGTGTACCGCTTCAAGAAGGACTCGGCGTGGCCGATGAAGTCCGCGTGCACGGGCGACTGTCTGAAGAAGTGGCCGGCCGTCCCTCCCGTGCGGAAGAATGACGTCGATGGAGTCACCACGAAGGGATTCGTCACCTTCGACCGACCGGACGGCGTCGAACAGCAGTCGCTCGACTGCTGGCCCCTCTACACCTTCTCCGGCGACACGCGGCCGGGAGACACCAACGGCCAAGGTGTCGGGGGCACATGGTACGCGGTCTCGCCCGACGCGAAGCTGGTCGGAGCCCCCGAATAATGCCCGAAAGGTCCTTCGCGGTGCCGGTCCGTCGCCGAATGCGCACACGCAGCGACGGGGCGCCGCACATGCTTCCGGTGTGTGACCAATAACGGATCTCTAATTTCCGTTTCCACTCGCTCTCCTGGCGGTCGATCAGTAGCCTCTGGTCAACACTGACCATGAACATGGCCGGATCGCCGTGGCGACTTGTTGGAGACATCGATGGAGCGTCCCGCCTGGGCACCGCAAGGCATAGACATCTCGGTGCCGAGCGTGTCTCGCATGTACGACTTCTATCTGGGCGGTTCGCACAATTTCGAGGTGGACAGGGAAGCGGCCCGGAAGGCCATGGAGTTCATGCCGGGCCTGCCCAAGGTCATGCAGGCCAATCGTGCCTTTATGCGGCGGGCCGTGCACTACGCCACTGATTCAGGCGTCAACCAGTTTCTGGACATAGGGTCCGGTATACCGACCTTCGGTAATGTTCATGAAGTCGCCCAGGCCGCCGACCCCGAGGCCCGGATCGCCTATGTCGACCACGACTCGGTCGCGGTCGCACACAGCCAGGCGGTGCTCGAGGGCAACGAGCGGGCCGTCATCGCCGCCGCGGATCTGCGTAAACCCCAGGAGATCCTGGCGGACCCGCAGATCAACGGCCTCCTCGACCTGGACAAGCCGGTGGCGCTGCTCCTGGTGGCGGTGCTCCACTTCATCGAGGACTCCGACGAGCCCTATGCGGCGGTCGCGGAGCTGCGTGACGCGCTGGCCCCCGGCAGCCTGCTGGTCCTGACCCACGCGGCGTACGAGGGGATCCCGCTCACCGAGGAGGAGGCGGGCGGGACGGTCGGTGTCTACCGCACCATCCGCAATCCGCTGATCATGCGTTCGCGCGCGGAGATCAGCCGGTTCTTCGAGGGGTACGACATGGTCGAGCCCGGGCTCGTCTCCATGCCTGAGTGGCGTCCCGAGTCCGCGGAGACACTCGCGCACGAAGACCCGTTCGCCTTCTCGGGCTTCGGCGGAGTCGGGCGCAAGGCGTGAGCATTCCCGCCCAGTCGTCGGGCGTGCCCGACGCGGAACCCGACGGCCCCGAGGGCCGGCTCCGAAGATTCGCCACCATCTGGAGCCGGGCGATCTTCCCGTCCACGGCCACCTCCCTGTCCCGCCCCGAGTTCGAGGAACACCTGCTGCCGCTCGCCCGGCAGCTGAGCGAGATCCTGCACACCCGGGTCTTCGACGCGGCGCCCGCGCACGGCGTCGGAGCCTCCCTGGTCGCCGCGCACTGCACGGACCCGGACGCCCTGAGCTCCACCCTCGGCGTCGTCGACTCCTATTTGGTCCTGTACTGCGGGGGCAACGGACCGGTGGAGCTGTCGACCGAGGAGAGCCGGGCCCGGTGTGCGCGGATCCAGCACGCGCTGGCCGGCGGGTTCACCCAGGCGCTCCGCGAGCGGACACTCGCCGAGCAGGAGGCGATCGCCCGCTCGGCGCTCACCGCGCGCTCGGACGCCGAACAGGCGCTGCACGCCACCGAGGCGCGCTTCCGCGCCGTGTTCAAGGACGCCGCCATCGGGATCGGCATCGCCGACCTCGACGGGAACATCCTGGAGATCAACGACACCCTCACCAAGATGTTCGGCGGCCTGGAGAACCACGTGCGCAGCCACAAGGTGAACGAGTGGGTGCACCCCGAGGACTCGCCGTACGTCTGGAAGTACTACGACGAGCTGGTGCGGGGCGAGCGCGAGCACTACAGCGTCGAGAAGCCGTACTACCGCAACGACGGCACCGTCCTGTGGACCAACCTCACCGTGTCGCTGCTGCGGGACTCGGAGGGCCGGCCGGAGTACCAGCTGGCGCTCATGGAGGACACCACCGAGCGGCGGCTGCTCAATCTGCGGCTGCGCTACGAAGCCACCCACGACGCGCTCACCGGTCTGCCGAACCGGACGCTGTTCTTCGAGCGCCTGGAGAAGGCCCTCGCGCCCAGGGAAGGCATGCGCTTCGGGCTCTGCTATCTGGACCTGGACGGCTTCAAGGCGATCAACGACAGCCTGGGACACGCGGCGGGGGACCGGCTCCTCGTCGAGGTCGCCGACCGGCTGCAGAGCTGTGCGACCGCCCCCGGCGAGATGGTCGCGCGGCTCGGCGGTGACGAGTTCGTGGCCCTCACGACCGGGCCGCGGACCCAGGACGAGGTCCACGAACTGGCCGGACGCATCCTCTCCGCGCTCGCCACACCCATCCGTCTCGACGGCCGGGAGCTGACCGTACGGGGATCCATCGGCATCGTCGAAGGGCCGTCGGGCGAACGCACCGCCGCCGAGGTGCTCCGCAGCGCCGACATCACCATGTACCGGGCCAAGGCTGCGGGCGGGAACCGCTTCGCGCTCGCCGACGCCGACGCCGACGCCCGCGCCATCACCCGTCACGGGCTGACCACGGCACTGCCCGCGGCACTGGACCGGGGCGAGTTCTTCATCGAGTACCAGCCGCTGGTGCACCTCGGCGACGGCAGCGTGCACGGAGCCGAGGCGCTGGTGCGCTGGTGTCATCCGCAGCACGGGGTACTCGGCCCGGACCGGTTCATCCCGCTCGCGGAGCACACCGGACTGATCGTGCCGCTCGGCCGCTGGGTCCTGGAGGAGTCCGTCCGGCAGGCGAACTTCTGGCAGGAGCGTCACACCGACGGCGGGCCCCTGCGGATCAACGTCAACCTCTCGCCGGCCCAGCTGCACCACCCGGGGCTGGTCGCCGAGACCGTCGACGTGCTGGAGCGCTCCGGTCTGGAGCCCGGCGCCCTCTGTCTGGAGGTCACCGAGTCCGCGCTGATCGGCGCGGAGGACGATCTGCTCAAGCCGCTCCGCCAGCTGGCGGAGATGGGCGTCGACATCGCGCTGGACGACTTCGGCACCGGCTACTCGAACCTGGCGAACCTGCGCCGGCTGCCGGTGAGCATCCTGAAGCTGGATCGTTCCTTCACCCAGGGCATGCAGCACCATCCGGCCGACCCGGTCGACCTGAAGATCGTCGAGGGCATCGTCTCGCTCGCCCACAGTCTGGACCTCGCGGTCACCGTCGAGGGTGTCGAGACCGGCGCCCAGGCCGAGCAGCTGCGACAGCTCGGCTGCGACACCGCCCAGGGCTGGTACTACGCGCGCCCCGGCGCCCCGGACCGGATCCACGCGCTGCTGCTGGCGGACGCGGTCTGACGACTCCGTCCTCAGCCGCCGCCCGGGCCCGGTCCACCGGCGGCTGAGGACGCGGCGGGCGGCCCCGCCCCCAGGAGCATCCGCTGGAGCTCCCGTGCCGCTCGCGGCGGTTCGACGTCGCTGCGGTGCGCCAGCGCGATAGTGCGCCGCAGTCCGGGCGAGGCCAGCGGTGTCGTCCGGAGGTCCTGGCCGGCCCGCACGGCGACCATGCGGGGCACCACGGCGATCCCGAGCCCCGCCCGTACGAAGCCGAGTACGGCGTCCATCTCGCCGCCCTCCACCGTGAACGAGGGCTCGAAGCCCTCCGCCCGGCACGCCGCGACGGTCAGCTCCCGGAGGTCGTAGCCGTGCCGGAACATCACCAGCGGCTCGTTCTCGAGATCGGCGATGTGCACGGACCCCTTCCGCCCGGGTGCGGGCCGGGACGCCGGTGACACCACCACCAGGTCCTCGTGCAGCAGCTCCACCGTGGTGAGCGCGGGCGAGCCCGCCGGCAGGGGCAGCACGAGCAGCGCGAGGTCCAGGGCGCCCCGGGCCAACTGCCGCACGAGGTCGTGGGAGCCGCCCTCCTCGATCAGGAGCCGGATCCCCGGGTGCGCACCGTGGAAGGCGCGCAGCACGTCGGGCAGCAGGCCCGTGCAGACGCTCGGGGTGGCGCCGAGCCTGATCCGCCCCCGGCGCAGCTGTACGAGCTCCTGCACCTCGTGCCGCGCGGTGTCCGCGTCCGCCAGGATCCTCCGGGCGAGCGGCAGCAGCGCCTCGCCCGCGTCGGTCAGCGCGATGTTGCCGCGAGCGCGGCTGAAGAGCTCGGCGCCCAGCTCGTTCTCCAGGGCCTTGATCTGCTGCGAGAGGGAGGGCTGTGACACGTGCACCTCCTCGGCGGCCCGGGTGAAGTGTCTGGCCTCGGCCACGGCCACGAAGTAGGCGAGCTGCTGGAAGTGCATGGGGCCGACGATAGCGAACTCCATAGCCTATGCCTATGGAGATGAGTCATTTCATGTCTTGGACTGATGATGGCCTTCGGCTCTAGCGTCGTGTCCATGGCACTGGCAACGCGGACGGACCGACGGCCGTCCATGACGCGTACGCTCTGGGACTCGTCCGTCGGCAAGAAAACGATCATGGCTGTGAGCGGCCTGATCATGCTCGGTTATCTGGTGGTCCACATGCTGGGCAACCTGAAGATCTTCTTCGGATCCGGCGAGTTCAATCACTACGCGCACTGGCTCCGGACCCTCGGCGAGCCCTTCCTGCACTACGAGTGGGCGCTGTGGATCATCCGCGTGGTGCTCGTCGCGGCCGTCGTGCTGCACGCCGTCTGCGCCTACCAGCTGAGCCGCCGTGATCTCAGGGCGCGCCCGACGGCCTACGTCCACAGGAAGGCGCGTGCGAGCTATGCCACGCGCACCATGCGCTACGGCGGCGTCATCCTCGCGCTGTTCATCGTCTGGCACATCCTGGACCTCACGACCGGCACCGTGCACACCGGCGGATTCCAGGCCGGACACCCCTACCAGAACGTGCTCGACACCTTCTCGACCTGGTACGGCAACGTCATCTACATCGTCGCCGTGCTCGCGCTGGGCCTGCACGTCCAGCACGGTTTCTGGAGTGCGGCGCAGACCCTCGGCGTGGGCAGCGCGACCCGGGACCGCGTCTGCAAGACCCTCGCCAATGTCCTCGCAGTGGTGCTGACGGCCGGCTTCGTCTCCGTGCCCGTCGCCGTGATGACCGGAGTGGTGAGCTGACATGAGCGACTACACGAACTACCGCACAGGCGACCCCGTCGTCGACGCCAAGGCGCCCCAGGGCCCCGTCACCGAGCGCTGGGACACCCGACGCTTCGAGGCGAAGCTCGTCAACCCGGCCAACCGCCGCAAGCACACCGTCATCGTCGTCGGCACCGGCCTGGCAGGCGGATCGGCCGGTGCCACGCTCGCCGAACAGGGCTACCACGTCGTCCAGTTCTGCTTCCAGGACTCGCCCCGGCGCGCCCACTCCGTCGCCGCCCAGGGCGGCATCAACGCGGCCAAGAACTACCGCAACGACGGCGACTCGGTGCACCGGCTGTTCTACGACACCGTCAAGGGCGGCGACTTCCGCGCCCGCGAGTCCAACGTCCACCGCCTGGCCGAGATCTCGGTCGAGATCATCGACCAGTGCGTCGCCCAGGGCGTCCCCTTCGCCCGCGAGTACGGCGGCCTCCTCGATAACCGCTCCTTCGGCGGGGTCCAGGTCTCCCGCACCTTCTACGCCCGCGGACAGACGGGGCAGCAACTCCTCCTCGGCGCGTACCAGGCGCTCTCCCGGCAGATCGCCGCGGGCAACGTCGAGCTGCACTCCCGCACCGAGATGCTCGACCTGATCGTCGTCGACGGCAAGGCCCGCGGCATCGTGGCGCGCGACCTCGTCACGGGGCGGATCGACACGTACTTCGCCGACGCGGTGGTCCTGGCGAGCGGTGGCTACGGCAACGTCTTCTACCTGTCCACCAACGCCATGAACAGCAACGCCACCGCGATCTGGCGTGCCCACCGGCGCGGCGCCTACTTCGCGAACCCCTGCTTCACCCAGATCCACCCCACCTGCATCCCCCGCACCGGCGACCACCAGTCGAAGCTGACGCTGATGAGTGAGTCGCTGCGCAACGACGGACGCATCTGGGTCCCGAAGGCCAAGGGCGACGACCGTCCCGCGAACCGGATCCCCGAGGACGAGCGGGACTACTACCTGGAGCGGATCTACCCCGCCTTCGGCAACCTCGTGCCCCGCGACATCGCCTCCCGTGCCGCGAAGAACGTCTGCGACGAGGGCCGCGGGGTCGGACCCGGCGGCCAGGGTGTCTACCTCGACTTCGCCGACGCGATCGCCCGCATGGGCCGTAAGAAGGTCGAGGAGAAGTACGGCAACCTCTTCGACATGTACGCGCGGATCACCGCGGAGAATCCGTACGAGACGCCGATGCGCATCTACCCCGCCGTCCACTACACGATGGGCGGCCTCTGGGTCGACTACGACCTCCAGACCACGATCCCCGGCCTCTTCGCCATCGGTGAGGCCAACTTCTCCGACCACGGTGCCAACCGCCTCGGCGCCTCCGCGCTGATGCAGGGCCTCGCCGACGGCTACTTCGTGCTGCCGTCGACCATCAACGACTACCTGGCCCGCAACCCGCACACCGAGGAGATCGACGCCGGCCACCCGGCCGTCACCGAGGCCGTCGCCGAGACCGAGGACCGGCTCAACCTCCTCCTCGCCGTCGACGGGGACCGCACCCCGGACTCCTTCCACCGCGAGATCGGCGAACTCATGTGGGAGTTCTGCGGGATGGCCCGCACCGAGGAAGGGCTGCGCAAGGCCCTCGACCGGATCCCGCAGATCCGAGAGGAGTTCTGGCGCCGCATCAAGGTGCCCGGCACCGGCGAACAGTTCAACCAGTCGCTGGAGAAGGCCAACCGCGTCGTCGACTACCTGGAGCTCGCCGAGCTCATGTGCCTCGACGCCCTGCACCGCGCCGAATCCTGCGGCGGCCACTTCCGCGAGGAGTCGCAGACCCCGGACGGCGAAGCCGCCCGCCGGGATGACGAGTTCTCCTACGCCGCGGCCTGGGAGTTCAGCGCCACCGGCGACGCGCCCGTCCTGCACAAGGAAGACCTCGTCTTCGAGTACGTCCACCCCACCCAGCGGAGCTACGCATGAAGCTCACCCTGCGCGTCTGGCGCCAGCAGAACGCCGAGGCGCCCGGCGCCATGGCCACCTACGAAATCGACGGCATCTCGCGGGACATGTCGTTCCTGGAGATGCTCGACACCCTCAACGAGGAGCTCATCCTCGGCGGGGACGAGCCCGTCGCCTTTGACCACGACTGCCGCGAAGGCATCTGCGGCGCGTGCAGCCTCGTCATCAACGGCGACGCCCACGGCCCCGAGCGGACCACCACCTGCCAGCTCCACATGCGGTCCTTCGACGACGGCGACACCATCGACATCGAACCGTGGCGGGCCTCTGCCTTCCCGGTCGTCAAGGACCTCGTCGTCGACCGCTCGTCCTTCGACCGGATCATCCAGGCCGGCGGATACATCTCCGCGCCCACCGGCACGGCGCCCGACGCACACGCCACCCCCGTCCCCAAGCCGGACGCCGACTCGGCCTTCGAACACGCCGAGTGCATCGGCTGCGGCGCCTGCGTCGCGGCCTGCCCGAACGGCTCGGCGATGCTCTTCACCTCCGCCAAGGTCAACCACCTCAACGTGCTCCCGCAGGGCGCGCCCGAGCGGGAGACCCGGGTGCTCGACATGGTCGCCACCATGGACGACGAGGGCTTCGGCGGATGCACCCTGACCGGCGAGTGCGCGACGGCCTGCCCCAAGGGCATCCCGCTGCCGTCGATCACCGCGATGAACAAGGAGTGGCTGCGAGCCAACCGCAAGGTGCGCCGCTGACCCTCTCCCCGCCGCGGGGAGTCAGTCCGTCCGCAGTGCCTTCGCGAGGTAGGCGGCCGTACGGCTCCCCGCCGCCCGGGCGACCTCCCGCGGCGTCCCGGTGGCGACGATCCGGCCGCCCCGGTCCCCGCCGCCGGGCCCCAGATCGACCACCCGGTCCGCACCGGCCACCACCGCCATGTCGTGCTCCACGACCACCACGGTGTTCCCCGCGTCCACCAGCCCGTGCAACTGCCGCATCAGCACCTCCACATCGGCCGGATGCAGCCCTGTCGTCGGCTCGTCCAGCAGATAGAGCGTGTGACCCCGCCGGGCACGCTGGAGCTCCGTGGCGAGCTTGATCCGCTGCGCCTCACCGCCCGACAGCTCCGTCGCGGGCTGCCCCAGCCGCAGATAGCCGAGCCCCACGTCGAGCAGAGCCCGCAGGCTGCGCCCGGCCGCCGGAGTCCCGGCGAGGAACTCCGCCGCCGCTTCCACCGTCAGGTCCAGCACCTCGGCGATCGTGAGCCCACGCAGCGTCACCTCCAGCGTCCGCGGGTTGTAGCGCGCGCCGTGACAGTCCGGGCAGGGAGCGTACGTACTGGGCAGGAAGAGCAGCTCGACCGAGACGAATCCCTCGCCCTGGCAGGTCTCGCACCGCCCGCCCGCCACGTTGAACGAGAACCTGCCCGCCCGGTACTTCCGGTCCCGCGCGGTCTCCGTCTCCGTGAACAGCTTCCGCACGACGTCGAACAGCCCGGTGTACGTGGCCAGGTTGGACCGCGGCGTACGGCCGATGGGCCGTTGGTCCACCTGCACGAGCCGGTCCACCGCCTCCAGGCCCTCCGCCGACGCCCAGCCCCGTGCCTGCGGCGCCGCAGGATCCTCCGAGGCCTCCGCCGGCCGCCGGTCGGACAGCGCCCCGGCCAGGACCTGACCGACGAGGGTCGACTTGCCCGACCCCGACACCCCGGTGACCGCCGTCAGCACACCCAGCGGGAACGCGGCGTCGACGCCGCGCACGTTGTGCAGGTCGACCCCGCGCAGCGTGATCCACCCCGAGGGCGTCCGTGGTTCGCGCTCCGGCGCCGGGTCCTCGTCGAAGAGGAACCGCCGGGTCGCCGACCCGGTCACCCCCGCGAGGTCCGCCGGAGGTCCGCTGTGCAGGACCCGGCCCCCGTGCTCACCCGCCAGCGGGCCCACGTCCACCAGCCAGTCGGCCTGCCGCACCACGTCCATCTGGTGCTCCACCACGAACACCGAGTTGCCCGCCTCCTTGAGCCTGCCGAGCACGCCGAGCAGGGACTCCGTGTCGGCCGGGTGGAGGCCCGCCGACGGCTCGTCCAGCACATAGACGACTCCGAAGAGCCCTGAGCGCAGCTGGGTGGCCAGCCTCAGCCGCTGCAGTTCGCCCGACGACAGGGTCGGGGCCGTACGGTCGAGGCTGAGATAGCCGAGCCCCAGTTCGGTGACCGGTCCGATCCCGGCCAGCAGATCGGCCGTCAGCACCCGTGCCGTGTCACTCGCGCCGCCCGCCTCGAGCAGCACCTCGGTGAGGGCGGTCAGGGGGAGCGCGACGAGGTCGGCGATCGAGCGGCCGGCGAACGTGACCGCCATGGCCTCCGGCCGCAGCCGGCCGCCCCCGCACACCGGACACGGCGCGCTCGTCAGGAAGCGCTCCGCCTTGGCCCGCAACGTCCGGCTCCTGGAATCCGCGAACGTGTGCATCACATAGCGGCGCGCGCTCATGTACGTGCCTTGGTACGGACGCTGGATGCGGCCCGCTTCGCGGACCGGATGGACCGTCACCACCGGCTGCTCGTCGGTGAACAGGATCCACTCGCGGTCAGCGGGGTCCAGCTCACGCCACGGGCGATCGACGTCGTAGCCCAGGGCGTCCAGCACATCACGCAGGTTCTTGCCCTGCCAGGCCCCCGGCCAGGCCGCGATCGCTCCGTCGCGGATCGACAACGCGGTATCCGGGACGAGCAGATCCTCCGTGGTGCGGTGGACACGCCCCAGGCCGTGGCACTCGGGGCACGCCCCGGCCGCAGTGTTGGGGGAGAAGGAGTCCGAGTCGAGCCGTTCGGCACCGGGCGGATAGTCACCGGCGCGTGAGAAGAGCATGCGCAGGGAGTTGGAGAGCGTGGTGACCGTGCCCACCGAGGAACGTGACCCGGGCGCGGACCGGCGTTGTTCCAGGGACACGGCGGGCGGCAGACCGGTGATCTCACCGACGTCGGGCGCCCCGACCTGGTGGATCAGCCGGCGGGCGTACGGGGCGACGGACTCGAAGTACCGGCGCTGGGCCTCCGCGTAGACCGTCCCGAACGCCAGGGACGACTTCCCCGAGCCCGAGACACCGGTGAAGACCACGAGGGTATCGCGCGGGATGTCGACATCCACGTCACGGAGGTTGTGTTCACGCGCGCCGCGTACCCGGACGTACGGATCATGGGGGGTGGACATCGGTGGTGCGGCTCCGTGGGGGATCGGCGGGGCGGACATGCTTCTGCCGGTGATCCTCCCGCACGCGGACGGACCACCGGCAGCGCGGGGTGTCCGCTCTACACCATGGGGTCCATGCCACGGTCCGTCATGGAGCTCTCCTGCTCGCTCTGCTCCCGCAGGCGGCGGGCCTTGTCCTGGAGCCGCTGCCGCTGCTCCGGGTCGGTGGCGCGTTCCGCGGCCTCGTTCAGTTCCTGGGCCTTGGCACGCAGCTGCTTGGCACGGCCGCCGGACTCACCTGCAACGCTCATGATCACTCCTGGATCTGTGGGGGAGCGGACATCACCAGGGAAGCAGCGCCCGGCCCCCCCTGCATCTCGAGCGGCACGCTCCGCCGGACACCGCGGCAGGCGCGGCAATACCGGCCGGCGGCCGGCCTGTCGTGCCGGGTTCACGGCCGTCCGTGCCCGGTCCGCCGTACCGGGTCAGGCGTTCTCGTCGAGACGGAAACCGACCTTGAGCCCCACCTGGTAGTGGGCGATGCGGCCGTCCTCGATATGGCCGCGGACCTGCGTCATCTCGAACCAGTCGAGATTGTGCAACGTTTCGGAGGCTCTTGCGACGCCGTTCCTGATCGCCGCGTCGAGACCCTCCTCGGAGGTTCCTACGATCTCGGTGACCCGGTAGGTGTGATTAGTCATCTAATGTCTCCTTTCGTGGTTCCACGGTGCCTCACTCCGGGTCCGAGCGCGAGGCATCGCGCGAGGCGCCCGCCCTGTGATCCACGACGGGGCGGGGCTTGACCTGCCCATTGGTCCATACCAAACTCCGGTCCATACGCCCGTGCGAGCGCCGCCCGCAGTCCCCCCATCCGGGTCCTGTCATTCGTCGTGCCGTTTCGCAGAAGGTGACCCCCGTGAAGATCCGCATACTGGCCGGAGCCGTCGCGCTCGTTTCCACCGTCACCCTGAGCGGTTGCGGCTACCTTCCCGGTGCGGGCGCCGACAGCAGCACCGTCACGGTGTGGCTGATGAAGGGCAGCGCCTCCCAGGGCTTCCTGGACAGCTTCAAGGAGTCGTACGAGGCCGAGCATCCCTCGGTCGAACTGGAGTTCGTCCTCCAGGAGTGGGGCGGCATCGGCCCCAAAGTCCTGAAGGCGCTCAAGGGTGACGACGCACCGGACGTCATCGAGGTCGGCAACACGCAGGTCGCCCAGTACGCGGAGAGCGGCGAACTGCGCGATCTCACCCTGGAGTCGATGCGCGACCTGGGCGGCGAGGACTGGCTGCCGGGACTCGCGGAACCGGGCAAGGTCAACGGCGGGCAGTACGGAATCCCCTGGTACGCGGCCAATCGCGTCGTGATCTACAACAAGGACCTTTTCGAGCAGGCGGGAATCACCGAACTCCCCAGGACCCGCGAGGAGTGGGTGGAGACCACCGAGCGGCTGAACACGGACGGCAAGCAGGGCATCTACCTCGCCGGACAGAACTGGTACGTACTCGCCGGCTTCATCTGGGACGAGGGCGGCGAACTGGCGGACGACCGCGGCGGCGACTGGGAGGGCACCCTCGACTCACCCGCCGCCCTGCGGGGCATGGACTTCTACAAGACGCTTCAGGCGCTCGGCGACGGCCCCAAGGACGCCGACGAGCAGACGCCTCCGGAGACCGATGTGTTCGCCGAGGGCGACGTCGCCCAGATCATCTCCGTGCCCGGGAGCGCCGCACTCATCGAGCAGCGGAACCCCGAACTCAAGGGCAAGCTGGGCTACTTCCCCATCCCCGGGAAGAGCGCGAAGAAGCCGGGCGCCGTCTTCACCGGAGGCTCCGACCTGATCGTGCCCGAAGACGCCGACCAGCGCAGCGAGGGCATCGAGGTCGTCAAGGCCCTCGCGGGGGAGCAGTGGCAGACGGAACTCGCCCGGGCCATGAGCTACGTGCCGAACAAGCCCGCCCTGGCGAGGGTCGTCGAAGGCCAGGAAGGGACCTCCGCGATGGCGGAGGGCGCCACCGAGGGCCGCGCCACCCCCAATTCGCCGTACTGGCCGGCCGTCGAGGCGGACAACCCCATCAAGCCGTACATGACGGCCGTGCTGGAGGGCGGCGACCCGGCGGAAGAGGCGAAGAAGGCGTCCGAGAGCATCACCTCCAAGCTGATCACCGGCTGACGGGTACCACGAGGGACCGGGCCGCCCAGGAGGACGGCGGCCCGGCCGCGAGCCGGGGATTCAGCCGTCGCACATCCCCTCGCTTCGCAGCGGTCACGTCGAATCCAGCCGGTCACGGAAGAAGTAGGGAGCCGGGCCGTCGCACTCCCGCGACAGCCGCAGTCCGCCCCGCCGATCCGTCCCCGGAGACCGCCATGACCGTGCTGCCGCTCACCTCCCCCGCCTCCTCGCCCCTCACCTCCGTCGCCCCCGTCGGCGTACCCGCACCGCGCCCGGCCGCCGCCGGTGCTCCCTCGGCGTACCGCGTCTCCCTGGCCACCGGAGCGGAGGACGTACGGGCCGCTCAGCGCCTGCGCCACCTCGTGTTCGCCGGAGAGCTGGGCGCCAGGCTCGACAGCGCCGAACCCGGCCTGGACAGCGACGCCTTCGACGCCCATTGCGACCATCTGCTCGTGCGCGAGGTGACCACCGGAGAGGTCGTCGCCACCTACCGGCTGCTGCCGCCCGAGGGGGCCCGGCTCGCGGGCGGCCTCTACGCGGAGGGCGAGTTCGACCTCGCGCGCCTCTGCCCGATCCGCGACGACCTCGTCGAGGTGGGGAGGTCCTGCGTCCACCCGGCCCACCGGGACGGTGCCGTCATCGCCCTCATCTGGGCCGGCCTCGCCCGCTACATGGAGCGCACCGGCTACACCTGGCTGGCCGGCTGCTGCTCCGTGCCCCTCGCCGACGGAGGGGCACTGGCCGCCAGGAGCTGGGACACCGTACGGGCCCACCACCTGGCTCCCGAGGAGTACTGGGTCACCCCTCACCGCCTCTGGGACACCACGGGCCACCCCGGCGGGGGCGCGGGCGGCCGTTCCGGACTGCCTCCGCTGCTGCGCGGCTACCTGCGCCTCGGCGCCTGGGTCTGCGGAGCCCCGGCCCACGACCCGGACTTCGGAGTCGCGGACCTCTACGTCCTGCTTTCGATGCGTCGCACCGACCCGCGCTACCTGCGGCACTTCCTCTCGCTGGCCCCGCTGCGATGAGCGCCTGGCTGCCCGTCGCGCCCTGCACCCCGCGCGACTGCGCGCACCACGAGGGCGCCAGGCGCCCGCCACCGCGCGCCGTCGCCCTGTTGCTCGCCGGGTGCGCCCTCACCCTGCTGGGAGTGCTCTGCGTGCCCGCGGTGCTGCTCCTGGGGCCGTCGTACCGTGACCGGCTGACCCGCCGGTGGGCCCACGCGGTGGTGCGGTCCTTCGGCGTCCGCGTACGGATCACCGGCCACCCGGTGGGCGGGGCCCGGCCACCGGCGGGCGAGCTCGTGGTCGCCAATCACGTCTCGTGGCTGGACATCCCGCTCGTGGCCGCCGCGTTCCCCGCCCGGATGGTCGCCAAGAGCGAGATACGGCACTGGCCGCTGCTCGGACCGCTCGCCGCGCTCGGCGGCACCCTGTTCATCGAGCGGGACCGGCTGCGGGCCCTCCCGCACGCCGTGCGGGCCGTCGCCGGGGCGCTGGCCTCCGGCTCACGGGTCGCGGTGTTCCCGCAGGGCAGCACCTGGTGCGGCCGGAGCGGCGGCGGCCGTTTCCGGCCCGCCGCCTTCCAGGCCGCGATCGACGCAGGCTCCGCCGTCCGCCCGGTCCGCATCAGTTACCGGACGGCGAAGACGGACACGGCGGGAGCCGCCGCGTTCGTCGGGGACGACCCGCTCGCCGCATCGCTGTGGCGTGTGGTGACGGCCGCGGGGCTCACCGCCGAGATCCGGATCCTGCCGCCGCTCCGCGCGGACGGCGAAACCGGCCGGCGGGCACTGGCGCGGGCGGCTCAGTCCGCCGTGGCCAGCGACAGCGCGAACCTGCCCGCGGTGTCCGTCCACCACTGATCCAGCCGCAGGCCCGCCGCGGCCAGCTCGTCCCGCACCTTCTCCTCACGGAACTTCGCCGAGATCTCCGTGCGCAGTTCCTCGCCCTCCTCGAACTGCACCACGAGATCAAGCTCCCGGATCTTGACCGTCAGCGCCCGGCGGGCGCGCAGCCGCATCTCGATCCACTCGTGGTCCGGGTCCCAGAGGGCCACATGGGTGAAGTCGTCAGGCGGGAAGTCCGCCTCCAGCTCACGGTTCACCACGGCCAGCACGTTCTTGTTGAACGCGGCCGTCACCCCGGCCGCGTCGTCGTACGCCGCGACGAGGGTCGCCTCGTCCTTCACCAGGTCCGTGCCGAGCAGCAGCCCGTCCCCGGGAGCGAGCCGCGCCCGTACGGAGCTGAGGAACTCCGCGCGCTCCTCCGGGAGCAGATTGCCGAGCGTCCCGCCGAGGAACACGACCAGCCGGGGGCCGGGGCTCTCCGGCAGCTCCAGGTCGTGCGTGAAGTCGGCGACGAGCGCGTGCACGGACAGCCCGGGCCGTTCGGCCAGCAGCGCCTCGGCCGCCCCCGCGAGAGCGCTCTCGCTGACATCGACCGGCACGTACGTGTGCAGTGCCGGCAGCGCGTCCAGCAGGTGCCGCGTCTTCTCCGACGAGCCGGACCCCAGCTCGATCAGGGTCCGCGCCCCGGACGCCGCGGCGATCTCCCCGGCGCGGGCGATCAGGATCTCCCGCTCCGCACGCGTCGGGTAGTACTCGTCCAGCCGGGTGATCTCCTCGAACAGGTCGCTGCCGCGCGCGTCGTAGAACCACTTGGGCGGCAGCGTCTTCGGCTGCCGCGTCAGACCGCTCAGCACATCGGCGCGCAGCGCCGCGTCCGTCGCGTCCGCGGGCAGGGTGCGGGTCAGCAGGAAGGGACTCACGCGGTGGGCTCCTTGAGCGGGGTGAGAAGGACATCGGTGCGCGTCGCGGCCAGCAGGGTGCGGTCCGGGACCTCGCGCCAGTACGGATCGTCGTCGTACGGTTCGGAGGCCACCACCGTGCGGCGGCCCGGTTCGTGGAGATACCAGAGGGAGTCGCCCCAGGTGGTCGCCACGATGACGGAACCGTCGGTGAGCAGCAGATTGAGGCGTGAACCGGGGGCGGCCGCGCCGACATCGCGGACCGTGTCGGCGACCGCCTGGGCTATCTCGTCCCCCTGCGCCACCCGGTGCAGCACCAGGGCCCAGATCAGCGCCGAGTCGCTCCGCGCCGCCAGGGAGAGCAGCCGCTCGGGGGGCAGACCCGCGGCCAGCGGTGCCAGGGAGCCGGGCCAGCCCCGTACCGCACCGTTGTGGCTGAACAGCAGGCGTCCCTCGGCGAAGGGAGCCGCGGCGGCCTCCCCGTCCGCCCCGGCGAACGTCGCGTCACGGACCGCGGCGAGCAGCGCCGTGCTGCGCACCACGCGGGCCAGATCGGCGAAGGTCTCGTCACCCCAGACGGGCCCGGTACGGCGGTAGCGGCCGGGCGCGGGGTCCCCCTCCGCGTACCAGCCGACCCCGAACCCGTCGGCGTTGACCGTGCCGTACCGCTGACGGCGCGGCTCCCAGGACTGGCGCACGAGCCCGTGAACGGGGGAGTCGAGCACTTCCCCCAGCGGCACAGCAGGCCCCAAGTAGGCGATATGACGGCACATCAGGCATCCCTCGCAGTGCGGAAGCCGGAGAAGATCTGGCGCCGGACGGGGAGGTCCCAATTACGGAACGTGCCCCGGCACGCCACCGGGTCCACGGCGAACGAGCCGCCGCGCAGCACCTTGTGCCCGGGGCCGAAGAACACCTCCGAGTACTCGCGGTACGGGAACGCGACGAAGCCGGGATAGGGCAGGAAGTCGCTCGACGTCCACTCCCACACGTCCCCGATCAGCTGGCCCGCGCCCGACGGGGACCGGCCGGCCGCGTAGGCGCCGGCTGCGGCGGGCCGCAGATGGCGCTGGCCCAGATTGGCCCGCTCGGGGGTCGGGTCCTCGTCGCCCCAGGGATAGCGCAGCGAACGCCCCGAGACGGGGTCGTGGCGGGCGGCCTTCTCCCACTCCGGCTCGGTCGGCAGGCGACGGCCCGCCCAGCGGGCGTACGCGTCCGCCTCGTACCAGCTGACGTGGAGCACCGGCTCGTCCGCCCGTACGAGCTCGGTCACACCGAAGCGCCGGCGCAGCCACCGGCCCGCGTCCCGCTGCCAGAAGAGCGGTGCGCCGAGATCGTGTTCGCGGACCATCGCCCAGCCCTCGGGGGCCCACCAGCGCGCGTCGGTGTAGCCGCCGTCCTCGATGAAGCGCTCGTACGCACCGCAGGTGACCGGCGCGGTGTCGATGTGGAACGCGGCCACCTCGCGCCGGTGCGCCGGGCGTTCGTTGTCCAGCGCCCAGGGCTCGGTGGAGGTCCCCATGGTGAAGGGGCCACCGGGGACCAGGACCTCGGACGGCAGCGCGACGGCACCGGTGGGCTCCGGAGGACCGGGCGCGTCGAGTACCGCAGGTCCCGAGCGGAGCTGATGGGTGATCAGCATCGTCTCGTCGTGCTGCTGTTCGTGCTGGGCGACCATGCCGAAGGCGAAGCCCGCCTGCTCCAGCGGGCGTCCCCCGCCGTCCAGCGGAGCGCCGCCGAGGATGTCCAGGGCCCTGCCCCGTACGTCCGCGGCGTACGTCCGTGCCTCCGCCGGTGCCAGCAGCGGCAGGGAGGGCCGGCTGGCCCTGGAGTGCTCGAAGGCGTCGTACAGTCCGTCGATCTCGGGGCGCATCGCCTCACGGCCGCCGACGGCCCGAAGCAGCCACAGCTCCTCCTGGTTCCCGATGTGCGCCAGGTCCCAGACCAGCGGCGACATCAGGGGGGAGTGCTGCGCGGTGAGCTCGTGGTCGTCGACGCTGTCGGTGAGGAGAGCGGTGCGCTCGCGGGCGGTGAGGAGCGCCGCCAGGGCACGCTCGCGCAGCACCTCCGCGTCGAACTCCTGGCCGGTGTGCGGAGCAGAGGTGTCAGTCATCGGACCAAGTCCTTTCCGTGCGGCGCCTGTGACGGGTCGGGAAAATCGTCGGCCGGACATCGGCCCCGGGCCACATAGCGGTCATGGAAGGCGGCGACCGTCCCGAGGACGTGGTCACTCGCCCCGATCCTGGGCAGCGCCTCCAGTGCCGCCGTGAAGCAGGCCGCGGCCGCCACCGCCAGCTCCGGATCCCTCAGCCCGTCGCGGGCGGCGGCGGTCCAGAGAGGGTTGCGGGGCGCGGCCGGCAGGCCCGCGGTCTCGGCCAGGGGCTTCACGGTGCGGTACACGGTCTCGGCTGCCTCCGGGTCGTCGAAGAGAGCGGTGGTGACGGCCAGGGGCACGAGCCAGCCATCGGTGCCGGACTGGGCGTCGATCATGCGCAGTTCCAGGTGTCCGCGCGGGCGCACCGGCGGGAACAGTGTGGTGAGGTGATAGTCGAGATCAGCCCGCACCGGCGGCCTCGGCCCACCGCCGCGGATCCAGTCACGGAACGTCAGTCCCTGCGGTACGGCCCAGGGCCCGTCATCGCTCCGGACACACATCACCGGTGTGGCGAGCACATGCTCGGCCCACGCCTCCCGGGGCGCGAGACGGCTCTGCGGCGCGAGCGCCCTGGCCGGATCGAGGCCGGCCCACAGCGCCTGCCGGGTCGACTGCCAGCCGGTGCGCCGGCCCTGCCGGAACGGCGAATTGGCGAACGCGGCCACCAGGACCGCGCCCAGCAGGTTCCCGAGCTGCCAGCGCCGTCCGTAACCCAGTGGGCCCGGCTCCTCCTCACCGGCGTCCAGACAGACCTGCACGGATGCCGAGGTGCACATCATCGCGCGGCCGTCGGAGCCCGACCGGTCCAGCGCGGCTTCCATGGCGTCGTAACGTGGCTCCCGCAGCAGACGGCGCGGCGGATGCCACGGGTCCACACCCATGCCGGCCAGGGACAGCCCCGCCCGGCCGAGGGTGTCGCGTACGGAGACGAGATCGGCGGCCGTGGCGTCGACACAGGCCATCAGGGAGCCCGCCGGCTGGGAGCTGAGCTCCAGCTGACCGCCGGGTTCGAAGGTCAGCGCGGCGTCCAGCGGGGTGGCGCGTACGGCGTCGGCCGCGGCGCGGAGGCGGTCGTGGGACACGGCGACCTCGGGATGTTCACGGTCGTGAATGAGCCATTCCAGCTCCACACCGACCGTCCGGGGCGGCCCCGTCTTGAAACATATGCCGCGGAGCAGTTCCGCCGCTTCTTCCTCGCCGAGCGGCGCCGCGCCGAGGGGCGGGCCGTGCTGGCCGAGAGTGTCCGGGGGCATGCTGGGCCTCCTCTTCGGGTGCTTGCTTCCCACCCAAACCCTTACCGGGAGTTCGCACAAGGGTGCCCCTGGGCGACGGAAAACCGGTTGCGTCCATGCCGCCACGGCGCCCAGCATGCCCCGTATGCACCACACGGGGGCGCGCCCATGAGCGCACGACTGCGCGGCATCGCGCGAGAGACCGAGTCCATCGTCCTGGCCGGCCGGTACCGCACGCCCGAGGGGCGCGAGGTGTCGATCGAGCGTGCCCTGGCCGCCGCGCTCTCAGGAACCCGGCTGTACGGTCCCGAGCCCGTCCACGTGGCCGTCCTGGACACCGACCGCAGCCCGGTCGTCGAGGTGACGGGCGAGACGAGCCTGCGGGCGGCACGCCGGATGGCGGACGAGTCGGCGGCCAAGGTGGTGGTGCTGAACTACGCCTCCGCCCGCAATCCCGGCGGCGGCTACCTGAACGGCGCGCAGGCCCAGGAGGAGTCCCTGTGCCGCGGCTCCGCGCTCCACGCGACGCTGCTGCGGGCCCCTGATTTCTACGCGCACCACCGCGCCGAACGCAGCGCCTTCTACACCGACAGGGTCATCCACTCACCCGGTGTGCCGGTCTTCCGCGACGACCGGGGAAGGCTCCTGGAAACCCCGTACTCCGCCGGATTCCTCACCTCTCCCGCGCCCAACGCCGGAGTGATCCGCAGCAGGGACCCCGGCCTGGCCCCCCGCATCCCCGCCGCGCTGGCGAGCCGCGCCGAACGTGTGCTCGAGGTCGCCGCGGTCCGTGGGTACCGACGGCTGGTCCTCGGCGCGTGGGGCTGCGGCGTCTTCATGAACGACCCGGCCGAGGTGGCCGGCGCGTTCCGTGCCCTGCTCACCGGCGGCGGGCGGTTCGCCGGTCACTTCGAGCAGATCGTGTTCGGCGTCCCGGACCGCGATCCCGACTCCGCCGTCCGGGCGGCCTTCACCCGCGCGTTCGGCGGTCAGCTCCAGCCGTAGCGCTCCCGAAGCCGCCCCACGACCAGGTCGTACCTTCCCCGGTCCAGCTCACACGCCTCGCGCCGCATCCCGTCCTCGTGCACCCGCAGGACCCGGTCCAGATCCGCCCAGGACGGCCGCCCCGAGCTGTCCCAGGGCCCCGCCCCCAGGGAGACCCACTCGTGGTCACCGTCGTGCTGCTTGCTGGACAGCTGCACGGCGAGAAGCGTCCCCCGCTCCTCCCGGGCCACGACGAGAACCGGCCTGTCCTTGCCGCGCCCGTCGTTCTCCTCGAACGGCACCCAGGTCCAGACGATCTCGCCGGGATCAGGGTCACCGTCGCGATCGGGGGCGTACGAGGTGCGGACGGGTCCCGCGTCGCGTGGCTCGGCCTCCGTGGTCGCGGCCGGCCCGCTGCGGCCGGGGAAGTCGGTCGTACTGTCGCTGCTGTGGTTGGTCTGCTGGAACGTCATCGCAACACCGTAGAACCTGTACGGCCCGGTCCGGGGAGGGGGTCGGCGAAACGGGCCGCGGACTCGACCCCATGATCACCCCCGCACGCGGGCGGCCGACGAGCCGCTACGGAGCCCCGGCCCACCGGCGGGCCCGAGCGGTCTGGAAGACGTCCCGCACGCGGCGGCACGCAGCCTCCGGGCCTGGCACACCGGCATGGTGCTGCTGCCCGCCGCGCAGGCGTGGCGGGCCCCCTTCACCCTCCTCACCGGGCGCGAGGCCGGTCTGCGACATGCGCGGGTGGCCGGGGATGTCTAGCGTCGACGGCATGAGCCATCCGCAGAGCTACGAGATCCTGCTGTTCCCGGAACCGGAGGAGCCCGTCACCGGGGCACCCGCGTCCGGCACCGCCATCCGTTCCGCGGTCGTGGCGGCCACCGGCGACACCGGGGCGTCCGGCTATCCGCGATATGCGGGAGGCGGCATGGAGGCGGACATCGACCCGGCCTCGCACACGGTGGAGGCCCTCCTGGTGGACGGCGCGGAACTGGACTACGGGCTCACGGCCAGGATCGCGGAACGCATCCTCGGCACGGAGGCGGCGGAGCCGGAGCAGGCCGGCACGGAGGAAGCCGGGGCGGGGCAGGGCGGCACGGAGCAGACCCGGACGGACAGCTGAACCGTCACCGGTACCCGTGACGAAGGCCCGGCCGCCAGGCCGGGCCTTCATCACGTCTGCCGCACGTCGCCAGGGACTACTGCTGCTCCTGCTGTGCCTGCTTCTGCTCCTCGACGGACTTGCGTACCTCGTCCATGTCCAGGTTGCGCGCCTGGCCGATGACGTCCTCCAGCGCCGACTCCGGGAGCGCCCCGGGCTGTGAGAAGACCGCCACGTTGTCACGGACGATCATCAGCGTCGGAATGGACTGGATCTCGAAGGCGGCCGCCAGCTCCTGCTGCGCCTCCGTGTCGACCTTGGCGAAGACCAGGTCGGGGTGGCGCTCGGACGCCGAGTCGTAGACCGGGGCGAACTGCCGGCACGGACCGCACCAGGAAGCCCAGAAGTCGATCAGCAGGAATTCGTTGTCGCTCACGACCTGATCGAAGTTTTCCTTGGTGAGCTCTACGGTGCTCATACTCTGTTACCTCTTCCTGGGACCGTTCGGACGTGTCCGGCACAACGGTGACGTCACTTGCGCTATTCCGCCTGCCCATGTGGCCGCCGCGCACACCCACGAGGAGACTGTTCGCATGACTGTTGATGAGGGTGCGAGGAACAGCGAATACGACGTCGTGGTCATCGGGGCCGGCCCGGTGGGGGAGAACGTCGCGGACCGGGCCAGAGCGGCCGGACTGAGCACCGCGGTGATCGAGTCCGAGCTGATCGGAGGTGAGTGCTCGTACTGGGCGTGCATGCCCAGCAAGGCACTGCTGCGCCCGGTCGTCGCGCGGGCCGACGCGCGCCGTGTTCCCGGGCTGAGCGGCGCGGTGCGGGGGCCGCTCGACGTGGACGCCGTCCTCGCCCACCGTGACGAGGAGGCCTCGCACTGGAAGGACGACGGGCAGGTCGCCTGGCTGGAGAGCGTCGGTGCCGACATCTACCGGGGCGTGGGACGGCTGACGGGGGTACGGCAGGTCTCCGTCACGGCCGCCGACGGGTCCGAGCAGCACCTGACCGCGCGGCACGCCGTCGCCGTGTGCACCGGAAGCCGGGCCGTCGTCCCCGCTCTCCCCGGCATCGCGGACGTCCGGCCGTGGACCAGCCGCGAGGCGACCAGTGCCAAGGAGGTCCCGGGCCGGCTCGTCGTGGTGGGCGGGGGAGTGGTCGGAGTGGAGATGGCCACCGTCTGGCAGGGGCTCGGTGCCGAGGTGACCATACTGATCCGCGGCAAGCGCCTGCTCCCCAAGATGGAGCCCTTCGCGGGCGAACTGATCGCCGAGGCCCTGACCGACGCCGGCGCCCGGATCCTGACGGGAGTCTCCGCGAAGGAGGTACGCAGGGCGGGCCACGACGGTCCGGTCACCGTCGAGCTCGACAACGGGGAACGGCTGGACACCGACGAGATCCTCTTCGCGACCGGCCGCGCCCCGCGCACCGATGACCTCGGCCTCGACACCGTGGGCCTCCGGCCGGGGTCCTGGCTCTCCGTCGACGACAGCTGTCTCGTGGAGGGCAGCGACTGGCTGTACGCCGTCGGAGACGTCAACCACCGCGCGCTCCTCACCCACCAGGGCAAGTACCAGGCCCGCATCGCGGGAGCCGCGATCGCGGCCCGCGCGCGGCAGTCACCTCAGCTGGAGACGGACCGCTGGGGTGCACACGCGGCCACCGCCGATCACGCGGCCGTGCCCCAGGTCGTGTTCACGGACCCGGAGGCGGCGTCGGTCGGCCTCACGCTCGCCGAGGCGGAGGAGGCGGGCCACCGGGTCCGCGCCGTCGACTACGACCTGGCCTCGGTCGCCGGTTCCGGCCTGTACGCGCAGGGGTACAAGGGGCGGGCCAGGATGGTCGTCGACCTGGACCGCGAGATCCTGCTCGGCGTCACCTTCGTCGGACCGGGCATCGGAGAACTCCTGCACTCGGCGACCGTCGCCGTCGTCGGCGAGGTGCCGATCGAGCGGCTGTGGCACGCGGTCCCCGCCTACCCGACGATCAGCGAGGTGTGGCTGCGGCTGCTGGAGTCGTTCAGGGGCTAGGAGGCGCGGCAGGAGGGCGGAGACGGCGATCGAGCCTTGTCCTGACGAGAACGGCGGCAGGGCGCTTCGGCGTCACGCCCCGCCGCCGTCACCGGCCCGGTGGTGCGGCCGGCCCCGGTGTCACCGCCTCCCGCGGTGACACCGGAGTCAAGGTGTCGTTCAGCCGGGCAGGACCCATCTCTGGTTGGCGCCGGTGTTGCACGTCCAGAGCTGGAGCTTGGTGCCGTCGGCCGAGGAATTGCCCGAGGCGTCGAGACACTTGCCCGACTGAGGGTTTCTCAGCGTGCCGTTGGCCTGCTGGCCCCACTTCTGGGCGCCGGAGTTGTTGCACGTCCAGAGCTGGACCTTCGTGCCGTCGGCCGATCCGCCACCGCTGACATCCAGACACTTGCCCAGGGCCCGCAGCGTGTCGTCCGTACCGACCGTCCACCTCTGGGCGGCCGTTCCGTTGCAGCGGTACAGCTGGGTCTGCGTGCCGTCGGCGCTCGAGCCGTTCGCGACGTCCATGCACTTGTCGCCGATGCCCGTGACGGCGCCCTCCCGGGGACCGGTCGTCCCTCCCAGTTCCTTGATGCGGACATTGCGGAAGGAGACGTCATCGCCGTCGCCGTGGTTCTGCAGGCCGATGTGGCCCTGCCGCAGGCTGCGGAGGGGGTCGGTGTTGGTGAAGTCGTTGATCCCGCGCCCGTTGAGGAAGAGTTGCAGACGTTCGCCCTCGACCCGGATCTCGTAGGTGTTCCACTCTCCCGGCGGGTTGAGCGCCGCGTCGCGGGCGGCCAGGTCGGCCGATGCGGAGCCGTACACGGAACCGGTGGTCCTCTCCGGTGTGTCCGTCGCGTCGATCTGGATCTCGTAGCCTCTGGCGATGGCCGACTGTGGGTCGTCGGAGGCCGGGAAGCCCACGAAGACGCCGGAGTTGTCGTCGCCGGCCTGCCGCCAGTCGAGCTTGAGGGAGTACGACGTGTACTCCTTGGCCTGGTACCAGAGCAGACCGAGACCACCCTGGGAGGTGAGTGTGGAGCCGGCTTCGGTGAAGGACCCCGGACCGGCCTGCTTCCACCCGCTGGTGCCCGAGGTGCCGTAAAGGGCCGTGTAGCCCGTCTCGGGACGGCAGTCGGCCTCCGTGAGCCGCGCGGCCCAGCGGATGCCGCCGAGCAGGTGACGGCGGAAGGCGGGATCGGTGTAGGAATCCTCGGTGTGGCCCCCGCCCGTGTAGAACGCCCGACCGCCCCGGTAGTCCTTGCACCAGGCGATCGGGTGGTCCTCACCCATGGCACCGCCGCTGTACGTGGATTCGTCGAGTGAGGCCAGGACGTGTGCCGTCGTGCGCGGGTTGGTGCGGTAGTCGTACCACTCGTCGGTCCGCTGCCAGGTCGGGCCGAGGTGAGCTGTGGCGTCGTGAGCGCGGTCCTCCACCTCCACGGTGGCCGGCTGGATCGCCGGGTGGGACCGGAACAGGGCGCCGGCGAGGCCGCCGTACCAGGACCAGTCGTACTCGGTGTCGGCCGCCGCGTGGATGCCGACGTAGCCGCCGCCGCCCTCGATGTACCCCTCGAAGGCTGTCTGCTGGGAGGCGTCGAGGACGTCGCCGGTGGTGGAGAGGAAGACCACGGCCTCGTAACCGGCCAGACCGGCGGAGTTGAAGGCAGCCGCGTCCTCGGTGGCGGTGACGGTGAAGTTGTTGACGGTGCCCAGCTCCCGTAACGCGGCCACGCCTTCGTCGATCGAGGAGTGGCGGAACCCGGCGGTCTTGGAGAACACGAGCACGTCGTACGCCGGGTCGGCCGCGGCCGCTGTGGGGGAAGCGGTGCGGGCGGGTGTGCCGGGCTCGGAGCCGACTGCGGTGGAATCCGCGGTGGGCAGGGCGGCGGTGCTCAGGAGAGCGCCCGCGGCCCAGGCGGCCAGGCGTCCGTGTCGTCGGCTCATGGCAGGATCCACTTCTGGTTGGTACCGGAGGTGCAGGTCCACAGGTGGAGCTTGGTGCCATCGGCGGAAGCCGCTCCGGACGCGTCCAGGCACTTGCCCGTCACCGGATTCCTCAGCGTGCCGTCGGACTGCGGAGCCCACTTCTGGGCTCCGGTGTTGTTGCAGCCGTACAGCTGGATCTTCGTCCCGTCGGCTGCGGAGCCGCCGCTGATGTCCATGCACTTGCCGAGCGCGCGCAGGGTGCCATCCGTGCCGACCGTCCACCTCTGGGCGGCCGTCCCGTTGCAGCCGTACAGCTGGATCTGAGTTCCGTCCGCGCTGGAGGCGCCCGTGACGTCGACGCATTTGCCTCCGATGCCCGTGATCCGACCGGTCCGTGCGGTGGCCGTGCCGGTGGTGAAGGCGAAGTCGTCGATGTCGAAGAGGGATCCGCCGCCCCCCTTGAAGACGAGGTGCAGGGTCGTGGTCCCGGCCGGACGGTTGGAGAGATCCGCGGAGACGTTCTGGAAGGATTCCCAACCCCCGGTGACGGGGACCGCCGCCGAGCCGAGCAACGTTCCGGTGGGCGAGCCTGCTCGTACCTCCAGGGTCCCTCCGGCGCCGCCGGAGGCGACGCGGGCGCTCAGCTCGGTCGCGTCGGCAAGGAGGTACGGCTTGAACGATATCCAGTCGCCGTTCTCGATGTGGCCGACCGCCTTGCCTCCGTGTGCGGCCGTCTTGTCGACGAGACTGACACCGGCGGAGTCGCCGAAGTGTTCGGCCTGGCGCCGGCTGCCCTGGCTGATGTTCTCGTCGTGAGTGGTCAGAGCGGGCTGCCCGTTCGCGCCCTTGTCGGTGTACTCGGCGTCCCAGACACCGAAGATGTTGGCGTTGGGGTCGTGCTCACCGTCGGCGATGGTCTGCAGGGTGCCGGAGCAGCCGTTGGCGGATGTCTGCGGGTGGCCGTGGCTGTCGTGTCCGATGATGAAGGTGACCTTGACCTTGGAGCAGTCGATCGTGCCGTCCTCCGGGTCCGTCACGGTGACCTTGAAGGGCACGGCGGCACCCGCGTCGATGATGGCCCCGTCGGTGGGCAGTTCGAGGGTGACGCTGGGCGCGGTGTTGCCGACGGTGACACCCACCGACGCCGTCGCGCTGCGGCCGGTGCCGTCGGAGACCGTCAGCTCGGCGGTGTAGCTGCCGTTGGCGGTGTAGGTGTGGGAGGGATCCGCCGCAGTGGACGTGGAGCCGTCACCGAATTTCCAGGCGTAGGTGAGCCGGTCGCCATCGGGGTCGGAGGTGCCGGCGGAGGAGAACTTCACCGCGAGGGGAGCTGTGCCGGAGGTACGGTCGGCGGTGGCCTCGGCGAGCGGTGCCCGCCCTCCGGTGACGTACTCGATGCGGTAGACCGCGCTGTTCGCGTCCCCGTTGAAGTAGCCCGTGCCGTAGTCGAGCACGTACAGCGCGCCGTCCGGACCGAAGGCGGAATCCATGACCTGGGTGCCCTGCCAGGGGAAGGCGTTGATCGACTGAACGGTCCCGTCGGGGCCCTGTTCGATACGCTTGATCCACTTGCGGCCGAACTCGCCGGCGAAGAAGTCACCGTCGAAGCTCTGGGGAAACCTGACGGCCGAGGTCGAGTCCGCGTCGTAGCGGTAGACCGGTCCGCCCATGGGTGACTCGGAACCGCTGCCGAAGTCGGGGACCGAACCGCCGTCGTACGGGATCCAGGCGGGCTGCGCCGCAGGGAGCTCGGTCAGTCCGGTGTTGTTCGGCGAGGTGTTCCTCGGCGCGGAGCAGGAGAAGGCGGCCCCGGACGTCGAGGTGGCGAAGTTGTAGTCGACGTAGGCGTTGTTCTTGCCGGTGCAGTAGGGCCAGCCGAAGTTGCCCGCCTCGGTGATCCGGTTGAACTCGACCTGACCGGCAGGCCCACGGCTCGCGCTCGCGGTACCCGCGTCGGGGCCGTAGTCACCGAGATACACGATGCCGGTCGCCTTGTCGACGGACATCCGGAAGGGGTTGCGGAAGCCCATGGCGTAGATCTCGGGCCTGGTCTTCGCGGTTCCCGGCGCGAACAGGTTCCCCGACGGGATGGTGTAGCCGCCGTCCGCGTTCACCTTGATGCGCAGTACCTTGCCGCGCAGGTCGTTGGTGTTGCCCGAGGAACGCTGGGCGTCGTAGGCGGGGTTGCGGTCGGACCGCTCGTCGAGGGGGGAGTATCCGTCGGAGGCGAAGGGGTTGGTGTCGTCCCCGGTGGAGAGGTAAAGGTTGCCCTGCGCGTCGAAGTCGATGTCGCCGCCGACATGGCAGCACAGGCCGCGGCCGGCGGGGACGTCGAGGACCTTCTTCTCGCTGGCGGTGTCCAGCGTGCCGTCGGTCCTGAGGACGAACCGTGAGAGCCGGTTGACACCGTCGAACGGTGTGAAGTCGGCCGTCGAGCCGTTCGCGGGGGCGTCTCCGGAGGGAGTCGACAGCTTCGGGGCGTAGTAGAGGTAGATGAAGCGGTTGGTGGTGAAGCCCGGGTCGACGCCGACGCCCTGGAGTCCTTCCTCGTCGTGCGAGTAGACGTCCAGCTTGCCGGTGACCTTGGTGGTGCCGACGGCGTCGGTGAGACGCAGCGTGCCGTCCCGTGAGGTGTGCAGGACGGACCTGTCGGGCAGGACGGCGAGCGTCATCGGCTCACCGGTCTCGGCCACCCCCTTGGCGAGGGTGACCTGCTGGAACTCGTCGGCCGCCGGGGCTGCTTCAGCCGGGGTCTGCTGGGCGGTGAGGGCACCCGAAGCGGCCAGCAAGGTGCAGGCGAGCGCCGCGAGAGGCCGGGTCAATCTCCTGTGCACGCGAATCCTCCGTGTGGTGACGGGGTCGGGGTGGAGCACAGGCGCGCGCCGTCGCGCCGGGGAGCCCGGTGCCCCCGGGGGGAGGGGAGGGCACTCGGTCCTTGTTGTCCGGTTCAGGTCAGGAAGGTAATGGCTTTTCCACCCGTCAGAAACCTTTTTGACGTACGAGGTCGCAACTTTTTCCCGTAGGGAGACAAAGCGGCGGGTGGAAGCGTGGGTTGTTCGAGGGGCGCACCCCCGGCATTCACCGGGGCGCGCGCCTTCCGCGAGGTCTCGCGCGGGGCGCGAACGGGACGGGGGTGTCGTCAGTTCGAGGCGAGAGGTTACGCCTCCCGACCCCTCCGCGCACCGTTGCTGTTCGCGCGGGTGGGGGCGAGGACGGCCCCTTGCATGGAGCCGCTGGTTCCTGCTGGCCAGTCGGCCCGGGACCAGGACCGGCGAGCGCGGTGACTGGCTGTGCTGGAGGGGCGGGGGCTTGTCCTGTGCGGTGGCTTGTCCTATTCCCTTGCGCGGTTCGAGGTGTCAGCGCTGGTCGCATAGGCGGCATCGAGGATGTGGCGCAGCCGGAGGCCGTCCGGGGCGAGGGCGGTGATGAGCGCCGCGGGCCCGGCGAGTGGGGTGAGAACGGCTTGACCGTGCTCCGGGAACTCGGTGAGGGCCTGGGGCTCAAGCGGGCTCTTCTCGAAGTCAGGGTCGACGAGAAGGACCTGGCCGGTCGCTCGATGGTGGCCGAGAACAGCAGGGGAGTCCCATCCGGGTGCCCCCGGCCCGTAGTCCGCTTCCTGGTCGAGGAGCACGTGGCCGCCGCGACGGACGGTGAGACGGGTTGCCACACGGCCGGGTGGTTCGCCCATGCGTCCGAGTACCTGTTCTTCGCGCAGGACGAGCCTCGCGGTGGGGGCGAGGTCGATGGTCCACGTCTGCCGCAGATTGCTGCCGGCCGCGCTGATCAACGGTTTGGGCAGCCAGCGGAGTACCGCATGGTCCCCGACGGTCAGGTGCACGTCGTAGGTGGCGTGCGCGCTGGTGGGGCCTCTCAGGGCGAGAGTCGCAGCCGCGGAGGTGATATGCAGGGAGGCGCCCTGTCGGGCTGTGGCTTCGATGCGCAGACGGTCGCCGCCGAGGGGGGCGCTCATGGCCCCGACGACGCACACCCGCGCCTCGGTGCCCCGTGAACGTAGACGCCGGAATTCGAAAGGGCCGTCGCCGTCCAGGACGGGCAGGACGGTGACGCCGGCCCTGGCGGCGGCGGTGACACGGGCGGTGGCCCGTACGCCCGTGGCGGCCGTGCTGCAGCCGGTCGGCGGGGCAGGCGCGATGGTGGGGGTCATGCGGGGCCCGCGGACCAGTCGGTGAGGCGCTCGCGGACCCAGTCGGCGACCGGTTTGACACCGCCCTCCTCCTTGAGGGAGGTGAAGGCGACCGGGAGGTCACCGCGCTGGGTCCTGGCGTCGTGGGCCATGGCGTCCACGTCGGAACCGACGTAGGGGGCGAGGTCGGTCTTGTTGACGACGAGGAGGTCCGCAGTGGTGACGCCGGGGCCGCCCTTGCGAGGGATGTCGTCGCCGCCGGCCACATCGATGATGAAGATCTGGCTGTCCACCAGTCCCTTGGAGAAGGTGGCGGTGAGGTTGTCGCCGCCGGACTCCACCAGGATCAGGTCGAGGGAGCCGATCGTCTCCTCCAGGTCCTCGACGGCTTCGAGATTGGCGGAGATGTCGTCGCGGATGGCGGTGTGCGGGCAGGCCCCCGTTTCGACGGCCTTGATCCGCTCGGGCGGCAGGACCGCTTCCCGGAGCAGGAAGTCGGCATCCTCGCGGGTGTAGATGTCGTTGGTGACCACGGCGATGGACACTTCGGTGCGCAGTGTCCGGCACAGGGCTGCGACGGTGGCGGTCTTTCCCGATCCCACAGGTCCGCCGAGCCCGATGCGCAGGGCGCGGCGGGTTCCGTCGGGGCGCTCGGTGGCAGGGGCGCTGTAGGTGTGCCGGTGGGGGAACTTCTCGTCGAGTTCGTGGCCGAGGTGCATGCGTTTCCTCGCGTGTTTCTCGTGGTGGGTGATCAGGAGGCGAAAAGGCGGGCCGACCGGGTGGCGTGCTGCTGCGCGCTGATGTCCAGCAGCGGCGCCGAGGCTGCGGGCAGTACGTCGATCCCCTCTTCGGTGACCCGACGCGCTGTGGCCGTGGCGGTCGCAGCGACGCGGTCGAGCTCCGGGACGAGGCGGGCGAGCACCGTGGTGGCGTCGAACGGGTCGAGGCTGAGCAGCCGCACCGTCGCCGTGGCCGGCCCGCTGACGGTCTCGTACACCGCCGCATAGGCGGCGTCCAGCGGTTCGAGCCCGGCCGACCTGGCGGCCACACCCAGCACCACCGGCTGGTGAGCTCCTCGAGGCCGGGCCGCGGCGAGCGCGTCGAGCTCGGCCGAGGGCCATGTGGCACGCGCCGCCCGCATCAACTGCCGGCCCAGCTTCCGGGCGGTGTCCCGCAGGGCCGCCACCGGGGTGCGGGCGTCGGCGGCCCTGTCCAGGGCCAGTGGGTCGTGCCCGGCCGCGGCTGCGGCGGCCAGCGCCGCCGCGGCCAGCCCGGCCGTGTGCAGCCGGCCCCGGCAGAAATCCTCCAGGGACTCGGCATCCCTGATCCGGCCGGCCGCGACCGCCGGTTCGGCCCCGCCCGAATGGGCGTGACCTCCGGCGGGGAACCTCCCGTCAGCCAGCACGAGCAGCGCGGCACGGTTCATTCTCACTCCTCTGCCTGTGGCGGTTCGGCTTGCGTGGTTCAGGCGGACTCAGAAGAGGAAGTAGCGTTGGGCCATGGGGAGTTCGGAGACGTAGGCGCGGTCGACGATGTGACCGTCGACGAACGTCGTCACGTCGGTCACCTTCGCCCCTCCGACGACGACCTCGTAGGTGTCGGGGTCGATCCGGACGGCGGGAGTGGCGCTGTTCTCCTTCATGTCGGCCTTTCTGACCGGGCGCGTGTCCGTGATGGCCCTGAACCGTTTGTTCAGCTTGCGGCCCTTGGCCACCCCGTTCTTGACGGCCCGCTCGGTGACGAAGTTGTAGGAGAGGGAGCCAGGCGCCAGACCGGTGGCTCCCCACATCGGGCGGGGCAGTACCGGCTGCGGGGTGGGGATCGACGCGTTGGCGTCCCCTACCTGCGCGTACGCGATCTGCCCGCCCTTGATGACCATGTGAGGCTTGACGCCGAAGAACTTCGGCTCCCACAGCACCAGGTCGGCCAGCTTCCCGGTCTCGACCGACCCGACGACGGCGCCGATGCCCTGGGCGAGGGCCGGGTTGATGGTGTACTTCGCGACGTACCGCCGGGCGCGCCGGTTGTCGGCCAAGGGCGGCTCTGCCTGCGGGGTCGTGTCTGCCGGTGTCCCGGCCTTACCGTTCCTCGGCCCGGCATCCGGCTTGTCCCGGGTCTGGTCCTCCTCCAGGAAGCCGCGGCGGACCTTCATGACGTGTGCGGTCTGCCAGGTACGCATGATCATTTCGCCGATGCGGCCCATGGCCTGGGCGTCCGAGGACATGATCGAGATGGCGCCGAGGTCGTGGAGGATGTCCTCGGCGGCCATGGTGGAGGGCCGGATCCGCGAGTCCGCGAAGGCCAGGTCCTCCTCGACCTTCGGGTTGAGGTGATGACAGACCATCACCATGTCGAAGTGCTCCTTGACCGTGTTGACGGTCAGCGGCCGGGTGGGGTTGGTGGACGCGGGCAGCACGTTCGGCTCGCTCACCATCTTGATCATGTCCGGGGCGTGGCCGCCGCCGGCACCCTCGACATGAAAGATGTGGATGGACCGGCCGTCGATCGCGTCGATGGTGTCCTGGACGAAGCCCGCCTCGTTCAACGAGTCGGCGTGCAGGGCGAGCTGTACCCCGGTCTCCTTGCAGACCTCCAGGCAGTTCTTGATGACGGCGGGGGTCGCGCCCCAGTCCTCGTGGATCTTCAGTCCGATGACACCGGCGTCCACCTGGTCCAGCATGGACTCCTTCGACATGGTCGCGCCCTTGCCGAGCAGTCCGATGTTCACCGGGAATCCGTCCAGCGCCTCAAACATGCGGTCGATGTGCCACGAGCCCGGAGTGACAGTGGTGGCCGTGCTCCCCTCCGCCGGACCCGTCCCGCCGCCGATGAGCGTGGTGACACCGGAGGCGAGCGCCTCGTCGATCTGGTCGGGGCAGATGAAGTGGACATGGGTGTCGATGCCGCCCGCGGTGAGGATCCGGCCCTTGCCCGCGATGACCTCGGTGTCCGGACCGATGACGAAGTCGACGGGCCTGGGACCGATGCCGTTGTGACTGGTCCCCTCTTCGTGCAGAGGGTCCATCGTCTCCGGGTTGTACGCCTTGCCGAGCGCGACGATGTTCCCGTCCCGGATGGCGACGTCCGCCTTGACGACGCCCCAGTGGTCCAGGACCACCACGCCGGTGATGACCGTGTCCGGGGGCACCGTACCGACGGTGGCCGAGGACTTGCCGGGCCGGGCCTTACCCGGGTCACGCGGGACGACGGACTGGCCCATCGACTCGCGGATCACCTTTCCGCCCCCGAAGACCATCTCGTTGCCGCTGCGTCCGGGACCTCCCGACCAGTCGTCCTCGATCTTGATCCGTAGCGCGGTGTCGGCGAGGCGGATGCAGTCACGCGTCGTCGGGCCGAACCGGTCCGCGTAGGCGGCGCGGGTCAACGGGTCGGAAGGCTTCGGCTCGTCCTGGCAGCACGAACAGTCCGGGCACTGTGCCATGGGATTCACACCTCTTCCTTGTCGAACGAACCCTTGACGTTGTCGAGCGATCCCTTGACCTTCTCGGGCAGGCCCCGGACCTTGTCACGCAGGCCGTGCACCACGCGGTGACCCTCGATGGGTACGAGCTCGACCTCTTCGGTGATGCCGGGTTCGAAACGCACGGAGCTGCCGGCGGGAACGTTCAGACGCAGGCCCCACGCCTTCCTGCGGGGGAACGAGAGCCCGTCGTTGGCTTCGGCGAAGTGGTAATGGGAGCCGACCTGGATGGGGCGGTCGGTCGGGTTCTCGACGGTCAGCCTCGTGACCTGGTCGAGCTGCCTGTGGCGTTCGTTGAAGATGACCACCTCGTCCCCCTTGCGGGAGGAGAAGTCCACCCGCCCCGGCGAGACGGCCGACTCTTCGTCCTCGCCTGCTTCAGGAAACGGACCGTGGATCGTGACCAGCTTCGTCCCGTCGGGAAACGTCGCCTCCACCTGCACGTTCTCGATCATCTCCGGGACGCCCTCCATGACGTCCTCCCGTGACAGGACCTTGCGTCCGGACGACATCAGCTCGGCGACGGTCCTGCCGTCCCTGGCCCCTTCGAGCACGTGAACGATCAACAGCGCCATCGCTTCCGGGTAGTTCAGCCGCACGCCGCGGTCTCGCCGTCTCCCGGCGACGTCCGCCGCCACGTGGATCATCAGGCGTTCCTGCTCGTGTGGGGTCAGGTGCACAGTCAATTCCCTGCGTTCGCTCCCGCCCAGGACTCCTGTGCTGGGCTGTGAGTCGGGGTGTGGCCACGCACATCCACCGTCCGGGAAGACACCATGACGCTGCACCCGGTGCTCCTGGCGCAGCACGGATGTAGTCCTCGGCCGTGAAACCCCGACTCGACGTGGAACCAACATGATCACGTCGGGCGGGGTCACAACCCTGTCACCGATCACATGGAACCCGGATGAGTGATCATGAGGCTGGGGAGCTGACGGCCGGCAACTCCGGGCTCCGGCAGGCCCGTCGCGTCCGCCGTGAGCCCGACAGGGGCCCGCGAACCGTTCCTGCGGTGAACGTCTGCGTCTGTGAGGGTGAAAGGCGGTCGTCGGGCATGATCCGGCGACTTGATGGCTGGTACAACACGGGAGGATGCCGCCGTGCCGCCGCGTTCCGTGCCCGGGGGCCGTGAGATCTCTCAGTAGTCCTGACCGCTGTTCCAAGACGTTGGTGAAGGGGGCTCGTCGATGAGCCGAGGTTTGATCGTCGTAGACGTGCAGAACGACTTCTGTGAAGGAGGCAGCGTTCCCGTCGCGGGCGGAGCGCAGATCGCGACGAAGATCGCCGACTTGGTGGAACGGAGCGCGGGACGGGACTACCAGTACGTCGTGGCCACCCGTGACCACCACATCGACCCGGGAAGTCACTTCTCCGAGAACCCGGACTTCAAGGACAGCTTTCCCGTGCACTGTGTGGCAGGTGACGAGGGCGGGGAGTTCCATCCGCACTTCGCTCCCGCCGCCTCCGGCGGCAAGGTCGACGCCGTCTTCTTCAAGGGCGCCCACAGCTCCTCCAAGAGCGGCTTCGAAGGCGCCGACGAGCAGGGCACGTCCCTGGCGGACTGGCTGCGCGCCCGCGGAGTGGAGGAGGTCGATGTGGTGGGCATCGCAACTGACCACTGCGTGCGCGCCACCGCGCTGGACGCGGTGAAGGCCGGCCTGCGCGCGCACGTACGCCTGGACTACTCCGTCGGCGTCGCCCCCGACACGGTCGCCTCGACCCTGGACGACTTCCGTGAGGCGGGCATCGTCGTATCCGGAGAAGCCCCCGTACCGCAGTAGCGCTTCACGGCAGACCCGCCGGCAGCGGGCCGAATCGACGGGTGCGTCGTGTTGCCGAAAGCCGGCGGCGGGACGCACGTCGGGCGCAGCGGCATCGTCCGCAGAGCAGTCGCCGATGGCTCCGGCTGCGCCCCCGTCGAGCAGCTCACGAGCAGCATCGCGCATACCCACCGCCTCATATCCGGCGGCACCGTCTATTCGTATTGCCCATGAAGAGGCTTTTCGGCAGGTGGACCACGCCCGACGGCAGGGGGCTCCCCGGTCGGGACCGAACCGCGACGGGCTCCGGTCGTCCCACATCCTGGACAATGGTCAACCGCTCCGTGAGATGCGTGAGAGCGTTGTCGCGCCCGCACCGGTAACGCGGCCTTGCCACGAGGGGGACCTGCGCCGCCGTGCGGGACCGTCGGCCCTCTACGTCGACGGCCGCACTACGCCCTCGTGGGAAAGTCCCAGAGATGTACGCTCCCACCACCGGGCCCGCCCAGGCCCCGTCGCAGTCGCAGGAACCGCCCGTCAACTCGCGGTCACGTGTCCTGATTGCCAGCCTCATCGGCACGACGATCGAGTTCTACGACTTCTACGTCTACGCGACCGCCGCGGTTCTGATCTTCCCGAAACTCTTCTTCCCGAGCAGCGACCCGACCACAGCCCTGCTCTCCTCCTTCGCGGTCTTCGGCGCGGCGATGGTCGCCCGGCCGGTCGGGGCGATCGTCTTCGGCCACCTCGGCGACCGTCTCGGCCGCAAGGGCACCCTGGTGGCCTCCCTGCTCACGATGGGCATCGCCACCTTCCTGATCGGGGTTCTGCCGACGTACGCGCAAGTCGGCTGGGTCGCCACGGCGCTGCTGGTGCTGATGCGGCTCGCCCAGGGCTTCGCACTCGGTGGCGAGTGGAGTGGCGCGGCCCTGGTCGCCACCGAGAACGCACCCGCCGGGAAGCGCGCTCTGTGGGGCACGTTCCCGCAGCTGGGCGCCCCGCTCGGATTCATCATCGGCAACGGCCTCTTCCTGATCATCGGCGCGCTGCTTCCCTCCGCCGCGGGCGCCGACCCCTCGCAGCCCTCCGACGCCTTCCAGAGCTGGGGCTGGCGGATCCCGTTCCTGTTCTCGGCTGTCATGGTCGCGATCGGTCTGTGGGTACGCATGCGCCTGGTCGAGTCGCAGGTCTTCGCGAAGACGCAGGAGACCGGCAAGGTCCGCAAGCTGCCACTGGCCACCGTCTTCCGCCACCACTGGAAGCAGTTGATCCTCGGCAGCTTCGCGATGCTGGCGACGTACGTCCTCTTCTATCTGATGACGACGTTCTCGCTGAGCTACGGCCGGGCGGCCGAGGACGCGGACGTCCCCGGCCTCGGTTACAGCTACACCACGTTCGTCCTGATGATGATCTTCGGTGTGCTGTTCTTCGCGGCGTTCACCCTGATCTCGGGGCCGCTCGCGGACAGGTACGGACGCCGTAAGACCCTTGCCTGGGTCACCGCCGGCATCATCGTCTTCGGCCTGGTCTGGGTGCCGCTGATCAACCTGGGCACGCTCGGCGTGGTCCTCTGGCTGGTCCTCGGCTTCACCCTGATGGGCACGACGTTCGGCCCGATGGGCGCGATGCTCCCCGAGCTCTTCCCGACCAGCGTCCGCTACACCGGCTCCGGCATCGCCTACAACGTCAGTTCCATTCTCGGCGCGGCCGTCGCCCCGTTCGTCGCGGTCGCCCTCTGGGAGGCCGGCGACGGCTCCCCGTGGCTGGTCGGCGTGTACCTCTCCGTGATGGCGGTCCTCACCCTGATCGCCCTCCTCATCGGCAAGGAGACGAAGGACGTCGCCCTGGACGAGGGCGAGGTCCCCGCGACGCTTGCCAGGACCGAGGCCCCGTCCGCCTGAAACGGACCCCGGCCTGCCACGGCACCCGGCCGGACCCGGCAGGTCACCGGCGGGGCGGTCGCGCCGCCCCGCCGGCTTCAAGCACTTGCCGTCGTACGTACCGGCGAAAGCCGCTGTGGCCTCGAGACAGCCGCTCCCGTCGGGAGTCGCGATCTCCTGGTCCGGGTTTTCGACGAGAGGCGCCAGGTGTACTGACCCGAGAGGTCAGGCACGCGGCTGACGGGTGGCAGCCCGTTCAGGGCGGTGTGTCTCCGGAAAACGTGGGTGGGCTCGCGCGCCGGCGGGTGCGTGGCGCGCCCACTGCCGGCTCGGCGCTCTCGAGCGCGCAGAGTCACCAGGCGACGGCTCCCTCGTCGTCGAAGAAGCCGCCTCGGGGGCCGTCGTCGGGCAGGGTGGCGAGGCGAAGGGCGATCGCGGCGCCCTGCTCGGGTGTTCGTTCCCCGGCGAATCCGGTGAAGTCGGTTGCGACATACCCGGGGCACGCCAGGTTCACGATGATGTCCGTGTCAGCGAATTGGCGGGCGTACTGGGCTGTGACGCTGTTGAGCATCGACTTGGAGGGTGCGTAGGCGGCCATGACCGGGCCGGTCCGCAGCGTCAACGAGCCCATGTTGCTCGACATGTTGACGATCCGGGGCGAGGCGGCACGGCTGAGCAGCGGGAGCATCGTGTTCGTCACCCGTACAACCCCGAACACGTTCGTGTCCAGGACTGTGCGCAGGACGTCGAGGTCGAGGGTCGTGGGGTCCTGCGCCCCGTCCGCGAACCGGCCGGAGATGCCTGCGTTGTTGACGAGGACGTCGAGTCGCCCGGCTTCCTTCTCGATGCTCGCCGCCGCTGCGGCGACACTGGCGTCGGAGGTGACATCGAGGGCGACTCCGAACGCGTCCATGCCTGCGGCGTGCAACCGCTGCACGGCCTCCTTGCGTCGGGCGTCGTCACGCGCACCCACGGCGACGGTGAAGCCAAGGGCTCCGAGCCCCTGGGCGATGGCGAAGCCGATTCCCTTGTTCGCGCCGGTGATCAGCGCTGTCTTGGTGTTGTTCACGCTGCCCATGCTCAGCGTGCGGCATCCGTTCCGTCCAATATCGATCAAGTACGCTGTGATACCTGGCGGGTATCAAAAGGTGGATAGGGCATGCGCATGGACGACCTGGAGACTCGTGAGCTGCGGTACTTCGTCGCGGTTGCCGAGGAGCTGCACTTCGGGCGCGCGGCCCAGCGGCTCGGGATCGCGCAGCCGCCGCTGTCGCGCGCCATCCGGCAGCTGGAACGTCGGCTCGGCGTCCAGCTCCTGGACCGGGACCGACGAGGGGTGGCCCTCACCAGCGCTGGCGGAGTCCTGCTGCGCGAAGCCCGGGTGGCCCTCGATGCGGTCGCGGCTGCCGCGCGCCGGACCCGGCGGGCAGAAAATCTTCAGCGGCCACTGGTACTGGTGACGAAAGCCGGCGCATCACACGAACTGCTGGAACGACTCCTCGCCTCGTCGGCAGCCGACACCGATACGGCACCGGTCGACGTGGTCCTGTGCGAGGTCGGTGAGCAGGCACGGTTTCTGCGCAGCGGGCGCGCGGACGTGGCCCTCATGCACCGGCCGGTCGACGACCTCGCCGGGTTCGATACCGAAGACCTCTGCACCGAAGGCCAAGTCGCCCTTCTCCCGTCGGGACACCCGCTCGCCGCGCGTGCCCAGCTCACCCTCGCGGACGTCGGAAACGTGCCGGACCTGCCCATCGCCCGATGGCCCCGGCTCGACGGCTCCTACCCCGACGGCCCCGGGCCGGAGGTACACACCCAGTCGCAGCTCGCTCAGCTCGTCGCGCTCGGCAGGACCCTGCTCGTCATCCCTGCCTCCAGCCGCGCCTGGCAGTGGCCCGACCATGTGGCGGTGCCCGTCGTCGACGCCCCGGACATCACGACGGTGCTCGCATGGCCGGCAGGCCACCACTCACCGGCCCTCGCCGCGCTGGCCCGAGCCGCAGCCGGGCTACGCGGTACCCCACCGGCCGCACCCGCGCGTTGAACGCCGGCCCGCTCGTCCGACGCGACTGCTCGCCATGCCACCGGACTCCGCGAAGCCAACGGGAGACCGACCAGAGCTGCATCGTCACCAACCTCTGGGGACAGAACGGCGCCAGGTCACCTGAGGAGCAGGTGCCGCGCTCCCAGGCGGCATGTAGTGGTTCAAGTAATCCTGCAGCCCCGGCTCGAGCCGGGGCAGTTCGGCGCCGTTGACCGCATGCCAGAGGCGGTTCTCGATCCAGAACCGATGGGCGAACTCCTCGAAGGACGGCGCACACCACAGGATCGCGGCCCTCTGCTTCTCCGCGTCCTCGAGATCGGTCTGTGTCTCTTCCCCGTCCCGCCGCGCCTCGTACTCCGACTCGTAATCGACGGGGGAGTACACCACGAACGCCTCGCTCATAGGGCGGAGGTAGAGGTACCAGATGACGCAGTCCTGCTGGTCCCGGAGGAACCGCACCAGGTAGGCACCGGGCTCCACCGGACTGGGCAGCGGGTCCGAAAGATTCGTCCAGCACCCGGTCACCGAGACCTCGTCCAGCGAGCCGTACAAATTCTCGGTCGTCTGGTACGTGACGAAATCCTGGGGCAGGGTGAGGCCCCTGGCAGCCAGGTCCCTTGCCAGGCCGGTGAGCTTCACGACCTGCCGGGGGATGGGGGCGCCGACATCTCCGAGCCATCCGAAGGCACCCGTTGACCGGCTGGTATCCAACGGCGGCAGACTCGCGAGGGAGTAGTGCTCGTAGGTGTGCCGGCAGGCACGGTACGCGCCGAGGTCAGTGGCGCACCAAGCGGTGTCGAAGCCGACCGGAGACAGGTCGGGCCCTGACTGTCCAGTCATCGGAACCTCTCAATGATCACTGCGAGCGGAGTCGTCGGCGACAGCATCGCACCGGCCACCGACAACTCCTGCCGAGGAGCGGACGTGGACAGGTCCTCAGGCCCGGTCGGAGGCGCGTGTACTCCTGGACCCTCGACCGGCGTCACGGAACGCGCCCTCCGCGGTGACCTGACCTCGGCCCTCGACTCGTCGGACCGATGGGCGCACGCGGTGGCCGGCGACCCGGGCGGCTCCGGTCCTGCGGTCAGGACGGCCTGATACGGCCCTCCGGCGCTCTCGCCACCCGCGTGGAAGGAGCCCGGCGGCGCCGGCCCTCCACGGAACGGGGCCGGCGCGCCGCGGCGGGTCAGCCCGGCCAGACGCCGGTCAGGCGACGCGTGGCCACGGCGCCCGAGCGGTCGACGGCCGCCTTGACCACGGCGAAGATGGCACCCTGCAGCGCGGCGGCGAGCAGGATCTGCCGCCAGGACCGGTCTTCGTCCGTCGCATCGGGTGCGTCGCCCTCGCCCTCGATGATCTTCCACGTCTGCTTGAACGCGGCACCCGCGATCATGCCGCTCGCCGCGCCGAGGGCCATCCCGACCGGCTTGTAGGCGATCTTGGACACGTTCATCGGCGTCCCCGGCGGCGCCGCACCAGCAGGACGGCGGCGAGCAGCGCACCACCGGCGAGAAGCGGGTTGCGGTGGGCGCGTGCGAACGACGTGGCACGGCCCGCCTTGTCGAGCAGCGGGTCGGGTGCCTTGTCCGCCGCGTACTGTCCTGCCCGGGTCGCGGTCTCCCGTACGTGGGACGCGGCCTCGGCCGCCTTCTCCAGGACGGGTTCAGGTGTCTTGTCCTTGACGAGCCGCGTGGCCTGCTCCGCCTTCCCGCGGACCTGATCGGCCACCAGGGCGGCCTTCTCCGCAGCCTGTTCCTTCGCGGCGCCCGCCTTCTCCCTCGCCTGTGCCTTGACGTCGGCCTTGGCCGCCAGTGCCTCGACGGTCTGCCCGAGTTCGTCCCGGGTGCGCTCGACCTGTTCGCGCAGCTCCTCGGGGTTCGAGGCATCGGGGACGGGAGTTCCTATGTTCGTCCGGGATTCCTTGCTCATCGATGTGCCTTTCCCTTGATCTCGGCCAGATCGGCCTTGACGCTGCCGACGGTCTGCTCCGGGGCGGGGGAGCCGGCCTCGGCGATCTGCTTCTTCCCTGCCAGTGCGGCCGCACCCGCGGCCACGGCCAGCACCGCCGTGACGACGAGAGCCGACGCCCACAGCGGCAGCACCAGTGCGAGAGCCACGATGCACGTCGCCACCAGCGCCTGGGCCGCCAGGAAGCCGACGAGGCTCGCGGCGCCGAAGAGGCCGCCGCCCTTCCCGAAACGCTTGCCCTTCTGGGTCATCTCCGCCCGGGCCAGCCGCATTTCCTCGCGGACCAGCTCCGATATCTGCTGCGAGGCGCGCGAGACCAGGACACCCAACGAGTCGTCGGTGGGGTCGGTCTGCCGCTCTGCCGTGCTCATGGCCAGGTCACCTTGCCTTCCTCGGTCTGTCGGAAACATCGGCCGCCCAGGGCGCCGTCCGTCCGGTGAGGCGGGACCGGTGGGCCGCGTAGAGCCGCCATGCGGAACCTCCTCGTCGAGCCGTGTGTGCGGACGTCTCGGCTCGACTACCCCACAACCGCTCCAGCACCCGTCCCACCGGCAAGGGCGTCCGGACCGCGCCGCACGCGTTAGTCCAACACCCGCCCCTCCTTTGTCCATGGGCGCGTCAACCCCGGGCAGCGCATCTTGGCGTGCACAGATGCCGTCCAGCGCCAGGAGAACGAGCATGCACGCACAAGATCCCGGACCGAGCCGCAGGACCGTGGTGGCCACCACCGCACTGGCGGGGGCCGGACTGGCCCTCGCCGGCCCGGGCGCCGCGTTCGCGGCACAGCGGGAGACCGTGCTGCGCTCCCGCGAACTGGAGGTGCGCGTCGATCCGGACTTCCCGCGCATCGTCTCGTACACCGACCGTGCCGCGGGCGCCGTACTGCACGGTCAGGAGGACCCCGTCACCTCCGTGCTGATCGACGGCACCGCCCGTACCCCGCGGGTCACCTCACGCTCCGGCCGGGACACGGCGTCGTACACCCTCGCCTTCGACGGCGGCACCGAGATCCGGGCCGAGATCCGCGTCACCGGCCGCCGGGTCGAGTGGCGGGTCACCAGGATCACCGACACACCGGACCTGCGCGTCGGTACGCTCCAGATCCCGTCGCTGGCGTTCCTGTCCGTACGCAGCGACCAGCCGGGCGCCGCGCTCCTCGCCGCCCGGATCCAGCTCGACAAGGCCACGAGCGGCGACACCCTGGTCGCGCTCACACCGGACACCGCACCCGACGCCGCGCCGACCGGCTGCGCGTACGCGGTCGTCGCCCACGACCGGCTCGGTGGGGCCCTGGAGACCAACACGACGTACGACAAGCCCGACAGCGCGCCCGGCGCCAACTGGGAGAACGGCCGGCTGTGGCGCCGGACCGTCAGGAAGGACGGCTACGTCAAGGCCGAACTCGCCTGCGGGCAGTGGACGCACAGGGCCGCGACCGCGCCGCCGGACGCCACCGAGCCGCTCCCGTACGCCACGGTGATCATCACCGGTGACCGCAACGGCGACGGCGTCGTGGACTGGCAGGACGCCGCCATCGCCTTCCGCGACATCATGGTCGACCCGCTGGGCGCCGACGAGCAGCATCTGCGCGTCGTCCCGCACATTCCGTTCAACTTCGCCAGCCAGGCCACCAACCCGTTCCTCGTGACACTCGACAACGTCAAGCGGATCTCCCTCGCCACCGACGGCCTGCGCCAGTACACGCTCCTCAAGGGGTACCAGTCGGAGGGCCACGACTCGGCCCACCCCGACTATGCGGGCAACCACAACGAACGCGCGGGCGGCCTGAAGGACCTCAACACGCTCGTGAAAGAGGGGCGCGGTTGGGGGAGCGACTTCGGCGTCCATGTGAACGCCACCGAGTCCTACCCCGTCGCGAACGCGTTCTCCGAGACACTCGTGGACAAGAGCGACGAACAGTGGGACTGGCTCGACCAGAGCTACCGCATCGACCAGCGGCGAGATCTCGTGTCCGGCGACATCATCAAGCGCTTCCAGGACCTCAGGGACGAGACCGACCCCGCCCTGAACATGCTCTACATCGACGTGTTCCGCGAGTCCGGCTGGACCTCCGACCGGCTCCAGAGGGCCTTGCGTGAGCAGGGCTGGCAGGTGACCACCGAGTGGGGCCACGGCCTCGAACGCTCCGCCCTGTGGTCCCACTGGGCCACCGAGACCGACTACGGCGCGGACACGTCCCGGGGCATCAACTCCCAGCTGATCCGCTTCATCCGCAACCACCAGAAGGACGTCTTCGCCGACAAGTGGCCGACGCTCCTGGGGATACCGCGCACCGGTAACTTCGAGGGCTGGGTCAACAAGACCGACTGGAACACCTTCTACCGGCAGATCTGGACCGACAGCCTGCCCGCCAAGTACCTCCAGGCCTACCCGGTCAGAACCTGGGGCGCCCACGAGATCACCTTCTTCGGCCCGACGAAGACATCCGTGGACGACACCGACGGCACCCGCCGCATCATCACGGACAGCAGGGTCGTGTACGAGGGGGGACGCTATCTGCTGCCCTGGGAGCCGCGCGAAGCCACCGACCCGGACCGCCTCTACCACTACAACCCGGCGGGCGGCAGCAGCACCTGGCGGCTGCCGCGCGGCTGGGCCGGACGGTCGAAGGTCTACGTCCACCGGCTCACCGACCAGGGACGGACGTCCGTCCGCGAGGTGCCCGTCCGCTCGGGCCGCGTCACCATCGAGGCCGAGGCGGAGCAGCCGTACGTCGTCCACCGCACCCGGATGCCCGCGAACCGTGACCCGCGATGGGGGCAGGCGACACCCCTCCACGACCCCGGCTTCAACTCGGGCTCCCTGGAGGGCTGGCACGTCGACGGTCCGGCGTCGGTCGAGCTCAGCGACCTCGGCGACTACGAACTGGTCGTCGGCGCCGGCCCCGCTGCGGCCGTCGGCCAGCGGATCGCCCGCCTCGCACCGGGCACCTACGCCGCCTCCGTCCAGGTGGAGGTGGGGGAGAAGGCGGGGGAGCGGCGACGTGCCGCGCTCACCGTGCGCACCGCCGACGGCACCACGGCCGGGAACTGGACGGACTCCTCCACCGCCGTCAACCTCGTCGCGGCGGACCGCAAACACGACACCCGCTTCCAGCGCATGTTCACGTACTTCACCGTGCCGGACGGCGGCGGGCCCGTGGACCTCACCCTGCGCGTCGACGCCGGGGACGCCAGGGTCCGCTTCGACAACGTGCGGATCGTCGCGGCGCGGCGCACCACCAAGGCCGGAGCCGTGGCCTTCGAGGACTTCCAGCACGTGCCCCAGGGCTGGGGGCCGTTCGTCAAGGGCGACGCGGGCGGCTCGACGGATCCGCGCACCCACATCGCCCAGCGGCACGCCCCCTTCACCCAGCGCGGCTGGAACGGCAAGGCCATCGACGACGTCGTCGACGGAACCCGGTCGCTGAAGTCGCGCGGCGAGAACGACGGCCTCGTCTACCGGACCGTCCAGCACACCGTCCGCTTCGAGGCGGGCAGGCGCTACCGGGTCACCTTCCGGTACGAGAACGAGAAGGCCGGCCAGTACGCGTGGATCACCGGGGCCGACGCACCGGCCTCCCGCGAGCTCGACCGCAAGGACCTTCCCGTGGCCACCTCACCGGCCGTGCTGAGTTACGAGTTCACGGCGCCGTCCGAGGGGGAGACCTGGGTCGGTCTGCGCAGGACCGGTGACGACGGGACGGCGGAGTTCGTCCTCGACTCCTTCGAGGTGCGGGAGGTGTGACGGGCCGCCGCCCCGCGCCCGGCGCCCACGAGGGTGCGGGGCGGCCGGACCCCGACGACCGCGGCCGCGCAGCCGGCGGGCCGGGCCTCGTGCACGGAAATCATCCGCGTCCGCAGCCCGTGCCCAGGCCCGCGCCGGTCAGAGCAGAGCTCACGTCCCACAACCGCGCCGCGACCGAGCGGTCGGCGAGATGAGCCCACACCGCCTCACGCCGGGGCTCACCGCGCAGCCCGAAGACGCGCGGCCCCCACAGCTCGCCCCCGCACACCGCGGGATCGAGCACCGCGCGGACCGCGGGCCACGCACCGGCGTCCTTGCCCTGAAGGAGAAGGGCGGCGGGCGCCGCGCCCAGCCGCGCGCCGGTGGCCCGCACATGGACAGGGGGCCGTGAGGGGGTGAGGGAGTCGAGCGCCCCGCCGGGATGGGCCAGCACGCTCGACACCGTGCTGCCGGCGGCACGCAGACGGCGGTCGAGTTCGAGGCCGAAGTACATCTGTGCCAGCTTGGAGCGGCCGTAGGTCCGCCTGGGCCGGTAGTCCTTCCGGGACTGCAGGTCGTCGAGGTCGAGCCGTTCGGACTTCGCCGCGAAACTGCCCATGGTCACGACCCGGGCCGCCGGGGCGGCGGCCAGCAGCGGCATCAGCGCATGGGCCAGGGCGAAGTGCCCGAGGTGATTCGTGCCGAACATGAGCTCGTGACCGTCCACGGTCTCCTCGCGTGGCGGGTCGTCGAGCGCGACGCCGGCGTTGAGGACCACCGCGTCGAGGCACTCCACCCCCAGTGACTCCACCGCCGTTCCGAGCGACGACAGGTCGGCCAGGTCCAGTCGCACAGCCCGTACCCGCGCGCCGGGGACACGCATGCGGATCGTGGCCATGGCGGCCTCGGCCCTGGCCGGACTCCGGCTCCCGAGGACGACGGTGGCACCGGTCGCCGACAACTGCTCACCGACGAAGTACCCGATCCCGGCGTTGCCGCCGGTGACCAGGAAGACGCGGCCGTCGGCGCCGGGCGGCCGCCGGACGTCCCAGGGCGGGACGGAGGATGTGAACGACACGGCGACGGGCTCCCTTGTTCGCGAAGGAGACTGCGGCTGCTCCCTCGGGCAGTTCCCACCGTCCCAGGGGCCGCCGACACATCGCCTACGGATCGCCGACAGCCCCGCCTGGCGGCCTGCACTCCCCGGACGCGGTGCGGGCCCCCGTCGCACCGTTCCGCGGGCACGGCCTCAGCCGATAGTCAGCCGGCGGTCACCCGAGCGCTCCAGCTCCAGGACCCACACCTCGTTCAGCCCCTCCCGCAGCAAGGGCCCGGGAACGTACAGCGACACCTGGGGCCCCGCGCTCCAGTAGCGCCCCAGGCAGAAGCCGTTCACCCAGACGAAGCCGCGCTCCCACCCCGGCAGGGCCAGCCCCGCGTCACCCGGACCGCGCACGTCGAACGATCCCCGGAACAGGCCCGCGGCGCCCTCCTGCGGAGTCCTGAAGGGCACCTCTCCCAGTGCGTCCGCGCCCTCGAACGCGTCCAGGGCGAGCCCCCGCGCCCGCACACCGTGCAGGTACTGCCGCTCGTGCAGCACACCCCCCGTGATCCCCTTCGGCTCGGCGAGACGCGGCCCGTAGTTGACCCGCCCCAGCGACTCCACCCACAGCTCCACCTCCGCCGGACCCGCCACCGGCCCCTCCAGCGCCGTGTACGAGCCGGCCTCGGCCGCTCCGCCGCCCAGCACTCCCGCCCGCACCCCGTCGACGTACACCACCGCCCGGTCCCGGAGCCCGGTCACGCCCAGCGGGTACGGCGGACGCGGCCCGGGCACCTCCACCCGGTAGCGGACCACCCCCCGGTCCACTCCCAGCTCCTCGAACGTCGGCGGCACCGCCCATCCGGCCTCCGGACCACCGAGGGTGTCCATGACGTCCCCCAGGGGTGCCCACTCCACGAGTTCGGCGCTCACAGGGCCGGCCGGTGCGGCGGGCGGAGCGGGCACGTCGGGCAGCTGGGCACCCTCCTCGCGGTAGCGCGCGAGGATCTCCCGGAACAGCCAGAACTTCTCCGTGGGCCGGCCGTACTCGTCGACGGGGGCGCCGTAGTCGTACGACGTGACGATCGGCTGGAGCTCCCCACCGTGCATCTCGCCGGCACGGTTCGCCCCCGACCAGCCGCCGAAGTTCGTACCGCCGTGCGCCATGTAGATGTTGACGGACGCGCCGCACCCGAGGATCTCCTCCAGCGCCGAAGCCGCGTCGGCCGGCTCCCGTACCACCGGCTCCCCGCCCCAGTGCCCGAACCAGCCGCACCAGAACTCCATGCACATCAGCGGTCCGTCCGGGCGGTGCCGCCGCAGCGTCTCGAACCCCTCCCGGGCCCCCGAGCCGAAGTTCGCCGTCGCCAGCACCCCGGGCACCGAACCGCCCGTCAGCATGTGGTCCTCCGGGCCGTCGGAGGTGAACAGCGGAACCGTCACACCGAGCTCGCGCAGCAACTCCGTCAGACGGCCCAGATACACCTGGTCGGAGCCGTAACTGCCGTACTCGTTCTCGACCTGCACCATGATCACCGGGCCGCCCCGGCCGATCTCCCGCCGCACCACCTGCGGCAGCAGCCGCCGGAACCACCGCTCCACGTGCCCGAGGTACTCCGCGTCGCGGGTCCGCACCCTGCTGCCCAGCGCCCCCGTCAGCCAGTGCGGCAGACCGCCGTTCTCCCACTCCGCGCAGATGTACGGCCCCGGCCGCACGATCGCCCAGAGCCCCGCCGCGTCCGCCGCGTCCAGGAACCGGCCCAGCGCCTCCACGTCACGGTGGCGCCCCTGCTCCGGCTCGTGCAGATTCCACGGGACGTACGTCTCCACACAGTTGAGACCCATGGCACGCAGCATCGTCAGGCGGTGCTCCCACTGGCCCTCGTGCACCCGGAAATAGTGCAGAGCACCCGACAACAGCCGTACGGGCCGCCCGTCCAGCTCGAAATCCCGCTCGCCCACCGTGAACTCAGCCATGGTCCCCGCCTCTCGTTCCACCGCTTCCCACCTCACCCTCTGGCGGCGGAGCGGTCCATGGACAAAGATCAGCTCTGTTTGGACACAACGGAAGGCCGGACCGACCGGACGGGGAGGAGACGGAACCGGATGTACCACACCTGGATGCGCTATTTCACGCCGAGCCCCACCCACCACAAGCTGGGGCTGGTCTGCCTCGGAGTAGGCCTCCAACACGGCACACTGCCCGCCGTCGGGCCCCGCACCCTCGACCACCACGTCGCCGTCGTCATCAGCGCCGGCAGTGGCTGGTACCGCCGCCCGGACGGCGGACGGACCGCCGTGACGGCGCCCGCGCTGATCTGGCTCGTACCGGGCATCCCGCATCACTACGGTCCCGATCCCGCCACCGGCTGGGACGAGAGCTTCGTCGACTTCACCGGGCCGGCCACCGTCCCGTATACCGAACTCGGCTACATCGAGACCGACCGCCCGGTCGTCCCCCTCGCGGACACCGCGTCCGCCCGCGCCGCCGTGAGCCGGATCGCCCGCGCCGCCCGCCTCGGCAACCCCCTCCTGGAAGTCGAGACCGGCGCCGCCGTCCATGAACTGCTCGTCGCCCTGCGGCGCGCCCGCGCCGATGTCGGAGCCGACGGGGACCCCGTGCTCAACGCCCTCGCCCGCGACGCCTTCCAGCCCCTGTCCGTCGCCGAACACGCCTCCCGCCACGGGATGACCCCCGCCGAGCTGCGCACCGCCGTACGCCGGGGCGCCGGATGCAGCCCCAAGGACTACCTCCTCGGCATCCGGCTCGGCCGGGCCAAGGAACTCCTCGCCACCACCGAACTCCCCGTGGCCGCTGTCGCCCGCCGCGTCGGCTACGACGACCCCGCCTACTTCTCCCGCCTCTTCACCCGCCGCGTCGGCATGGCCCCCGTCCGTTTCCGCGGCCGGCAGGGCCGGGCGGTCCCCGGCGGCTGGAGCGACCGGATCCCGGATCCCGCGCACCCCCCGACCATCACCGCCCAGCACGCACCCGCCGACGGCCCGGCCGTGCTCCCTCCGTCCCGTGTGGCGGACGCAAGGGGCACGGCGCAGACTGGCGAGTGAGGACAGCAGCCCGAAGGGGCCTGGGACAATGGGTGACTACGCGGACCTTCCTGGTGTCAGGACGTGGTACGAGACCGAGGGGACCGGCAGCCCGCTGGTCCTGCTGCACGGCGGCTTCTGCACCAACGAGACCTGGGGCGAGCTCCGCACCGCCCTCGCCGGCGCCCATCGTGTCCTCCTGCCCGAGCGGCGCGCGCACGGGCACACCCCGGATGTCGAGGGGCCGCTCACCTACCAGGACATGGCCGACGACACGGTGGCATTCCTGGAGACGGTCGTGGGGGAGCCGGCGCATCTCGTGGGCTGGAGCGACGGGGGAGTCGTCGCGCTGCTCGTCGCGGCCGCCCGCCCGGACCTGGTGCGCAAGGCCGTGGTGATCGGGGCGAACTTCCGGCCCGGCCCCGAGTGCTTCGTCGAGCCGGCGATGCTCGACGCGATGACTCCGGACGGGCAGGACCTGGCGTTCTTCCGGGAGCTGTACGAGGCCGTCACACCCGACGGCGCGGGCCACTGGCCGGTGGTGGCGGCGAAGATGACCGACATGTGGCGCACCCAGCCGACGCTCACCACCGGGGACCTGGCCCGCATCGAGGCGCCCGTCCTCACCATGGTGGGAGACGACGACCTGATGACGCTGGAGCACACGGCGGCCCTGTACCGCGCGATCCCGGGGGCGCAGCTGGCTGTCCTCCCCGGCGCCTCCCACCTGGTGCCGCTGGAGAAGCCGGCCCTGGTCGGCCGGCTGGTCCTCGACCATCTCGCCCAGGACGAGGTGGCGACGATGATGCCCGTCCTGCGCGCGCCGACACCGCCGTCCCCCTGAAGAACCCGCCTGCGCGCGACCGTTGACACCCGTCACCACCCGTCACTACCGTCACGGCAGGATTTCGGACGCCCGACGAGATTTCGAACGTGACGAAGAGGCAACTTCCCCCGCAAGGAGCCGCATCGACATGACGATCAGCAGTGCCACGCGCGACGGCGGACTCGACCGCGCCGGCGAAGGCGGCCACCGGAGCAGGTCCGGACCCTGAGGTCCCGTTCGGTACGCCGACGACATCGAACGGAACTCGACACGCCTACGCGCTGTGTGCCGCACCGGCGCACAGCGGTACGGCCATTCCTAGGGGCCCACTGCATGCAGCAATCGTCTTCCCCCCACCAGCCGGCCGGCCTGCCCCGGAGCGTGAGCCGCCGCCGGCTTCTGGAGGGCGGTGCCGCCGGGTTCGGCGCGCTCGCCCTCTCCGCTCTCCCCGCGGTCCTCCCCACAGGCGCGGCCGCACGCGCCGACTCCGGTCCGCCCGCCGTGAACCCGCCGGCCAACGGCTACCCGGAGTGGAACAACAACATCGCGGTGTTCGACGTCGGTTCGGAACCGCCCCACACCACCCTCATGCCGTACGCGGACGTCTCACAGGCCTTGGCCTGCGACCGGACACGCTCCCCGTGGCGCCTCGACCTCGACGGCACGTGGAAGTTCGCCTACGCCGACCGCCCCGACGACCGCGACCCGGACTTCCACCGGACCGACCTCGACGACCGCACCTGGGACACCATCCCCGTGCCGTCCTGCTGGCAGCTGCACGGCTACGACTTCCCGATCTACTCCAACATCACCTATCCCTGGTCGGGCCCCAACGGCCTGGGGGAGGACGCCCAGCCGCCCTTCGCACCCACCCGCTACAACCCCGTCGGACAGTACCGCCGCACCTTCACCGTCCCCCGGGAGTGGGCGAAGCGGCAGGTCTTCCTGCAGTTCGAGGGGGTGAAGTCCGCACACTACGTATGGATCAACGGCAAGCCGGTGGGCTACCGCGAGGACTCCTACACCTCCGCCGAGTACGACATCACCCCGCACCTGGTGCGAGGCCGCAACCAGATCGCGGTGGAGGTCTACCGCTACTCCGACGGCGACTGGATGGAGGACCAGGACATGATCCGGCTGAGCGGGATCTTCCGCTCGGTGCACCTCTTCTCCACGCCCGCCGTCCACCTGCGGGACTTCAAGCTCGACACCCCGCTCAGCGACGGCTGCACGGCAGCCGAACTGTCCGTCACCGCCTCCGTACGCGCCTACGGCGACGCCCCCGGGAAGGGCGAGTACACCGTGGAGACCCAGCTCTACGACGCCGACGGGCACCCCGTCTGGTCCCGCCCGCTGAGGCAGCCCGCCGACCTCGGCTCCGCCCCGCCCGGACAGGACGTGACCGTGCGGTCGGCCAAGGCCGTGCCGAAGCCGGAGCTCTGGTCCGCCGAGCACCCGAACCTCTACACCGCCGTGCTGCGTTTGCGTGACCCGGCGGGCAGGGTGACCGAGACGCTGTCGCACCGGGTGGGTTTCCGGGAGTTCGCGATCGCGGACGGGCTGATGCGCGTCAACGGCAAGCCCGTCTCCCTGCGCGGCACGAACCGGCACGAGATGCACCCCGAGCGGGGCATGGCGCTGACCCGCGCGGACATGGTCACGGACATCGAGATCATCAAACGGCTGAACATGAACAGCGTCCGCACCTCCCACTACCCGAACAACCCGCTGTGGCTGGAGCTGGCCGACGAGTACGGGCTGTACCTGGTGGGCGAGACCAACCTGGAGACCCACGGCATCCGCGACACCTACCCCGGAGACCACAAGGACTGGACCGAGGCGTGTGTGGCCCGCGCCAGGAACATGGTCCACCGCGACAAGAACCACGCCTGCGCCGTCATCTGGTCCCTCGGCAACGAGGCCGGCACCGGATCGGCCTTCGTCGCGATGCACGACTGGATCCGCTCCTACGACCCCACCCGTGTCATCCAGTACGAGGGTGACGACCGGCCCGGGATCAGCGACATCCGCTCGGAGATGTACACCCGACCCGCCCAGGTCGAGCAGCGCGCCCGGGACACCACCGACACCCGGCCCTTCGTCCTGATCGAGTACTCCCACGGAATGGGCAACTCGAACGGCAACTTCAAGAAGTACTGGGACATCATCCGCAGTCACGACGTCCTGCAGGGCGGCTGGATCTGGGACTTCGCCGATCAGGCACTCACCTGGCCCACACCGGCCCGCAAACTGTTCACCGAATCCGGGCCCGGCGCCGTGCGCGGGGAGATACTCGCCGCCGGCGGCACCTTCGACCGGGACAAGGGCGTGTCCGGGGGCACGGTCTTCGCCCGGGACGCAGGCCTCGACATCACCGGCTCGCTGACCCTGGAGGCCTGGGTCACTCCGAAGGTGACCGGCTCCCATCAACCCGTCCTCGCCAAGGGCGACACCCAGTACGCGCTGAAGCAGACGGACGGCGACCTGGAGTTCTTCATCCACTCCGGCGGCCGGTGGACCACCGCGAGCTGGACGCTGCCGAAGGACTGGACAGGCACCGAACACCACATCGCGGGTGTCTACGACGCAGGGAAGTCCACGCTGACCCTCTACGTCGACGGCGAGACCAAGGCCACCGAGGCCGCGCCCCAGCCGCCCGGCAGCAACAACGCACCACTGGCGCTCGCCACCGACGCGGAGAACCCGACCCGCGAGTTCAGCGGCACGATCGGACGGGCACGCGTCTACGCCCGTGCCCTGAGCGCTGCCGAGATCGTCTCGGGCTCCCGGCGCGCCGACGACGACGGAGTGCGCTTCTGGTTCGACGCGGCCACCGTCGCCTTCGAGCAACGCAGGCCCACCGAGCGTACGTTCCTCGCCTACGGCGGTGACTGGGGCGACAACCCCAACGACGGCAACTTCTCCGGCGACGGGATCGTCACCGCCGACCGCCGGCACACCGGCAAGGCCACGGAGATCAAGCGGATCCACCAGGCGATCCACGTGACGGCGGACGACGCTCCCGGCGGGCGTTTCACCGTGAGCAACGAGTACCTCTTCACCAACCTGCGGGAATTCGACGCCGCCTGGGCCCTGATGGCCGACGGCAAGACCGTGCAGCGCGGAAGGCTCACCCGCGCCCAGCTGGACATCGCCCCCTCGGCCGGCAAGACCGTCACGGTCCCCTTCACCCTGCCCCGCGACCCGGTCCCGGGCACGGAGTACTTCCTCCAGCTGTCCTTCACCACCAAGGAGTCCACGAAGTGGGCGAAGGCCGGATTCGAGGTGGCCGCCCAGCAGATCGCCGTCGACGCCGGCAGCCCGGCCGTGACGCCCAGGCCACTGGATTCCGTACGCCCGCTGAGCCACCGGGACGGCGACGGCTCGGTGACGGTGACCGGTGAGGGCTTCTCCGTCACTGTCGACAAGAGCAGCGGTGTCATCACCACCTACGAGGCGGGCGGCGACCGGCTGATCGCCTCGGGGCCGGCCCCGAACTTCTGGCGTGCCCCGACCGACAACGACGTCGGCAACGGCCAGCCCGCCCGGAACGGCACCTGGCGCTACGCGGGCAGTGGCCGGAAGGTGACGGACGTCCAGGTGCGCGAGGTGGACGACCGGGCCGTCGAGATCACCGTCCGCGGCACCCTGCCCACCTCGACGGAGTCCACCTGCACCACGACGTACACGGTCTTCGGCAACGGCGAGATCAAGGTCGACAACACCCTGCACCCGGGCGCGGCCGGCCTCCCGTACATCCCCGAGGTGGGCACCCTGCTCCTCCTGCCCGGCAGGCTCAAGCACGTGCGCTACTACGGCCGCGGCCCGGACGAGAACTACTGGGACCGCGACAACGGCACCGACGTGGGGTTCCACGCCTTCACCGTCCCGGCGAAGCGGACCCCCTACCTCCGCCCGCAGGAGAACGGCAACAGGACGGACGTGCGGTGGGTGGCGCTGACCGACGGCAGCGGCAAGGGGCTGCTCGCGTCCGGCGAGCCGCTGATCGAGTTCAACGCCTCGCACTTCACCCCGGAGGACCTGTCTGCCGGTATCCGCCACGACTACCAGCTGACGGCCCGGGAGGAGGTCGTCCTGCGCCTGAACCACCGGCAGATGGGGGTCGGCGGCGACGACAGCTGGGGCGCGCACACGCACGACGAGTTCAAGCTGTTCGCCGACCGGGACTACGCGTACACCTACCGGCTGCGCCCGCTCAGTGACCCGGACGACGCCATGGCGGCTTCGCGCCGGCCCACGGCGACGGAGCCCGGCGCGTAGCCCGGTGACGATCCGGACGCGTCGTCACCGCGAACGGGACGGCTGAACCGTACCCGGCACGACGGCCCGCCAGGTCTGCCTGGCGGGCCGTCGGCCATGTGCCGTCCCGGACCGGTCTCAGACCCGCCCCAGCTGCCAGATCTGCGGCGCCAGGCCGTTGCAGGTCCACTGCCGGACGTCGGCGCCCGGTGCCCGGGAGCCCCCGGCCACGTCGAGACACTGGCCGCTGGACCGGGAGACGAGCCGGTAGTACCCGCGGCCGACGCTCTCCGGACGCCAGTCCTGGGCCGCCTGGGCGTTGCAGTACCACTGCCGGACATTCGCGCCGGGCGTCGCGGAACCGTTCTCCACATCCAGGCAGTGCCCGCTGTTGCGGCCGGTCAGGGTGAAGTGGCCACCGTCATGTGCGCGGAGCGTCCAGTTCTGCGGCCCCAGTCCGTTGCAGGTCCACTGCTGGACGTTGCCGCCAGGCGCCCGGGAGTCCGCCGCCACGTCGAGGCAGTGGCCGCTGTTGACGTTCCTCAGACGGTAGAGCGCGCCGTCCGCCACACCGGCCTGGTCGCCGCCGCCGGTGAGGGAGCCGGTCGCGAAGTACGGCCGGCACACCGATCCGTCCCAGTCGGTGGCGAGCTGCAGCAGCCGGGTGCCGTCGGCCGAAGGAAGCAGCGGGGAGCTGTAGTTCTGGCAGTAGTTCACCTCGGGTGCGGCCACCCGCACGGGCGAGTCGATCTCGTACCAGGGGCCGCTGCCGTTCTCCGTGTTGACGAGTACCGTACGGCCGCTGTCCGCCGAAGGGGTGCCGTCCCGGTTGAGCAGCCGTTGGCCCACCAGCAGGATCCGGCCGTTCGGCCCGCCGTCGGGTGACGGAGCCCATGCGATGGTCGGCGCCGCCCTGAAGTACTTGCCGTCGACCGTCTCCGGACGGCTGCCCAGGGCCGTCGGGTCACCCCAGTTCCAGCCGTCGGCCGACGTCCGCAAGTGCACCACGCACTGGTACTGGCCGCCGGGGTTGCAGATCTCGAAGCTCATGAAATAGGTGCCGTTCGGCAGCTTGCGCACCACGGGCATGCCCGGCCGGTCGGGAGTCCAGCCGCTGGCCACGGTGTCGTGGTGCCCCTGCCAGGTGACGCCGTCGTAACTGCGTGACGCCACCAGCTTCTGACTGTGGGCGGGGTCCGTCTCGTCGGCGTAATGGCAGACGAGCGCGCCGTCGGCGGCGACGGAGAACTCCGGTTCCCACAGGCCGCCCGTGCCGTTCGCGGTGGCACAGGCGGAGAGGTAGGACCAGCTGCGTCCCACGTCGTCGCTGCGCCAGATGCGCAGCGCCATCCGCCGGTCCTGTTCGTCCTGGCCCGCGGACGAGGCCCAGAGCAGCGTGCCGGGCGCCAGGGCGCCCACCTGGCGCGGCAGTTCGAACAGGGTCGCGCAGCACAGCCCCTGACCTGCCGCGGACTCGGGGTCGGCGACCCGGCCGACCTCGCGGAAGGTGGTGCCCCCGTCGGTGCTCTCGTGGATGGCGCCGATGCCGTTGTCGCCGTCGAAGGTGACGACGCTCGCGAGCACACGCCCGTCAGCCGCTCCGCTGTGGGCCAGCCGGATCGCACGGGGGTACAGGCCCGTACCGTCGCGCAGGGGTGTGCCCGTGGCGGTGGGCGAGGCGGTGGCCGCGGGCGGGGCGCCGGATGAGGCGCTGTCGGCCGCGGCCGGCACCGCGAGGGCCAGCAGGCTCAGCACCGAGGTCACGCAGAGCAGGAGCCGCCGTGCCCCGGTGGGCCGGCGGGAAGCGGTCGCACCGGAGGGCCGGCTGCTCCCCGGCCCGGTGCGGGGGTGAGGTGGTGGTCGGCGCTTACGCATCAGGGATTCCTCTTCTCGGTGACGGGCCGCGGCGGACCGGGGAGGCGGCCGCGGCGAGGTGTCGGGCGAGTCGGGCGACGCGGGGCGGCTGGGCATGCCCCTGACATTCCTGCACGGCGATGCCGGAGTGCCGGTGGGAAATGTACATCGATGTAAATGCGGGCCGGAAGAGTGCGGACGGGCCGAGTCCGCGGCACACGCCCGCTGAGGCCGGAAGAGGCCGGGCCCTCCTCTACCGCGGGCGGTGCGCTCCCGCCCGGTTCACCAGATCGAAGAACGTGTCCCCGCGGACGACTTCGAAGGGCTCGCCGAGCAGGTCGCGAAGTTCGGCGATGTCACTCGGTGTCCAGCTCCAGGCGTTGACGGCGCCGGCGACGAACAGGGGCGCGGTGCGGTCCCAGCCCTCGATGTGCCGAAGCAGCGCGTCCCGGTACTCCCCGGCCTTCCCCTGCGGAAAGAAGTTGCCTAGCACGGGGATCCCGGCGGGGCGGCTCTGCAGGTCTCCCGTCTCCCAGGACTGGATGATGCCGCGCACCGGGGTGTTCTCCCGGTAGGAACGGACGACGCGTTCGTCGAACGGGATCCAGCCGTCGCCTGACGCGTTCCGCGGGTTGTACGCGTAGACCAGGTCCATGCCGGTCCGGCGCAGGAAGCGGCCGGTGAGCTCGGTGTACGCGTCCAGGGCGCTCTCGGGCCACGAGTCGGGGTAGGTGTATCCGGCGCCGGAGGGGCCCGCGATCAGCAGATCGTTGCCGGTGGCGGTGCCCTGGTAATACGCCAGCAGTGCGGGCCCGATGTCCGCGAGCAGCGGGCTGACGGTCCAGTTGACGGGCACACGGCCCCTCATCGGATCCTCCCAGATGGTGCGCATCCGGCGCTGGCAGTACTGGATGTTGTCGCCCTCGCCGACGGTGAGGGTGAGGTAGACGCGGTTGCGGAGGGTGGCCGTCGGCCTCGGCGGGACCCTGCCGGAGACCTTGGCGGGGACGCCGGCGTGCACGGTGGCGTTCATGTAGTAGTCGGCGGGCACCACTTCGATGCCGTGCCGGGACGCACGGTCGACGCCGCCCCACTCTCCCGCGACGTCGTCGGAGAACCAGCCGGCGTAGGGGGTGGTGGGCGCGACCCGGCTGAAGATCTCGTCGAGGAGCGCGCCCGTCTCGCCGGAAGGGGGCAGCCAGAGGACCATCGCCCGGCTCGCGACGGCGTAGTCCCGGAAGTAGGGGAACGGCTCGACCCTGGTGGGCGCGGTCGTGGTGGCGGAGACGAGGTACTGGTTCCACAGCTCGACCTCGACCAGGAGCCGCTGTGTGCCGGCAGGCGGCGTGAAGTGGTAGATGAAGTACCCGTCACCGTCGCAGAACCGGTTGGCGTCCCCGCCGACGGAGGAGTGGGAGCCGTCGAAGAGGTGCGGCACCTCGGCGGCCGTGCCCGGGGTGAACGGGGCGACCAGCTCGTTGCCGTCGGCCGTCACTCCGACCGACCCCACCGAAGCGCCCCAGCCGTCGTCGCCGTACGCGTCCTGGAAGCGCAGGTAGACGCCGTCCCCGCCTGCGGTCTCCGCGCTCAGATCGAAGGTGCGGACCTGCCGGTTCGACGAGTCGCGCACGCGCTCGGTCTCCCGTGCGATCTCACGCCACCGCACACCGTCCGGCCGTACCGTCCGGGTGGGGGGCAGCCCGGCCAGCAGGGTGTGGGTGCAGCGCGGGAACAGATGGTCCAGCTGCCAGCGGTAGGTGGCGAGCACGTCGTCCGTGTCGAAGCGGCCCCGCAGATCCACGACGGTCTTCAGGCGGTACTCACGGGCCTGTTCGGCCGTGGCGACGACGGCGTTCTCCAGGCCGGCCAGTGTGGTCGCCACGTTCACCGAGTCAGGGACCTGGGGGTCATACAGGACGGCGCCGCGTGTCTCGCCGCGGTAGCGGGCGACGAGGTCCGACGCCCGGTCGTGACGGGTGACCGAGGCGCCGGTGCCGGGCAGCCAGCGGAGGTCGACACCGCTCGCGTCGAAGTTGAAGTAGAGGCGTGGACGGCTTCGGTTGACCACACCCTGAAGGGTCGTCAGCAGCAGCTGATCGTCTCCGCCGAGGGAACTGACGTCGGCGACGTCGAGCCGGGCGGGGCGGCCGAAGGACGGCAGCAGAGGGGCCGTGGTGCGGGCCTCGGCCGCGTCGGCCGGGCCGGTCCGGGAGATCCCGAGCCCCCCGGCCGTGATGACTGCTCCGCCTGCCTGCAGAAGGGTTCTTCGGGACACCATCGGCGATCACTGCTCCCTGGGAGAGGCGGCGTGACATCGTTGTCAAATACTCGGCGAAGGTAGCCGCAGAGACGGGGCGTTGTCCATGGTGCACGCAGGAACCGGTCGGCGGCGCACCGCGCGCCGGCCGCCGTCGCGGAGGCCGGACCGCCACAGGCGCCGCCGGCACGGCCCGAGGAGCAGGGAAGGCCGTGCCGGCGGGAGCATCAGGTCACCAGTCGTGGACCGTCCCGTCGTGCAGCCGGTTGACCGGGAGGTACGCCGCCTCGTACGGGTGCGCGGCCGCCAGTTCCTCGTTCATTTCCACGCCGATGCCCGGCGCCTCGCCGGGGTGCAGATGGCCGTTCACGAAGGTGTACGCGTGGGGGAACACCTCCTCGGTGAGCGCCGTGTGGCCCGAGTACTCCTGGATACCGAAGTTGTGTACGGCGAGGTCGAGGTGGACGGCGGCGGCCATGCCCACCGGGGAGATGTCCTCCGGGCCGTGGATCGCGCTCTTGATCTGGTACTGCGCGGCGAAGTCGAAGAGCTTGCGCAGCGGGGTGACGCCGCCGAAATGGGTGACGGCGGAACGTACGTAGTCGATCAGCTGCTCGGTGATCAGGGACTGGTAGTCGTACACCGTGTTGAAGACCTCGCCGATGGCCAGTGGCGTCGTGGTGTGGCGGCGGACCACGCGCAGCGCCTCCTGGTTCTCGGCCGGTGTGCAGTCCTCCAGCCAGAAGAGGCGGTACGGTTCCAGGTCCTTGCCGAGGCGGGCGGCCTGGACCGGGGTGAGCCGGTGGTGTGCGTCGTGCAGGAGGGGCAGGTCCGGGCCGAACTCGCCGCGCACGGCCTCCAGCACGTCCGGCATGTGACGCAGGTAGGCGTCGGTGTCCCAGTCCTCCACCAGTGGCCGGGCCTGCTGGTGGAGCACGGGGGAGCCGCTGTCGTCGGTGCTCGACACGCCGTAGACCGCCTTCAGCCCCGGGATGCCGGACTGCACGCGTACGGCCGGGTAGCCCTCGGCGAGGCGAGCCCTGACCGAGTCGAGGAGTTCGGGGATGTCACGGCCGTTGGCATGGCCGTAGGTCGCCACCCGCTCCCGGCTCGCCCCGCCCAGGAGCTGGTAGAGCGGGAGGCCGGCGGCCTTCGCCTTGATGTCCCAGAGGGCGACGTCGACGGCCGCGATCGCGGCCATCGTCACCGGTCCGCGCCGCCAGTACGCCCCCCTGTACAGGGACTGCCAGGTGTCCTCGATGCGGTGCGGGTCCAGCCCCATGAGGAGGGGCACCACGTGGTCCTCGAGATAGCTGACCACGGCCAGTTCCCGGCCGTTGAGGGTGGCGTCGCCGAGGCCGGTGAGTCCCTCGTCGGTCGTCAGTCCGAGCGTGACGAAGTTACGGCCGGGGCTGGTGACGAGGACCTTCGCGTCGACAATTTTCATGGGGGTACTTTCTTCCGGATGCGGTGGTGAGGGCCGTTCAGCCCTTGGTGGCGCCGGAGGTCAGGCCGGCCACCAGGTACTTCTGTCCGAGGACGGCGGCCAGGACGACGGGGACGGTGATGAGCGTCGCGGCGGCCATCAGACCGCCCCAGTCGGTGCTCGCGTACGAGATGAAGTTGAAGAGGGTCACGGGCACGGTCTGCGTACGGTCGTCCGCGAAGATCAGCGCGAACATGAAGTTGTTCCAGCTGAAGACGAAGGCGAGCAGGGAGGCGGTCGCCGTCCCGGGGGCCGCGAGAGGCAGGGCGATGCGGCGGAAGGCGCCGAAGGCGCTCAGCCCGTCGGTGCGCGCTGCTTCCTCCAGTTCGACCGGCAGGCCGGCGAAGAAGCTGATCATGATCCACATGATGAGCGGGACGGATACGAACATCTGGCTGAGGATCAGCACGGTGTAGGAGCCGACGAGGCCCATCTGCGCGAAGAGGTAATACCAGGGGACGAGCAGCGAGATCGCCGGGACGATGCGCGCTACCAGGATCAGCGAACCGGTGCGGTGCATGGAGAACCGTCCGACCGCCCAGGCGGCGGGCACCGCGATGACGGCGGAGAGCACGGTGGAGACCACGCCGACCAGCAGGGAGTTGCCCATCGACCGCAGGATCTGCCCGGCCTCGACGATGCTGCGGAAGTTCTCCAGGGTGGGGCTGAACCACAGACCGACGGACGGGTCGGTCACCTGGACGTTGGTCTTGAAGGCGGCGGCGAACATCCACACCAGGGGAAGCGCGAAGACCAGCGTCACGAGGGCGATGGCGATGGAGCGCAGCCATGAGCGGACCGCGCGCCGGCGCAGGTGCGCCGGGACCGGCGTGGGGGTGACGGCGGTACTCATGCGGTCTTCCTTCCGCTCCGGCGGCGCAGCAGCACCACGACGCCGATGATGAAGAGCGTGAACAGGACCAGGACGGCGGCGGCCAGGCCGTACTCCTGGTAGTCGAAGGTCAGCCCGTAGGCGTAGACGTTGAGGGTCTCCACCTCGAAGTCCGAGCCACCGCCCGCACCCTTGGTGGCGTAGAGGATGTCGAAGGTCTTGAGCGCGTCCACCGCGCGCAGCACCAGGGCCGTGGCGAGCGTCGGGCCGAGCATGGGCAGCACGACGTGCCGGAACCGCTGCCAGGCGTTCGCCCCGTCGACGCGGGCGGCCTCCTCCGGCTCCTCGGGCAGTGTGGTCAGCCCGGCGAGGAGCAACAGGGTCATCATGGGTGTCCACTGCCACACGTCGATGAGCATCAGGGTCGGCAGCGACTGGCTGACGGAGCCGAGGAACTCCTGCCGGGGCAGCCCGACTCCGGCGAGCAGATGGTTGGCTATGCCGTTGGTGGGGTCGAGGATCAGCAGCCAGAGGATGCCGATCGCCACCGGGGTGGTGAGCAACGGGATGATCAGCACGGTCCGCACCCACCGCATGCCCTGGAACGGCTTGCGCATGAGCATCGCCAGGGCGAGGCCGAGCACCGTCTCCAGGATCACCGCCCCGACGGTGAAGACCAGTGTGCGCCGGGCCGCGGGCCAGAAGCGGCGGGTGTCACCGAGGGCGTCGGTGAAGTTCTGCAGGCCGACGTGTGCCTTGCCCGCGTTCACCGCGCCGAAGGCGTCGGTCAGGCTGAGGTTGACCGTGTAGACCAGCGGAAAGACGATCATCAGGCCGACGAACAGCAGTGCCGGGGCGAGCATCGCCCACTTCAGCCGCCGGTTGGCCTGTTCGAAGGTGCGAGGGCGGCGCGCGGGGGCCGGACGTGTGCCCGGCGTGCCGGCGGGGCGGGCCGGGGAGACCTCTGTGGTGGACATCAGGACTCCTTGTGGCGGTTGTCGCGGACGAGGAAATCGGCGAACTCCGCATCGGCGTCCCGGGCCACGGGCCGTACGTCGTTGCCGAGGATGCCCGCGACCAGGGGCCTCCCGACGATGTCCCTGGCCCGGCCGACCTGAAGGACCCGGGGCCTGTCGTAACCGAGGCCCCGCTCCGCGTTGAGCCGCATGGCCTCGGCGAGATCCGGAGGGAAGGAGGCCAGGGACGCGGGGTCGGACCACACCGACGTACGGGCGCCCGGGATGCCGTCCTTCTGGAGGGCCCCGGTCACCTCGGGTCCGGCGGCCCACCTGATGAACTCCCAGGCGTCGTCGCGCAGCAGGCTGAACCTGCTGATGCCCAGGCTCCAGGACGGGATGTTGTGCGGCCGGGCGCCGGCCGGTCCGGCCGGGAAGGGTGCGAAGCCGACGGTTTCACGGACGGTCGACACCTTCGGGTCGAGGAAGCTGCTGTAGATCGCGTCGGCGTCGATGTAGAAGGCGGCCTTGCCCTGCGCGAAGATCGGCATGGCCTGTTCGAGGCTCATGTTGGTGGCGCCGGGCGGGCCCGTCCTGGCCAGGAGTCTGCCGTAGTACTCGTACGCGGCGAGGGCCTCGGGCGTACCGATGCCGGACCTGCCCCGCACGACGAAGTCCCCGCCGTGCGAATACAGGAAGCTGGACCACTGGGACACGGCGCCGCTGCGCTGGCCCCGGCCGACGTACCCGTAGAAGCCCTTCTTCTTCTCGGTGAGTTCCCGGGCCGCCGACATCAGCGCCTCCAGGGTGCGCGGCGGCCCCCCGAGGTCCTCCACGAGGTCCTTGCGGTAGTAGAGCGCGGGGCGCTCGGTCACCACGGGGACGCTCAGCACCTTGCCCGCCGTCACCGATGCCTCGCGCGGGGCCTTCTGGAAGTCGGACCAGCCGAACTCCTCGTCCTGGGCGACACGGTCGCTCAGGTCGGTCAGCCAGCCGTTGTGCGCGAAGAGCAACTGCTCCTGGAGGGCGCGGACCATCATGACGTCCACGTCGGTGCCCGAGGCGTTGAGCTTCACGTTGTAGCTGCTCGCCAACTGGTCCGCGGTGAGCAGGGTCATGGAGACCCGCCGCCCGATGCGCTCCTCGAACTCCTTCGTGCGGCGGCGGATCGCCTGGGACCACACGTGGTTGATCGCCATGATCCGCAGGGGGGTGTCGGCGGAGGGCCGCCCGCCCCTGCTCGTACACGCGCCGAGCGCCCCCGCCGCGGCGGCTCCAGCGACTCCTGCCGCCAGCCTGCCGAAGGAGCGCCGGCTGAGGAGCTGGCTGCTCGTGGACATCGTTGTCCTCGTCTCTCTGCGCTGTCGTGCGTCCTGCTCGCCTGAGGCGTGTCGCCGCCACGGGAGCTCCTGATCTGTCCGGTCCAACTGGTAGGACCAGTTGGACCAGAGGGACGTTAGCAGGGGAGAGGTGCCCCGAACAGCCCCTTGACGGGCCGGATCACAGAAGGGCGGGTTCAGCGACGGCGGGTGGCCCGGAGGGCGCTACCCGTCCGTCCTGCCGGCGCCGTACCGGTTACCGGTCCCGTCCAGCAGGGTCTCGATGTGGTTGCGCGCCATGACGTCGACCTGGATGTCGAGATCCTTGCCGTAGGTGCGCAGGCCGAGCATCAGGTGCTCCCGCATCCGCTCACCGGCCAGTTCCACGTCGCGCGCCTCGATCGCCTCGAAGATCTCGGGGTGGTGCGGAACACCGGGCTCGCCGATCGAGGGGTCGGAGTTGGAGCGGAGCATCATCTCGAACATCATTCCGCTGATCGACGAGAGCATGATCCTGAGCACCGGGTTCTTGCTCGCCTCGGCGACGGCGTCGTGAAATGCCATGTCGGCCCGGGCCTTGACCACGACGTCGCTCGCCGACTCCAGGGCGTCCCGGGCGGACCTGAGCGCCGCGATGTCCTCGTCCGTCGCGTGCTCGGCCGCCAGGCGTACCGTCTCGACCTCGAGCGGCAGCCGGGCTTCGATCAACTGCCGGACGGTGGGCCGGCCCGCGCGGTACAGCGCGTCGTACCCCCTGGCCTGCCCCGAGGTCTGCTCACGCACGAAGGACCCACGGCCCGGAGCCACCTCGATCAGGTGCTGGGCCTCCAGCCGCCGCAGCACCTCGCGTACGACGTTCCTGCTGGCTCCGAACTGGGTCGCGAGCTCGCGCTCCGAGGGGAGCTTGGTCCCGACCGTGATGTCACCGGACCGGATGTCGTGCTCGAGTTCCCGTGCGATCCGCTCCGTCAGGAGCCCACGCCGCTCGGGGGCCGCGGCCTGGCCGGAACGCGCGGGGGAGGAAGAGGCGGACGGCTGCATCCCCGCAGCGTACAGGCTGGTCATGGGCGGGTGGAGCGGGAATTCCCGCGGCCGGAGGAGCGGCTCGCTCTACGGCCCCTCGGGAACCGACCTGCCCGCCCGTGTGGCGTCCGCGCCCCAGCTCGCGAGCAGACGCAGCGCGTCGGCGGACGCCGAGCCCGGCTCCGGGTGATAGGCGACCACGGACTGCTCCGCGTCGTCGGGCAGGGCGAACGTCTCGAAGGAGAGCGTCAGCTCACCCACCAGAGGATGCTGCAGCCGCTTGACGCCGTGGGTCTTCTCCTTGACGTCGTGCCTGGCCCACAGTCGGCGGAACTCCTCGCTCTTCACGGACAGTTCACCGATCAGTGCGGAGAGACGCGGGTCGTCGGGGCGGCAGCCCGCGTCCATCCGCAGATAACTGACGATGTCAGCGGCCTTCTGGTCCCACTCCACGAAGAGGTCCCGGTACTCCGGCTTCAGGAACGTCAGCCGCGCCCAGTTCCGCTCCTGCGGCGGAAGCTGCGACCAGTCGCCGAAGACCGCCGCCGCCATCCGGTTCCACGCCAGGATCTCGGAGCGCCTGCCGATGACGTACGCGGGGACGCCCTCCATCGTGTCGAGCAGCTGACAGAGCGTGCCGCGCACCCGCTGCTGCCGCGCAGACGGCTTCTTCCTGTGCTGTTTGGGCTTCGCCAGGTGCGTGAGGTGAGCCTGCTCGGCGCCGGTCAGCCGCAGAGCGGACGCGATCGCACCCAGTACCTCCCCGGACACGTTCTGTCCGTTGCCCTGTTCGAGGCGGGTGTAGTACGCCACGGACACCCCGGCCAGCTGAGCGAGCTCCTCGCGCCGCAGCCCCGGGACCCGGCGGTGCCGGCCGAAGTCGGGCAGCCCCACATCCTCGGGCTTGAGCCGCGCCCGCCGGCTGCGCAGGAACTCGCTGAGTTCGGCGCGCCGGTCGAGGGCGTGCCCCGCACCGCCACCGGGGACATCCGCGGACTGCCGCTCGGGCACAGGCTGCTCCTCCATGGGTCCAGTATCCATGGTCGTACGCACACCATCCTGACCCCGCCAGTAGTACGACCACTGGACGTAGGCATAGCTGTGGCCTGGGTGAACGCGGGGACACGAGGCAGGCTGGACGACGTGCCCGGACCGAAAGCCGCCGGGCGCAGGACCACTCCTTAGGAGAATTCCCGCATGACCACTGTCGCTGCGTACGCCGCCCCCTCCGCGAAGGCTCCGCTGGAACGCACCACCATCGAGCGACGCGCGGTCGGCGAGTTCGACGTGCTGATCGACATCAAGTTCGCCGGCATCTGCCACTCGGACATCCACCAGGCCCGCGACGGCTGGGGCGAGGGCATCTTCCCGATGGTGCCCGGCCACGAGATCGCCGGCATCGTCACCGAGACGGGCTCCGGCGTCACCAGGTTCGCCGTCGGCGACCGCGTCGGCGTCGGCTGCATGGTGGACTCCTGCCGTGAGTGCGAGAACTGCGTGGCAGGGCTGGAGCAGTACTGCGTCAAGGGCAACATCGGCACGTACAACGCCCTGGACAAGAACGGCGACCCCACGTACGGGGGCTACTCCACACACATCGTCGTGGACGAGAACTACACGGTCCGCATCCCCGAGGGCCTGGCCCTCGACGAGGCGGCGCCGCTGCTCTGCGCCGGCATCACCACCTACTCCCCCCTGAAGCACTGGAACGCCGGCCCCGGCAAGAAGGTCGCCGTCCTCGGCATGGGCGGCCTCGGGCACGTGGGCGTCAAGATCGCGCACGCGCTCGGTGCCGAGGTGACCGTCCTCTCGCAGTCCCTGCGCAAGCGGGAGGACGGGCTGAAGCTGGGCGCCGACCACTACTACGCCACCAGCGACCCGAAGACCTTCGAGGACCTGCGCGGCACCTTCGACATCATCCTGTCCACGGTGTCGGCTCCGCTGGACTTCGGCGCCTACCTCGCCCTCCTCAAGACGGACGGCGCGCTGGTGAACGTCGGCGCCCCGGAGGAGCCCGTCTCCGTCAACCTCTTCTCCCTGATCGGCGGCCGCAAGTCCCTGTCCGGCTCCGGGATCGGCGGCATCCAGGAGACCCAGGAGATGCTGGACTTCTGCGCCGAGCACGGATTCGGCGCGGAGATCGAGCTGATCGGCGCGGCCGAGATCAACGAGGCGTACGAGCGCGTGCTGAACAGCGATGTCCGCTACCGCTTCGTGATCGACACCGCGACCATCTGAGGTCCGCCGGTCCCGGTCCGTGGCCCCGGCCGGGACCGGGACCGCCGGCGGCCCGCCCGGGACCGCCGGACAGGCAGGCTTCCGACGTGCCCGCGCCGGGCCCGAAGGCGCGGAGGCCTTCCGCATGCCGAGACGGTCCGGCGTGCGGAAGGCCATCGTCCGTATATTCGTACGCATGTCTGCATCGGCCCTGTCACTGTGCCTCGCGCTGTTCGCGCACTCGGCGTGGTGCGTCGACGACGGCCTCTGTCGCGGCTGAACCCGCGTCGGCGGCGCTCACCGCGCTGTCGGCAGCCCATGCCGCTGTCCGCCGAGCACCATCCCGGAGACCTTCGTGACCACCGCGCCACCAGCCGGGCCGGCCGCGCCGCCGCGCGCACTGCCCGCCCTGTTCGTCCCCTCTCCCACGTCCGTGCCGCGACCGGAGGCGCCGCCGCTGCCCCCGGTGCGCAGGACGCCACTCGTCGTGGCCGGACTGCTCGCCGTCACCCTGACCGCGTACGTCTGGTCGGCGCACGGCGCCAAGCCGGGTGTGCTGCTCCTTCTGGGGCTCGGACTGGGCGTCGCGCTCTTCCATTCCCGGTTCGGCTTCACCTCCGCCTGGCGGCAGCTCATCGCCGTGGGCAACGGCACCGGGCTGCGCGCGCACGCGCTGCTGCTCGGCACCACGGCCACCCTGTTCGCGCTCGTCATCGGCACGAGCACCGGGCTGTTCGGCTCGCAGCCGGCACCGTCGGGCGGAGCGATCGGCGTCGGTCTGGTCGTCGGCTCGCTGCTCTTCGCCGTCGGGATGCAGCTCGGCGGTGCCTGCGCCTCCGGCACGCTCTTCGCCGTCGGCTCGGGGCAGACCTCGGTGCTGCTGACCCTCGGCGGCTTCATCGCGGGGGCCACGCTCGCCGCCTGGCAGTTCGACCTGTGGAAGGACCTCCCCGCCTGGGAGCCGGTCGTGCTCTCCGACCACATCGGCTGGCCCGGCTCGTGGGCGGTGACGATCGCCGCGCTGCTGCTGGTGGTCGCGGTCACCCGACGGGTCCAGGCCCGGCGCAACCCGCCGCCGCTCGGCGCCGTGCCCTCGGCGCGCACTTCGGTGGTACGGGCCTTCCGTGGCTCCTGGCCGCTGGCCGCCGGCGCCCTGGTGCTGGCCGTCCTCGGCGCGGGAGTGCTGCTGGTGTCCGGCGGTGCCTGGGGTGTCACGAGTGCGTTCAGCCTGTGGGGCTCGGAACTGGTGGGCGCCCTCGGCGGCCACCCGGAGAACTGGACCTGGTGGCGGCAGCCCGGCAACGCGGAGATGCTGTCGGGCCCCGTGCTGGCCGACAGAACCAGCCTCACCGACATCGGCATCATGATCGGTGCGGCGGTGGCCGCCGCGCTCGGCGGTACCTGGGCCCTGCACCGTGGCATCCCGTGGCGTACGGCCGTCGCGTCGGTGCTCGGCGGTGTGCTGATGGGCGTGGGCGCACGGCTCGCCGGAGGCTGCAACATCGGCGCCTACCTCGCAGGTATCGCCTCGGGCAGCCTCAGCGGCTGGCTGTGGGGCGCGGTCGCGCTGGCCGGCACCTGGATCGGGCTCACGTTGCGTCCCGTGTTCGGCCTGGGCAATCCGAAGCCGGGAGACGGCGTCTGCTGATCGCGGCCCCCTCCCGCAGGCCGCCGGGCCACCCCACGCATCCGGCGGGAGCCGTCGGCCAGGGCCCTCCTCTACGATCACCCCTGTGTGCGCAAACGTCATAGTCGCGGAAGACGACGCGAAACAGGCCGAGTTGGTCCGCCGCTACCTCGAACGCGAAGGCCACGCGGTCACGGTGGTGTGCGACGGCCTCGCCGCCCTCGAACAGGCGCGGCAGGGGACACCGGACCTGCTGGTGCTCGACGTGATGATGCCCCGGGCGGACGGGCTCGACGTGGTCCGCATACTGCGCTCCGAGGGGCGGGAGCTGGCGGTCCTCATGCTGACCGCCCGGGCCACGGAGGACGATCTGCTGCTCGGTCTCGACCTGGGCGCGGACGACTACATGACCAAGCCCTACAGCCCGCGGGAGCTCATGGCCCGTGTGCGCACCCTCCTGCGGCGCACCCGGCGGGACGGCGCACGCGAGGACGGTCACGTGCTGCGGGTGGGATCGCTCGCCGTCGACCCCGTACGTCACGAAGTGGCGGTCGACGGCGTGGGAGTCGAGTGCACACCGGGGGAGTTCAGACTCCTCTCGGCGATGGCCGCGGAGCCCGAACGCGTCTTCACGCGCGAGCAGCTGCTCGCCGAACTCCACGGGTTCGACCGCTACATCAGCAGCCGGACCGTCGACGTGCACATCATGAACCTCCGCAAGAAGATCGAGCGCGCGCCCCGGCGGCCGACCCGGCTCCTCACCGTCTTCGGAGTCGGCTACAAGCTCATGGACCCGCAGAAGGGCGCCCCGCGTGCCGAGGCGCGCTGAACGCGGCGGACCGCGCCTGCGGCTCCCGCTGCGCAAGAGCCTCCTCGGCCGGCTGCTGGCGGTGTCGGCCCTCGTCGCGGCCTGCTCGGTCGCCGCCACCGCGTGGCTGGCCGTGCAGACCACATCGGGTGCGATCGAGCAGGAGCAGGGCCGTAACCTCGCGGCGGACACCCGGGTCCTGGACGCCCTGCTCGCCTATGCGGCCGAACACCCCTCATGGGACGGGGTGGGGGCCACGGTGAAGGAGCTGGCCGACGCCTCCGACCGGCGGATCACGCTGACGACACAGAGCCGGCAGATCCTCGCGGACTCCGCCGCGGCGTCCTCCTCGCCGCCTCCGGCCCTGCCTCCCCAGGCGTCGGCGGTCGTGGACCCGCTGTCCGTGGCCGCCACCTCCGAGACCGACGCGGGCTCCGGCTCCGTGACGGTCGCGGCACCCGGCACGGACGGGGCGCAGCGCTCCGGCAGCGACAGGGTCGACCCGCGGGCCGTCGGGCCCTTCAGGCTGCCCGAGGCGGAGCGTACGTCGTTGAGGCGGACCGCCGACGAGGCGGTGCGCTGCCTCAGCCGGTCCGGGATCGCCTCGGACGTCGTCGAGGGGCCGAGCGGGCGGCCCCGTATCCAGGTCGTGGGCAACGATCCGGACCGCATGCGCGGCAGCCGGTGCTCGACGGACGCCCTGGACAGCCCCACCGCAACCGAGACGAAGGCGCTCACCGCCCTCAACGAGCTCGTCAACGCGTGCCTGGACCGGCAGGGGCGCGAGGCCGTCCAGCTCGATCTCGACCTCTCGTGGAGAACCGACGAGGAGCCGGCCGCCGCGACGGCCGTGCCCGTGCCGACGCCCGCGCCCGGCATCAGCGTTCCGCAGGAGGCCCGGCCGGCGCCGACCGAGGTGGTCACCCCCGTGCCCCTCGACAGCGAGAACGACCGCGACATCGCCTCATGCGTCGGCATCGCCCGCCAGGAGCAGCTCAGTTCGTACGTCGCCTCACCCGCCCTGCTGTTCATCGGCGACCCGGGCGGCGGCGCCGTGCCCGGCTTCGAGCTCTCCCCCGCGAACACGGCGAAGATCACCGGGGTCGCGGCGCTCGTCCTGGCACTCACCGTCGGAGCCTCGATCCTCGCCGGAGTACGGCTCGTGCGGCCGCTCCACGCCCTCACCGGAGCGGCCCAGCGCATGCGGGACGGCGAGGAACCGTCGCATGTGGTGGTCGCCGCGGACAACGAGATCGGCCGGCTGGCCGCCGCCTTCAACGACATGTCGGCCCACCGCGCCCGCCTGGAGGAACAGCGCAAGGTGATGGTCAGCGATGTCGCGCACGAGCTGCGCACCCCGTTGAGCAACATCCGCGGGTGGCTCGAGGGCGCCGAGGACGGCATCGCCGATGTCGACGCGATGTTCGTCTCCTCGCTGCTGGAGGAGGCGGTGCAGTTGCAGCACATCATCGACGACCTCCAGGACCTGTCGGCGGCCGATGCCGGTGTCCTGCGCCTGCACCCCGAACCCGTACGGATCGAGGAGCTGCTCGCCCACGCGGTGGCGGCCCACCAGGCCCAGGCCGATGCCGCCGGGGTCGGCCTCACCGTGACCGCGCCGGAGGGACACGGTCCGGCCCCCGAACTCACCGCCGACCCGGTCCGGCTGCGGCAGGCGATCGGCAACCTGGTGTCCAACGCCGTACGCCACACCCCGGCGGGAGGGCGGGTCACCCTGCGCGCCTACGCGACCGGGCCCGGGTCCGGGGAAGCGCCCGAGGAGGTGGTGCTGGAGGTCGCCGACACCGGGCGAGGCATAGCGCCCGAGGACCTGCCGTACGTCTTCGACCGGTTCTGGCGCGCGGAGAAGTCACGCAGCCGGCGCACGGGTGGAAGTGGCCTCGGGCTGGCGATCGTCCGCAAGCTCGTCGAGGCGCACGGCGGGACGGCCGGCGTGGTCAGCACAGTGGGCCAAGGGTCGGTGTTCACCCTGCGGATGCCGCCGGCCGGCCCTGATCCGATGAACACGACGGTCTGACAGCTTCCTCACAACTTCGCTCCAGTCTGTGGGCATGCCCGGCGCCCGACGCGCATCCGTGCGCGGGCACCATCAACGCCGAGCTGGAATCGGAGTTCTTCATGTTCCTTCGTCCGACCCTGCGCACCGCCGTCCTGGCCACTGCCGCCCTGGGCGCGGTCCTGCTGCCGTCCACCGCGGCCGTCGCCGACGCCACACCCACGCAGGTGCCCGCCGAACGCGGCGCGACCTCCACCCCGGAGGCCGCCGAGCGCAGCGCGACCCCCACCCCCGCCCCCGAGGGCGCCGAACCCACCGAGGCGCCGACCGCGGTCCCCGCCGAGTCCGTGCCGGCCGGCACCGTTCCGCGCGGCGGCGTCGACGCCGGGGAGCGCCCGGCCCAGGGCGGTGACACGGCGCTCTACGGTTCTGCGGCCGGAGCGGTGCTGCTCGCGGGGGCCGGTGTCCTCGTACTGCGCCGCCGGTCCGCCGCGCAGCGCAACGGCTGATCCCGCCCGGTGGCGCCGCTCCCCGCCGTGGGGGCGGCGCCACCCGTCGTTCTCCTCCTTCCTCAGCTCGTCCCGCACCCGGAGTGCTCATGCCCCTCACCCTCAACTCGTCACGGCGGACGGCCGCGTCCGTCACGGCAGCCGCTCTGCTGCTCGCCCCCCTCACCGGCTGCGGGGCGTCCGCCACGCCCGAGCAGTCCGTCAGGACGGCCTCCGACGCGCCCCCGTCCGAGGAGGCGCCCAAGGCACCGGCGCCCACGCGGCTGACCGTCGAGTCGCTCGGGATAGACAGCACGCTGCTGCGGCTGGGACTCAACGAGGACGGCACGGTCGAGGTCCCGCCCGCGGACAAGGGCATGACGGCCGGCTGGTACGCGGGCGGAGCCGTTCCCGGCGAGCCCGGCGCGGCCGTGCTCATCGGCCACAACGACACACGGTTCGGCAAGGCCGTCTTCCACGACCTCCACGCCATCGACAAGGGGGCCGACATCGCGGTGTCCGGCGGGGGAGGGGAGAAGACCCACTTCACGGTCACCGGCACGGAGACCGTAAGCAAGAACGCCTTCCCCACCGAGAAGGTCTACGGAGCGACCGACGAGCCCGTGCTCCGGCTGATCACCTGCGACGGAGCCTTCGACGCCGACGGCCACCCCGTGGACAACCTCATCGTGTACGCGAAACTGCGCTGACGGAGGGCCGGCCGGCCGCAAGGCGTCCCACCCATGCGTACACACCGGGGTGCGCGCGGCCGGTCAGTCCTCGGTGCGCCTTCACGGTGCGGGGATCGTCGCGCTCGTGGCACGGCATCCGCCACCGGGTCCTGACAACCGAGGAGCAGGGGGAGCCGGGCACAGGGGGGAAGGAGGAGCAAACCGGGCATCGGCAGTGCCCCATCGGGCAGTTCATCCTGTCCTCGCGGCCGGTGACGCGGCGTCACCCGCTTGTTAGCGTCTGGGCGTGAGCCGATACACCCCGCCGATATCACGCCCCGACCTGGTGTCCTCGTGGAGCCGGCCCGGCACGTGACCAAGGACAGGGAAGGCGCGGCGTTCCCCCATCCGGTGGGAGCCACCGCGCACGACGACGGCCTCCGGCCGCACCCCGCAGCACCGCACCACGATCCGGCGCAGAGCCGCCCGGGACGGACCGACGCCACCGGGTACGAACCCATGGCGGACGAGCCGGCGGAGCCTCGGCCGAAGCCGGCCAGTACCTCTCCGGCCGACAACCCCACGCCACCACGCCGCCGTAGGCGCGGCCCCCGCCCCTTCGTCCTGATCGTGCTGCCCAGCCTGGTGATAGTCCCGGGCGCCGCCCTCTTCCTGGCCCTGACCGGCGGCCTCGACCTGGCCCCGCCGCAGGACCCGGGTCCGAGCCAGTCAGCTGTCAGCAATGTGGACGGCTCCTACGTCCCCTGGCTGCGCAGGGCGACGGCGGACTGCGCGGGCATCACCCCCGCACTCCTCGCCGCGCACATCGACCAGCTCTCCGGATGGCAGGACAACACCGCGAGTCTCTCCGAACAGGGCATCGCCCGCTTCACGGACGCCGACTGGAAGACCTGGGGCAGGGACGACGACGGCAACGGCAGCTCCTCGCCGCGCGACGCCGGGGACGCGATCATGGCGCTGGGGCGGCAGGACTGCTCCCTGGCGAAGAAGGTGACCGCACTCCGTACCAAGGGAACTGTCAACGGTGACGTAGCCGACCTCACGCTCGCCGCGTACGCGGCCGGGACGGACCAGGTCCAGGAGGCCGGCAAGGTCCCCGACCCGGCCCGCGCCTTCGTCGCCGACGTCAAGAAGCGGCTTCCGCAGTACGACTCACTGGTCCGGCGTAACCCCGAGCAGGAGAACGGCCCGGCCTCCGGCGCGCTCATGGCGCCGCCCGTCACCACGCTCACCGTCACCTCGTCGTACGGCTCGCGCACCCACCCGCTGACCGGGGTCACCAAGCTCCACACGGGCGTCGACTTCGGCGCGCCGCAGGGGGCTCAGGTGTCCGCGGTGCGGGACGGACGTGTCGAGTCCGCGGGCATGACCCCGGCCTACGGCAACCGCGTGGTGATCGACCACGGCACCATCGACGGAAAGCGGCTGGAGACCACCTACAGCCATCTGGCCGCCCTCCACGTGACGGCCGGCCAGAGCGTGACCACCGGGGACCCCGTCGGGCTGGTCGGCTCGACAGGTCTGTCCACCGGCCCGCATCTCCACTTCGAGGTCATCTTCGACGGCCAGTACATGGACCCGGTCGCCTGGCTCGACAACGGCGGCTGAGCCGGCCGTCCCCGTGGCGAAGCCGACCTTCGAGCCGACTGGGACCCGAGGGCGGCGGGGTGCCGCATCGCGAACCACCCGCGTGGACGGCGGCGGAGTCGGAGTCCGGCGAGTCGACCGACGAAGCTCAGGGTGCCGACCGGCCGCCCGGGTCCTTCTGGGGCCCCCCGGGGCGGGAATCGGCGCTCAGCGGCACGTACAGACGATCACCGGGACGGGCCGTCCGGGACGGTCGTTCCGTCACCGGCGACACCGACGACGTGGTCCGGGCCGAGCTCGCCGCTGACGCCGCGGTCACCCCGCCCGCGAGGCGGAGCTGCGCGAAGCGGTGCGGATCGCTGCCCGCGCCGACGAGCTCCAGGTGCTGCCGCCCTGGGCCGCTTTCGACGCTGCGGCTGTTCCGTGGCGTGAGGCCCCTGAGGACCTGGACGAAGTCGTCCTCGCCGAGGCCGCCGCTGAAGGCTCTCAGCTACCCGTAACGGGCCCTTCGGGGGCGCGGTCATCCAGAAGGCTGCGCGGTCAGCGACGCCGGCCGCCGCCGACGCGGCGATCGTCGGCCAGTGCGGTCAGCGGGCCGAACTCGCGGGCAAGCTGGCCCCACGTCAGGACCTCGCCGCAGCGGGCCGGGAACTCCTTCGGGTTGAACTCGGGCATGGTCCAGGTGCCAGTGCCCCGGTCCCGCAGCCACAGGTCCCCGTCACCGTCGACGACAGTCGGCGGGACCGGTACGGGATCGGCCTGATCGGTGGGCTCCCAGGTGACCCGGCCCGGGTGGGAAACGCGGCGCAGCTCGGTGGTGGCCAGCCGCGCGGCCAAGTCACGAGTGGACTCTTCGGCGTCCTCGACCGACGCGAGTCGGTATGCGTCGTCAAGTACGGGCAGGGCTGGATTCTTGCTGCGCTTCGAACTCATACGCTGACTACCTCCGGTGGGGGGCGTCGCATCCGTTACGACACCCCGTAGAGGAACACGGTATCCGAGGCGGGAGCCGGACCGGCTACGACCACTGTCCCGGTGGATGCGCTGCCACACCTCACTCGGAGGCCAGCCCTCGATCAGCCGTGTGAACAACCCTGCGGGCCCATACACCTAGGAAACACCTGACCCTGTCAATGATGCTTACGCTCTGCGACGATGAGAGTCAGCCCGGCCAAGGCGGAGAGTCGTATACAGGGCTCACTGATCGCCACGGAAGTGCTCCCGGAGTTCGTCACGGCAGTCGTTCCCGCCGAGCTCGTTGCTGCATGCGCGACCGTGGTCACATTCTTCTCATCGTGGTGCTCACGCAGTTGTCTTCTCTGGTCGGCGCCAGCAGAGGAGGCTGCAGGCGAGGGAGACGAAGGCGTCGTGGAGTTCGTTGCGGCGTTCCCGTCCGACGGCGAGGCGTTCGCAGTGGTGGAGCAGGGCGAAGTTCTGCTCCACGCCGTAGCGGAGCTTGCCGATGCCCTTGATGTTGGGTGATCCCTTGCGGGAGATGACGGGCATGATCCCGGCGACGCAGCTCGTCACGGTGGGCGTTGGAGTCGTATCCCGTGTCGCCGAGTAGTGCTTCGGGTCGACGGCGGGGTCAGCCGCGGCGGCCCGCGACAGGCGGGATCCCGTAGACCGGAGCGAGGGTCCGGGTGACGTCGTTGACGTTGGCCGCGGTGGTGACGACTTTGAGCGGGGTGCCGCGTCCGTCGCAGATCAGGTGGTGTTTGCTGCCCGTTTCCGCCGGTCGACCCGCGACCACGGCCCGGAGCGTGAACGGGCAGCAACCACGCAATCCGGGATGAGACAACGGGACGAAACACCCTCAGCGGTGACGCCGGCGATCGGCGTGCTGTTGCCCGTCGCGTGACCTTGCCGGGCGGGGGAGCCGTCAGCGGCCGTACGCGGCTGTCGCGATCTCGACGAACGAACGGATCAACGGGTTGGGGTCACTCTCGTTCCACACCGCCACCACCCGGCTCGGCGCCATGTCGGTCAGCGGCACCGCGGCCAGCCCCGCGGGCATGTCGTGGCCGAGCGGGGCCAGGCCGACTGTGCCGTTCCACAGCACGGCCTGCAGGCACTCCTGGACCACGCGCACCACCGGGCCCTCGCGCGGCTCGCCGCCGTTCCAGTACGACCGCCATACCGGGTCGGCACCCTGCGGGAACTGGAACCAGCGGCGGTCGCTCAGGTCGGCCAGCCGCAGGCTGTCGCGGCCGGCCAGCGGATCGTCGGCGCGCAGGACCGCGCCCACCGGATCGGAACGCAGCTCACGCACCGTCAGGGCGGTCTCGTCGAACGGCGCCCGCGTCAGGGCGACATCGACGAGTCCGGCGCGCAGTCCGCAGGTCGGGTCGGTCAGGTCCGCGTCGCGGATGCGGATGTCGATGCCGGGGTGGCTGCGACGGTAAGCGGCGGCCAGCCTGGTCGCCGCCAAGTCGGTGCTGTCGCCCAGGATGCCGACGGTGACGGTCGCGCCGGCGGCCGCCGCCGTCACCCGCAGGCGGACGCGGTCGGCATGGTCGAGGAGAGCCCGCGCCTCGTCGAGCAGCACGGCACCCACCGGGGTGAGCGTGACGCCGACGGGCGAGCGGGTGAACAGCGGGGCACCGACCCCGGTCTCCAGCCGCCTGACCGCCCGGCTCAGCGGCGGCTGGCTCATGTGCAGTCGCGTGGCGGCCCGACCGAAGTGAAGTTCCTCGGCGACTGCCACGAAATACCTCAGAGTACGGAGCTCCACGCTGCAACGATACCCGCGAGGTATCGGTCCGGCGGAACAGGTCCTGGACGGTCGCAGGACGCGGCAGGTGCACTGGGATCATGAACATCGCCTACTGGATCATCGCCGGGCCACTCGCCCTCTTCTACCTCTACGCAGGCGCGCTGAAGGTGGTCCGCAGCCCCGATCAGCTCCGCCCGATGATGGCCTGGGTCGACCGCGTACCCCTGCCCGCCGTCAGGGCACTGGGGGTGGTCGAAATACTCGGCGCGGCCGGGCTGGTCCTGCCTCCGCAGACCGGCATCGCCCCCTGGCCGGCGCCGGCGGCGGCCATCGGGTTCGTGGTCCTGCAACTCGGCGCGATCGTCGTCCACAGGACCGGCGAGGACCGCCGGATCACACTCAACCTCGCGCTCCTCGCGGCCGCCGCCGCAGCCGTGGTCCTGTGGCCGGCCGCCGCCCGGCTGTGACCGGGCACGGCCGCCGATCGCGGGACGCGTTCGGCGCGACCCGGAGTGCGCGTCACGCGTGCGCCTCGTCCGGTTCTCCGCAGGTGTCCGCAGCGGCGGCTCCCTGCCGGGTACGGGTCCGCGTGCCCCAGCGTTCGATCGAGGGGCCGGCCGCACCCACGGCGGCGAAGAACGCGCCGAGGGCCAGCCAGCCCGTCGTGCCCAGTGCGAGCACGACGGTCGTGAGGACGGCGGGGGCGAGCGCCTGGCCTGTGCTGAAGCCGAGCCCGAGAAGCCCTTGGTACTGGCCTTGGGCGTGGTCCGGTGCCAGGCCGAAGCCAAGGGCGAAGCCGGCCGAGGACTCCCATATCTCCCCGAGGCTGTGCACGAAGATCGCCGCGACCGCGAGGCCGGCGGCCGCCCACACGGGAGCGTGTGCCGTCAGGGCCATCATCGGACAGCTGAGGAGGAAGAGCAGTCCTGCCGTGCGGAACGCCTTGCCGCCGTCGCGAGGGGTCTCGATGCGGGACCCGATCCTGGTCTGCAACAGGACGCAGACCCCGGCATTGATCGCGGCCACCGCGGCCACGGTCCACCGCGGTGCGTCCGTGTGCTCCGAGATCCAGATCGGCAGGAGCAGGGAGACCACCGGGTACTGCAGCCCCATCGCACCGTGGAGGGCGGTGAAGGCCACGAACGGACGGTCGGTGAGAGCGATCCAGCGCCGGCCCTCCCGCGACGGCGGCGCCAGCGCCCTGTAGCGGGGGAGCAGGAAGAGGAGGAGGGCACAGAACGCGAAGCTGGCCGCGTTGCCGAGGATCAGCACGACGTAGGCAGTGCGCGTGCCGGCGGCGACCGCGAATCCGGCACCCACCGTGCCGAGGACGACGCCCAGATTCACGTACGTACGGAGCTTCGCCCTGAACAGCGCCGGGCGGTCGGTGCCGACCCTGACCACCAGGGCCCCCCAGGCCGCGCCGGCCACGGCTGCGGCAAGCTGGTCGACGGCAGCGATGACGGTCAGGGCGGCCCAGCTCTCGACGAGGACGAGAGTGGACATCGCCACGGCCTGGGCCACCAGGGCGAGCATCATGACGGTGCGCGGGCCACGTCGATCGGCCAGATGGCCGCCCGGTATGCCCGCGAGCAGGCCGATCAGGCCGGCGACGGTGAGGGCGGCCCCCACCTGCACCGCGGGGAGGTCCACGACCAAGGTGAAGTAGAGCGCCGACGCCGTGTTGAAGAGCCCGTTACCGACCCGGTTCACGAAGCTGGCCAGGATCAGTACGCGCTCCGACCTGCTGCTCCCCGCTATGTGAGCCAGGCGGCCGGGCGGTCTTCCCTTGGTCATGGGCGCAGGCTAGCAGCGGCCCCACACACCGTCAGGGGGCGAGGTCCCACCACCGATGCCCCGTGGCCGGACCCCGCGGGCCCGTCGGACGATGCGGTCTCAGTGTCGGCGCCGTTGTTCCTGACCGTGCTCCGCACGGGTGACGGCGACCAATGCCAGGTCGTCCCGCAGGACACCGTCCGTGTGGGTGAGGACTGCCTGGGCGAGCCGGTCCACCACGGTCGGCGGGCCCAGGCTCCACGCCTCCCGCAGGACCTTGTCCGGTGTGTAGAAGCGCCCCTCGGCGTCGCGCGCCTCCAGGAGCCCGTCCGTGCACAGCAGGAGCAGACTCGCCGGGCCGAAGGGGCGCGACTCGTCGGCCCAGGGGCCCGTGTCGAATTCGCCGAGTCCCAGAGGCAGCCCGGCATGCTCCGGCTCCCAGACCTGCAGGCCGGTCCCGCTCACCAGGAAGGCCGGGCAGTGTCCCCGGCTGATGAGCCGCACTTCCGTGCCGTCGTCCGGGATCTGCGCGATGGCGGCCGTGATGAAGTGCTCCCCGCTGAGGTCGTTCCCACCGCCGACCGCGGCGGTCTCCCGGGTGTGACGGGACACCGCCTCGTCCAGATGGCGGGCCAGCTCGGGGAGCGTCGGGGTGTGGTGCGCCGCCTCGTGGAAACTGCCCACCAGGGCGGCGACATCGGGAACGGCGTTCAGCCCCTTGCCGCGTACGTCGCCGATGAGCAGGCGCACGCCGTACGGGGTGTGCTCCGCCGCGTACAGGTCGCCTCCGACGGAGGCCGCGGCTGACGCGGCCTCGTAGCGCACCGCGATCCAGGTGTTGCCCCACCACGCCCGGACGGGTGGCAGAACGGCACGCTGGGCGCTCTCCGCCACACGCTCGGCCCCCAGGAGCCGGTGCAGGAGCGAGAGCCGCAGTCGGCACAGTGGCACGGACGCCCAGGCGAGGACCACCATGGCGACGTAGTCGACCACCGCGTGCTCGCCGTCGGACGGCAGGTGCCGCGCGAGGAGCAGCACCAGTCCGGCCACGCTGTTCAGGGCGGCGACCCAGGCCACCGCCCGCAGGGAGTACACGCAGGCCGCGATCATGGAGCTCAGGATCAGGAAGACGTCCCCGCTGAACTTCCCCGGCGTGGGCAGGTCGATCGCCAGTGCGAGCGCCACCAGCGCCAACGGTACGAAGCGTGCCCACCGAGGGAGCAGATCGCTCTCGTTCCGCGGTGCGTACGACGTCAGCCCTGTCGCGGTGCGGTGCGGGCTCACGGCATTGCCTCCGGGGGTGAAACAGGCAGGCCTCCGTCAGGGGGACTCTGCGTCCTGTCTCGACCTTGGAGCCGGAAGCCGTCCCCCGCACGCGGAAGCGGAACGCCGAGTCGCCCGCCTGCCGTAACTCTTGACGAGTACACGCATGCGGGCCAAGAATGATCGCGCAGTGCGCATGACAACGTTGTCTAGGCCGGAGAGGCGCTCATTCCATGAGATGGACCCACTGGATTCGCGGGGCGGGGACGGCGGTCGCCACGGCTGCCCTCCTCGGCGGCGCCGTCGCCGCGCCTGCCGCGGCGGACGGAAGGGGGCACGCGGAGCGCGCCCGGCTCACCGATCTCGTCAACCCGTTCATCGGAACCGAGAACGAGGGCAACACCTATCCCGGCGCCGCGGTCCCCTTCGGCATGGTGCAGTTCTCGCCCGACACCGGGCACAACACCGGCTACGACTACTCGGAGACCCACATCAGGGGCTTCTCCACCGTCCATATCTCCGGAGTGGGCTGCGGCCTCGGCGGTGACCTCCCGGTGCTCCCGACGACCGGTGACATCACGTCGACGGACAACGCCGCGTACGCGGCCGAGTTCAGCCACGACGACGAGAAGGCGAGCCCCGGGACCTACGAGGTCGGTCTGAAGACGGGCATCAAGGCCGAGCTCAGCGCCACCGAGCGCACCGGAGTGCAGCGCTACACCTTCCCCGCGACGGACAAGGCCAACGTCCTCATCAACGCGGGCCAGTCGCTGCACAAGACCGTGGACACCGACGTCGAGATCCTCGACGACCGCACCGTACGCACGGCCATCACCGGCAGTGGCTTCTGCCAGGACACCAAGCCGTACACCGTGTACACGATCACCCGCTTCGACCGGCCGTTCACCACCTCCGGCACCTGGAAGGGCGACCAGGTCACCGAAGGCTCGAAGTCCTCGTCCGCGGCCTCCGAGCGCAACGGCGCCTTCGTGCGCTTCGACACCTCCAAGGACCGCACCGTCGAGGCGACCACCGCGATCTCGTACGTGGACGCCAGGGGAGCAGCCCTCAACCTCCGCGCTGAAGGCGGACGTTCGTACGACCGCGTCGCCGGCTCGGCCCAGGCGGCCTGGGAGGACCGCCTCGACGACGTCCGGGCGAAGGGGGGCAGCGAGACCCTGCGCAGGACCTTCTACTCGTCCCTCTACCGCTCTTTCCTCGCGCCGAACATCGGCAGCGACGTCGACGGCCGCTACACGGGCTGGGACCAGAAGATCCACCGCGCCAAGGGATTCACCTACTACCAGAACTGGTCGCTCTGGGACACCTACCGCACCCAGGCGCAGCTGCTGTCGCTGCTCGCGCCGCACGAGTCCCGCGACATGGCCATCTCGGTCATCAAGATCGACGAGGACAGCGGCTGGCTGCCCAAGTGGGGCTACGGCACGGTCGAGACGAACATCATGACCGGTGACCCCGTCACACCGTTCCTCACCAACGCCTACCAGCAGGGTCTGCTCAAGGGGTACGAGGAACAGGCGTACCGCGCGCTGAAGAAGAACGCCGACGGTGTGCCTCCCGCCGAGTCGGCCCCCGTGGGCCGTGAGGCCAACAAGGAGTACCTCGCCGATGGTTTCGCGCCGTACATCAAGGGGCGCGCGCATGTGAAGCCGGGTGACTCCGACTACGACCACGGTGCCTCCGCGACCCTGGAGTACGCGCTGTCCGACGCGATGCTCGGACAGATGGCGAAGGAACTCGGTCACGGGGACGACGCCGCGCGCTATACGGAGCGGGCGCAGAACTACCGGAAGATCTTCGACAGTTCGACCGGCTTCTTCCGCGCACGGGACGCGGACGGCGTCTTCACCGGCCCCGCCGACCCGGCACAGAGCGAGGGCTTCCACGAGGGAACGTCCTGGCAGTACCAGTGGCTCGTCCCGCAGGACCTGCCCGGCATGGTCTCCCTGATCGGTGGCACCGCTTCCGCCAACGAGCGGCTCGACTCGTTCTTCGCCTACGAGCAGTTGCTGCGGGACCCGGCGAAGACCGCCCGCGAGGTGTGGGTGAACGGGCCGTACGACTACTACAACGCGGACAAGTACAACCCGCAGAACGAGCCCGACCTCATCGCCCCCTACACCTACCTCTCCACGGGCCAGCCGTGGAAGACGACCGACGTGGTGCACGCCGCGCTCACGCTCTTCACGGACACTCCGACCGGCATGACCGGTAACGACGACCTGGGGACGATGTCCGCCTGGAACGTCCTGTCCTCGATCGGGATCTTCCCGGTCCAGCCGGGCACCGACACCTGGGGCCTGTCGACCCCCGTCTTCGAGCGGGTGGACCTCACCCTCGACCGGCGCTACTACCCCGAGGGCCGGCTGACGGTGAAGGCTCCGGGCACCTCCGACTCGGCGCGTTACATCCAGTCGGCGCGCACGGACGGCGCCGCGTACGGGAAGACCTACCTGACCACCGAGGACATCCGCGGCACACGCGAGCTGTCCTTCGTGGTGGGCACGGAGCCCTCCCGGTGGGGGACCTCGGCGGACGCCGGACCGCCCGCCCTCGACTGAGTCGCTGAATCACACCTCTTCGCAGTCGAACCGGCCGGTGCGCACCCAGCGCCCCGGCCGGTTCGGTCGTCAGGTGGATGTCGTGACGGCTCCGCGCGGCGGAGTCGTCGAAGCGCTTCGACCACGCGTCTTGACGCAGGGGTACAAAAGGGCCCCTGACTCCTCCGTCAAACGCCGTTTACTCCAACTTCTCGCACCGGGAGCCCACTTCTGGCGGGTCTATTGACACACCCGTGCCGGACTGCCATCTTCGAAGCGTTTCGACGATCATGGCCTTGGGACGTCAACCGGGCCCGAGCCTGAGGACAGCCCGTGGTGCTTTTCGACAATCCCGTGATACCCGGCTTCAGCCCGGATCCGAGCATCTGCCGCGTGGGTGAGGACTACTACGTGGCGACGTCCAGCTTCGAGTACGTCCCAGGGGTGCCGCTGTGGCACAGCCGGGACCTGGTGCACTGGCGGCTGATCGGGCACGCCCTGGACCGTCCGTCACAGCTGGCCCTCCCCGACGCGGCTCCGTCGTCCTGCGGGGTCTACGCCCCCACCCTGCGGCACCACGACGGACGCTTCTGGATGATCACGACCGTGGTGGCCGGCGCCGGCAACATCCTGGTGACCGCCGACGACCCGGCGGGTCCGTGGTCGGACCCCGTACGGGTCGCCATACCCGGCATCGACCCCGATCTGGCCTGGGACGACGAGGGGGACTGCTGGTGCGTGTACTCCGACGGCGGGATCCGAGGGGTGCGCATCGACCCGGAGACAGGCGAACTGCTCGGGGAGCCGGTGCGGATGTGGTCGGGGAGCGGGCTCCAGTACCCCGAGGGCCCGCACCTCTACAGGATCGGTGACTGGTGGTATCTGCTCCTGTCGGAGGGCGGGACGGAACGCGGGCACGCGATGTCCGTCGCGAGGGCCCGCACGCTGCCCGGGCCCTTCGAACCACATCCGGACAACCCCGTGCTCTCCCACCGCAGCACCGCCCACCCGGTGCAGAACACCGGCCACGGTGATCTGGTGCAGGCGCACGACTCCACCTGGTGGATGGTGCTGCTGGGCACCCGGCCCCGCGGGGACACCCCGGGCTTCCACGGCATGGGACGGGAGACGTTCCTGGCACCGGTGCGGTGGGAGGACGAGTGGCCGCTGCCGGGGCCGCTGGAACTCCGCGCGGAGGCGCCGGGCCTGGCTCAGCACCCCTGGCCCGCCGAGCCGCACCGAGACGACTTCGACTCCCCGGTGCCGGCCCCCTGCTGGGTGACGACCAGACGCCGAGACCCGGCTGACGCGCGCCTCGACGAACGGCCGGGCCATCTGGTGCTGCACGCCCGGGCGGACGGCATGGAAAAGCCCGGCGCGCTGTTCGTGGGGCGGCGCCAGCGCGACCCCGACTGCGAGGCGCGGACACGGGTCGACGCCGGCGAAGGAGGCCGGGGCGGTCTCGCCGTACGGCTCGACGAGGCCCACCACTACCAGGTGGAGACGGAGGACGGCGTGGTCCGCGCGGTCGCCCGCATCGGCCCGCTGCGCCGGACGGTCGCCGAACGGGCCGTGCCCGCCGGGCCTGTGACGCTGCGCGTCGACGTGACCACCACGGGAGTCCTGCCGCCCACCGTCACCGTCCGCCCCGAGGACCCCGGGGCCGCCGACGCGGGCCTCCGCGTCGGCGGCCCCGACACCCTCCGGCTGGGGTACGAGAGCGACGACGGCACTTTCGAGGTCCTCGCCGAACTCGACGGCCGCTACCTCACCACCGAGGTCGCGGGCGGATTCACCGGCCGGGTCATCGGCATGTACGCGACCCGGGGCACCCTCGCCTTCGACTGGTTCGAGCTGCGGCCGGCCTGACGGAGCGCCGCCACCCGGCCGCCAGCCGCCGCCGTCCGGGCGGCGGCCGGCGCTCAGCGAGCCAGGGTGGTCTCCAGCCACTGGAGTATCTCGGGCGTGACCGGGTCGGTGATGTCGGAGAACTCCTCGTGCTTCTTGAGGAACTTGGCCACGTACGGGCAGACCGGCACGATCCGCTTGCCCGTGTCCCGTACGTGGCTGAGCGCCTCCCGCACGAGGACGGAGGCCAGTCCCCGTCCCGCGAAGGCGTCGTCGATCTCGGTGTGGAAGAAGACGCGCTGCCCGCCGCGGTCGCGGTAGGCGGTGAACCCCGCGCTCACCTCGTCGACCAGGATCTCGTAGCGGTGCCTGGCGTCGACGTTACGGACGACGGGGGCGGCGGCCTGGGTCATCGGGTGCTCCCTTTCGGGCGTGTCGGGTTGCCACGCGGTGCGATGGTGGCGTTGGGGAGAGCCGGGGCGGGGATGCGGGCGCCGGGGTAGCCGTCGACGTGGCCGAAACGGTCCGAGCCGGCCTCCCACTCCTCGCGTGCCCCGACGATGTCGTCATGGCTGCGGCCCACGAAATTCCACCACATGACGATCTCCTCGTCGAACGGCGTTCCGCCCACGAGGACGGCCCGCGCGGGGGCGTCCGTCTCGTTGACCAGGGTGACGTTCCCGTGGCCAGGGCCGAGGTAGCCCAGCTCTGCCGCTCGCAGCAGCGTTCCGTCCAGGCGGATGCTCCCCTGGTCGACGAGAAGGCCGTGCTCGAAGGCCGTGTCCGTGACGAGGGTCACGGTCGCGTGCGGCTCCAGGACGATCTCGGCGCCGAGCAGCGGCGTGAAGGCCGGGACCGGGGAGGTGTCCCCGGCGAGGGAGCCGAGGAACACCCTGATCACGGCGCCGTCCCGGCGGACCGGGTCCGGCACATGGTGGCGGAAGTCGCGTGCCGCGTCCCGGTGATCACCGGGCAGCGCCACCCACAGCTGGACACCGTGCAGGACCGTGGTACCGGGGGTGGAGACCTCCGTGTGGCTGATGCCCCGGCCGCCGGTCATCAGGTTGAGCTCTCCGGGGCGTACGAAGGCGTGGCTGCCCAGGCTGTCACGGTGCTCGATCTCGCCGCTGAACAGCCAGCTGACGGTCTGCAGGCCGATGTGCGGATGCGGTGCCACGTCCATCCCGCCCGTCACAGCGACGTCGTCCGGGCCGTAGTGGTCGATGAAGCACCAGGCCCCGATGAGTGTGCGGGCCCGCTGCGGCAGCGTGCGCCGCACCGTCATCGCCCTCGGACCGCCCAGCGGCACGTCCCGTGCCGTCAGCACCTCCACACCCGGGCCGGGCGTGACCTCGCCCATGCCGGCGCCGCTCATCGGGAACCTCCCCGCACTCCACAGGTGTTTGCATGTTCAACAATCATGCTTGATCATAAGCCGTCGCGCACCCGGGGTGCACGGCACGGCGAGGGGACGGTACGTCCCGGTGAGGAGTCCAGGCATGAGCGGTACCGAGGCGGGCCGTACGGAGAAGCGGGTCTACGTGGACAAGCAGAGCCCCGAGGCCTACAAGGCTCTCACCGCCACGGCCGAAGCGGTGCGAGCGGTCGCCCAGGAGGCGGGGCTGCCCCGCACCCTGGTCGAACTGGTCAACCTCCGGGTGTCGCAGATCAACGGCTGCGCGTACTGCCTGGACGTCCACACCAGGGCCGCGCTGCGGGCGGGCGAGACGGCCCAGCGGCTGGGAGTGCTGGCCGCGTGGCGTGACACCGAGGTGTTCACGGCGCGGGAGCGTGCGGCCCTCGCCCTTGCCGAGGCGACCACACACCCCGCGGACGCGGCCCTGCAGGAGGCCGCCTACGCCACGGCACGCCTCACCCTGTCCGATGACGAGACGGCCGCGGTGATCTGGGTGGCCGTCACCATCAACGCCTTCAACCGGGTGTCCGTCATGAGCAAACACCCCGTGCGCGCAGTACCCCGGCAATGAGGCGTCGTGGCCGGGTCCCCGGCCGGCCCCTGGGGGCCCCGTGCCCCCGCCGTGCCCCCACGGCGCCATGGTTCCACCCCGCCGTCCGGGTGACGTTCGCTCCGAACAGGCCGGGAGACGGGCAGGCATAGGGGCGTCCGCGGTTTTCGCGGGCGGAACCAGCGGTGGACGCGGAAGCGGACAACCGGGCGAAAGGGGCTGTCCATGCTCGGTCCACGGGCGACGCGGGCAGGCACCGGCGGAGGCTCCGGCCCTCGCCCCCACGTCGGCGGGCGCCCCCGCCCGGGCGGCTTCCCGCACCCCCTGGACGAGGCGGCCGCCGACGTCGACGTCGTCCTCGCGGATCATCTGCGCACCAGGCTCCGGGAGGCCCGGCGCGTGGACGCCGTGTTCGCCGAGGAGGTCGCCTCCCGGGTCGCCGCGTTCGTCCTCAACGGCGGCAAGAGGCTCCGGACAGCCTTCGTCCGGTGCGGATGGCTGGCCGCAGGGGGCTCCGGCGACCCCGGGACGCCGCTGCGTATCGGCGCCGCCCTGGAACTGCTGCAGGCCTGCGCACTGGTCCACGACGACGTCATGGACGAATCCCCGGTACGCAGGGGCGCACCCGCTGTGCACGCGGACTTCGCACACCTGCACCGGACGAGCCGCATGCGCGGCTCCGCCGCGTCCTACTCGGCGACCGCCGCGGTACTCGCCGGCGACCTGGCGCTGGCCTGGGCCGACGACCTGTTCACCGGGACCGCACTGGCGTCCCCGTACGGCGAGCAGCTCCACCAGGAGTGGCAGGCGATGCGCGGCGAGATGGTCGCCGGACAGTACCTGGACATGCGGGCCCAGGCGACCGGCTCCTGTGACCTCGACCGGGCCAGGGACATCGCGACGCTCAAGAGCGCGCTCTACACCGTGGAGCGGCCGCTCGCGCTGGGCGCGGCCCTGTCGGGCGCCGATGCCCGCGTCATGGACGGACTGCGGTCCGCCGGACGGTGCGCGGGACTCGCCTTCCAGCTCCGTGACGACCTGCTGGGCGCCTTCGGGGACCCCGCCGTCACGGGAAAGCCCTCGGACGACGACCTGCGGACGCGCAAACTCACCTGTCTCCTCGCGGTCGCCCTCCGGCGCGCCGCCGAGTCCGGCGACACCGAGGCCCTGGCCGTACTCGGTCCGGAAGGCGACGGCGGAAGGACGGCCGACCGGATGCGCGCCGCTCTGGAACGTACCGGCGCCCGGGCAGTGGTGGAGGAGGAGATCGCCGAACTCTCGGCGTCGAGCCTGCGTCACTTCGCGGCCGCCGCGACGGACGCCCGTGCCCGGCGGGAGTTCGCCGCACTGGTGGCCAGGGCCGTGGGCACCGCTCCTGACGGGGAGGGCGTATGAGGACCGTGTCCGGCCCCACGGACCACGTGGTGGTGGTCGGCGCCGGCCTGTCCGGCCTCGCCGCCGCCCTGCACCTGCTCGGCGCGGGACGCCGGGTGACCGTCGTCGAACAGGGCACCGGGCCGGGCGGGCGCGCGGGCCGGGTGGAACTCGGCGGATACCGGGTCGACACCGGGCCGACGGTCCTGACCATGCCGCACCTGGCCGACGAGGCCTTCGCCGCTGTCGGGGACAGCCTCCACCGGCGCGTGGAGCTGATCCCGCTGCACCCGGCCTACCGGGCCCGCTTCGCGGACGGCAGCCGGCTGGACGTCCATACGGACGGCGACGCCATGGAGGCCGAGGTCCGCCGCTTCGCCGGGGGAGCGGAGGCCGCCGGGTACCGCAGACTGCGGAGCTGGCTGGAGCGGATGTACCGGGCGCAGATGCACCGCTTCATCGACACGAACTTCGACTCGCCCTTCCAGCTCCTGCATCCCGACCTCGCCCGGCTGGCGGCCCTGGGCGGCTTCGGCCGGCTCGACCCGCAGATCGGCAGATTCCTCTCCGACCCACGGCTGCGCAGGGTGTTCTCCTTCCAGTCGCTGTACGCCGGGGTCGCCCCTGCCCGTGCGCTCGCCGCCTACGCCGTCATCGCCTACATGGACACGGTCGCGGGAGTCTGGTTCCCGAAGGGCGGCATGTACGCACTGCCCCGGGCGATGGCGGACGCGGCCGCCGACGCCGGAGGAGAGTTCCGCTGGTCGGCCGAGGTGACCGGGCTGGAGCGCGCCGCCGGGCGGGTACGGGCCGTCCGGCTGGCCTCGGGCGAGCGGATCGCCTGCGACGCGGTCGTCCTGACGCCGGATCTCCCCGTCGCCCACAGGCTCCTGGGCCGCGCCCCCCGGCGCCCCGTGCCGCTGCGTCACGCGCCGTCGGCCGTCGTCCTGCACGCCGGGACGGACCGCACCTGGCCGGAGCTGGCGCACCACACGCTCTCCTTCGGTGCCGCCTGGGAGCGCACCTTCCACGAACTCACCCGGTCAGGCCGGGTGATGAGCGACCCGTCGCTGCTGATCACTCGTCCGACGACGCACGACCCGTCACTGGCCCCGGAGGGCAGACACCTGCACTACGTCCTGGCCCCGTGCCCCAACACCACGACCGGCCCGTCGGCGGGCACCTGGCGCGGCCTGGGACCGCGCTACCGGGACGGCCTCCTGGCCGAGCTGGAGCGCCGGGGGCTCGACGGCTTCGAGGCGTCCATGGACCAGGAGCTGCTGGTCACGCCGGTGGACTGGACCGCCCAGGGCCACGCGGCGGGCACCCCGTTCTCCGTGTCCCACACCTTCGCCCAGACCGGACCCTTCCGGCCACGCAACCTCGTACGCGGCCACGACAACGTCGTCCTCGCCGGGTGCGGAACCACGCCCGGGGTGGGCGTGCCGACCGTACTCGTCAGCGGCAAGCTCGCAGCGGCCCGCATCACCGGCCTCCCCTCGGCGAAGAGCGCGCACCGTCGACCCCCCGTCCTCGAAGGGCAGAGCCGATGAACCACCGTGAACTGGACGCCGCCGGGATCACCGGGCCCGCCCTGCGCGCCGCGTACGCCCGGTGCCGGCGGCTGAACGCCCAGCACGGCCGGACGTACTTCCTCGCCACCCGGCTGCTGCCGCTCGAACGCCGCAGCGCCGTACACGCCCTGTACGGCTTCGCCCGGTGGGCCGACGACATCGTGGACGACCTGGACCACCGGCAGCCCGCCGCCGAACGCGACCGCCTGCTGCGTCTGCTGGAGAGCGACCTGGCCCACGGACTGCGCACGGGGGGCGGGGAGGAGCCCGTGGTCAGGGCCGTGGCGGACACCGCACGCCGCTACGCCATCGACCACGGTCTCTTCGCCGACTTCCTGGTGTCCATGCGCAGCGACCTTACGGTCACCGACTATCCGACGTACGCCGATCTGTGTGCCTACACACACGGTTCGGCAGGGGTGATCGGCCTCCAGATGCTGCCCGTGCTCGGGACGGTCGTGGCCCGTGAGGAGGCGGCTCCGCACGCCGCGGCACTCGGCGTGGCCTTCCAGCTGACCAACTTCCTGCGGGACGTGGGCGAGGACCTGGACCGCGGGCGCGTCTACCTGCCCGCGGACCTGCTCGCCGCCCACGGCGTGGACCGCCGCCTGCTGGAGTGGAGCCGCCGCACCGGGCGGCACGACCCGCGCCTCCGGGCCGCCTTCGCCGAGGCCGGGACGCTGATCCGCTCCGTGTACCGGGAAGCGGAACCGGGCATCGCCATGCTGGAGCCGCGGGCGCGTCCCTGCATCCGTACGGCCTTCGTCCTGTACCGGGGCATCCTGGACGCGATCGCCGCCGACGACTACCGGGTGACGCACCGCCGCGCCGTGGTGCCACGCAGGCGGCGGGCCGTCACCGCGGCGGGCGGACTCGTACGGATCCTCGGCGCGCGGATGCGGACCCGCCCGCAGGCCGGGGCGCCCGACACGGTCGCCGGCGCGGAGGGATCCCCGCGATGAGCCCGCTGCCGGGAACCAGGTCGTGGACGTCACCCCTGCGGGTGCGGCGCGTGCCCCGATGGGAGAGGCAGATCCCGACCTGGCGCGAGGCGAAGCCGTCCGTGATCGCCGGGGCACTGGAGCGGGCCACCGCCCGCCCGTCGGGCAACTGGTACGTGGTGGGGTCCTCCCGGGCGATCGGAGCGCGGGAAGCCCCGTACGGCCGGACGATCGCCGGGCTCGAAGTCGTCCTGTGGCGCTCCGAGGACGGGGCGCTGCGCGCCGGCCCGGGGGAGTGCCCCCACCTGGGGGCCCCGCTGCGCGAGAGCCGCGTGGTGTGCGGGACGCTCCTGTGCCGGTGGCACGGCCTGGCCCTGGACGGCGGGCCGGTCGCCGGGTGGGAACCGTACCCGGTGCACGACGACGGGGTCCTGGTCTGGGTGCGGCTGGACCGGGCCGGGGGAGAGCCACCGCTGGAGCGCCCGGCCGCGGTGCCGAGGCCGCGACCGGTGGACGCGGTGGACGCGGTGTTCACGGCCGTGGGCCGGTGCGAGCCCGAGGACGTGGTCGCCAACCGGCTCGACCCCTGGCACGGTTCGTGGTTCCACCCGTACGCGTTCGTCGGCCTGAAGGTGGCGGGAACCCCGGAGGACGGCGGGGGCGACGGGTTCGCCGTGGACGTGTCGTTCAAGGTCGCCGGCCGGCTGGTGGTGCCGGTGCGGGCGGTGTTCACCGCACCCGGACCGCGCACGGTGGTCATGCACATCACCGACGGGGAGGGCGCCGGGTCGGTGGTGGAGACCCACGCCACGCCGCTCACCGCGCCCGGCGCCACGGAACCGCGCACGGCGGTCGTCGAGGCGGTCGTCGCCGCGTCCGGCCGGCGGGGGTTCGCCCTGGCACGGGTCGCCGCGCCCGCTCTGCGCCCCCTGATGCGCCGGACCGCGGGCCGGCTCTGGCGGGACGACCTGGCGTACGCCGAGCGCCGCTGGGCGCTGCGGAGCACCGGGCGCTTCCCCGGCTGACCTTCAGCGCGCCGCCAGGCCGGCGAGGGCCCGCAACGCCCGCGAACGGCCGGCGCGCGGGACGGTCCAGAGCACCTGTCCCCGGACGCCCCAGCCGGCGAGGAGCGCGTTGGCGGCCAGGAAGCCGGAGGTCGCCGCGCGCTCCATCAGCGCGACGGGGAGGCCGGTGCGGACCAGGTCGCCCGCCAGCGTGACGCGCGGGTGAGGCGTTCGTACGGCGGGCCGCCGCGCGTAGCCGCCCACGGGGAAGACGGGGCAGTCGGCGCGCCATTCATGGCGGACGTCGACGACTCCGGCGTCCGCCGTCTCGGGATAGACCTCGTGCAGCCGGTCGGACATCCGGCGCTGGACCTCCTTCGGCTCGGCGCCCTCGTCGACGGCGTACGCGTGGAGTTCGACCACGGAGCCCCCCGTCCGTGCCGCCCAGCGGGCCGACTCGCCCTCGAAGCGGTCCAGCACACTGACGTTGTCGAGCCCGTCGAAGCCGCTGGTGCCGAGGAACCCCGCACGGTCCTCGCGCACGGGCCGGTCGAGCCACAGCCGGGACACCAGGAACGGAGGCGCCGTACGCAAAGCCGCGATGTCCGCACGCCAGGACGCGTCCCCCAACTGCTCGGAGGCTCCCACGACATGGCGCAGGCCGCGCGTGTCCAGGGCGAGGACCACGGCCTGGTGGCGGTCGGCAGCCCCTTCGGTCTCCACGGTCAGGTCCCCGCCGGCGGCCGGCCGGACGCGGCGGACCGGGGTGCCGGTGCGCACCTCGGCGCCGAGCCGCCGAAGATGGCCGCCCAGCGGTTCCCACAGCGCCTGGGGGAAGGGCTCGCGCGGCACGTCGAAAAGGAGTCCCTCGGACGACCCGAGGAAGTAGATGTGGAACATCAGCAGCAGCTCGGCGGCGGACAGTTCGCGCGGGTCGGCGAAGAAGCTGCGGGAGAACACCTCGAAGGCCAGGTGGTGGGCCGCTTCCGGGAAGCCGATCCGGTGCAGGAACTCCTCGGCGCCGACCCCGTCGAAGCGTTCGTACACCTCGGGGACCCGCACGTCGAGGAGCGGCAGGGCCTCGCGCGGGTTCATCGCGGCGAGGTCGCGCCAGCCGAACGCCGGGCTGAGCGCCACGAATCCGAGCGCGCTCCACGGCGGCGTCCTCGGCACGCGGGCGAAGCTGTCCGACATCCCGTTCCGGTGCCTCAGCGGATAGTCCGGCAGCGGGGTGAGCGCCGCCAGCCCGGGGTCCGAACGGCGCAGCAGCCCGCGCAGGTTGTAGTACTGCCGGAAGAACGCGTGGAAGCCGCGGCTCATCGTCACCCCGGACCCGTCGGCGAGGCGGACCGGCCACCCGGCGAGACGGCCGCCGAGCGCCTCACCCTGTTCGTAGAGGGTCACGCGGACACCGCGCTCGGCGAGGGCGGTCGCCGCCGCGAGCCCGGCGATACCGCCGCCGATGACCGCGGCCGAAGGCGCGTCGCCGGTGAAGCCCTCGCGCCCGGGCACCGGCAGGAGCACCTCGGCCCGGCGGTCCCTTCCGTGCCGGGTGGGATCGGGGCGACGTCCGCGGGCGCTCATGACGCCTCGGGCCGTACGCCGTCCACGCCGCTCCGGGCCAGGAACACATGGACGATCCCGGTCTGCCAGCCGCCGACGGGCACGGTCCGCACGAAGGGGAAGCCGGCCCCGGCGATCCGCCTCTCGAAGACGGGTGCCGTGTCGAACGCCAGGACGCTGCGCCACAGATGGTGGTACAGCGCGCGGTCGCCGGTCAGCGTGCCCGCCGGGACGATGACCCCCCGGCAGACCGCGTTCCACACGGCCCGGTGCACGGGCGAGCCGCTGAGGCTGTACTCGTGGACCAGCAGGCGGCCACCGGGACGAAGGAGACCGCGCACCGCGTCGAGGACCGCACCGGGTTCGGCCACGTTGCGGAAGAGATAGGCGGCGAGGACGGCGTCGTACGAGCCGTGGTCGTCGGTGGTGGCCAGGTCCTCCGCGGACCGGTGCACGAACCGGACGTTCGAAGGCCAGCGCTTCTCACGCGCCCGCTCCAGCATGCCCGCGGAGGCGTCGACCGCCGTGATCTCGGCGTACGGGGCCGCCCGCAGCAGCGCCCGTGTGGAGGCGCCCGTCCCGCAGCCGAGATCGAGCACCCGCCGGCCCCTTCCACCACGCGGCAGCCGGAGCCGGTGCGCCGAGCGGAGCAGGTGGGAGCGGTAGCCCGGATTCAGCGCGGTGAGCCGGTCGTACGTGTGCGACGCGTGGTCGAAGGCGTGCGCCAGTTCGTCGTCCCGCAGGAGGGTCATCGGGGGCTCTCTTCGGATCGGCCGGCGGTCCGGCGGGTGAGGAAGGGGAGTTCGGCCGCGGTGCGGAGTATCGGGCCCACGGGCGTACGCAGGCCGATCCCGAACTCCTCCCACGGCGTGCTCCCGCCGTCGAGGAAGCGCAGCAGCCGCTCCATGGGGACGCGGCGGAAGAGGCCGGTGAAGAAACCCGGCCCGTCCACGCGCCCGGTGTCGAGGGCCCGGAGCAGCACGGCGTCCATGGCGAGCGCCCTGCGGCCGTGCGGCGGCGGCACCCCCGGGGAACCGCTGTGCAGGGCGGCGGCGATGGCGCTGCTCTGGCGCTGCACGGCCGCGAAGGTGTAGCCGGTCGCCGGGCGGGTGGCGCCCCCTGCGGCCCCGATACGGAAGACGGCGCGCCCGGCCCTGCGGGGGAAGCGGGCATCCGTCATGGGGATGACACCCTGCTCGGCCGACTCCACGGCGAACCGGCCGAGGCGCAGGACATCCCCCGTGTACTGCCGCAGTGCCGCCTCGTACGCGGCCGTCGTGAGCGGGGTACGGGAGAACTCGGTGTACTCCACCAGCGCCAGGTCCGGTGCGAGCGGCAGCACGTAGCCGAACGCGAGACCGTGGCGGGGCTGCGGGACCCGGAAGTCCATGAGGTCCGCCACACCGGGGTCGAAGCGGGGGAGGGCGGTGCGCACGAACCAGCCCCGGAAGTGCTGGAGCAGCAGCGTGCGGTGCGGCGGTGCGTGCCGCACGGGCCGCGAGTCGAAGACGTACCTGCCGCGCAGGGTGAGCGAGGCGCCGCCGGCCGTCGTGCAGCGCACCTCGGCGCCGTACGGCGCGTCGCGCACCTCGTGTGCGGTGGCACGCACGACGCGGGCCACCGGGCACGCCGCCAGCCGGGAGTGGACCAGCTGTTCGAAGGGGCCCGAGCGCACCATGCGGTAACGCAGCGGTGCGGGGTCCGACTCGATGACGCCACCGCCCGGCTCCCGTACCCGCAGCCGCTCCCAGGAGGCGACGACGGCGTCCTCGAAGTCGCCGGGTCCCGCCTCCCAGTAGCACCAGGTGCGCTCCGCAGGACGCAGCGGCCCCTCGGGGGCCTCGACCAGCGTCACCGCGGTGCCCGCCCTGACCAGCCGGTCGGCCAGGCACAGCCCGGCGGCGCCGCCGCCCACGACGACGGCGTCATCCACGTGCCCCCGGAAGCGTCCGGTCACGTCCCGGCGGTCCGTGCCGCCGCACGGTCGGCCAGCACCTCGCGCGCCGCCCTGCTCCCGGAGGCCAGCGCGCCCTGCACCGAGCCGGTGGCCCGGTGGTCCCCGCAGACGTACCGGCCCGGCGCGAAACGGGTCGTACGGCTCAGCGGCCAGGGAGGCCGCATGGCGGGCAGGGCACCCTCCACGGTGTAGGCGGCGACCGTGTCCCAGGTGCTCGTGTCCACGTCGTACAGCTCGGCGAGGCGTGCGCGGACCGTCGCGTCCCCGCCGGGCGGGCCGGAGCCGAGCACGGAGGTCGACATCAGAGCCGTGCCCGGGGGAGCGTAGGTGGGGGCGACCTCGGTGAGGACACAGCTGTTCAGGACGGCGAGCCCACTGTCCACCAGCAGGACGGGTTCGGTCAGTGGTGACCGGTCCGCCACGTGGTAGTACGTCGTCACCGTGCGGCTGTCCGGCACCGGCAGGCCGGGCAGCAGACGGGCGGCCGTGGCGGAGTCGGTGGCCACCACGACGGAGGCGGCCGGCCGCTCACCGCCGTCGGCCAGGAGCACCCCGGAGTCCGTGACCCCGGCGACCGCCGCACCGAGCCGCAGGGCGCCCTCCGGCAGTCCGGCGGCGAGCTGGGCCGGCACGGAGCCGATGCCCCGCGCCGGCAGGCAGAGCGTGCCGCGCGCCATGCTGCGCCAGACCAGGTGGAGGAAGCGCGCCGAGGTCTCCAGTCCCTCCTCCAGGAACACCCCGGAGAGGAACGGCCGCAGCAGGTCCTCGATCGCACGCGGCGACAGTCCGGCCCGCACGAGCGCTTGCGACGCGGAGCGGTCGGGCAGGCGTCCCAGACGCTTCGCGGGAAGCAGGACGTCACGGGCCGTGAGTAGGCCGAGAGCGGCGAGGTCACGGGCCGGGAGAACACGTCCGGGCAGCAGCTGCGCCGCGTCCCGCGGCCGCCGGGTGGGATCGGTGACCCGCACCCGACCGGCGGGCGTACGGGCGACGAAACCGGGGGTGAACGGCCGCAGGCGCAGCGCGCGCAGGTCGAGGCGCCGCTTCACCTGGGGATACGAGGTGTTGAAGACCTGGAAGCCGCGGTCCAGGAGGAATCCGTCCTTGCGGTCCGTGCGCATCCGGCCGCCCACTCCGTCGGAGGCCTCCAGCAGCTCGACGCGGAGACCGGCGCCGCACAGGTCGAGCGCGCAGGCCAGTCCCGCCAGGCCCGCGCCCACGACGACGGCATCCGGCGCCGGCGAGTGCTGTCGGTTCGTCATCGGTGCCCCTCGGCTCGCTCCCCGTACGTCTGACGGGGTGTCAAGCCGATCACGTTCCGGGCTCCGAAGCCAGCAGCCGCCACGGGGACCGCCCGTCCGTGTGACCCGACTGCCGCCCCGCGCCCCCGTCCGCCACGGGGCACGGCGGGATCAGGCCGTCAGATGACGAAGGACGCTGCCCATCGCGCGGTGCACGGCGTCGCGTGACTCGTCGGTACGGTCGATCGTCTCGAAGGCGTGGTGGCCGTTCGGGACGTCGATCACCTCGATGTCGGCCCCGCACCGGTGAGCGGCGGTGAGGAACTCCTCCACGGTGACCGCGATGTCGGCGGTCTCCAGCCCGGCCCGGACGAGCACGAGAGGCAGGGACCCCGCGTGAGCCACCGCTTCCGACGGGTGGAAGCGGCTGTCGAGCCGCCCCCAGTTCGGCAGCGGCGCCATGACGGGATAGTCGGCAGCCAGGCAACGCAGCCACGAGGGGGGCTTCGCCAGCCAGTCCCCGGTGAGCGGCCCGCTGCCCGAGAAGAACCACAGAGCGACCCGGTCCGCGTCCACCCGGGGGTCGGCCCGGACCCGTTCCACCGCGTCCGCCACATCCGTGGCGGCCCGCTCGTAGTCGGTCACGGCGTGCAGACGGTGGTCCAGAGTCACCCCCACCACTCCGTGGCCGGCGGCGTAGCGGGCGTATCCCGTGAGGACCGGCCAGTCCCGGGGGGTGGGGCGTGCCTCCGCGGGCACCGGGCCGCCGTGGACGAACACCACCGCCGGACGGGGACCACCGGAGCCGGGCGGCAGATACAGATCGATGTTGTCCGTCCGCTCGCGGGGGAGCTCGGGCACGTCCAGCAGGAACGGCAGCAGGTGCGGCGGTGGTTTCGTGGCGTCCACCGGGGTCAGCCGCTGTCCCTCGCCCGCCGCGGCCTTCAGCAGCGTTACCGCCAGTGCCGTGGGATCCGACAGCATCGGCCAGTGACCCGTGGGCAGTTCGAGGAAGGTGACCCGAGGGCGGGCCAGCGCCCGCAGACTGGGTTCGCCGAGGTTCACCCGCGCCTGGACCATCGCGATGCTCGCTCCGTTGCCGGTGCACAGCACTCCGGACATGGGTACCTCGGCCACCGCGCCCGTCAGCCGCAGCGGCTGGAGCAACGTGCCCAGGGGGTGCGGCGAGGCGAGTGCGGTGAGCCGGTCGAGCGCACTGCCGGGGACGTCCGCGGTACTGCCCCAGAGCTGCCAGGCGTCGCGTGCCGGAGGCGGCAGCGCCGCGCCGGGCGTCCCGCCCCCGGCAGCCCGCAGCACCTCCTCGCGCACACCCTGGTCGGCCACGGCGGCCAGGGCCGGGACATCGTCCTGGGGCAGCCCCGAGTCCAGATACACGATCCGGGCGACCGACCCCGCCCGCCGGTCGGCGGCTCCCACGACCGGATGGATGCCGTAGTCGTGGCCGACCAGGACGATCTCCCTTCCTGCCTCCTGTCCGACCGAGTCGATCACCGCGAGGACGTCCGCGATGTGCGTCTCCAGACCGATCTCCGTACCGGAGGACGGGCGGGTCCCGCCGAGTCCGGTCAGGGCCACCGCATGGACCTCGGCGCCCGCCGAGGCCAAGTGCGTTGCTGTCTCGTCCCACACGTGCGGGCCGGTGAACACACCGGACACCAGGATGAACGCGGTCATACTCTCTCCTCGACACGTCCTCGTCCACGGACCGGGCCGATCGGCCGGTCCCTCTCGCCGGTACCGTAGGAACTCCCCCTGAGGGAGGTTCAAGTGTTCGCGTCGTACGACGGACTGTGCGGCATCGGTGAACTCGCCGAGCGGGCGGGAGTCAGCGTCAAGACGGTCCGCTTCTACTCCGACAGCGGCCTGCTGCCCGAGGCGGCCCGCAGCGCCGGTGGTCACCGCAGGTACGGGCCCGGCGCCCTCGATCGGCTACGGATGATCCGCTCCCTGCGCACCATGGACCTGCCGGTCTCCGCGGTGCGCCGGATTCTGGACGAGGAGGGGACCGCGGGACGTGCGGGCGGAGCCCTGGAGGACGCCGTGGCGCGGCAGCTGCGCGAACTGGGCTCCCAGCTGCGGGCGCTGCGCTGGCGGGAGGCGGCGCTCCGCTCCGTGCAGGAGTGCCCGGCGGCCGAACGCCCGGGCCGGCTGCGTCTGATCGGCGCGGTGACCGCCCCGCCGGACACCGCGCCCCTGGCCCGCTTCTGGCGCGGCTGGCTGCCGCCGCGCATGCCGGCCAAGGCCGTCACCTCGTTTCTGGAGGTCGCGGTCCCGCAGCCACCCGAGGACCCCGGTCCGGCGCAGGTGCTCGCCTTCGCCCGGCTGTACGCGATGGTGTCCCGCCCGTGCGAGGGCGACGAGCCGACCCAGCCCCACGCGCACAGAGCCGCGGGAGCCCGTGAGTCGGCCGTGCTGTACGCGGGCCTGGCCGAGGCGTACGACCTCGCGGCCACCGAGATGCGCCAGGACAGGGCGCCCTGCGCGGGGGAGGCGCTGGACGGCTTCGTGGACGCGTACGCGAGCGCCCTGAACACGGCGGACACCCCCGGCTTCCGCGACGCTCTCGCCCGCCGGCTCGCAGCCGACCCTCGACTCGACCGTTACTGGGAACTGACGGCCGAGGTGGTCAGCCCGCCGGCAGGCCGGCCCGAGCCGACGCCGGGGTCCGCGCACGACTGGCTTCTCGCCGCCCTGGAAGCCCGGTCGGAAACCGCGTGACCGTCCAGGACCGTCACGCGGGCCCCGGTTCACGGACGTACGGTCAGGCCCTGCGCTGTCCCTTCCACGACCGCCACATAGGCGCGGGCGACCTCGGAGACCGGAGTGCCGTCCGTGCCGTCCGCCCCCATGCTCTCCAGGGTCTCCTTGACCCAGCCGGGGCTGATGAGATTGAGACGCAGATTCCGCGGCAGCTCAGGAGCAGCGTTGCGGACGAAACCCTCCAGACCGGTATTGACGAGCGCACCCAGCGAGCCGCCGGTCAACGGGGCGGAGAAGGTGCCTCCGGTCAGCGTGACAGACCCGCCGTCCCGCAGGTGGCGTACGGCACGCCGTACGAGTGCGACCTGGCCCAGCAGCTTGCCCCGTACCCCATCGGCGATCTCCGTATCGGTCACCGAGGCCAGATCCACCAGCGGACCCCCGGCGGCGCAGCACACCACCGCGTCGAGGTCCTGCACCTCGCCGAAGAGCGCGTCCAGCGAGGAGGGAACCTCCAGGTCGACCTTCGACGGGCCGCCCCGGGACGCCTTGACGACCTGATGAGAGGCGTGAGAAGTCTCCAACGCTTCGGCGACGGCTTTGCCGATCGTCCCGGTCGCACCGATCACGAGTATCTTCATGCCACCGATCATGTCAGTGAGGCATGCTCAGCCGCCCTGATATTCCCAGGGGGCCGACGGCAGTGAGCCGCCGGGGCGGACACACAGGCCGCCCCGGCGTCCGTCCCGCACGCTTCGTGTCACTGCGGCCGTCCCAGCGCCCAGCCCGACACGTCGGCGAGACGCCCCCGCCAGAGGGGCAGCCGCAGGGATCCTGTGCCGCCGAGGACCAAGGTGGCGTCTCTGAGATGGATCCAGCGCGGCAGCTGGGTGGTGCCGTCACCGGTGCTCAGCTCCCTGATCCCCTGGTCCACCGTCTCGGGGAACTCCGCTATGAGGTTCGCGCCCTCGCCCTCGACCTGACGGAGACTCCGCGCCCAGTCCGCCTTCCACGCCTCGTGGCCGATCACGTCCCCGTGGAGCACGCCACCGGTCAGGGTGAGGGTGATCGGCAGGCCGGACCGCGTCTCTCTGTCCAGCAGCTGGATCAGCAGCTGGAGCTGCAGATCGGGCACCGGCTCCGTCATCACCGCGGTCGTCTCCGGCCGTGTCTCGACAGACTCGCTCATGGACCACTCCCTTCACCTGCCAAGCGGCAGGTGACAGCCCGTATGCCCCCGGCGCCAGCCGTCACACCCCGGGGAAGCGAGTGATTGGGGCATGGGAAGAGGGGCACCCGCACTTCACCGTAAGCACACAGCACGAGGAACCGACGGGAGAGAGTGATGTCGCACTACGACAGTTCGTCCATGGCCACTCCCAGGTCCGGGACCAACGGTCTCGCTGTCGCGAGTCTGGTCTGCGGAATCGTGGGGCTCGTCTTCTTCAGCGTGATCCTCGGCCCGGTCGCCATCGTTCTCGGGGCCTTCGGCCTGCGTCAGGTGCCCGCGAAGGGCGGTGCGGGGATGGCGAAGGCCGGACTCGTCCTCGGCGTCATCGACGTGATCCTCTTCGTCGTCCTGATGGCCGTGGCCGCCTCGTCCGGCGGCTTCAGCTCGTACGTCGGCGGCTGACCGGCCGCACGCGAGGTACGGACGCGTCACAGCCACCGGCGGATCGGCAGCACCGCGGCCTCCCGGATCCTCTGCGCGGGTGAGCGGCGCTTCCACCGAGCGCCGTCGATCAGCGTGCTCCGCTCCACGTCCTCATCGAAGTGACCGTCGAGCGTCGCGGTGAACTCCCTGTCCAGGACGGCGAGCATCACCTCTTCGTCGTGGTCGAGAGAGCGGCGGTTGAAGTTCGTCGACCCGATCAGTGAGGCGATGCCGTCCACCGTCAGCGTCTTGGTGTGGAGCATGGTCGGCTGATACTGGTAGATCTTCACACCGCAGGCGTTGAGCTCCTCGTAGTGGTGCTGCCCGGCCAGCCTGCACACCCGCTTGTCCGTGTGCGGCCCGGGGAGCAGGATCTCCACCTCGACGCCCCGGCGGGCCGCGTCGCAGAGCACCCCGATGAAGTACGGGTCGGGCGCGAAGTACGCCGTGGAGAGCCGGACCCGCTCCTCGGCCGACTCCAGTACGACGCGCAGCAGGGTCTGCATGTCCTGCCAGCCGAAGCCGGCGGAGCCGCGCACCACCTGGACCACGGAGTCGCCGTGATCCGCGGCGTCGACGAACCTGTCCCGGTCGGTGAACAGCTCGTCGTGGCACTCCGCCCAGTTCTGCGCGAACGCGGCGGCCAGTCCGTCCACCGCCGGACCCTGCACCCGAACGTGGGTGTCGCGCCACTCCGTCTCGTCACGCGCGTCGCCGCACCATTCCTCGGCTATCCCGACCCCGCCGGTGAACGCCGTCTGTTCGTCCGTGATGAGGACCTTGCGGTGGCAGCGGTGGTTCTGCTTGAGCGGCGAGAGATACAACGGCTTGCGGAACCACGCCACCTCCACCCCGGCCTCGTCCATCATCGCCAGCTGGTCCTTCTCGATGAGCCGGCAGCCGAACCCGTCCAGCAGGAGCCGCACCCGCACCCCGGCGCGAGCCCGCTCCGACAACGCCTCGGCGAACTCGCGGGCGATGTCCCCGCGCCAGTACACGAACGTCATCATGTCCACGGTGTGTTCCGCACCACGGATGGACTCCAGCATCGAAGCGAAGATCTGGTCCCCGTTGCGGAGCGGCACGAGCTTGTTGCCCTCGGTCGCGGCGATGCCGATCAGACGTTCCAGCCGCCGCCGGAGCCGTTGCGCCCGCGCGGCGTAGAGGTCGGCGTCGGATCTGTCGTGCGGGGACCGCATGTCTATGTGGCTGGACATCTCTCACCTGATGGACCTGGGGCTACTGGGCAGGGCGACTGTACTCCTGGCGTCGGCGCACTCCGGTACGGCCCGCTGAGGTGCGGCCGCCGGCGGGCCGGTGAACGGCCCCCGGACCGACGTGCCGCGGAACACTTCCGGCTTCCGGGCCACGGGTGCGGCGCGGCCTTCTAGGATGCGTCCATGCCGGAAGCCCAGCCCCGCCCCGAGCCGTTCGTCCAGCAGACCGACCCCGCCGCGCTCGAAGACCTGCGCACACGGCTCCGCGCGACGCGCTGGCCCGACGCGCCCGAGGACGCCGGGTGGTCGCTGGGGACCGATCTGGCCTACCTCCGTGAACTCGTCGCCTACTGGGCGGAGGACTTCGACTGGCCGGCGCAGGAGGCGGCGCTCGCCCGGCTCCCCCGCTTCCGCGTTCCGCTGGGCGGCCTCGGGATCCACTTCGTGCACGCCAGGGCCGCCGCCCCTCCCGGGCAGGCGCTGCCGCTGGTCCTCAGCCATGGATGGCCGGACTCGTTCTGGCGCTACTCCAAGGTCGTCCCCCTCCTCACCGACCCGGGCGCGCACGGCGCGGACCCGGCCGACGCGTTCGACGTGGTAGTGCCCGACATTCCCGGCTTCGGGTACTCCGACCGGCCCGTCGGGGCTCCCCTCGACTCGATCGCCGTGGCCGGCCTCTGGGCCGAGCTCATGACCGTCCTCGGCTACGAGCGGTTCGGTGCGGCGGGCGGGGACCTCGGCAGTCACGTGAGCCGCTTCCTGGCCCTGGACCACCCCTCCCGGGTCGTGGCCGTCCACCGTACGGACGGCGGGCTGCCGAGGTTCACCGGCGACCCGGCGGACCTCGCTCCGGAGGAGCGGGCCTGGATCGAGTCCGCCACCGCCTGGGGCGGCGCCGAGGGCGCCTACGCCGCGATCCACCGGACGAAGCCCCAGACAGCGGCCTTCGGACTCCACGACTCACCGGCCGGGCTCGCGGCCTGGATCCTGGAGAAGCTCCGGGCCTGGAGCGACTGCGGCGGTGACGTCGAGCGGAGCTTCACGAAGGACGAGATCCTGACGAACATCACGCTCTACTGGCTGACCGGCACGATCGGGTCGTCCATGCGCATGTACCACGCGAACGCCGCCGTCCCGCCCGCACAGTACGCACGGAGGGTCGAGGTGCCGTCCGGCTTCTCGATCTTCTCCGGTGACGTCGTCCGCCCGCCACGGGCGTGGCTCGAACGCACGACGAACATGGTGCGCATGACCGAACCCGCGCGTGGCGGACACTTCGCTCCGTTCGAGGAGCCCGAGAGCTACGCGGAGGAGCTCCGCGCCTTCTTCCGCCCCTACCGCACGGCGGCGAGGGCCTGAGGGCACCGCCGTGGAACGCCTCGTGAGTCCGGATCCCTTCACCGCGCCCGCCCTCCTCGACGAGGTGCGGCCGCCTTGACCACCGGACCGCGAAGCGGTCAGGAGGCGGGGTACGGGCTGTCGGCCAGCAGCCGTGCCAGATGAGCCGCGTTGACGGCAAGGGCGCGAGTCGTCGACGCGACCGCCTCGGGGGGACCGTCGAGGTCCTTGTAGTCCGTGCCCTGCATGGCCTCGCCGACCCAGTAGGTGACGGCATGCGGAGCCAGGGAGAATCCCAGGTCGTTGAGGCCCTGGAACAGATCGGAGCTCACCTTGTGCGCTCCGTCCTCGTTGCCCACCACCGCTGCGGCGGCGACCTTGCCGTAGGTCAGCAGTCGTCCCTGGTCGTCGGTCTCGGACAGTTCGGCGTCCAGCCGTTCCAGGACGCGCTGGCAGACGCTGGACGGATGACCGAGCCAGATGGGGGTGGCGATGAGGAGGATGTCGGCAGCCATGACCTTCTCGCGCAAGGCGGGCCAGGCGTCGCCGTCGCCCATGTCGAGCTGCACTCCCGGCCGGATGTCGTGGTCGGCGACACGGACCACCTCGCCGCTCACCCCGAGGCTCTCGAACTCGGCCATCACCTGGTCGGCGATGAGGTGGCTGCTGGAGGGAGTGGGCGAGGAGTTCAGGGTGCAGACGAAAGCCAGAGCACGCATTACTGGAAACACTCCTTCGGGTGGGATGTGCACGTCGGGTTCGGCGCCACTGTGCCCTCCGCATGCCTGATCCATTCGGTGCGGCCGCAGAAATGCCCCGTACGGAACGAAGCCGTACCCGCGCGCGCCGGAATCAGAAAGCGACGTCCGCGGTCCTCCGGATCGTCGCGCCCATGTTGCGTTCCATCATCCGGAGGGCTGCTTCCGCCAGATCCGGATGGATGTGGGCCACGGCATCGTCGGGGATCGTCACGCCGAGGTGGCGGATATGGGCGTCGAGAGCGGAATACAGGACACACTGCTCGGTGACCTGACCGCAGAGGACCACACGGCCCACGTCCAGTTGCGACAGAAGGTAGGGGAGTGGCGTCTCGTAGAAGATCGAGTGCCTGGCCTTGACCACGAACAGCGAGTCGTCGTCCGGCAGCACGGGCTCCACCAGGTCGCTGTGCGGCCCCGACAGTGTCGTGTCGATGATCTCGCCGTGGTGGGACCGCCACTCCCCGAAATTGTCGTTCACGTAGATCACCGGCACACCCCCGTCGCGGGCGCGTTCGATGAGGTCCACGATGCGGGGGAGTGCCTCCCGTACGGAGGGAATGAGGATCTCCGCGTCCGGGTGGCTGTACGTGTTGAGCATGTCGATGACGATGAGGGCGCTTCGGCTCATGGTTCCTCATTCTGGGCGTGCCGTGCCGCGAGACGCGGCGGAGACACGGGCCTTCGGGTCGACGGGCTGTCCGCGGCCGGGGCGCGGGCCGCCGCTTCCCGCAGCGTCCGTCCGGACGCGCCCAGCCCTCACTGCCAGCAGAGACAGAACGGATGCCCCGCCGGATCGGTGTACACGCGGAACCGGCGCTCACCGCCCCGGTCGTCGAGATCCAGCGGCGTCGCGCCGAGGGCCAGGACCTCCTCCTGCGCCCGCTCGACATCCGCCACGTCGAAGTCCAGGTGGGCCTGCTGCGAGTTGCGGTCTCCTCTGGGCCACTCCGGCGGCCGGTGGCCGGCCGCCCTCTGGAACGCGATGCGGGCGCCGCCGGGGACGCGCAGGTCGTACCAGTCGTCGTCGTACTTCGTGATCTCACCGCCCAGGAGGCCCTGGTAGAAGCCGGCCAGCGACCAGGGGTCGCGGCAGTCGAGCGCGACCAGGGTGTACGTGGCGATGGGCATGTCTCCGGTCCTTTCCGTCGGGTCGCGCGTTCACCTCCGTGGCCCGTGCCGTCACGTCCCGGGGGCCGCACCGTCCGCGCAGACACGCACCGTCCGCAAGGTCGGATCGGCCGGGTCGGGCACGTTCATTCCGGCCTCGATACCCGACCGCAGATACCGGAGCAGCGGCTCGGTGAGCCGTTCGCCCGGGAGGACGGTGGGGATGCCGGGCGGGTACGGGGTCATCATCTCCGCGGCGACGCGTCCTACGGCCTCCTCCACCGGTACGTCCTCGGTGGCGGCGAAGTAGGCGTCCCGAGGCAGACACACCTGGTCCGGGCGCAGTTCGTCCGGTCCCGGGATCTCCACCGCGGGCGCCGGCTCGAGAGTGCGGGCCTGCCTGGACAGGTCGCGCAGGGCCTCCAGCAGGCGGCCGGCGGTGGACTCGTCGTCGGCGTGGGTGAACTGGGCGCTGATCCGGCGGTGGTCGACGATGTGTGTGTCGATCCGGTGGTGTGTACGGAGCCAGTCGGCTGCCCGGTATCCGTTGGTCGCCAGTTCACTGATGTCGATGATCACGGGGAGTGGATCGAACTCGGCGGCCCTTCCCGGCCCGCAGAAGTCGTCGCGGTCGTTCACATGCATCCCGTCGATCTTCTCGATCCGCTCCCGGACGTCTCCGGCCAGAGCGAGCGCGCGGGACAGCAGGTCATGTCCCTCCAGGACCATCTGCCGCCGCCAGCCGTCGATGCCCGCGTACAGCAGGACGGACGGGCTGGTGGTGCCGAGCAGGTCGGCACGCGAGGCCAGCGTGTCGTGGTCGACGAGGTCGCCCTGGAGGTGGAAGACCGAGCCCTGCTCCAGTCCGCTGCCCATCTTGTGGATGCTGGTGACGCAGACATCGGCTCCGGCGTCCATGGCCCAGGAGGGCAGGTCCGGGTGGAAAGGAAGATGTGCGCCCCACGCCTCGTCGACGATGAGGGGCCTGGACCGGCGGTGGCACACCTCGGCGATGGCAACCAGGTCCGCGGCGGACCCGTACGGGGTGGGGCTGGTGACCAGGGCACCACAGGCATCCGGATGTTGTTCGAACGCCTGCTCGAAGGTTTCCGCCGACGGTGCGTGGGCGAGGTGCCGTTCGGTGTCCCACTGCGGTTCCACCCATACGGGATCGATGCCGGAGAGGATCAGCCCCGCGACGACGGACTTGTGGGCGTCGCGGCCGACCAGGAGCTTCCGGTGCGGGGCGGCCACGCTGAGCATCGCGGCCTTCACCGACAGGGAGCTGCCACAGGTGGAGAAGAAGGTGTGCTCGGCGTGCACGGCGTCGGCCATCAGCTGCTCGGCACGCTGCAGGACGTTGGAGGTCTGGCGACGGTCGTCCAGGCCCCCGGACGCGAGCACGTCCCCGAAGAACACCGCGTCTCCGAGAACGGCACGCACGGCCGGAGCGGCCCCGCGTGCCTGCTTGTGGCCCGGCGGGGAGAAGGCCAGCCGGCCCTTCTCCTTGTAGGCCGCCAGCGCGTCGAGAACGGGTGCTTCATGATGGTTTGCACGCATGAACAACGCCTTCCCTCGGTTCCGTCGGAACAATCACCGTCAGGGCAGTGGCGTGCCGCCGGTCGCGTTCATGATCTCGCCGGTGATGAACGACGCGTTCGAGGAGGCGAGGAAGACGTAGGCCGGCGCCATCTCGGCAGGCTGCGCCGGCCGTCCCAGAGGGCTCTGCTTCCCGAACTCCGTCGTGTCGGGCATGGTCGCGGGGATGAGGGGCGTCCAGACCGGCCCGGGGGCGACGGCGTTGACGCGGATCCCGTCTGACGCCAGCATCTGGGCGAGCCCCTGGGTGAAGGTGACGATGGCGCCCTTGGTCATGGCGTAGTCCAGCAGGTGGGGGCTGGGCTTGTAGGCCTGTACCGAGGTGGTGTTGATGATCGAACCCCCGGCCGGGATGTGCGCCAGCGCGGTCTTGCACAGCCAGAACATCCCGTACAGGTTGGTACGCACCACACGGTCGAACTGCTCGGTCGAGATGGCGGCGATGCCCTCGGGCTGAGACATCTGGTAGGCGGCGTTGTTCACCAGGACGTCGATCCGGCCGAACTCCGACACGGCCCGCTCGATGAGGGCCCGGCACTGCTTCTCGTCCCGGATGTCGCACGCCACGGCCACCGCCCTCCGGCCGGCCTCCTCCACGAGCCGGGACGTCTCCTCCGCCTCGTTCTTCTCGGCGGGCAGATACGTGAACAGCACGTCCGCCCCTTCCCGCGCGAAGGCCAGGGCCACAGCCCGGCCGATGCCGGAATCACCGCCGGTGACGACCGTCCTGCGGTCGAGCAGGAGGCCATGGCCCTCGTACGAGTCCTCCCCGTGGTCCGGTGTCGGATCCATCGCGCCGGTCCGGCCCGGATGTTCCTGTTCCTGCTGGGGGAAATCCGGCTGCGGATGGCTCCGGGTCGGGTCCTGCGGCTGTTCGGCGTCGGTCACTGCGTCTGCCTCTCTCCATCGACGGCTACGGAGGTGCTGCCTTGTGCCGCCGCGTTCCCCGGAGGCAGCGGGTCAATCATCCCGGCCGGACGGACAGCAGGCATGTCGGGCGGAGTGGCCTCGCCGGAACCGCGGAGACGGTAAATTCGAACAATGAGTTCCAGCACCGAGTCGGCCCCTCTCCCCTCCGGAGGCGGCGGGCGGCTTCTCGCGGTCAGCGATCTGCACGTCGGGATCGCCGACAACCGGCCCGTCGCCGACCGGTTGCACCCGACGTCCGACGAGGACTGGCTCATCGTCGCGGGTGATGTCGCCGAACAGGCGGAGGAGGTCGAACGCGCGCTGGAGCTGCTCGCGCACCGGTTCGCCCATGTGGTGTGGACTCCCGGGAACCACGAGCTGTGGACCGTGGACAAGGACCCCGTCCGGCTGCGTGGCCGGGCGCGCTACGAGCACCTCGTCCAGGTGTGCCGCGAGCTCGGCGTGACCACACCCGAGGACCCCTACCCCCTGTGGCAGGGCACCGGCGGGCCCGTGGCGGTGGCCCCCGTCTTCCTGCTCTACGACTACTCCTTCAGGGCTCCGGGGACGACGACCAAGGAGGAGTCCCTGGCCCGCGCCCATGAGGCGGGCGTGGTCTGCACCGACGAATACCTGCTGCACCCCGACCCCTATCCGGCCCGCGACGACTGGTGCCGGGCACGGGTGGCAGTGACCGAGCGGCGGCTGGCCGCGCAGGACCCTGACGTACCGCTGGTCATCGCGGGACACTGGCCTCTGCTGCGGGAACCCACCTCCGTGATGTGGTACCCGGAGTTCGCCCAGTGGTGCGGAACGGAGCTCACCGCCGACTGGCACCGGCGCTTCAACGTCGCGGCCGTCGTCTACGGGCACCTCCACATCCCCCGGACGACCTGGCACGACGGTGTGCGGTTCGAGGAGGTCTCGATCGGCTACCCCAGGGAGTGGCGGAAGCGGGGCCACCCGCGGGGTTTGCTGCGGCAGATCCTTCCGTACGAGGGAGAAGGGTCCACGGCCGTGAGGGGCGACACCCAGTGATCGAACGGCTCCTTCCCTCGTACGTCGCGTGCGCGGACACCCACGACGCGGACGCGCCGGCGGGCAGCCTGTATCCGGAGGAGGCGCGGCTGGTGGCCGCGAGTGTGGAGCGGCGACGGCACGAGTTCGCGGCCGTCCGCGCCTGCGCGCGACGCGCCATGGCCGTCCTGGGGCTGCCTCCGGCCCCGGTGCTGACCGGCCATCGCGGGGTGCCGTTGTGGCCGGACGGGATCGTCGGCAGCATGACGCACTGTGTGGGTTACCGCGCGGCGGTACTGGCAAGGGCGTCCGACGTACGGGCGGTCGGCATCGACGCCGAGCCCGACGAGCCTCTTCCGCCCGGTGTGTGGGAGGTGATCTCACTGCCTTCGGAACGGGCGAGGCTGCCCCTGGACACGGCGGACAGCCCGGAGATCCACTGGGACCGGCTGCTGTTCAGCGCCAAGGAGAGCGTCTTCAAGACGTGGTTCCCGCTCACCCGGATCGAACTCGGCTTCGACGAGGCGGACATCAGCTTCCGGGTGAGCGCGGACAACGCCGGCGAAGGCACGTTCGTCGCGAACCTCCTGCTGACAGCGCCCGGGATGCCGAGGTCGTACGAGGGCAGGTGGCTGATCGCCGACGGCTTCATGGTGACCGCGATCGTGCTGCCGGAGATTCCTTCCGGGTGAAGCCGGGCGCGTCCCTTCTCACCGGGCCGCACCGTCGGGTCGAGGCACGCCGTCCCCCGCGCGAGTGCCGGGCCGGTCGACGCGGTAGTGCTTCAGCCGGTCGTCCACCGCGACCAGTCGCATGCCGACCGATGCCATGACGTGATGGGATCCGACGTTGTCCAGACCGGCGTCGCCCTTCACGGAACGAACCCCTTGGGAGCGGGCGAGAACAAGCAGCGCCCGGAGTGCCTCGGAGGCGTAACCGCGGCCGCGTTCCGAGCTGACGAGGCCGTATCCGATGGTGACCTGGCCTGCGGCGTCCGGTCTGCCGTGGAAGGCCACACCGCCGAGCGCCGTACCGTCCGTACGGCGTCGTATCTCGTACGGGCCGAAGGGCTGTGGATCCCCGGTGCTCGCGCAGGCCGCCAGGAAGCGGCGGGCACCTGCCCGGTCGCCCTCGTCGGGGTAACCGGGCGCCCACCGTGCTCCGTCCGGCGGGGTGTGCGTGTCGGCGGCCTCCAGCACCGCTGCCCGCGCGGGTGTCAGCGGGTGCAGGGCGAGGCGGGTGGTCATGAGGATGTCCGGGTCCATGACGCCTGACTATCAGTGACCGGAAGGCGGGGGCATCCGAATATTCGTTGCCGGCGGGGACGTAGCGACGCTGCCGACATCGCTACGACCCCCGGTCACCCACCGTTACGGGCTCAGTCTGTCACCCCTGGTTCGGCTGCTCCCGCTCAAGGAGCTCGGGTCCGAGGTCCCCGGTCATCGCGTGAGCCATCCGGAGATGGGGGGCCGCCTCGGCGTGCCGGCCCTGACGTTCGAGGGTGCGCCCGAGCATCAGCCGCGCATAGTCCTCGACAGGACTGCGCTCCAGCACCTCGCGCAGCTCGGCCTCGGCCTTGGCGAGCCTGGCCGAGTGGTAGTAGGAGCGCGCCAGCAGCAGCCGCGGCGCCACCTGCTCCGGCACCTCCCGCACCAGCCCGCCGAGGATGCGGGCCGCGGTCAGGTACTCCTTCGCCTCGAAGAACAGCTGGGCCCGGTCCCAGCGGTCGGCCGGCGTACCGAACTCGTAGTAGGTGTCGTCCACTTCTCCTCCTCGGCCATGATGTCTTCAGCCCTCTCAACACCGACAGGTGGTTGAACATTCCACTAAATCATCCGCGTGGGGAGCGGCACTCCAGGGCCGTACGGCAATAGGTTGTGCGCCATGAGCAATCTCGATCGTCAGGCCGCTCTCTCCGTCTGTGGAGGACGCGGGTTCGTCGTCGCCGAACCCGTACGTGAACTCCTCGCCCCGCGCCGTGTCCAGCTCGGCGAATCCACCGAGGTGCGCAGACTGCTGCCGAATCTGGGACGCCGCATGGTCGGCGCCTGGGCGTTCGTGGATCACTACGGCCCCGACGACATCGCCGACGAGCCCGGGATGCAGGTGCCGCCGCACCCCCACATGGGGCTGCAGACGGTCAGCTGGCTGCACGAGGGGGAGGTGCTGCACCGGGACAGCCTGGGCAGCCTCCAGCAGATCCGGCCGCGGGAGCTGGGCCTGATGACCTCCGGCAGGGCCATCAGCCACTCCGAGGAGAGCCCCGACCCACACGCCAGGTTTCTGCACGGTGCCCAGCTCTGGGTGGCCCTCCCCGCCGCCGACCGGCATGTCGAGCCGCACTTCCAGCACCACATCGACCTGCCCGCCGTAAAGGCGCCGGGAGTCACCGCCACCGTGATCCTGGGCGAACTCGACGGAGCCGTATCGCCCGGTCGCTCCTACACCCCGATCGTCGGGGCCGATCTGGCCCTGACCGCAGGCGCGGAAGCCCGGCTGCCGCTCGACCCCGACTTCGAGTACGCCGTGCTGTCGATGTCCGGCGAGGCGCATGTCGACGGCGTCCCGGTCCTTCCGGGGTCGATGCTCTACCTGGGCTGCGGCCGCACCGAACTGCCGCTGCGCGCCGAGTCCGATGCCGGACTGATGCTCCTCGGCGGTGAGCCGTTCGAGGAGGAGATCGTCATGTGGTGGAACTTCGTGGCCAGAACACAGGACGAGATCAGGCAGGCCCGGGAGGACTGGATGAACGGTGATCGGTTCGGCGCCGTACGTGGCTGTGACGGCCCGCCACTCCCGGCTCCCGCACTGCCCGATGTGCCCCTGAAGCCGCGTGGACGCGTGCGCTGAGCGCAGAAACGCCGAAAGTTCCCCGTCCCTGACCGGACCGTCGGATGTGCAGTGGGCTATGGACGTCCTGCTCCACGGGGCCATCGCCGCCACCCGGGCCGTGCTCCCCGCGATGCGAGAGGCCGGCACGGACACCTTTCTCTACACCAACGGCGCCGGCTCGGCCGACCCCGTCCCGATGTTCGGCAACCTCAACGCCGCCCAGGCCGCGCTGCGCAACTGGGTTCTCGGCCTGCACAAGGAACTGGCCGAAACAGGGGTCCAGGCCGCACACATCGCCATCGGCGGGTGGGTAAGCCTGGAGATCGAAGAGCAGGTTCAGCGATGCAGGCAGAGCTCCAGGCCGCCAGAAGAAGATCTCTGAGCGTGGTCGGTGCCACCGTCGCCTCTACGGCTGCTTTGCTCGTCGCAGTGGAAGGATCGGTGAGGGAACGCGTGCTGTCGCGGACGCTGAAATCATCGACGTAGCCGCCCTGCCGGACGATCTACGCCCCGGAGTGTCGCCCACGCCCGGCGTGAGGCCTCCGAGAGCCGGACACAGCAGATCCTTGACATGCGGTCTCGGGACGGCGGTCCACCGCCCGCCGCCCGACACCGCTTCAGGTACGGCCCGAGCCATGGTAGACGTCGAGTTCGCCGTCGAGTTCCAGCGCGAGCACGGTCGCGTACGCGTCGACGTCCCGCGAGGCCGGCGCGTCGATCCAGGCGACACCCGGCACGTCGTGCAGACCGCCGACGACGTGGTGCGCCAGGGGTGAGCCGGTGCCGACCACCGACACCCGCGTCACGCGGCTGCGCAGCCCGCGCACGGCCACGTACTCGCGCGGCGGGTCGAAGCAGAACAGGTAGAGGGTGCGACGGTCGGCGGACAGCGTGCTCGGCCCGTAGTGGTGCCCGGCCGGCAGGCCCGCGACGGTCCCGTACACCGCTTCGCGGTGCGCCGCGATCCAGGCGCCGAGCCCTTCGAGGCGTGCCGCCTGCTCGTCCGGGACGGTGCCGTCCTCACGTGGGCCGACCCCGAGCAGCAGATTGCCGCCCGTCCCGATCGTCTCCGCGAAGTACCGCACCAGCTGCCGCACCGACTTGTGGTTCGTGTCGCCGGGCTGGAACCCCCAGGAGTCGTTCACCGTCAGGCAGAGCTCCCAGGGGCCGTCAGGAGCGCGCAGGGGCACCCCTTGTTCCGGGGTGGCATAGTCCCCGTGGCCGATCAGCCGCGCGTTGCACACCGTGTCCGGATTGGCACCGAGTACGCGGGCGGCGAGACCGGCCGTGCCCCACTGCTCCTCGGCACGTTCCCACTCGCCGTCGAACCAGAGGAGATCCGGGCGGTACCGGTCGACGAGCTCGCCGACCTGGCCGTCACGGTAGGCGAGATAGCGGGCCCAGGCCTCCGGGTCCTCCACCCCGCCCCGGGGCGCGGCCCAGCGGCTGGTCAGCACGTCCGCGTGGGTGGGGGAGGGGTGCGGGTGCAGGACGCTCGCGTAGTCGGGGTGGTTCCAGTCGGAGTGGGAGTAGTACAGGCCCACCCTGAGACCTCGCTCGCGCAGCGCCGTGGCGTACGGTCCGACCAGATCACGTCCGGCGGGCGAGTGCCGGACGACGTCCAGGTCACCGAATCCGGTGTCCCACAGGGCCACCCCGTCATGGTGACGCGCCGTCAGGACCGCGTAGCGCGCCCCGGCACGCGCGAACAGGGCCGCCCAGCCGCGCGGGTCGTAGCGTGCGGCGGTGAAACCGCCGAGCTGCTTCATGTACTGCTCGTGCGAAACCTGTCCCGTGTAGAAGGCCCAGGACTCGGGTACCCCCTCGACGGCGTAGATGCCGTAGTGGACGAAGATTCCGAGCTTCGCGTCGGAGAACCAGGACTGCATGGGCATCGGGCAACACCTTTCTCGGTGCCGACCCGGGCGGCGCCGGGTCGGCACACCGTCCGTCGGCCCATTTTCCCCGCTGATGAGCGCAGGTGGGGCGGAAACGGATCGAAGCCGGGACGCTCGATCGGTCCCGGGCCGTTCTCCACAGCAGGACCGAGCGCTGCTCGGGCCGTGAGGGTGGTCGGGGAGGGGGCGCCACCGGGGCCCCTCGACGGCAGTCGCAGGAGCAGCGGCTCCACCTCAGTCCGCGTCCCTCGCGGCTTCGAGGAGGACGTCGCCGGTGTACCGGAATTCCTCCATCAGCCGCGTCGCCTCGACGACGAGGAGGCCGTACAGGGCGGAGGGATCGGCGAGGGATACGGACAGCCTGCGGGTTTCCTCGACCAGCTCGTCGCGGCGTGCTTCGGCCTCGTCGGCAAGGCGCTGCAGTCGTTTCGCCTGCGGGCGCAGGGTGGTCTCGTCCAGTGTCGTCAGCACCTCGGCGACCGCGGCGACGGACTTCAGGAATGCCGCGTAACGCTGGAGGAACGGCCGGTAGGCCTCGTCCTCCTCGCGGGTGCGGTCGAGACCGCGGGTGAGGGAGGCCATCTGGTACAGCGTGCGTTCGAGGGCGCCGAGCACAGCCTCATAGCCCTGGAAGCCCGGGTGCTTCCGGTAGGGGCGCAGCAGGCGGCGTGGGTTGAGCAGAGCGCTTTCCTTGGCTGTTCGGAGTCGCGACCGGGCCTGTCCGATCACGTCTTCGGTGCGTTCCGCGCGGGCTCGCCATCCTCCGGTGGTGTCCAGGTCCGGTACACCTTCGGCGAGGACGGGGTGTATGTCGGCGAGAAGGTCGTGGAGGGTGTGGGCGAGGTTGCGGATGCCGTACTCGGCGCTGCGATAGCGCAGCGGCGGGGCGACGAGGACGTTGACGGCTGTGCCGATCGCGCAGCCGACGAGAACGAGGACGACGATTTCTCCCAGCCGGTGGATGCGCTGGGCGTCTCCGGACGAAGAGGTGTAGGTGGAGAAGGCGAAGAAGGCGGCAGTGGCGACCTGCGGCCCCTGGACGCCCAGGACGTGCCAGCGGCCGATGGTGAGCGCGATGAGGGCGACGAGGACGAAGGTCAGCAGATCCGGCCCGGCGAGGAAACCGAGGGCGGCCTGCACGAGGACGCCCGCGACCACCGCGCCGACATAGCGCAGTGACTGCAGAACCGAGCGGTAGACGGTCACCTGCATGATCAGCACCGCCGAGAACGGGGCGAACGCCGGCGAGTGGGAGCCGAGGAGGTCGTACGCGATGAACCAGGCCAGGGTGGCGGCAAGCGCGCTCTTCCCGATCACCAGGAGCGTGTCGCGTTCGTCCCCGGAGTAGGACATGGCACGCCGCCACCACTGGGCCAGTTCGGCGAGCCTTCCCGTATCGGTCCGCGAGGTCGTCGTGCCAGGAGTCATGAACCGTCGTGTCCTTCGGCTTGCATAATTCTGCCGCGTGCCGGCCCGAGCCGAGCCGCCCGCTGTGTGCCTCCTGGAGCTCCCGGACCTGCCGTCCTCCGGGCCGGAGCCGGTTGTTCCGTTCGCCGGGCACACCGATCACGGGTGCCCGGCCTCGCGGATCTCACTCGTGTATGGCGTCCTCACAGCCACCGAGTTCTTTCGTTCCGTGCCCCCGGCCGACGCCGGCCTACCGCCTCATGGGCCCGGCGGCGTTCAGGCTCCGGGAAGAAAGAGGCAGAACGGATGGCCGTGCGGGTCGCGGAGGACCCGTACACCCTTCTGAGGCTGGTGGTCCTCCAGTGTCGCGCCCAGGGCACACGCCCGCTCGGTCTCCGCCTCCAGGTCGTCCACCTGTAGGTCCAGGTGCGCTTGCATCTGCTGGGTGCCGGGACGCTGGGGCCACGCCGGAGGCGTGTGATCGATCTCCAACTGGAAGCTGAGTCCCGGGCGTTCCTGCTCCAGCGCTCTCAGGCGGACCCACTCCGGGGTGCGTTCCACTTCCTGCCAGCCGAGCAGAGCTCGGTAGAAGTCGGCCAGCGCGGGAGGGTCGGGAGTACCGAGGACAAAAGCACCGAGTGTCGTCGTCATGCTCCCAGCCTTGCCCCGCGCGGTCACGCCCACACGTGCTCCTACCGGGCGTCGCCGGGACGGACCATGCGAGTGGCGGTCAGCTCCCCGATGACGGGCTCGCGCGGGACAGAGGACCGGGGTGCCGGCGACGACGACGCCCGATCGACGCGGCGCGTCGCACGCTCAGATCATCCGCGGCGGTAGTGGGCGCAGGGCAGGGCCGTGCAGCACTTCGCCGTCGATGCCGAAGCGCGAACCATGGCATGGGCACTCCCACGCGGTTTCCGCCTCGTTGAAGGCGACCAGACAACCGAGATGTGTGCAGCGCGCGGACACGGCGTGGGCCACCCCGCCCTCGTCGCGGTAGACGGCGCAGCGCCGCCCCTCGACCCGGACGACCGCACCCGAGCCGGGGGCGATCTCGGCGACCGAGTCGACGTGGGTGGTCTTCAGCCGGTCTCCTACGAAGTGGCGTGCGACATCTGCCTGCTGCTTCAGCAGGGTCGTACCCTCGCGGAGGGTGCTCCACAGGCGACGCGGGTCGTAGAGCCCCGCCCACTCGGGCTCGGTGCCGGTGAGCGTCGAGGCCAGCAGCTGTCCGGCCATGGCGCCCCCGCTCATTCCCCAGCCACCGAAGCCTGTCGCGACGTAGACATGGCGTGCGCCCGGATGGAAGTGCCCCACCAGCGGCACGCCGTCGCTCACGTCGTTGTCCTGGGCGGCCCACCGGTAGGCCGTATCACCGACCGGGAAGTGCTCGCGCATCCATGCGTCCAGCCGCAGGAAGCGTTCACCGCTGTCGTCCGTGCCCGGCGTGAAGCTCTCACCTGTGACGATGAGCAGCCTGCGCTCCTCGTCGAGCGGCGCGGTACGTACGGATCGCTTCCCCATGTCGTCGGTGATGTACATGTGCTCCGGCGCGTCGGAGGCGGCAAGGGGGGCGGCGACGACCAGTTCACGGCGCGGTGACAGGCGCGCGAAGTGCAGTGCCCGGTCGAACACCGGGTAGTGGGTGGCCACGACGACGTCATGCGCCGTGATCGTCGTGCCCCGCTCCGTCGTCAGCCGGCAGGGGCTTCCCTCGGTGAGGCCGGTCACCCTGGTCCGTTCGTGGACGGCACCGCCTCGCGCGGCGATGTCGTCCGCGAGGGCGAGAAGATACTTACGTGGATGGAACTGCGCCTGGTGTGCGACGCGCACCGCCGCGGCCACGGGAAACGGCAGGTCCGTCTCCGTCACGAGCCCGGCGTCCAGGCCTGCTTCCGCGGCGGCCTCGGCCTCGGCCTGGAAGGCGGCTCGTTGTCGCGGGTCGGTGGTGAAAGTCAGAGCGGACGAGCGTTCGAAGTCGCAGTCGACACCGAGTTCCGCCGCCACGGCCGCGACCCGCTCCACAGCCGCCTGCTGCGAGAGTGCGTAATGACGGGCGCCCTGCCGTCCCCGCGTGCGGCGCAGGTGCTCGTACACGAGGGAGTGGGCGGCGGTGAGCTTCGCCGTCGTGTAGCCGGTCACCCCCGCGGCGACGCGGTCCGCCTCCAGCACGACCACGTTCCGCCCGGCCCGGACCAGTTCCCAGGCGACACTCAGGCCGGCCATGCCGGCTCCGATCACGGCGACGTCCGCAGTGGTGTCCGTGTCGAGGGCCGGCCACCGGATGCCGGGTGCCGTGGCCATCCAGTACGACTCGGCCGTGCCAGGTAGTTCAGATCGCGTAGTCATGGACGACGTGTTCCCTCAGCGGCCGAAAGGAGACGTGTGAGGTCGATTGTTCCCCTGCTCGGCCCTGATCCGTAGCGCTCCGGTGCGGCGGCCGGCAGCCGCCGGCGACAGCGTGTCCGGCACTGATTCGGATAGGCGAACACGCACGATGAGAGGACTGTTACCGGCCGGAAGGGGTCAGTGTGGGCGGACACGCCGAGCGCGTCACCGAGGCGTTCGTCTGTCTGGGCGTGCTCCTGCCGGTGCTGGCCGCGTGCACCGGCGCCGCAGGGGGCGACGCAGGCGCGTCCGCCGCCGCCACGGCTTTCGAGCGGGCCCCGAGCCGGACCTCCGCCCTCCGAGGATGCGACGCCTTCCGCGGGCGAGCACGAGGGCGTGCGGGGGCACAGGATGCGCCGGTTGGTGCGGGACAACGCCATAAGCCTGGCCTTCGGCCTCGCGTTCCTGCTGGCTCTCGCCGGGCAGGCGGCAGCCGGCTGGGCGGAGTTCAACAACCAGCTCACCACTGACGGGCTCGCCAGGATCGGCTTCCTCACGCTGCCCGTCGCTCGGCCGGCGGGTCCAGCTGCTCGGCGCCGTCGCCGGTGTGCGTGAGCTCGGTCGGCGGGAGCGCCTGTCGCCTCTCATGAGGCACTTGCCTACACCCGGACGGAGAACGCGCCGGCGGCGGCCGCCAGCACCGCCGCCGTGGCGGCCTGCTCCGGCAGATCCGGAACGGGACCGGTGCGCAGGAGCACCAGCCGGTGGTAGAGCGGCGCCGTGGCGGCGATCAGCAGGCTCTGCGCGTCCGTGCGCCGCGAGGGGAGTTCACCCCGCTCGACAGCGCGGTCGACGAGGACCTCGCACTGGGCGTACCGGTCCGCCCAGAGTTTCTTCTGCGCGCTCGCGGCCTGCTCGGAGTGGAACGAGACGGCCATCAGAGCGACGGCGAACGACGGCCGCACGGTCAGGGAGTCCTGGATCTCCTGGTTGAGGGCCGTCAGATCGCCCCGCAGGGAGCCGGTGTCCGGTGGCTGCCAGTCGATCTCGCCGGCGGCGTCGATGACGTCGACGAGCAGGCCGCCCACGTCGCGCCAGCGCCGGTAGACCGTGGTCCGGTGCACTCCCGCGCGGGCCGCGACGCCCTCCATCGTGAGTCCTTCATGACCGCCTTCGGTGAGTTCGGCGCGCACCGCGTCGAGGACCTGCGCGCGGATGCGGGCGGTGCGGCCGCCCGGACGGCGGTCCGGCTTCGCGGTCGGTGCTTCGGTCATCGGGTATCCCGTATCCGGTTGATCGGCATGCCGTGGTTGTGACAGCATCTTAACGCAACAGTTGTCGCACTAGTGAACCGCCCCCTTCCGAGAGGAACCGCTTTCCCGATGCCCCTCGTTCCGGCCGACCCCACCGTGCTCCACCCGATGCCCGGGCATCCGCGCGTCGTCCTGCTCAGGCCGTTGGTCAAGTCGCCACTGATCGAGGTCGGTGACTACTCGTACTACGACGACCCCGACGACCCGACCGCGTTCGAGACGCGCAACGTCCTTTACCACTACGGGCCCGAGCGGCTCCTCATCGGCAAGTACTGTGCACTGGGCACGGGCACCCGGTTCCTCATGAACGGCGCCAACCACCGCATGGACGGCCCGTCCACGTTCCCCTTCCCCACCATGGGCGGGTCCTGGGCCGACCACTTCGACCTGATCACCGGACTGCCGGGCCGGGGCGACACCGTCGTCGGGAACGACGTCTGGTTCGGCCACGGGGCCACGGTCATGCCGGGCGTACGGATCGGCCACGGCGCGATCATCGGCGCCGGTGCCGTGGTCACCGGCGACGTCCCCGACTACGGCATCGTCGGCGGCAACCCCGCCAGGCTGATCCGTACCCGCTACGACGCCGCCGATGTCGCCCGGCTCCTGGCCGTGGCGTGGTGGGACTGGCCCGTACCGCACATCACCGAGCACGTGCGGACGATCATGTCAGGGTCGATCGCGGAACTGGAGGACGCCGCCGCGCTCATCGGCCACCCCTGACATGCGGCAGTGTCGCCGTGCCGGGCGCATCCGCCCGGCAAGCACCTTCCTCGCCACCCCGCCTCCTGGAAACGAGTGATCGGCCGTGCCTCGCCCCCGTGCCCATATCGCGATGGTCGGCGTACCCATCGTCAGCCATGTCCTGCCGAGCCTCGCGATCATCCGCGAACTGGTGGCCCGCGGCCACCGGGTCACCTACGCCAACGATCCGCTCGTGACCGATCGGATCCGTTCCGCGGGCGCCGAACCGGTGCCCTGCACCTCCGTGCTGCCGGTCGCCGACAACAACTGGCCCGACGACCCCATCGCCGCGGCGAGCCTCTTCCTCGACGACGCCGTCCAGGCACTCCCACAACTGCGTGCCGCCTACGACGACGACCCGGCCGACCTGTATCTCTACGACATCGGTGCCTACGCCGCGCGCGCCCTCGCCGAGGCGCAGGGCCGCCCTCTTCTGCAACTGTCCCCGACGTTCGTCGGCTGGGACGGATACGAGGAGGAAGTCGCGGTCCACCTACGGAAGTTGCCGGGCGCCGGAGCGTACCGGGAGAGGTTCGCGCGGTGGCTCGCCGACTGCGGTGCCGAAACCACGGACGTGGACGCCTTCTCCGGTCCGCCCGCACGGGCCCTGGCCCTGATCCCGCGAGCGATGCAGCCGCACGCCGATCGGGTCGACACCAGGACCGTCACCTTCGTCGGCCCCTGCTTCGACGCCCCTGCGGCCACCGAGTGCTGGACACGCCCGGCGGCCGCAGACCACGTGCTGCTGGTCTCGCTCGGCTCCGCGTACACGCGACAGCCCGAGTTCTACCGTCAGTGCATCGCAGCCTTCGGCGATCTGCCCGGCTGGCACGTCGTGCTCCAGATCGGCAAGTACACCGACCCCAGGGAACTGGGTGACATCCCGTCCGGTGTGGAGGTGCGCTCCTGGGTCCCGCAGAGGGCGATCCTGGAACAGGCGGACGCCTTCGTCACCCACGCCGGCATGGGCGGCTGCGGGGAAGGGCTTCTGGCAGGTGTTCCCATGATCGCCGTGCCGCAGGGAGCCGAGCAGTTCATGAACGCCGACCGGCTCGTGGAACTCGGCGTCGCCCGCCGTGTGGACACCGCTGACGCCACCGCCGAGGTCCTTCGCGCGGCGCTGGACGACCTGGTCGGGGACCCGCAACGCGTCGACCGGTCCGAGAGGTTGCGGGCTGCCGCACGGGCCGAGGGCGGGACCTCGCGCGCCGTCGACCTCATCGAGAGCATGCTGGCTGCTGACGGGAGTCCCGCTCTCCGATCCCTGTGACGACGGTGGAAGGGCCGGTCATCCCCATCGGGCCATCGTTCAGGACGCGGTGGTGAGGTGTGCGAAAGCCCATGTGGCGAACGTCGTCACCGGGATGCCCAGCGCGTGGGCGAACTCCGGGCGGGCCGGCTGTCCCACGACGTCGCTCCACTCGTGCCCGGCCCCCCACGCGGGCATTCCGGCAGCGAGTGCCTCCGAGAGGCTCATCGAGGGTGCCGATATCTCGACGCCCCACGCCTCCGAGAGGGTCCGGGCGATCTGCTTCATGGTGAGCCGGTCGCCGGCCAGCTCCAGCTCGACCCTGTGGAAGCGGTCCGGATCGCTGATGGCGTGCGCCGCGGCCACGCCTATGTCCGAGACCGCCACCAGGGCCAGCTCCGAGTCCGGTCGCACGACGGTCGCCAGGCCGCCGGCCGGTCCGTGGGGGGCCAGCTGAGGCAGGTTCTCCATGAAGAACGCCGGCTTGACCACGCTCCAGCGGTCGAAGCCCGCTCCGCGCACCAGTTCCAGGATCGCCTGCTTCGTCTCGAAGTACGGCTGCATGGGCGCCCAGCGGCCCTCGTCCCAGCCGGGAGCCCGCGTGTGTTCACCCACCCCGCTGGTGGAGGACTGCACGAACTGCGGCACCCCCGCCTCCCCGGCCGCGCGGACCAGGTTGGTGGCCTGGGCCAGCTCCCCCGCGAAATCGACGCCGTCCTCGCTCATCGGCGGCATCTGCACCGAGAACACCGAGCGGACACCGCGGACGGCGGGGTCCAGCGAGGCCCGGTCGTTCAGGTCGCCGGTGACGAGTTCGGCGCCGAGGGCTTCGACGGCCTTCGCGCTCTCCTTGTGCGGATCACGCACCAGAGCACGGACGGGAATGCCGGCGGACAACAGCGCACGGGTCGTCGCGCCGCCCTGGAGGCCGGTGGCGCCGGTAACCAGAACGGGGGCCGAGTTGATGGTCATGAGCACTCCTGCTGGTGAGTCATGGATCGGGTGGCAGCAAAACGGCGGGGCCCGCCGTTTTGCTTCGGCTACGATATGGCGGGGGCCACCACTTAGCAAGCGAGGGAGAACATGCCCGGTCAGCGCTCAGACGCACGCCGCAACTACGCCCGCATTCTGGAAGTGGCCGAAGCGGAGGTCTCCACACGCGGAGCAGACGCCTCCCTCGAACAGATCGCCCGCACGGCAGGCGTCGGTTCAGCCACCGTGCGCCGGCACTTCCCCACCCGGCAGGCCCTGCTGACAGCCGTCTTCCACGAGCGCATCGAGGCCCTGTGCGCACGCGCGCGGAAACTCGAGGAGGCCCAGGACGGCCGTACGGCACTTCTGACCTGGCTCCATGACCTGCTCACGTACGCCGTCTCCGCCCGCGGACTCGCCGATGCCCTCACCTACGAGCCTCCCTCCCCCCACCCCGCCGGCGACTCCTGCGGTGCCGCCCTCGAAGCCGCGGGCACGCCCCTGCTGCGCCACGCCATCAGTGACGGTTCGGTCAAGGAGACCGTCACCTTCCACGACCTGGTCACCCTGACCGTGGGCATCGCCCTGGCCACCGAACAGCACCCCGACGCCGCGGAACAGGCCGACCGTCTTCTCCGGCTCGCGGTCGACGGAGTCAGCCCCCGCGGCACCGCACACTGAACACGGGCCGCTCGGGGAGGCGCCTGTCCGCCGGGGGCGGTGCCTTCAGCCGGCGTAGACGTCGGCACGGTCGACGCTCACCAAGGACCCCTGGGACTGGGCGCTGTGCTGCCCTGTCACCCGGACGCGGAGTGTGTGGCTGCCGTTCCCCAGCCGGGGACTCCTGTACTGCACGGCCTCTCCGACGCGGATCGCGCCGTGGAACCCACTGTCCGCTCAGGCCCGCCGTCGATGCTGATGGCCGCGTAACCGTTGCCCGTGTCCTTCACGGACAGCAGGGTGGCGGGGCACAGGCAGGCCCATCGGGGGCCGCCGCCGGGTGCCGGTCGACGGAACGGCCGACGCCTCGTGTGGTGTGGGGCCGGGCGGGGGCGGCCCGGAGCGGGCCCGGCGGCCCATAGGCTGACCCCCATGTCTGTCACGTTGAGCTCCACCAAGACCCGCGCCGCCCTCCGCGTCTCGGCCCGTGTCTCAGGCGAGTTGCTGATCGTCCTTGTCATGACCGCAGTGGCGGTGTGGGTGCTGGGGCGGATGTGGTCGGTCGTCTGGCCGCTCATAGTCGGCCTGCTGCTCACCACTCTGACATGGCCCATAGCGCGTTTCCTGCGCCGGCGCGGGTGGCCTCCGGCCCTCGCGGCCTCGGTCGTGACGGTGCTGTTCCTCCTCGTCGCCGCGGGGGTGGTGGCGCTGATCGCGGTGCCGGTGTCCTCCCAGTCCGGCCAACTGGCCGACGGCGTGGTCGAAGGCATCCAGCGGCTGCGCGAGTGGGCCTCCGGGCCGCCGCTCAACATCGGTGACGACCAGATCACCGGTGCGTTCGACTCCGCGACCGCCCGCATCCAGGACAGCCTGGGCAGCATGGTCACCACCGTCGTCACGGGGGTGGGCACCGTGGTCAACGGTGTGGTGACCGCCATCCTCGCGGTCTTCCTGATGTTCTTCATGCTCAAGGACGGCCCCCGGTTCCTTCCGTGGCTCGAGCGTCAGCTGCCCGGCCGGCTCGCCACCGATGTTCCTGCCGTGGCGGCCCGTGGTTGGGAGACCCTCGGTGAATTCGTGCGCTCCCAGGCCTATGTCGGCCTGCTCGACGCGGTCCTCATCGGCCTGGGCCTGTGGCTCGTCGGGGTGCCGCTCGTGCTCCCGCTGGCGGTCCTGACCTTCGTCTCCGCGTTCGTGCCGATCGTGGGAGCCCTGTTCGCCGGTTTCGTCGCCGTTCTCATCGCCCTGGTGTCGAACGGACTCACCGACGCCCTGATCGTGCTGGCGATCATCGTCGTGGTGCAGCAGCTGGAGGGCAACGTGTTCCAGCCCATGATCCAGAGCCGCGGGCTCGGTCTGCACGCCGCCGTGATCCTGCTCGCCGTGACGCTGGGGGGCAGCCTCGCCGGCATCGTGGGGAGCCTGCTCGCCGTACCGGCCGCCGCACTGATCGCGGTGGCCTGGAACTATCTGCGCGAGCAGCTCGGCGAGGAGCGGCAGGAGCCGGACGCGTCACCCGGCGGCGACCCGTCATGAAGCCCCCCGGCTCGTCCCGACGGGCGGGACGAGCCGGAGGCCGACACGAGGCATGCTCAATGAGGACGGCCGGGAACCACCCTGAACGTGGCGGGCCCGGCCGGCAGGTCCACCGTGTACTGGCTCAGGTAGGTGTCCAGGTACGGCGAGCGGGCACCGTCGGTGGGGATGTCGTCGGACGGGTCGTCCAGGGCCAGCCGGAGCCGCGCTCCCGTGACGTCGATCGTCTCGCCGGACGGGGTGTCGCGCCACGAGCCGGTCCGGATGGAGCCGACCTCCACCGCGAGGACGTGACCGGCCGCCAGCGTCCAGTCGGTCGCCTTGAGATCGACGGTGAGCCTGCCCGTGGAGATCAGCGAGACCTGCTCGTCGAACATGACGGCGGTGCCGTCCGGGGCGACGTCGTACAGCTTGAGCATGACGTTGCCCTCTCCCTCGGCTCTCAAGGAGATCTGCGGGGTCCCGGTGATCCGTACGGACTTCTCGAGCGCCTCCGACCACACGAAGTAGCTCGACGTGACCTTCCCCGCCTCCTGGAGCCGGGCTTGTCCTTCGGCCGGACCCCTCGGTGCGGCCGGGTCGGTGGCGGGCGCGTTCTCCATGTCCCAGTCACCGGACGGCTCCGCGCGCTCCCGCAGGGACGGCAGCCCGGACGTCGCCAGGCCGGTGAGCGAGGAGAGGCCGCCGTCGTCCACGTACGAGCCGCCGCCCAGGGGGAGGGTGACGGAACGTTCCGCGGCCGGCCAGGTCTTCTGGGCCCGCCACGCGCCGGTGGAGTCCTCGACCGAGTAGGCCGGGTAGCGGACCTCGGGCCTGTCGCCCTTGAGGTACTGGTCGTAGAAGGCGAGCGTCTCGTCGTACCAGCCCTCGCGCCCCATGGACAGGCGCCCGTCGCCGGTGCGGTCCCCGCCGCGTACGTGGTCCCACTGGCCGACCCAGCCGCGCTCGGGGCCCTTGTGGTTGTCCAGGTACTCCTGCATCTCCTCGGGCTTGGTGTTGTTCTCGACGAAGCCCTGGGTGACGAAGAGCGGGGTGTCGGTGCCCTTGGCCGCCTTGGCCAGGTCCCGTGCGGTCCAGAAGGCGTCGTCCTGGTCGGATATCCGGTAGCCGGCCGCGTTCCGGGTCAGGCACTCCGGATGGGACTGCTCGTAACGGGAGTTGGCCAGGTAGCGCGGGTCGTCGTCCGGCAACTGGGCCAGCGTGGCGATGGAGTTGTAGGCGTTGGCAGTGCCGGTGACGTTCGGGCGGGGCACGCCGTTCGAGTAGATGTACTGGTACATGTCCCAGACCGGCTCCTGGGCGACCACGGCCTTGAGCGCGCGCTGGTCCAGGTTGTTGCCGATCAGACCGGTCACGGCGTCGTACGACTTGCCGTACAGCCCCACCGCACCCGTGGACCAGGGCTGTTTCGCGGCCCAGTCGATCGCGGCCTTCACATCCGCCTGCTCACCGGGGCCGCCCCAGTCGAGGCAGCCGGTGGAGCCGCCGAAGCCGCGCAGGTCGACCATGACGAAGGCGTAACCCTGGTCGAACAGGTCGGTGCCCTCGATGAAGTCCTGGAACCGGTCGGAGGGGCCCGTACGGGTCCAGCCCTCGGGGCCCGACTGGCCGGAGTGCCCGAAGTACGGGCCGACCGACAGGATGACGGGCACCTTCGCCCTCCTCGGCAGCCCCTCGGGCAGCAGCACGTCGGCGTGCAGCTCCGTGCCGGAGCGGTCCGAGGAGGGGAAGTAGTGCTGCGTCCAGAGGGAGCCCTCGGGGACACGGTCGTTCTTCTGATGTGTGACGGGGCCGGCCGTGGTGGCGGCCGGCCCCGTCCGCTCCTGTGCCGCGGCCGGCCCGGAGGCGGCTGCGGGGCCGGCGAGGACGCCGGTCAGCGCGAGGGTGGTGACAAGTGCTGAGGCGGCCCGTCCGGCCGTACGACGTGCTCTCACATGCTTCTCCCGGCTTGGTGGGTACGGGTTGTCGCAGTGGTGCAGGCCGAGCAGCGGCCCCCGGGCCCGCCGTGAGGAGCGCGGCGTCGAACGCGCACATCCGCGGAGCTGGATCACAGTCGCGGACGCGAGCCGGAGCCGACGGCGGTGAAGTCTATGATCACTCCGGGAAAGCTTCAACAGGCACGTGTGTCACGCGTGTTACCGATCCTCGGGACCTGGCGGCGAGGGAACGGGCGCACTCGCCAGGCCGTTGTGGACCAGGGTCAGGAACTCCTCCTCCGTGAGACCCAGTTCGCGCGACTGGTTGATGACGCCGAGCACGGCGTCGGTGAGCCGGGCACGGCCCGCGGCTCCCGGCGCCGCGGTGATCACCGCGCCCCGGCCGCGGCGCAGCTCGATCAGGTTCTCGTCACGCAGCCGCTGATAGCCACGGAGCACGGTGTGCACATTGACGCCCAGCGACTCGGCGACCTCCCGGGCGGGCGGCAGCCGCTCACCAGGGGTCGCCGTGCCGTCCGCGATCGCCCCGCGCACGCAGGCGGCGATCTGCTCGCCCAGCGGTACGGGCGAGCCGGGGAATACCCGGAACAACATGCTAGCCGCGCTCCCTTGCGTGCCGGGCCGTCAGGCCGTTGAGCAGCGCGGCCGCGGTGGCCGAGTCGTCGACGGTGACCACGTATTCGCGCCCCCCGGACGTCCGGACCGAGAGAGCCTCGCCCGAACGCAGCAGGACACCTCGCCGGTTCGGCCGTATCCGGTAGCCCCAGCCGCCGAACTCTCCCACGGCGTCGACCTCGACACTGTCGGCGCCGACGATGCTGCCGAGCGGCACGGCGAGCCGGGGCCTGGGCAGGACCGTCGAGGTCACCATGACGCCCCGCCGGTCGACGGTGACCCGGACACCGGTGAACGCGGCGCAGATCAGGCCGAGTGCGAACAGCGGCAGACCCGTCTGCAAGGTGCCGAACACCAGCACGCACAGGCCGGTGAGCGTAACCGCCCCGGCCGCCGGCAGCAGTGCGCGGGACATCATGGTGCGGCTCCAGGCGGCGGCCTCATCCTCGGCGAGAGGGAGCGAGGGTGTGGGCGGCACGGGCTCAGGGCGCGGCCCCGCGTCCATCAGCCGCCAGGCCAGGGCTCCTGTGGCCACGCCCCCGGCGAGCAGCACGGCGATATGCCACAGGGACAGGTGCGCCTGGGCAGGGTCCTGGACGTCCGCGTTGACGAGGACGGTGACGACCAGCGGATAACCGACCGTGAACGCCGTGCCTGCTCCGACGGCGGTGTTCAGCCGCGACCCCGCACTCTTCCCGGAGGACAGGGTCATGACGGTGAACACCAGCCCGAGGCCGACGAGCAGGGCGAACCCCGACCACAGCGCCGTGGACCGGCTCATGTAGTCGTTCGCCCCGCCGCCCGCCGAGAAGTGTGTGGCGATCCGACCGGGCAGCCGGTCCCGGTTCGCCATGAAGACGCCGGCGTACGCGGCGGCGGCGATGCCGAACGGCACTGCTGTCAGGACGGCCCTTCTGATGGCGGTCATCTGACTCTCCCCCCTGGAGTTGTTTGCATTGAAGTAGAACAATAGCACCAGGGTTCCGGGCTGCCCCCGGGACGCTGCTCGTCCTACCGGTTGCCGGGGGACCGTGTGGCGTCGGTGACGCGGTCGAGCCGGTAGTAGTCGGCGACGCACCCTCCGGGCCAGTACGAGCGCCCTCGCCTGCTGAAGGGCTCCAGCATCTGACTGATCACGAGTCGCTCGTACGGGAGGACCGTGGCGCCGGCGCTCGCCCCCTCGCGCAGCCGCCGGTCCTGGGCGTCCCACTGCTCGGCCCGGGCGCGCATGCTCGTGTCGAGGTCGAGCAGGGCGACGGCCGGCCCGAAACAGACCAGGACGCAGAGCACCGCGCACGCCGCCTGAAGGGGGCCTGTCCTGCGCGTACGCTGCCGGGCCGCCGACCCCAGGAGGGCGCCGGCGGAGACGAGGAGGGCCACGTAGACGAGCAGGTAGTCGTTCCAGAGCCGGTTGGCGCTCGGATCGCTCACCCGGTCCTGGAACACCGGATAGGCCACGACCGTGCAGAGGAAGCCGGACACGAGAAGCGCGGCCACCGCCGCACAGGCAGTCGGAAGCCGGTGAGCGGGCGGGCGGGGCGGGCTTCCGTCCGGGCGCCGCCACAGCAGTCCCAGGAGCACTCCCACCGCCACCGCCCCGACGTACTGCCATGTGGTGGCCACGGTCAGCGTGATCTCGGCGAATCCGCGCAGCGAGGCGACGAGCGACTCCGGCGCGACCATGGACGTCGTACCCGCCCCGAACCGGTCACGCCGGGTGTTCGAGCCGGGAGAGGTGATCAGGACGAGGCCCCCGGCGGCGACCCCGATGACGCCCGCCGCGCACCAGAGACGAAGGAAGCGCCGGAAGGGACCGGCGGCAGCGCGGCCGCCGATGAGGAGGACGGTGACCAGCAGCACCACCACCACGACCGCGGTCTCCTCCGAGAGCGTGCCGATGACCAGGCCGGCGGCGAGGGCCACGGCGAGGGCGGCACCCCTGCCACCGGGCGAACGGGCCGCCAGGAACGGGAGCAGCGCGGCGCAGGCCAGCACCGGTGGCATCGTGTGCGAGACGGACGCGGCCGGCCAGTAGAACGTCTTGTACGTGTTGGGCGTGACGAACAGGAAGAGCGCGGTCGCCATGGCCGCGACCAGCAGCGGCAGTCCGCGCGGCACGGTGAGCCGGAGACGCCGCAGCGTGAGGACCACCGCGGCCCACAGCACCACCAGTGTCAGCACGCCAGTGACCAGACCGAACCACTGGTGGCCCGCCACCTGGAACTTCGCGTAGGCGCCGACCAGTACGGCGTTGGCGACCCGGCCGTTGTCGTCGAAGTAGAACCGGCCGATGAGCCCCGTGACGCCGTGGTCCCGCACCGTGGGAAGGAAGCACCAGTCGTCCGCGCCGGGCCGCACCGACCGCCCGAACCACGCTGCCGCGGCGAGCAGGGCCAGCGGCGGGAGGCAGAGGGCGGTCAGCCACAGCGAGGCCCGCCGGTATGGCCGGGAGCCGTGCCGCGGACGCCCCGGGAGACCCCGCGGGTCGTGCGGCGTGGTGTCCGGCCGGTCAGGGGCCGTGGACTCCGGTGTGTTCTCGGACATACGCGCTCACCGGTCCTCGGAGGCGCGGAGGGGGAGTTCGGGGACCGGCGCGCCCCCGGGCGGTTCGGACTGCTGCGTGGAAGCCCCGGCCGGGACGGGGGCCTCGCGGCGGCCCGACATGATCGCCCACCGGGCCAGCAGGAAGGAGACCGGGGTGACGAGGACTCCGGCGACGAGCGCGGCCATGTTCTTGCCCATGCCGAGGCCGCTGACCGCCCCGTAGAGCAGAGCGCCCGAAGCCACGAGATTCACCAGGCTCGACACGGGGTAGCGCACGAAGGCTCGCCAGGTCGGCTTCGTCCGGCAGGTGACGTAGGAGTTGAGCAGGAACGAGCACACGATGCTGACCGCGTATCCGAGGACGTGAGCGACCAGGTAGGGAATCCATCGGTTCAGGACGGCGTAGACACCGAGATACACAACGGTGTTCACGCATCCCACCAGGACGAAACTGCCGAACTGGCGCGCGGTGCGGGCCCGGTGGGAGGCGAGCGCGGTCACCGGGGGCGGAGGGCGCTCCGACGGCGCCGGGCAGCTCTCGTCGGTCTCCCGCACCACATAGGGCGGCCGGTGCTTCGCCTCGTGGTAGATGCGCCCCACGTACTCGCCGATGACCCCGAGGGTCACCAGCTGGATACCGCTGAGGGCCACCACCGCGGTGAGCAGCGTGGCGTAGCCCGGTGTGTCCGCGCCGTGCAGCACCACGGTCACCACCGTCCACACCGCGTAGGCCAGGGCCGAGAGGAAGACCCAGAACCCGGTGTAGATGGCCAGGCGGAGCGGGCGGTTGTTGAAGGACAGCAGGCCGTCGATGCCGTAGTTCAGCAGCCGCCGGCTGCCCCATTTCGACCGGCCTGCCACGCGTTCGCTGTTCCGGTAGCGGAAGCTGACGGTGTCGAAGCCGATCCAGGAGAAGATCCCCTTCGAGAAGCGGTTGCTCTCCGGCATCGACAGGACGCTCTCCACCGCCCGACGGGAGAGCAGCCGGAAGTCCCCCGTCCCGTCGAGGAGCTCCACGTCCACACAGCGGCGTACGACCGCGTAGTAGGCATGGCTGAGCGTGCTGCGGACCATGCCCTCACCCGAGCGGTCGCGACGCGGGATGACCTGGTCGTAACCGTGCCGGTGCAGCTCGAGCATGCGGGGGATGAGCTCGGGCGGGTGCTGGAGGTCGGCGTCCATGATCACCACGGCGGCACCCCGCGACATGCGGAGCCCGGCGAGCATGGCGGCCTCCTTGCCGAAGTTCCGGCTGAACGCCGTGTAGCGGGTCCGCTCGTCACGGGTGGCGAAAGCGTTGAGCAGCATCCGTGTGCGGTCGTTGCTGCCGTCGTCCACGTAGCAGATCTCGAAGGTCTCCTGGAGCCCTTCCAGGACGGCGGTCAGCGCCGCGTGGAAGGAACCGATGCCCTCGGCCTCGTTGAAGCAGGGCACGACGACCGACAGCTGAAGGCCGGTCACGCGACACCTCCGGACGTGCGGGGACCCGGAGCGGCGGGTTCGGCACGCTCCGCCTCGCAACAGTCGCGCATCCGGTGGAGAAGTCCCCCTCTTCCCGCTCCGGACGCGCGAGCCGCCGGCCTCTTTCGCACGAACGGCGCAGGGATGGGCGGGGTGCGGGACGCCCTGCGGCCGGTTCACCGGTGGTCCGGCACTATCGACAGTTCCCGAAGATGAGCTTAGGCTTACCTAAATTGCGGCCGGGGGATCCGGTCGGTGTGCCCGGCCCGCGGCACCCCCGCGCCTTCGGGCGGCATCCCCGCACGATGGGAGTGACATGTCACAGGTTCCGCCCGGCGACGCACCACAGGTACACGACCTCGTCGGCATCGGTTTCGGGCCGTCCAACGTGGCCATGGCGATCGCTGTCGGCGAGCACAACGCGGGGGCGGGCGCGCACGGTCCGGTCACCGCACGCTTCTTCGAGCAGCAGCCGCGCTTCGGCTGGCACCGCGGGATGCTGATCGACGACGCGACCATGCAGGTGTCCTTCCTCAAGGACCTGGTGACGCTCCGCAACCCGGCCAGTGAGTACAGCTTCCTCTGCTACCTCAAGAGCAGGGGCCGGCTGGTCGACTTCATCAACCACAAGAACCTCTTCCCCCTCCGGGTCGAGTTCCACGACTACTTCGAGTGGGCCGCGGCCAAGGCCGACGCCATGGTCTCGTACGGCCACGAGGTCGTCGGTGTGGAACCTGTCGTGCGCGAAGGGGATGTGGAGTACCTGGACGTGACGGTGCGTTCGGCCGAAGGGCTCGTGGCCCACCGGGCCCGCAACGTGGTGATCGGGACCGGGCTGCGGCCGCTCATGCCCGAGGGGGCGGAGCGCGGTGCCCGTGTCTGGCACAACTCCGAGCTGCTGGCGAAGGTGGAGGGACTGAAGGGCACCTCGCCCTCCCGGTTCGTGGTCGTGGGCGCCGGGCAGAGCGCGGCCGAGAACGTCGCCTACCTGCACCGCCGTTTCCCGGAGGCCGAGGTCTGCGCGGTCTTCTCCCGCTACGGCTACAGCCCCGCCGACGACAGCGGCTTCGCCAACCGGATCTTCGACCCGGGGGCGGTCGACGAGTACTTCGCCGCGCCCGGGAGCGTCAAGCGCCGACTGATGGACTACCACGGCAACACCAACTACTCCGTGGTGGACATCGACCTGATCGACGAGCTGTACCGCAAGATGTACCAGGAGAAGGTCCTCGGAACCGAGCGGCTGCGTTTCCTCAACGTCTCCCGGCTCGTATCCGCCGAGGAGGAGGCGGACAGGGTCCGCGCCACGGTGAAGTCCCTCGTCACCGGCGAGGAGACCGTCCTGGACGCCGACGTCGTGGTGTTCGCCACCGGTTACAGCCCCGTCGATCCCCTCGGCCTGCTCGGCGAGGTCGCGGACCGCTGCCTCCTCGACGAGGACGGGCGTGTCCGCGTCGAGCGCGACTACCGCATCGCGACCGGCCCCGGTCTGAACTGCGGCATCTATCTGCAGGGCGGCACCGAGCACACGCACGGCATCACGTCGGCCCTGCTCTCCAACACCGCGATACGGGTCGGCGAGATCCTGGACTCGATGCTCGGCCGGGGTGTCAAGGAAGCACCCGACGAGGCCCGGCTGGTCGCGGAGAGCGCCGACGGCACCGTCTGCTAGCGCGCGGGGATTCGCCTTCCGGCCGGCGCCGGGCGAACGACTGCCCGTGCGTACCGCGTAGATCAAAGGGATATCGTACGTCGCCATGAGCACGACTGCAGTGGAGCGGCCCGCTCCCAGGGGCACAACAGAGGCTCGTCGAAGACGAGTTGTGGGCTTGGGCGCTCTGGTGGCGTTCCTCGTGATCGGGGTCGCCGCGTCGCTGGCCGTCGGGGCGCGGTCGCTGAGCCCCGCCGAGGTGTGGCACGGGCTGTTCGCGGCGTCCGATCCCGACCAGCGCCTCACCGAGATCAGGCTGATCGTGCGGACCGTGCGGGTACCCCGGACGGTGCTCGCGATCGTCGCCGGTGTCGCGCTGGGCGTCGGCGGGGCGCTGATCCAGGGGTACACCCGCAATCCGATCGCCGACACGGGGCTGTTGGGCGTGAACTCCGGGGCCTCGTTCGCCGTGGTGACCGTGATCGCCGTCTTCGGCTTCGTCGACCCGTTCCAGTACGTCTGGTTCGCCTTCCTCGGGGCGGGGGTCGCCGGTGTCGTCGTGTTCGGGCTGTCCAGCATCGGCCGGGGGGCGGGCAATCCACTGACACTGGCGCTGGCGGGCCAGGGGGTCACGGTGTTCCTCGCGGCGATGACCACGGCGGTCGCGCTGTCGGACCTGAAGTCGCTGAACGCGCTGCGGTTCTGGAACGCGGGCTCGGTGGCGGGCGTCGGCTTCGAAGTGATCTGGCCGGTCACGGCCTTCGTGGCGGTAGGCGTGGTGCTGGCCCTGACCACGCTGCCCTCCCTCAACCTGCTCAACCTGGGGGACGACGTGGCGCGGGGGCTGGGCGTGAACATCGCGCTGAGCAGGACCGTCGGCATCGTCGCCGTCACCCTGCTCGCGGGAGCGGCGACGGCGGCCTGCGGCCCCGTCGCGTTCCTCGGGCTGATGGTGGCGCACGTCGCCCGGTATCTGACCGGGCCGGACTACCGCTGGCTGGTTCCGTACGCGGGTCTCCTCGGTGCGGTCGTCCTTCTGGTCTGCGACATCGTGGGACGTGTGGTGGTGCGGCCGGGCGAGTTGGACGCGGGTATCGTCGTCGCCCTTATCGGCGCCCCGTTCTTCGCGGTTCTCGTGTGGCGAGGAAAGTTCAGGAGCGCATGAACGGGACGGATGTGGAGCAGCGGGTGACGCCCGGCGTGCGGCTCGGCCAGGTGTCGTTCGTCTGGCGGCCCTGGATGGTGAGCGTCACCCTGCTGCTGGCGGCGGCCACCTTCCTGGTGTTCTGCCTGTCCATCGGGGTCGGTGACTTCCCCATCGGCCTCTCGCGGGTGATCGCCACGATCCTCGGCCGGGGCGAGCAGGTGGACGAGTTCGTGATCATGGATCTGCGGATGCCGCGTGCTCTGGCGGGGCTCCTCGTGGGACTCGCTCTGGGGGTCTCGGGGGCGATCACCCAGTCCGTGGCCCGTAACCCGCTGGCCAGCCCCGACATACTGGGGATCACCGGGGGAGCCAGTGCCGTCGCGGTGTTCCTCGTGACCGTGTCGGGCGGGGCCACCGCCGCTGTCGTGAGCACCGTGGGCCTGTCGGCGGCGGCGATGGCGGGCGGCCTCTGCACGGGGCTGCTGGTCTACTTCCTGGCGTGGCGGCGCGGGATCGACGGTTTCCGCCTCATCCTCATCGGCATCTCGGTGACCGCCATGACGGAGGCGATCACCACCTGGCTCCTGACCGCGGCGGACATCAGGGACGTGGCGCGGGCACAGGCGTGGCTGGTCGGGTCGCTGGACAACCGGTCGTGGGACGAGGTGCGGGTGGTCTTCTGGTGCACGCTCGTCCTGATGGCGGTCGTCGCGGCCGCCGCGTTCCAGTTCAAGCCCCTGCACCTCGGCGACGAGGTCGCCGCGGGGCTCGGCGTCCGCTTCTCGAGGGTGCGGGCGGTCCTGCTCCTGTGCGCGGTGCTGCTGGCCGCCGCCGCGGTGAGCGCCGCCGGCCCGGTCCCCTTCGTGGCGCTGGTGGCGCCGCAGGTCGCCATGCGCCTGGCCAGATGCCCCACGCCTCCACTGGCGGCCTCCGGCCTGGTGGGCGCGTTGCTGCTGATCGGCTCGGACCTGGCCGCCCGCTCGGCGCTGCCGGTCAGCCTCCCGGTCGGCGTGGTCACGGCCGCGATCGGCGGGCCCTTCCTTGTATATCTGCTGGTGCGGGCGAACCGCAGATGACCGACGAACACGACCGTACGCACCGGGCAACGGGGGGACCTGTGGGCGCTGAGCACATCATCACGAGGACCGATGCGGCCGCCGACGCCGTACCGCGGCTGGCCGCGAGGAACATCACGGTCGGCTACGGCGGCCGGACCGTCATCGACGGTCTGGACGTGACGGTCCCGCCCGGCCTGATCACCACGATCATCGGCCCCAACGGCTGCGGGAAGTCGACCCTGTTGCGCACCCTGACGCGGCTGCTCAAGCCGACCGCGGGCGCGGTCGTGCTGGACGGAGAGGACATCGTCAAGCTCAGGACCAGGGACGTGGCGAGGAAGCTCGGCCTTCTGCCGCAGGCCCCGGTCGCGCCGGAAGGGCTCACGGTGGCCGACCTGGTGGCCAGGGGGCGCCATCCGCACCAGAGCTGGCTGCGGCAGTGGTCGTCCGACGACGCCTCCGTCGTGGAGCGCGCGCTGGCCATGACCGGTGTCGCCGAACTGGCGGACCGCCCCGTCGACTCGCTGTCCGGCGGCCAGCGCCAGCGCGTGTGGATATCGATGACGCTGGCTCAGGGCACCGACCTGCTGCTGCTGGACGAGCCGACCACGTACCTGGACCTCGCCCACGCGATCGACGTGCTCGATCTGGTGGACGACCTGCACGAGTCGGGCCGCACGGTGGTCATGGTGCTGCACGACCTCAATCTGGCGACCCGTTACAGCGACAACCTGGTCGTCATGCGGGAGGGGGCGATCCTGGCGCAGGGGCACCCGCGTGACGTGATCACGGCCGATCTGCTGCGGGAGGCGTTCGGGCTGCGGGCCAAGGTGATCGAGGACCCGGTGGGGGACCGTCCGCTCATCGTGCCCATCGGACGTACGCACGTGCGGCTCAACTGATGCTTTCCACAAGGAAAATACTTCCAGTTAGGCTAGGCTAACCTCACTCCGTCCGGATAAGGTTTGCCTGCCCTCACATGGGCTGTAGCGGACAGCGCGAAAGCAGGGGATCTTCGAATGCTCTTCCACAGATCGACGTTTCAGAAGCCATGGCGGCGGCTGGCGGCGACCCTCACCGCCGTGACGCTCGGCGTCGGCCTCCTCGCGGCATGCGGTTCCGACTCGGAGGAAGGGACGAGCGACAAGGCCCCGGCCGCCGCGGGCGGCGCGTTCCCGGTGACGGTGGAGCACGCGTTCGGATCCACGAAGGTCGACAAGGCTCCTGAGCGGGTCGTCACCGTCGGCTACACGGACGACCAGGCCGTCCTGGCCTTCGGCATCAAGCCGGTCGGGATGGTCGACCAGTACCCGAACCCGACGGGCGCGTCCCCCGACATCAACACCCAGTGGCCCTGGGTGAAGGACAAGTGGGGCGACGCCCGCCCCGAAGTCGTCATGAAGAACGGCGACGCCGGCCCCAACTACGAGAAGATCGCCGCCCTTCGGCCCGACCTGATCATCGCGGTCTACTCCGAGATCGACGAGGCCGCCTACGGCAAGCTCTCCAAGATCGCTCCGACGGTCGGCCGCACCAAGGGCGAGAAGGAGCTGTTCAGCGCTCCGTGGCAGGACAACGCGGTCCACATCGCCAAGGCGCTCGGCAAGGAGGCCGAGGGCACCGAGCTGGTCAAGGGCATCCAGGACAAGCTCGACGCCGCGCGTGAGGCGAACCCGGAGTTCGGGAAGGAGACCGCCGTCGCGGTGTCCTGGTACAAGGACTCGATCTCGGCGTTCACCACCACCGACGTACGCGGACGGCTGCTGACGGGTATCGGCTACAAGGGCGCGACCCAGATCGACGAGGTCGCCGACGGCCAGTTCTCCACCGCGCTCTCGCCCGAGCGCGTCGACCTGATCGACGTCGACCGCATCTTCGTCATCAACGACAAGGCGGACACCGAGGCGCTGAAGAAGTTCGAGCTGTTCAACAACCTGTCCGCGGTCAAGGACGGCAAGGTCTCCTACCTCCTGGACAGCGAGGGCCCCGCGGTCGGCGCCGCTCTCTCCCAGGGCACCCTGCTCTCCCTGCCGTACGCGATCGACGAGCTCGTCAAGTCGGCCGGCCGGTGACGAACGCCGTCCGGCCCCGTCGCCACCCCGGACCGGTGCCGGGGTGAGCACCACCACCACTCGCGTCACCCCGGCGGCCACCCTGCGCACGGCGGCCGGAGGCGAGTCCACCCGCTGGGTAGCCGCGCGCTGTCGCGAAGTGCCGTGGCTGTCGGCCGCCACCGTGATCACCACGGTGGCCGGGGCGGCGCTCCAGGTACTCCCGGTGCTCCTGCTCGGCCGGGTGGTCGACGGCGTGGTCGAGGGCGACGGACGCTCGGTCCTGGTGACGATCGGGGTCCTCATGGGAGCCGCCGCGCTGCTCGGCGCGGCGGTCACCGCCGTGTCGACGTACCTGATCGGGCGGCTGGGCGCGGATCTTCTCGCGCGGCTGCGGGAGGCCGCCGTCCGGGCGGTGCTGGGGATGCCCAGCGCACGGGTCGAGCAGGTCGGCCGGGGCGATGTGCTGTCCCGGGTCGGCGACGACGTGGCCGTGCTGTCCAGGGGCATCCGTACGGCCGTCCCCACGGTGTTCTCGGCCGGCGTGCTGGTCGCCATCGCCACGGTCGGGATGTTCGGGCTCGACTGGAGGCTCGGCCTGGCGGGCGCCGGCGCGCTGCCCGCGTACGCGCTGGCCCTGCGCTGGTATCTGCCCCGGTCCGCCCCGCTGTACCAGCAGCAGAGAGCGGCGCAGGCCGACCGTGCGCAGGCGCTGATCAGCGGACTGAACGGGATCGACACCGTGCGGGCGTACCGCCTGGAGGGTGCCTTCCGCGAGAAGGTCACCGACAGGTCGTGGCGCGTACGCGATCTCGGCATCGACGTCTTCCGGATCTTCGGCCGGTTCGTCGGCCGGGAGAACCGGGCCGAGTTCATCGGGCTCGTCCTGATCCTCGTGGTGGGGTACGTCCTCCTGGAGGCCGACGCCGCGAGCCTGGGCGAGGTGTCGGCGGCGCCGCTGATGTTCCACCGGCTGTTCACGCCGCTGGGCGCCATCATGTTCACCTTCGACGAGGCGCAGAAGTCGGGCGCGAGCCTCACCAGACTGGTCGGGGTGCTGGGGGAGTCCACCGAGGAACGGCTGGTGGGCGACGCCTCCGTGGCGTCGGCGGACGCCGCGGACCACCCGGTGACGGTGGAGGGGCTTACCTTCACCTATCCCGGTGCCGAGGAGCCGGTCCTGCGCGACGTCAGCCTGACGATCCCGGCAGGCGGTTCCCTCGCACTCGTGGGGGCCACGGGAGCGGGCAAGTCGACGCTCGCCGCCCTGATCGCCGGCATCGGGAGCCCGCAGGCCGGCTCGGTGCGCGTCGGGCCGTACGACCTCGCCGGCATGGACGAGGCGGGAGCGCGCGCCCTGGTCAGCATCCTGACGCAGGAGACGCACGTGTTCTCCGGCCCGCTCGCCGAGGACCTGCGGCTCGCCGCGCCCCGGGCGACCGACGGAGAGCTGATGGACGCCCTGCGCACCGTCGGTGCCGGACACTGGGTCTCCGCGCTCCCCGACGGGCTGGACACCACGGTCGGCGAGGGCGGCGAGCGCCTGGACGTCACGAAGGTCGCCCAGATCGCCCTGGCCCGGCTGGTGCTGAACCGGGCACCGGTCGTCGTGCTCGACGAGTCGACCGCGGAGGCGGGCAGCGAGGGCGCCGCCGAGCTGGAGAGATCCGTACGGGCCGCCTGCGCGGGCAGGACCACGCTGTACGTGGCACACCGGCTGACCCAGGCGATGGCCGCGGACCGGATCGCCGTGCTGGACGGGGGACGCGTGGTGGAGCAGGGAACCCACGAGGAGCTCGTGGCCCTCGGCGGACGGTACGCACGACTGTGGCGGGCCTGGCGCGAGGGCAGTTGAACCATCCCTGAGTTGAGCCTGAGTTGAGTTGGTCCCGTTTCACACGCCGGAAGGACGATGGGTCTTCGATGACGGATCCCACAGCTCGCCCCGTGTCGCTCTCCCCGACGAGCCTGGACGGCGTACGCCGGCGGACCGGTGACTACTCCGACAGGACCATCGCCGAGGCCTGCGCCGTCGCTCTGTCGTACTGGGCGACGGGCCGCAGCCCCGACGGCATCGATCTCACCCCGGGCACCCTCTTCCCCGACGTCCTGCGATGGGTCGACGACGCGGGCTCGGAACCCGTCGACCGGGAGGCCGGCACCGCCGGCCGGAGCGTCCGCGCCCCCGAAGGCGTCGCGCCCGCCGACGCGCAGCTCGCGCTGGACGACCTGGCCGACTTCCCCGACCGGCCCCTCGGCACCATCGGCCCCGTCGGCCGGGCGGCGAGGATCAAGGCCCTGACCGAGTGGAACGACACCGCCGCCGACCGGATCCGCCCGACCGTCGTCGAGATGTTCCGCGAGCAGGCGCGGACCAGGCCGGACGCCGTCGCGATCGTCGACGAGCACCGTTCGCTGACGTACCGCGAGACGGCCGAGCTCGCGGGCCGGCTGGCCCACCATTTGGTCGAACGCGGGCTCACCGCCGAACAGGTCGTCGGCATCTCGCTGGACCGCTCGGCCGACATGGTGATCGCGCTGCTCGGCGTACTCCAGGCCGGGTGCGCGTTCGTCCCGCTCGACCCGCAGTGGCCGGCCGAGCGCCGTGCCGTGGTCATCGAGGACGCCCGGGTCGTGCTGCAGCTCAACGACTCCGGTGAGCCCCCCGCGGGCGAACCCGCGGCCGTGGCCGTCCCCGACGGGGACTGGCGGTTCGGACCCCGCCCCTCCGAGGGGCCCGAGGTCACCGTCCCCGGGGACGCGCTGGCGTACGTCATCTTCACCTCCGGTTCCACAGGCCGGCCCAAGGGGGCCATGATCCGGCACGAGGCGATCAGCGAGCGCCTCCTGTGGCAGTCCGGGGAGATCCTGGGCTTCGGCCCCGACGACGCGTCACTCTTCAAGGCGCCGCTGTCCTTCGACATCTCCATCAACGAGATCTTCCTGCCCCTGGTGTGCGGCGGCAGACTCGTGGTCCTGCGGCCCGGCGGCGAACGCGATCCCCACCATCTGCTGAGCGTGCTGTCCGAACAGCGCGTCACCTTCACCTATCTGGTGTCGTCCATGCTCGACGTGCTGCTGGAGATGGAAGGCGGCTCCGGGCAGCTGGACAGCCTGCGGCACGTCTGGTGCGGCGGCGAGGTGCTGACCCCGGAGCTCTACGAGCGGTTCCGCACCCGGCTCGGCATCCCCATGTACCACGGGTACGGCCCGGCCGAGACGACGATCGGCGTCTCGCACGTCATCTACCGCGGCGAGGCCGGGCGCCTGTCCACATCGATCGGCAGGGCGAACCCCAACACCCAGCTGTACGTGCTCGACGACGAGCTGCGCCCGGTCCCGGTCGGGGTCGGCGGCGAGCTGTACGCCGGAGGGCTCCTGCTGGGACGCGGATACGTCAACGCGCCCGGCCTGACCGCGTCCCGCTTCGTCGCGAACCCCTTCGCCTCGGACGGATCCCGGCTGTACCGCACGGGTGACCTCGCGCGGTACGCCCCGGACGGATCTCTGGACTTCCTCGGCCGGGCCGACAACCAGATCAAGATCCGCGGCATGCGGCTGGAGATCGAGGACGTCGAGCTGGGCCTCGCGGAACACCCCTCCGTCCGGCACACCTGCGTCGTCGCGAAGAAGAACACGGCCGGCGGCACCTATCTGGTGGCCTACGTCATCCCCTCCACCGGCAGCGAGGAGCTGCACGCCGACGAGGTCAGGGCGTGGGCCGACGCGCACATGGTGGAGTACATGGTGCCCGCCCATGTCGTCGTCCTGGAGGCGTTCCCGCTCACCGCGAACGGCAAGGTCGACCGGGCCGCGCTGCCGGACCCCGTCACCGGGGCCGGCCCGGTTGTGGCGCCCGCCACCGGGAACGAGCGTCTGGTGTGCGCGGCGGTCGCGTCGGTACTGGACCTCGACGAGGTCGGCGTCGACCAGGACTTCTTCCGGCTCGGAGGGGACAGCATCCTGGCGATCTCGCTGCTGAGCGCGCTGCGCGCCGCCGGCCTCCACGTCACGGCCGGGCAGATCTTCACCCACAGCGTCGTGGGCGCGCTGGCGGCGGTCGTGAGCGCTGAGGACGTCTCCGCCGCGGAGGACGGGGACGAGGCGACCGGGCCCGTCGTCGGTTCACCCGTCGTGCAGTGGCTCGGCCGGACGACGGACGCGATCGACGGCTTCGTCCAGTCGGTCGTGCTGAACACCCCGGCGGACCTCACCGCCGACGCCCTCGACACGATCCTCACCGCCGTGGTCCGGCGCCACGACATGCTGCGCGCCCGACTGGTGCGCGGCGACCGCTGGAGTTTCGACATCCCGGAGGCGGACGGAGCCGTCGCGGGATGGCAGGAGAGCGGCTTGCCGGCGGACGCCTGTGCGGCGCTCGCGGCGGAGGGGCTCGACCCGGACCGCGGCGCGATGCTGCGCGCCGTCTGGCGCAGGGAGGCACGGCAACTGGTCGTGGCCGTCCACCACGTGGTCGTGGACGGCGTCTCCTGGCGGATCCTCATGGAGGACCTGGCCACCGCATGGCGGCAGTTCACCACCGGGGTACCCGTCCAGCTGCCCCCGGTGGGCACCTCGTTCCGGCGCTGGACGCGACTGCTGGCGGATGCCGGTTTCGAACGGGACCGCGCCGCCTTCCGACGTCCGCTCCCGGGACCTGACGGGCCGCTGGGCAGGCGGCCGCTGACCGGTACCGACACCGTCGCCCGGGAGCGGAGCCGTACCGTCTCGGTCGGAGCCGGCACCACGGCCGCGCTGCTGGGGGAGATACCCGCGAAGTTCCACGCCGGCGTCAACGACGTACTGCTCACGGCCCTCGCCGTCGCCCTCGCCCGGTGGCGCCGCGACCTCGGGCAGGACCAGTCGTTCGCGCACATCGAACTGGAGGGGCACGGCCGCGAAGGCAGGTCCGTCGCGGAGACCGCCGGCTTCGAGCCGGACCTCTCCCGGACCGTGGGCTGGTTCACCACCCTGTTCCCGGTGGTCGTCGACCCCGGCGCGGCGACCGACCCGACCGCCCCCGCGTACCTGACGGCCGCGCTCAAGGCGGTGAAGGACGGCCTCGGCCGGGTCCCCGGCAACGGGCTCCCCTACGGTGTCCTGCGGTACCTCACCGACACCGGTCTCGACACCCCGGCACCGCAGGTGCTGTTCAACTACCTGGGCCGTCTCGACTCGGGCACCTCCGGTGACTGGCGGTTCGCCGGGGCCGCAGGGCAGTTGGGGGAGAGGCGCGACCCGCGGATGCACCTGCCACGCGCCCTGGAGTTCAACGCGGTCGCCGAACCCGCCTCGAACGGCGAGTACGAGCTGGTGACCACGATCTCCTGGCCCGACGGGGTGTTCACCGACGACGACACCGCCACCATCGGCGCCTACCTCCGCGAGGCCCTGACCGGGCTCGCCGCCCTCGACCGGGGTGGCCACTCTCCCGGCGACTTCGCCCCCGTGCAGCTCACCCAGGCCGACGTCGACGCCCTGGACGGCCCGGCGCTGCGGGACATCCTGCCCCTGACCCCGCTCCAGGAGGGCCTCTACTTCCACTCGGTCTTCGACGACGACACCCCGGGCAGCTACGTCGAGCAGCAACTGCTCACCCTCGAAGGAGAGGTGGACGCGGACCGCCTGGCATCGGCGGCGACCCGTCTGCTCACCCTGTACCCGAATCTGGCCGCGCGGTTCGTGGCCCTCGCCGACGGCCGGGTGATCTCCGTGCTGGAGAGCGGTGTGGAGGCCCCCTTCACCACACTGGACCGCCCCGGCATCACCGACGCCGAGATCCGCGACCACGCCGAGCGGGACCGGCGTGCCGGGTTCGGCCTGTCCACCGGTCCGCTGATGCGCTACACCCTCATCCGCGCGGGCTCCGGCAGGAACGTGCTGGTGCAGACCGTCCACCACATCGTCGCCGACGGCTGGTCGGTGCCGTCCATGCTCAGGGCGCTGCTGGCCGAATACCACGCGCCGGGGGCCCGGTACCCGCTCGGCGGCTTCGCCGACCACGCACGGCGGATCGCCATGGCCGACGACGACGAGAGCGACCGGGTCTGGCGCGAGCAGCTCGCCGGCCTGCCCGGACCCTCCCTGGTAGCCGAGGGGCACACCCCCTCCGACCGCTTCGCCGACACGGCCGTGGAGCCCGAGGACGACATCGACGCGGCCGTACGGTCGGCGGGCATCCCGCTGAGCGTGGTGGTGCACAGCGCCTGGGCCGTGACACTCGGCGGCATCCTGCGGACCAGGGACGTGGTCTTCGGCTCCACGGTGTCCGGCCGCGACGCCGAGGTGCCCGGCATCGAGGACATGGTGGGCCTGTTCATCAACACGGTGCCGCTACGGGCCCGTTGGGACCAGGACAGTACGGCCCACGGCCTGCTCGCCTCGGTGCGGGAGCACCAGGCGGCCGTGCTGGCGCACCAGCACGTCTCGCTGGCGAGGACCGGCCGCCAGGCCGGCGGCGGCGCCCTGTTCGACACCCTGGTGGTCTTCGACGTGGCGACCGACGTGGGGACACTGCGGCAGCCGGGCGACGAGCTGGTCGTCACCGGCATCGTCAACGAGGGCGCCCCCCACTACCCGCTGACCCTGGCCGTGGAACGCACACCCGCCGGGCGCCCCCGCTTCAACCTGATCCACGACAGGGCACTGCTCCGCGAGGAGAGCGCCCGGACGATCCTTCGCACGTTCACCAGGACGCTCACCGGCCTGCTCACCCGGCCGGACGCCTTGGTCGACGAGCTGGAGCCCGATGAGTACCGGCGGCCCCCACGGATCGCCCCCACCACTCTCAGCCAGCTGTTCGACGCCGCCGCGAGCCGGGCCCCGGAGTCCACCGCGGTCACCCACTGCGCACTCGACGGCGGAACGAGGTCCGTGACGTACGGCGAACTGGCCGCCGCCAAGAACGCGCTGGCCTCCGCCCTGGGCGCTGCCGGCGTTGCGCCGGGCACGCGAGTCGCCGTAGCACTCCCGCGCTCCGTGGAGCAGGTCGTCGCCCTGGTGGCGATCGTCACCGCGGGCGGCGCGTACGTACCCCTGGACCTGGCCTACCCGGACGAACGGCTGGAGTACATCCTCACCGACGCCGCTCCGCAGGCCGTCCTCGTGGACCGTGAGCAGCGGGACCGCTTCACGGAGTTGCTGAGCCGGGGACCGGGCGTGCCGCCTCGCGTCATCGTGCTGGGGGATGAGCCGCCCAAGGAGCGCGAGCCCGCCCCCGTCACCGCGCGGGCCGGATGGGCGGACCCCGCGTACGTGATCTACACGTCCGGATCGACCGGCAGGCCCAAGGGCGTCGTCGTCCCGCACGCCGGTGTGGTGACGCTGCTTACGAACACCCGGCCCGTCATGGACTTCGGCCCCGGGGACGTGTGGGTCCAGTTCCACTCGTACTCCTTCGACTTCGCGGTCTGGGAGCTGTGGGGCGCGCTGGCGCACGGCGGTGAGCTGGTGGTGCCCGACTACGGGCTGACCCGGTCCCCGGTGGACTTCCACCGGCTGGTGCGCGAGCGCGGAGTGACCGTGCTCAACCAGACCCCCTCGGCCTTCTACCGGTTCGTCGAGGCGGACCGGCACGCGGCCGAGCCCCTGCCCGCCCTGCGCCGGATCATCTTCGGCGGCGAAGCGCTCGATCCCGCACGGCTGCGCGGCTGGGTGGAGCGGCACGGCACCGGCTCGCCCGAGCTGGTCAACATGTACGGCATCACCGAGACCACGGTCCACGTCACCCACCGGGTGCTCACCGACGAGGACTTCGACGAGGACGTCAGCCCCATCGGCGGTCCGGTCCCCGGCCTGGCCACCTACCTCCTGGACGACCGGCTCCGCCCCGTGCCGCCCGGCAGGGTGGGCGCCATCTACGTGGCCGGTGACCAGGTGTCGCTCGGCTATCTGGGCCGGCCGGGTCTGACGGCGGGCAGGTTCGTGGCGAACCCGTTCGCGGACGACGGCTCCCGGATGTACCACACGGGCGACCTGGCCCGCCGCACGCTCGACGGGGAGCTGGAGTTCACCGGGCGCGCCGACGACCAGGTGCAGCTCAAGGGTTTCCGGATCGAGCTCGGCGAGGTGGAGGCCGCCGTCAGGCAGCTCGACGGAGTGGTCGACGTGGCCGTCACCGTGGACGGGAGCGGTGACCACCTGGTCGCCCACGTGGTGGGTGAGGTGCCGGGTGACCTCGCCGGCCGCCTGGCCGCGAAGCTGCCCGCGCACATGGTGCCCGGCCGGGTCCTCCGGACCGGCGCCCTGCCCCTGACGGTCAACGGCAAGCTGGACCGGAAGGCCCTGGACGAACGCGCCGCGGAGGATGTCCCCGCGCCCGCCGCGACCGGTTCCGCGCCCGCCGCGACCGGTTCCGCGCTCGCCGCGCTGGTGCGGATCTTCGCGGAGGCGCTGCCCGGCTCCCGGTCCGTGGACGCGGACACCGACTTCTTCTCCGCCGGGGGCGACAGCATCGTCGCCATCACCGTGATCAACCGGGCGAGGGCGCTCGGCCTGTCGATCGCGCCACGGGACGTGTTCCTCCTCAGGACACCCCGCGCGCTCGCCGAGCACCTCGGAACGCGTACACAGCCGGCCGTGGCCTCCGCGCCCGCCCGCCGTGCGGACGGTCCGCTGCCCCCCACACCGGTCATCCTGCGCCAGCGTGAACTGGGCGGCTCACTCGCCCGGTTCGCCCAGGCCAGGACGGTCGTGGCGGCCGGAGGCACCGGGTTCGCCGAAGCCGAGGCCGCGGCGAACGCGGTCGTGGCCGCACACCCGGCGCTCCGGCTGCGCCTCCAGGTGGAGCACGGCGTGTGGTCGCTGCGCACCGAGCCCGCCCGCGACGTCACCGTCGTCCGGACGGACACCACGGACGCGGCGACAGCGGCGGAGGAGGCCGCCGGACGCCTCGATCCCGAGTCCGGGGAGGTCATCGCGTTCTCGTGGCTGGAACCGAGCCGGACGCTGGTGGTCACCGTCCACCACCTCGCCGTCGACGCCGTCTCCTGGCTGATCCTGCTGGACGACCTGGACACCGTCATGCGCGGGGCGACCCTGCCACCGCCGACCACCCCCTACGCCGAGTACGCCGAAGCCCTGAGCGCCGGTTCCACCCAGGTCACCGACGGCCTGGGCCACTGGATCACCACGCTCCAGGCGCCCCCGCTGCTGCCCGCCGCCGAACGGCTGCGGCACACGACGGTCGTCCTCGCGCCCGGGACGAGCGACCTGGTGACGCGCACCGCGCCCGCCGCGCTCGGGGCCGGCCTGACCGAGTTGCTGTGCGGCGCGCTCCGGGCCGCGCTGACACACGTACAGCCGACGCCCACCGACCTCGCCGTCGATCTGGAACGGCACGGCCGGGTACCGGCCCTGGAACACCACGACTACACCCGCACGATCGGCTGGTTCACCTCCATCGCCCCCGTACGGCTGACCGCGCACACCGACCCCGTGGCGGCGGCCCGCGAGGTCGCCGCACGCCAGCCCGACGAGCGCGGACACGTCGCCTACGGACGGCTCCGGTACCTCAACCCACAGACGGCCCCCCTGCTGCGGGCCCGCCCGCAGGTGCTGTTCAACTACCTCGGCCGGGGGAGCGAGTCCCAGGCACCGCACATCACCGGCGGGGACCAGGGCAGCCCGTACGCCGTCGAGGTCAACGCCTGGACCGACGAGGTGACCGGAAGCCTGCACGCGGACTTCACCCTCGCCGACGGCGTTCCCGACGAGCTGACCGGGCACTGGCTCGACGCGCTCGAACGCCTCGCGGACGCCTCCGCCACGGCCGAGCGCACGGCGCCGGTCACCCCCCTGCAACGGGGCCTCTACGTCCAGGCCCAGATGGGCGGTCCGGCCGGACACTACGTCGCGCAGAGCTACTTCGGCTTCGACCGGCGCCTGGACACCGACGCGCTGTCCGAGGCGATGGCACACGTCATCGCGCGGCACCCCGCGGTGGGCGCCGGCTTCACCACCGACGACGACGGCAACCCCGTCCAGGTACTCGCCGCGGGCCGGCGGGTCGAAGTCCGGACGACCGAGCTGCTGACGGACGCGGACGTCGAAACCCTGCGCGCACAGGACCGCGACACGGGATTCGACCCCGGTGAGCCGCCGCTGATCCGCATGACGGTCGTACGTCTGCCCGGTGGACGCGACGGCCTGCTGCTGAGCTACCACCTGCTGCTGTGGGACGGCTGGTCCCGGGAGATCCTGCTGCGGGACCTCTTCGACGCCTACCGGGCGGTCCTCGCGGGCGAGGAACTGGACCCGGCCCCGGCGACGCCGGGCTTCGAGGACCACGCCCGGGCCCTCGCCGCCCGGAACCCCCGGGTGTCGGAGCGCTTCTGGGCGGAGCACCTGGCCGGCCTCACCGGTCCGACGCTCCTCGCCGGCCCGGACCCGTCCCTCCCGGACACCCTGCCGCGCGCACTCGTACGCACGCTCTCCGCAGGGGAGTCGGACCTCGTCCGGGAGACGGCGAAGGCGCACGGCGTCACACTGAACACGGTGCTGACGGGGGCGTTCGGCCTCCTGCTGGGCGCGCACACGGGCCGGAGCGACGCGGTGTTCGGCGTCACCGTCTCCGGCCGGGAGGGCGAGGGGCTCTCCGGCATCGTCGGGGTGCTCCTCAACACCGTTCCCATGTGGACCCGGGCACGGCCCCAGGACACGGTCCAGCAGTACCTCTCGGGCGTCCAGGCGGCCAGGGTCGACGCGATGGAGCACGAACACCTGGGGCTCGGGGAGATCCAGCGGGCCAGTGGGCACGGGGACCTGTTCGACAACCTGTTCGTGCTTCAGAACTTCCTGGACATGGACGCGTTCGCCGCGATGAACGCCCGGCACGGCATCACGTCGGTGACGGCCGACGACTCGACGCACTACCCGTTCACCTGGGTCGTCACACCCGGGGAGCGGCTCACGGTCAAGCTGGAGCACCGGGACGAGGACACCGGGAGAGCCCGGCGTCTCCTCGACGACTACCTGCGCCTGCTCGCCGGCCTGGCACGGTGGACCGGACCGATCGGCGCGCTGCCCGGCCCCGGCGCCGTACCCGAGTCCGCCGGACGCACCGACATCGGCACGGACACCGTCGTCGACCGCTTCGACCGCGCGGCCGGCCGGAATCCGCAACGGGTCGCCCTCGTCGCCCACGGCTCGGTCATGACCTTCGCCCGGCTCCGCGACCGCAGCCGTGCGGTGGCCGGGGTACTCGCCCGGCGGGGCATCGGCCCGGAGACGACGGTGGGCCTCGCCGTCCCGCGCTCCCTCGACTCCATCGTGGCCCTCTTCGCCGTACTGCGGACCGGCGCCGCCTACGTGCCGCTGGAGCTGGACCACCCGGACGAACGGATCGCCGCGATCGTCGACGCCGCACGCCCCGACGTGATCCTCACGGTCAGCGCCGTGTCGCCACGGCTGACCGGTGACCTGATCGAACTCGACCGGCCCCTGCCCGAGTCGGAGCCGTACGTGACGTTCGCGCCGGACGACCCGGACCGCCTGCGGCACCCCGCGTACACGATCTACACGTCAGGATCGACCGGGCAGCCCAAGGGCGTGGTGACCGAGTACGCGGGGCTCACCAACATGCTGGTCAACCATCAGCGCCGCGTCTTCGAACCGGTGCTCGCCCAGCACGGGCACCGCACCTTCCGGATCGCGCACACCGTGTCGTTCGCGTTCGACATGTCCTGGGAGGAACTGCTGTGGCTCGCCGACGGCCACGAGGTGCACATCTGCGACGAGGAACTGCGCCGCGACGCGCCCCGGCTGGCCGAGTACTGCGCCGAGCACCGCATCGACGTCATCAACGTCACCCCGACCTACGCACAGCAACTGGTCGCCGAAGGCCTGCTCGACGACCCCGCACGGCGCCCGGCGCTGGTGCTGCTCGGCGGGGAGGCCGTCACCCCCACCCTGTGGCAGCGGCTCGCGGAGACCGAGGGGACGGCCGGCTACAACCTGTACGGACCCACCGAGTACACCATCAACACCCTGGGCGTCGGCACCTTCGAGTGCCAGGACCCCGTGGTGGGCGTGGCGATCGACAACACCGACGTGTACGTCCTGGACCCCTGGCTGCGGCCGCTGCCGGACGGAGTGCCGGGTGAGCTGTACGTGGCCGGCATCGGCATCGCGCGCGGATATCTCGGGCAGCCCGCCCAGACCGCGGACCGGTTCGTCGCGTGCCCGTTCGGAGCACCCGGCGAGCGCATGTACCGCACCGGGGACCTGGTCTCCCGACGGCCCGACGGGCACCTGGTGTACCTCGGCCGGACCGACCAGCAGGTCAAGATCCGGGGCCACCGGGTCGAACCGGGCGAGGTCGAGGCCGCGTTCGCGGCACACCCGGCGGTGCGGTTCGTCGCCGCGGTCGCGCAGCCCGACCCGCAGGTCGACGGTGCCCACCGGCTGGCCGCCTACCTCGTGCTGAGCGGTTCCGGCCTGGCCGAGGTCGCCGCCGAGGTCGGTGCGGGGCTGCCGGATTTCCTGCGCCCCACGCACTACGCCCAGGTCGACGCCATCCCGCTGACCGTGAACGGCAAGGCCGACACCAAGGCCCTGCCGGAGGCCAGGCCGCTGGGCGTGCTGACCACGGGAGGCGAGCGCGGGCCTGGGACGGAGACCGAGACACTGGTCTGCGAGTTCTTCGCCGAGGCGCTGGACCTGGACGACGACGAGGTCAGCGCGGTGAGCGACTTCGTCTCCCTGGGCGGGCACTCCATGCTGGCGGTGCGGCTGATCGGCCTGCTCCGCCGGGAGTACGGTCCTGTGATCACGATCCGTGATCTGCTCACCCTTCGAACCCCGGAAGCGATTGCCCGCCACCTTGATGACAACACCTGACGTGCAGCGCCCCCGCCCGGGCGCCGACATCCTCCGGACCGCCCTGCGCCGCAACGCCGGCGCGGTGGTCCGCGGCACCGTCCTCATGGGCCTGTACCAGGCGGGTGAGACCGCCTTCCCCATCGCGCTCGGCCTGATCGTCGAGCACACGATGCAGGACCGGAGCCCCGGCTCGCTCGGCCTGTCGATCGCCGCCTTGGCCGTGATCATCACGACCGTCTCACTGTCGTGGCGCTTCGGGATGCGTGTCCTGCAGAAGGCCAACACGACCGAGGCACACCGCTGGCGCGTGCGGGTGGCGGCCTGCGGTCTCCAGCCGGTGGCCAGGGACGTCGGTCTGAAGTCCGGCGAGGTGCTGACCATCGCCACCGAGGACGCCGACCAGACGGCCGACATCGTGGAGGTGGTGCCGCTGCTGGTCAGCTCGCTGGTCGCGGTGGTGGTCGCCTCGGTCGCGCTGGGCCTGGCGGACGTCCGGCTCGGTCTGCTGGTGGTCGTGGGGACGGTCGCGATCCTGTCGGTCCTGAGCGTCATGTCCCGGCGGATCGGAGCGAGCACCCGCGAACAGCAGGCCCGGGTGGCCCGGGCGGGTGCCAAGGTCGCCGATCTGATCACCGGCCTGCGCCCGCTGCACGGCTTCGGTGGCAATCACGCCGCGTTCCGGTCCTACCGGAAGGTCAGTACGGAGGCGAGGCGCCAGGCGATCACGGTGGCCAGGATCAACGGTGTGTACGCGGGCACCGCGCTGGCCCTCAACGCGGTCCTCGCCGCGGCCGTCACCCTGACGGCGGGCTGGCTGGCGTACGGCGGCCGCATCACCATCGGGGAACTCGTCATGGCCGTGGGACTGGCGCAGTTCGTGATGGAGCCGCTGAAGATGTTCTCCGAGATGCCGAAGTACGTCATGATGGCGCGCGCCTCGGCCGAACGGATGGCACTGGTGCTCGCCGCGCCGCCGCTGACGGACCCGGGCCGGGGCACTCCCGCCACCGGCGGCGACCTCGAGGTCGACGGTGTCAGCCACGGGTCTCTGCACGGGCTCACGTTCCGGGTGCGTGCCGGGGAGTTCGTCGCCGTCGCCCCCTACCAGCCGCGCGCGGCCGCCGATCTGGCCTCGGTCCTGGGTGCGAACGTCCCGCCCCACGCGTACGGCGGAGTGGTGCGGGTCGGCGGGCGGGAGATCGCGGAGCTGTCCGTCGAGGCACTGCGCGAGCACATGCTGGTGAACCCGTACGACGGTGAGATCTTCGCGGGCAGCCTCCGCACGAACATCGACCCGTCGGGCACCAGCCGGATGGTCCCCGAGGCCGTGGAGGCGTCGCTCCTGACCGACGTCGTCGCCCTGCACCGCGAGGGGCTCGACCACGGGGTCCGTGACCGTGGCGCGAACCTCTCCGGGGGGCAGCGCCAGAGACTGTCCCTGGCCCGTGCCCTCGCCGCCGATTCCGACGTGCTGGTTCTGCACGATCCGACGACAGCGGTCGACGCGGTCACGGAACAGCTGATCGCGCGGAACATCGCGAAACTGCGGAAGGGCCGCACCACTGTCGTCATCACCAGCAGCCCCGCTCTCCTCGACGCCGCCGACCGTGTGCTCGTCCTGGACGACGGCGCCGTCACGGCGGACGACACCCATCGCCGCCTCCTCGCCACCGACGAGGCCTACTGCAGGGCCGTGGCCCGGTGACCGCTACGGGGCGAGCGCCCAGGCGACGTCCCTGACGAGCGCGTGCCGCCAGCCCGCCCGGTCGTGACCCGAAGCCGAACGTGAGACGCGCACGGCCGCACCGGCCTGTCCGGTCAGGGTCTCGGCGAGCTCGCAGTGGGGGAGCATACGCGTCTCGTGCTCCCCCACGTCGAAGGCGATCCTCAGCCCGGAGAGGTCGGGGCGCTCCCGCAGCCGCGCGGCGATGGCGCCGCCCACCGGGCCCTCCAGGAGGTCCGTCCGGTCCAGGGCCGCGGGCGCCCACCAGAACGACGGGGACTGACAGGCGACGCGGGAGACCAGACCGGGGAACTCCAGTGCCGCGTACATCGCGCTCAGCCCGCCGAGGCTCTGTCCGGCGACCACCAGCCGGTCCCAGTCGGCGGGCACACCGGACTCCGCCACGAGTTGCGGCAGTTCGTCCCGGACCGCCTCCCACAGCTCGGGCCTGCACGTGAACTCGGCAGCCCTGTCCTTGGCGGGCAGGAAGACCAGGGTGACGGCCGGCATCTCACCGGCTGCGAAGGCCGAGTCGAACGCGGTCATGGCGGGATGGAGATACAGCCAGTCGTCGCCGTCGAGCAGCAGGACCACCGGACCGCCGCCGCCCACCGGATGGACCCGCAGGGTGCGGCGTCCGCCGAGCCGGCCGCCCGCCCAGCGGATACGGGCCTTCGGCACGGGCAGGACGTCGTCGGCACCCACGGAGGGCCAGTGCGGGTGGTGGGGGGCGTCCGGCGTCGCGGCGAGGGACCGGTCACCGCCTGCCCCGACCGGGTTCAACGGATCGGCGTACGCCGCGTCGTCCGCGAGGAACCGGTAGGTCACCCGCAGTCGCGGGGGCATGCGCACCTCGGCGTACCAGCAGTCGGTGTCGCTCCACCGTCGCAGGGGAAGAGGCTTCGACCAGCTCTCGAAATCGATGGTCGCGGGCGACCCGCGCCACAGGAACAACGTCACCCAGCCGCCGTCGTCGCCGGGCACCGACGAGGGCGACCGCGCGCCCGCCCAGAACGCGTCGGAGCCGGGGCTGCCGGGCAGCCCGAACACGCCGAACGCGTCCTCCGAGCCGGCCGCGAGCAGGGGCGCGGGTTCGCTCATGGCTGGCCCGCCGGAGCCGCTGAGGGGCATGAACGTCTCCTTGGAAGAGGGGAGTTGCAGAGAGAAGCTCGCGATGATTAGGTGAGCCTAACCTAATCCCCGTCTTCGATTCCATCCCCCGCCCATCTGTGAACGGTCCATCCATGTCCTGCCGAGCAATCCGTCCGCGACCGGGTGAGGAGCGGCCTTGACCACGGTCACGCCGCGATCCGTCCCCCTGCCGCACGAGCTGCGTGCGACACCGCCCCTTCTGCGTCCCGGGCTGGAGGCGGACGCTGCCGCACTCGCTGACCTGGCCCGGCCGTTCGTCCGCTCGGGGGCCTTGCGTGAGCGGCCGCTCGCGCTCTACGCGGCACGCGCGGCGGACTTCCTGGTGGCGGAGGGCCGCGGAGGCTCCCTCGAAGGCTGCCTCGGCCTGCGGGTCTACCCGGACGACGTGGGGGACCGGGGTCCCGCGGGCGTGCTGTACAACTTCTGCGTGGCCGGGCACCGGCAGGGGCGCGGAGTGGGGGCCCGCCTCCTGCGTGCCGCGCTGGCCCGGTCCCGTGACCAGGGCCTCGGGGCCCTGTACACCGCGACGACCGGCGACGGCGCGCTCTTCCTGCGCCACGGGTTCACGCCCGCGACCGCGCCTCCCGCACCTCTGTCGTGGGTGCAGTCGCTGGATCCCCGGCGCGACGCGCGGATTCTCGCGCTCACTCGGTGAGCACAGGACGTCAACTCCGGTCGGCGGCGGCGGGGGAGGGGTGCGCGGCCCGGGGCGGACGCCTGACGCCGGCCCCGCCGGGTACGGCCGTGGCTCTCGGCCCGGCCCCGTCGGGTACGACCGTCGTCCCGGGACCGGTCTCGTCGAGCGCACCCAGCAGCACCGCGTGCGGCACGCGGCCGTCGAGCACATGGGCCCTGCGCACGCCGCCGCGGACCGCCCGCAGGCAGCCTTCCATCTTGGGCAGCATGCCGCTCGCCAGCCCCGGCAGCAGTTCCTGCAGCGCGTCGGCGGTCACCCGCTCGATCACCTCGGAGCTCTCCGGCCAGTTCGCGTAGAGCCCTTCCACATCGGTGAGTATCACCAGCCGCTCGGCGTCGAGGGCGACCGCCAGGGCCGACGCCGCCAGATCGGCGTTGACGTTGTAGATGTGCCCGCCCTCGCCGCGGGCGACGGGAGAGACCACCGGGATGTGTCCCTGATCCAGGAGTGTGCGCAGCATGCCCGGGTTCACGGCCACGACGTCACCGACGAGTCCGATGTCCACGGGCCGGCCGTCCACCCATGCCGGCCGTCGGACCGCCGTCATGGTGTGCGCGTCCTCGCCCGACATTCCGACGGCGAGGGGGCCATGGGCGTTGATGTGGCCCACGAGTTCTCGCTGGACCCCGCCCGTCAGCACCATGCGCACCACCTCCATGGTCTCCGGCGTGGTCACCCGCAGACCTGCCTCGAAACGTGTCTCCAGGCCGAGGCGCTCCAGCATCGCGTTGATCTGGGGCCCGCCCCCGTGCACGACCACGGGGCGCAGCCCCGCGCGCCACAGCTCCACCACGTCGTGTGCGAAGGACCGCTGGAGGTCCGCGTCCACCATGGCGTTGCCGCCGAACTTGACGACGACCACGTCCATGGGTCAGCTGCCTCCATCAATGGCACACGTGTCCCCGGCGATCCCAGGGCGGGTAACTTAGCCTAACCTAAGAAACGTTGAAGGTGAGGCCCTGTGGCCGGGCGGCTCCGGGGCGCACGGCTCCGCGGTGGGGGCGGAGAGGGCCGTCCGTCGACCGCGGTTGCGCCACCGTCGGCACGGCCCGGAATCATGGGTGCCAGGGCGCCGCACCACGCACACGGCCCCTGTGACGCGACCGAGAGGATTCCGTGGCCGAGCCCAGGAGCTACATCATCGAGTCATTGGACACAGGCCTGCGTCTGATGCGTCTCTTCCTCACCCACGACACCCTGTCGGTCACCGACGCCGCCAGGGAGCTGGAAGTGGCCCGGTCCACCGCGCACCGGGTGCTCAGCACTCTCGAGTCGCGAGGCTTCGCCACCCGTGACACCTCGGGCCGGGGCTACTCCGCGGGGCCCGAACTGGTCGCCCTGGGCCGCCCGGCCGGTTACGACCCCGGGGTCCGGGCGCGGCTCCAGGCGGTGCTGGACGCGGCCGCCGCCGCCACCGGGGAGACGATCGCCACGGCCGCCCTGATCGGCGACCAGGTGATCATCACGGATGGCCGGGAATCGCCGCACCCCGTGCGCGCCGTCCTGGAGCCCGGCCGTGCCCACCCCGCCCACGCCACCTCGGCGGGCAAGGTGCTCCTCGCCCAGCTGACCACCGAACAGGTCTGCGCCCTCTACCCGGAGGAACGGCTTCCCGGCGTGGCCGGCCACACCCCCGTCTCCCGTGAAGCCCTGCTCGCCGAGCTGGCCGGAATCCGTACCCTCGGACGTGCCGAGAGTGCCGGGGAGTGGGTGCCGGGGATGAACACGGTCGCCGTGCCGCTCGCGGGCAGCAGCTGGCGCGACCGGCTCGCACTGATGGCGTCCATGCCGGCGGACCGCGGCGGCGAACCGGAGCTGGCCCGGCACGCCGTGGAACTGCGGCGTGCGGCGGAGTTGCTGCCGCTACCCCCGGCCGCCTTCCGAGGGGTGAACTGACGGTAGACGGTGTCCCGTTCACCTTGCGCAAGAATCTGAAAGGGCTTGCAGAAATCCTTGACGGCGGTGCGTGCCGGGCGGCAGGCTCCGACACGTTCCCCCCACGGCAGCCTGGCGCGTGGCTGTCTTCGAGGGCACAGCTGTGCCCTGTCGTCGAAGGAGCCGCACATGCAGCACCGATTCCGCCTGATCGGCGGAACGCTGGCCGGAGTCATGACCGTCGCCGGTCTCACCCTGCTCGCCCCCTGGCAGTCGCAGGCGACACCGCCCGGCGAGAAGACCGTCACCGTCACGATGTTCGAACGGCCGTACGCGGACGTGGCGTCCGCCTGCACCGGCCGGCTCGGCCCCGCCGGTTACGGCTACGTACAGGTGTCACCTGCCACCGAGCACATCCAGGGTGACCAGTGGTGGACCTCGTACCAGCCGGTCAGTTACAGGATCGCGGGCCGTCTGGGAGACCGCGACGCGTTCGCCGCCATGGTGGAGGCCTGTCACACCGCCGGGGTGAAGGTCGTCGCCGACGCCGTCGTCAACCACATGGCCGCCGGGTCCGGGACGGGCACGGGAGGGACCGCCTACACGAAGTACGGCTACCCCGGTTACTTCGAGGACGCCGACTTCCACGCCTGCCGTAGCGCCATCAAGGACTACACCAGCCGCAGCGACGTGCAGAACTGCGAACTGGTGGGGCTGTCCGACCTCGACACCGGCAAGGAGGAGGTCCGCTCCACCATCGCCGCGTACCTCGACGACCTGCGGTCGATGGGTGTCGACGGCTTCCGCATCGACGCGGCCAAGCACATGGCGGCCGACGATGTGGCGGCCATCAAGGCGAAGATGAGCGATCCCGGATTCTGGGTCTCCGAGGTCATCCACGGCGGCGGGGAAGCCGTGCAGCCCGAGGAGTACGCCGGAATCGGCGACGTCGACGAATTCCGTTACGGAGGCCACCTCAAGAGCGCCTTCCAGGGAGGCGGCATCGACCGGTTGAAGTCCGTCGCCGAAGGCAAGCTGAGCAGCGACTCCGCCCGTACGTTCGTCGACAACTGGGACACCGAGCGCAACGGCTCGACCCTGACCTACAAGGACGGCGCGGTCTACACGCTCGCCAACGTCTTCATGCTCGCCTCGCCGTACGGTTCACCGAACGTCTACTCCGGCTACGAGTGGTCGGACAAGGACGCCGGCCCGCCGAGCGCCGGCGACGGCTGGACGGACACCCACACCCGGCAGGCCGTCACCGGCATGGTCGGCTTCCGCAACGAGGTGGGTTCCGCCGAGCTGACCGGCTGGTGGGACAACGGCGGCAGCGCGATCGCGTTCGGCCGTGGGGACAAGGGGTTCGTCGCCCTCAACAACGCGGACGGCGCCCTGGAGGAGACCTTCACGACCTCGCTGCCCGGCGGCACCTACTGCAACGTCGCAGCCGCCTCGCCCGATGCCTGCGACGGCAACACCGTCACGGTCGGCGACGACGGCACCGTCCGGGCCACGGTGCCGGCCCGCGGGGCTCTGGCGCTGCACACCGGAGCCCAGGCGGGCTGACCGGGCGCATCACGGGCCCACGACGCGCAGGACTGAGCGCGCTCCGTCCTGCGCGTCGTGGGCCGAACGGCACCGCCATGAGCACCCCCCCCCGAAGCGAAGGGCCCGACCACCCACATGCACCAGCAGACCGACGTTCTCGTCCTGGGCGGCGCGGGCGTGGACACCATCGTCCATGTCCCTGCACTCCCGCTCCCCTTCGCGGACAGTTACATGATCCGGCCAGGCATCGAGACCCGCGCGGGACAGAGCGGAGACTTCGTCGCCTCGGTCTGCACGCCCTCGGCCTGCGTACCCACCACCTCGACGTCATCGGCGACGACCACGAAGGGGACCTGGTCCGCGCCCTCCACCGGGACCGGGGCATCCCGCTCACCGAGGCACCCCTGCCGGGCGGAACCAAACGCGCCGTCAACCTCGTCGGCCCGGACGGGCGACGGCTGTCCCTGTACGACGCCGCCCGCTCGCAGAAATCGGACCGGTTCGAGGAGGCGACGGTCCGTGAACTCGTCGCTGCGGCCCGCCACGCCCACGTCGTCATCACGCCTCCGTGCGCCTTCACGCTCCCGGTGCTCCGCGAGGCCGGGGTGAGCGTCTCGACCGATCTGCACGACTGGGACGGCGAAGACACCTACCACGAGCCGTTCGCCCTCCAGGCGGACCACGTGTTCCTGTCCACCACTGCCCTGACCGACCCGGAGAGCACCATGCGTGACATCGCCGACCGGGGCAGGGCCCGGACCGTGGTCGCGACCGCGGGCGCCGACGGGTCGTACCTGCTGTTCGACGGCGAGCTGACGCACACCCCCGCCGTCACTCCGCCCGCTCCGGTGGTGGACTCCAACGGCGCCGGTGACGCCTTCGCCTCCGGGTTCCTCCTCGGCCTGCTGAGCGGGGAACACCCCCGGCGCTGCGCCCTCTACGGGACGGTGGCCGGCGCCTACGCCTGCACCGTCCCCTCGACGCGCACCGACGCCATCGGCCGGCAGGAGCTTCTCGCCCGGGTCGCCGAGGTGGAGAAGGCCGGCGCGGCAGACGACCGGAAGGATCTCGAGACCTTCACGCACGAACACTGAGGTGCTGCCGCAGGCATCAGAGCTTCCGGGAGGATCCTCCGGGTGGACAGCCTCTCAGGCGAGGAACGGACGCACCAGATCGAGGAGTGCCCCGGGCCGGTGCAGCGGGATCATGTGACCGCAGTCCTCGACCACGTGACCGGTGAGATCGTCGGCGACCGGGCGCAACTGCTGTTCCAGCGAACGCCCCACCGGCCGGGCGCCGATCGCCATCGTGGGTACCGAGAGCCGGCCGGCGTCCACGGCCTCCCGGATCTGCCCGCCGCTCGTGGACATGGCGCGGTAGTGGGCGAACGCGCACCGCAGGGCCTCGGGGCCGGTGTACGCACTGACGAAGGCGTCCCGGATCTCCGGTGCGATGCCCGCGCCCAGGGTGCCCTGATCCAGGAACCAGTCGACGTACGCGGCCTCGTTGCCCGGCAGCACGGTCTCCGCGAGGCCCGGCGCCGAATGGAAGCCGAACCACCACGGCGCACCTCCCGCCAGGAACCCTTCCGCGCCGGGGAGCGGGCCCAGCAGCGACTCCATGAGCACCAGCCGCCTGACGCGCCCGGGGCTGCGCATGGCCATCAGGAAGGCGGGCGGGGTGCCGGCGTCGATCCCGATCACGGCCGCGGACCTCTCGCCGCACGCATCCAGGAGCGCCAGGAAGTCCCCGGCGAGCGTCCCGGCGTCGTATCCGTCCGCAGCGCGCGAACTCGCGCCGAGCCCCCGGAGGTCGGGGGCGATCACCCGGTGCTGTCCGGCGAGGCCGGTCATCACATCGGTCCACAGCCGCCAGGTATGGGGAAACCCGTGGAGCAGCAGGACGGCGGGCCCCGAGCCGGCGGTCGCCACATTGAGTTCCACGCCGTTCACGGAGACGCGACGTAGCGCGGTTCCCGGCACCGGGCCGGGCGAGGTGGGGTTCGGTGCGAGGGGCACGGTGGATCTCCTTGAGTTACCAATGGTGACAAGGGAACGTTAGGTAACTAGGCTGGAGCAGCCAAGACCGCACTTTCATCCCAGGTGGTGAGCTCCAGGTGACCCCTCGGACCACGCGTCCGCCCGTAGGCGCCCGCGGAGATCTGTTCGACCCGCTGTGCCCGACCCGTCGGCTTCTCGACCGGATCGGCGGGAAGTGGACCTCCATGGCCGTCAAGGTGCTGGCGGACGCTTCCCCGGACGAGGTGCGCTTCGCCGAGCTGCAACGGCGCATGGCCGGTGTCTCGCAGAAGATGCTCTCCGTCACACTGCAGGCCCTCTGCCGTGACGGCCTCGTCAGCCGGCGGGTGGAGTCCAGCGTTCCGCCGCGCGTGTACTACGGCCTGACCGATCTCGGCCAGTCACTGGAGGTACCCCTGGCCGCTGTCCGTCGGTGGGCCGAGGAACACATGGCCGAGATCGACCGGGCCCAGCAGTCGGCGGACGAGCGTGCCGCCGATTCCTGAGGGGGCCGGCCACGGTCCCCGCTGCCCGGTGCACGGCCGGAAGAGGCGGTGACGGAGGATGGACAGATCCTCCTCCGGATCCCCGACACCTGGAGACACGTGTGGCCGGTCGTACCCTTTCCCCGCTCTTCCGTCGCAGGCGCGCGGCCTTCGGTGTGGCAGCGGGCCTCGCCTCCGCTCTCGGAGCGTGTGTGCTGATGGGATGCTCCGCCGCGAGCGGCTCATCCGCCGGTGCCGGATCCGGGCAGCCGACGAAGGCCGCCGACGTGGTCCTGCCGACCGCCGGCATGGAGTTCGACTATCAGATCGGCGGGGGCTACACGCCTCCTGACGGAGTGCGCGCCGTATCGCGCGACCGTGAGGACGAGCCGGCCCCCGGCCTGTACAACGTCTGCTACGTCAACGCCTTCCAGACGCAGCCCGGCGCGCTGGAGTGGTGGCAGGACACCCACCCCGACCTGCTGCTCCGTGACGACGACGGAGAGCCGGTCATCGACGAGGGCTGGGACGAGGTGCTTCTGGACACCTCGACGGAGGCCGGGCGGGCCGAGCTCGTGGAGATCGTCGGTGAATGGATCGACGGCTGCGCGGACAGCGGTTTCCAGGCGGTGGAGCCGGACAACCTCGACTCCTTCGAACGCTCGAAGGGCAAGCTGACGGCGGATCACAACGCCGCCCTCGCCGAAGCGCTGGCGGCGCGGGCGCACAGCGACGGCCTCGCGATCGGGCAGAAGAACACCACCGACCTGCTCGACCGGCACGACACGATCGGCTTCGACTTCGCGGTGACGGAGGAATGCGCCCAGTTCGACGAATGCGGTGCCTACGCCGACGCGTACGACGACCGTGTCTTCGCGATCGAGTACGAGGGCGAGGGGGACGTGAGCTTCGACGAGAGCTGCTCGGCGTGGGCCGACAGGGCCTCCCTCGTCCTGCGGGACCTCGATGTGCTCCCCGCGGGGGAGGAGGGGCACGTGTACCGGACCTGCTGAGCGCCGCCATGGGGGCTCCTGGGGGTCGGTCCGGCGGCGGGACCCGAAGGCCACTCCACGGTAAGGGCTGCCGGCCGGGCACGTCCTGCCAGGCGATGGCCGACGAGCCGGCCCGCTGGGTGCTCAGAAGGCCACCGGTTCGCGGATGAGCGGGCAGGTCATGCAGTGCCCGCCGCCCCGGCCGCGGCCCAGCTCACCGCCGACGATGGTGATGACCTCGACCCCCGCCGCACGCAGCAGATCGTTGGTCTGGGTGTTGCGGTCGTAGGTGAAGACGACTCCCGGTTCGAGGGCGACGGCGTTGTTGCCGCTGTCCCACTGCTGGCGCTCGGAGGCGTACACGTCGCCGCCCGTCCCGATCACCCGCAGGGCGGGCAGGCCCAGGCTCCTGGCGACGACGTCGGTGAACGGACGCGATCCCTCGTCGATGACCTCGACGCCGGGTGCGAGGTCGCTCGGACGGAGGGAGAAGGTGTGGACCGCGTCCATGATCTTCGGATAGACGGTGACGATGTCGCGGTCGGCGAAGGTGAAGACGGTGTCCAGGTGCATGGCCGCCCTCAGCTTCGGCATGGCGGCCACCACGACGTGCTCGGCGGCTCCTTGGCTGAACAGGGAGGCCGCGACCTGGGTGATGGCCTGCCGTGAGGTGCGTTCGCTCATCCCCATGAGGACGACACCGTTACCGACGGGCATGATGTCACCGCCCTCGAAGGTGGCCCGGCCCCAGTCGACCTCGGGGTCGCCCCACCAGACCTTGGCACCCGAGAAGTCCGGATGGAAGCGGTAGACCGCCTTCATCAGGAGCGTCTCGTCGTGACGCGCGGGCCAGTACAGGGGGTTGAGCGTCACCCCTCCGTACAGCCAGCAGGTGGTGTCGCGGGTGTAGAGCGTGTTCGGCAGCGGCGGCATCAGGTACTCGCGTGCCCCGGCCGACTCCCGGGCGAGCGCGAGGTAGCCGGACCGGTACGCGTCGGGCAGGTCCGCGGTGGCCATGCCGCCGATCATGTACTCCGCAAGCCCGTGCGGCTCAAGTGACTCCAGAAAGGCACGGGTCGGGTCGACGAGCCCCGGGCCGACCTCGTTCGGGGTGATCTTGCGGTCGAGCAGCCACGCCTTGGCCGCGGGGTCAGAGAGTGTCGCGGCCAGCAGGTCGTGCAGCTCCACCACCTCGACGCCGGCCCGCTGGAGTTCGGCGACGAAGTCGGCGTGGTCACGCTGTGCGTTGTCCACCCACATCACGTCGTCGAACAGCAGGTCGTCGGCGTTGCTCGGGGTGAGCCGGCGGTGCGCGAGGCCAGGCGCGCAGACCAGCACCTTGCGTAGCCTGCCGACTTCGGAATGGACACCGTGCGCGAGGCCGGGGTCCACGGCGGAAGCGTTCGTCATGGGGCTGCCTTTCGGTCGGGGGCCACTTCGCCCGCTCGTGGAGGCCGGGCAGGTGCGGGAAGGACGGGGTGAGGCGTTTCAGAGGCTGATCCAGCCGGAGGCCAGTGCGGCCACGCCGATCGCGGCCCCCGCGACCGAGACCGCGCAGATGACGAGTTCGGCGGGGGAGAAGACCCGGCGGCCCTGTTCCCTGCGGGCCATCGCGAACAGGATCGTGGCGGGGGCGTAGACGATGAACGAGACCAGGACGAATTTCAGCCCGGCCGCGAACAGGAGGAAGGCGGTGTAGAGCGTCGCCACGATGCTCACGACCAGGTAGCGCCTCTGGCTCCGGCCCTTGGTCAGGTCGTCCGGGCGCACCATGATCTTGACGGCGAACGCGGCGGCGAGGAGGAACGGGATCAGGGACAGGGCACTGGTCAGATCGAGCGCGAAGTTGAACGCGTCCTCCGAGAAGAGGGTGATGATCAGGACGACCTGGGACAGCAGGGTCGTCATCAGCAGCGCCGGCACCGGCACGTCGGCGGGGTTGGAGCGGCGCAGGAAGCGCGGCATGTCGTCGTCCTTGGCGGCGACGAAGAGGACTTCGGCGGCCATCAGCGTCCAGGCGAGATAGGCGCCGAGCACGGACACGATCAGGCCCACGCTCACGAAGACCTGCCCCCAGGTCCCGACCGCCTCCTCCAGGACCGCTGCCATGGACGGCTGGCGGAGCTCGGCGATGTCGGCCATCGGCATGATGCCGTACGACACGATGGTGACGGACGCGAAGACGGCGAAGACGCTGAGGAACCCCAGGACGGTGGCTCGCCCGATGTCCTCCCGGCGCTTCGCGTGGCGCGAGTAGACGCTGGCTCCCTCCACCCCGAGGAAGACGAACACCGTGGCCAGCATGGTGCCGCGCACCTGGTTGAACAGGGAGCCCGCGTAGTCGGCTCCGCCGAAGTTGTCGGCGAAGACCTTCGCGTCGAAGAAGAACAGGGCGAGGATGACGAAGACGATGATCGGGACCACCTTGGCCACGGTCACCACCCTGTTGATGGCCGCGGCCTCCTTCACTCCCCGGCGGATGAGGAGGTAGAAGGCCCACAGGCCGGCCGTGGACACGATGACGGCCGGCACGGTGTCGCCGTCGCCCAGGGCCGGCCACACGGCTCCGATCGTCGACGTGATCAGCACCCAGTACGTCACGTTGCCGACACAGGCACTGGCCCAGTAGCCGAAGGCGGAGAAGAAGCCGAGGTACTCGCCGAATCCCGCCTTGGCGTAGGCGTAGACACCGGCGTCGAGATCCGGCCGGCGTACGGCCAGCGTCTGGAAGACGAACGCGAGCATCAGCATGCCCGTGCCGGCGATCGCCCAGGCGATCAGCGCCCCGGCGACACCCGTCTCCTGCGCGAAGCGTGACGGGAGGGAGAACACCCCCGCGCCCACCATCGAGCCCACCACCATGGTGGTGAGCGTGAGCAGCGTCATCTTCACCGCGGTGGTGGGGCCTTCGGGGACGTCGGTCCCTGTGCGGGAGCTGGTCATCTTGTCCCCTCATGTGATGCAGATACGAGGGAACTTTAACGGCAAACAGGACCTTACGCCCGATAAGGGGCCGGGCTGACGGCGGGTCGGGTGGTGCGGCCGGGCAGGCCGGCGCTCGCGCGGTAGGGCGTGGCTGACGTCGTATCAGGCGATGGCGGTGGCCGGCCGGGCCTTCGGCGGTGACGCCGCACCGGCGTGACCGGCCGCGCGGCGCCAGGCCGAGTCGCGCAGCAGCCGGAGGCCGTTCAGACCCACGATGACGGTGGAGCCCTCGTGCCCGAGGACGCCCAGCGGCAGCGGCAGATGGCCGACGAGATCCCAGATGACCAGGCCCGAGATGAACACTCCGGCGATGACCAGATTCTGCACGACCAGTCGGCGGGTCGCCCGGGACAGGGCCACCACCGTGGGTACGGTCGCCAGTTCGTCACGGATGATGACGGCGTCCGCGGTCTCCAGCGCGAGGTCGGAGCCCGCGCGCCCCATCGCGATCCCGATGTGCGCGGCGGCCAGGGCGGGCGCGTCGTTGACGCCGTCGCCCACGACCAGCACCTTGCGCCCGGCCCGCTCCCACTCCTGTACGGCCGCCGCCTTGTCCTCGGGGAGGAGCCCCGCACGGACATCGGTGATGCCGGCCTCGGTGGCCAGCCGGGCGGCGGAGCGCGGATGGTCGCCGGTCATCAGTGCCGGAGAGCTGTCGGTCAGCCGGGCCAGGGCGGCGACCGTCGCGGAGGCGTCGCTCCGGATGCGGTCGGCGATCCCGAGCACACCGACCGGCAGACCGTCACGCAGGACGAGCACCGCCGTGCATCCCGTCTCCTCCAGGGCGGCGGCCGACGCGGCAGCGCCGGCCGCCTCGGGTGCGGAGGAGTCGCGCAGGAGGCGGGCGGGGGAGCCGGCCGCGATCCGGTGTCCGCCGACATCGGCCGCGACGCCGGTCCCCGGGGCCGAGGTGAAGTCCGAGGCGGCGGGCAGGGGCAGCCCGCGCTCCTGGGCGGCGTTCACGACGGCACGGGCCAGTGGGTGCTCGCTGGGATGCTCGGCGGCGGCGGCCAGGGTCAGCAGCGTGTCCGCGGTCAGCCCGGAACCGGGCAGCGGATGGACGCCGGTGACACGCGGATCGCCCTCCGTGAGGGTGCCGGTCTTGTCGAGGGCCACCGCGTCGGTCTGCCCGAGGCGCTCCATGACGACGGCGGACTTGACCAGGACGCCGTGGCGCCCCGCGTTGGCCATGGCGGAGAGCAGGGGTGGCATGGTCGCCAGGACCACGGCGCAGGGGGAAGCCACGATCATGAAGGTCATGGCGCGCAGCAGACTGCCCGTCACGTCGCTGCCGAAGGCGAGGGGTACGAGGAAGACGGCCAGGGTGGCGGCCACCATGCCGAGCGAGTAGCGCTGCTCGACCTTCTCGATGAACAGCTGGGTGGGGGCCTTCGTCCGGGAGGCCTCCTCGGTCATCGCCACGATCCGGGCGATCACCGATTGGGAGGCGTCCCGCTCGACGACCACCTTCATCGTGCCCGTGCCGTTGAGCGTCCCGGCGAACACCTCGTCCCCGGGCTCCTTGGCGCTGGGCAGCGGCTCGCCGGTGATCGTGGCCTGGTCGACCTCGCTCGCGCCGTCGATGACCCGCCCGTCGGCACCGACGCGCTCACCGGGCCGGATCCGGATGACGTCGCCGGCCACGAGCTCGCCCGTGGCGACGCTCTCCTCGCCGCCGTCGCCGGTGACGCGGGAGGCGGTGGCCGGAGCCAGGTCCAGGAGTCCTCGGACCGCGTCCCGGGTGCGTGCGGTGGCCAGGGCCTCCAGCGCACCGGAGGTCGCGAAGATGACGATCAGCAGGGCCCCGTCCATCACCTGTCCGATCGAGGCCGCTCCGAGCGCGGCCACGATCATCAGGAGGTCCACGTCCAGGACTTTCTCCCGCAGCTCCCGCAGTCCCGACAGGGCCGGCTCCCACCCGCCCGCGGCGTACACCAGGGCGTACAGCGGGCCCCATGTCCATCCCGGGGCGCCGGTGAGCTCCAGGGGGAGTGCCAGCAGGAAGAGCGCCAGAGCCGCACCTGCCCAGCGGGCCTCGGTCAGTGCGAGGACGCGGGTGCGGCGCCGGGGGGCCGCGCCGGCGCGGGCGGCGGAGTCCCGTGAGAGGCGCGGGAGGACATCAGCGGGCATGACGGAACGACCCCTCACGGGCGGCGGAACGACGACGCCCTCACCGTACAGGAATATATGAACAGGTCTTCATGTGTCGTCCGTAGAATGGTCGGCATGGGCCACGGACGCGACGAGCAGACGACCGCCACCACCCGCGAGCGCCTCGACGCCGTAGGGGCGGCGGGTGTCGCCGCGACGCTCCAGGCGCTCGCGACCCCCTCCCGGCTGCGCATCCTGGCGCGCCTCCAGGAAGGCCCCTGCGCCGTCGGTGATCTCGCCGAAGCGGTGGAGATGGAACCTTCCGCCTGCTCCCACCAGCTCCGTCTCCTGCGGAACCTCGGACTGGTCGCCGGCGAGCGCCAGGGGCGCTCCATCGTGTACGCGCTGTACGACCATCACGTCGCCGAACTCCTCGACCAGGCCCTCTACCACGTCGAACACCTGCGCCTCGGACTCCGTGACGCGCCCGCCGAGATCGCCGCCGCGGCACGCCGCTGAGCACACGACGGCTTCCCGGTGCCGAGCGTGCGGCCGACTCGCGGCGCCTGCCGCGCGGCGGCGGGAATCCCGGCGCGCCGAGGGCGTTGAACCAGGAGTGAGCTCTTCCATCGCATCGACCCGGTTCTCCTTCCTCGACCGCTCCCGCACCCGCGAGGGACACGACGCCGCGCAGGCGCTGCGGGACACCGTCACTCTGGCGGGCACCGCGGAGGCCCTCGGCTACCACCGGTTCTGGGTGTCCGAGCACCACAGCGTGCCAGGCGTGGCCGGCTCGGCGCCGACCGTGCTGGCCGCCGCCGTGGCCGCCGCGACCTCGGTCATCAGGGTGGGCACCGGCGGTGTGATGCTCCCGAACCATCAGCCCCTCGTCGTGGCCGAGCAGTTCGGGGTGCTCGCGTCGCTCTTCCCCGGCCGCATCGACATGGGGCTCGGACGTTCGGTCGGCTTCACCGACGGCATCCGCAGGGCCCTCGGCCGGGACAAGGAGGACGCCGGCGCCTTCGCCGCGCAGCTGGCCGAGCTCCTCGGGTGGCTGGACGGAACGCAGCAGGCCCACCCCCAGGTCCACGCCCGCCCCGCCGAGGGGCTGCGCATCCCTCCGTACGTGCTGGCCACCGGCGAAGGCGCCGCCATCGCCGCGGCTGCCGGTCTGCCCCTCGTCGTCGGCGACCTCCGCGGCCACGACAGACTGGTGAGAGCGGTCGAGGACTACCGCAGCGGCTTCCGCCCTTCCGCGTGGGCCCGGGAGCCCTATGTGATCGTGGCGGGCACCGTCGCGGTCGCCGGCACCGAGGAGGAGGCGCGGCGGCTGCTGGTCCCCGAGGCCTGGTCCATGGCGTACTCCCGTACGCACGGCTCCTTCCCGCCGTTGGCGCCGGCCGAGCGGATCGAGGCGCTGGCCATGACGGAGAAGGAGCGGGGCCTGTTCGAGAGCGGACTGCGCGGCCACCTGGCCGGCACCGAGGAGACCGTGGCCGCCGGGCTGGAGCTGGTGATCAAGGAGACCGGTGCGGACGAGGTGCTGGTGACCACGAGCACCTACGACCGTGCGGGGCTGGCTGACTCGATGCGGCGGCTCGCACGGATCGCGGGCCTGGGCTGAGCGTCAGCCGCCGGTGGGGTGGCCGAACAGGACGTCGTACCCGGGGGGCAGTTGCAGCAGTACACGCTGGAGGAGTTCCTCACCGGCGGCATCGGCCACCACGCTGAGCACGGCGCTCGTGTCCCAGGCCGCCGTCCGCTCGTTGGCGCCCTCGATCCAGGCGGAGACCGCCCGTACGAACCGCTCGGAGCTCAGTGGCTCGGCGGCCTGCAACGGGTTCAGGAGGATGAGCGCGAACGTCTCCGGCAGCCGGGCGGCAAGCTCGTTGCGCTCCTCCCCGACCAGATGCGCCCCCAGCAGCGCCAGCACCACGCGGGACGCCCGCTCCGCCTCCAGGCCCGACGGATAATCGCCGCGTTCCTGGACGGCTTCCAGGAACGGCTGCCACCTCATGTACGTCACCGGTTCCCCTTCGCGGAGCGCGGGCGGAGAGCGGGGCGGGGGAGGGGAAGCCCGTGCCCCGCCCTCCGCGTATCCACCCCATGTCACCTCATTTCCGGTACTAACACGACCCCGCGGTGACGGCAAGCGGCGCCCGGCCCCGCACCTGCGGGAGCCGCGGAGCCGGACTACTCCATGGGGTAGATGTCCCCGCTCGCCATACCGCTGACCTGCGCACTCCGGGATTCGAGCCGGTGCGCCTCGTCCTGGAGGCGCCGGCGCTCCGCGGGATCGGTGGCCTGCTCGGCGGCCTTGACGAGATCCTCGGCCCGGCCGCGCATCTGCTGGAGACGGCTCCGTACGTCCTCTGACTCGCTCATGATCACTCCCTGGCACTGGGCGGAGCGGATACCTCCACCGAACCAGGCACCCGGGGGTGCGCGCATCTCAGCGGGGGCGCCGGAAGCGCGGAGTGACCGTGCGGGCGGTGCGCTACTCGAACCGGGAGACGTCCCCGGCCCCCCGGCGTACGACCTCCAGCTCGCCCCCGGAGAAGTCGATGACGGTGGTCGGCTCGGTGCCGCAGTCGCCGGAGTCCAGCACGATGTCCACGACGTGGTCGAGGCGCTCCTTGATCTCCCAGCCCTGCGTCAGCGGCTCCTCCTCGTCCGGCAGGAGCAGCGTGCTGGAGAGCAGCGGCTCCCCGAGCTCCTCCAGGAGCGCCTGAGTGACGGCGTGATCCGGGATCCGGACACCGACGGTCTTCTTCTTGGGGTGCAGCAACTGCCGCGGCACCTCTTTGGTGGCGGGGAGGATGAAGGTGTAACTCCCGGGCGTCGCCGCCTTGATCGTGCGGAAGACGTCGTTGTCGACCTGGACGAACTGGCCGAGCTGCGCGAAGTTCTGGCACACCAGGGTGAAGTGGTGGCGGTCGTCGAGATTCCGGATCGACCGGATGCGGTCGATCCCGTCACGGCTGCCCAGCTGGCAGCCCAGGGCGTAACACGAATCGGTCGGATAGGCGACGAGGGCGCCGGACCGGATGCTCTCGGCCACGTTGGTGATGGTGCGGCGCTGGGGATTGTCGGGGTGCACGTCGAAGTACTTGGCCATCCGGCGAGTCTACGGCCTCGCGACGGGCGCGTTCCGCTTGCGGTGTGTGTGTGGGGGGGGCGCGCGGCGACTGGGGCAGGAGCGCGACGCGGTGGGCGGCCCGGCGCCTGCTGAGCTCCCAGATGTCCACGCCGCCGGCC
>NZ_JBVHKB010000007.1:0-496163 GCF_055559735.1 Streptomyces sp. NPDC023573
TCGGCATCCAGGCCAGCAGGTCGAGGGCGGTCTGCACGATCTCCAGCAAGATCCGATTCTGCCCGGTGGTGTGCAGGGGCAGGTTGCGCAGGCCGATGGCGTGCGCGGCCCCGATGCGGTCCTCGGCCCGGGCCCGCAGTCGGTGACGGAGCTCGAGCTCGGAAATCGGGAGGCCGGCGGTGTTGGTGGCGAAGCACGTCAGCCGCACGCCGTCGGCATCGGTGATCCGCAACTGGGCTCCGGGGTGCGGCCGTTCCTTCCGGACGATGAGCCGCATGCCCTTGGGCCAGCCGTGAACGACGTCGCCGGCGAGTTCGGCGACCCAGGCGCCGCCGCGGACCTGGCCGCCGGTCTCGACGGCCGGCGTCCAAGCCGAGGCCGGGACCTTCAGGACGTGGCCGGCGACGGTGTTCGATCCCGCGTTGCCCGGTCTGAGCAGGGCCGCGACCGGTTCGCCGGTGCCGCCCGGTCCGTGGTCGACGAACCCCATCAGCGGCTGGTGGCCGCAGGTCCGTTTCCAGGTGGGTGCGGCGTCCTCCTTGTCGGAGTGCGCGAGAACCAGCACCCCGTCAAGGTCCACGGTCACCGTCCCGCCGGCATCGGGCGCCCCGGCATCGGCCAACTTCCGGACGCGGGCGCGGGCTTCGGCCCGCGCGGCGGGGAGATCCCTTCGAGGCACCACGACGAGTGCCTCGCTTCCGCCTGCCACCGGCCGCGCGCAGGCCAGGCCCCGGAGGTCAGAGGAACTCCTGAGCGACAGCCGTGCCAGTCCAGCCGGTAACGGCCCGTCAGCCGCCCGGCCATGATGCCTTCGACACCAGACGTAGATCCACTCGGCAGCCACCCACTCGGGGCCGTGGGGTTCGGGAGTGACGCGCCGCGCCGGCCCTGGACGAGCGGAGAATACGGCGCCCCAGAGCTTGGCTCCGTGCGGGTGACGCATGGTTACCGCGCTCACTCAGAGTGAAAAATGCTGGTAGAGGCACCACTGCTGTCACACGAACGGAGCACCCACCGATATGGCTCTGACCGCCACCATGCTGGCCGACGCCCTCGACGCCGCCGTCGCATCCGTCCGCTCCATGCCCGCCGACGACGCTTTGCAGCCCAAGGAAGGCGAGACGCGGGAGGAACGCGACGCCCGCAACAACCGGCTCATCGGAGCCCGTCTGGCCGCGAACAGCTCGGTCAACCTCCTCACCCCCGTCCTGCTCAACGCCTGCCGCAAAGCGAGCGAGAGCAAGCCGCTGACGGACCTGGAGACCGATCTGGTCGACCTCGCACGCCTCGCCGCCCCCACCCCCGACGAGATCGCCGGCTACGGGCAGGCCTTCGCCGGCCTGGCAGCCGACCAGAGCGCGGCCCTCTTCCCCGAGGACACCGCAGGCCTCACCACCGACTCCTCCTATAGCTACGCAGACGCCTCCCGGGACCTGCCCAAGTACTGGGACCGCATCAGCGCACTGCCCAACGTGATCAAGCCCGGCGCGAGGCTGGACGAGGGGAGCTTGCCCTCAGCCGAGGACATCCAGCGGCTCGGCTGGAGCCGGCCCCTGCCCGCCGAGGACGCCGAGGATTTGCCCGGGGGCCTTTTCGGGTTTCTTCACAGCGCGGTAGTAGAGCTCGTCAAAGCCAAGTGTCACTCCGACACGGTCGGCGAGTGGGGCGACGATGAGGTCTACTTCATCATTCACACAGCGACCAAGAAGCACGGGCTGACCAGCACTACGCAGACGGTCGAACACTTCAAAGACGGGGTCACGCAGGACTACAACTACCTTCAGTTCATCGCTACCAACTCCGACAAGAAGGACTATCCCCCGCCTCCGGAGACCGGCACCATCATCGGGATCCTCGAAGGCTGGGAGGAGGACCACGGCAAGAGCAAGGTACTGGAGGAGATCAAGAAGAAGGCCAACGAGATCAGTGAGAAGCTGATCGAAGGAATCAAGGACCCCACGAAGAAGAAGGGCCAGCTCCAGGCAGCAGCCGGAGTGATCCTAGCCATCGTCTCCCTGTTCATCGACGCCTGGTGCGACGACTTCATCGCCCTGGAGAGCTTCGAGCTGGACGACTCCAGCTTCAAGAACAAAGAAGAGTTCGCCGTCATGCTCGTCCGGAAGAACGACTACGGCCACGAGGTCCTCGAATGGGGCAAGTACGAGGCCTTCCTGCAAGCCCACTACGACAAGCGGGAAATGTAACCGCTGTACCGGCCAGATGACCTCGGCAGAGGCAAGGATGACCGACCGAGCTCGCGGCACCGAAGCGCGACCGACCGGTCCTCCTCCACGTGCGCGGCGCTCCGAAGAAGCATGACTTCGAGTCTGCGCAGCCCCCATGGTGTGCGGCGCCGCGCCATTCCCCACTGTGCTCGCGCTGCTGAAACTCACCTGGGTGACATCACGCCCCCGGCTACCATGCGAAGCGCCCCCTTCCCCGGCAGCTCCAATGCCTAGGAAGGGGGCGCTTGTCTCTCTGAGCCGGCCCATCCGATGGAGGAGACGTTGCTGTACGCGTCGTACTCGGACCCGAGGTCTTCGATGATCTCGTCCCAGATGGCATCGAGCTCGTCGACATCGTCGTTCATCCAGGCGTCGACAGCGCGGTCCCAGACGCCCGCACGGTGACACTCCGGCTGGAGATGTCCCGCTGGCGTTTGTCTCTACGCGGGACCGGTCGACGGGGTTGATCTCGATGCGGGTTCCGCGGCCGTCGCGGTTGAGCCGCTTTGTGAGGTCAGCTGCCACGTTGCGGCGACGCAGGTCCCAGTACGCGGCATCGAGCCTGGACCGGTTGGCCTTGTTCGGGATCCGCTCTTCGGCGAGCCAGGCCATCAGGGTGCGGGGGAAGACGTGGATGCCGGCGCGGTCCATCGCCTCGTATCCGGCATCCGTCTTGGTCAGGTAGTTCAGCCGTGCGGCCAAGCCGCGTTCACTGTCGACGGGCGAGGCGATGCCGGTCACCATCCCCTCGATCGCGATACCGAGCGCGTCCGCGCCCAGGACGCCCCGGGCGTTGTACATGCCCAGGTCCGTCCAGCGGCTGGCCATCAGTCGGCCCCCGTTCCCACCGTGCTCACCGGACGCCTTGCCGTCACCGTGCTTGATCTTCATCGGGGACACGCGTTGCCGTAATCTGCCCCGGCGCGCGGCCTGACGGGTCAACGCGACGCCCGCCCTTGGCCCCCTTGGGGGCGCGGATCGCGCCGATTCGGCTGTCGCTGCGGTCTCGGCGGCACGAGCCAGGAAGCGCCCGTAGCCGTAGTCCGCGCGGGCCAGCAGCACCGCAGGGCGGCCCGAAAGCGCGCCGGCCGGGCCGGTCGGGATTGGCGTTCGTGGCTGCGGATTCGCTCCAGGCGCCGTACCGGTATGTCACCGGGCCGGGATCGGCTGGGTCAGGTTCACCGGGTTGCCGTCAGGGTCCTGAATGTGGGCGACGCGCTGTCCCCACGGCATGTCCTTGGGGCCACTGCGGACAGAGCCACCCAGAGCCTCCACGCGGCCGAGCGTCTCGTCGACGTCGTCAACACCGATGCTGAGCAGCATCCGCGGTGCAGCCCCGGGTCCCAGGTCCGTCTTGGCCACCAGCCCGAGGTCGGTGTCGCCGATGCGCAAGCCCTGGTAGAAGGCCGGCCCTTCCTCCGGTATCCGGAAGATCTCCTCGGCGCCGAAGAGCTTTGTGTAGAAGCCGAGCAGGACGTCCTGGTCGGCAGTCAGGATCACTGGCTGGATGGTGGACATGGCACTCCTATGGAGAACGGTCGTGTCGCCGGGTAGACCGTTCCCGGACGTTGAACTCATCGGCATAGCCGCCCTGCCCGACGATCTACGCCCCAGCCTGGCGCCCACCACCAGCGCAAGTACCCCGAGAACCGGTCACACCAGCCCCTTGACCTGAGGTTTCAAGCGGGCGGCAACATCACTCGCCGTCGTTGACGCAGGGCAGCCGGTCGTGCCCCTTGACCTCCACCCAGCGCAGCAAGCGGTGCGGGAAGTTTTTGTCGTCTTCCGCTAACGGCGGGCTGCCGTCGGACCTGGGGCCGCATCGAGTCGGCAGCCGCATCACGCCGCACTCTCAGTCCGCCCGCCCGCCGGTCCGCCGCCGCAGGTCAACCCGGGCCGCGGGCGTGCGGCCGGGCGAGGTGGACCAGAAGGGTTGCCAGTGGATCCGGACGGACAGAGCGGTCGAGGCCCGTGTCTCGCCACCGCCAGCGCGGAGCAACATCAGCGCGGCCAGGGATGCCCTGCGCGCCGTCGACTGACGAATGATCATGGGGCTGAGTGGAACCGCAGCGCACCCGCCGGCAGCGGGAAGCGCAGAGGCGGCCCTCCGCCCACGCCCGAGGGCCGGCCTCTGACGAAGCGATGAACGGGAGTACACCTCTGTACAGTCGGCTCGCCGAAGAATGGTCAGCCAACGGCGCCACCGTCCCCTGCCGTCCTGCCCCGCTGTGGCGGAGTCCGGTGTCCTTCGAACACTTCAGGCGTGAGACGGAAGGCACGTTGCGCCGACTCAGTCTGAGAGCAGGAGCGCTCCCAGGAGACACAACGTGGCCGGTGCGGCTGAAGGCCCCTGGAGTGGTCCGCGCCTCGCCGCCGCCCCAGTGCTGAGCCTGCACCTGGCCCTCTCCGCCTCCGGTGGCGTGGGGCTCATGACACGACTACGGACGGGTTTCCTCGGGGCCCCGGCGGCGGTGACGGTGCTGCCGGGGCCCAGGGGTCCCACGCCGAACTACTGCACAGGTGTCGACGGGCACGCCCGGGAGGCGTCGGCGGGCTGCGGGCGCTTTGGGTTCGGTGGTCGGTGGTCAATCTGCGGGGCAGTATGTGTCCTTCGTGGGCATCTCACCGGCGACGAGGTAGCGCGTGGTGGTGTTCAGCGCGCAGGAGTTCTTGCCCAGGACGTAGACGCCGTGCCCGCTGTCGTCGACGCTGATCAGCCGGGCGCGGTCGCCGAACTTCTCGCGTAGCATTTTCCCGCCCAGGTGGGGGGTGGACGCGTCTCTGCGGTTCTGCAGAAGCAGCACGTTGCGCGGGCCTTCGGTGTCGACCTCCACGGGCGGTTCTGCGGGGGCGTACGGCCAGAAGGCGCAGGGTGTGATGTTGGCGGTCGCTGCGCCGTACAGCGGGTAGCGTTCGCGGTCCTCGGTGACGCCCTGCCGGTAGGTGTTGACGTCTTCGGGCCATTGGACGTCGTTGCAGGTGACGGCGAGAAACACGGTCAGGGCGTTGTCGGTCGGTGACAGCCCGTTCTCCGCTGTTTCATCTGGGGTGGCAGTCAGGCCGCGGGCCGCAGTCTCGTCCCCTTCGAGTAGCGTCTGCCAGGTCTGCGCCAGCGTCGGGTACTGCGTCTGCTTGTACAGGTGGCCGAATGTCAAAAGCCGGAAGAGGTTGCCGTCGATCCCTGCGACGGGGGCCTTGTCGAGTCTGCCGGCGAGGGCGAGGTAGGACGCCCGGACTTGCCTGGGTGTGCGGCCCAGGCCGTAGCTGTCGTGCCGGCGGGCGGCCCATTTCGCGAAGTCCGGCAGGGCCTGCTCCATGCCGAGTGCGAAGCGGCGCATGCCTTCGCGGTCGAGGTGGGTGTCTCCGATGTTGCTGTCGAGCACCATCCGGTCGGAGCGATCGGGGAACATTGACGCGTAGGCGGCGCCGAGTGCCGTGCCGTAGGAATAGCCGAGGTAGCTGGTCTTCCCCTCGCCGAGCGCAGCCCGGATCCGGTCGAGGTCGCGGGCGGTGTTGGCGGTGGTGAGGTGGCGCAGTCGTCCGTCGTCATCGTTGTCCGCGCACTGCTTGGCTGCCTGCTCAGCGACTTTCGCCTGTGCGGTAACTGCGGCGTCATCGACCGCGTAGGGCGGGATGTTGGAGTAGTAAGGGCTGTCTGTGGTGAAGCCGCAGCTGACCGGTGCGGAATGACCGATCCCGCGGGTGTCCATGCCGATCAGGTCGTAGCGGTCGGTGACGCTGCTGGGCAGGCCCTGGGCCACCAGTAGCGCGGACAGCGCCAGCCCGGATCCGCCGGGGCCGCCCGGGTTGAGCATGAGGACGCCGCGCCTCTTGCCCGGGTTGGTGGACGCCAGTTGGGAGAGGGTGAGGTCGATCTGCTCGCCCTCCGGCTCGGCGTAGTCCAACGGCACGGGCACGGTGGCGCACTTCAACACGGTCGGAGCGGCTTCTGCCACGACGTCGTCGGGGCACTGGCCCCACTTCACCTGAGGCGCTTTCGCCTCCTCGGCGGCGGCGGGCACGGTGGTCAGCGAGGCACCCAGGCCAAAGACCGCCAGGAGGGCCAGGCTCTGGGCGACATTGCTTTGTCGGTTCATGTCCAGTCTCCGCATGCCGGGTTCGTGGTGGGGTGGTCGCGACCATCCCACTCCGTGCCCCTGGGGCACGGTCAACATCTGGTGGGCTGGTACCGGCCGGGGTTGACCGTGCCCCAGGGGCAGGGTTTTCAATGGTGGTTGGGCATGATCCTGGAGAGGGGGCTCCCGGTGGCGTGGAGTACCCGTCAGCTGGCGGAACTCGCGGGGACGACGGCGAAGGCCGTCCGGCACTACCACGAGATCGGCCTGCTGGATGAGCCGGAGCGGGCGTCCAACGGCTACAAGCGTTATGGCGTCAGTCATCTGGTGCGGCTGCTGCGTATCCGCAGACTGACCGACCTCGGCGTTGCCCTCGCAGATGTCCCCTCGGTCGAGAGCGGTGAGGGAAGAGCACGGCTGATTCTTCAGGACCTGGATGCCGAACTTGCGGCGGACATCGAACGCCGACGGCGGATGCGGCGGGACCTGGCGGCCATCATGGACAACCGGGCCGCGCTCGACATGCCCCCGGACTTCAGGACGCTCACTGACGACCTGCCCGAAGACCAGCGATCCCTGCTGATGGCCTACTCCAGCATCCTCACACCCGAAGCGATGGCAGCGCTTCGCGAACAGCTTTCGGGACCTCGTGGAGAGCTCGAAAAGGAATTCGCGGCACTCGACGAGGACGCCCCTGACGCCGTACGGCAGCGGCTGGCCGAGCGGATGGCACCCGAGGTCCGCCAGCAGCACCGGGATCATCCCGGCCTGGCGGACCTCGGGCTGTCCTCGCGCCGGGAGAAAACTGTTGCTGAGTCGGTCGTCGTGCACGCACTGGTCGAGTTCCACAACCGGGCGCACCTCGACGTGCTGCGACGCGTTCACAGCATCCTCGTCGAGAATGGCACCTCAGGCAGCGAGAGCGGCGACGTCCAGCCGTGAGGGCGGCGCCGGGCGGGCGCATGCCCCGTCTGCGTTGTCCGCGCGGTGTCATACCGGCCTACAGAAACGAGGCACATGCGGCAGCTGCGGGCGGTGGGCGTCAGCCCGCGATCAAGATCCCTCCCGCCACGGCCGCAGCGACCCCCACGAGAAGGGCCCCGACAGCGAACGCGATCTCGCCGACGTGGGAGCGGTGTTCGGCGGCGAGATCTGTGGTGAAGACGACCGGGTTGTCCGGGCGGTAGTGGATCGTGAGGTCCCGGCCGCGCGAGCGGGCGGGATCGCTCAGCCCTACGGTGCGGTAGGCGGTCACGGCGGTGCCGTCGTGGGTGGTGAAGGCGACGACCGGGGTGTGGCTGGTGGCGGTTTCGCCGTCCTCGTCGACGGTGACGTCCTTCAGTACGGCGATGACGCGGCCCGGGACCGGGCCGCCGGAGGCGAGGCCCTCGATGCGTAGGCGTGAGTCGCGTATGGCCCCGGGCAGGTAGGTCGTGCCCAGCAGCGTCCAGGGCACGCCGAAACCGATGAGGGCCCACGGCCAGCCCCAGTCGATCGAGGCGACGGCGACCAGCCCGACGTAGACCAGGAAGACCGCGAAGTTGGGCCAGCCGAGGCCGCTCCGTCCGGCGTCCGGGTCGGTGGTGAAGCGGTAGGCGTGCGGGCGGCCGGGAGGGTAGCGGATGCCGATCTCCCGGCCCGTCCAGGCCGTGCTGATTCGGTCGCCGCACTCGCCGTCGTTGGTGACGGTGAACTCCTGCCCCGTGGCGGGATCGCGGAAGGTGACGACCACGGCGATCCCCTCGCGTCCCGAGCTCCCGTGCCGGGGCTCCGTGACTCGTTCGATCCGGCCCATGACGCGGACCGCCCGCTGGCCGCGGGTCACCCCGGCCAGCGACCGTCCGTATCCGACGAGCGCGACGGCGCCGAGGACGATGCACCACAACGCCAGATACCCGTGCCAGCCCATCCGTGCTCCTCCTGGTCCTGATAGCCTGCCCCGCCCGGCTCACCCGCTCCGTTCGGGCGCCCGTCCGTCTGTCAGCGCGCCGAGACGCGCCGCACGATCTCGCCGTGGCCGTTCGCCTCCAACGAGGCGGCGCCGTCGGCGCCGGCCACCCCGACTCTGAGGGTGAGGGTGCCGGACAGGCTCTCGGCGGTGAGCTGCCAGGTCTGCGGGGAGCGGACACCGAGAGTGGCTTTGGCCTCGCGGACGAGGGCGGGGATGCGCGGGTAGGGCAGCGCGTCCAGGACGAAGCCGGGTGCCTGCGAGCCCGCAGGGGTGAAGACGACGGTGAGCAGGCGGTCCTGCACGACGACGGTGAGAGCCTGGCGCTTTCTGCCGTCGCCCTTGGTGAGCGAATCGACCGCCAAACGCAGCCGGCCCTCGTCAAACAGGGACTGTCCGGGGCCGAGGGCGACGGTGCCCGACGCAGCCGAGACGATCGTGGTGGACGAGGTTCCGGGGTCGGCGGGCCCAGCGGCCGAGGGTGGCCGGTCGGTAGGGTCTTCCGCGCCGAAGAGGTCGGCCCGGAAGACGAAGACCACGCCGGCCGCGCCGAGCAGCAGGGCGAGGAGGGTGAGGTAGCCGCCGACGGTGCCGTCCGGGGGCCGCTCGTCGGTCAGGGCCGGGCCGGGCGCTGAATCGATGTGGGCCGCGGTCGCGCGGTCCTCCCATTCCGGTGTCGGGCGCTTCACCAGCTTCACCGCCCACGGCTGGTGCGGTGGGTACTGGACGACGACGATGCCGCCTGGTTTGTAGTCGGGCAGGTCGACGAGATTGACGGACTGGGTCGACTCGACGCGGTACGCCGGTCCGCCGTCCGGGGCGACGGTGAGGTCGAAGCGGACGGGCACGTCGCTGGTCTCCCCGCCGGTGGCGCGCAGGCTCTCGATCTTGGCGAGCGTGGTACGGGGGACGATGGCCGCCTCGCGTGCGCGCTCGGGCGCCCCAGCGGCGAGGACCAGCAGTCCGTAGGCGATGGGGACGGCCAAGCCGCCGACCAGCAGGGGAACGCGTTCGAGGACAGTGCCGACGACGAGTGCGGCGAGCGAGCTCCCGATCACCGCGCCCGTGAGGATTCCGCGGGCGAGGTCGAGGGGGGTGCGGCGCGTCGGCGGTGCGCTCGGAGGTGCCGGCGTGATCGTCATACCGAGATTGTGGCGGCCCGGGCCGTGGCCCGGTAGGTATCCGGGCGCCTTTCTCTCTCCCTCCAACGGCGTTGCTAGAAAAGGACGTTGTCACCTCCCAGGCATCACAGGCGCGACTACTCGGCCACGCCGATGAGCACGTCCCCGAGTCGGCCCCAGGTCGGCCGCAGCTGCGTGACACCCGTTCGACGAGTTGATCGAAACGATCATCGCCCCCACCAGGCCAGTACGCCCCGCAGACCCTGATCACCCATGACGCTTACGTCAGCTGATCGGACATCCCGATCACGTACGCACCCACCATGCGACCGTCCTGGCCTCACATGGTCAACAAATCGCCCGACCCGGTCACAGAGGTCAGCGTGTACTTCCGCATCACGTACAAAGGCAAAGATCATCTGCTGCTGCTGCCCGCCTACAACCTGCCCCCTTGCACAGAAATGGTCTTCCCCATGGAAAAGCAGAAGGCCGAGTTGGGTGGCCACTGGGCCGGCCTGTCCGACGTGACTCACTGGGACGTTCCCTGGATGTTCTTCACCGACAGCTCCGGAGAGAGCTGGGCGCGAGGTCTGACCCACCTCGCGCTGGTTGACGAGGAGGGCAAGGAGGCGACTACGAGAGCGAAGACGAAGCAAGACACACCGACGGTCGCAACAGAGCCTCAGCCCAAGCGCGTGGAGCCGTGCGGAGCAGGAAATTAGCTGCCTCTACCCGGCGCGCGTACGGAACCGCCCACACAGCTCCGTCGCAGCCCAACCCGAAGAGGCGGTCCCTGGCGGTGTCGAACAGCGCCTCAGCCTCCCGCAGCCCCTCGGAACGGGGCGGACGGTAAGCCGGCTCGGTGTGCAGGATCGCCATCTCGCCGGCGAGGGCGGTCGCGATGCCGCGGAGCGCGCGTTCGGTCCTGCTTCGTCGCCGTCGCGGGGCTCGGTCTGCTCCAACGCATTGAGCTCGCGCACTGCCTGGAGCTCCCCCGGGCCACGGTCGTCGTCGGCCAGGCGCTCGTGCCTGGAGACGCACGGCGAGGGCGTCGGCTGGCGTAGCGGGCGGACATACGCTCCAGCCCCGGGGTCGGAGCACACAGTGGAAAGCTCGGTGGAGCCTGTTGACCTCGAACGATTTCTGGATCACTGGCGGAAGGTCTACGGCGGCGGCGTCTTCCGGAGCGGCGTCGAGCTGGCCTGATATGGCGGCTACGCACCTGCGCGGTGAGAGCGGCTGTCACGGCGTCCGGAGGGGTTGTGGTGCCCGTGCGTGATCACCGGCACGGTGGTCAGCGGGGTGCTGCGGCGACTGCGGACCGGGGCTCCGTGGCGCGATCTGCCCGAGCGTAGCGGCTACTTCCAGGCCGACGTCGACGCCTGGCTCGCGCACGCCCCGGCCGCGCACCTCGGTCCTCTGCGTCGAGCCGTTGGTCAGGTTCGTCCCCTGCGCGAGGGTCCGCGCACGAGCACTTTGATCATTGATCTTATGGCAGGTCGAAGCGAGTTGACGGAAGCGGCGCGGGAGTCGGTGACGAAGCAGACGTGCTCGTCCGGGTTCGCCTTGAGGAACCCCAGGATCGGGAACCAGACCGCCACAGGGTGGGGCCGGGTTGGCCACGATGGTTGGCGGGTGAGAGTGCGACCTGTTGGCAGAGCGTGAGATCCGAGGGCCTACAGGCCGTGTATCGAGGGTGCTCGTGACGTACGAGGACTACCAGCGGTCAAGAGGGCGCTCACCGACGAGAAGGCCGCCGCCGGCTGACCGGCGACGGCACATGGCAGGGGCCCGGACCGGCCCGCGGTTGTGACTGAGCACTTCACGTGGCGAGCTGAGCGTTCAGTATCAGCGGTAGGCGCCGATTGCTGTCAGGTACAGGGCGAAGGCGGTGCCGGTCGCGCCGCCGCCGACCAGGAGGGCCTCGGCAGGGTGCGTGCCGGCGCGCCATGCGGTGAAGGCGGCGGCGCAGCCGATGTGCAGGGCCACCGACAGCGCCAGCAGCATCATCAGGACCTGGAGCGTAGACATCGCGGTCTCCTTGGACGAGTGGTCCACTGCGTCATGCGGACCAGATGGGTGCGAGATTGCCTGTCCTGAGGCGTGTCCTGCCGCTGGCCGCCACAGAGTTGGACGGACCCGCTGCCGGGCAGCTGGTGGCGGGCTTGGGGAACTCAGTGTCCGGCGGTGTCCTGAACCGACACGGCCGGACACCGTCGAGTACGGGACGGGGCATGGGCGACACACCGGACTTCTTCACCGACCTGCAGCGGGTGGGCGAGTTCAAACGGCTCCAGATGGGCGGTCGGCCCTCGGACAACGTGCTTTCCAAGGCCACCAAGCCGCAGCTGTCCCGCGACACGGTCGGCGCCTGGTTGCGGGGGAAACGCTTCCCGCGAGAGCTGGACAAGTTGCTGGCCGTCCTCGAACTGATCAGAGGGGAGGCTGCCCTCAAGGGCTTGCTGGGCTCCCCGGCCGACACGTCCTCGGACGAGAGCGTCGCCGAGCTCCTGGACGACGACCGCTGGGACCGGACATGGACGGCCGAGTTGCAGCGCCGGACGCGGTCGAACCACGAGGCGCTGCAACGCAAGCAGGCCCTCGGCGCGCTCGAGGACAAGGAACGGCGGACTCGCCAGGACGCGCTGGCGGACCGCCCTCGCCCGGTACGGCACTGGTCACCGAAGCGGCTGGGAGTGCACCCAGCCGTGCCGGGCGGACCCACGACGACGGGGGGCGGCGACTTCGTCCTGCCCACCTATGTGCCGCGCCCTCACGACGCCGCCTTGCGGGCCCGTCTGATCGCCGCAGTGGCCGGCGGCGAGCCACTACTGGTGGTGGTGCGCGGGGAGTCGTGCACCGGCAAGACCCGCACCGCCGTGGAAGCCTTGACGGCGGTTCCGGACGACTTCCGGCTGTTCCTCCCCGCAGATGCCGACAGCCTCCTGGCCATGCTGAACGCGAAGGCTCTGAGCCCGCGTTCCGTACTGTGGTTGAACGAGGCTCAGCACTACCTGGGCGGCCCCGCCGGTGAGGCCGCCGCGGCCGCGCTCCTGCGCCGCCTCGACGACGACGGCCCGTTCCTCGCGTTCGCCACCTTGTGGCCCGACCACGACAAGGCGCTCACCGTCGGCACCCCTCCCGGCTCCGGCCAGCCAGACCCCCATCGGCAGGCCCGGACGCTGCTGGCCCAGGCGCACCACGTCCGCCTTCCCGCCTCCTTCGCCGACGATCTGGACGCCGTCCGTGACGCCGCCCGGCACGACCCGTCCCTGGCCACCGCTCTGGAGAGCGGAGGAACCGACATCACCCAGGTGCTGGCCGCCGGACCAGACCTGGTGGCGCACTATGAAGACCCGGCCGACCCGCACGGCCCTGCCCCCTACGGCAAGGCCCTGATCAGCGCGGCGATGGACGCGCACCGTCTCGGCGTCACCGGGCCGATGCCGCTGACCTTCCTTCAGGAGGCGGCGCGCGGCTACCTCACCCGCAAGGAAATCACCGCCGCCGACCCCGATTCCTGGTTCACCGGTGCCCTCGCTCACGCTCGCACCATGATCAAGCGGGTCGTCAGGCCGCTGCAGGACGTGCCCCGTCCCTCCGACATGGGCGCTCTCCCCGGCGTCGTCACCCTCGCCGACTACCTCCAGCAGTACGGCCGTACCCAGCGGCACGATGTGGTTCCCCCGGACAGCTTCTGGCAGGCGGCCCTCGACCACGCCCCGTGTGACGCGGACCGGCGTGCGCTCGCCCAGGCGGCCGAGGAACGCGGCCGACTTCGTCACGCGGCGCTGCTGCTGCACCGTGCGGCGCACGGCGGCGACCGGGAGTCGGCGGCAAAGCTGGCGCGGCTGCTGGACCGGGCCGGACGCGCCGAGGAAGCCCATGCCTGGTGGCGCTGGGCCGCCGAGGCGGGCGACGTCCGAGCCATGGTCACCGTCGGAACCTACCTGCAGCGGAACGGGCAGGACGCTGAGGCGCTGCGATGGTGGTCCGAGGCGGCCGATGCCGGTGACATGGATGCCCCTTGCCTGGTGGCCTACCACCTGGACGCCGCCGGGCGCGGCGAAGAGGCTCGAGGCTGGTGGGATCGGGCGAACCAGGCCCAGCGCGAGTATTACTACGTCAACCGGTCGATCATGGGGTTCTTGCTCGCGGAAGGCCGGAGCGACGAGGCGATCACCTGGGCCCCCAGACGCTGCAGCTTCTCGGGAGGAACGTACGACTGGGCGGTCCTGGCGCGACTGCTGCACCATCAGGGCCGCGTCAACGACGCGATCACGTGGTGGATGCGGCTGATCAGCACCAAGGATCTGGACGAGGGCGACTACACGGAAGTACTGCGCGAGGCGGCGGATGTGATGGTCGAAGCCGGAAGGACCGAGGAGGCGATCGGTTGGCTCCGTGATCTGGCCGATCGCGGCAACCAGCATGCCGAATATGAATTCGTGGCTCGTCTCAAGGCGCTCGGCCGGGGCGACGAGGCCATCCGATGGCTGAAGAACCACGCCGCCGCCCGGGCGACCACCGTCAACGACCACACCGTCGGATGGGTGGCCGACCTGCTGGAGGACGACGGGCGCGCACCCGAGGCGCTGGCGTGGTTGCATCAGTGGGCCGCTGCCGGCGACGGGCCGGCCCTGGCCCGGGCGGTCGCCTCGCTCCAAGCCGCAGGCCGTTCGGCGGAGGCGCTCCGGTGGCTGGCCACCGACGGGCCCCCCTCCCCGGCGGGCGTGGAACGCACCCGGCCACTGGGCCGGATGAGCGAGCTGCTGCATGCCGCGGGCCATTCTTCGCTCGCCTTGGTCCTGGTGCAGGAGGCCGCGGACCCTCTGGGGAACGGTGAACGCCTCCTCCTGTGGTCCGTCGAGGCGTACGCGCGTTCCCGTGCCGATGTCACTGCGGCCCAGGCGGTTCAGGAATGGGAAGAGGCCCGCTCCTCCCTCGACGCAAGCGGGATCATGCTCGCCACGATGCTCCTGGACGCCACCGGCGCCTACGAGGACCTGCTCAGCCGGATCGTGGCGGCTCGGGCCACCGCACCACCGGTCAGCGAAGCCGAGGACGAGCGGCAAATCCGGGACTGGATGCAGGCGAGAATCGGCTCCGGGGACCCCCGCCTGATCGCCAGAGCGGCGTGTGTGGCCGAGCGGTCCGGTTTTTCCGACGAGGCCCTCAGCGCCTACCAGTACCTGCATGGCACCGGCCGCGGCTGGTTCTCCGCCCCGGATCGCACGCCGCTCGTCCTTCTGCTGGAAGCCCAGGGCCGAGTCGATGAGGCCGTGCACCATCTGTGGGGAGAGGACGACGACCCGGGTTTCGTCATCCGGTCGGCGGTGGCGGCTCTGCTGACCCGGTCCCGCCGCCTCGACGACGCCGTCACCCTGCTCCTGCGCAGCCACGACTTCAGTGGCGTCGCACGCCTTTATGAGGAGGCGGGACGCAACGAAGCAGCTGCCACGGCCTGGCGACGTTCCGCCGACAGCGGCAACAGGTACGCACTCGACGACGCTGTGCGTCTCCTCGGACAAGAGGGCAGAGCCGACCGGGCCCGGCAGCTGCGGCGCTACGGCTGGAACCAGGACGGCACCCTTGCCGAGCCATGGACCTGCCCGGACGCGACCGCGCCCTTCGACGGTGCCGAGCCCCTGTCGGCCCTCTGAGGACGATCCGCCGCGCTGCTGTCCCGCGGTTCGCGAGTCGTGCTGGGCTGGGCGGGGCTTCGGTGAGTCAGGCCGGTGAACCTGCAGGCTCAGCTCGCCGACTCAACCGCTCATCCGCCAACTGAAGCGCTCAGTGACAGGGGCTCGCGAGCTGTTCGGGGTACGGCGGGGCTACAGGTCGAACTCGAGGTGCTCGATGTCGGTGAAGCGGACCTCGTCCAGGAAGCCGGCGCGGCGGCGGGCTGGTTCAGGTTCGACGCGGTGGTCATGAGGTTCCCCCTGGGGATCGTTGGTGCGCTCCGGGTTGAGCGCGAGGCCACAGTCCGCGATCCGATCCGTACGATCGAGTTGTCGCGAAAATCCGTTCCAGCCCTCTGCCAGGCAGGTCCTGACGGGGCGTAGAGAAGAATTCGCGAGCGCTTGACGAACGGGTGTCGCGGGGTGGCGGCAGCACCTTCGAGCACCGGGGGGGCAAGCCCCGCAACCCCCGGGTCGAGGGATCGCAGATTTCCGACGCGGCGGGCCGTATTCAAGAAATCGGGCCGACGCGGTTCAAGGCTCGGACTTCTTGGGACGAGGAACGCGCCGAACGCGCACGCCATCAGCACGATCACCACTCCGGCCACGGTCAACGGCACGACCCATCCCGGTCGACGCTCGCGATTAGCACACCCGGCACCGTGACCTTTCGACGCACGTCGAATCGATTGGATGCCCACGACCCTGGTGCCAGGCTGAGCTCGGCAACTGCAGGACTCGTCCGTGCGATATCAGGAGACCTCATGATCTTCGTCAGCATCACCACAACCGACCTCGAGCGCAGCAAGGCCTTCTACACGGCGCTCGGCTGCGACATCAACCCGATGTTCACCGACGAGAACGCCGCGTGCGTCGTCTGGGACGAGAACACGAACTTCATGGTGCTCACCCACGGGCACTTCTCGCAGTTCACCGACAAGCAGATCGCCGACCCGCACACGGTCGCCCAGGTGCTGCTGTCGTTCTCGCGCGACTCGCGGGACCACGTCGACAGGACCGTCGACGCCGGTGTCACCGCTGGCGGCCGTGAGCCGAGATCGGCGCAGGATCACGGGTTCATGTACGGGCGCTCCCTCGAGGACCCGGACGGCAACATCTTCGAGTTCCTCTACATGGAGCCCCAGGCCACCGAGCAGGGTCCTGAGGCGTACGTCGCCGAGCACGGCGCGGGACCGGACCTCGTTCCCGGTCGGTGACCCAGCGCCGGCCCCGGATACGCTCGTCCGCCGCGTCAGACGCGGTGGACGAGCGCATCGCCGAGCGGCGTGCGCGCGTGCAGTACGCGCCGCCCGGCACGCCGGGACGCTATGAGCCCGGCGGCGCGCAGGGCGTCGAGGTGGTGGGATGCGGTGGAAGCCGCGATGCCGGCCTCTCCTGCTGTCTCCGTCGTGGACAGCGGCGCGCCGAGCGCGACGAGCACCGCGGCGCGGCTCTCCCCGAGCAGGCCCGCCAGCGCGTCCGTCGAATCAGCGCGATGCCACACCTCGGACACTCCGAGCGCGGGGTAGAACAGCGTCGGCTGCGCAGGCGGCTCCGTGAGCACCGCGCAGTGGCGCCCGAAGAACGACGGCACGAGCACGAGGCCTTGCCCCTGGCAGTCGACGATCTCCTCGTGTCGTTCCATCCGCACGCGCACGGTGCCGAAGCCTGTGTCGGCACTCCACTCGACACCTTCGCCCAGATCGGCCGCCATGCCGGCCAGACCGTCCGCGGTCATCCGTCGCACCCGAGAGCCGATGTCCGCATGAAGGATGCGTTCGATCTGCGCCCAGTAGGGCGCGAGTGCGGCCTCCCAGAGTGCTTCGACGTGGCGCACGATCATGGCGCGGATCCTCGCGGGATCGGCCGCCATCCTTTCGAGCGCGGCCCGCGCGACGCCGGCGCTGCGGACCGCACGCTTGCGCAGGTCGACCGAGATCGGCTCGAGCGGCGCCTGTCGCAGCCGCTCGATCTCATCCGCAGGCGTGAGATCCCACGACGCGGCCGACGTGAACAGATCGGGTGCGTACCCGGTTTCGCCCACGACGAGGCGTAGCAACTCGAGGGACTCCCGCGGGACATCGTCGCGAACGGCGCCCAGCCATCCCCACTGCAGCGGCTGCTCCTGCGGTCGACTGAGGGTCCGCACCGCGTGGACGATCTCATGCCCTGGCGACACGCCGAATCGGACGGTGGAGATGTCCTCCGAAGCGAGGCGGAACTCGACATACTTCTGCGGCACGTCGAGCAGGCTACCGCCGACACGACTCAGCCGATCGAGCGCGGCCCGGCTCCGTGCAGCGGCTCGCGGCTCGAAGCGCTGAACTTGCCGCGGTGAACAGCCGCTACGTCCAGGACTGCCCGTAGCGTCCGACGAGGCAAGCCGGGCGCTGATGCCAGGGTTCGTACCGCCCTACAGATCCGAGAATCCAGATCGTCAGTGCCGCGGACATCCTCCTGGCATCAGGCCCTCGACGGCTACCCGCATGTCCGCTCCGGACGCGCCGACGTACGGGCTCAAGACCAACCAGCTTTCGACAGACCCACCTGAAGAACACCACAACCAGCGAAGATCCAGCACCGGGAACGCCAACGCAGGTCGGTCTTGCCGTCGGTGTCCGTGGTCTTGTGCAGGTTGCCCTCGGAGTACTACGTCGGCACCTCACGCGTGAACGAGGTGCGCGACGACGACCTCGCACGGCTCTTCCCCGGCCTGCTCACAGCAGCCGTCAGCGCGTCGTCGGCCACGGAAAGCTGACCTGTGGCCGGGGCCCCAGGAGCCCGTCCCTTATTCACACCGTGGTGAGCCGCAAGTGCGAAGCCAACGTTTACAGCCACTCGTTGATGGCCGTGTCGAGGACAGTCGCTTCGCGGCAGTTCCAGCGGGGTGCGGTGCGGCTGCACCGCCTGCACAACGCCGCCATGGAGGAGATCCACGGTGCGTGGATGACCGAGGAGCTGGCTTCCCACGGCTACCAGATCAGTCCCGGCACCCTGTATCCGACGCTGCACCGGCTCGAGGCCGACGGGCTGCTGGTCTCCGAGCAGCGGGGGGTCGACGGCCGCACCCGGTGCGTCTACAAGGCGACCGAGGCCGGGAAGAAGGCCCGGGCGGAGGACCGCAGGGCGCTCAAAGAACTGGCTCGGAGGACCGCAGGGCGCTCAAAGAACTGGCTCGTGAATTACTGGGCGACGAGCTGCCGTAGCGCCTGGCCGTTTGGCGGCGTGCGGCGTCAGCGGTTGCCTGGGGTCACCAGGCCGGATTCGTAGGCGAGGACCACGAGCTGGGCGCGGTCGCGGGCATGGAGCTTGGCCATGGCCCGGTTGATGTGGGTCTTGGCGGTCATCGGGCTGATGACCATGCGGTCGGCGATCTCGTCGTTGGACAGGCCCTGTGCAGCGAGGGTGACCGCTTCGCGTTCGCGGCCAGTCAGTTCCTCGAGGCCGCAGCTGACGCGAGTGGGGGGCGGCTGGGTGACGTACCGGTCGATGAGTCTGCGGGTGATCGCGGGTGCGAGCAGTGCGTCGCCGCGGGCAGCGACGCGCACGGCGTGCAGGAAGTCCTCCGGGAGGACGTCTTTCACGAGGAACCCGGCGGCACCGACGCGCAGCGCGTCGTAGACGTACTCGTCCATGCCGTAGTTGGTCAGCATGACGACGCGCACGCTGGCCAGGGCCGGGTCCACGGCGATGCGCCGGGTCACCTCGATACCGTCCATAACCGGCATCTGGATGTCGATGAGCGCGACGTCGGGCAGCTCCTTCCTGACCAGCGCCAGGCCCTCTTCGCCGTCGGCGGCTTCGGCCACCACCTCGATGTCGTCCTCGAGGTCGAGCAGTGCGCGAAAGCCGCTGCGCAGGAGCGGCTGGTCGTCGACCAACAGGACTCGGATCACGACGGTCCCCCCAAGGGGAGTTCGGCCTGGACGGTGAAGCCGCCCGCGCTGCGTGGCTCGGTGCGCAGGCGGCCACCCAGGGCGGTGACACGTTCGTGCATGCCCACCAGCCCGAGGCCGGGCGTCGGCGCGGTGCCCGGTGTGGCCTTTCCGTCGTCGTCGACGCGGATGGCGAGAGCGCCCGGCCGGTGGTCAATCATCACCGAGGCGGTGGTGGCGGCTGCGTGCCTGGAGACGTTGGTGAGCGACTCCTGAACAATTCGGTACGCGGTACGGCCCACCGCGGCGGACACAGCCTGCGGGTGTCCTGCGATCGTCAACACGGCCTGGAGCCGTACGTCTGGAACTGTTTCACCAGGTGCGGGATGTGATCGAGTCCGTGCGGCGGGGCGATGTCGTCGTCGCGCAGCGCCTCCAGGGTCGCGCGCAGCTCCCGGCTCGCCTCCCGGCCGGCTTCCTGGATCGCCAGCAGGGTCACCGGTACTTGCTCGCCCCGCCGACGGGCCACATGTCCGGCGACCTCGGACTGCACCTTGATGACCGAGATCTGGTGGGTGAGCGAGTCATGCAGTTCCCGCGCGATGCGCAGCCGCTCCTCGTCAGCCCGGCGCCTGGCGGTCTCCTCGCGGGTGCGCTCGGCTTCGTCAGCCCGCCGCTCCGCCTGCCGCACTGCCTCTCCGGCGGCAATGGCGGCGATCAACCAGGCGATCTCCAGGGTGGTCCGGGCCTGTGCCACGTCCTCGCGTGCGGAACCGCCCGCGGAGATCAGGGCGGTGAGCAGGAGCGCGACCAGCAGGCCAACGGAAGAGGCCATGGTGACGGTGCGGTGTCCGGCGCATACGGCGCTGTACACCGCGACCAGGTAGGAGACGGAGAGCACTTCGAACCCGGCTGCCTGGTAACCGACTGCGGACAGCCCGGTGACCCCAAGCACCGCGAGCGGTGCTTGGCGGCGCACGGCCAGCGCCAGCGCGCCGGCCGCCAGCAGCGCCAGGCCGAGCACCTCGCGGCCCCCGGACGGGTGGGTCCCGGACAACCCGCCACTCAGCAGTAGTTCCCGCGACCCCCACGGCGATCGACCAGTCGGTGACCTTGGCCGGAACAGTGAACCGCCCCTTGTTCATGGGTGCACCGTAGCCGGACGCGGCGGCGGGCGAGTCCCGCTCACGGACGAGCGGCCGGCTACCGCGGCCGCGGTACCTGTGCGCCGCCTGCCGCGTCCGCAGTACCCAGATGCCGCGGATGCGGCAGGGGAAAGTGCCTGCGCCTGCGGGACGACCGTCAGGGGGGCCGGAGCGCATTCTCGAAGCACATCGCAGTTCGGATTCAGCACCAACGAGAAGGAGGAGAGCGGGATGAGCACTTCAGCAGTGCTGATTGCGGCCGCCGAGGGCGGGATCATCGGCGACGGGCGGACGGGAGCCAACCTGGCCCTCGGGGCAGGGCTGGTCGGCCTGCTGATCGGCTGGCTGGCCCTGGCACGCGCCGACGGCCGGATCAGCCCCGGCAGCGCGCGCACCGGCGGAATGTCGGCCATCGCGGTGGGGACGGTCGCCACGATCCTCGCGGTGCTGCACCTGACGACCTCCAGCGGGGGCCCCGGCACGGGCAACGGGCTCGTCGGCGCCGTCTTGGCCGTCCCGCTGGGTCTGGGTGGCGTGTTCCTGGGCCGCCGGGTGGTGGCCCGCTTCCGCGCTGGCCGGCCTGCCGACCGGATGACTTCCCGAGCGCTGGAGTGACGGCGAGCGGGCGGCCACCACGCGCCTGACCCCGTAGGCGGCAGCGCCGAGGGCCAGGACCGCACCACCCCAGATCACCGAGGACACCGGAAGAGCGAAGGCCAGGCTGAGGCAGCCAGCCAGCCCGAGGACAGGGTCCGCCCTGGCCGGGCGGCCCTCGTCCGAGGAGCGGGTCCATGCGGAGGCGAGACCCTGCAGTCGAACCCTGGGCGGACAGGTCCTAGGCACGGTCCGGGCCCAGTGCGTCGCGGACTGCGGCCAGTATGGCCTCGGTGTCGGCGCCCAGGGCGCGGGCGGACGAAGTGAAGTCACGGGCGAGAGTGTCGAGTTGGGCAGCGTGCGGGCGGGTCGGGCCGGTGGGCGGCGCGGCCACCCGGGTACCCGCGCCCCGACGGGTGCGGATCAGCTCGCCGGCCTCCAGCTCACGGTAGGCGCGGGCGACGGTGCCCGGGGCCAGGCCGAGGTCTGTGGCCAGCTGGCGCACGGTCGGCAGCCGGTCGCCCTCGGCCAGCCGCCCGGTGACGATGAGAGCGGCGAGCTGCGCGCGGATCTGCTCGTACGGCGGGACCTGACTGGTGGTGTCGACGCGGACGGCGGCCTCACTCATCGTCGTAGGACCCCTCTGCCGCCGCTTCGTCGGCGACGGCCCGCGGTGCCACCACGGTGGCCAGGGACCAGACGGCGGTGAACAGGTTCAGCAGGGCCAGCGGGTAGAACACCCAGAAGGTGAGCACGCCCAGCGCGCCGGAGCAGCCAGTCTCCGTCAGCGCGAGGGAGACCATCAGCACGGCGTACAGCTGCTGACTGGACACCAACAGGCCCCAGGCGCCGGTGACCGCCCACGCACGGTCGCGGCGCTGCTGCTCCTCACCCGGACCGTGGGCGATGCGGCGCAGGGCCCAGACACAGGTGGGGGTGGCTATGGCGAGCGCGCCGAACATCGGGAGGGTGTAGTACAGGCCGGGCCAGGGGCCGGTGGTCGCCCGCATCCCGTTGCAGGTGAGGGTGAGGACCTTTCCCATGCTGAAGACGCGGTCGGGGTCGACGGAGGCCGTGGCGGCCGTGATCACCAGCAGGACGACGAGGGAGAGTCCCTGGAGGGCGATCAGGGGGCCCATGTGCGGCGGCACATGATCTCTGACCAGGCGTGGTGCGAGACTCGCGGTGCGTACCGCCTCCTGGGGGCGCAGGGTCAGGGCGTCGGCGAGCAGGACACCCGCCACCGCGCACAGGCCGAAGGCCGTGAGGCAGAACACGACGCGCTGCTCGAACTCGACATCCCCCAGCGTGGACAGCGCCTGCGCGACCACGAGGCCGGCGGCCAGACCGGACCAGCGGGCGTAGTGGTCCGCGTGGTCGAGCAACCGGTACTGGAGCGGGGCGGTGTCGAGCATGCAGAGATCCCCCGGATCATCTTGTATCAAGCGGTGAGTACAAGATGCCGTGGCCGGGTATCTTGTGTCAAACGCTCGATACAAGGCGGTGCGAGGGGAAGACGGGTTCCGAAGCGGTGCGGTTCCCCTGACGCGCGCCAGCACGCTTCTGTCCACTGGCAGTGTCGCGACCAGCCTCGTCATCGGCGTCGCCGCCGTCCACGCAGCCTGGTTCCTCAGCCCCGCCAACTGGTTCGGCGACCTCCGGATCTTCGTCGCCGTCGCAGCTGCCGCCGAAAGCCTCCTCGGGATCATCCTCGACCCGCTGCGCCGTCGTCTGTGGTCGGCCTCAACCACCACCCCGGTACGCGCAGTCCGGCCCACTCCCCCGCTCGCCGAGACGTAGGAGGAAGACCTGGCCCGGGTCACCGCGGCTACCGGGGCCGACTCCGCAACCGGGCGGCCATCGCCTCCTGGTCCGTGGACCACGGAGCCCTCTTCAACTCCGAGGACCGCTGGCGCGGCTACGCGAACGGCGAAGCCACCTTCTTTGTCGCTACCGCCTCACGGACGGCGGCCTCACCCAGCCCGAGTTCACCCTGCTCACCAACGACGCGGATGACCCGGTGGATGTTTTCACCGTCCGCGATGTCCTCAGTACCTCATCAGCCAGAAGAGGGCGGAAGTGCAGGGCCCGGGCAGCCCTGGCCAAGAAGGCGCCCGAAGAGGCAAGTGCACCGCCCGTACCGATGCCCTCCGAGGTCGCCGGCGTTGTGAGCCCTGACCCGATCTAACAGCCCTGTGTGCCGTCCCCGGCCCAAGCTGAAGAGGGCCGGGGACGGTGCGCACAGCCCGGCACCCTGACGGACAAGGAGACCCCAGCCCATGACGGTGATCCCCCGCACACCGACGTCCCGCATGACCACGCCGACGAGACGAACCCCTCCCACGGAACGCACCACTGGGACACGGAGGAAGCCATCGAGGCGGTGCCCACCGCGGACGCGACACTCATCGCCGCGTTTCCCGGGAGCCTCGGGTCCCGCCATCGTCCCGCTGGCGTGGACGGGCTACCCGCAGGCGAAGGCGGACAGCGTTTGCAGACGCGGTACAGGAGTAGTCGCTTGTCGTTTGTGCCCCGAAGGTTGATGAGACTTGGAAACGCCTGTCTGGAGTGTCGGCGTCGGCTGTGGGCGGGCAGAGGTTGCCCGGCCTGTGAGCGCTACGCAGACGTCGCCTCTCGGCGTCCCGCCGCAGTTGGTGGGGCGGCGACTCCGTTGAGGCAGCGGTCCAGGAGTGCGTGCATACGGGATACGGGGAGGGACGGGTTGGCCGCGGCACCTTCTGCGGTGCGGGGGTCGGCGAGGAGGGTCTCCAGGGCTTCCGGTGTCAGGCTCGGGTTGGCGGCGGCGGCCCGACGCACCGCCTCGTCGGCGTCGTCCACCGGGGGCTCGGGCAGGGCGGGGTCGGCTGCGGCCAGGGCGCGTACCTCGGGATCCGGGTGGCCGATGAGGTGGGTCCGGCCGGTGCGCGGGAAGCCGGGCAGCGTCAGGAGGGCCGGACGGTGGTCCGGGCGGGTGACGAAGACGTCCAGGAGCAGGTGGTGCGGAGCCGATGGGTGGTTGCAGGCCAGCCGGATCCGGACCTCCTCGTCGTCGTCCTGCGCGAGTGTCCCGACAAGTTCTGCGGGCAGGTTGGGCCAGCTTGCCGCAACCCGGCGCAGCACCGGTTCCCCGGACATCGCGCAGGCGGCGAACCAGTCAGGCGACGGCACGGCGGCCGGCTCGGGGTCCGGCTCCGTGATCGGGCAGATGCATTCAGGACCGTGCCCGATCACCCGGTCGATCACGTCGTACTCGACCCAGGTGCGGGGGAAGAGGTGGAGGCGCGCGCGCATCCGCACGTCCTTGTCCGGGTCCTCCCTCAACTTCGCCACCAGGTCAGGTCCCAGGTCGGGCCGGGCGGCGACCATCTCGCGGACCTTCGCCTCGGGATGCCGGGCGAGCCGGGCGACGGCGTCGGCCGGAGTGTGGGGGTTTCGGGCCAAGGGGCGCACCATGTCGTCCGTGAAGCACTGCTCGACGAGAGCGGGCGACAGGGCGCACCTGCCGAGCACGAACTGCCTGCTGCTTGGACGGATGGACGGCAGCTCGGCCTCCACCCGTTCCGGGTCCAGCTCCCAGTTCCTGTCCTGCGCCGCTTCACGGACCGCGGGGTCCGGATCGTCGAGCAGCCCCGCCCGCTGCGCCGGGGTGAGCGACTCCCACCGCGAAGTGGCCCGTATGCGGAGTGCGGGTTCCTCGTGGCCTGCCATGGAGCGGAAGAAGGACAGCGGGATCTGCCGGGACGAGTCGAGCTCCCAGATGATCTCGTTCGCGGTGACCTTGCCGTCCTCACCCCCGTCCTGGGCAGTCAGGAGGGTGACGAGGATGTCGTCCGGCAGCGGTCGGACCCAGCGGGGCCAGGGGCGGAGGTGGGGGTTGGCGAGCCGTGCACGGACGAGTCCCGACGGGTCCGTTGCCAGGGGGGCCAGTCGCGAAGGATCTACGTGTTGGTTGCTGGCGAGGGCGCCGCGGATCCGCCACTCCGGGTGACGCAGGGCTGCGTCGATGACGGCGTCGGGCAGGTCGCGGTCCTTACACATCAGCTGGCCGAGCTCACCGGCCGCTTGATCCATCAGGCGTATCAGTACGTCGGAGGGCGCCGCCGGATTGAAGGCGACGCCGCGCAGCCAGAGTTCACCCAGAAAGTCGGACACCGCGTCATCCTGCCACCCCGTCGCGCGCCCGGCCGCGCCGCGTGGCGACTACGCCGCTCGCTGGCAGCTCCAGCGAAGGCTTCGGCCCAGGCGGCGACGGCCTTGCCCGTCATGCGTACGGTGACTGTCCGGAGCACGCGAGACGGTCGACGAGACGATGCCCTGCCTGATCACCAAGTCGTTGACCGGGCTGCGGAAGGACACGCCGGGCGGGTGCCCATCCCTGCTTGGTCTATTAGTCCATAGCCACCATGACGTACAGACACGCCACGACCGCGACCACGACGAGCGCAACCAAGACGATCAGTGCGCAGCCCAGTGCTCCTGCCGTCCCAGCGATCGCTGCCCAGCCGAACCGCGTGGCTCGTTCGGCCCGTTGGGCCGCGTCGTGGTACTCGGTGTCGTCGTACCAGCCGCGATCGGTCATGGTCACCCCCGGTCGAACCCTATGACTCGGCCATCGCGCCCCCGAAGAACGTCACCCTCGTCGGCCTGCGGCATGACCGCATGCTCAACGAGGGGTTTGCCACCAGTGATCCCCTCGAGCTGACGCGGCTTTTAGGGATCACCGTGCAGACCGCCGTGCGCTATGTCAGTGCCGCCTGCCCGGAGCGGAACGCGATACTGCCCAGGTAGCGGGCCGCTCCCAGTGCGGCGCCAGCTGAAAGCCCGTGGCGGTGTTGCAGCGGGTCCGGCATCATCCCCATGTGATGGTGATGCAACCCGTTCTGGAGATCTCCGCAGGCGACGACTTCGCGCTCTGGCCTGTTCACGAACACGAGGCATATGGCTGCCGGGAGCTCACTCCGGCGGAGGTCGGCACGGCGGTCATGCAGATCGCCGGCTGCAACGACTTCGAGCCGGAGGTGGAGCACGGGCCGTGCCCGCCCGACCCGCTCGGCACCTTCCTGCACGGCTTGCTCGCCATGCCTGACTTGTTCGCCGCCGGCGGCTTCCGGGTGACCGGCGACGCCACCGACATCGTCTTCGTCGAGCCGGGCTGCTGCAACGGCCTGGGAACTTGGCGCGACTGGCTGGAGGTGCTCGATGGCACCGGCTGCTCCTACTTCGGCCACGATCCGTCCTCGACGGCCGAACGTCTTGGCGACCTCGCCCGGCTGATGCCGGACGCCTACGAGACGGACAGCAGGCCGGTGATCGAGCTGTCGGTAGACCAGATACGCACGCTCGTCACCGGCGCCCAGCAGGACGTGCAGTACTTCCTCAGCCTTGCCGAAACCTGGGCTGAACCACACCTGCCGCCACAGGCTGCCGCCGTCACTGCCGCCCCGGCACGGGCACTGGACCTGGTGCCTACACCATGACCAGCTTCCTGACCCACCGAGCGCGCGTGCACGACGCCCGGCTCCCCGTCCACCGGCGGCACAGCGCGTTGCGCACCTGCCTCACCGCTTTTGCTCCCTACGGCTTGCGGGCGACATACCACCACCTCTCGCTCAGCGCCGCGATCCCCCGTCGGTTGGAGGCGGACCCGGACGCCCTGGTGCGGGCGGTGGAGGAACTGCACGAGGCGCGGGTGCTGTGGCTCGTGCGGGCAGACGCGTACGCCGTGCAGCGCCGGCGGGAGAAGCAGGCCGGGCGGCGGGCTGTACCGAGCCCTCGGCCGTGGTGGCTGCAGAGCTGGTGGGAAAGTCCTGACCGTGCCTGGTTCGAAGCCCCGTTCTGCCACCCGTCGCTGCGACTGTCCGATTACGTCCGGCGGCAGAACGCTATTCTGGACGGTGCCGAGCTGCCCGGTTGCCCGGCTTGCGGGGATGAGGGGCCACGAGTGCTGAGCTCGACCGGGCACGGTTGGGTCGAGCTGTGCCGTGGGTGCGCGCGGGCGCTGGCGCCCTGTCCGTGCGGGCAGCGGCACCGGTTCGTGCCGCAGACCCCGTTCAACTGGAACGAAATCTGGCAACGGGCGCACATGAGCAATGACGGCACGCCGAACCCACATTGGCCTGCCGGTTACTGAGGTTGCACTCGTGACGTCGTGCTGCTGATCAGGCAGGTCTGATGGTCAGGCCGGTCTCGGTGAGGCAGCAGCCGTCCATGAGGTGGCTGCGGTCTGGTTGTGCCGCAGGCCGCGCCGGACGGTCTCAACGAGGTGTTCCGGGTGCTGAAAGCGACGTTCGAGAGCCATCCCCGCCGCAGGAGTGACCAGATGCCTTCGACGGAGTTGAGGTCGGGTGTGTAGGACGGCAGGTAGTAGATGGTCAGCCAGTCGCGGGTTTCGGCGAACTCCCTCAGTCCGGCGGCCTTGTGGACGTTGAGGTTGTCCCAGACCAGCACGATCGGGCCATCGATCTGCCGGTGGGCGTTGACCAGCAGGTCACGGTAGTCGCGCCGGGAGAAGCTCTTGCGCCCTCACGCCGGCGATCGTCTCGGCGAGGCCGTTAGATAGGCCGAGAACGGTGGCCGGGTTCGTGGCAGGTCAGGGCGGCGATGGATATCCGTCTGCGGGAGCGTCCGCGGACCCTCACCGCCGGGTCCGGCCGCTCCGGGACCACGTCCGCCCGAGCGGCGGCGTCATGGAGAAGCCGGCTTCGTCCTCGAAGACGAGCCAGGCCCCACGGCCGCCGTGAGCCTTCCGCGCGGGCCACACCTCCTTGACCCACCCAGCCACCATCGTCGTCCCGCTCCGTCGCCCGTCGGGCCGGGAACGGGGAGGACCAGCCGTTGCGGGATCGTAGGCTGGTCATGCGGTCCTCTCTCCGCCGTCAGGGACGCCTCGTATGTGGCGGCGTCGACGGGAGCGGCATCAGGCCGACGTTGTCGACCCACTGGCACCCAGGCCCCGGCGCGACCGCGCGGCGGCACAGGCCACTCCGGAGTTGAAGGCGCCGCGCGCCTTCGCTCGCCTCTATACCATCGAACGAGCCCGGCGCGGCGAGGGCCCGCCTATCTGATCACGCCCACCTGATCCCCAACCCGCTATCCAGGAGGCACCGTGCCCGCCGAGGAGACCAACATCCGGGCCTGGCAGATCTACGGCCGGCGTCAAATGGCCCGCGCCTACATCCCGCCCATTCCCGACCGGCTCGGCTGGACGCCCTGGGAAGGGACCGGCCCGGGTGCAGAGGTCCTCGGTGACGTCGCCGGGCGCCGGGTCCTGGACATCGGGTCCGGAGCCGGCCACCACGCTGTCCATCTCGTCCAAGCTCATGGAGCCCGCGTCACCGGCATCGAGCTGTCCCCGACCCAGCATGAACGCGCTGTCTCCACCCACGTAGACGTTCACGGCGTGGAGTTCGTCCAAGCGGACGCGGCCGAGTACCTGGCCGGAGCAGAGCCGTTCGACGCCGCGTACGCGATCGGGACGCTCGCCTTCATCGACCCGCACCGCTCGCTGCCGGCGCTGCACGACGGCCTGCGTCCGGGCGCCCCCTTGATCCTCTCGCTCCTGCACACCGATCTGCACGGGCACGGTCCGTCCACTGAGGTGGCGCCGCGCGAGCAGATGATCCTGCTGCGAGACGACCCGCCCCTGCCGACGCAGATGTGGGTCCTGGCACCGCAGCTGTGGGAGGACCTGCTCACCGAGTACGGCTTCCGCGTCGAGGCCATCGACCTGCTTCCACACCCGGATGAGAGCGCCCTGGTCGTCCAGCAGCTCATCCGCGCCCGGCGCCTGCCCGCCCGGGTGGCGCGAGAGCACCCTTCACGACCTGGCCTCACCTGACTGCTTTACCGCCTATGCGCCGAGCTTTGTCGCGTCCCGTCGAAGCACCCGAGAACCTCACGTCGTCGAAGGTGCACGCCGTTGCGTCACGCCAGACGTGGGCGGTTGCTGTTGATGCGTTGTCAATCCGCGACGAGAACGAAGCTGGCACGCCGGGCCAGGCCCCTCCGCTCTCACCGGCATCGTCGGTTCGCCGTAGTACAGCTGGGCTTCACCTGCCGTGGCGAGGCGGTGCAAAGCGTCGAGGCGACCTACTGCGCCGAGGCTGACGGCCTGCTCCAGTTGCTGCAGGGAAGTATGGGTGCCTCCGTCGGAATGCTCCCACCCGTGCGCGTAGCGCAGGAGGAGAGCCTTCGTTGCTGGGTGGTCGGTGGTCGGCTGACCGAGCTGCCCGCGCTCGAGGCGGCAAAGTAAGAACTCAACCTGCGGCGGCAACCGGCCCAGGGCCCGATCGCGGTCACGACGGGCGCGGGCGACGTCGAGGACGCGACCGGCATGAGGGTGTCCGGTGCGCAGTCCCACCCCTTGACCTGGGCGAAGGTCAGCTGCATCAGATTCGGGCCGCGGATCCTGGGGCGCGTCCGGGTGGCTGCGCAGGAAGGCTGGCCGGCGAACTAGGCGCGCGAGAAAAGGAGTCGGGCCGCGGCGGCTTCCAGCTCAGCGCGAAGCACCCGCTGGCATTCCAGCGGTGCGCACACCTCAAAGGCGTAGGTGCGGATCTCGCCAAACATGAGCACTTGGAGGTACTCGGGCCCACCCGCTTCTTCACGCCCCAACAGGATTTCGACGGTGAGCCGAGTACCGTCCGTGAGCCGGCGCGATCCGCTCTGCGGTTCGCCGTCAACCAGCATGAACTCCTTCTCATACCGGCCTTCGGGTGGGCGGGCCAGCAGCCACTGGGCGAACGCCGCGGCCCGCGGTGCGCCACCCGTCAGTGCCGTGCGTCCGAGGAAGTACACGTCAAGGCACCAGGTACCGTCCGGATCCTTGCTGATCGCCAACCACAGGTCGTCAACAGGCATGCCGGCGTAATGGCTGCCACGCCAGCCGAACCGAAACCCTGTCTCATCGTGCTCGCCGGACACTGTTCGGTCCTTCTCTCTCCCCGAGCTGCGGTTGGCAGCCCACCCGGCGCAGGTCGTCTGTCAACGAACAGAGCCCGCCCAGGTCAGTGCATCGCCGACGACTACCTACGCTGACAATCGACACTCAGCGGCAAGGTGGTTCTACCGCGTGCAAGTCTTCAGAGAAGGCCGGCCTCGCGTCCTCGCTCACCCCTGTCACCGGCCCTCCTCCGGGGCCCGGACGACGGCGAGCTTGGACGACCAGTCGCCGGCAGGGGCCTGCTCGGCGGCGAGCAGCGCTGTGGCCATGTCGTACTCGCTGACGGCCGGCCGGCCGAGGTTCGCGCGGTCCCGGGTATCGGCCGCGAGCAGCTGCCCGATGAGCGGCTCGTCCTCGGGTGCGCTCGCCCGCTCCGGGTACGCGGTCCCCCGGCACAGGTCATCGACATGCCGCAACAGGGCGTAGTACTCGTGCGTGTGCGTCGGGCCCTGGACGCCCGGGCGGGGCATCCCCACACCCAGCGACCGGCGGTGGGCCGCGCCGTCGGCGATCGCGGGGCCCAGGGTGCCCTCCCGGCGGGAGGCGATGGCCCGTGCGGCCCATGCCCGTTCCGAGGTCGAGCGGTGGCAGTGGATCGTGCGGTCGCGCATGTCGAGGTAGCGGTACCCGGCGAGGGCGGTGTCGAGGTGGGCACGCATCTCCTCCTGCCGGGGGCCGTCCACCCACATCGCGATCCACCGGGCGCCGGTGTCGTAGTACAGCCCCACCTCGACGTCGGTGACCTCGGACAGGTGCCGGGCCAGCAGAGCGGCCTGACGGCTGCGACTCATGTGCTGCCTCCCCTTCTCCGGCGCCCGGGACGACGGGGCGTCATGTCCCCCCTGTTCCGCGTCGGATATGGAGAAGATATCCAAGGTGATCCTCGACAACTACGCGACCCACAAGACACCGGCGGTCAAGAAGTGGCTGCTGGCCGATTCCACCTGCACTGCACACCAACCAGTACGTCCTGGCTGAACCTGGTGGAACGATGGCTCGCCGAGCTCACACAGAAGACGCGCAAACGCGGCATCCACCGTTCCGTCCAAGCACTGAGCCACGCGCCGATCCGCCGGAACCGTCCTATCTCTGTGTCGACCGGCGCGGTTGAGGACGCAGGGCGGCCCGCCGGCGTAGCCGCAGAGGCAGGACATACCAGCACAGGCAGAACCAGAGCATGACGCTGCCGACCAGCACTATCGCGAGTGGGCCCGCTATCACCACGTGAAGGATGAGCAGAAGAGTGCACCCAATGGTGAGGGCCAGCAGCACCATCCCGCAGATCATGAGCCTGCTAGCGGTCTTGACCACCTCGTCCTTCATGCGCTGGCCGGACAAGAAGCGGTGAATGGACACAGGAGCTATGAGCGAGGCGGTAGATATCGCTCCGAGCACGACGGTTGTGATGTACACGGCGCGCTCGAACGTGCCCAGGTCCTGAAACAAGGGTGTGAAAGCCACACTCAGCAAGAAGCCGAACAGGATCTGCACACCCGTCTGCGCCACCCTCGTCTCCTGGAGGAGCTCGTTCCACCGGCGATTGACCCGTTCCCGAGCAGTTTCCGGTTTTTCCGCCTCGGGGCCAGGCTCCCCCGAGGCGCAGGAATGGCAAAGCTTCTCCCCTGTCTCCGGCCCGATTTGCCGCTCCGTCATGGTCATGCATCCTCCAAGTGCTGAACCTCTCGGATTCCCGGAATTAAGTCCTTCACACAGGCCGAAAGGAGCAGCCCAGCGCGCAAGGTTGCTGTGCGCCACTGACTTCCGGGGCCCTCCTGCGTGGAAAAACACGTGCTCCGTGCGTCGCCACCGCACACACCCGCCCACTGAGCCGGACCGCGTCCGGGCCGCCCCGCTGGGTGAGGGGATGGGTGGAAGCCCTGGCCTTGGCCGACCAGGCGGGCTACTGGGCCAAAACCATCACGAAGATCAAGGGCAGTGCCGTCAATGAGCTGAACCTTGACGGATTCGAGCCGGTACCTGAAGTCCAGGGCCTCGCTGTCACCTGGTGGCGGGGCAGTGATTCGCTGATCGCCATCTACCGCGGCGAAGCCTCAGGCTGCGACGCCCCGCACTGCCTGAAGGCCCATGCATCCCGAGGCTGTCGCGTTCACCGGGCATTCTGACAGTCAGGAGTTGGCCCAGCTGCGGGTACTGAGGACCAACCGGTAACCGTCCGGGTCTTCGATGCTGGTGCCCCAGGTGTCCCAGTACGGGTTACGAGCCTGCACGCGCTTGCCGCCGTGGGCTTCCAGACGTGAGAGCCAGCGCTTGCGACACCTGCTCGTCGAGGTAGACGACGACCAGGTCCTCTTCGGCAGGCAGCGGTTCAACAGTGGCCATGCATCCTGCACTGCACCGAGGTCGGCCGCGGCCCAGACAGCGAGTCGCTGGTTGACCAGGTCGAACCCCTCGGCTGGATCGACGCCGACGTGATCGCTGAAGCCAAGGCTGTGATCACCGATCAGCCTGGCCCGTGGGGGCCCATGCAGCGCAACGAGCTCGCTTGAGGTTGCCCATGAACGCTTCCCGCCACCGACAGGGTCCCCTCGAGCAGTGGACCATGCGACGCCCGGGCAAAGAGGCGCGTCCTGCTCAGTTCTGGCTGGCCGTCTGGGCGGCTTCGACCAGCTTGACTCTGCAGCCGCTTTCCTCCCGTCAGCCCTCCGCGACATCTGACTTGTCGCCGTTCGGATGATGTGCTGGACCATATGCCAGGTGATGCGCACTGGCAGCTACTGCCAGAACGACGCATCCGGAGGTTTTCCCATGTTGATCCGCACCGACCCGTTCCATGTACTGAGCGGACCGCCCAGCAGCTGACCTGTACAGCGGGCACGTGGCCCCGTCCCTCAGCGATGCCGATGGACGCTTGCCGCGAAGGCAACGAGTACGTCATCGCCTTCGATCTGCCCGGCGTAGCCCAGGACGTGATCGGCATCGACGTCGAGCGGAACATGCTTACGGTCTCGGGGGAATTTGAGCTTCGGGCATGCTGGCCTGGCGGCTCGGCCGGTGGGTGACAAGTGAGGCGATCGCGAGACGGTTCTGGGCGTAGGTGTCACGGCGCCCGTACGGCCCTTCTCATGGCCCGGCCCGGCCGGGATGCGCACCCTGTCCGCCGAGGCCGTAAAGCGGTGGACAGCCCTCCCATCCTGGGCGACCATCTCCCCGGTGAACAGCGAGCCTCTCTCACCCCGCAAACACGTCCGTTTCGTCGAGCTCAGCGCGCAGGCGCTGCGGGCACTTGCCGACGGCGACCTCGTCGGCGGCAGCGCCGAAGCCGGGGTCACCCTTGACGAACACTTCGTCGGCGACAGGGCCCGCTGGATCTTCGGCTATCGGGCTGACCAGCTCGCCAAGGACCCGTCTGCCGCGCCCTGGATCACGCGGGCCGTGGTGTCCGAGCCGGACGGGGTCGTCGTCGGCGACGCCGGGTTCCACGGGCCGCCGGATGAGTCCGGCATGGTCGAGGTCGGCTTCACGGTCGTGCCGGGATACCGCCGCCAGGGCTACGCGCGCGCCATTCTGATGGCGCTACTCGTCAGGGCCGCCGCCGAACCCGATGTCAGGACCGTGCGGGCCAGGATCAGCCCTGTCAACACCGCCTCCCTGGCCACCATCGCGGGCTTCGGCTTCACACGTGTCGGCGAGCAGGGCAATGAGCGCGACGGGCTCTCGATCGTCTTTGAGGCCCCGGCAGACGCGATTCAGGCCAAGCTGTCGGCCTCGGGGAAAGGGTGAGCGTCCCCGGCCGGGCCGTGACATAAGAACGGCCGAACGGGTTGGGTGAGTTGTGTAGCTGACCTGGGCCCGTGCGACCTGCTCCAGTTCTGCGCTGTCCGGTGTCTCATGCGCGCATCTCGGCGAGTTGTTCGCCGAGCTCGCCAGTGCGTGGGAGGCCGTGCGGCAGTCCGCACTCCGGGAGACCCGGGGCGGGGAGCGAAGACACCCAGGGACCGCTCGGAGAGCTCTACCTGCACGTCGTCGGCTTTCGCCACCGGTCGGCGCTCGCCCGGAGTCAGCCTGTGCACCGACAGCGACTACCCGGTCACCCCGTTCCGCTGCCCGCAGGGCCCCTCCTCGCCCTCTGCGCCGACGGTCTGGTGGAAACCACCCGACGTGGATATCACCGACTCCATCGCAGGGCTCGGAAACGCCCTCACCAGGGACGGCGACCGGCCGCTCGACGACCTGAGTGAGGTCGCCTGCGCCAAGCGGGCAAGCGGGGGTCATCACGCGTGTACCGGCGACATCGCGCTACTCCTCCTGCGCAACCGGTGAGCAGTCCGCCTCCGCAGGGCCGATGAGTTGCCGTGCGTCGCGCAGTCTGTAGCAAGGGGGCGGACGGCTCCCTGCCCGAGAGAGAAATGGTGCGCGATGAAATTGGTACTGCAGGAGTTCCTGTCGTTGGACGGCGTCTCCCAAGCACCCGGCTCCCCTGACGAGGACACGAGTGAGGGGTTCGCCCGAGGCGGCTGGCTCGTGCCGCACCTGGACGAGGCATTCGACCAGGTGGCTGCCACCTGGCTCAGCAAGGCGGACGCGTTCCTGTTCGGCCGCCGTACGTACGAGAACTTCGCCAGGGACTGGCCGAAGATGACCGACCACCCGAACGCCCGCATCATGAACGGCTCGCCGAAATACGTCGCCTCCCAGAGCCTGACCAGGGCCGGGTGGGATCCGACCACGATCCTGTCCGGCGACATCCCCGCCCAGGTCGCCGAACTGAAGCGGCAGCCCGGACGTGAGCTCCAGATCCACGGCAGCGCCCGGCTCGGCCAGTTCCTGCTGGCCGCCGGCCTGATCGACGAGGTACGGCTCGCCATCGCCCCGGTGGTCGTGGGCAGCGGACGACGCCTGTTCCCGGACGGCGGCACCCCGGCCGGCTTGCGCATGCTGCACAGCGAGACGACGCCTGGCGGCGTCGCGGTGCACGTCTACGAGTCGACGGGACTTCCGGAGTACGGGACGTACGGGGCCGACGCTCAGGCCTGAGCAGGGGGCGTACGGGGCCGACGCCTCGGCCGGAGCCCGAGACGTACGGGCCCGAGGCGTTGGGCTCTCCGGGCCACACGCTCCATCCGGCCACGGACGGGCCTTCTTCTCGGGGCGGCGGGCGGACGGGGCTGCGTGGCGGGTGCGTCCGCTCCTGCCGGCAGCGGGCCGGTCCCGTCAGACGTGACTTCCTCAGGCTTCCTCTCCGTGGCAGGCCCAACTCCTCGCATGAGCCCGCAGTCGGCTCATCCAGCCGATGGGTGACGTAGGTCTCGCAAGGGATGCCGACTCCCCGGGGGGGGTGGTACATGACCGAAGTCGCTCCGTCGGCCGCCCGGCATCGACGGCCACCGCGTGGCCGGCATGATCGCCCAAGCCGAAGTGGCCCGCGCCCTGCCCGACCCCCAGGTCGGCGACCTGCTCGAAGCCCTGTCCACCGACTGAGGCGGCTGTCAGCCGTTCAAGGTGTCTTATGTGTGGGGTGGACCTCATGGCTGCTTCGGTGCATATGCTTCTGCGACCGGGCGGGATGAGCCGGACCAGGTGACGACGGCGAGCCGCGTTGCATTGGCCTGCCTCACCAGATGCGGCCCTGGTGAGGCGATACCGACGGTCTTGGGACAGAGGGTGCGGGGCAACTTCCGAGGCCGAGAAACAATTCCGGACTGTTGGACAGGCGAGCGACCATGAGCAGTGCAGGACAGATGCCGGTGTTCACCACTCTGCAAGCATTGGCTGAGCTGGTGACGAGACGCCGCGGCCTCTACGTGCGCTGGTCACGTGGCCCAGTGCCAGATCTCAAGGCCGTCTCCAGCAGGGACGAACTCACCGGTGTACCCCTGCCTGGGCTGTCGGTGAACGCACTCGATGTCGAAGACTGGTGGGGCCAGCGTCCGGTACGGACATGGGTGGCCCGGCGGCTCTACGACTACTCCCATCTGCCTCGCCTCAAGGGCCCCAGGACGCGGCCATGGGTCCTGCACGGCACCGAGGTCGGCCGCGGCCCAGACAACGAGCCGCTGGTTGACCAGGTCGAACCCCTCGGCTGGATCGACGCCGACGTGATCGCTGAAGCCAACGCTGTGATCACCGATCAGCCTGGCCCGTGGGGGCCCATGCAGCGCAACGACCTCGCTTGAGGTTGCCCATGTACGCTTCCCGCTTGCCACCGACGGGGCCGCTTGAGCAGTGGACCATGCGACGCCCAGGCAAAGAGGCGCGTCCTGCTCAGTTCTGGCTAGCCGTCTGGGCGGCTTCGACCAGCCTGACTCTGCAGCCACTCCCGTCAGCCTTCCGCGACATCTGACTTGGCGCCGTTCGGATGATGTGCTGGGTGAACACGATGGTGAGCGGCCCACGCGCCGCTCAAGCCTTCTACAGCACCGTCCTCGGGCGGGAATTCCAGAAGAGTTCGTTGGGAGGCAAGTTGCTCGTGGGTTGCGCCGCCGATTCGCCGGCAGCAGGCATCGACGCGCCCTGGGCTGAGGGTAGAACCAGGACTGGTTCTGTCCATGAGAACGGGCTCTGGCTCACATTTCGTGCAGTCGTTACGGAGAGTCAGATCTTCGGGGCCATGCGATGGCGGTTGGGGTGGGCGCGCAGCCGGGGTGAAGTGAGTTCCAGGGCCCGGTTGTCGCGTCCGGCGCTCATGTGGTTGAGCCAGCGTTCGTACCAGTCGAAAAAGTCGGTGGCGGATGAGACGTTGGGGCCCCAGAACCCGTCACCGTTGCCGATGAGGACGCGGCCGGTGAGGGGACCGGTCACCGCGATGACGCATACGTCGGTGCAGCCCATCTCGATGATGTGGAGGAAGAGGTCGCCTTCGTGTGCCCCGGGCTCTGCTCCGTCGAAGCCGCGGGGTGTCCCGGGTTCTCCGCGCGGAATCATGACCAGCAGGGAGCACCGCTCCAGCGGCATGAGCCCGTAGAACGGCGCCGCGCCCGAGCCGCCGATGTGGGTGAGGAACTGCCGGTAGGCGTCGGGCAGATCGATGTCGTGCTCGGCCTCGAACGCGGTGACGCGTGCTTCCGCGAGCTTCGGATCCAGGCGGAACTCATATTGCTCTTCGCCGAAGGAGTGGCTGCGCAGTGGTTGGAACGGAATCGCGGCCAGCTTGCGACGCAGCCGGGGTACGCGGGGATCCATGGTGCATCTTCTCTCGTCCTCGTCACGTAGGGCTTGAACGCGTCCAGCTTGGACGGCCGACCCTGCCACTGCCCGCGGAAGAGATCCCAGGTCCATCGGGCGTCGGCTTTCGACATCGACCAGGACGGTCCCGTAGTGGCGGCCTTTGCGGGTCGCGTACGCATCGACGCCGACGACGCGTGGGGCGGGAACTTCCGGGTCGGGCAACGCTTCGACCAGCCGCAGCAACGTGCTGCGGCTCACGGACAAGCCGAAGACTCTCGCCATGCGGGCCCCGACCCGACCGGCGAGCGCGAGGCCGACAGCGGCCGGCTTCGACCGCAGGCGCTCGGTGCGCCGGCCGTATCGACGAGTCAGCCCCGGCATCTGCTCGGCGAAGGTCCGGCGCCCGCACGAGATGATGGGGCAGAGCAACCTGCGGACACGCAGGCAGAGGACGGCTCGTCTGCCACCGCTGGGCACATCAGTGGGAAACCGCAGGTGGGAGCTATGAATCCGCCGCGACCAGCCTCCACAGCCAGGGCAATCGGACCCGGCCACCGTGCTCTGAGCCTCGATGCATACGGCCCACGGGCCGAACTGTCAGCCACACCGCCCTGGGGGCGGATCATTTTCAGGCAGCTTCCCAGGAGCCCGCCCGCCAGACGAACGTCACTCAGCGTGGTGATCCACGGAAAGTGAGCCAGAACCTGAGAACGGACAGCAGACGGTCACCACTTCGGGAGGCGCCAAGATTCGGACAGTCCGCAACCTACGACTGCGCACAGGACGGAGCGACCAGTGCCACCAGTCGTCGCGGGTGTGCCAACGCGGGTCAGGGCTGACCAGCGGCGCGCAGGGCTCGCGCCAGCCATTCGAGCTCCTCGGTCGCGTCGGGCGACGATTCCTGCCCGCGTACCCGGGCGACAAGCCTGCGGTAGTTTTCCGCTCCTGCCTCGATCCCGGCCTCCAGGCTGCGCAGCACGGCGGCCCGATCGGCGTCACCGAACAGCTCGGACAGCACCTCGGCCGCGGTCGGCCCTTCGGGAGCTACCCCGCCTTTTCTGACCTCCGCGACGGTCTGCACGATCTGCCGGGCCCACCAGATGGCCGCCCCGCGGGGAGGGCCTTGCCCCGGTACGGGCGTGTTGAGCTCCATCCATGTGCGCAACCGGGCGCGGAATCCGGGGTCCCGCACCAATTCCGCCAGTTCGATCCAGGCGTCGACCTGCTCAGGTGTGGGATCGTCGGGCAATGCGATGCTGAAGGTGCGCATGCGGACACGCAAACGCGGGTCGTCGAGGCCGCCGAACACCTCCTCCTTGAACTCGTCAATGATCTGCTTGCGCTCGGCGGCGGAAAGCCGCGCCAACCGGTTCATCAGTGCTGTCTCCTCAACGGTTGAACCTCGTTTCGCCACGGTGGACAGGACGGCCCGGCTCACCTTGAGTGAGCGGATCTGCGCGTCGAGCGCGGCCACATGCGCGTCGGCGACCTCGGTGACCGTGGTGCGGCCGCTCAGGACGCGGCACACGTCGTCGAGCCCGAGGCCCAGCTCCCGCAGGGTGCGGACCAGCTCGACCCGGGCCACGGACTCGGCGTCGTACAACCGGTAGCCGCCCGCGGAGCGGGCCACGGGCGGCACCGCCCCCTCGTCCGACCAGAAGCGCAGGGTACGCACCGAGAGTCCGGTGCGGTGCGCGAGCCGGCCAATGGTGAGCACGTCGGGGCGTTCGTCATCCATGAGTAAGATCCTGTACCCTCCGGCGGCTGGAGACTCAAGCGCCTCAGTGCGCACTGACCGGTCGATCACGAGACGAGAGAGAACCTTCAGGCCAGGGGCTCGGGGGAACAGAGCCGGAGGCAGGTGTCTCCCGAAGTGGTGAACATCTGCTGTCCGTCTCAGGTTTCAGGTTCTGTGGTGCGGCCACGCTGAGTGAGTGGATCAGCCCGCGGTTGTCCGATCCCGATGGCGAGAACGAGCCCCGGGTTAGTCCCCCGCCTCGACTGCAGACCTCTTGCTGAGGAACTGCTTCGCTGCCTCAACCGCTTCTCCGCTGAGTTCCTCGACGGAGACTCCCCAGCTCTCCTCCCAGCCGTCCAGGTTGTGCGTGCAGTGCACAAGGGGTTATAGCTTTTCGGGGTAGCCGAGGTCGTAGGCGATGTCTGCCCAGATGAGGTGAGTGCCGACGGCGGGATCCAGGGATCCGTCGGCGATCTGACCGGCGATCCAGTACGCCATCGCCCACTTCGCGTTCAGGATGTCTCATGAGACAGCTGATCCCGACCTTCGCGTCAGCGAATCGCGTGGCGCGCCGCCAGGCGGCGTGAGTCTGTGGGGCGGTGAGGCAACGCCGAAATGCTGAACCGGTGTGCCGGCATCGGCAGAACAGTGGGTCATTGATGAGGCTCCACGAATGTCCCCACCGGCTGCTTGGAGGTTCTTCCGACCTGCTCGCCGCGATTCCCCACCTGCAGCAAGTTGTGGAACCGGTGCCGCTGTGGGCCGGTGCCGCTCGGGCGGGATCAGCTGTCGCTGCGCCGCAGAGGCTGTGTCAGTGCCACCTGCCGGGCGCTGTGAGAGGGCGGTTTGTGAGCCGATGTCTGTCTCCCGGTGAGGTTGGAGCAGGGCCGCTGGTCGCGGGCTCGGCTGGATCCTGCTTCCTGGTGAAGCTGCCGGTATCGGGCCTCGGTGAGGACGTGGAGCTTGACGAGGAGACCGACGCCACCCAGCGCCCGCCTTGTCCAATGCGGAATTGGCCAACAAGGTCGCTGCAATGCCGGGGCGGGGCGCTTTTCGCTGGTCTCAGGCGGCCCAGCCGATGGAGGAGACGTTGCTGTACGCGTCGTACTCGGATCCGAGGTCCTCGATGATGTCGTCCCAGATGGCATCGAGTTCGTCGACGTCGTCGTTCATCCAGGCGTCGACGGCGCGGTCCCAGAGGCCGCGCACGGTGATGCTGCGGCTGGACAGGTCCCGCTGATGCCTGCCCTCCACGCGGGACTGGTCGACGGGGTTGATCTCGACACGGGTTCCGCGGCCGTCCCGGTTGAGCCGCTTCTTCAGGTCTGCGGCCACGTTGCGGCGGCGCAGGTCCCAGTAGGCGGCATCGAGCCGGGACCGGTTGGCCTTGTTCGGGATGCGTTCTTCGGCGAGCCAGGCCATCAGGGTGCGGGGGGAGACGTGGATGCCGGCGCGGTCCATCGCCTCGTATCCAGCATCCGTCTTGGTCAGGTAGTTCAGGCGTGCGGCGAGGCCGCGTTCACTGTCGACGGGCGAGGCGATGCCGGTCACCATCCGCTCGATCGCGATACCGAGCGCGTCCGCGCCAGGGACGCCCCGGGCGTTGTACATGCCCAGATCCATCCAGCGGCCGGCCATCAGCGGGCCACCGTGCCGACGGCGTACTCACCGGACGCCTTCGCGTCACCGTGCTTGATCTTCATCTGTGCCACGCCCCGGCCCTCGGTGAACACCTTCCGCCAATCGCCCGTGACGTGAAGTTCGTCGGTGCCCATCATCGCGACGACATCCAGCCCGGCCTGGTGCGCCTTGTACGCCTTGCCCCACAGGTTCGCGTACGCCTGGGAATGGATGATGTGCATCCAGTCCGGGCGCACCATCTCCCGGTTGTGAATCGACTCCCCCATCGTCGAGATGAACTTGCTGTACATCGCCTTGACGTACTCCAAGGTCAGCGTGTCCCGGTTCACGATTGCCTCGTCACGGGCGGCGGACAGCAGCTTGCGCAAGGCGTCCAGGAAGTTCTCCGTGGCACCGGAGGTCCAGGACTCGTGGATGACCGGGGCGTCCGTGAGGCCATACTTCGGTCCGGCTAGGCGTTGGAGGAGGCGCAATGTGCTGTTGGTGACCCAGAGGGCGCCGGGCTCGTCGCGGTCGCCGATCGGGTCCGGCAGATGCGCGTGCGTCCACGGTGCGGGGGTGATCAGGTGCACCCCGGAGCGCTTCGGCTCGACACCATCACTGCCGGTGCTGTGCTCGAGCTTCCCGATGGGCAGCCAGCACTTGAGCGCCGACAGGTAGGCCGCGTTCACATCGAGTGCGGTCACCTTGATGTCGCCGGGGGCCCGCAGCGAGTAGCCGGGGTGGTGGAACTTGGGGCGGGCCTCCCAGATCTGATCCGGGTCCTTCTTCGACGGCTTCTTCAGGATGTCGGGCAGCGCCGGGTAGGCAGTGTAGTCGTAACGAGCGGTCGCCCGGGTCTCGTTGAACAGGTGCATCACGTCAGGGATCGCACGCTTGATCAGCGCCTTGAGCGCCGCTTCCTCGTCCCCGCCGGCACGCTCGGCCTCCTCCTGGACGGCGCGGCTGATGAGGAGAGTGGTGTCGGCCTGGGCGCGGGCGGCACTGCGGGCGCGGCGCTCCGGCCGGTTGGGCAGGGGCGTCGGGGTCGGCGAGACCGGTGCCGAAGCGGCGGTGACCGGAGCAGGGACAGCCGGGGCAGTGGGCGCGGCCTGAGCAGCAGGCGCGGCGGAGCCGGCGGGCTGGCACAGGCCACCTGAGTGCAGCGGGCGGCCATCCGTCGACTGGTAGGTCGTCTCGACACCGCAGCGAATACAGGGGCCGGGGTCGCCCTCGATGGCGCGCCCGTCCGGGCCGCGCAGCGTCTCCGGTGCGGCGACGAGCGCGGGCGGGACGGGGGGCGGACCCGCAGGGAGCTCGGGAGCGGCGCCGGGTGCGGAGGTGGCCGGGTAGATCTCAGCCAGGCCCTTCAGGAGCTTCAGATACGGCAGGCGTCCGGGCGGGGTCGGGTCCGAGTGGCCGGTCTCCCAGTTGGCGACCGTGGTGCGCCCGACACCGACCGCTGCGGCGACCTGCGCGCGGGACAGGCTCGCGGCCTCCCGCAGACGCTGACGCTCAGCAGGAGGCGGGATCGAGGCGTTCAGCCGGGCTTCCTCAAGCAGCGCTTCCACACCGTTCACTTCGCTCATGCGCTGACCCTAGCAGACTTGGACAACTTACGGCGTCACATTGGACACTCAGTGACCATGTCTTGTGCGAGTACGCTACGGTCGTAGCGCTACGGGACAGCGGAGCGAGAGGCAACGCCTCCCTGCCGCCCCGGCCGTCGTTGATCTTGGGCAGTGAGGGAGTGGGCATGCAGGGTGTGATCTCGCTTCGGCCGCATCAGGTCGAGGCCGTGGACGCGATCATCGAAGGCCTCGCGCTCCCCGTGAACGGCTCCGTGCCGGCGCAGGGGCGGCGCGGCCAGGTCCACATGTCCACCGGTTCAGGCAAGACCATCACGGCGGCCGTCGCCGCGCTGCGCATGGTTCCCCGGGGCATGGTCGGCGTCCTGGTCCCGACCCTCGATCTCCTGACCCAGACCGTGGAAGCCTGGCGGGCTGTCGGGCATAAGGCCCCGGCGGTCGCGGTGTGCAGCCTCGGGGCCGATCCGCTCCTGGACGCACTCGACGTCCGGTGCACGACCAACCCCACCCAACTCGCCCTGTGGACCGCGCAGACCGGTCCCATGCTCGTGTTCGCGACGTACGCGAGCCTCTCCCCCCAAGGCCTCATCGACGACCAGGGCGACGAGGAGAACGGCGCGGCACCGGGTGTGCTGGAACGCGCGCTGCGCGGCTCGTACGGCCAGACCATGCGCCCCTTCGACCTCCTGGTCGTCGATGAGGCCCACAGAACTTCGGGTGATCTCGGTAAGGCGTGGGCCGCCGTGCACGACCAGGCGCGCATCCCTGCCGAGCGGCGGCTGTACATGACGGCCACCCCCCGCCTGTGGGAAGCCGCACCCGGAAGTGCCGGCGCGGACGAGACCGGCGGGCGCCTGGTCGCCTCGATGGACGACGTCAACCTGTACGGGCCGGTGCTGTTCGAGTTCGGGCTGATGGAAAGTGTCGAGCGCGGAATTTTGGCGCGGTTCGAGATCGATGTGCTGGAGATCCGCGACCCGCAGGCACCCGGGCCGGACGCGTCGCCGGAGGAGCGGCGGGGCCGGCGCCTCGCGGCGCTCCAGGAGGCGCTGCTCAAGCACGCGGACGAGTCAGGGGTCCGCTCGTTCATGACGTTCCACGCCCGGACCCTGGACGCCATGGCCTTTGCCCGCGCACTGCCGGAGACAGCGGCCGAGCTCCACGCGACCGACCCCGTCACCTATCCAGGGCGGGTCGGTGCGGAGTGGCTGTGCGGGGAGCACCCCGCCACACACCGCCGGGTCGTGCTGGACCGGTTCGCGGACGGCATCGACGAAGACGGATGGGTCACCGACCTCGGTGTCCTCTCCAGCTGCCGCGTGCTCGGTGAAGGCGTCGACATCCGCGGCAAGCGCGGCGTCGGGGCGGTCGTTTTCGCGGACACCCGCAGCTCGCCCGTAGAGATCGTCCAGATCATCGGCCGGGGCCTGCGCCAAGACCCCGGAGAGGGCAAGGTCTCCCGCATCATCGTGCCCGTCTTCCTGGAGCCGGGCGAGGACCCCTCCGACATGATGGCCTCCCCCAGTTACCGCAGCCTCGTCGCGGTCCTCCAAGGACTCCGGGCACATGACGACCGGGTCATCGAGCGCATGGCGCTGTCCACCACGACCGCCCGGGGACAGGCAACCTCCGTCGTCGCACTCGATCCCGTACGCGAGGAAGGCGACGACGACGTCCAGGAGGACGACACCGACCACGGCATCGAGGCGGCGGCCGGCACCGAGACCGGCACGGACGCGGAGACGGCGCAGGCAGCCGCACAGGACGGTACCGGCGGCGACGCGAGCGAGGAGGAACACCCGGGCGCCGGAGTGCCGCTGCTGCGATTCTCCTTCCCCCGCGACCCCGGGGACGTCGCGCTGTTCCTGCGCACCCGGGTCCTGCGTCCCGACTCCGAGGTCTGGCTCACCGGCTACAACGCCCTGCGCCACTGGGTGCGCGAGCACGGAAGTGCCGAAGTGCCGCTGGACGTGTCCGTGGAGCTCGGCGAGGACAGCATCACGTATGCACTGGGCGCATGGGTCAGCGAGCAGCGCCGCGCGTTCCGGCTCGGCACACTCAAGGCATGGCGGGCCGATCTCCTGAACGAGGTGGGCATGGTGTGGTCGGTCGCGGACGCCGGCTTCTGGCGCAACCTCACCGCGGCCCGCACCTACCACGCGGCGCACGGCACCCTCGCCGCGCCGAAGGAGGCGATGGTGGAGGGGGTGGCGGTTGGTCAGTGGCTGGCCAATCTCCGCAAGGCCGGCGGGCTCGGCAAGGACCAGGAGCGAGCGGCGGAGCGCCGGGCCGCACTGGAAGCCATCGACCCGGACTGGCGCCCCCAGTGGTCGATCGAGTGGCAGCGCCACTACGCCACCGCGCGCGCCCTGCTCTCCGAGGAAGGCGGGCTGACCGAAGTCCTGCCGGGCGTTCTCGTCCATGGCTGCGACGTCGGCACCTGGATCAACCGCCAGCGCCAGCACACCGTGTGGGAGAACCTGTTGCCCGAGCAGCAGCAGCGGCTCCGAGGTCTCGGGCTGGCACCCCTGCCCGCCGCACCGGCCAAGAAGACGGCTCCGGCGGCGGGGGCGTTCGAGCGAGGCGTCCTCGCCCTGGAGCAGTACAAGAACCGCACCGGAACCGTGACCGTCCCAAGGGCCCACATCGAAACCGTGGTCGTCGACGGCCAGGAGCACCCCGTGAAACTGGGGGTATTTCTCACGAACTCCAAGACCCGCAGGGCCAAGCTCACCGCCGACAAACTCGCCCAGCTCGCCGCACTCGGACTCGACTGGACGACCTGACCCCACGACGACGGCGCCCGCCCCCGGATCCTCCGGGGCGGGCGTCGCACTCGTTTCGCTGTCCGTGGGAGTCTCGGTAGGACGCAGGCCGCTCCCATGTCCGGTGATTCTCCATGTGAGCGACGCAGTTCGAGGCGCCCTTCGGGAGGACCCGAACCTCGAACGAGTCCCTGCCAACCCATGTTCTGGGCCACTTCGGCCTGGGCTGCGGCGATCTCTTCACCCGTGGACTCGTTGATGTCCACCTCCTCCAGGCGTGCCAGCAGGTCGGCGCGAGCCTGATTCTGAGCCGGTTGCGTGAACGGTACGGTGTTCAGGTCGGTGCTCATCCCACCCGAACCCTGCGGGCGAGTCGCTGACCCGGCCCGCGCAACGCGGAGGCGCGACCCATCCGCCACCCGGAAGCCGCAGCTGCTTGCTTCCTCACCCTCAGTGGAAGCCCAGTGATGGAAGCAGTAGCACAATGTTGCTTCCGGGCCGCCCATGGGATCGCACCCCCCTGCGCAGCACACCGGGAAACTCGGCACCGCAGCACACCTCATCAGGAATGCGCGGGTGAGCGACGATCGCTCCAGCCGCCTGCGCCGCCTCGCGACCCCCATAACCGGCCGCCAGGCATCTCGTTACCGCTGTCCCTACCGCCCGGCACGGTAGGTGGGGCTGCTCGGGGCTACGGCACGGGGACGCCTTACGCGGCCGGGGTGAGTTCGGCGCGGCCGAACAGCAGCGCGTAGCCGGTGGGGAGCTGGTGGAGGATGCGGGTGATAAGGTCGGGACCGGCGTGCGCGGCGACGGCTGCGAAGACGGAGCCGGTGTCCCACCGGGTCGTGGCCAGGGAGGCGCCGGAGCGGGCGGCGAGGTCCTTCACGAAGGCCCATCCGGTCAGCGGCCGGGTGTCGGGGAGCTGGGTGGTCAGAACACGGGCGGCCTCCAGGGGCAGGCAGGCGGCCAGGTCGACGCGTTCGTCGCCGGTCAGCTGGCGCCCCAGCCCTGAAAGGACCAGGCGGACGGCCTCCTCTGCCCTCTCGCGGGTGGGGTAGGCGCCTTCGTAGCGGACCTTCTCCAGCATCTGCTCGTACGCCGTCCCGTACGGCTGCTGGTGCTCAAGCGGTGTGCGCACGTCGGTGATCACTGCGGTGCATGCCTTTCGTGGCCGGGGTCGGATGGCGCCGGTGGGTGGCGCCGACATGTGGGTCAGGTGGTGGGCTGGGGTCGGCCGAAGAGGAGGTCGTAGCCGACGGGGAGCTGGAGCAGGATCTGTGCCAGCAGGTCGTCGCCGGCTGTGTCGGCGGCGGTGGACAGCACTGCGCTCACGTCCCACGTCGCGGTCTGCTCGGTGGCGCCCTCGATCCACGCGGCGGTCGCGCGGACGAACCGCTCCGAGGACAAAGGTTCGGCGCTCCGGAGCGGATTGAGAAGGATGTAGGCGAAGCTCTCCGGCAGGCGGGACGCCAGCTGGGAGCGGACGTTGCCGACCAGGTGCGGAGGGCGGAGTGAGGGGAGGTCCCCTCCCGTCCTCCGCACACGTCCGGCCAGTCTCAGCCGGAGATCTCCTTGCGGCCGGAGCCGACGCCGATGGAGATCTTGCGGGGCTTGGCGCGCTCGGCGATCGGAATGCGCAGGATGAGCACGCCCGCGTCGTAGTCGGCCTGGATGTGCTCGGTGTCAAGGGTGTCGGCGAGCATGATCTGGCGGGAGAAGACGCCCAGCGGCCGCTCGGACAGCTCCATCTGCACGTCGTCGGCCTTCGACACCGGCCGCCGCTCGGCCTTGACGGTGAGCATGTTCCGCTCGACGTCGATGTCAATTGCCTCCGCGGTGACGCCGGGCAGGTCGAAGGCCACCACGTACTCGTCGCCCTCGCGATAGGCGTCCATCGGCATCGCCGACGGCTTCGACCAGGTTCCCGGGCCCATCAGCTGTTGCGCCAGCCGGTCCAGCTCACGGAAGGGGTCAGTGCGCATCAACATCGTGAAAACACCTCCAGCAGGTTCAGGCAGTTACTGCCAATGCGCCTCACTGACACCGTTGTAGCATGTCATCCAATGGATGACAAACATGGTGTCGTCAGTCTGACGACCTTCCTAGGGAGGTGCCCGTGACACCGGCCGACCAGCCGTCCCCACCCAGCACCGACGCCCCCAGCCCGGCGTCGTTCCTCGCCGCCGCGGCGGCCCTTCACGCCATCGACAACGCCCTGCGCGAAGCCCAGCACACGACCCCGAACGCCCCTGCCCCCGGTCCGGAGCAGGCCCTGGCCTCCTTGTCGCTGCTGCGGCAGGTACGCGAGCAGCTCGCCGGATGGGAGACGGGCTTGATCGAAACGGCCCGTGACGCAGGCGCCAGCTGGGCCGACCTCGCCAACCCCCTCGGCGTCGCCAGCCGCCAGGCCGCCGAACGCCGCTACCTGCGCGGCCGCCCCGGCCCCGCCGGGACCACCGGCGAGCAACGCGTGACGGCCACCCGCCAGGCCAGGGCCGCCGACCGCAGTACCGCCGCTTGGGCTCGCCGCAACGCAGCCGACCTACGCCGTCTCGCGGGCCAGATCACCGCACTCACCGACCTTCCCCCTGCCGCCCGCCGCCCGCTCCGCAAGCTCCACGCGGCCCTCGCCCAGGACGACCCCGCCGACCTCATCGCTCCCCTGACTGCCGCCCGCCCGTACCTGGCCGCCGCGCACCCGGACCTCACCGCCCGGCTCGACACCCTCACATCCTCCTGAACCGTCTGCGGCACCGCCACAGCAGCCCGGTCCACACCCCTTCACGACAGGCCAGTTGGCCTGCGGGGTGGTGGTACGCCGGCAGGAGCTCCCACAGGGACGCGGTCCGCCTGCCCAGGTGGCCAGGGTGTGCCGGTCAACCAGGTGCAGGCGCTGGGACGTGGCGAAGTCCTGGGCAGGCCTGGTGAAGCGGCCGTTGGTGACCAGGACGATGACGTCGCCCTTGGGTACGGGGCGTCCGGTGCCATTGAGGACATGCAGATCCGGCGTACCGACAGCTGCTCCGGCAAGTCCGGCGCGGCGGTGTTTGCACTGGATGACCAGGAGCGGCCGAAGGGGTCGGTGGCCTTGACGTCAGCTCCGTTGCCGCCGGCGCCGCCGCCCTGTACGGCGTCACGGCAGCCGTCGCGAAGCAGCAGATCCGGCATCGCGTGCTCGAACTGGCGGTGATGCGACAGGTCCAGACGCGCCATCGGATTCCGCTGGGTCCTTGTCTGAGCCTGTTGTTTCCGCTCCCCCTGCACACGGAGCCGGAACCAGAGGAAAGCTCCGGCCCCTGCCGCCAGCAGAACGAGAGGGAGAACCCAGGGGCGGGCGGCGAGCCAGTCCATCAACCCGGATACCAGCCACACGATGACGATGACACCGACGAGAACTTCGCCGCCGGTGTAGGCCTGCCTGCGCTTCCGTGAACGGGGCCGGCGTCGTGGAGCGGGTCGGTGGGCGGTCATCGGCTGCTCCGTTCCCAGGGGATCGGATACGTCACCGTGGACCGAGGCACCGGCCGCGCCGGAGCCTTCCGCGTCTCCGGGAACTCGATCGGATAGGAGACGGCCGGCTGAGGCCTCGACCTGGTCGTCGCCTCCTGCTTTCCGGGAAACTTGAGCGGATACACCGATGTCGATGTCGATGTCGAACGGGGCGTCTCCCCCGGATCGTCGGCCGAGCTCGAAGGATTACCGAGCACGACCACCGCCAGCCCGACCATGACCACGATGGACATCTCCCGGCGACCGCCCGCAGCCCACCGGGAATGGGCCTTCACTCTCGTCCCGTCCCTGCGCACGTACTGCGGCTCTTCGGCATGCCCTCGCGCGGTATCGCCTCACCGTCAGACGCGAGCCGATCAAGCTGACTATTCCGGAGGCCCGCGGCGATCCTGGTGGCATGACGGAACGTGCCCAGGGCTCGTGACGCGCATGGAGTGTGAAGACGACGACGCTGCGCGGCGAGCAGACGAGAGGTGAACGACGTTGTGTCGGGGTACATCGAGCGTGGCAGCATAGGTGACCAGCTGGAAGCCTTTGGCGGTTCGGACATGATCTTGTGGTGAGACCTGTCCTACCAGGGTTTCGCGCCCTCCCCTGAGCGGAGGGTCGCCGTCTGTACACGAGAGGTCTCCGTGGGCATCGAACTGGGTTCCGCAGTCGTCCTGATCACCGGCTCATGGCGGCGGGGAAGTCCACCGTGGCGGAATTGCTGGCCGGGCAACTGCCCCGTGCCGCCCACGTGCGCGGCGACGCATTCCGACGGATGGTGGTGTCCGGCCGGGAGGAAGTGCTGCGGGAAGAGACCGCCGAGGCCAGAGCCCAACTGGAACTGCGCTACCGCCTGTCCGCGCTGGTGGCAGACGAGTACGCGGACCACGGTTGGACCGCGGTCGTGCAGGACATCGTCCTGGGGGAAGACTTGGACGGGTATGTCGCGAGGGTGCGTACACGGCCCTTGTATGTTGTCGTGCTGGCTCCTTCCACGGCAACCGTGCAGAGCAGAGAAGCTCAGCGCTCGAAGACCGGATATGGAGCCGCTTGGACGGTCGACGCCCTGGACCGAACTCTACGTCAGGAGACGCCGCGTATCGGGCTCTGGCTGGACACGTCGGAGCAAACGCCGATCCAGACCGTCTCATCGATTCTCGACAACCTCTCCGCCGCCCGAGTACAGGCCGACTGACCGGGGCTGACTGGGTCCCATTTCACGGAAGAAACCAACCTCAGTTGCTACGCCATTGCTTGGAGCGGCCGGATGGGCGGTGGAGCGACGGGATGCAGTTCAAAACGGTATAGCCAGTTCGCTGCCACATTCGGAGCCCTAGGAATTGCCTTTTCTGTTTTCATGATTTCTTCGGGAAACAGCAGAGGATAGACACTCAGAGCGCGTCTCACGTGGTGATTTTTTCAGCCGAAGCACGCCAATTGTCACATAGGCAGGCTTGTTGTCACCGACGGTACTGTGGATGGCTGTCGATGGGCGTAGCTCTCGCTTTGGAAAGCTCGCGAGGCAGGCCGTGAGCTGCTCTGACTCCACCCGCGCCCGGGCCGCAGCCCCAGTTCTTCGATCAACGACACAATCGGCACTGTTCCCCCGACCGTCACAGCCCCCGCATGAGCTTGAGTCGCCGGTCGTGGTCGGCGCGTGGCACAGGTCATGGGACCGGGTGGATACCGCTCGCTACGGCTCGCCTCATGGTCGTGGTGTCAGCGCGGGGCTCGCTGGTCGTAGTCGCGCTGGCGTGCTTGGATCTCGGAAGCGTTCGCCACGGTCCAGTCGTAGAGGTGGGCGAACGGCTCGCGCAGGGATTCGCCGAGCGAGGTCAGCGAGTATTCGACGCCGACCGGCGAGGTCGGCAGCACGCGGCGCTCGACCATCCCGTTGCGCTCGAGCCGGCGCAGGGTCTGCGTGAGGACACGTTGCGTGACGCCGTCGAGACGGCGCTTGATCTCGTTGAACCGGCGTGGTTCGACCAGGACTGCCATCACCATCATCGACCACTTGTCGGCGATCTGATCAAGGATGGGCCGGCTCGGACAGTCGGCCCGAAACACCACGTCGTGCTCGGCGATGGCCCGGTAGACGGCCTCAGAAGTGGCCATGGCGGTATCCTCCACGATCCCTGGGATGCCTGAAGTTCCTTATTGACGCAGGTCACAGACGGTTTCACTGTAGGTATGCAACAGGAACCAGAATCCTGCCAGGTACCTAGGGGAAAAGCCATGGGCAACGACGCCTACCAGACCTTGCGCGTCAGCCGGAAGGATGCAGTCATACACGTCACGATCGACAACCCGCCGATCAACGTCCTCAGCGTCGCGGTCATGACCGACCTGCGGCGCCTGCTCACCACGCTGGCCGGCGACGACACCGTACGCGTGATCGTGTTCGACAGCGCGGACCCGGACTTCTTCCTCGCCCACGTCGACATGACCGCCACCCCGGATGCCCTCGCCGGACTCATGGCCGGCCTGCCGGGCGGCGTCAACGTCTTCCAGGCCGTCGGGGAGCAGCTACGCCGCCAACCTCAGGTGACCATCGTCAAGCTCGCCGGCAAGGCGCGCGGCGGCGGAGCCGAGTTCGTCGTAGCCGCGGACATGGCGTTCGCAGCGACAGGCACGGCCGGGCTCGGCCAGATCGAAGCTCTCATGGGCATCGTCCCTGGCGGTGGCGCCACGCAGTACCTCACCGAGCGCGTCGGGCGTAACCGCGCCTTGGAGATCGTGCTCGGCGCCGACCTGATGGATGCCGAGACCGCCGAGCGGTACGGCTGGGTCAACCGAGCCGTCCCCGCCGACCAGCTCGACGAGTTCGTCAACCGCCTCGCCGGTAACATCGCCGCGCTGCCCGACGGCGTTGTCGCGGCAGCCAAGCATGCCATCGTTCCCCGCGATCATTCTGATGGCCTGGCGCGGGAGAACGCCGCCTGGGCCGGGCTCGTATTCCGACCCGCCACAGCACAGCTCATGGACGCCGGGCTGGCCAACGACGCCCAGACTCGGGACGGCGAACAGGACCTCGAGAGTCTGTTCCGCCATCTCGCCGGGTAGCGGAACCCGTCTCGCCCTCTGCGCCAGCCCGTAGGGCTGGTGGTCGGCTTTGCGGAGCTAGGGTGGCGAGCCGGGCGTCGACCGCCTGCCTGGCGGCCCGTTCGGCGGCGGTGCGGCACCATTCTGGTGACAGAAGGACTGCTGAATGAGCGCCTGTGACGAGTCGGATGCCTCGTTGGTGACAACCAGGCTGCTTCGGCCGGCCAGGACCTTGCAGTGCAGCCGCCGCCACAGGCCGTCCTCGGCCCAGGCAGCGAACCGGCGATGCGCCGTTGCGGGTGACACGCCGAACGTCTCCGGCAGATGCCGCCAAGCACACCCGCAGGTCAGCACTCACACCACGGCCGTGAATATCGCTCATTCGTCGACCGGTGCGGTCCCGCCACTCTGCGGACGCGGAGCAAATGACGGCAGCAACGGCTGGACCAGCTCCCACAGTTCGTCAGGCACCAGCCGCTGTGACAGATGAACACTCACAAGCCGACATCATGCCGCATCGATCAAGGCCACGCGAGACACGCTCTTATAAGAATTCTCGGGTGTATTTGTGCGGTGGGCTATTTTTTCATCCGGGGGGAAAGAATGGGCAAGCCTGACCACACCCGCTGAGCCAGCCGGCCGCGCACATCGGTCTACATCAGGCGTTTTACGAACCTGGAACACCGCCCTGGGGACCAGACCGGCAATGCTCTGCCGCCACTGAGGACGAATCGAGAACTCGGCCCTTCTCCAGATCGCTGATGGCACCGGAGTGTGGGGTGGCGTCGGGCATGGCTACGCCTCGGGGCCAGCCGTACCGGCGTTCTGCTCCTGTGCCACCGCGTCGTCCTGATCGCCCACTTCCTCCGACGATACGAGGACCGGCCCACCATGCCATTGAGATGATTCCCGGCTACGAAACATTGCCGGAGTCAGGAAAGTCCGTACGCCGACGCCCAGGACCGATCCCCCGAGCGAGCTACATGTTTTTGTCCTCTCTGGGGTGACGCGCGCCACCGGTGCTCTCTTGTTGACTCGAAGCGTCAACAAGACGGCCGGACAAGGCCGACCAGCCCAGTAGTTGAGGACAACACCATGACCGCCACACGCCGTTCCGCGCAGCACGGTTTCTCCAGAGGCCGTCGCATCGCCGCAGCTCTGCTGGTTTCCACGCTGGGAGGAACCACACTGGTCGCGTGTGGTTCCGACGCCAGGGACGCACAGCCGGCCGAGGTCTCCGGCCAGAGCGTCGGCGAGACCGCGGGCGACACCAAGATCATTTGGGGCACGTGCCCGGACCTGGCCGAGGGACGAACCCGCGATCCCAACCTGGCCTGCGGGACGTTGGAGGTGCCACTCGACTACCAGAACCAGAGCCGTACGAAGATCGACCTGGCGGTCTCGCGGCTGTCCACCGCAAAGCCCGGGAAACGGCACGGCGTTCTTCTGCTGAACCCCGGCGGGCCGGCCCTGGGCGGTCTCGGTATGCCCGAGACCATGGCGTCCATACTGCCGAAGTCCGTGCTGGACCGCTACGACCTGATCGGTTTCGACCCGCGCGGCGTCGAACACAGCACCCCACAGAGTTGCGGTCTGCAGGACCCCAGCGTGTCCGGGTTCTTCCCCTATCCTGCCGCGGACGGCTCGATCACCAAAAATGTGGCTCTCGCCAAAGCCAACGCCAAGCAGTGCGCCGACACGGTGGGCAAGAACCTGGGGTACTACAACACCGCCAACACAGCCCGCGACATGGACCGCATCCGCCAGGCGCTCGGTGAGAAGCAGATCTCCTACTGGGGCCAGTCCTACGGCACCTACCTCGGCACCGTCTACCGCTCCCTCTTCCGGGACCGCACCGACCGGATGGTCCTGGAAGGCAACGTCGACCCCACCAAGGTATGGGCCAACCAGGTGTCGGACACCTGGGGCAAGGGCATGGCTGACCGGTTCCCCGATGCCGCCCGCGTCGCTGCGGCACAGGCCGACACCCTCAAGCTGGGCACGAACGTCGCGCAGGTCACCGACACTTACCTCGCCCTCGCCGACCAGCTCGACCGCACGCCCGCGGTGGTTCCCGGCGCATCGGTGTCGTTGGACGGAGCGCTGCTGCGGAACATGACCTACGCCCTGCTCCTGCACAACAACACCCTTCCTGTGCTCGCCAAGTTCTGGAAGGCCGCCGACGACCTGGCCCATGGCAGCACCACGGCCGCCGACATCGCGGTCCTCAAGGAGGTGTTCACCGCCGCACCGATGGCCCCGGGCATCCCCGCGGACAACCAGGCCACCATGTTCATGGCTCTCACCTGCGGCGACGCCGAATGGCCACACGACGTCGCCGGCTACGCCGCCCGCACCGCAGCCGACCGCGAGAAGTGGCCGCTCACCGCGGGCATGCCCGCCAACATCTGGGCATGCGCCTACTGGGACAAGCCCGCTGAGGCCACCGTCAAGATCGTGAAGGGCGGCCCGCGTAACACTCTGATCCTGCAGAACCGCCGGGACAATGCCACCCCGTGGGAAGGCGGCGTCGGGCTGCACAAGTCGCTCCGCGACGGCTCTGCCCTCGTCGGCGTGGACAACGGCGGGCACTCCGTCTACGGCGCGGGCTCAGCCTGTGCCGACAAGGCCACCGTCGGCTTCCTGGTCACCGGCCATCTGCCGGGCAAGGACGTCTACTGCACCGACGTCACCCGGAAGTAACCCGCCGGAACGCGGGCCGGGTGCCTTGGGTGTCGAGAGTCGGGCGCGCGTTGCCCCTGAGTCGCCACGCGGCCCCGGAGCAGCCCCTGGGGGAGCGGGAGGCGGCGCCCCTTCGCGTCGGTGCTCCAGTGGTGGCCCGCGGCACAGTCCGCTCGTAGCTCCCGCTTTCCGGCAGGACGTCGCCCGGGTGCCACCACGACCGTTCCTCGCTCGTGGTCCCCGTGTACGACGCCTCGTGACGGGGCGCGACTCAGCCCTCGTCCGCTACCGCCGACCACCATCCATCCGGCTCGACGCGCTGACGACGGCACCGAGCACCTGGTGGACAACACCCGCTACGACCCGCCCGCCTGGCGGGAAACCTGCGGCCGTTCGTCGATGTCCCACGCGATCAACGGCGGATCGATGGACCGGATGTCCATCGGGCTCAATCCGTTCCTGTCGAAGATGCGGATGCTGGACAAGGACGCGTACTGGGGGCGATCCGGGCAATGACTGGTTTCCGGGCCGCGACACGTCCAAGGCCGAGGTGAAGCGCGAGATGCAGAAGTAGGAGTTGGCTTCCGGGCCGCCCGCCCGGGTGGCGGGAGCGGCTGATCGCCGCTCCCGCCACCCGGGCTTCTCTCTGCCCGACAGTGCCCTACGGATGCAACGGGTGCCATGCGACCTCGTCGAGGAACACGTTGCGGGGTTCTCCCACAGCAGGCAGTCCGGGCCAGGCCCTGGCTGACGGGTGGAACAGGAAGATCGCCGTGAAGGCGATGGTGCTCACCGACGATGACGGTTCCGCAGGCCGACCGAGCCCGAGAGTCGGGCGGACATCACCCATACTCACCAGTTGGATGAAGTCGCACGAGCTAGAGCTGTCATGACCCTGGCGGAATGAGCAGTCCGCCCTCACAATGCGGGTGGGAGCGCTCCCATATATCGATGACCGCTCTCCACAACCACCGCCCCTGTCGACGAAAGGCCTTCCCGGTGAATGCCTCACCACTCTCCGCACGGCCCGTGCGCATCCGCCCCCGGCGCGGAAGACGCGTGTTCGGGATGTCAGCCGCCGCCTTACTGTTCGCGGTGGCTCCGGCGGTGCCCGGCGCGGCCGGTGCCCTGGCGGCCGAGCCCGGCCCCGAACAGATCACCAACGGCGACTTCTCCGCCGGTACCGCCCCCTGGTGGTGGACGGCGAACGCGCCGGCGGCCGTGTCGGACGGCCGGCTGTGCGCGGAGGTACCCGCCGGCACGGCCAACGCCTGGGACGTCATCGTCGGCCAGAACGATGTCCCGATCGTCGCGGGCGAGAGCTACGAACTCTCCTACACGGCCAGTTCGACTGTCCCCCTGACCGTCCAGACGCGGGTCCAGGAGGCGGCGGAGCCTTACACCACGGTGCTCGCCACCGCGGACCCGGTGAGTACGGAGGTCACGCAGGTGACCCGTACGTTCACTGCCTCGGTGGACCTGCCCGCCGCGTCGGTGCAGCTGCAGATCGGCGGTGGTGAGCGGGCGACCCGGTTCTGTCTGGACGACGTGTCGTTGCGGGGCGGGGCCGAACCGCCCGTCTACGTACCGGACACCGGCTCGCCGGTACGTGTCAACCAGGTCGGGTACCTGCCCCACGGCCCCAAGAGCGGCACCGTGGTCACCGACGCCGACGCGCCGCTGACGTGGACGGTGAAGACAGGTGACGGCTCGACCGCCGCCACCGGTACGACCGTTCCGCACGGCGAGGACCCGAGCTCACGTCAGCGGGTCCACACCTTCGACTTCGACGGCGTCACCACGGCGGGCGACGGCTACACCGTGGAGGTCGACGGTGAGGTGAGCGAGCCGTTCTCTATCCGCGGCGACCTGTACGACGGACTGCGCTCCGACGCGCTGGCGTACTTCTACCACAACCGCAGTGGCACGCCCATCGAGGCGGACCTAGTCGGTGAGGAGTACGCGCGCCCGGCCGGACACATCGGCGTCGCACCCAACAAGGGCGACACGGACGTTCCCTGCAGGGCGGGGGAATGCGACTACCGCCTGGACGTGTCGGGCGGCTGGTACGACGCGGGCGACCACGGCAAGTACGTGGTCAACGGCGGCATCTCGGTGGCCCAGTTGATGTCCACCTACGAGCGCACCCTGACCGCCCCGAACGCCGAGTCGGCGGAGCTCGGCGACGGTGAGCTGCGGGTTCCCGAGCGCGACAACGGGGTGCCGGACATCCTGGACGAGGCGCGCTGGGAGATGGACTTCCTGATCAGGATGCAGGTCCCGGCCGGCGAGCCGCTGGCGGGGATGGCGCACCACAAGATGCACGACGCCGAGTGGACCGGGCTGCCCATGAAGCCGCATCTCGACCCCCAGCAGCGCGAGTTGCATCCCCCGTCGACGGCGGCCACGCTGAACCTCGCCGCCACGGCCGCCCAGTGCGCCCGGCTCTACGCCCCCTTCGACGAGGACTTCGCGGACCGCTGCCTGCGGGCCGCCGAGACCGCGTGGGCCGCGGCGGAACAGCACCCGGACCTGCTCGCCGACCCGGCCGACGGCATCGGCGGCGGCGCGTACAGCGACAACGACGTGTCGGACGAGTTCTACTGGGCGGCCGCCGAGCTGTTCACCACGACGGGCAAGGACACCTACCGCCAGGCGGTGCTCTCCTCCGGCCTGCACGGTGACACGGACGCGGTCTTCCCGGCCGGCGGCGGCATCTCGTGGGGGTCCACCGGCGGACTGGGTGTGCTCACCCTGGCCACCGTGCCGAGCGGTCTGACGTCGGCGCAGCTCGGCGAGGTCCGTTCGGTGGTCACGGCGGCCGCCGACCGCTACGCCGCGCAGTCCGGCGCGCAGGTGTACGGCCTTCCGTACGACCCCGAGGGTGAGGACTACGTCTGGGGATCCAACAGTCAGGTTTTGAACAACATGACCGTGCTGGCCACGGCCCACGACCTGACCGGTGACGCCGTCTACCAGGACGCCGTGCTGCGGGGCGCCGACTACCTGCTCGGCCGCAACCCCCTCAACCAGTCCTACGTCACCGGCTACGGCGAGCGGGACTCCCGGAACCAGCACCACCGTTTCTGGGCGCATCAGAATGATCCCGCTCTGCCCCACCCGGCACCCGGTTCCGTCGCCGGTGGGCCCAACCTGACCGCGGGGGCGTCCGGTGATCCCGTGGCGGCGGAGAAGCTGAGCGGCTGTGCTCCGGCCATGTGCTACGTCGACGACATCGGTTCCTGGGCGACCAACGAGATCACCATCAACTGGAACGCGCCGCTGGCCTTCATCGCCTCCTACCTGGACGACGCGGGCGACGGGCAGGCCGATCTGGCCCGTACGTGCGAGGTCGCGTACTCCTCGCACCCGTGGAGCAGCGGGTCGACGGTGACGGTCCGTGTGAAGAACACAGGCCAGGAGCCGGTTTCACCGTGGTCGCTGACGTGGCTGTTGTCCGGGGATCAGCGTCTGAGCCACACGTGGAGCGCGGAGTTCGAACAGTCCGGCCGGACGGTCAGTGCCAGGCCGCTTCCGTGGAACCGGGTCCTGGCTCCGGGCGAATCGGTCGACTTCGGCTTCAACACCTCGGCCGCGGGCCCGGCGCCGGATCCGGGGTCGTTCAAGCTGAACGGCCGGGCCTGCAGGTCTGACTGATCGCGACGCAGGTCGGTGAGAGCCCGGGTGCGGTCGTCCTTGGCGGGACGCCGCTCCCGGGCCGGTGCCCTGGGGACGGGTGCTGTTCGGCGTTGTCCGTCCCCGACCTCTCGCTGCGCGCGGTGGACAGGGTCGTGGATCTGGTCTTCACCTGGCCGGTCGACTCGCCGGACCGGGTCTCAACCCGTCCGTGGCCCCTGCCCGACGAGAACGGTCGTCCACATGATCAGCACGTACGAGGACGAACTCCTGGGCGGTCCCTTCTACGAGCAGGTCTCCCCCGGGCTGCGCCGGTCCATGCCCACCCATCCGTTCGCGAAGGTCCGCCGCTGGGGGGGGCGGTGAGTGGGCGTCGCTGTCCGCGGACGTGCGGGCCGCTCTCCTGACGGGCCCCCGACGGCAAGGTCCTGGAGACGGCTCAGCGGCGGGCGCGCCTTGAGGACCCGGCGTGGGTGGAGAGTGCGCTCCCTGACCGTCCAGGCGATGATCGCCGTGAACCCCACTCTCCCTGCCGACGTGGTGGTCCTCCTGGCCGCCGACCTGGATCCGGAGATTCGGGGGCTGATCGCTCAGCGCGCAGACCTCGGGTCCGCCGGGTGCCGCGCACTCGTCGCCGAGCGGGGCCCGGAGGTGCGCACACAGGTCGCGTACCGCGCGGACCTGGGGCCGTCCGAGCGCCGCAGGCTCATGGCGACCCCCATCCCGACGTCCGGCTGGCCGTGTCCCTCCGCCCCGCGCTGAGTGAGGCGGAACGAGACCGGATCGACTACCAGGCCCCCATGGACGGTCACCTCGTCTTGCGGCATGCGGGCGAGGTGCCACGGGATTCCGACGCCGTCCGCCGGAACGCGCTCTCCAGCCATCCGCTGCTGCGGCGGAAGGCGGCCGGCGACCGTCTGCTGCCACCGGATCTCGTCGCGCGCCTGGCCGCCGACGACGACGTCGGCGTACGGGTCCTGCTGGGCCGGAACCATCCGGACGCCCCGCGGACTTCTGCTGCGCAGCTTCCTCGAGTACACCGGGCCCGAGCGCGGTCGTCTCACCACCCGGCCGGACTTCCCGACCGACGGACTGGACTGGTCGCCTTCGCCGAGCGCGAGGATCCTCAGGTCCGGGCCTTGGCCGTACGCGCCCCCTCGACGGAGCCGGCAGCAGTGGAGCGGCTCACGAGGGACCCGGAACATGCCGTGAGGGCTGCGGCGACGCACCACCCGAACCTTCCGCCGTCCCGGTCGGCAGCGCTCCTGCACGACGAGGAGTTCGCCCACGATGCGGCTGCGAACGGGGCGCTGGACCTGGACACGGTGCGTCGGCTGTCGGACACGGGCGGCCGACAGGTGAGGTCGCCGGCGTAGGGGAGACCGCCGGGTGACTCCCGCTCCGCGAGTACCGAGGGACGCTCGCCAGGGGCAGGCCGGTGAGCGATGGGCTGGTGTGCGGTGCCGACGGAAGCGGGTAACGTATTTGTCATGTTCTTCCAGACGCCGATTCACGAGTGAGCGCGTGATGAGCCCCTGCTGACGTCCTTCGACGTCGTCGCCCGTCCCCCACCGATGAATCCGTAGATCACTTCACATCATTACCGGGAGAACCCATGACCGTGAGCAAGAACATCAACAACCCCGTGGGAATGGGCGGCGGCCAGCGCAAGCGGCTGTCGCGCGCCGAACGGCAGAACAACGGTCCGCACCGCAACCTCGATCGCCGAAGTGCTGCCGACCAGAAGGCGGAGCTGGTGCGCAAGATGCGCGAGAAGACAGGCGCAGCGGAGGGTGCCGGACAGGCGGACGGCGGCACCGCCCAGAGCTGACGTACCGCAGCCGCACGGGCAGGGCCGGGACCGCGATGCGCGGTCCCGGCCCTGCTGCTGTATCGGGCGGGGCGGTTCACTCATTCCTGTCCGGCCGTCCGGGGTGACGGCCCGGTCGGCACAGCTTCGAACACGCCGAAGAGGGTTGGCGTCGGCGCATCGCCAAGTCGGTACACCAGGGCGTTCTCCACCCGCATGACCTCACGTCCTCGGGGGCAGTTGCCAGATCTGGTCGATCGTCTCGCCGGTCAGGACCTCCCGTGGGTCTCCCGCTCCCCGCAGCCGCCCGTCCTGGAGCAGCAGGAGATGGCCTGCGGATCTGGCCACCTCGAGGTCATGGGTCGCCTGGACCACCGTCACTCCTTCCGCTGTCACCTCGGCCAGCACATCGGCGATGAGCCGCTGGGCCGTGGCGTCGAGTCCGGTCGTGGGCTCGTCGAGCAGGAGTAGATCCGCCTCCTGGGCCAGTCCCTGCGCGACGAGCGCGCGCTGGCGCTGGCCGCCCGACAGTTCTCCCAGCTGTCGATGGGCGAGGGCGCCGATGCCGAGCCTGTCCATGCTCGCCTCGACGGTGTCCCGGTCCCTTCGTGTCAGCCTTCGCCACGGGCCGCGACTGCTCCACCTCCCCATCGCCACCGCGTCCCGCACCGTCAGTGGCAGTACATCGGCCGCCGCGCTGCGCTGCGTCACAAACGCCACGCGCCTGTCCGTGCGGTGCTCCACCTCGCCTGCTGTTACCTGGATCACTCCGGCGATCACCCCGAGCAGCGTGGACTTGCCCGAGCCGTTCGGTCCGACCACGGCCGTTGTCGTCAACGCCGGTATGTCCAAGGTGAGTTGGTCGAGCACTGCACGGTTCGGGTATCCGGCCGACACGCCGGCGAGTCCTACCTGTCGCTGCATCTTCCGAGCCTCTTCCGGTCACTTCTTTGTAGTGATAATCATTTTCATTGTAGTGTCCGGCAGCATGGAATGGTTGATGGGCCCCTTCGAGGTGACCTTTGTCCAACGGGCCCTGTGGGGCGGCGTACTCGTGTCGTCGATCTGCGCCCTGGCCGGTACGTGGGTCGTTCTGCGCGGTATGGCGTTCTTCGGGGACGCGATGTCGCACGGCATGCTTCCGGGGATCGCGCTCGCCTCGCTGCTGGGAGGCAACCTGCTCGTCGGCGCCGCCGTGAGCGCGGCCGTCATGGCGCTCGGCGTCAGCGCCGTCGGCCGTTCACCCCGGCTGTCCCAGGACACCAGCATCGGCCTGCTCTTCGTGGGGATGCTGTCGCTGGGCGTGATCATCGTCTCGCGCTCCGAGTCGTTCGCGGTCGACCTGACCGGCTTCCTCTTCGGCGATGTGCTCGCCGTGCGTCCGGCGGACCTGGCCTACCTCGGAGGCGCGCTGGTCATCGCGCTGGTGGTCTCCGTGCTCGGCTACCGGCCGTTCGTCGCGCTGGCGTTCGACGAGCGCAAGGCGCACACGCTGGGACTCCGGCCGCGACTCGCGCAGGCGGCCCTGCTGGCCCTGCTCACCCTCGCCGTCGTCGCGTCGTTCCACGTGGTGGGGACCCTGCTGGTCTTCGGCCTGCTGATCGCGCCGCCGGCGGCGATGCTGCCGTGGGCACGCCGGATCCCGGTGATCATGGCCGGTGCCGCCTGCCTCGGGGCGAGCGCGACGTTCTTCGGCCTGTTGCTCTCATGGCACCTGCGCACGGCTGCGGGGGCGAGCATCGCCGCCACGGCGGTCGTCCAGTTCCTGATCTCCACCGCGGTCTCCGGCCTTCACCGCCGGTGGTCACGGTCCACTCCCCCGGCCTCCACGACCGACCGCCCGCACATGGAATACGGACATCCGTCATGACACGCAGGAAAACCCGACCCGCCGCAGCTCTCTTCTGCGCCGTCCTCGTCAGCTCCGGGCTGCTCGTCGGCTGCCAGAGCGGCGGCGACGCGAAGTCGCCCTCGAAGGCCTCCGCCTCCGCGGCGAAACCCCACGGGTACGTCGAGGGAGCCGAAGAGGCCTCCGAACAGCAGTCACGGCTCGTTCTCGCAGACGCGGGCACGGGGGCGGTCAAGGTCCTGGACCTGACCACCGAGGACATCACAGCACTCGAGGACAGAGAAGGCGTACAAGGCGTGCGCTCCGACGGGAGGTTCGCCTATCTGAGCTCGGGGGGCAGCACACACGTCGTCGACACCGGTGCCTGGACGGTTGATCACGGCGACCACGTCCACTACTACCGTGCCGCGATCCGCGATGTCGCGGGGACCGTCGCGGCGACGGCCACCGCCCGTGTCCACAGCGATCAGGCCGTCACGGCGGTCTCCTCGACCGGGGGCGGCACCCTGCTGCTCGACCGCAAAAAGCTGGAGGGAGGCACCGTCCCCCGTGGCAGCGAGCTGACCGGTGCGGGCAGCGGGGCGGCCGTCCCCTTCAAGGAACATCTGCTGGTCGCCTCGGCCGGCGCCGGGGAGGAATCCGTCGAGGTGCGCGACCGCGACGGTTCGCGGGTCACCACGCTGAAGGAGCCGTGTGCCCAGGCCCGAGGCGAGGCGGTCACCCGTCGGGGAGTGGTGTTCGGCTGCGCCGACGGCGCGTTGCTGGTCAGCGAGCGCAAGGGCGTGTTCGACGCGGAGAAGATCCCGTACGGCACAGCGGTCAAGGCTTCGGATCGGGCGGTCGAGTTCCGCCACCGTGCGGGCAGCACCACGCTCGCGGCCAGGTCGGGCGATGACGCCGCCTGGGTCCTCGACGTCACCGACCGCTCCTGGACACGCATTGCCACCGGCCCGGTCGTGGCCGCCAACACCGCGGGAGAGGGCTCTCCGTTGCTCGCGCTCGGCAAGGACGGTGCGCTCACCGCGTACGACATCGACACCGGGAAGAGGCTCACCCGTAGGGCACTCCTCCCGGAGGGGGCCGGGTCAGCGGTCATCGAGGTCGACACCACCCGGGCGTACGTCAACGATGCCGCGGCACGGAAGGTCTACGAGATCGACTACAACGACCGGCTCCGGCTCGCCCGGACGTTCCCGCTCGACTTCGCCCCGACATACATGGTGGAGACCGGCCGATGAGCACAGGTTCAGCGACCGCGCGCCTCCTTGTGGCCTCCCTGGCCGGCGTACTGCTCCTCGGGATGAGCGGCTGCTCGGGAGGTGGACAGGACCGCCCCTCGGTGGTCGTCACCACGAACATCCTCGGTGACATCACCCGCAACGTCGTCGGCGACGAGGCCGAGGTGACCGTGCTGATGCAGGCCGGCGCCGATCCTCACTCGTTCGGTGTCTCGGCCCAGCAGGCGGCGTCCATCGAACAGGCCGATCTGGTCGTCCACAACGGTCTCGGCCTGGAGGAGAACGTCCTGCGCCATGTGGAGGCTGCCGAGGAGGCCGGCGTCTCCACCCTTGCGGTGGGGGAATCCGTCGACCCGATCGCCTACACGGCGGGCGAGTCGGCCGACGAGGCGGACCCGCACTTCTGGACCGATCCCGAGCGGGTCCGCGAAGCCGTCGGGCTCATCGCGGACCAGGTCACCGAGCACGTACGGGGCGTCGACAGCGCCGTCGTCGGGAAGAACGCGGACGCCTACGCCGCGCAGCTCACCGGACTGACGGGGTGGATGCGCGGACAGTTCGACCACATCCCGCCGCGGCATCGCCAGTTGGTGACCAACCACCATGTCTTCGGATATCTGGCGCAGCGTTTCGGCTTCCGGATCGTGGGTGCGGTGATCCCGAGCGGGACCACGCTCGCCTCGCCGAGCGCCTCCGACCTCAAGTCCCTTGCCACGGCGATCGAGACGGCCGGTGTGAAGGCGATCTTCGCGGACTCGTCGCAGCCCGACCGGCTGGCCCAGGTACTGAAACGCGAGAGCGGCATCGAGGTCGATGTCGTGCCGCTGTTCTCCGAATCCCTCACCGCTGAGGGAAAGGGGGCGGCCACCTACCTGGAGATGATGCGCGCCAATACCAGGGCCATATCCACGGGCCTGGGAGCCGAATAGCCACCTGTCGCCGTTCGTACGCGACAGCTGAAAAGAGGAAATCCACATGATGAAGCATGCAGTACGCCCGAGGGCAGTGGCTGCCGTCAGCGCCCTTCTCGGCGTCTCCGTCGCGCTCACCGCTTGCGGGAGCGGCAACGAGGAGTCCGCTGCCAGGACGACGGGCAAGGCGTCGGGTTCACCGGCAGCCCAGGTCGCGGAACCGATCGTCGCGACGTACGACGGGGGTCTGTACGTCCTGGACGGCAAGACGCTGAAGCTCGCCGAGGACATACCGCTGGAGGGGTTCAACCGGGTCAACCCGGCGGGCGACGACCGCCATGTGATGGTCTCGACCGCGACCGGCTTCCGGGTACTGGACGCGGCGGGGCGCAAGCTCACCGATGTCGAGTTCGAAGGCAGCAAGCCGGGCCACGTCGTCCGGCACGCGGGCAGGACGATCCTTTTCGCAGACGGTACCGGCGTGGTCACGGTCTTCGATCCCGAGGACCTGGGCGGGACGAAGCCGAAGGCCGAGACGTACACCTCCGCCGCCCCGCACCACGGTGTCGCCATCCAACTGGCCGACGGCAGGCTGGTGACCACGCTCGGCACGGAGGAGAAGCGTGTCGGCATCGCCGTGTTGGACAAGGACCGCAAGGAGATCACCCGCAGCGAGGAGTGCCCAGGTGTCCATGGAGAGGCGGCCGCGCAGGGCGAGGCGGTCGTCATCGGTTGCGAGGACGGTGTCCTGGTCTACAGGGACGGCGCCATCAAGAAGGTGAAGAGCCCCGCGGAGTACGGTCGGATCGGCAACCAGGCCGGGTCCGAGCAGTCGCCCGTGGTCCTCGGGGACTACAAGACGGACAAGGACGCCGAGCTGGAGCGCCCGGAGCAGGTGTCCCTCATCGACACGGAAACGGGCAGGATGCGGCTCGTCGACATCGGTACGAGCTACACCTTCCGTTCGCTGGCACGGGGTCCGCACGGTGAGGCGCTCGTCCTGGGGACCGACGGCAGGATCCATGTCATCGACCCGGAGACCGGCAAGGTGACCAAGAAGATCTCCGTCCTGAACCCGTGGCAGGAGCCGCTGGACTGGCAGCAGTCCAGGCCGGCGCTGTTCGTGCGCGATCACACGGCGTACGTCACGGACCCGTCGAGCAGGAAGCTGCTGGCCGTCGACATCGAGTCGGGCAAGCAACTGGCCGAGACGGAACTGCCGAAGGCCCCCAACGAGCTGAGCGGCGTCAAGGGGCACTGACTCCCTTCCGGCCTGTGAGGAGCGCGTTCCCGCCCGGCGGCGGGGACGCGCTCCGGTGCGCGCAGCGGACCAGGCAGAGCGTGGCCGAAACCTGGTCGCCGGTGGATTCCGTCCGCCGACCTGTGCCGTCGAAAGAACCGAGGTGCTCACACTGGCGGAGATCGCCGACGAACCGCTGGTTCTGACTTACCACCTCGACCTGGGCTCGTTGCCGGCGGTGGGAACGGTGTCCAGGTACACGTGGACGACGAACGCCACGATCCCCAAGGGAATCAGGAAGGACTTGAGGTCGAGCCGGCCTTCTCTCCGCTGTCGGAAGACGACGAGGACGATGTCGGTGATCCACTCGGTCGCTGTCGTGCGTTCATGAATCCCGGGGCGGGGCTCGCAGCCCCCGGACCCACGAGTGGAACCGTGGGTGGAGTCCAGCCGTCCGCCGATGTCCACCCCGCCGGGCCGTCCCCCGGCGCCATACGCCAAACATCCTTATCCGTGGCGTATACCACGTCGCCGGGTGGATTGCCCCGAGGACCGGTCAGGGAAGCCATATGGCGCCCAAGATCAGCTCGAAAGGTGGCATGCTCCCGTGACGCTCGTAGCGCCTCCCCCCATACCCAGAGCGGCGGGTTCCGTCCCGCTGCTGGGTCACGCGGTACAGCTCGTACGCGACAACCTCGGCTTCATCTCCTCGCTCCGTGACGACTACGGCCCGCTGGTCGAGATCACGCTCCAGCCCGGCACCCGCACTGTGATCGTCCAGGACCCCGGTCTCATCCGCACCATGCTGACCGACCTCGGTCCCGGGCTGGACAAGGGACGCTTCTTCGAGAAGATGGGTCAGCTGCTGGGCGACTCCGTCGTCACCGCGTCTGGCCAGGAGCATGTCCGCAAGCGGCGCCAGCTCCAACCCGCCTTCGCCCGGCCGGAGATCGACCGCTACGTCGACATCATGCGTGGCGCGACGACCAACGCCCTCGACTCGTGGGCCCCTGGGCGTCAGCTCGACGTCCGTGAGGCCATGGTCGAGCTCTCCCTCGAGATGCTCGCGAAGACCGTCTTCGCCGGAAGTCTGGACGACGCGACGTTCCGTCAGTTGCGCGACGACCTCTCGGTCGTCATGAACGGTGTCGGGGCTCGCGTCATGCTGCCCGACTGGGTGGAGAGGCTCCCCCTGCCCTTCAACCGCCGGTTCACGGCCGCCAGGAACGCGGTTCGGGCCACCATCGACCAGGCCGTGGCCGAACTCCAGGAATCAGGGCAGGAAACCGGTGACATGCTGTCCCTGCTGCTCCGCACCACGGACGAGCAGACAGGCCTTCCGCTGTCCGGTCACCAGATCAGCTCGGAGATCCTCACGCTGGCCGTGGCGGGCACCGAGACCACCGCCTCGGTCCTGGCCTGGGCGCTCTATGAGATCGCCCGGGACGCCGATGTCGAACGAAGGGTTCTGGGCGAGCTCGACACAGTGCTCGACAGCCGGCCGATCACCTTCGAGGACCTCCCCCGTCTGCCCTACCTCGGGCGCGTCGTCCGGGAGACGCTGCGGTTGCACCACACCGGCTGGCTCGTCACCCGCCGCACCGTCACCCGGACACAGCTGGGGCCGTGGTCCGTTCCCGCCGGCACCGAACTCGCCTACTGTCAGCATGCCTTGCACCGCGACCCGGCGCTCTTCCCCGACCCGCTCACCTTCGAACCGGACCGCTGGCTGGAAGAGGCTCAGGCGAAGGCCTTCACGCCGGGTGCCTTCCTGCCCTTCGGTGCCGGCAAACACAAGTGCATCGGCGACCGGTTCGCCCTCACCGAGCTGCTCACCGCCATCGCGACGATCATCAGGCGAGTGCGGTTCGAGATCCCGCCGGACCGGGCCGTCCGGCCCGTGGCACGGGCCACCGTGCGGCCCAGCACCCTGCTGATGACCGTGCACCGGCGAACCGGCTCCACCGAGCGGGACTGACGACGTCGACGGCCTTCCGGGTCGGCCGGGTTCGGGAACTCCCCAGGCCCGGGCCGGCCGGGGGGCGCACGATTTCCCGGCTCATCGAGCACCTCGAGGGTGACCGCCGGGGCGCCCGCTACCGCTTCCCCTACTGGTGAGCACGGAGCTGCGCGGCACGATCAGCGGCTCGCCGATGCCGGGGTCCACGGCCCTTTCGCGACGGCGACGCGCCAAACGGGCTCATAGTTCCATTAGCTTCGGCGATCTGTTACGGTTCTCGGAAGTTAACGGAACTACATTCCCATTAGGAGTCGTCATGGGCACCACCTACGTCCGCCGTCTCGCCGCACCCCTCTTCGCCGGGTCCCTCGCATTCGGCATCCTGGCCGCCCCGGCCGAGGCCGCGCCCGTCACCTGGACGGCCGCCTGGGGCGCCTCCCCTCAGCTGCCCAGCACCGGCTTCACGCCCAACTGGTCCCAGGAAGGCTTCTCCCACCAGTCCGTACGCCAGGTCGTCCGTGTCACCAAGGGCGGCGACCTGGCCAGGATCCGGCTCTCCAACGCGTACGGGACCTCACCACTGCACATCACGGGGGCGGTGATCGCACGCACCGCCCGGGGAGCGGCGGTCGAGCAGGGTTCCGTCCGCCACCTCACCTTCAACGGTGAACGGTCGACGTGGATACCGGCTCATGGGGAACTCCGCAGCGATGCGGCGGAACTGGGCCTGGAGAGCCTGGAGTCGGTGACGGTCACGCTTTACTTCGCGGGCACGACGGGCCCTGCGACGTTTCACTCCCAGGGCTGGACCGACACCTACCGGGCAGAAGGTGATCACCGGTCCGACACGACGGGCACCGCCTTCACCGGCCGGACCCAGTCCTGGTACTACCTCTCCGGCATCGAGGTCGGCGGCGCGGCGGACGCCCACCCCTCAGGGGCAGCCCGGATGTACGCCCGAGGCGCGGACGACGGGGGCGGCATCGCCGTCTTCGGCGACTCCATCACCGACGGCTTCGGCTCCACGCCCAACACGGACCGGCGCTACTCCGACGCACTCGCCGAGCTGACAGGGCGGCCCGTCGTCAACCAGGGCATCGGCGGCAACCTGCTGCTCAACGACTCGGCCTGGTTCGGTGAGCGCTCCACCGCCCGGTTCAGGCGCGACGTCCTGGACCAGCCGGGCATCTCCACGGTCGTCATCCTCGAAGGGGTCAACGACATCGGCTTCAGCGAAGCCGCCAAGGGGCCGAATCCGCCCGCCACCTACAAGCCCGCCCCCGTCGTGTCGTCCCGCCAGCTCATCGGCGCCTACCGCGCGCTGATCGACGCCGCGCACGACAAGGGTCTCGAAGTCGTCGGGGCCACTCTGCTTCCCTTCAAGGGCTCGGACCACTGGGGCCCGCACGCGGCGCAGGTCAGTAACGAGGTCAACGACTGGATCCGGCGCTCGGGCGAGTTCGACGAGTACGTCGACTTCGACAGGGCACTCGCCGCACCCTCGGACCCGGACCGCCTCGATGCCGCCTACGCCTACAAGGACGCGCTGCACCCCAACGACGCCGGCTACCGGGTGATGGCGAACGAGGTGGCCGACGTCCTGGAGAGGTGACACCGAAGCGGGGGTGCTCCCGTGATGCCCCCCGCGCGATCGTTGTGCGTCCCGGCGGATACCCGTGACGTGCCGCGGTCACCGGGGACGCCGCACACCCAGCGCTCGCGTGCGCCTGCCGGGCGACGGGACCATCCGTACGATGCCGCGGACGAGTGTGTCGATCAGGTCGTCGGACGGTGCGTCGCTTCCGTGGGTCAGCAGCCGGGCGAGGGTGTGCACCAGAGCGGGCGACGCCATGACACGGCGGCTGAGGAGCGGCCGGTATCCGTAGCGGGCGAGCACCAGTTCGGCGACAGTGTTGCCGAGCCGGTAGTAGCGTCCCCAGCGGCGGTTCACCTCGCTCGCGTACTGATCCAGAGCCTGCTCGCGCCCGGGGCCGGCCGGACGGTGCAGGGCCAGAGCGACGGTTTCGGCCGCGACCTCGCCCGCTTCCATGGCCTGGACGATGCCCTCCCCGCTCCATGGACTGACCATGCCCGCGCTGTCACCGACCAGGAGCAGCCCACGTCGGTACTGAGGCCTGCGGTTGAACCCCATGGGTAGCGCGGCGCTGCGCAGCGGCGAATCGGCGTGCTCCTCGCGCAGGTCCCAGTGCTGGGGCACCCGGGTCAGCCAGCGGTCCATGGTGGCCCGCAGATCCACGGATCCGTGGCCGCGGTGCGGGAGGGCGCCCAGGCCTACGTTCACGCGGCCGTCGCCGAGCGGGAAAATCCATCCGTATCCCGGCAGGTCACGGCCGGTTCGGGAACAGCGCAGGTCGGCCCAGAGCTCCAGGTAGGGGTCATGGGTGCGGACCTCGCTGCGGTAGTAGCGGCGAGCGGCGGTGGCCATCGGCCTGTTCGGGTCGCGCTCCAGCCCCATGGCGAGGGCGGTCCGGGCGGAGGCGCCATCCGCGGCGATCACCACGGGCGCGTGGTAGTTCCTCGGCTGCTTGTCTGCTCCCGCGACCGTACTCACCCCGATGATGCGGCCGGCACGGTCGGTCAGGGGGCCCGTCGCCTTGGTCTCCAGGCACAACCGCGCGCCGGCGGTCACGGCCTGCCGGGCCAGGAGGTCGTCGAAGTCATGCCGGGAGCGGGTGAGGCCGAAGTCCGGGTGGCTGCCGGAGCGAGGCCAGTCGATGTGTACCTGGCGCCCTCCGCAGACCCAGCGCATGCCTTTGGTCCGCATCCAGCCGGGAGCGTCGATGTCGACGCCCATCCGCACCAACTGCTGCACCCCTCGCGGTGTGAGACCGTCACCGCACACCTTGTCCCGGGGGAAGCTGCCCTTCTCGAGCAGCAGTACGTCCACGCCGGCCCGTGCCAGGTGGAGCGCCGCGGCCGAACCCGCGGGTCCCGCACCCACCACGATCACCTGTGCCCGGTGATCGCCGCCCGCCACACCGTCGTCTGACTCCACGTGCTGACTCCTCCGTGAGCGGGGCGGTGCCGGCGAGTTGGGCCTGTGCGGGACACCAGGCCCCCGGATCGTGCTTCCCGAGGGCCTGGGCGATCTCGACCTGCGCGTCAGGCAGTCGTGATGTTCTCCGCCTGCGGGCCCTTCTGGCCCTGGGTGACGTCGAAGGTGACGGCCTGGCCTTCCTGGAGCTCACGGAAGCCGGTCGCGTTGATGGCGGAGTAGTGAGCGAAGACGTCCGGCCCGCCGCCGTCCTGCTGGATGAAGCCGAAACCCTTTTCGGCGTTGAACCACTTGACGGTTCCGCTGGCCATGCTGGTGCCTTCCCTTTGATATCCGGATCCGCACCTCGCGGTCCCGGAGGCGTCGTGGGTCCGCACCGATACAGCGAAGCGCCCGCACCGAAGCGCGGGCAGGTACGGCGAACCACGACATCTGGCAGTGACGCTACATGGCGAAACCGGCCCCCACCAGAGAGCAACGGGGCTATGTGTGCGTCCGGTCGGCCACGCTCACTCCTACGGAGCGATTTCGGCGTGAACCGTGGATGTGTGTGCCACTGGACGGCTCACGACGACGCGCCACGCATGACGCACGTCCGGCGCCTCGTGGTCGCTTTCCTCCAGGCACGACTTCGGGCCAACCTCGCGGGGCCACCGCAGGCGCGGAAGTCCGCCCGCCTACGGCCGGGCGCCCCGGCCGTCCGCGTTCGAGCACACGGGCGAGCCCCTTATCCGTGGCAGTTCGGTATCCGCTGGGGGGTTACGTACGTCGGTGTCGGTAGCATCAGCCGCCATAGGTATTTGAGACACCCAGCGAAGGACGAGGACTGCATGTCCGAAAACACTCCTACATCCGGCATCAGCGCAGACTACGCCCAGCGGATCACCGACGATCTCGCGGCGAACCGAAGCGAGCAGGACCGGACGCGCGCCGAGCTGACCCGACTGCAGGACGAGCTTGTCCAGTTGGAAGAGGGCGAGCGCATCCTGGTCAAGATGCAAGAGGTGCTCGGCGGCGCCGGGGAGCCCGCCGCACGCAAGGTCAAGGCGGGCAAGGAGGCGGCTACCGTTCCGGCCGCGCGGCGCTCCAAGGGCAAGGCCGCGGTGAAGAAGAGCGGCAGCGGGTCGAAGCGTCAGGCGGAACAGAAGCCGGTCGCCTCCGACCGGAGCACGGCGTCCAAGAAGGCCGGGGAACCGACGTGGCGTGAGTTGGTCACGGGGTATCTCGCGGATCAGCGGGAGCCGAGGTCCGCGGCGGAGGTGGCAGCCGCCCTGAGCGAGGCGCATCCCCAGCGGACGACCCAGGTCACCGTGGTGCGCAACACCCTTGAGCAGGGGGTCGCGCACGGGCTGCTGGAGCGCTCCAAGCAGGGTCGCTCCGTCTACTACAGCCCTGTCTCCGCCGCGGCCGTCAGCGGCGCCGGCACCGCTGCCGAGTAACTGCGGCTCAAGGGCTGAAAGCCCGCGCGCCCCGGCCCGGCCTCAGGCCGTTGACCGCCTGTCCGGCCGCTCCGGTCCGAACACGCCGGGCTCGCGGGGTCCGGCACGCGCATCCGCGGCGTTGTCGACGAAGCGGCGGCCGGGGAGGCGCGCCTCATCCCGCCTCCCGGCTGCCTCGTCCCCCATGACTCCCATACCGTCGCCGCTCGGCGCGGAGGAAAATGAGCCTGTCCGGGGCAGGCCGGCCCGGGAGCAAGAAGCGTGCACCGTACAGGATTGGGAGTGTACGATCGTACGCCTGGACTGTAGGGTCGCCGTATGACTGTCGACGCGCCGAGCCGGCCCGCCCTGGCCGAGCGGCAGGCCCGGGTAGCCGTTGCCGTGCTGTTCTTCACCAACGGGGCCCTCTTCGCCAACTTGCTGCCGAGATATCCGCAGATCAAAGCCGACCTGGACATGAGCAACGCCGTCTACGGGCTGGCCGTCGCGGCGTTCCCGGCGGGGGCCATCGCCGCCGGTCTCGCGGCGGGCGCCGCCATCCGCAAGCTGGGTTCGGCGCGGGCGGCGGTGCTGGGCACCCTGCTGACCGGTGCGGGCATTCTCGCCGCGGGCCTGGCCGACTCGGTCGTACTCTTCGCGGGAGCGCTGTTCCTGGCCGGCGCGATGGACGCCGTCACGGATGTCGCGCAGAACGCCCATGGGCTGCGGGTGCAGCGCCGGTACGGGCGCTCCATCATCAATTCCTTCCACGCGATCTGGTCGATCGGCGCCGTCACCGGAGGGTCCATGGCCGCCGCCGCGATCGCGCTCGGTCTCTCGAGAGGCCAGCACCTGACGATCTCTGCTGTGGTGTTCGCGCTCGCGGCGTGTGTCGCCCTGCGGTACTGCTTGACCGGCCCGGAGAGTCAGCCGGCTCCTGCTCCGGAGGCAGGCGGCCGTGTGGACCGCGCGCCGGGCCATGAGGCGACGGCCCGGCGGCGGACCGTCTACGTCCTGGCTGCCCTCGTGCTCATCGCGACGGCAGGGACCCTCGTCGAGGACGCGGGGAGTTCCTGGGCGACGCTCTACCTCTCCGGGTCTCTGCACGCTTCGGTCACCCTGGCCGCTTTCGGCTACATCGCCCTGGTGGGAGCCCAGTTCATCGGCCGCATCATCGGCGACCGGCTTGTCGACCGGTTCGGCCAGCGCACCGTGGCGCGGGCAGGCGGCCTGATCGCGGCAGCCGGCATGGGCCTCGCGCTTGCGGCGCCCTCCGTGCCCGGCACGGTCCTCGGTTTCGCCGCGGCCGGGTTCGGAGTGGCGACACTCGTACCCGCGGCCATGCACGAGGCCGACGAACTCCCCGGCCTCAAGCCCGGATCGGGGCTGGCGATCGTCTCCTGGCTCATGCGTCTGGGCTTCCTGGCCTCGCCTCCGGTCGTCGGGCTGGTCACCGACGCCACCAGTCTCCGTGTCGGCCTCCTGGTGGTGCCACTCGCCGGGCTGCTCGCACTGCTCTGCGCCGGTGTGCTGCGGAACGGGAATGCGAGCAGCCGGTCCGGCATGTAGCGGATCCGTCTCCGACCGGCGCCGTCAGTGACGCGGCGCCGGGTAGGCCCTGGGCAGAGGCATGCCACGAGCGGCCATGATGTCCCGTACGCGGTCGGGGTAGTCGGTGATGATTCCGTCGACGCCCATGTCCATGAGCGCCTCGACGGTGGCCGGGTCGTCACAGGTCCAGGGGATGACCTCCAGTCCGCGCCGGTGCGCGTCCCGGATCATCTTCCTGTCGGGGTAGAAGCGGAAGCCGGGGTCCGCGACCGTTCCGTTCTGCGGGAACCCGTAGTTCGGGGACAGCGCGGTCACGCCGGGGACGGACGCGGCCGCCCTCACGAAGTCACCGTCGTAGTCGTCGGCGTCGATGCCGCCGAGCCAGGGGGAGGCTCCGGGCTTCCCCACTTCGAGGAAGTCGTGGTTCGTCAGGGCCACCAGAGGGTAGGCGGGCGCGATCGCGTGCATCTCCCTGAGCGCCCCCCAGTCGAAGGACTGGACGGACACCTGCCCGCCGATGCCGGAACGGCGGATCTCCTCGTGGACGCGGCGCACGAACAGCTTGCGCGGGGCGGTCTGCTCCGGCGCTCCGGCCTCCACCTTCGTCTCGATGTTGAGCTTGAGCCGCTTCGCGCCGTAACTCTTCACCAGGTCGAGGACATCCCTCAGTTCCACCATGCGGTGGCCCTTGATCCGTTCCTGATCGGGGAAGCCGGGCAACTGCTGGAAACCGCAGTCCATGCTCCTGATCTGCGCGAGCGTCAGGTCCTTGATGTACTTGCCGACATACGGGTACATCGGGTCGCCGGGTGTGAGCGGACCGGTGTCCTCACACTTCTGGGCGCTCACCTGCCGGTCGTGAGTCACCACCACCTTCCGGTCCTTGGTGACCTGGGTGTCCAGCTCCAGAGTGCTGACACCCAGGCGTATCGCTTTGGCGAAGCCCTCTATGGAGGCCTCCGTGGTGAGACCGAGGCCTCCCCGGTGGGCCTGCAGGTCGAATGCGACCCTGCGAACCGGTTCGTACTCCTGGATGGCCGTGGCCGCCTGCGCGGTCGCCGGGACAGCGAGCGCGGGCAGAAGGGCCAGGCCGGCGACTGCGTGCCTCAGGGACATGTGTGCCTCGTCTGTTGCGTCGGGCTGGACGCCGCGAAGCCAATCCTGGGGATCCGGCCCGCACGAGGCCCCACAGCAAGGACCTCATGAACGTACGCGTAACGGTCCCCCCGGGGAAGCCCCGGGCTCTCCGCGGCGCCGCTCTCCCGGCCCCCGTTCGGGTGATTCCTGACCTGCGGGGAATAGCGGGTTCAGGTGGGTGTTGGCATCACCATGACTTCTGAGAAGCGTGAGACATTCGGACGGGTCGGCATCTGGAGCGGTGCGCTGCACGCGTCACGTACGGACGACGCGGGCAGGGACGCGATCGCGGAAGCGGCCGCCGAGCTCGAAGAGCTGAAGTACGGCACTCTCTGGATCGGGGGCAGTCCCTCGGTCGCCGACGCCGCGGCTGTCGTCGCCGCCACCCGCACGGTCACCGTCGCCACCGGCATCCTGAGCATCTGGGACCACTCCGCCGAGGAGGTGGCTGCGGGCATCGCCGGGATCGAAGCGAGCGCGCCCGGACGGCTGGTGCTCGGCCTGGGCGTCAGCCACGGCCCGATGGTGCCGCAGTACTCGAAGCCGTACAGCGCGATGGTCGCCTATCTCGACGCGCTCGACGCCGCGAGCCCACCGGTGGGCCCGGGGCGCCGGGTCCTCGCCGCGCTCGGCCCGAAGATGCTGAAGCTCGCCACGGACCGCGCGCTGGGAGCGCACCCCTATCTCGTCACCGCGGAGCACACCGCGGAGGCGCGTACGGCGCTCGGACCCGACGCGTTGCTCGCCCCGGAGCTCTCGGTGGTCCTCGACACCGACGCCGACCGGGCCCGCACCACCGCGCGGAGCATGCTGGCGATGTATCTCCAGCTGCCCAACTACACGGACAACCTGCTGCGCCTGGGATTCACGGAGAGCGACTTCGACGGCGGCGGCAGCGTGCGTCTCCTCGACGCGCTCTTCGCCCTGGGTGACGCCGGGCGTGTGAAGGCCCGTACCCAGGAGTACCTCGACGCCGGCGCCGACCATGTCGCACTCCAGGTCCTCACCGCCGACGAGGGTGGCAGCGGTCTGCCGCGGGCCGAATGGCGTGCGCTGGCAGAGGCGTTCGGCGACGAGCTGTAGGGGCCGCCTCCGCGGAGAGACACCGCGCACGGGGTCACAGGTCTCTGCGCATACAGGCCCTCGGCCATCGGTCCAGGCCGTGGCCGGCCGCGGCGTGACCGGCCGACCGGCAGTGGCTCGCCCTCGGCGGTCTCGGGCATGCCGAAGTCGCGGAACCACTGTCCGGCGGCTCGCTCGAAGGAGCAGCGGAAGCTCGTCGATGGTCACGGGGCGGCCACGCATGAGGACATCGTTCTCGGTGTCCGGTCCCCGCGTGGACCGCCCCGGACAGGCGAGCTCACCGGGCGGCCCGGCCCTCAGCGCCGGCCGGCACGCCGCCCGTTGCCGATGCCTGCGACGTGCAGGGCCAGCGCGATGAGGCCGATGAGCATGACATTCGTCGAGGCGAAGATGTCATTCGTCGCGATGTCGGCGGCGTTGATCAGAAAGGCGATGAAGAACAGTACCGCCGCGGCTATACCCAGCATGATGTTGTCCCTTCCGTTGGTGGAACACGTGTGCCCCGGCATTTCTGGATCAGGCGGGTGGGAGGCCAGGAACTCGTTGACAAAGCGGAACCTCGCTCCATATTCTGACCGGAACGACGTTCCGGTTTCAGTAGCGCTGCGCCCGGACGCCTCAGCCCGCGCACGCCCGGCCGGACCGGACCTGCGGCGGGGACATCGGAGTCGACAGCGAATGGACACGCACGATGAGTGATTCAGCCCGAGCCGCGGACGCGTTCGGCTCCCCCACCCCTGTCCTGTCGGTCAGCCCGGTGACGCTGCCGGCTCCGGGACGCGCCCTGAACCTGGAGGTGCGGGTCTCCGCACCCATGACCGGGAGTGGCCTGCCGGTCATCCTCCTCTCGCACGGGCAGGGCCCCTCGAACCACCTCTCCTCACTGAATGGCTACGCTCCCCTGGCGAACTTCTGGGCAGCGCACGGGTTCGCCGTGATCCAGCCGACGCATCTGAGCTCGAAATCACTGAGCCTGGATCCGGACACCCCCGGCGCACCCCTGCACTGGCGTTCGCGGGCCGAGGACATGAGCAGGGTCCTCGACCAGCTGGACGCGATCGAGGCCGCTGTACCGCAACTCCTCGGACGACTGGACGGGACCAGGGTCGCCGTGGTCGGGCACTCGATGGGCGGGCACACCGCGAGCGTTCTGCTCGGAGCCCGGATCACCGATCCCGACGACGGAGCGGAGGTCGCTCTGGCCGATCCCCGGATCAGGGCGGGCGTACTGCTGGCGGCACCCGGCAGAGGCGGGGACGCCCGCACCGACTACGCGGCCGGCATCCTCTCCTTCGCCTCGACCACGGACTTCTCCACGATGACGACACCCACGCTCGTGGTCGCCGGCGAGAAGGACTCTTCGCCCCATGCGACCGTCCGGGGCCCGGAATGGCACGCGGATGCGTACGTCCTCTCATCCGGTTCCAAGGCACTGCTCACCCTGTTCGACGCGGAGCACGGACTCGGTGGGGTCTCCGGATATGACGTCGCCGAGACCACGGACGAGAGCCCGGAGCGGGTGTCCGCGGTCCAGCGGCTCACCTGGGCCTACCTCCGCACCCAGCTCTACGCCGGGGACCCGGCGTGGCAGGCGGCGTGTCAAGCGCTCACGACCGGCCCCCGCGCGTTCGGGCGGGTCGAAACGAAGTAGGGCCGCGCCTGTCACTCCGGAGCGAGCGGCCGGCTGGAGCTGAGGACCGCCGCCCCTGATCAGCCGATCTCCCGCAGCAGCTTGCGGCGTTCGCCGCGCTTGGGATGACGGGCAGTCACTCCGCCCATTCCGCAGGTGCCGGTCAGGCGGATCAGGGGTGAGCCCGGGAGCTTCCGGTCCGTCGTCCTGTTCCGCAGGCCGGCCAGACCGGGGTCCAACTCCCCCGCCTCGACCACCCAGCCGTCAGGAACGACGATCTCGACACCGCCGGTCTGCCCGTCCACCTCGATCTCCACCACCCGGAGCCTGCACTCGACCCGGGTGAAGTCGATCTTGACGCTACCCAGACCGCCGTACGCCTTGATCTGCTCGGGTACACGCCAGGACCCCTCCCGCACGGCGCCGGCGACGCCGCCTTTGAGCACCAGCGGCTGAGCCGGCGGCATGGCCGGCAGCAGATCGGCGGTGAGCGGCGCCAGCTCGTCGTGCGTCCTGGCGGCCAGGGCCACTTCCAGCCGTGCCCCCAACTCGTCGAGGTCGATGCGGCCGTCGGCAGCCGCATCCTGCAGCTCCGCCACCACTGCTTCGCGGTCCGCGTCGGAAGCGCGCAGGGGAACGGGGCGTGAAAGCTCAGCGCTCATGCTGCCGATGATAACGAGTGCGTGGCCGGGCGGACCCGGAACTGCCGCAGTCACCGTCGACCCGAACGCGCCTGCGGCGCAGGGGACCTCCCCATGGCGCCCGGGGCAGGCACGGCTGCCGCACGCCGCGGTGTGCCGGCGGCGGACCGACGGCTAAATTCCGGTGCCCTCACCGCGATGGGAGGCGGCCGGCTCAAGGGCTGTCCGCCTCCCAGGCCCAGCGTCCAGGATCGCCGGCCACCGGCCCGTACACCGCGCGTCCTCCCGCACCGAACTTCCCGAGCTCCGTGCCCAGCGCGGCCCCTACGGCGAGGCGCTCCCCGGACCAGCCGGTCACGTCCAGGAGCAGCCCGTCCAGCGGGCCGCCGGTCAGTTCCACGTAGACGTGCCCGGGCCGCGGACCTGGGTCGGGGTCGTCGTGGTCGGCGCCGTAGACGCGGCGTCTCATCAGTTCGTCCATGGCTCCAGCATCACAGCCACCACCGACAATTCCCTCCGGCACGGGGACCGCGGTGCACCGGTCACATGCGGAAGCAGCGGGCCGTGAGCTGCTGGGCGCGGACGCGCAGCGTGGGGCGGTACCGGCCGCCGCTCACGTCGTGTGGCAGCGTGGAGGCGCGCCCTCCGAATCATGGGGTTCACCGTCACGGGGAGGGCGCAGCACGAGACAGAGGAGAGAACATGTCGAAACCTCCGCTTCCCGAGGCCGCGGTGGCAATGCTCCGCAAGCCGAACCCGGCGGTGATCGCCACCCTTCGCTCGGACGGGCAGCCGGTGTCCACGGCCACCTGGTACCTCTGGGAGGACGGCCGAGTGCTGGTCAACATGGACGAGGGGCGCAAGCGCCTCGACCACGTACGCCGGGATCCCCGTGTCACCCTGACAGTCCTCGACGACTCCGACTGGTACACCCATGTAACCCTGATCGGGCGCGTCGTCGAGATGAGCGACGACGAGGGTCTGGCCGGCATCGACCGGCTGTCCCGGCAGTACCTCGGCCAGCCGTACGCGGACCGTGAGCGTGCTCGCGTCAACGCCTGGATCGAGATCGACCGCTGGCACGGTTGGGGTGGCTTCCGGGACAGCTCCCAGGCTGCTACCTAGGATCTCCGGCGGAGTAAACGGTCGAAGTGCAGGCCTTGCTGGCGTTTCGGCGTGCGATGCGGCTGCCTCGTGGGTGACGGTGGACCTCCAGGCACACAGGCTGCTGAGGAGGCTGCATGAACTGGACACTCGAGGTCGTCCCGATCCCTGTCACCGACATGGACCGGGCGAAAGCGTTCTACTCGGAGAAGGCCGGCTTCACCTTGGATCTGGACGACGAGGTCGCCCCCGGTATGCGCATCATCCAGATGACGCCGCCGGGTTCGCGGTGCTCGATCGCCATGCTCCAGGGGATGCCTGCCTTCCCCGGAGAGAAGGTGATGGCTCCCGGCACCCTGCACGGTCTCCAGGTCTGTGTGACGGACATCGAGGCGGCACGTGAGGAGTTGGCGAGCCGGGGCGTGGACGTCTCCCCCATCCGGCATGTCGGTGCGACGGGCTGGGAGGAGGGCAAGGGGGACACCTGGAATTCGTTCATGTCCTTCGCCGATCCGGACGGCAACGGATGGGTGGTCCAGGAGGCACCCTCCGAACTGTCGGCCCGCTGACACCTCGCGGGGCGGCCGCTCCGCCACCCGCCCCGTGCCGGGGCGGGCTCGCGACGTCGCCCGCCTCGGCCACATCAGGCGTAGGGGTCGAAGGGGATGCCGGCCGGTCGGGCCTTTTGCAGATGGGCGGCGAAATTCCCGTCCTTGATACCGAGGACCGCGCTCCCGAAGTCCGCCTGGACCAGCTTGTCCCGTAGGCCGGCCGGGTAGCCGTCCCAGCCGACGAGAGCCGGGAACCGCCACTCCCCGTAGTGGTTCTCCGGCGGCTCGTCGTCAGGATTCGCGGGGCGGAAGCAGTGGGTGCTCGCCCCGTCCTTGTGATAGACGATCTTCGGATGGGTTCCGTCCCACCGGATCCGGTCACCGGCGTGGACGTCGAAGTCGCCGTGGGCGGAGGTTGACACGTAGCGGGCTTCGTTGTTCTGGACCCACACCACGACGTGCTCCCAGTCGTGCCGGTGTCCGCCGAGCCCGCTGCCGGCCACCGCCTGGTCCTTCTCGAAGTAGAGCCCGTACATGATGGCGCACCACCCGTTGTTGCACATGGAGCGGGCGTAGCCGTTGGTGTTGTCCAGATCCACCGCGTCACGGCAACTTCCGTTGACCGCGCCGGTGGTGTTGAGGCCGGGGGCGATCGTGCCGTCGGGGCCGATCGCCGGTGTGGGGTAGCAGCCGTCGGTGTCGTAGTCGTACGCCGGCTGGAACGCCTGCTCCATCGCGGCCGCGTTTGCGGGCAGCGCGGTCGGCGGTGCGGCGAGCGCGCTGCTCGCGGAGGTGATGACCAGAGCGACGGCACTGGTCAGGACGAGTGCTGCCTTGCGGATCGGTGCGTTTCTCACTGCGTCCTCCCGGTCGGCGCGTGAATGTGGGGGCACGCGCACTACGCCTGACATGCCCATCACAAGCGTCTTGAACCCTGGGGTTCACCGGGTCACGCGCCGAACAGCAACGCCTCAGCTCCTGCGTCCACCAGGGGCGGCCGTCGCCCCGGATGTGCGGGCCTGGGCGGCCTTGCCCGGGCGCAGGGTCCACGGCACCGGATCGGTGTTCATCAGCCAACCCTCGGCGATCAACCGGCGGATGACGTGGATGCGGAGCTCCCGGGACATCTTCCCCCAGCCCAGCGCCCCGCAGAGCTGCTTGACGGAGGGCCCGTGACCGTGCGCGGCACGGAAGGCGGCGGCGAACTCCGCGGCGGCCGGCCCCTGGTCGGGGTACTTGGCCTCCCAGACCGCGTAGGCCGCTCGTACCTTCTCCTCGAACTGGGCGGGAACCGCCGTGCGCATGAAGGCCTCCGAGACCCTGGCCGTGGTCAGGGAGCACTCGGGGCAGCGCTCAACCGCTTCGACGTGCCGCCGCAGGGCCACGCTCGCCCGGTCCTTCCACTCGTCCCAGCTCAGCCGCTCCGCCTCCGGCTCCTCGCGGGTCCTGGGCGGGGTGTCGGACGGAGGGCGCGTTCCCGACGTGTGCCTGACGGCTTCGGAGAGCAGATACCGCTCCCCGTCCAACTCGCACAGGAACCCCTTGGCGAGCAGTTCGGGCAGGGCGGCCCGGCAGTCCTCGGGCAGGTGGGCGGGGAGCGTGCCGTGCTCGTCGGCCGGTCCGTGGGCGGCCAGGAACAGTGCGGCCAATCGCGCGGCGGTCGAGGTCTTCTTGACCGGTTTGGCCGCCATGGTCCGGACCGTCCAGCCCGACACCCTGGACCGCATCACCTTGCCGAAAGGCAGCCGGGCATCCGGCCCGTCGGCGAGGTCCGGCACGGTGACGGCCACGGGTGTGACCGTGTCCTCGCCGAGCAGGGCGTCCTGCCCCCGCCAGCCCAGCGCGGCCAAGGATGTGACGGCGCCCTCCGGGTCGGCGAGCCGCAGCGAACGCAGGTCCTGCCCGGTGAGGTTGCCGATTCCGCGCCGGACCGCCCGGATGGAGACGACGACCGCGAGAAGCTGCGCATCGGCTCCCTTCAGAGGCAGCGAGCCCACATAGGCCATGAGCGCGCGAGCGGCTTCTCCCTGGCGGGGCGTCAGCAGGAAGGGCTTCGGCTTCACCACCGGCGCGGCAGGGACGTTGGGCGAGCTGGAGAAAGATGTGGGCACGCCCTGCACAACGCGCGCGAAGGCCCGAAGTCACCGTTCGCACTGAAATACGCGCCCGGGCTGCTGCCGGTAAACGATATGAACGCAATCGCGGAACTACACCGTCGCCATCCCGCACAGCTGGAACGGAACACTGGTCATGCACGCCCGCGGCGGACCCGGCCCGGGCGACGAGTCGGACCTGCGGCGCAGCCGTGACGACCTGGAGCGCTGGTCGGTCATGGTCGACGAGAACTGCGCCTGGGCCGGTTCGGCCTACCGTCGCGGCGGATACGGGACGAGGATGGCGGCCGAGGACACGGAGAGTCTGCGCCGGCTGTTCACGGAGAGGTTCGGGCGCCCGAGCACCACGCTGATCCACGGGCAGTCCTGGGGCGGGAACGTGGCAGCGAAGACCATCGAGATGTACGGCGGCTCCCGCTCGCCCTACGACGGCGTACTGCTCACGAACGGTGTCCTCGCGGGCGGCTCCCGCGGCTACGGCTACCGGGTGGACCTCCGTGTCGTCCACCAGTACTACTGCCGGAACCATCCACGCCCGACCGAGCCGTCGTACCCCCTCCGGACGGGGCTCCGCGAGGACTCGTCCATGACCGGGCGGGCCTGCGAGCCGGGCTCCAGGAGTGCACAGGTCACGCCTCACGGCCCGAGGACCGGACGCCCCTGCAGCAGCGGAACCTGGACGACATCCTCGCGGTCACGAAGATTCCCGAGCGGACCCTCGAATCTCACCTCTCCTTCGCGACCTTCACCTTCCGCGACATCGTCCGGCGAGTCGGTCTGCGCAGCCCCTCCGGCAACCAGCACGTGCGCTACAGCGGCTCGCACGACGACGCGGCACCGAACGCCGGTGTCGCGCGGTTCTCCGCCGACGCCTCGGCGCGGCGCGACCTGTCGTACGACAGTGATGTGACGGGGGGGCGGCGTCCGTCCCGGTGCTGACCATGCACGCCATCGACGACCCCACCGCCTTCGTCGAGCACGAGGCGGCCGTACCGCGAAAGCCTGGAGGGCGCTCACCGCGACCGTCACCTCGTGCAGACCTTCACCCAGGAGGGCGCGCACTGCGGTCTCAGCGCGTCGGAGTACGCCACGGCGGTATCGGCACTGGCCGAGTGGATACGGACGGGCCGTAAGCCGACTCCGTCGTCCGTCGCGGCCTCCTGCCCCGCCTACGACGCCGTTCACGGGACCGGGTGCTTCTTCCGGCCGGACCATCGTCCCGCCTCCTACGCCTCGCGGGTGAAACCCCGTGCGGGGGCGACCCACTGGCCGGCGATGACGAGGGCGCAGGAGAGGAGGTGGAGCCGCCTCGGGACGTGGGGATCGCACCCTGAGGCCGTGAGGCCTGGTGTTCCCGGTGCCCTCGCCTCGATCGCGGCGGGTCCGCGACGCACATCGGTGGCGCACCGCCATGCGGCACGCCACCGGTGAGGCCGTCGGTGCTGTGATCAGTCGTTGTCGACCTGCTCGTCCGTGATCGTGCCCTTGGCCGCGTCCACGTCGAAGGTGGTCTTCTTCCAGTCCTTGGAGACCACGTCGACCTGCCAGACCAGAACATTGCTGTCGTTCTCGTCGAGAGCGATCGAGGTGACCTTGCCGGGCTTCTTGTCCGTGGCGACCTTGGCGGCCTGCTGGGGCGTCTGCGTCGCCTTGGAGAGCTGGTCGGCGAGCTCCTGCTTGTCGGAGGCGCTCTGATCGGCGTCCGGCGCGGAATCGATGACGGCTCCGGACACCGCGTCGATGGTCACGTTGTGGGCGGTGCCGTCCTCCTCCACGACCTCCGCGACCCACTTCGGGCTGGTGGCGCTGCCACTCGGGCTCGGGCTGCCACTCGGGCTCGGGCTGCCGCTCGGGCTCGGGCTGCCGGTCCCGCCCGGGCTGGCGCTGCCTTCGGGACTCGGGCTGGTGCCACCGGTCGGGCTGCCGGTCGGGCTCGGGCTGCCGGTCGCGTCGTCATCGTCCTCGTCGTCGACGCCCTCGAGGTCCAGATCGGTCAGCTTGCCACCGGACACCTCACCGACGGCCGTCGTGGCGGCCTTGTCAAAGGTGACCTTGACGGCCGACAGCAGTTCCTTGCGCTCGGCCTGGTCCTGTGTCAACTGGGCCGTCTCGGAGGGACTGCCCGAAACGCTCCCGGAAGGGCTGGTCGTCTGGTTCGGAAGGACCTTCGCGGCCTCGGAAGTCGCCGCGGCGGTCTCGTCGCCGCTGTCCTGACCACAGCCGGTCACGAGGGTGGCGGCAAGAGCGGCGGCGCACAGGGCGCCGCCGGTGACGCGGAGCCGGCGGGTGCGCGGGGAAACGGTCTTGTTTCGGCGGGGCTCAAATCTCATGCTTGCATGCCTAGCCGTCGGTGCCGACAGTCATGTTGTCCGACCGGCGGGTGTCACCCGATCGACGGCGCCGTCCGCCCATTCGGCGTGTCGCGCGAGCGCCTGCCGGTGGTCCCCGGACAGACGAATGGCGCCGGTCCGACGGAACCGGCGCCGTTCCCGCGGGAGCCGTGCGGCGTCAGGCGGTCAGCTGGACCTGGGCCGGCCCCGGTGCGGGGCCCAGCGATCCCGCCGACGGGACGGCGCGCAACTGGGCCGCCGCGGCAGCCAGCGCGTCGGGCACGGTCCTGGTTCCGGTGGTGACGCAGAGAGTGTAGGAAACGTCCTCGAGCCGACGGCTGCTCTCGGAAGTACCCAGCCGTGCATGGGAGCTTCGCAGTGTCTCGTAGCGCTTGACGAGATTCCGCAGCGTTGCGGGATTGGCCATCAGCACGGCAGTTCCTCTCCACAGGGCGGCCGGGAGCCCGCGGGCCCCGCGCCGACGAAGTCCGATCGCGCCGGCGGTACCGCCTGGCGTCACGGGCGGCCGTGCGAAGCTGACAGCACGCGTCCGGTCCCTTGCAGATGATGGTCGCCCCGCCTCACCCTTTCCGCATCCGCAGTCACGGACGGTCAGCCGCTCGTGCTCCCCTGAGCGCCGGGAGCTCCGGTGCGAAACAATGGAGATGACGGGCGAGCGGCTGCCGCCATGCCCGGTCAGGAGGTGCGTCATGGATCATCCGGAGAGTTACGAGCTCATATTCCAGGCGGGCGGCGCCGAGGACGATGTGGTCGTCGTCCACCTCACGGACCGCTACGGCGCGGGTGGTTACCCGGTCTACGCCGACGAGACCGGCATCGTGCGTGCCGAGATCAGCGAGCGCGGCGAGGTGCGCATGCAGGCGAGCGGCGGCCATCAGGTCCTGGGGGCGCCACTGCTGGCCCGGCCGCTGAGCCCGCGACCCGCCACCCACGGCCTCGGCTGAGGAGTCCAGAACCGCCGTATCACCGTTTCGTGTGTCCGTTCATGCCCACTCCTCGCCCGAATGTGTTTACTTTCCTGAGATGTAGCCGTAGTCTGCCGATGAATCAACAGACTCGGGCATGAAACGGAAACGTAACCACATGTACGCACCGGAGCGGCAGCAAGAAATCCTCCGCATCGCCGGCGAGAGCGGGCGCGTCGATGTGCTGTCCCTGGCCGAGGAGTTCCAGGTGACGGCGGAGACGATCCGGCGTGACCTCAAGACGCTCGACCGGGCGGGGCTCCTCCGCCGGGTGCACGGCGGTGCGATCCCGGCCGGGCGGCTCGGTTTCGAGCCGGATCTCGCCGAGCGCGACACCGTGGCGGCCGACGAGAAGGACCGCATCGCCGCCGCCGCCCTGGGCGAACTACCGGCCGAGGGCAACATCATCATCGACGCCGGGACGACGACGGTCAGGCTGGCCGGCGCCGTCCCCCTCGACTCGTGCCTCACGGTGGTCACCCATGCCCTGCCTGTGGCGGCTCGTCTTTCCGACCACCCGCAGATCGCGCTGCACCTGGTCGGCGGCAGGGTGCGGCACCGCACCCGCGCAGCCGTCGACGCCTGGGCACTGAGCGCGTACGCCGAGATCAACGCCGACGTCGCCTTCCTGGCGACCAACGGCTTCTCGCCCGATGGTGGCCTGACCACTCCGGATCTGGCCGAGGCCGCCGTGAAGCGTGCCGTGATCGCCGCGGCCCGCAGGGTGGTGCTCCTCGCCGACTCGGGCAAGTCCGGGCAGCAGCACTTCGCACGCTTCGGCGATCTCTCCCACGTCGACCTGCTGATCACCGATACGGGGCTGAGCCCCGAGGACGCCCGGGCCATCGAGAGCCGGGGCACGGAAGTGGTACGCGCATGATCCTGACCGTCACCCCCAATCCGAGCCTGGACCGCACGTACGAACTCCCCGGGCTCACCCGTGGCGCCGTCCTCCGGGCCACCGCGGACCGTGTCGATCCCGGTGGCAAGGGCGTCAACGTCTCCCGCGCGGTCGCCGCCGCCGGGCACCGTACGGTGGCTGTCGCGCCGCTGGGCGGCCCCGAGGGAGCGCTGCTGGCCCGGCTCCTCGGAGAGCACGGCATCGAGTCCGCGGGGGTGCCCATCGCCGGCAGCACCCGTGTCAACGTCACCCTCGTCGAACCCGACGGCACGCTCACCAAGGTGAACGCGGCGGGCCCCGAGCTCGCCCCCGCCGAGGCCGAGCGCCTGCTGGAGACCGTCCGGACCCGGTCGGCGGGCGCGGACTGGATCGCCTGTTGCGGGAGTCTGCCGCGCGGGCTGCCGCCCCGGTGGTATGCCGAACTGGTCGCCCGCAGCCACCGGGCCGGGGTCCGGATCGCGCTCGACACCTCCGGCGCCGCGCTCGTCGCCGCGTTGGGCGAGCGGCCGGACGTGATCAAGCCGAACGTCCAGGAACTCGCCGAGGCCGTGGGCCGTCCGCTCGCGACGGTCGGTGACGCGCTCAAGGCGGCGCAGGAGCTGTGCGAGCTCGGCGCACGTTCGGTGCTCGCCAGCCTGGGCGCCGTCGGTCAGCTGCTGGTGGAACCGTCGGGAGCACACTTCGCCGTGGCGCGGGTGGATGCCGTACGCAGCGATGTCGGCGCGGGGGACGCCTCGCTCGCGGGGTTCCTGTCCGCCGGCGGAACAGGCCGGGCAGCGCTGTCGGCCGCGGTGGCGCACGGCGCCGCCGCCGTGCAGCTGCCCGGAAGTGCCATGCCCACGCCAGCAGACCTCGATCCGTCCGCGGTGGTCACCACATCGGACATCCCCATGGACCTGGCTCTCACGGAGCAGGCCGTATGACCGCCCTCGTCCCTGTCCAGACGTACGCCGCCCCCGTCCCCCCGCCCCGTCCCCGGGCGGTCCACGAGCAAGGAGCCCCGCGATGACTGAGCTCATCACCGCGGAACTGGTCGATCTCGATCTTTCCGCCGACACGAAGAGCGCGGCCGCCCGGTCACTGGCCGGACAGATGGTCGAGGCCGGCCGCGTCACGGATCTCGACGGCTTCCTCGCCGACGTGGCGGCGCGCGAAGCCCAGATGCCGACCGGCCTTGACGGCGGCATCGGCATCCCGCACTGCCGGAGCGAGCACGTCACCGAGCCGACGCTGGCTTTCGGCCGCAGCGCCGGGGGCATCGACTTCGGTGCCGCGGACGGCCCCGCGGACCTCGTCTTCCTGATAGCCGCGCCCGCGGGCGCGGACGACGACCACCTCACCATCCTGTCGAGCCTGGCACGCCGGCTCATGGACCCGGGCTTCACCGGCGCCCTGCGGGCGGAAGGTGACCCCGCCGCCGCGGCGGCCCTGATCCGCGGCGAAGAGGCCCCCGCGGCAGTGGATCCGCAGGACACCGCGGCGGTGGAGGAGGACAAGGCGGCGGCCGAACCCTTCCGCATCGTCGCCGTCACGTCGTGTCCGACCGGGATCGCGCACACCTACATGGCCGCCGAGTCGCTGGAGGCGGCCGCGCGCGCCCAGGGTGTCGTCCTGGACGTCGAGACTCAGGGATCCGCCGGTTTCGAGCGGCTGGATCCGGCGGTGATCGCAGCCGCCGACGCCGTCATCTGGGCGCACGACGTCGACGTACGGGAGAAGGCCCGGTTCGGCGGAAAGCCGGTGGTCGACGCCGGAGTGAAGGCCGGGATCAACCGGCCTGGCGAGCTCATCGCCGAAGCCCGGCGCAAGGCCGGGCGCGGAGAGATCAGCGGAGTCGCCGAAGACCCCGACGAGCCGGGGGCCGGCACGGGCGGTTCAGCGGGGGCGCCCGGTCACTTCGGAGTCCGGCTCCGTACCTATCTGATGTCCGGCGTCAGCTACATGGTGCCGTTCGTCGCCGCCGGGGGGCTGCTCATCGCCCTGTCATTCGCGATCGGCGGCTACGAGATCGCGAGCGCGAAGTCGGTGGCCGACCACTTCGTCTGGGGCGAGGCGGCCAGCTGGGCCGCCCTGCTGAACCAGATCGGTACGGCGGCCTTCGGCTTCCTGGTCCCGGTGCTGGCGGGTTACATCGCCTACGGGATGGCGGACCGGCCGGCGCTCGTCCCAGGTTTCGTCGGCGGCGCCATCGCGCTCACCATCGACGCGGGCTTCCTCGGCGGTCTGGTCGCGGGGCTGCTGGCCGGTGCGGCGGTGATGGCGATCCAGCGGGTGAAGGTGCATCCCACACTGCGCGGCATCATGCCGGTGCTGGTGATCCCGCTGCTGGCGTCGGCCGCGGTCGGCTTCCTGATGTTCGTCGTGGTCGGCAAGCCGATCGCCTCTCTCCAGAACGCCCTCACCGACTGGCTGAACGGACTGTCCGGTTCCAACGCGGTGATCCTCGGTGTCGTCCTCGGCCTGATGATGTGCTTCGACATGGGCGGACCGCTGAACAAAGTCGCCTACGCCTTCGCGGTCGGCGGGCTGGCCGACCCGACACCGGGCAGTCTCAAGGTCATGGCCGCGGTGATGGCGGCCGGCATGGTGCCTCCGCTGGCGATGGCCCTCGCGACGACCGTACGCCGCGGGCTGTTCACCCGGACCGAGCGGGAGAACGGCCGGGCCGCATGGGTGCTGGGCGCCTCGTTCATCACCGAGGGCGCGATCCCCTTCGCCGCGGCGGACCCCCTGCGGGTGATCCCCTCCGTAATGGCCGGCGGGGCTGTCACGGGCGCGCTGTCCATGGCGTTCGGCTGCACCCTCCGGGCCCCCCACGGCGGTGTCTTCGTCGTGCCGCTCATCGGCGAGCCGTTCCTCTACCTGCTGGCGATCGCCGCCGGCACCGTGGTGTCCACCGCACTGGTCGTCATCCTCAAGGGCATGCGGCGGAGCCCGGAGGCCGCCGCCACGGCCGACGACGGTTCCGCTGTCGCCGTGGCCGCCTGATCCCCGTCCCTCCCCGAACTCCCTCTTCGACCTCTTCGACCTCTTCGACCTCTTCGACCCTGGAGTGAACCCGTGTACCAGCGCACCGTCTCCGTCGGCTCCCGCAGCGGCCTGCACGCCCGTCCTGCCTCGCTCTTCGTCCAGGCCGCCATGCGGCAGCCGGTCCCCGTCACCGTCGCACGCGAGGGCAGCGCCCCGGTCGACGCCCGGAGCATGCTCTCGGTGCTCGCCCTCGCGGCGCAGCACGGCGACACGCTCGTGCTGTCCGCCATGGGCGAAAGCGCGCCGGACGCGGTCGAGGAGCTGGCTAGCCTGCTGTCCCAGGATCTCGACAGCTGAGACCTCGACCGGCAGGACCTCGGCGGCAAGGAATGAACATGACGGAGAGCTGGGACCCGGCCGGTGAAGGCGTGATGTGCCTGCCCTCGGGCCGGCTGGTCCGTGGCCGCGGACTGAGACGTCCGCTCCCCATGGGGCCGGATCCCTCCTTCGCCGTCCATCTCCTGGGCGGTCCTCCTCCCCCGGTGGCCTGGGAGTCCCGGTGGCTGCGCTGGCCCGACTTCCGTCTGCCCTCCGACAGGAGCACGGCGCGCGCCGTGCTCGACGAGGCGTGGAGCAGGGCGTCGGGCGAACGGGTCGAGGTCGCCTGCGCGGGCGGCCGCGGACGGACGGGCACGGCTCTGGCCTGCATGGCCGTCCTGGACGGGGTTCCGGCGCAGGAAGCCGTCGCTTTCGTCCGCCGGAACTACCATCCCAAGGCTGTCGAGACGCCTTGGCAGCGGCGGTATGTGGTGCGCTTCGCGGGAGACTGACCCACCTGTCGCGCCGACGGTGCGTGTCACTACACCGTGTGCGGAGCCGGAACCGTGGCTCCGCCGCCGGCGCGTACCGCCTCGACGACGCTCTGGTGGAGGGCCCTGCTCGCTTCCTCGGACGGGCAGGGCACCGGACTGCCGGCCAGTGTGAACCAGTCCGAGGCGCCGCTGTACTGGACAGCGACCTCGGCCTGCTTCTCGGTCCACGTCGTGTGTACGGTCAGATCACCGCTCACGACACCTACCTCTTCGGTGCGCACTCCGCCGGTTCCCGCGAAGACACCGAGGGTGGTCCACGATGCCCAGTTCATGACGCGTCGCCTTTCGGGACAATGACAAGCCTGTCAAGCGGACTTGTCTTGAGTATGGCACCGGGAACCATCACCCGCACGGGTGTGTCCGTGAGTATCCGGCCGGTGACGCCCGGGCGCTGGTCACGGGTGCATGGAGGCGCCCTTGAGGATCTTGTCGACTGCGTTGCGGGGGCCGTGGACGGCCAGGCCCACCAGATCCATCCCGTCCCCGCGCACCGCCCGGACGGCCGCCCTGTTGGCCTCGTCGTGGCCGGTCGCGAAGAGGTCGGACGTGAACACGGCCAGGTGAACGCCTCTGCTGACCGCCTTGGTGCGCGCGGTCGTCAGGAGCTCCTTGGGCCCGGCGAACACGAGGACCGGCTGCCGGAACATGGGCAGGTAGGGGGTGTCGTCGGCGTCGGCGTACGGTTCGCCGATCACCTCGGGGACCTGTGTGCCGAGGCCGCTCACCAGGAAGGCGGTGACATTGAGGCGCTGCCAGGTCTCGAGGTCGTCGCGGAGCAGCACGGCGATCTTGGTGTCGAAGCGTACGGGGGCGTTCTCGTCGGTCATGGCAGGAGTCTGCCGAGCCCGGCGGGCAGCCGTCTTGTACGAAGTTTGCACGTCGCCGGGGTTCCGGCACGCTCTTGTACGCTTCGTGCATGGGTGCACGTCCGGAGATCACCGCGTGGCGTCCACGCGTCGAGGGAATCGACGAGGTCTTCCACGCGCACTTCGCCGATCACGCCTATCCCATGCACACGCACGACGCGTGGACGCTGCTCATCGTCGACGAGGGAATGGTCCGCTACGACCTGGACCGCCATGAGCACGGGGCCCCCAGCTCGGTGGTGACGCTGCTGCCTCCGCATGTGCCGCACAACGGTGACGCGGCGACCCCTGGGGGGTTCCGTAAGCGTGTCCTGTACCTGAACACCGCGCAGATCGACGCGGATCTCGTCGGGCGCGCGGTCGACCGGCCCGTGCTGCGGGATCCGCGGCTGCGCCTGCGTGTCGACCAGCTGCACCGGACGCTCCAGGGCCCCGGGGACGAGCTGGAGGCCCAGAGCCGTCTCGCGCTCGTCTCCGAACGACTCACAGGGCACCTGCGCGACGAGCCGGTCGCCCCGCAGGTGCCGGACAGCCGGATCGCGTACGCCCTACGGGATCTGCTCGACGAGCACGTCGTGGAAGGGCTGACGCTCCGCGAGGCAGCGGAGCGTCTGCACGCCCATCACACGCACCTGGTACGTGCCTTCAGCAGGGAGTTCGGCATGGCTCCGCACCAGTACCTGACGGGGCGCCGTGTCGATCTGGCCCGCCGCCTGCTGCTGGGCGGGATGCGCGGGCCGGAGGTCGCGGCCTCGGTCGGCTTCTACGACCAGGCCCACCTCTCCCGGCATTTCAAGCGTGTGGTCGGCACGAGTCCGGGCCACTACGCGCGCACCGGTTCCGCGTCCTACTGACGGCGTTCCAGCGCGCCCCGGACGAACGCGGCCTGCCCGGCGTGCTGCAGATCGTCGGCGATGACGCTGATCAGCCGCACGCCGAGGGTCACCGGCGGCGACCAGGCGTCGTCCACGACACGGTCCAGGGCCCGGCCGTCGAGTCCCCGGACGAAGCCGAGGGTCTGCTCGTACACGGCGTCGAAGTAGCCGAGGAGGAGATCACCCGACGTCACCGTCACCGAGCCCACCTGCGCGCTGCTGTGGCCGTAGCCCGTCGATCCCTTCTCCAGGGGCAGTTCGAAGCGGGACGCCCAGTCCTTCGCGAACCAGACCTGCTCGGTGCCCGCCGCGTCGGCGATGTGGTCGTCCTGGACGCGCGTGAGGTGCCACACGAGCCAGGCGATTGAGTTCGCTTCGTCGTCGAGCCTGGCGTTGAGGTCCTCGGGAGGGAGGCCCTCGACTGCGGCGTGCACCGCTTCATGGATGCGTTCGAACGCATCGGCGAGAATGCCTGCACTGTTCATACGACCACCATGGCCGCTCCGCGCACGGGGTCCCTACTTCGACACGCGGCCGTCACGGGTGCACGGTGTGCAGCCAGTTCGTCAACAGGGCATTGACCTCCTCGGGTCGCTCCTGCTGGATCCAGTGTCCGCACCCTTCCAGGATGTGCGAGGAGACCAGGCCCGGAAGCGTCGTCGGGAAGGCCGCGATGGCATCGGCCATCCAGGTGGTGGAGGAGTCCAGGGCGCCCCCGGCGAAGAGGGCCGGGTTCGAGAGCGGGGCTCCGTCCCAGGCGGCCAGGTCCTCCCAGTCGCGGTCGACGTTGCGGTAGCGGTTGAGCCCGCCGGTCAGGCCGGTCCTCTCGAACTCCGCGCTACAGATGTCCAGGTCGCGCTCCGTGAGCCAGGACGGCAGGGCGCCGCCGGTGAAGCGGTCGCGCATGGCTGCTCCGGCGGGCACGAAGAAGGGGCTGTCCGCACCGGGCGGCGGCATCGTGTCGCCGGAGAGCGAGGTGTAGAAGCCGGCCAGCCAGCCGCGTACATCGGGCTCGATCTCCGCCTCGGCACGGCCGGGCTGCTGGAAGTAGCTGACGTAGAACTCCTCGGTCCCGCCGATACGGGCGAAGCCGTCGGTGGGCCGCATCGCGTTCCAGGGTGCGTAGGGAACGCTGAGCATGCCCACGGCCGTGAACATGTCGGGCCGCAGCAGTGCGCTGTCGGCGGCGATGGTCGAGCCCCAGTCGTGGCCGATGACCGTCGCGGTCTCCTCCCCCAGTGCGCGCACGACACCGACGTTGTCGGCGACGAGGGCCGTCATACGGTAGGCGTCCACGGGACCGGGGGCCGAGGAGCGCCCGTAGCCGCGGACATCGACGGCGACCGCCCGGAAGCCCGCCTCCGCGACGGCGGAGAGCTGGTGGCGCCACGAGTACGAGGTCTCGGGGAAGCCGTGGATCAGGAGGACCAGAGGGCCTGTTCCCTGTTCCAGGAGATGGATCCGGCCGCCCGGGACGTCCACCAGCCGGTGGAACGCCCCGGGGACGGTGGTGGAGGGCTCGGCGGCGGGGGCGGACTGCGGCATGTGTCTCCTCGGGTTCACGGTGGCCTGTCGGCACGTCCATCATTCGGCGTCGCGGTACCGCCGGCCAAGGGAACTTGCCGATCCGGCAAACCCGCCGCCGCCCCCGTCAGACGAGCAGACGCAGGAGGTGCGCGCAGGCTGCCGCCTCGTCCGGGTGCCGGGCGATCACCTCGTAGGTGCCCCGCTCGTAGGCGCCGGTCTCCCACACCCCGTCGGGCGCCTTCCTGAGGAACAGGAAGTCGGGGGGTGTGGGGGCCGGTTCATGAACGCCTTCGATCCGGTAGTAACCGTCGTCCACGCCTGCCGCGTGCAGGGCGGCACGCAGTTCGCGGCGTTCCACAGCGGGTGCTACGCGCTCACGGGGGTGAGGTAGGCGTGGTCCAGCAGCCACTTCACGTTGAGGCGCTGTCCCTCGCCCGGGTCGAGGAACACGGCGTCGAGCTTGATCTGCCGGCCTCCGCCGGGCTGCTCGAACCACGGTGCGATGCCGCCCTCCCAGACCCAGAAGGGCTTGGCCACCTTGTAGACGCGGTAGTCACAAGAAACCGCGGTGTCACGGGTGTTGAGGTTCTGCGGAGGCAAGGCCCGCTCCTTGTAGGCGTCGCCGGCCGGTGCGAGGTAGGCGCCGTACTCCGATCCGAAGCGGTCCAGGCGCTGGCCGGTGCGCAGCTCGGTGGGCTCCTTGTCGACCTCACCGTTGACTTCGGCGAAGCCGTCGTTGGGCGGATACTTCCAGCTGCCCGTGTCCGCCGGTCCCTCCCAGTACTTGTTCAGGAAGGCGGAGGGAGACAGGCCGCCCGTGCGCTTGTACCCCTTGAGCAGCGGGCCGACGGGTGCCTGCTTGGTGGAGGGCAGCCACTTGGGGCCCAGCCGCGCGTCCCCGAGGAACTCGCCGGTGCAGGGATCGTGGACGGCTGCCGCCGTGCGGTTCTCGTGCGGCGCGGCGTTCGCAACGGGAGCGGCGACCAGGCCGGCGGCGAGGCCGGCGGCGGCAAGTGCGGTGCGGATGCGGTTCATTCGGGGGTCCCCTCGGATGCCGATGAGTGCTCGTCGAGCTCACGTAGGGTAACCGAACGACTCCGCAACGGCGTTGCGCCATGCCGTCCGGTGCCCGGGCCGGGGGCCCCGGCCCGGGCACAGTCTTCTCAGCGGGCCGCCCCGTCGGGCACGAGACCGTCGGCGGCGAGCCCCCGCAGGACGGCCTCACCCAGCGCCTGGACCGCGGACATCGGGCGGACCATCACGGTGAACTCGTTGATCCGGCCGTCCTCACCGAACTGGAGGAGGTCGATCCCGTGGATCTCCTTGCCGTCCACCGTGGCCCTGAACAGCAGGATCTCCGAGGGCTCCTGGGCGCTCCCCGCACTGGTGGAGGCCTCGCCCTCGAAATGCCCGACGTAGCGGAAGTCCTCGAAGGTGCGAAGGAGGACGCCGAAGAGGCCGAGCACCATCGGCCTGCCCTCGAAGGGAGTGAACTTCACCGGGCTGAAGAGGCGTACGTCGTCGGTGAACAGTTCCTCCAGTGCCGCGTGGTCCCGCTTCTGGACAGCTGCCCTGAAGCGTTCCGTGGTCTCGGCGGTCATGGTCATCACTCCCCGGCTCCTGACGGTCGATGAGGCGACCGTTCGTCCCGGCGAGTGTGACGCAGGGCCGCGGGGCCGGGGCGGGTGGGGGTGCGAGGAGGTCAGCCGCGCGGTTCGGTGAAGCGGACGGTGACCTTCTCGAACCCGAGTGAGGCGAGCAGCCCCTGGAGCATCGAGGTGGTGTTCTTCTCGGCCCGTTTCGTGAGGCCGCTCTCCTCGGCCGCCTCCCCGATGTGCCGCGCGGCCAGCTTGTTGACCGCCTGCTCGCTGCCGGGGTTGTCGGAGAAGAGATCACCGAGCCGGTCGAGGAGGCCGCGCTGCTTGGACACGGCGTAGGAGCGGTCCGGGTCCAGGGCGGGCTTGCCCAGCACGGCGTGAGGCAGGACGAGTTGGGCCGTGGTGCGGTCCTCGTCGACGGTCACCCCGTCGGCCCCGACCTTGCCGAGGTCGACGGAGGCTCCGACGGTGCCCGCGCCGACGTACAGCGTCCGGGTGCCGCGGATGGCGTCGGGCAGGAACTTCGCGTCCTTCTCCAGGTCGACGACGACCTGGAAGTTGCCCGATGCCGCCTCGTACGCACTCATGTCCTGGATGGACTTGAGCACCGCGGGGCCGGAGCGGTCGGTGGTCTCCTCGCCGAAGAGGCCGCCGAGCCCCGGCAGCAGGCTGAGGCGGGTGCCCAGGAGCAGCAGAACCAGCGCCGCGGCGCACACACCCGCGAACGGCAGGCATCCTCGCGTGCGGGCGCGGCGACGCGGCGCTCCTCCGCGGGCCGGGTCCCCGGCGCCGCCGTCTGTCCTTACGTCAGTGGACGTCATGCCTTCCGTGTGACCCCGTCCGGGGGATTCAGTCCGCCTGGGCGCACGACTACGCCAGATCCTGTACGGGCGCGAGGTCTTGGCCGGCCTCAGGACCCCATGGCCCCGGGGTCTCGGGCGGCCTCAGGCGCCGGTGGTACCGTCCAGCCGTTCCCTCAGCAGGTCGGCGTGGCCGATGTGGCGCGCGTACTCGGCGATCATGTGGACGTACACCGTGCGCAGCGAGTAGACCGAACCGCGCCGGGTGAAGGTGGTGTCGAGCGGCGCGTCCGCCGCCGACTCGTCGGCGAGACGCATCTCGTCGAGGAGACGGGCGTAGTCTTCGGGGGCGCGGTCCGGCGAGAGGTCCTCGAAGTCGGCGTCCTTGCCCTTCCGGGTGTCGTACATCGAAGGAAGATCCAGGCCGGCGAGACCCTCGCGGAACCATGTGCGTTCCACCTTGGCCATGTGCCGGACGAGGCCGAGCAGGGTGAGTCCGGACGGCTCCACCGTCTGCTCGGCGAGCTGGTGGCCCGTCAGGCCCGAGCACTTCTGCAGCAGTGTGCTGCGGTAGAACGCGAGGAACGCGGTCAGCGTCTCGCGCTCGCCGCCGGCGAGCGGTCCGATGGCGCGGGTGGCTTCGGGAGCTGTCCATGTCATCGCATGATCATGCCTCCCACGGGCCGGGTCCCGCGAGCCCCTCTGCGGGACCCGGCGGCACGCGGAACCGGGAAGAGAAGCCCGGGTATTCGCCGGATGGATCCACCTCATCCAGAGAATCGATTTCCGGGATCCGCCGAAACGGGCCAGGCTGTTCCTGTCGCGGCAGGAGGATTTCTCATGACCATGTGGTCGCCACCGGCTCCGCCCGACGACAACGGAGCTCCGACCCCGTCCGAAAGGACCTCTCTGTGGACACCGCCGTACCCCTCCCCCGCCGCACCCGTGTGGGGATCGTCGGCGCGGGCCCCGCGGGCCTGCTCCTGGCCCGGCTGCTGCACGGGAACGGCGTCGACTGCGTCGTCCTGGAGAGCCGGGACCGCGCGTATGCCGAGCAGCGTCAACGCGCCGGGATCCTGGAACAGAGCACGGTCGACGCGCTGCGGGCGAGCGGTGCGGGTGCACGTCTGGACCGGGAAGGCATCGCGCACGACGGGGTCGAGCTGCGCTTCGACGGGCGCTCGCACCGGGTGGACTTCCCGTCGCTGACAGGTGGCAGCCGGGTGTGGGTGTACGCGCAGACCGAGGTCGTCAAGGACCTGATCGCGCTCCAGCTGGCCGACGGAGCACCGTTGCTGTTCGAGGCGGAGGCCCTCTCGGTCGAGGGGGTCGACACGGCCCGCCCGCTGATCCGTTACCGGCACGGCGGCCGTGCGCAGACGCTGGAGTGCGACTACGTCGTCGGGTGCGACGGCTTCCACGGGGTGACCCGGCGGTCGGTCCCCCAGGGTGCGCTGAGGTCGTACGAACGGACCTATCCGTACGCGTGGCTGGGCATCCTGGCGGACGCGCCCCCGGTGTACGACGAGTTGGTCTACGCGCACTCCTCGCGTGGCTTCGCGCTGGCCAGCATGCGGTCGCCGGAGGTGAGCAGGCTCTACCTCCAGGTCCCCGGGGGAGAGGATCCGGCCGACTGGCCCGACGAGCGGATATGGGACGAGCTCGACGTCCGGCTGGCCTCGGCGGGCAGCAGGAAGCTCGAACGCGGACCCATCACGGCCAGGTCGGTGCTGCCTATGCGCAGCCAGGTGACCGAGCCGATGAGCCACGGCCGTGTCTTCCTGGCCGGCGACGCGGCGCACATCGTGCCGCCCACGGGCGCGAAGGGACTGAACCTCGCGGCCGCCGACGTGGTGGTGCTCGCCCGCGCGTTCGAGCATCTTGAGCGTGAGGGGTCCTCCGCACTTCTCGACGCGTACTCGGACACCTGTCTGCGCCGGGTATGGCGTGCCGAGCACTTCTCGTACTTCATGACGACGACCCTGCACACACATCCGGAGGGGAGCCCGTTCGACAGCCGGCTCCAGCTGTCGCAGCTGCACCGGATCGCGGACTCCCGCCACGCTGCAGCCGAGTTCGCCGAGAACTACACCGGCGCCTTCTCCTGAAGGCGGGCCGGGCCGGAACAGGGCACCGAGCGGATCCCGGCCGCCGGTGCGGCCGGGATCCGCCGGGTGCTGTCACTCACTCCAGGAGGTCTGCATACGCCCCCAGAGCCAGTGCGACGTCGGTCTGTGCCCAGAACCGGTGGTAGGTAAACACGGGTGCGCTCCCGCCGTCGAGATAGGCCTGCACCTTCGGCCAGTTCGGGTCGTCCTCGTAGAACGACCGGATGGACAGGAACGTCGAGTCGTTGTCGACGGTGTCGCCGTTGGGCATTACGCCGGTCCAGCCGTCCGGGACGTACACCGGGTCGTCGAACCGGTTGTAGTCGGCGCGGGTCTCGGGAACCGCGACACCGGCGTCGTCCTGGTAGTGGCTCCACATGCCGTCGAGCAGTCCTTCGGCCGTGGCCTTCGCCTCGGCGTCACCGGACTTGGCGGCGTAGTAGGTCAGCGTCCTGGCATAGGCACCGGCCACCCCGACGTCGTTGGTGTAGTCGGCGACCGTGACGTGGAGCCCGGAGTTCGCGCCGGGGCTCGACGCGTTCCAGGTGTCGGGCGCGCCCGACCACTTGAGGGTGGAGGGCATGAGGTAGGTGCCGTCGGGGTTGATGGTCGTCTCGGACAGGGCCCAGTCGACCCACTTGTCGAGTACGGCCTTGGCCTGTGCGTCACCCGACTCGTGGTAGTACTCGGCGACGCGCTCCATCGACCATGCCTGGAATCCGAACCACTGGTTGGACGGCGGGTCGTGGTAGACGGGCTTCTCGTCGTAGAACATGCCGTAGAAGGTCGGCGTCCCGGCCGGCGGCTGGGCGTAGCTGCCCTTCCAGCTGTTGGTCGCGCCGCCCGCTATGGCTCCCTCGTCGGACTGGAGCCACTGGTAGAAGTCCATCTGCCGGTCCAGGCTCTTGGCCCAGTCCTGCTGACCCGTGGCCGACTTGGGCTTGAGGTCGGCGACGGAACTGAGGGCGTAGGCCGCCATCGGATTCTGGTAGCCGCCGTGCGCGTGGCTGGATCCGATCCGCCAGGACCAGCCGGCGGAGGTGTCGGTGGCACCGCCCCAGGCGTAGTACCAGGACATCAGGTAGTGCGCGCTGTCCTTGCCGCTGCCTGCGGGGCAGGTGGCCGGTCCGACGCAGTTGCCGACCTTCTTGAAGTACTTGTCGAACATGGAGTAACGCAGGTAGTCGCCCATCTTCGCCGCCTTGGCGACGGTCGCGGAGACCTCACCCGACTTGCCCTGCTCCTTCGCCCAGGTGTCGGCCCAGTAGGCGGCCTGTACGGCTCGGGCGTCCGCGTCCGGTGCGTTGGTGAACTTCCACTGCTTGGCGTATGAGGCGTCCCCGGTGAACAGGTCCAGGTAGCCGTTGTCCCCGCCGTAGGTGAAGTTGTCACAGGTGGGGTGGGTGACGGTCTCCCAGACCGACTCCTGCGCCCCCCGCTGGAAGGTGTTGATGTACGACGGCCCGGTCTCGGCGGGGCCGGCCGAGCACTTACCCGGCGTGTTGCCGTACCCGTAGACGTTGTCGACGTCCTGGATCCAGTGCATCCCGTAGATGTCGTCGGTGCCGTACGCGCTCTTCAGCTCGGCCGCGATCGGGTCGGAGCCGGAGGCCGCCGATCCGTCGAGGACGGCCGGGTACTCGTCCGGGGTGTCGTGTTCGGGTGCGTAGGTGGCGGGCTTCGAGGCGTTGTAGAAGGAGTTGGTGGGCTGGTCTGCGTGCGTGGGGATCATGTACTTCTCCATGGTGTCCCACGCACCGTTGAACTTCGTCCAGTCCCCGGTGAGCTTCCCGTACATCGCCTGGAGCCAGATCAGATAGCTGTACGCCTCCGACGTCGTCTCGTGCCCGTGGTCGGGAGCCTCCACGATCAGCGTCTCGACGGAGTGGTAGGGGATGCCCTCCGGGGAGAAGTAGCCGTTCGCCGGGTCGGTGATCTTCCCGTACAGGTCGAGGAAGCGGGCGTCGTACTCCTTCGCCTCCGCGAGCTGGGTGACGGTGACCTGGGACGTGGAGTGGCCCGGGGCCGTCACGGTGAAGGTGGCGGCTCCCGTACCGGAGCCGTCGGCCGAGACGGTCACCTTCTGAGGCGTGGACCAGTTCGACGGGGTGAACGTGAGGCTCGCGCCACCGGTGACGCTCAGACCGGTGTTGCCGGCGCTCCGCGCCACGGTGGCGGTGACGGGCGAGGCCGGGGCGGTGGACAGCGAGACCTCGAAGGTCCCCGACTTCCCTTGCTGAACGCCTAGTTGGGCGGGGGTGGCGACGACGGCCGGGCCTGCTGCGACGGTGATGCCGGCGGGGGTCGATTCCGCGGACGCACCGAGGCTGTCGTACGCCCTGGCGTACACGGAGTGGCCGCCAACGGCGAGCCCTTCGGCGTCGTACGTGTAGGGGGAGGTCGTGTCAGTGCCGAGCAGTGTCGTGTCGTCGTAGAACTCGACCTTGCTGATCCCCGCGCCGTCGGCGGCCGCGGCCGTCGCGGCCAGGGGGACGGTGTCTCCGGCGGAGAAGACGGCGCCTGCCGCCGGACTGGTGAGGACGGTGATCGGCGGCTGGTGGGCGCCGGCACATGCCGTGCCGTTGACGGCGAAGGTGGTGGGCGCGGTGTTCGTGCCGCTGTAGGTGAACTGTGCGCCGGTCGTGGCGGCGGCCCCGGCGGCGATGGTGCCGTTCCAGCTCGCGTTCTTGACGGTGACCGTTTTGCCGGACTGGGACCAGTTCCCGTTCCAGCCGTTGGTGAGCTTCTGGCTGCCGGCGTAGTCATAGCTCAGCGTCCAGCCGTCGATCGGGGTGGAGCTCCTGTTGGTGACGGTGAGCTCGGCACTGAAGCCCGAACCCCAGTCATTGGTTCTGTAGTCGACGCTGCATTGGACGGCGGCGGCCTGGGCCGGCGTACCGGCTGCGGCGGTCATCCCCAGAGGGAGGGCCAGCGCGGCCACCGATGCCGTCCACAAACGTCGGTTCACGGCTCCGGTTCTGCGTGGTCTTCCGGGTAACCAGGTTCTTCGTGTGCGTCCCGATGGCATGCGGAGTACCTCCTCGCGGCTCGGCGACATGGGGGGTGTGCGGGGCTGAGCACAAGCCTTGAACCAGTGGGAGCGCTCCCAGCATGGGGACGAGGAAAAAGGGAGTCAAGAGACTTGAAGAGTCGAATTAATTCGATACCAAGAGATGGGAACTGGTGTGTTGACCGCCACCACTTGACGCTCTAACGTCAAGCCACACCAGTGGGAGCGGTTCCACCAGTCGACGTGCCGTAGGGGGCACGCCCGATCTGCAAGGAGTCGCTCATGCTTCACCCCCCGCACATACCGCACCTGTTCAGGCTGCTCCCCGGAGCAGTGCCAGGCGTGTCCGGAAGCAGTCTCCCGGACACGGCCACGGCTTCCGGATCCGCCCTCGTACGCACGGTGGAGAACAGCGCCGCGCAGTATCGGGCCGGCGGTTTCCGGGGACCGGACATCGCGGTCGGCACGAACGCACCTGTGTGAACGAGGACCGCTCGAACTCCTCGCGCGCACCGATCGGGCCGAAGTCCCCCTCGCAGCAAGCGAAACAGGCCGGAGCACCGCCCCATCGGCCTGCCTTTGATCAGCGACTACGACGGTATCCCCACCCCCGTACGGAATCGGGCCGCGTGATCATCTGCGCGCCCTCGACAGCTGAGGAAACGGAATTCGTATGAGCCGCACGAGCCGCACCACCCTGCGCCGATCCCGAACGGCGCTCATAGCCGCGGGAGCACTCGTCGCCGCAGCCGCCGGATCCGCCGCGGCGGTGGCACCCTTCGGAACCTCTGCCGCAGCGGCGGCAGGCTGCTCCGTCGACTACAAGATCCAGAACCAGTGGAACGGGGGTCTCACAGCCTCGGTGACCGTCAAGAATTTGGGCGACGCCGTATCCGGCTGGCAGCTGCAGTGGTCGTTCGCCGGCGGTGAAAAGGTCAGCCAGGGCTGGAACGCCACCGTCTCGCAGAGCGGCACCGCCGTCACCGCGAAGGACGCCGGCTACAACGCCGCACTGGCCACCGGGTCCTCCGCCACGTTCGGCTTCAACGCGACCGGGAGCGGGAACAGCACCGTGCCCGCGACGTTCAAGCTGAACGGCGTCACCTGTGACGGAGGCACCACCGGACCGACCGACCCGCCGGACCCGACCGACCCGCCCACCGATCCCTCGGACCGGGTCAACAACCCGTACGAGGGCTCGAAGGTCTACGTCAACCCGGAGTGGTCGGCCAACGCCGCCGCCGAGCCGGGCGGCGACCGCATCGCCGACCAGCCGACCGGTGTGTGGCTGGACCGCATCGCCGCGATCGAGGGCGCCAACGGCGGAATGGGGCTGCGCGACCACCTCGACGAAGCCCTCACCCAGAAGGGCTCCGGCGAACTCGTCGTCCAGCTCGTCATCTACAACCTGCCCGGGCGTGACTGCTCGGCACTCGCCTCCAACGGTGAGCTCGGCCCCACCGAGATCGACCGCTACAAGACCGAGTACATCGACCCCATCGCGGCCATCCTCGGCGACGCGAAGTACGCGGGTCTGCGCATCGTCACCACCGTCGAGATCGACTCGCTGCCCAACCTCATCACCAACGCCGGCGGCCGTCCCACCGCCACGCCGGAGTGCGACGTGATGAAGGCCAACGGCAACTACCAGAAGGGCGTCGGCTATGCCCTCAACAAGCTCGGCGACGCTCCGAACGTCTACAACTACATAGACGCCGGCCACCACGGCTGGATCGGCTGGGACGACAACTTCGGTCCGACCGCCGACATCTTCAAGGAGGCCGCCACCACCGAGGGCGCGACCGTCGACGACGTCCACGGCTTCATCACCAACACGGCCAACTACGGTGCGACGACTGAGGATCACTTCTCCATCGACGACTCCGTCAACGGCACTTCCGTGCGCCAGTCGAAGTGGGTCGACTGGAACCGCTACACGGACGAGCAGTCCTACGCCCAGGCCTTCCGCGACGAGCTGGTCTCCGTCGGCTTCAACTCCGACATCGGCATGCTCATCGACACCTCCCGCAACGGCTGGGGCGGCGCCGACCGGCCGACCGGACCTGGTGCGACCACCAGCGTGGACACCTATGTGGACGGCGGCCGTTACGACCGGCGCATCCACCTGGGGAACTGGTGCAACCAGGCCGGAGCCGGTCTCGGTGAACGGCCGCAGGCGGCTCCCGCCGCAGGCATCGACGCGTACGTCTGGATGAAGCCCCCGGGGGAGTCGGACGGCTCCAGCAAGCTGATCCCGAACCCGGACGGCAAGGGATTCGACCGGATGTGCGACCCGACCTACGAAGGTAACGTCCGCAACGGCAACAACATGTCCGGTGCGCTGCCCGACGCCCCGATCTCCGGCCAGTGGTTCTCCGCGCAGTTCCAGGAGCTCATGAAGAACGCCCACCCGGCGCTCTAGGCTCCGCGTCGGCGGGCTCCGGGCGCTCCCCCGCCCGGGCCCTCCCGCCGACCGCGCCACCTGTCGAGCAGAGCGCGTCCGCGAGCCATCGGCGCGGGCGCGCTCCGCCGTGCGGCGGAACCGGTCGCGGGGCTGCCGGCGGCCTTCGTCGTGGCCCCGGACTTCGGCGAGGCGCCGGGCTCGGACGCGGCGCCGGGCTTCGTCCTGTTCCCTGGCTTCGGTGCGGCGCCGGGCTTCGCACTGCTGCTGGAGGCCGCCCCTGTCCCAGCCGGCGTCCGCGGTCCGGGCTTCGCCTCGTCCGCGGCGGCCGGCTCGTCCGAGAGCGCGTGGTAGCGGTGGCTGATGCGCCGCCCCACGAGTGCGTACCCCAGCAGCGCGCCTGCCGTATTGAGGATCACGTCGTCGATGTCGAAGGCCCGCCCCGCCACGAGCGCGCCCTGTGCGAGCTCGACGACTGCCATGACCAGCACGGTGAGCACGGTCATCCGGATCATCCGGAGCCGACGCGGCACCAGAATCGGCAGCAGCACGCCGAACGGGGCGCCCAGCAGCAGGTTGCCGCCCGCCTGTTTGCACGCTGCGAGAAACGTGTACTCCTGCGCGTACTGCCGCAAGGACCGCCCCGGCTTCAGATTGGACGTGACGATGTCCTCCGACGCGGGTGACGGCGTGAGCGTCACCTTCGCCAGGACCACGGAGAACGCGACAAGGGCCACGAACGCCGCCGCGAGCACCGCCGCGCGCAGCAGTAGATTCCCCACGCCTCTGCGTCGTGCACTACGATTCGCCTCTGCTGTCATGGCGGAACGGATGCCCCCAACCCCGTCGGCCACACCCTGGGCGGGTGCGACCATGTGCGCATGAGCGCACAGAAGAAGGACGAACTGCTGGCGGAAGCCGTGCGGCTGCGGGAAGAAGGCCACCCCGAACAGGCCAGGGAACGTCTCCTCTCCCTCACGGCCTCGTTCCCCGACGCGGCGGACGTCGCCTATCAGACCGCCTGGGCCCATGACGTGCTCGGCCTGGAGGCCGAGGCCGTCCCGTACTACGAGCGGAGCCTGCAGGGCCACGGCCTCACCGATGAGGAACGCCGGGGCGCGCTGCTGGGTCTCGGCAGCACTTATCGCGTCCTGGGCAGGTTCGGTCAGGCCGTTGAGACCCTCCGGCGCGGTGTGGCGGAATTCCCGGACGACGGGGCCCTCAAGACCTTCCTGTCCATGGCTCTGTTCAACACCGGCGAGCACCACGAGGCCATGCAGCTCCTGCTGTGCCTGCTGGCGGCGACGAGCGAGAGCCCGGGCGTGCAGCAGTACCGGCCCGCCATCGAGCACTACGCCGCAGACCTCACGCGGACCATGTGAGCACAGTCCCGTGCGGGCAGCAGCTCGAGCAGGGGACCCCGGCAAGTCCCGCCCCCATGGGATCGCGCGACACAGGGGGCGGCCCAAGGAGAAGCCCCGGCCGGATCGGGGGAATCCAGCCGGGGCGGCTTGTGTGCGGAGGTGAGGGCGGACTGCCGCCCGGCGGCTTTCAGCCGCTCACCCCGACGCATAGATGAACGAACCACCACCACTCGGCGTTCCCGTGAATCCGCCCCCGGCCGTGTGATCCACACCACGACCCCGCAGGCCGGGGACCTCACGACTACCGGAAGGTGACCCAGCCGGTCGTCAGCGGGCCTCACGGAACGTGACATGACGCCCGGCGGCCGGGTCGAACTTCCGAAGCTCCAGCCGGTCGGGGTTGTTGCGCCTGCTCTTCCGCGTCACATAGGTGTGGCCGGTTCCGGCCGTGGAGCGGAGCAGGACGACGGGCCTGGTCTCACTGCGTGCCATGGAGCCTCCAGACAGGGATGCCGACCTCGCCCCCGGGGTGGGGATGAGTGTCGTTTTCGTTTCTGCTTCACCCAACACGAACACGTGCACCACCATTCCCTCCGCCGGCCAGCCGGGACGGCGAGCCCCCACGCCTCGGACCCGGCTATCGAACAGACGACCGACGCACCTGCGTCACAAGATCGAACACTTCATCGGCCCCGCGTCGGCGCCGACGGCGCACGCCGTAGGATCCACGGCCCACGCGACCCCGCATATGCCCAGATCCCGGCCGGTGCGAGCCGTGCGGGGTCGCACGCGCGGGCGTACGCCGAGCGGCTCACGCCCGGGGACTTGCGTCAACTCACCGCCAGGGGCAAGGGTGTTCGGCGGACCCTCGCTCCACCCAGCCGATGGCATATGCCGGAAGCAAGAACGTATCGAGTGTTGCCAAACCCCTTACGGGGCTCCGGAGCCTGTGCAACAGTCGTGTTCGGTCCACCCCCACGAACCGGCCGTTCCGCCTGTATCGGAGTACCAGATGCCGTCCCATCTGTTTGCGGACCGCCCCGCCCCGCAACCGCCCGAGCGGGACGCCGTCGACGCCCTGATCAACCGGACCCGGCTGCTCCGGGGCGATATCGACGCGGTCCGGAGCGACACGTCTGTGATCGACGACGACGATCCCCAGCAGCGCTGGCAGCGGGCGCTCTGCGACCTGGCGGTGCACCAGCTCGACGACCTCGGCGAACATCTGGGACAGCTGAGGGACGGCGTCCCCCGTGTCACGGCCCCGGAGCCTGCGGGAGAGCGCCGTCCGGCGCCGGCCGAACCGCCGACCGGTTCGCTCCTGAGCAGAGTGGGCAGCGCCGAGTGGAACCTGCTCACGGACGAGGTCAGCTGGTCCGAGGAGCTGTACCAGATCTTCGGAAGGGACCCGGCGGCGGGAGGCCTGTCGCTGGACGAACTGCCGTCCGTGCTCCTCGCGGAGGACCAGCCTCTTCTGACGTCGATGGTGACCGACTGTCTGGTGGACGGGCGGCCGATAGACGGCGAATTCCGGATCCTGCTGCCGGGCGGTGGTATGCGCACGCTGCACATGACGGGCGAACCCGTTCTCGACGCGGACGGCTGCACGGCCTCCATGTGGGCGGTCCTGCGCGATGTCACCAAGCTGCGGCGCAGCCAGCACATCGTGGGCAGGACGCGGGACACGTTGCGGCGGCAGGAACAGATGGCCCGGGCCGAGCACCGGATGGCCGTGGAACTCCAGGCTGCCGTGCTTCCACCGTGGCGCGGCTCGCTGCCGATATCCGGGCAGGGCGCGAGCGGCCTGGACATCGCCGCGCACTACCTTCCCTCAGGGTCGAGCGACCTCATCGGCGGCGACTGGTACGACGCGCTGCCACTCCCGGACGGCAACACCCTGCTCACCGTCGGCGACCTCACCGGCCACGGAATCCCCGCCACCTCGGCCATGGCGATGCTGCTCGGCGCGCTCCGCGGCATGGCTGTGGCAGGCGTCGGCCCCGGGCCGGTCATGGGCCATCTGAACCAGCTGATCGAGTGCTCCGCACAGCCCGCCCTGGGCAGCGCCGTGTGCTGCCGCTTCGACCCGGCGACCGGCACGCTCGTCTGGGCACAGGCAGGGCACCCCGCGCCGCTGCTGTTCCGCGACGGAGTGGGGCGTCCTCTGCCGGCACCTGACGGAGTACTGCTCGGGGCAGCAGCCGGGGTCACCTACGAGCAGGACGAGGTGTGCCTGCTCCCGGGCGATGTGCTCGTACTGCACACCGGCGGACTGACGGACCGGAGCGCAGGCCCGGACATGCTTCTGGGACTGGCACCGCGGTTCGCGCAGGCTCGCACGGCACAGGAATGCGTACGAGCGGTGGTCGAGTCGCTCGGGTCTGCCGAACGGTTCGACGACGCCTGCGTGTTGGTGGCCCGCGTCGAGGCATGACCGCGCCCCGGCCGGCCTGTGGAAGGTCTGGTGCGCTCATCGATGGCGGGCTCTGATCAGACCTGGGAGCCCCTGGCCTTCTTTTTGGCTCCGCTCGGGGGGAGGACGAGCTCGATCTCCTCGCGCAGGTCCTCGATCTTGGCGTAGCCCGCGAACTGGCCGGTGAGCCGGTACATCTCGCGCAGCCGGTCCCAGGTCCGGTGCGAGGACGTCTCCCCCATCGACACCAGGGCCAGCCGTGCGTAGCGATCGGCCTGCTCGGGGTCGTCGGCGATGAAGCACGCCGAGGCGAGTGAGATGTAGTCGAAGATCTTGGAACGCTGGCGGCCGTTTATCCGCAGATCGAGTGCCTGCTTGGCGTGGCGCTGCGCGGTGGAGGCCGCCCCCGGGTCGTGCTCGGCCAGCGTACGGAAAGCCAGTGCCTGCATCCCGTGCATGTCCGCCTCGTCGAACATCTGCATCCAGCTCGGCGGCGGCACATCGCCCTTGTCCGAGACGAAGAGCTCCTCCGCCTCGCCGAGGGTGCGCCGCATGGCCTGCCCGCGTCCCATCGATGCCTGTGCCCAGGCCTCGATGGTGTGCAGCATCGCCCGCGTACGCGGCAGGGTCTCCTCCCCGGAACCGGACTTGGCGAGCTTCATCAGGTCCAGGGCGTCGTCGGGCCTGCCCAGGTGGACCATCTGTCGGGCGGCGCGCGAGAGCGCCTCTCCCGCGCGCGGACGGTCGCCGCCCTCGCGGGCCGCGTGGGCGGCGATCACGAAGTACTTCTGGGCGGTGGGTTCGAGGCCGACGTCGTGGGACATCCAGCCGGCGAGGACCGCGAGATTGGCGGCGACGCCCCAGAGGCGGCGCTGCAGATGCTCGGGGTGGTGGTAGGCGAGCATGCCGCCCACCTCGTTGAGCTGGCCCACGACGGCCTTGCGCTGGAGTCCGCCCCCTCTGGAGGCGTCCCAGGCCCGGAACACCTCGACCGAGCGCTCGAGTGCCTCGATCTCCTCGGACCCGATGGGCGCGGCCTCGTAGAGGTCGAAGCCGGCGTTGTCGGCGTGCAGAGGGGCGTTGATCCGTGAGGCCCGGGCCGCCGGAGCGGGATCTGAATGCAGCCAGTCGTACATGGCGCCGGTCAGAGCTGAGCCGGTGGCGAGCGCGGCGCCCGCGCCCACCAAGCCGCGTCGGTTGAGCATGAGGTCCATTCCCGTGAATTCGGTGAGGACCGCTGCCGTCCGTTCGGGCGCCCACGGCAAACCGTCGGGATTGTCTTCCGTCCCGGCTTTTCGCCGCTTCCCCACACGCCCGCGCCGGCCGAACCCGAGGTCCTCGATGGTCACGACACGGCCGAGCCGCTCGGTGAACAGAGCTGCCAGCACCTCGGGCACGGGATCGCGGGGGGACTCCCCCATGTCGATCCAGCGCCGCACCCGCGAGGTGTCGGTGGCGAGTTGGAGGTGGCCCATGGCCGCCGCCTGCCTGTTCACCATTCTCGCGAGTTCGCCCTTGGACCAGCCGGCCAGGCCGAACAGGTCGGAAAGACGGGTGTTGGGTTCTCCGGTCACGTCAAGCCCCCAGGTTCTCGGCTGACTTGACCCTAGCCCCCCGGCGGATGCCGGGCGAATATTCGCCAGGGTTCGCCAGGGGTCGCTAGATGTTGTGCCACCCGCGGGCCGGTGTCAGGTAGGAAAGCGCCACCCCGCCCGGCAGCCCTAGGTACTCCCCAGGGTGCCGGACGGCCGCCGGCCGGGGCGGCGCACGTAACTTGTCGGCGCACGAAGGGATCTGTCTCGCCCATGTACACAGCATCGTCCTCCGTGTCCGCCCCGCCCCGGCCGCTCCGTCCCTCGGGGGCGGGCGGCGGGCCGTATCTCGACCCCCGCGCCGCGTCTCCGGCGTCCGGCACGGGTCGGACCCGGCGGGCGGCGGGGCCGGGCTCCCAACCGCTCAGCGGAAGACTGGACCTGTCCGGCGCCCAGGGTGCGCAGCTGCGGATGGCCATCGCCTCCGTGCACCGCATCTGCCCGGAGTTCAATCCCGTGCAGGTGCTGCGCCGCAGCGGGCGTTCGGTGCTCATCGTGGGCACCACCGGCCGCGCGACCGCGGTGGCCAAGTGCTTACTCGATCACTCCCCGGCGTGGACGGAGCGGTTCCGGCACGAAATAGCGGCATACCGCGCTTTCGTCAGGCACCGCCCGCCGGTCCGGGCCCCGCGGCTCATCGCAGCCGACCCGGAGAACTGCACCCTGGTGATCGAGCGGATGCCCGGACGGGTCGCGGCGCTGACGAGGCATCCCGCGGAGGCGCCGCCCCGTGCGGATCTGCGGGCCGTGCTCGGAGCCATCAGCCGGATCAATGCCTGGAGGCCGCCGGCCGGGCTGTTCGACGCCCCGCTGGACTACGCCTCACGCATCGCCCGCTATCACGAGCTGGGTCTCTTCACCGATCGTGATCTGGGTGACCTGCAGAAGCTGCTGCACGGCCTGGCCCACGCGGGCGGGCGGCAGGGCATGGGCCAGTTCTGCCACGGCGACGCCCTGCTCTCGAACATCCTGCTGCCGCCCACCGGGCCCGTGCTGGTCGACTGGGAGCACGCCGGCTGGTATCTGCCGGGATACGACCTGGCGACGCTCTGGGCCGTGCTCGGTGACGCACCGGCGTCCCGGCGGCAGATCAGCCAGCTGGCGCAGGCGGCCGGAGCTGCCGCCCGTGACGCCTTCCTGGTAAACCTGATGATCGTACTGACCCGCGAGATCCGTACGTACGAGACGGCTGTCCAGCGGGCCATGCGTGAAGGGGCGCCGGCCGGGGCCGGTCAGGCACGGCAGGGCCTGCTGACCTCGGGCGAGGAGCAGAGGCTGCTGCTGCGCAGACTGCACGACGACTGCGCGATGGCCCGGCGGGCCGTGCGCGCCGCGGTGGGGACACGCTGACCACGCCGGGTAAACCGGCCCGACGGACGGGGGATGCGCGCTGCGGGACCGGTGCCGACACATGGGTCCCGCAGCGCGCGCTGTTCGCGTCTCGGCAGCCGCTCACGACCCGGCTCGCACCACATCGACGTCGGACGTCTTCACGAAACCGATCCGGTGTCCGATCTGGACCGTCACATACTTCTGGCTTCCGCGGAAGTACGTGTGGTCGTACGGCTTCGAGGCGTCGATCGTCGGTGCGTAGTAGTAGCCGGTGGGTGCCTCGCCCCCTCCGGGAAACGCCTGCCCCGCCTTGATGGTGTAGAGGAGCGGACTGCCCACGGTCGGCTTGTCGAAGTCGGTGGGGTACTCCGCCTTCTCCGGATAGGCGACGCCGTACACCGGCACTGCTTCCTTGCCGGTCTTCGGCCGTACGACGAGGCCGGACGTGGGGGTGACGGTCCGGGTCCCGACCGGGGTGCGGAACCACGCCTTCTGCCCGTACCACCAGATCGCCGTCCAGCCGGGTGCCCTGCCGGCTACGACGGCCTGCTGGGTGGCGCTGATCTTGCTGCCCCAGTCCGCCGCGCAGTTCGTCCCGGGCGAGCCGTCCGGGTGCAGACCCGGGTCGGAGAAGAGCGGCGAGTCCTCGGACGGTTCGGTGTGCAGCGGTACCGCACTGCTGCCCTGCCGGGGCAGGTCGACGTTCTTCTCGCAGTCGCGGAACTCCTGCTGGTTCTTGGTGAAGTCCGCGCTGACGGTCACCAGTTCACTGCTTCCGGGGGCGCTCGGCACGGTGGGCTCGCCCAGCAGCCTCATGAAGCGGTTCCAGTCCCAGTAGGGGCCCGGGTCCCAGTGCATGTTCCGGGTACCCGCCGCGCTGGTGGGCGGCACGCCGTCGTGGCCGAGGATGTGCTGCCGGTCGAGCGGGATGTCGTACTTCGCCGCCAGGTGACGTACGAGGCGTGCCGTGGAGCGGTACATCTCGGGGGTGTACCACTTGGCGCCGTCGGCCGCGACACCCTCCTGCTCGATGCCGATAGAGTGGGAGTTGAGGTACCAGTTGCCCGCCTGCCAGGCGACGTCCTTGTTCTTCACCATCTGTGTGACATGACCGTCGTCCGAGCGCACCACGTAGTGGGCGGAGGTCTGGTTGGCGGGGTTCTGGAAGATCTTCAGGGTGGTGTCGTAGTCGACCTCGGTGTCGTGCAGGACGATGAACCGGATGGCGTTGCTGTCGGGCCGGTTCGCCGTGTCGTAGTTGCCGTAGGTCTCCTTGTCCGCCGGGTCGCCGGTCTGCCGGTAGGCCGCGGGGATCCAGTCGCAGGCGAGTCCGCGTGGGCATTCCGGTCGTACGCTGTCCGCTGCCGCCGCGGCCGGGGAGAGCAGCGCCACGCTCAGCGCCCCTGCCGTGGTCAGTGCGAGCGCGAGTCCGGTCCTCTGATTCGACGTCATGACAACCCTTCTTGGCCCGGTGGCGAAGCGGTTCCCGGGGGGACGCCCCCGTGTTCGTCGGTCGGCGCACACTCTGTGGCGGGAGGTGTTGGCGAGTCAAGAGTGCAGTGTGCCGCCAGACATGGGTTTGTGTGACTATTCCGCGCTGTGCGTACCCCGTATGGCCGAGGGGTAGTGCTGGCGCCGACAGGACCGGTCCGTGTGGATCGCGCGAGTTCTCGGAAAGGCCGGACGCACATGGCACAGCCCTTCTCACTGCCGGACTTCTACGTGCCGTACCCGGCGCGTCTCAACCCTCATCTGGAGGCTGCCCGGGCCCATACCCGGGAGTGGGCGCGCGGGATGGGGATGCTGGAGGGCTCCGGTGTCTGGGAGGAGAAGGACCTCGAGGCCCACGACTACGCGCTGCTCTGCGCGTACACCCATCCGGACTGCTCGGCCGAGGCCTTGTCCCTCGTCACCGACTGGTATGTGTGGGTCTTCTTCTTCGACGACCACTTCCTCGAACTGTTCAAGCGCACTCCGGACCGTGAGGGCGGCAAGCGGTATCTGGACCGGCTGCCCGCCTTCATGCCTATGGAGCGGGGTGCGCCGACTCCGGAGCCGGACAATCCGGTGGAGGCGGGCCTGGCCGATCTCTGGGCGAGGACCGTGCCGGCCATGTCCGACGCCTGGCGGGCCCGGTTCGCCGAGGCGACGGAGAATCTGCTCAACGAGTCCCTGTGGGAGCTCTCGAACATCAATGAGGGGCGGATCGCCAACCCCGTCGAGTACATCGAGATGCGCCGCAAGGTCGGCGGGGCACCGTGGTCGGCAGGGCTGGTGGAGTACGCGGCGAACGCGGAGGTCCCTGACCCGGTGGCGGATTCGCGGCCACTGCGCGTACTGAGGGACGCGTTCTCCGACGCGGTGCATCTGCGCAACGACCTGTTCTCGTACCAGCGGGAGGTCGAGGACGAGGGCGAGAACAGCAACGGTGTCCTGGTCCTGGAGAGGTTCCTGGGCTGCTCGACCCAGGAGGCGGCCGAGGCGGTCAACGATCTGCTCACGTCGCGGCTTCAGCAGTTCGAGAACACCGCCCTCACCGAGCTCGCGCCGCTCTGCGCGGAGAGGGGCCTCACCCCTGAGGGGACGGCCGCTGTCCTGGCGTACGTCAAGGGCCTCCAGGACTGGCAGTCCGGCGGCCATGAGTGGCACATGCGCTCGAGCCGCTACATGAACGGTGGGGGCGCGGGTGAGAGCGTTCCCGGTTTCGGGATGGCCGCGGCCTCGCTGCGCCTCACCCCCCGCTCCGAATCGCTCCGGCTGCGCAGCCATACGCATGTGCCGTACCAGCACGTCGGTCCGTCACTGCTGCCGGACTTCGACATGCCGTTCAGCACGACGCTGAGCCCGCACCTCGACGGGGCGCGCCTGCGGATCGTGGACTGGTCACGCCGGATGGGGCTGCTGGAGGCCCAGCCGGGGGTGCCGGGTTCGCACATCTGGGACGAGGAGCGGCTCGTCGCGACCGATCTGCCGCTGTGTGCGGCGGGACTGCATCCGGACGCGACCCCTGACGAGCTCGATCTCTCCTCGGGATGGCTGACCTGGGGGACGTACGGTGACGACTGGTTCCCCGTGGTGCACGGCCGGACGCGTGACCTGGCGGGGGCGCGGCTTGCCAACGAGCGGCTGTCGCTGTTCATGCCGCTGGACGGGTCGTCCGTGCCCGAGCCGGTCAACGCGCTGGAGCGCGGGCTGGCGGACCTCTGGCGGCGGACGGCGGGGCCGATGGGCGAGGGTGCCCGCCGCACCTTCCGGGAGGCGGTGGAGTCGATGACGGCGAGCTGGCTCTGGGAGCTGGCGAACCAGGCGCAGAACCGGATTCCCGACCCGGTGGACTACATGGAGATGCGCCGGGCGACGTTCGGCTCGGATCTCACGATGAGCCTGTGCCGGCTGGGCCACGGCAGGAAGGTGCCGGACGCCGTCTACCGCAGCGGCCCGATGCGTTCCCTGGAGAACGCGGCGGCGGACTACGCGTGCCTGCTGAACGACCTCTTCTCGTACCAGAAGGAGATCGAGTACGAGGGCGAGGTGCACAACGGGGTCCTGGTCGTCCAGAACTTCTTCGGGGTGGACTATCCGACGGGGGTCTCGATCGTGGACGACCTGATGAACTCGCGGATGCGCCAGTTCCAGCATGTCGCGGAGCAGGAGCTGCCTGTTCTCTACGACGACTTCGATCTGGACGCGGAGGCGAGGGAGGTTCTGGCCGGCTATGTGCTGGAGCTCCAGCACTGGATGGCGGGGATCCTGATCTGGCACCGGGACTGCCGGCGCTACCGGGAGGAGGATCTGCGCCGGGGCACCGGGACCCCGTGGCACATCAGTGGCCCCACGGGGTTCGGGACGTCGGCGGCGCGGGTCACACGCCTGTTGTCGCAGGGACGTTTCAGCCCTGCTGGAACAGCTCCGCGGGAAGTGGCTTGAGCAGGGCGTACAGATCGTCGGTGATCGGCCGGTCCCAGCTGGCGATGGTGACGAGCACGCCGTCGCTCCGGTCGAACTGGACGCAGGAGATCCGGCTCTCGGAGAGCTTGACGCGGCGCACGATCAGCAGGCTGTCGCCCTGCATGACGGGCACGTCCTCGGTGCCGGTGACTTCGACCGGCTCGTCGTTCTCCAGGGCGAGGAGCAGCTGGGCGACCTCGAAGGGGACCTGGCCCTCCTCGGTCTCGCGGGCCGGTGAGCCCTCCGGCAGATTGCCGATGATCATCGCGGGGCCGCGCCCGCCGAACAGGTCGTACCGCAGGAACACGCCCTGACAGCTCCCGTCGGGAGCGGGGAGCAGACCGGCGCCGAGGTTGCCGGGCCAGTCCCCCGGGTCCATGGCCAGGACATCGAAGTCCGGGCCCGCGGGTGTGGCGGCGCTACGGCGGCGGAGGAAGGACATGGGGCCATGTTACGTGTCCCGGCTCACGTTGCGGAGCCGGGCACTCCTACGCGGACTCCGCGGCCAGTGCTTCGAGCGCCCGGACGGCGTCGGCCGCACGGGCGTACGGCACGAACAGGTGGTCGTGGTGGAATCCGGCGACGACGTTGCAGCTGATCCCCTCGTCGGTGAGGGCCAGGGAGACCGCGGCGGTCAGCCCGACTGCGTCCAGTGCGGAATGCACACGAAGAGTGATCCACGCGGCGACGAAGCGGTATGCGAGCCCTGACTCCTCGGCCTGTGCCTGGGGGACGACGAGCGTCAGCCCTTCCTGCTCGGAGACGGTGACCACCGGGGTGACACCGGGGGGCGTCGCGCCACCGGGAAGGGTCGCGTAGACGTAGCGGCCGGGCCTGAGCTCCGGCCGCATCCCCCGCAGCAGTGTCCGAAGATCGCGCTCGCCCGTCATGGGGCCACGGTACGGCCGCGAAGGCGGGGCGCGCGGACGCAGTAAGCCATTCAGGCACGCCATGTATCCATACGCTCACCTTGCGTGGCACCGGCGGTTGATCGCCCATAGCTTCGGCTCATGAGCAGAAGACACATGAAATGCCTGGCGGGTATCACCGTCTCCACGGCTACCGCCCTGGGGCTCGCGGCCGTGCCCTCCGCCGCGTCCGGGCACAGTGACCTCGTGGTGCACCCGGGCGAATCGATCCAGAGCGCGGTGGACGCGGCGCGGCCCGGGGACACCGTCGTCGTCCTGGCCGGCACCTACCGTGAGAGCGTCCTGATCACCAAGCCCGGCCTGACCCTGCGGGGCACCGGTGAGCGGACGGTGATCGCCCCGCCGGCCGCGAAGGGAGCCAAGACCGCCGAGAAGGCCAAGGCGGCCAACGCGTGTGCCACGGGCGGGAACGGGATCTGCGTCATCGGGACGAAGAGCCGCACGGTCGACGATGTCCGCATCCGTTCACTGACGGTCTCCGGCTTCGACAAGAGCGGCATCTGGGCGTCCTGGACCGACGGGCTCTCCGTCCGCAAGGTGGCAGCCGGCAAGAACGGCACCTGGGGCATCGCCCAGGAGCGCTCCACCCGCGGTGATTTCCGGCACAACACCGCCACCGGCAACGGCGACGCGGGCATCTTCGTCGCCAACTCGGTCAGCGAGGAAGGCGGGGCGACCGACACCGGCGGGACCCTGGTCGTGGACAACTCCGTCAGCGGCAACCGCATCGGCGTCACCGCCCGCCGGGTGAGGAATCTCGTCATCGACGGCAACACCCTGACAGGCAACTGCAGCGGGGTCTTCGTCGTGGGCGACGAGTCCAAGCCCGCGGCGGGGGCGATGACCATCAGCGGCAACCGGATCGTCGAGAACAACAAGTTCTGTCCGGCCACCTCGCGTCTGTCCGCGATCCAGGGGTCCGGCATCGTCCTCACCGGCAGCGAGGCCACGGTGGTCCGTTCCAACGTCATCCGTGACAACGTCGGCTCGACCCCGCTCTCCGGCGGCATCCTGCTGTTCAAGAGCTTCGTGGGTGCGCTCAACACCGACAACACCATCAGCCGCAACCTCGTGCAGGGCAACAAGCCGGCCGACCTCGCCAACCGCGACACCTCGGGTACCGGCAACACCTTCGTCAGCAACACCTGCGGGACGTCCGTCCCGGCCGGGATGTGTGCCGGATGACGGCCCACCGCCGTACGAGGAGAAACGAGACGGTATGACCACCGTGAGTCCCACCCCCGACACCACCCCCGTCGCGGCGCCTCTCCCCGCACCCCCGGTCTCCGCCGCCCAGAACCCGCCGGCGTCCATGCGGCTCCGGGAGCTCGCGTTCGGGGCCGCCTGCGCCGCGGCCGTGCGCGCGGCGGCGAGGCTGCGTGTGGCCGACGCGCTGGGCGAGGCACCGGCATCGGCGGCCGAGCTCGCCCTGGTCGTGGACGCCGAGCCCGTACCGCTGAGCCGGCTGCTGCGCGCTCTGTGCTGCTACGGGATCTTCGAGGAGACGGCGGAGGGGAAGTTCGTCCACACCGAGATGTCCCGGCTGCTGCGCGAGGACGACCCGAACAGCCTGCGCTACATCTCCCTGTGGTGCACCGAGCCCTGGACCTGGGAGGTCTGGCCGCGGCTCGACGACGCGGTGCGCTCCGGCTCGAGCGTCTTCCCCGAGACGTTCGGCAAGGGTTTCTTCGAATATCTCCACCAGGACGCGGGCGAGTCCGCCCAGGTGTTCAACCGGGCGATGACGACTTCGAGCGTGCAGTCGGCGCAGGACGTCGCCGACCTCCTGGACCTCACCGGGGTCTCCTCGGTCGCCGACATCGGCGGCGGCCAGGGACATGTGCTCGCGAGTCTGCTGGAGAAGCACCCCTCGGTCCAGGGAACGCTCCTCGATCTGCCGGGTGTAGTGGCCCGTGCGGACGCCAGGCTGCGGGACGGCGGCCGCCTCGCGGACCGCGTACGGATCGTGCCCGGCGACTGCCGTGAGGACATCCCGTTCGAGGTGGACCTCTACATCATCAAGAACATCCTCGAATGGGACGACGAGAGCACCCGCAGGACCCTGCGCAACGTGGTCGCCGCGGCCCGCTCCGGCGCCCGTGTGGTGATCATCGAGAACCTCGTGGACGACACCCCGTCGATGAGGTTCACCACCGCCATGGACCTGCTGCTCCTGCTGAACGTCGGGGGTGCCAAGCACACCCGGGAGAGTCTGGTCGGGCGGATGTCCGACGCCGGCCTGCGGGTCGGCGAGATCCACCCGGTCAACGCGTACCTGCACGCCTTCGAGTGCGTCGTGCCGTAGCGCGGGCACACGCGGAGACCGCCCCGGGTCCGGCACCTGAGTGCCGGACCCGGGGCGGTCTTCCGTCTGTCAGGCCGAGCCGTCGCTCTGCCACCGGTAGAACTGCTGCGCCATCGCGTCCTTCGGACCGCGCCAGGTCTCCGGGTCGTAGGGGCTCACGAAGGCGGTCAGCCGGTCGCTGATGGCCTTGAACTCCGGGTGCTCCGTCACCTTGGCGATCTCCGGGCCGGGGGGCCGTTCGGATTCGATCAGGTGGAGATACACGTCGCCGAACTGGAACAGGGTGCGCCTGTTGACGCCGACGAGGTGCGGCAGGTCGGTGTTGTCCGAGGCCGCGAACAGCTTCGCGATGTCCGGCGCGGACTCGGGCGCCATCCGGGCGACGATCAGTGCGTGGTGCATCCGGCTGCCTTTCGGGGCATCAGTTGGCGGGGACCGAGGCGGAGCGGCGCTCCCGGTCGCGCTGCTCGATCTTGTCTCGGATGAGCTCCATCTGGACGCGCGAGTTGCGGTTGATGTTGTCGGTCATCCACGCGTCGTCGACCGGTGCGTCGGGGCGCATCGCGAAGTCCTGGCGCCAGTGCATGCGCGTACCGCCCGGGACCTCCGAGTACTCCCACCGGATGTCCATGTGCTGGAACGGTCCGGTCTCCACGCGCCGGGCGCGTACGTTGCGTCCCTGGCGGTCCGTGGTGCGCTCGGAGACCCAGCTCCAGACCTTGCCGTTGTCGTCGGGGTGCATGGTGAGGCGGAAGGTCGTCTTCTGGCCCTCCCGCTTCATCACCTCGACGGACGCGTACTCGCTGAACAGCTGGGGCCAGTTCTCGAGATCGTTCGTCATGTCCCAGACGAGGTCCAGGGGGGCGGCGATGGTGATCTCGTTCTCGGTGCGTCCAGTCATGTCAGGCTCCTGTCACGAGAGTGTTGTTCACGAGGTCGAGGAACTCGCCGGGCGTCTTGCACCGGTCGGCGTCGACCGGCAGCGGGTGGCCGTACCGGTTCTCCAGCGCGGCCACGATGCCGAGCAGGCCGAGCGAGTCCAGGCCGTACGCGTCGAAGGCGGAGCCGGGGCGGCTCGCCATCTCCGACGGGTCGACCGTCAGGCCGGCGCCGCTCTTCATCAGCGCGGCCAGTTCTTCGTACGTCAGCTGAGCGGTCATGAGGGGCTACTCCTTCTCAGAGCGGGTTGTCGGTGGGGCGGCGCAGCACCAGGGCCGAGTTCGAGCCCATCAGCCCGCGGCTCAGGACGAGCGCGGTGCGCAGTTCGGCGGGACGCGCGCGCCCGGTGACCAGGTTCAGGTCGTGGCACACGTCGAAGACGTTGGGCGTCGGCGGGAGCATGCCGTGTTCCATGGCGAGCACCGCGGCGGAGGTGTCGAGCACGGGTGCGCCGCAGTAGGCACGGCCGGTGCCGGTCTTGGGCGCGGTCACCGGGACGCGCCGTCCGTGCGCGCCCAGGGCATCGGCGATGGCGAGGGCCTCGGCCCGGTCAGCCGCGGGCACGCCGAGGGCGTCGGCGAACACGACGTCGATCTCCTCGGGCGCGCAGTCCGCCTCGCGGAGCGCGCCTTCGATCGCCCGGGCCAGTCCCGGGCGGGACTCCTCCCAGCGGGCCGCGCCGGTGAAGGTCGCGGCGTGGCCGGCCAGTTCGGCCCGGACGGTCGCACCGCGTTCGCGGGCCGTCGTCTCCTCCTCGACGACCAGCATGGCGCCGCCCTCGGCGGGCACGAATCCACAGGCGTCCGCGGTGAACGGCCGATAGGCCCGGGCAGGGTCGTCGCAGAGGCTGAGGTCCTCGTAGCCGAGCTGGCAGACCACCGAGTACGGCGCGAGGGGTGCCTCGGCCGCGCCGACCACGACCGCGTCCGTTCCCCGCCGGATGGACCGCGCGGCGTGCATCAGCGCGTCGAGGCCGCCGGCCTCGTCGCTGGCGACGACGGCGCACGGCCCCTTGAAACCGCCGCGGATCGAGATCTGGCCGGTGCTGGCCGCGTAGAACCAGGCGATGGACTGGTACGGGCCGACGAAACGGGAGCCCTCGCCCCACAGCCGTTGCAGCTCGCGCTGGCCGAACTCGCCTCCGCCGGAGCCGGCGGCGGTGACCACGCCCACCTTGAACGGCGCGCCCTCGTAGTCCGCGCGTCCGAGCCGCGCGTCGTCCAGCGCGAGATCGGCGGCGGCCATCGCGTAGTGCGTGAAGCGGTCGGTCTGGACGAGGAAGCGCTCCTCGATGAAGGCGACCGGGTCGAAGTCCCTGACCTCGCCCGCGACGCGCAGCGGGAGGTTCTCGCAGCCCTCGCGGGACACCGTGTCGAGGACGCTGACCCCTTCCTGGGTCTGCTTCCAGAAGGCACCGGCGCCGGTCCCGTTGGGGGCGACGACACCGATCCCCGTGATGACGGAACTGCGGCGTACCGGGGTTGCCGGGGCGTTCATGGGGTCCTCCCGCCTGTTCTGGTCATGGCGACGGCGGACTGGAATCCGCCGAAGCCGCTGCCGACCGAGAGCACGCTGCGCAGCTTGAGGGGCCGAGCGGTGCGGGGTACGTAGTCGAGATCGCACTCGGGGTCCGCGGTCTCGTAGTTGGCCGTCGGCGGCACCGTCTGGTGCTTCAGGGCCAGGACGCAGGCGGCGATCTCGATCGCGCCGATGGCGCCGAGGGAGTGGCCGACCATGGACTTGATGGAGCTCATCGGAACCTTGTACGCGTGCGCGCCCAGGGCCCGTTTCACCGCCGCCGTCTCGTGCCGGTCGTTCTGCTTGGTGCCCGAACCGTGCGCGTTGACGTAGTCGACCTGCGATCCGTCGAGCCGGGCGTGTGCGAGGGCGGTGTTGATGGCCTCGGCCATCTCCAGTCCCTCGGTGGTCAGCCCGGTCATGTGGTAGGCGTTGCCGAAGGTGGCGTAGCCCGATATCTCGCAGTAGACGGTCGCGCCGCGGGCGCGGGCGTGCTCCAGTTCCTCGAGGATGAGGACGGCGCCGCCCTCGCCCATGACGAAGCCGTCCCTGCGGGCGTCGAACGGCCTGGAGGCGTGCTCCGGGTCGTCGTTGTTCGCCGAGGTCGCCTTGATCGCGTCGAAGCACGCCACCGTGATGGGGGTGATCGGTGTGTCCGAGGCTCCGGCGACACAGACGTCCACGCGTCCTTCCTCGACGGAGTGGAAGGCGTACCCGATCGCGTCGAGACCGGAGGTGCAGCCGGTCGAGACCGTCTGCACGGGCCCGTGCGCGCCGACCTCCTCCGCGACCGCGGAGGCGAGCGTACTGGGCGCGAACGCGCGCTCCAGGTGGGCACCCGCCGGCCGGTGGTCGACGTCCCAGCGCGCACCGCTGCCGCTGACCGCGACGTAGTCGTGCTCCAGGCGCGTGGTGCCGCCGACCGCGGTCCCGAGGGAGACCCCGACGCGCCAGGGGTCCTCCTTCTCGAGGTCGAGTCCGGCGTCGCCCAGCGCTTCCCTGGCCGCCACCAGGGCGAACTGGATGTACCGGTCCGAGCGGGCGATCAGGTCCGCGTCCAGGCCGTGGGCGACGGGATCGAAGTCGCACTCGGCGGCGATACGCGACCGGAACTCCGCGGGGTCGAACAGCGTGATCCCGCGTGTCGCGGTACGGCCGTTGGCGAGCAGGTCCCAGAAAGCCGGGGCTCCGATGCCACCGGGTGCGACGACGCCGACCCCGGTGACGGCCACGCGCCGGGTCATGAGGCCGCCCCCGTTCGTTCTGGCGGCGCTCCGCGCTCAGCGGTCTCCGTGACCTCGGTGTCCACGTGCCCGAGTTCGGGCCGCGGCGCGAGCGGGCCGAGGTGGAAGACCATGCGGGCCTCCACGTCGCCCACGTTGCGGAAGCGGTGACGGACGTGCGGCGGGATCAGCAGGCCCTGGTCGGGCCGCATCGGGTGCGATTCGCCGTCCAGGTCCACTTCGAGGAGCCCGTCCACGACGTACACGAATTCCTCGGAGTACGGGTGGTAGTGCTCGCCGATCCGGTCTCCCGGGGCGACGATGGCCAGCCCCATGAAGCCGCTGGTGGCGCCCACCGCCGTGGGCGTGAGCATGGCGCGCAGGTCGCCTCCGCGCCTGCGGTTGGGCTGAGTCTCGCTGAGGTCCACGATGCGAGGCCGGTGGGTGGTCATGGCTGTTCTCCTCCAGGCACGTTGTGCGGTGTGACGGCGGCGGGGGTGGCCCCGCTGCCGGTGACGCGTCAGGACTCCGCGGCCCGACGGTCGGTGATCAGGTCCATCTCGGCCTGCGCGAGGAAGCGCGCGGCCTCCTGGTCGGTCGTCGGCATGCCGTTCGCACCGCCGTCGAGCAGCCGGCCGAGCATGGCCGCCTTGCGGTGGCCGCCGATGCCGAGTGCCTGTGAGGGCTGGGCGTCGAGCGGGCCGCTCACCTCGAGGAGCCGCACCACGATGTCGTCGCGCTGGAAGATGGTGCTGCTCTCGATGGGGCTCGACGCGTCGTTCGCCGCTTCCTCGTCCTGGCCGGCGAGCAGCCGGGCCAGTGCCATGCCGCAGCCCTCCTTGGCCTGGTAGAACAGCGAGTGGCGCTGGACGCCCTCGGGGGCGTGCCGGCCCGCTGTCACGTGGTGGACGGTGGGGAGCGCGGCCCTGGTGAAGAACATCCGGGCGGAGTCGGGGTCGCTGAGGTCGCGGTCCTGCTCCAGATACGGGTTGATGGCCTCCTCGACGGCCCTGACCTCGGGCTGGCGGGAGACGTGGCGCAGTGCCGCCATCAGGTCACCCTCGACCTCGACCGCTCGCACGACGCGGTTTCCGTGCATGAAGAGCGAGGTGCGGCGCAGCCGGGTGTTCTCGTCGACGCGGGACTGCGGGGAGTCGTAGTCGGCGAGGATCTTCGCGACCATCTCCTCCGTGCCGGGCTTCACGGTGAAGGTGAGCGCGTGGCGTACGACGCCGTCGCCCAGCCGCGGCGCGGCCTGGAGGCGGCCCTTGGCGGACTCGGGGGTGCCCTCGAACGCCGCCCCGGTCTCCCGGAGCACGCTGAAGCGCAGGGAGCGTGTGTCGCGTACGCAGCTGTGCAGCGGCTGGACGGTCGCCACGTGCTCCTCGCTGTTCACCCAGGCGAGGAAGGGCGGCGCGCTCTCCCACTCACTGGTGATGAGCCACTGCGAGGGGTTCTCGATGGACTGGCACAGCTGGTCGCTGATGTGTCCGGGGATCGAGGCCACCTGGTTGCGCATGTGCTCGTACGCCTCGAGGAACTGGTTCTGGGCGCCGTCGTGCAGGTCCAGCAGCAGTATGACCCGGAGCCTCGAACCGTCGAAGGCGGACTGAGATATCCGTTCCGAGAGGGTTGTCATCTTTCGCTCTCCTTCGAGACGGTGCGGGGGCCACGTCCCGTGGCCTCTCGTCATCCGTCGGTTTCGGTGGAAGCGGCGCAGGTCCCTGCCCGCCGGCATGAAGTCCGTCCCCGCATCGCGAGCATCGCTCCCGCGACTGATCGTGGAACGCTGGTACGAGCGGCGCGAGATTTATGAACCGTTCAGGTGAGGCGCCGGCCGAAGCCCGGCCGGAGGCCTCCCGCGAGGGCATGGACACTGCATCCGTCATGCGTCCGAGCTGGAGCAACTGATGAACGAGAACGTCGACCTCCGCGTACCGGTCCTCATCGTGGGTGGCTCCCTGGTGGGCCTGTCCGCCTCCCTCTTCCTGAGCCGGCTCGGCGTCCGCCACCTGCTGGTGGAGAAACACAGCAGCACCTCGACCCACCCGCGGGGGCGGGGGAACAACGTCCGGACGATGGAGGTGTTCCGGACCGCGGGGGCGGAGCAGCTGATCCGGGACGCCGCGTCCGTGCTGGCGGACAATCACGGAATCCTTCAGGCCGGGTCGCTCACCGGCGACGACCAGGAATGGCTGTTCAAGGAGATCGACCCGGGCGGCGGGATCGCGAGGTTCAGCCCGAGCGGCTGGTGCCTGTGCAGCCAGAACGACCTGGAACCCGTCCTGGTCTCGCATGCCCGGGCGCAGGGCAGCGAGCTGCGGTTCTCCACCGAGCTGCTCAGCTTCGAGCAGGATGTCGACGGGGTCACCGCCGTGGTCAAGGACCGGGAGACCGGGGAGCACACCACGGTGCGCGCCGACTATCTGGTCGCGGCCGACGGGCCCCGCAGTCCGGTCCGGGAGCAGCTGGGCATCGGCCGGACGGGACCCGGAGACCTCTTCCACAACGTGAGCATCACGTTCCGCTCGCGGCGGCTCGCCTCCGTGGTGGGCGACCGGCGCTTCATCGTCTGCTACCTGACCACTCCGGACGCGGACGGGGCCCTGCTGCCCGTGGACAACCAGGAGCAGTGGGTGTTCCACGCGCCGTGGCAGCCCGACCGGGGCGAGACGCTGGAGGACTTCACCGACGAACGGTGCGCGGAGCACATCCGCAGGGCGGTCGGCGCGCCGGACCTGGACGTCGAGATCACCGGCAAGGCGCCGTGGCACGCCGCCGAGCGGGTCGCCGAGCGGTACGGTTCCGGCCGGGTCTTCCTGGCCGGGGACTCGGCGCACGAGATGTCCCCCACCGGGGCGTTCGGCTCCAACACCGGTATCCAGGACGCGCACAACCTGGCGTGGAAGCTGGCTGCCGTGCTCGACGAGGCGGCGGGGCCGGGGCTTCTCCAGACGTACGAGGCGGAGCGGCTGCCCGTGGCGAAGGCCACGAGTGCGCGTGCGTCGGCCCGTTCGGGCGAGCACAGCCACCCGGGGTACGCCGGATCACCCGGCCCGGGTGGCGGCGGCCGCAAGGGCGGCATGCTCACGGTCGCGCTCGGCTACCGCTATGTGCGCGGCGCCGTCCTGGACGTCGACCCCGCCCTTCCGGTGGTACCCGAAGGTATGGGCCTGACGGGTGAACCCGGAACCAGGGCCCCGCACATGTGGCTGCGGCGGGACGGCGGGCGTGTGTCGACGCTGGATCTCTACGAGAAGTCGTTCGTGCTGCTGTGCGATGCCCGGTATCCGGACTGGCGTGCGGCGGCGGAGCAGGTGTCCAAGCGCCTGTCGGTCCCGCTGGAGGCCTTCGGGATCGGCTCCGCCCCGGACGCCGACCTGCGGCACGAGGAGGGGGCCGACTGGGCCGCCGCCCATGGGACGTCCGCCGAAGGCGCCGTCCTGGTGCGGCCCGACGGGTTCGTGGCCTGGCGATCGCACGGCACGGCGGCGGACCCGGAGGCGACGCTGTACGAGGTCATGGTGACTCTGCTCCACCGCGGCTGACGCGGCGGAAGGTGCGGCCGGCGGGCCCTGTGGGGCCCGTCAGCCGAGGCCGAAGGACTTGAGCGCCGCGAGGAACGCCTCCGGGTTGTCGGCGTGCACCAGGTGGCCGGCGTCGACGGAGGCGAACCGTCCTCCGGGTGTCTGCTCCGCCATCCAGGCCAGTTGTCCCTGGTCGACGTGGCTGCGGGACCCACCGACGACGAGTACCGGCGCTGTTATCTCGCCCAGACGCTCCCGTGCGGCCGGGTCCGGGTCGTTGAGCTGTGCGTCGATGGACGGAACGACCTGCCAGTCGAAGCCGAGCTCGCCCGGCGGCCGTTCGGCCGGCCCGCGGGGCGGGTCGAGCGGGAGCAGGGGTGGGGCCTCCTCCATGACCAGGGCACCGACCAGTTCCGGGTGCCGCTCGGCCAGCAGCAGGGCTGCCGCTCCGCCCATGGAGTGCCCGATGACCGTGGCGCCGGAGAGATTACGGGCCTCCAGGAAGGCGTGCAGGTCGTCACGGAAGAGCTCGAAGGAGTAGCGGCCCGGCCAGTCACTGAGGCCGTGGCCGCGGAAGTCGAGTGCGTACACCCGGTGGCGGGCCGCGAGATGTCCGGCGATGCCCGTCCAGTCCAGGCTGCTCCCGCCCCGCCCGTGGGCGAGGACGACGGGCGGAGCCGAGGGGTCGCCCCAGGTGCGGTACGCGAGCCGGATACCGCCCGCCTGCACAGTGTTGACCTCGGGGTCGAGGAAGGCTGTGACGGTGCGGACGAAGGCGCCGGAGTCGTCCATCCACGGAAAGTGGGCGGCGCCCCGCTGGACGACGAACTCCGAGTGGGGGAAGAGCGCCGCGAGTTCCGCCGCGCGGTCGGGGGTGGGGCCGCCGTCGTACTCCCCCGCGAGGACGAGCACGGGCACGGGCAGCTCGCGGAGTGCGGCGACCGCGGCACCGGTGTCGAGGCCGTCCTCGGGGTAGTAGAGCGACCCGGCCGACGCGTTGCGCTGCGCGGGGGATCCGGCGGCGTGGGCCTGGGCGGCGGCGTCCCAGCGGCCGTACATGAACGGCCTGATCCCCGCCCAGGCCCCGGGTGTGGCGCGTCCGGCCTGGATCTCGTCCAGCGCCGCCCTGGCCTCGGCGTACCAAGGTTCGTGGGCGCGCAGCGCTGCGGCGTCGCGCCGGTCCTGGTCGGTGGCGGGAAGGCCCAGGGTGCCCGTCCCGGGCGTGACGAGCGTGAGGGAGCGCAGTCGCCCGGGGTATGTCGCGGCGTAAAGCGCGGCGAGTTCGCCGGAGGCGGAGTGTCCCAGCAGATCAGCCTGTTCGAGGCCGAGGTGCGCGCGGAGCGCCTCGACGTCCTCCACGAGACGGTCGATCCGGTAGGTCGACGGGTCGTCCGGGACGGCGGAGTCCCCGGTGCCCCGCAGATCCAGCAGCACCAGCTGCCGTACCCGGGACAGGCCGCCGAGGTCGCCGAAGTACCGGGCCGCCCGCATGGGGCCGCCCGGCAGGCAGATCAGCGGTTCGCCCTCGCCCACCAGGTGGTAGGCCAGTCCGGTTCCGTCGTACGTGCTGAAGATCGGCATGACAGCCATCCAAGCAGTGCGGGCAGCCCGTTGCAGGTGCGTACGCCCAGAGCGAATCAGGGAACGGGGGCGTCGGACAGGAGCTGCGCGGCCGCCTTCCGGGCCTGGTGTGCGGGCTCGGGCGTTCCGGAGACGGCTGCGGTGGCGATCGCCCCTTCGGCGAGCAGTACGCAGGCGACGGCGGATTCCTCCGGTTGTCCCGCGGCCGTGACCAGGCCGGTGACGTAGGCGTGGAAGGCTTCCTTGTGGAGGCGTGCGATGCCTGCGACGGCGGCGTCCGTCGCGCCGATCTCGCCGAAGCTGTTGTTGAAGGCGCAGCCGCGGAAGCCGGGCTCGCAGAACCACACGTGCAGCCAGTCGAAGACCGCGAGGACCCGGTCCCGCGGCGTGCCCGGGCGGCTGTCCACATACGCGGCGAGCTGTGCGCGCCACCGGGTGTCCCTGGCTTCGAGGCAGGCGCGGACCAGCGCGGACTTGGAGGGGAAGAGCGCGTAGAGGCGCTTGAGCGAGACGCCCGAGGCGGCTCGGATCTCGTCCATGGAGACCGCTTGGACGCCCCTGGCGTAGAACAGCTCCTCGGCGGTTTCCAGTGCCGAGGACCGAGCTTGTGCTGCTTCCACGGTGAGTCCCCTCGTCGGCATGTCGCGCGCCCCGGTCCGCGCCCCGCGCCTGTACGCCCTGTCGGCGGCCTTGCGGGAGAACGTGCGTTCTCATACAGTACGGCACCACGAGGAGAACGCACGTTCTCCCGCTTTCGGAGGAGTCGCATGAACGCGCAGCCGCTCGTTCCGCCTTTCACGCGGGAGTCCGCGGTCGCAAAGGTCCGCCGCGCCGAGGACGCCTGGAACAGCCGGGACCCCGAGAGGGTGGCGCTCGCCTACACACCGGACTCCCGCTGGCGCAACCGCTCGGAGTGGGTGACCGGGCGACAGGAGATCATCGGCTTTCTGGCACGCAAGTGGGCCCGGGAGCTGGACTACCGCCTCGTCAAGGAACTGTGGGCACACGACGGCAGCCGGATCGCCGTGCGCTTCGCCTACGAGTGGCACGACGACACAGGCCGCTGGTACCGGTCCTTCGGCAACGAGAACTGGGAATTCGACAGCGCCGGACTCATGCGGGTGCGCCACGCGTCGATCAACGACGTCCCGATCGAGGAGACCGGGCGCCGGTTCCGCTGGGCGCCCGGACGGCGGCCGGACGACCACCCCGGGCTCACCGGGCTGGGCTTCTGACCAGGAGTTGTCCACAGGCAGTCCGTACCCCTTGCCAGAACCCCCCGCCTCCTGAATTACTGCTCCCAGGAGGCGACCGAATGGTCGGTCGCCGGTCGGCGAGGGGATGATCCGTATGACCGCGCTGCTTGACGCCGGCGAGCGGCTCGGCCGCGACGAGCTCGAGTCCTTGCAGTTGGAGCGGCTCCGGGCCACGCTGCGGCACGCCTACGAGAACGTCGCCTTCTACCGGGCGGCGTTCGACAAGGCGGGGCTGCGCCCCGACGACTGCCGTACGCTCGCCGATCTTCCCCGCTTCCCGTTCACCGTCAAGGCCGACCTTCGCGACAACTACCCGTTCGGGATGTTCGCCGTTCCCGAGGACCGGGTACGGAGGATCCACGCTTCCAGCGGCACGACCGGCCGGCCCACGGTGGTCGGGTACACCCAGAGCGACCTGGACACCTGGGCGGACGTGGTCGCCCGGTCGATCAGGGCGGCGGGCGGGCGGCCGGGCCACAAGGCGCATGTGGCCTACGGATACGGCCTGTTCACCGGCGGCCTGGGAGCGCATTACGGGGCGGAGCGCCTCGGCTGCACGGTCATCCCGGCGTCCGGGGGCATGACGGCGCGCCAGGTGCAGCTGATCCAGGACTTCCGGCCGGAGATCATCATGATCACGCCCTCGTACATGCTGACCCTGCTGGACGAGTTCGAGCGCCAGGGAGTCGATCCCCGGGGGACGTCGCTGAAGGTCGGCATCTTCGGCGCCGAGCCGTGGACCGAGCAGATGCGCGGCGAGATCGAGGAACGCTTTGCCATCGACGCCGTCGACATATACGGGCTGTCCGAGGTGATGGGTCCTGGGGTGGCACAGGAGTGCGTCGAGACCAAGGACGGGCTGCACATCTGGGAGGACCACTTCTATCCGGAGGTCGTCGACCCGTTCACCGGGGAGGTCCTGCCGGACGGGGAGGAGGGTGAGCTGGTCTTCACCTCGCTCACCAAGGAGGCCATGCCGGTGATCCGCTACCGCACCCGTGACCTGACGCGGCTGCTGCCGGGGACGGCCCGTGTCTTCCGCCGGATGGAGAAGGTCACCGGCCGGAGCGACGACATGGTGATCCTGCGCGGGGTGAATCTCTTTCCCACGCAGATCGAGGAGATCGTGCTGCGGACGCCGGGAGTGGCTCCGCACTTCCAGTTGCGACTGACCCGCCAGGGGCGGATGGACGCGCTGACCGTGCGGGCGGAGGCACGGGCCGGCGCCTCTGCGGCCGAGCGCGAGGAGGCCGCCCGGTCCATCGCGGCGGCCGTGAAGGACGGGGTCGGCGTGAGCGTCGGGGTGGAGATCGTCGCCCCGGAGACGCTGGAGCGGTCCGTCGGCAAGATAAGGCGGATCGTCGATCTCAGGGAGGTCCGCTGAGGGAGCCGGGCTCGGGCTCGGCGGACGGGCGGCCGTTGCGCAGGTCGCTCTGTCCGCGGCTCCGTGTGAAGGGGCCGCCGGCGCCGGTCAGGCCGCGGACCCGCCCTGCCGGCGGCTCACCATCTCGGTGATCCAGACGGGCGCGTACGGAGAAGTGCAGCCCGGGGAAGTCGGATAGTCCTTGAGCACCTCCAGGCGCTCACCGATGTCCATCGCACGGGCGCGGTGGCCGGGGTGTTCGATCCCGATCTGGGCCAGGCAGTGGTTCATCGCCCACTGCAGGCGGGGCGGGGCGCCTTGCATCCGCGCCTCGATGACGTCGAGCAGCCCGCCGAGGCCGAGGCCCTCGGGCTTCTTCGCCACGCGTTCGGTGGTCAGCGCCCAGCCGGCACCGGCGACCACCGGGTCCGGATCGGCGGACCAGGCTTGACGCAGCTCTTCGGCGTGCGGGTTCTTCTTCACCACATGGTTCACGAGCCAGTCGTGCACCTTGGGAGTGCGCGCCTGGCGCACCATGGCATCCAGCTCGTCGCGGCCGAACGCCTTCGGGCGGCAGATCAGGAGCGCCAGCAGCTTCGCCGCGGTGTCATCCGTCTCCCAGAGCCCGCACGCGAGTTCCTGGTGTGTCTTCAGCCGCTTCGCGAGTGCGCGCAGTTTGCCGAGGTTCACGCCGTGGTCGTCGCCGTGTCTCTCGTTCACCTCGCGTACCTTCGCGTCCTCGAGCTCGGCCAGCTCGGCCATCACCTCGGCCACCGTCGTCCCGGCCACGCCACTCTCCCGTCGCTCAGCTGCAGGTTTCAGCCTACGAGGGAAGCCGGCCCCCCGGCGCACCCGCCGGAGGCGGACCCGCTGCGGCGTCCGTACCGGAGAACCGGTCCCGCAGCTCCCTCTTCAGGATCTTGCCGCTGGCGTTGCGTGGGAGTTCACCGACGAAGAGGACCCTCTTCGGTGCCTTGAAGTGGGCGAGCGCCGAGCGGGTGTGCTCGATCAGCTCTCCCTCCGAGGCCTCGCCCCGGAGCACCACGACCGCGGTGACGGCCTCGATCCACCGCGCGTCGGGCAGCCCCACCACGGCGGCCTCGGCCACCGCGGGGTGGGTGTAGAGGGCGTCCTCCACCTGCCGGGAGGCCACCAGCACGCCTCCCGAGTTGATGACGTCCTTCACCCGGTCGACGACCGTGAAGTAGCCCTCTGGATCGCGCACGGCGAGGTCACCGGAGTGGAACCAGCCGTCACGGAAGGCCTCCGCGCTCTCCTCCGGTTTGTCCCAGTAGCCCTGGCACAGCTGGGGGGAGCGGTAGACCACTTCGCCCGCCGTGCCGTCGGGCACCTCCTTGCCGTCCTGGTCGACCACCTTCGCCTCGACGAAGAGCACAGGCCGCCCGCAGGAGTCCATCCGTCCTTCGTGCTCGTCGGGTCCGAGGACGGTGGCGAGGGGGCCGATCTCGCTCTGCCCGAAGCAGTTGTAGAACGCCAGCTCCGGCAGTCGCTCGCGCAGACGTTCCAGGACGGGCACCGGCATGATCGACGCACCGTAGTAGGCCTTGCGGAGCGCTCCGAGCTCACGGGTGGCGAACTCCGGGTGGTTGGCCAGTCCGATCCAGACGGTCGGCGGCGCGAAGAGGCTGTCCGCCTGACCGGCTTCGACCAGATCGAAGATCCGGCCGGCGTCGGGGGCGTCGAGGATGGTGTTCTCGGCGCCCACCGCGAGGTACGGCAGCAGGAACACATGCATCTGCGCGGAGTGGTACAGGGGCAGCGAGTGCACCGGCCGGTCCGTGGCGCGCAGGTCCAGGGCGGTGACCGCGCTGACGTACTCGTGGACCAGTGCGCCGTGCGTCATCATCGCGCCCTTGGGCTGGGCGGTCGTGCCGGAGGTGTAGAGCAGCTGCACCAGGTCGTCGGCGCCGGGTTCGTGTACGGGGGCGAAGGCGCGCGGGGTGTCCAGCTCGCCGAGGAGGGAGTCCGCCGCGTCGCGGAGCGGCCGTACCTCGTGACCCGCCGGGACGCGCGGGGCCAGTCCCGGGTCGGCGAGGACGAGTGCGCTGCCGGACTGGCGGAGGACATATGCCAGGTCCTCGCCGGTGAGGTTCTGATTGACCGGTACATGGACCAGCCCGGCACGGGCGCAGGCCAGATAGGCGATCAGGTACACGTCCGAGTTGTGGGCGTAGGAGGCCACCCGGTCACCGGGGCGGAGTCCGTGCGCGGTGATCAGCACGGCGGCCGCTGTGCTGACCGCCTCGTCGAGGGCCGCATAGGTCCAGGACCGCTCGGCGTACCGCACGGCGGTGTGTTCCGGGGCGCGCCGTGCGCTGCGGGTCAGGACGCCGTCCACTGTGCTGCTGCGTACACCTGTCATGGCGTGATCCTGGGTGGCCGGCCGTCGAGGGTCAAGAGCCCGGAACGTCCGTGTCGGCGTGGGCCCCTCTCCATCGGCTGACGCTTCATCAGATTCTTTGTCGCGCGAGGGGTCCCTCGGGCGGCGGTGGTGACAGTAATCTCTGCTTCGGCAGGAAGTTTCATGACCGTACGAGATTTCGAAAGTTACTTTCGCGCGGGTGCTTTCGACGTGAGGGGAAGGGGTTCCGTATGGCCGGAGACGTGTCGGGACGGGGAATGGACCGCCGGAGGCTGGGCGGCGGGATACTGGCGCTGGGCGGGGCCTTCGCCCTCGCCCCGATCCCCTTCGCGGGGGCGGCGGGAGCGGCGGCCGGTGCCGAGAGGAGCACGGGGCCGCTGGGCGGCGGGGCATCGGAGACCGGGGCGGCAATGGGAGCGGGACGGGACCGGCCGACACTGCGCCGAGGGTCGGCCGCACGTGCCGGGCTGCTGCCGGACCAGCTCGACCTGCTCGTCGCCGATGCGGAGAAGTACCTCGCCGGCTCCCCCGCACACCCCTGGTACGCGGGTGCGGTCCTGCTCGCGGGCCGGGGCGGCACCGTGGCCCTGCACCGGCCGATCGGCCGCGCGGTGCGCTATGCGGCGTACGACGAGAAGACGGACACCGGGGTGGAGTTCCCGCCCGACCGGCAGATCGCGATGGCCGAGGACACGGTCTTCGACCTGGCGTCGGTGTCCAAGCTGTTCACCTCGATCCTCGCCGTGCAGCAGATCGAGCGAGGGGCGCTGGAGCTCGAGGCGACCGCCGCGTCCTACCTCCCTGATTTCGCCGGCGGCGGCAAGCAGGACATCACGGTCCGTCAGCTGCTGACGCACACCTCTGGCTTCCGGGCGTGGATCCCGCTCTACAAGGAGCCGACCCGTGAGGGGAAGCTGCGCCTGCTCTGGGACGAGGTTCCGGCCTCTGCTCCTGGCACGGCGTACCTCTACTCCGACCTCAATCTCATCTCACTGCAGCTGATCCTGGAGAAGATCACCGGCCGCACCCAGGATGCCCTGCTCCGCGACGAGATCACCGCTCCACTCGGGATGCACCGCACCCGCTACAACCCGCCCGCCTCCTGGAAGCCGAAGATCGCGGCAACCGAGGACGCCCGGCTGCCCTGGTCGGGGCTGGATCGCGGGCTGGTCTGGGGCGAGGTCCACGACGAGAACGCGTACAGCCTGGGCGGGGTCGCCGGCCACGCGGGAGTCTTCTCGTGCGCCTGGGATCTGGCCGTGCTGGCCCGCACGCTGCTCAACGGCGGAAGTTACGGCACCTCCCGGATCCTGTCCGAGGAGTCCGTGGAGCTGCTGTTCACCGACTTCAACACCGCGTTCCCCGGCGATGAGCACGGCCTGGGCTTCGAGCTCTACCAGCACTGGTACATGGGCGCGATGGCCACCCCGCGCACGGCGGGCCACACCGGATTCACCGGCACGAGTCTGGTCCTGGATCCGACGACGGACTCATTCCTGATCATTCTCGGTAACTCCGTGCACCCGGTACGCACATGGCGTTCCGGCAGTGCTCCGCGGGTGGCGGCGGCCAACCGGATGGCACGGGCGGTGCCCGTCCGGCCGGCCCGGGGCCGTACCGCCTGGTTCTCCGGTATGGCGAGCGCCGCCACCGCGACGCTCACCCTGCCCACTGTGCGCCCGGTCTCCCCACGCCCGTCGCTGAGCTGCGCGTTGTGGTGGGACACCGAGCCGGCTTCCGACGCGCTCGCCCTGGAGGCGTCCTCGGACTCCGGTACGACGTGGCGGCCCGTCCCCTTCACCACCGTACCGACGGGCGGAGACCGGCCAGGGGAGTCACGGTCCCATCCGGACGGATCGCTCTCCGGCTGGTCGGGACGCGTCTGGCACCGGCTGGAGGCGGACCTCGGAGAATGGCGGGGCACCGAGGTCCGGCTGCGCTGGCGCTACGTCACCGACCAGCTGTACGTGGGGCGCGGTGTCTACGTGGACGACGTCCGGGTGGAGGACCGCGGCCGTGCGCTCTTCGACGGGAACCGGCCTGGCGACGCCGGACGCGTCGAGGCGGACGGATGGACCGTCTCCTCGGACTGAGCCCGCCCGCCTGGTTGGATGACCGGCATGAACGGAACCCAGTCCATAGACACCCCGTGGGGCGTGTCGGTGTTCGGGGCGGCAAGCGTCGACGCCGCACCCGACCTGGCACGCCTCCGGGTCGCCATATCGCAGACCGAGAACCAGCCGGGCGAGGCGTTCGCCGCCACACGGAGCGGGGTGAACCGGATCCGGGAGGTCCTGCGCGGGCACGAGGTGCCGGAGGCAGCCGTGTCGACGTCGAGGCTGAACCTGTCGTCGCAGTGGAGCTACGGCAACGAGCGCACGTTCCTCGGTTATGAGTGCACGGCCTCCTTCGTGATCGAGCTGCGTGAGCTGGACCTCCTGGAGACCGTGCTCATCGACGTCGTCGACGCCGGGGCCAACGAGGTCAAGGGCGTCGAGTTCGACGTACGCGCGAAACGGGAACTGCGCGCCCGTGCGCGCACGGCGGCCGTGACCGCGGCGCGGGAGAAGGCGGCCCTGTACGCGGAGGCGGCCGGAGTGCGGCTCGGGCCCGTCATCCACATCAAGGACGTGGACGCGGAACAGGTGCAGAACTACCGCAGCCACAGCAGCCACCAGAGCGGGGGCGGAGAAGGCGATCTGTCACCCGGCAAGGTGACCGTCTCGGCAGGGGTCGTCCTCGGCCTCTCACTCATCGGCGGCTGAACACACCCGCGCGGGCAAGGATTCGCACCGGCGCGAGAACCAGCGCGGGCCTCCCCCGGAGGCCCGCGCTTCCTCATTCCCTGCGGGGGTTTCTGTCACCGGCCCAGCGCCGCCATGGCGGCGTTGTGGCCGGGCACCCCGCTGACCCCGCCGCCGCGCACCGCGCCCGCTCCGCACAGCAGGACGTTGGCGTGGGCGGTCTCGACGCCCCAGCGGCCCGTCTCCCCGGTGGCGTACGGGAAGGCGAGGTCCTGGTGGAAGATGTGGCCGCCGGGAAGTCTCAGGTCGCGCTCCAGGTCGAGGGGTGTCTTCGCCTCGATGCACGGCCGGCCGTCGGCGTCGAGGGCCAGGCACTCGGTGAGGGGCTCCTCGAGATGGGCGTCGAGTTCGGCCAAAGTGGCGCCGACCAGGGCTTCGCGCGTCGTTTCGTTGTCCGCCGCGAACAGCCGGGCGGGGGTGTGCAGGCCGAACAGGGTGAGGGTCTGGTAGCCACGGGCCGCGAGGTCGGGCCCGAGGATCGAGGGGTCGGTCAGCGAGTGGCAGTAGATCTCGCTGGGCGGACTCCCGGGCAGTCGTCCGGCCGCCGCCTCCCGGTAGGCGGTGGCCAGTTGCTCGTACCCTTCGGCGATGTGGAAGGTTCCGGCGAACGCCCGGCGCGGGTCGACCGCGGGGTCACGCAGCCTCGGCAGCCGGGTGAGGAGCATGTTCACCTTCAGCTGGGCACCTTCGGCGGGGGCGGGCGGCTGTTCGCCGAGGAGCTCGGCCAGGGCCTGCGGCGACGCGTTGACCAGGACCCGGCGGGCGCCGACGACGTGTTCCCCGTCGGGTGAGCGGACGGTGACCTCGGCGCGGGTGCCGTCGGTCTCGATACGGGTCGCCTCGTGCAGCACGCGGATCTCTGCTCCCGCCGCGCGGGCGGCACCGGCCAGGGCGTCCGTGAGCGCGCCCATGCCGCCGACCGGGACGTCCCAGTCCCCCGTGGAATTGCCGATCACGTGGTACAGGAAGCAGCGGTTCTGGACGAGGGACGGGTCGTGGGCATCGGCGAAGGTCCCGATCAGGGCGTCGGTGAGCACGACTCCGCGGACGAGGTCGTCGGCGAAGTTCTCCTCGACGGCTACGCCGATGGGCTCCTCGAACAGCATGCGCCAGGCGTCCGCGTCGTCCACGCGCGCCCTCAGGGCCTCGCGGGCCGGCAGGGGCTCGGTGAGCGTGGGGAACACCCGCTCGGCGAGGCGGCCCGTCATCCCGTAGAAGCGGTGCCAGGCCTCGTGCTCCCGGCCGTCGCCGGTGAGCGCGGCGAAGGACTCCCGGGTGCCGTCACCGCCGACGAGCAGTCCGGTGGGCCGGCCGCCGCGCACGGCCGGGGTGTACGAGGAGACGGTCCGCTTCCGCACGGCGAAGTCGAGGCCGAGCTCGCGGATGATCTTCTGCGGGAGGAGCGAGACGAGATAGGAGTAGCGGGAGAGCCGGGCGTCGATCCCTTCGAAGGGGCGGGTGGACACGGCCGCTCCCCCGGTGCTGCCGAGACGCTCCAGGACGAGCACGGACTGCCCGGCGCGGGCGAGATAGGCGGCGGCGACCAGGCCATTGTGGCCGCCGCCGACGATCACCGCGTCGTAGGCGGGGTGCGCGGGGGCGCCGGGTGAGGATGTCTCGTCTGCGCTCATGCTCCTTCGTAACACGGGCGGATCGCCTCCGGACAGGGGTGACGGCTCGTGGCGGGCGTGGGCGGGCGGGGGCGGGGCGTGGACGGGGCGTGGACGGGGAAAACCCGTGGGGCCTCCGGCCGCCTCGGCGGCAGGATGCGGCCCGGACCCCGTCCTCCCCCGCCCGGCACAGGAGATCCCATGAACGCACCCGCCCGTCCGGTCCCGTTGCTGGAGCAGTTCGACCAGGCGCGCGAACGGCTCACCGGACGGCTCTCGGGCCCGTCCGTGGACAGCGGCAACGGCACGGACGTGGAGGCCGGCGCTGACCGGCGAGGAGTACCGGTGGGAAGGATCGCGCTGCTGCGGGACCTCTACCGCGTACGGGGGGCCTGGCCTGACGGACCGTGCCCCCACCGCCCGGTCCGGGTTCAGTGCGGTGGCATCCCGCGCTGCCTGCGCAGGTCGGCGACCCGCCGGTAGAGGTCCACCGCCTCCGTGCTGCGGCCGAGCTGTTCCAGGCAGTGCGCCTCGTCGTTGCGGCCGGCGAGGGTGTCGGGGTGGTCGGCGCCCAGCACCCGCTCCCGGATCTCGGCGACCGCACGGTAGTCGGTGAGCGCCTCGGCCCAGCGGCCCAGCCAGCCCAGCCCCACGGCCACCTCTCGACGGCTGACCAGAGTGTCGGGGTGGTCGGGGCCCAGGGTGCGTTCCCGGATCGCGCAGACCTCGCGTGACTCCTCGAGCGCCTCCTCCCAGCGCGCCATCCGCCCCAGGTTGACGCCGAGCCCGTGCCGGGCGCGCAGCGTCTCGGGGTCGGTGGGACCGGCGGCCCGGGTGCGGTCCTCGACCAGGGCACGGTAGAGCTCCAGCGCCTCGGCGCTGCGGCCCAGCCTGCCGAGGCTGATGCCCACCTCGTAACGCGCGGCCAGGGTGTCGGGGTGATCGGGGCCGAGGGCTGCGGCGCGGCCCTGCGCCACGTCACGGTAGGTCTGCAGGGCCTCGGTCCAGCGGTCCAGGCGGCCGAGTGTGTACGCCACCTCGTAGAGCGTGACCAGGGTGTCCGGGTGCGTCGCGCCGAGCAGGCGGCCGCGGGCCGCCGCGACCTCCCGGGCCATACGGTACGAGTCCTCCAGGCGGCCGAGCCTGCTCAGGTTGAAGGCGAGGTTGTGGCGGCAGCGCAGGGTGTCGGGGTGGTCCGGCCCCATGGAGCGCTCCCGCGAGGCGAGCACCGAGGCATAGACGTGGTGGGCCTCGAAGTGACGGCCGAGCTGGCCGAGGACGTACGCCGTCTCCTGCCGGGCCGCGAGGGTCTCGGGGTGGTCGGGGCCCAGGGTGCGCTCGCGGCCGTCCGCGACCCGGGCGAACTCGCGCAGCGCGTCAGCGGCCCGTCCGGTGCGGCTGAGGGTGAATCCGACCTCGTACCTGCTGGCGAGGGTGTCGGGGTGGTCGGGGCCGAGGGCGCGTTCGCGTTCGGTGGCGACCGCCCGGTGTACCTCGCCGGCCTCCTCCCAGTGCCCCAGCCGTCCCAGATCGAGTCCGGCGCCGTGCCGGCCGGCCAGGGTGGCGAGCAGTTCGGGCGGCGGGGCGGGGCGGCCCCCGGACGGAAGTTCACGGACGCGAACGTGACCGGTCCCTGCGGTCCACGCCCCGGTCAGCGCGGCCGCGTGGTCGACGGCGGCGGTGCCCGCGTACGACGCGCCGGTCGCCTTGTGACCGGTGGTCATGTCCCGGGTCCAGAAGGGCAGCCGGGGCGTGCCGCCGCCGGTGCGCTGGGCCGGGGCGGGAGGGGCGAGTTGGAGCCGCCCCGTCTCCTTCCGCTCACCGGTGCGTCCGAGTGCGATGCGCTGCCGCAGGTCGCCCGCGTCGGCCGGCCGCTCCCCGGGCGTCTTGGCCAGCAGGTCCAGGACGACCTTGTCGAAGAACCCCGGGAGTTCGGCGCGGTGGGTGCGCAGCGGCTCGGGAGGGGTGTCGCGGTGTCCGACGAGCACGGCCCAGGCGTCGTCCATGTCGAACGGCGGTACGCCCGTGGCGATTTCGTACAGCACACAGCCCAGCGAGTAGAGGTCGCTGCGGTGGTCGACCTCCCCGCCGCTTATCTGCTCGGGCGACATGTAGTGCGGGGTTCCCATGGCGATGCCGGTACCGGTGAGACGCGAGGTGAAGCCGATGTCGTGGCCGAGCCTGGCGATGCCGAAGTCGCAGATCTTCACGGCACCGTCGTCGAGCCGCATGATGTTCGCGGGCTTGAGGTCGCGGTGCACGATGCCCTGCTGGTGGGTGTAGCCGAGGGCGTCGGCGACCTGGTCCGCGATGTCCACGACGTCGGCCACCGGCAGCGGGTGCTGCTTGTTGTCCTCCAGGAGCTGGCTGAGATTGCGTCCTTCCAGGAGCTCCATGACGAGGTAGAGCACGCCGTCCGACTCGCCGAAGTCGTGGACGACGGTGACGCCACGGTGCTGGAGGGCCGCGGCCACCCGCGCCTCCCGGCGGAAGCGCTCGCGCAGTATGCGGGTGAAGGCCTGGTCGTGCTGCGGCCCCATGGGTTTCAGACACTTGACCGCCACCTGCCGGCCCAGCGATTCGTCGCGCGCGCGCCACACCTCGCCCATGCCTCCGCGCCCGATCAGATCGAGCAGCCGGTACCGGCTCTGGATCAGCCTGGTGTCCGCCATCGCCTGTTGTCGCCCCCGTTTGCTTCGCTGCCCGCTATCGCCGCTGCGCCCTCCCCGGCCCGTCCAGTATGGCTGCCCGTCTGCGGAGTTTGTACGGGGCGGGTCGGCTCCCGGGGCCGAGGCGTGCCATCGCCTTCACAATGTGGCCGGGCGGCAGTTGCCAACGGAGGCGGGCGGGGACGGAGCGCAGGACGGTTCCCGTGGCGCGCAGGCGGCGGTCGACCGCTGCCGGGGGCGGTGCGGCCCTCCCGTACAGCTCATGGGCGTACGCGGGCAGGGAGTCGTAGGCGAGTGCGGCGACGCGTCGCCAGAGGAGGGCGCGCGCCGGGGCCAGCAGGGCGGGCACCGGCGGGTCGCGCAGGAAGTCGTCGACGTCCGACGCCTCCCGGCCTGCGGCGAGCTGGGGCCTGACCTGTTCGAAGTAGGCGGCCAGGGCAGCGGTCGTGGCGGGGACGTCGGAGGGGTCGAGACCGACGAGGCGGGCGGCCTCCCGCTGTTCGTCGACGTAACGGTCGGCCTGGGAGTCGCCGACCGGGAAACCGGAGCGGCGTTCGACCTGGAGGTAGGAATCGACCTCGGCGCAGTGCACCCAGAGCAGCAGCTGGGGTTCGTCGATGCCGTAGATCTCGCCGGTCACCGGGTCGGTGGCCTTGAGGAGCCGGTGGATCCTGCGCACGCGCGCCCCGGCCTTCTCGGCGTCGCGTGTGGTGTCGTAGGTGAGGGTGCCGACGAAATCGGCCGTACGCAGCAGGCGGCCCCAGGCGTCCTGGCGGAAGTCGCTGTTCTGCATGACGCCGCGCACGGCGCGGGGGTGGAGCGCCTGGAGATAGAGGGCGCGGATGCCGGCCACCCACATCATGGGGTCCCCGTGCATCTGCCAGGTGACGGAGCCTGGGCCGAACAGTCCCGGGTCCCGGTCGTTCATCGGCTCGTGCCTTCCGTTCGGCGGGGGCCGGGCTCTCGGGCCGGGCGCGGTCGTACCGGGAAGATCATGACTCGTAGGATGACGTCCCCGCGCAGTTACATGCATACCGCAGGCGCGTACGTTCCGGGGAGGGGTGGGGCTGTGTCTGTGTCCAGGTGGGGACTGGTGGTGGAACAGAACCTGGGGTTCGGGCGGCAGGGGCGGATGTGGTCGGTCGACGTGATGGACCACGTGGAGGGAACGCGTGAGGACGCGCTCAGGGCTCTGAGGGCGCGGGCCGAACGCTTCGAGCCCGTCCATCCGACCACCCGGAAACGCCGGACGCTGTACCGCGAGGCGGAGGGGTTCCTGCTGGTCGTCGAGGGGGTCTGGCAGCCCTTCCACTGCCGGTTCACCGTGGCCGAGCAGCTGTACGACAGCGCGGCGCCCGAGCCCGCCGCGGAGCCGCCTGGCTCCCCGGTGGAAGAGCGGGAGGAGCCCGGCGTGAGCGGGCACGCGCCGCCGGAGGCGAAGCTCCCGCAGCCGGACCCCGGACCACCGCCCGCCTGGGACGCGCAGGTGCCCGAGGTGCCGTCCTGGCTCGGCCGGGACGACCTCCCCTGACGTGGTTCAGCGCTTGACGGCCCGCAGGACCACGAACTTGGGGTCGCCCGCGACGGTGACGCAGTTGCCGAAGATCCGGCGCAGCTGGGTGTGGTAGCCGAGGTGCCGGTTGCCGACGACCCAGAGCTCCCCGCCCTGGCGCAGCGCGGCACGCGCTCCGTGGAACATGTTCCTGGCCGTGGCGTCGGTGACCGCCTGGTGCGAGTGGAACGGCGGGTTGCAGAGGACCAGGTCCACGCTCGTCCGGGGCACGTCCGCCATTCCGTCGCCGACCATGAATTCGGCCTTGGCGTCCGCCCCCGCGTTGTCGTGGAAGGTCGCCTCGGCGGAGGCGACGGCCTGGTACGACTCGTCGACGAAGGTGACCGTGGCGTCGGGGTTGGCGAGCGCCGCCGACGTCCCCAGGACGCCGTTTCCGCAGCCGAGGTCGACGACGCGGTCGGGCCCCGTCCGGTTCGGCAGGTGCTTCAGGAAGAAGCGGGTGCCGACGTCCAGCCGTTCGGCGCAGAAGATCCCGGCGTGATTGGTGACCGTGCGGCCGGAGACCACGCCGACGTCGTCGGGCAGCTGGTAGCGGTGGGGCCAGGGGCTGGGCGTCCTGGGCAGGGACGGGTCGGGGGTGCAGAAGATGAGACGCGCCTTCTTCACCGCGAGGGAGGTGCGGGTGGGGCCGATGATCCGCTCGAACAGCTTGAGGGTGGAGGTGTGGATCTCCTTCACCATGCCGGTACCGATGACGACGGTCCCCGCGTGCACGGCGGGCGCGAGCCTGTGGAGCTGGTCCTCCAGGAGCGCGAGGCTCTTGGGGACCCGCACGAGCAGCAGGTCGACGCGGTCCGGCGGGGTGTCGCGGACCGACAGCATGCGCACCGAGTCCGGAGCGGCGCCGTTGCGCGCCAGGTTGGCCTGGGTGGCCCGGAGGGCGAGGTACGAGTCGGTGATCTGGACGGGGCTGTGCGCGGCCAGCACGGTGGCGAGGGCGCCCCAGCGGTCGCCGACGACGGCCACGGTGCCGGACGGACGGACGGGTTCGCTGCCCTCCGCCCCCTCCAGCCGCCGCAGCAGGTACTCGTCGGCGGCGTCCCACGCACGGAACGGATCGCGCGGGTTCTCGGGAAAGCGGGCGAGATCGAATTCGCCCTGTGACGTCGTCAAACGGTTCATATTGCGTTCAGGCTAACCGAGTGGCGGGGAGCGCTCCGCACGCTCCCCGCCGCCGGGGTGGTCCCAGGGGTTCTACGGGAGCCGTTTGTCCATGGCGGAGCGGCCTTCCTCGGACAGCCTGCGCTGTGCCCACTCCAAGTTCTCGGGGGTCAGATCCCGCCCGGAGGCGAGCACCAGATCCTCGGCGGTGGGCTGATCGCCGCCCCCGGTGTGCAGCAGACGGTCAGGGGTCACCCCCCGCACTTCCGGTACGGATACGGATTCGGACTCTTCGCTCATACCGCCTCCTCGTCCTTGCGGCAATTCTCGCGCCGGGGCGACATCCCCGCATCCGATGCCCCGGCACGGCCGGAAAAGCTGTCACTTGACCTGCACATGATGAATACGCAACGTTCACACGACCGGCACCGTGCGTGTGGAAGGCTCCCGACCGAGCAGCCAACGTCCGGCCGTCACGACAGCGTTCCGCCATCCGGAGAGGACACCCCACATGTCCAGTCGTCGCCGTTTCTACGCGCGTCCACTACTCGCCACAGCCGCATCGATCGTCGTACTCACAGGCGTCGCGGCCACCGCGCCCGCCGCGACCCCCACGGCCGGCGGATCGTCTCCCGCGGCCGCCGCTCTCGACGACACCTACTACCAGGACGCCCTCGGCAAGACGGGCACCGCCCTCAAGAGCTCCCTGCACTCGATCATCAGCGAGCAGACCACGCTCTCCTACAGCCAGGTGTGGGACGCGCTCAAGGCGACCGACGAGGACCCCGCCGACTCGTCCAACGTGATCCTCCTCTACACCGGCCGCTCCCAGTCCAAGAGTGAGAACGGGGGCGACACCGGCGACTGGAACCGTGAGCACGTCTGGGCCAAGTCCCACGGCGACTTCGGAACGGCGACCGGCCCCGGCACCGACATCCACCACCTGCGCCCCGAGGACGTCCAGGTCAACTCCACCCGCGGCAACAAGGACTTCGACAACGGCGGCAGCGCGGTCTCCGGGGCGCCCGGCAACTACACCGACGGTGACTCCTTCGAACCGCGCGACGCGGTCAAGGGCGATGTCGCCCGGATGATCCTCTACATGGCGGTGCGGTACGAGGGCGACGACTCCTTCGCCGACCTGGAGCCGAACGACAGCGTCAGCAACGGGTCGGCCCCGAACATCGGGCGGCTCTCCGTGCTGAAGCAGTGGAGCCAGGAGGACCCGCCGGACAGCTTCGAGCAGAACCGCAACGAGGTGATATTCGACCGGTTCCAGCACAACCGGAACCCGTTCATCGACCACCCCGAGTGGGTCGAGGCCATCTGGTAGAGAGCCGGCAAGGAGCTCAACGGGCTCCGCCGGTCACGCGCGGGGCCGCCCGCACGGCGGCTCGGGCGTGACCGGCTCCGCCGCGGTGGTCCCGGACGGGCTGCCGAAGCGGCCGGAGCTCGCCGGCGTACGGACACCGGTGGTCTACGGGCACAAGCGCAAGACCGTCGTCGGGCCGATGTGGGGCAGCCCCCCGCCGGGAGGGCCCGTCCGGTCAGCCCGGTCCGGCCATGGCCCGCGCACCGTGCTCGACGGCCTCTTCGCGGGAGGCGAAGCGCGGCAGGTCCTGGCCGGTCCGCTCCCGGACCTGATCCGGCGGGCCCAGCCGGTCACCCGGGTCGACGACGGCCGCGCGCCGCCCCTCCCTGGCGAGCCGGGACAGGCCGGCGTGCAGCAGTGCGAGGGCGAGGGAGTCGGCGCCGGTCACCTCCCGCAGGTCGAGCACCACCGCACCGGCCCCCTCCCGGCCCGACTCGTCCATGGCGTACAGCACCCGCTCGGCGGCGGTGAAGTCGAGGGCCCCCTGAGCGGCGACGACACCCACGCGCTCGCGCAGCGCGCGCTCCCGCCGGCCGGAGGGCGCCGAGGGGAGCACATCGGCGGTGGTGACCAGCGTGACGGTGGAGCCGGGCAGCGCCGGGTTCCTCATGAGGTGGAGACCGAGGCGTTCGGAGAGTTCGCCGAGCGCCGCCCGGCCGCGCACCGACGTGCCCGCCGCGTCGAGCGGGGGGCTGTAGGCGGACAGGCCGAAGCGGGCCGGTCCGGCGGCGATCAGCCCGCCGGACACGCCGCTCTTGGCGGGCAGCCCGACTCTCAGCAGCCAGTCGCCGGAGCCGTCGTACATCCCGCAGGTGGCCATGACCGCGAGGACCTGCGCCGCGACCTCGGGGGACACGACCCTCTCCCCGGTGACCGGGTTGACACCGCCGTGCGCCAGCGTGGCGGCCATCACGGCCAGGTCGAGGGCGGTGACCCGCACCGCGCACTGCCGGAAGTAGGTGTCCGCCGCGGCCACCGGGTCGACGGGCAGGGTCCCCGTGCTGCGGATGAGGTAGGCGAGCGCCCGGTTGCGGTCCCCGGTCGCGGCCTCGGAGCCGTACACGTCCTCGTCGACGTCAAGCCTCCGTCCGGCGAACCGGCTCAGGCAGGTCAGGATGCGCTCGAAGGCGGGCGCCTCGCGGCTGTCGGGGACCAGGGCGGTGGTGACGATGGCGCCGGCGTTGACCATCGCGTTGGCCGGCCGGCCGGTGCCGGGTTCCAGGCTGATGGCGTTGAATGCCTCACCGCTCGGTTCGGCGCCCACCCAGCGGCCCACCTCTTCGAGACCGAGGGAGGCGAGGGCGAGGGCGTAGACGAAGGGTTTGGAGACCGACTGCAGGGTGAAAGGGGTGCCCGCCGCACCCGCGCTGTAGGAGTGCCCGTCCATGCTGACGAGGGCGAGACCGAAGTCGTCGGGATCCGACCTGGCCAACTCCGGGATATAGGTGGCGCACCGCCCTTCGCGTACGGCGGCGAAGCGTCCGTGGAGCTCGCGCAGCGCGTCCGTGACGGCCTCTGAGGCACTCATCGGGGTCCCGCCGGATGCCGGCCGGGGCGTCCGGCGGGGGGCCCGAGGCGATGCCCCCGCGTCGTCATTCCGCTTCGTCGCCGAAGATCTCGCGGAGCCTGGCCTCACGCTCCGCGTCGAGGTTGCTGTGGAGCAGTTCGGCGCCGCCGCCGGGCAGCGACTCGCTGATGCGGCTGGGCACCTCGTCCAGGGTGAGCAGGAAGAGCGCAGAGGTCCCCGGCGTCACCTTCTGCTTGACCTCGGCGATGAACTCGTCGTCGATGCCCACGTCCGCGAGTCTTCCGCCGAGCGCACCGGCGGCTGCTCCGACGGCCGCGCCCAGCAGGGGCATCAGGAAGATGAGCCCGAAAAGCATGCCCCAGAAGGTGCCGCTCAGCGCGCCCGCGCCGACGAGGTTGATCAACTGCTTGGTCTTCGGCTTGGAACGCCCGGCCGGCCAGGTCACGACCGCGGCGTCGAGGATCCTGACCAGTCCTTCCTTCTGGAGGGACTTCAGAGCGGTCTCCACACTCTCCGCGGCTTCGGCCGTCCGGAACTTCCACACCGTGAGCGTGGACATCGCATCTACCTCCGAAAACACAGGGAATAATTCGCCCATATTAGGATCAAAAGGTATGAATTGACTCGTTGAACGACCGCTCCGCACCGAGGGGCGGCTCCAGCACCGCGGACCCCGAACCCTCCGGGAGGGAACGATGGATACGGACGCCCTGACGCCCGGCCTGCTGCAGGAACTTCGCGCGACCAGGCCCTATCCGGCTGTGTCGCTGACGATGCCGACCCACCGACGCGCGCCGGACAACACCCAGGACGCCGTACGGCTGCGGAACCTCGTGACCGAGGCCGGCAACCGGCTGGACGCGGACCCCCGGGTGACGCATGAGACACGGAAGGCCGTGAAGGCCCAGCTGGACCGTGCGGCCGCCGACGTCGACCAGCGACGCGCCCTGGAATCACTGGTCGTCCTGGCCGACACGGACGGCTACCAGATCTGGCAGCTGCCGCGCACGGCCCCCGAGCGGGTGGTCCTGAGCGACTCCTACCTCACCCGTAACCTCGTCGCGGCGAAGGCGGGAGCGGACCTGTTCTGGGTCCTCACCGTCTCGGCCGAACACGCCGCGCTCTGGTCGGGGACGAACGAGGTGCTGCGCCCGGAGGACCGGCACGGATTCCCGCTGAGCCCCCCGCACGAGAACTTCGACCCGGAGCGCCAGGCCCGGAGCGGCGGCGCCCCGAGCCTCTACTCCAGCGAGGACACGCGCAGCTTCTTCCGCACGGTCGACGGCAAGCTGCGCGGCGTGCTGGCGGCGGACCCCCGGCCGCTGTTCCTGGTCGGACTCCCGCAGGCGCTCTCCCTGCTGGAGGACGTCGGCGAGTGCGCGAAGTCGGCCGCCTGCAAGGTCCCGAAGGGAACGACGGCGGAAACGACCGCGCCCGAGCTGGCCGGCGAGCTGAAGGCGGCACTGGACGACTGGCGCCGGCAGTCGGACGCCGCCGTCCGGGACAGGCTCGACACGGCCCGCGGCGCCAAGTCCTTCACCAGCGGCCTCGACGAGGTCTGGACAGCCGCCAGGGAGAGCCGCGTGGCCCTCGTGGCGGTCGAGGAGCACTTCCAGCAGACGGTCAGGGTCACCGACAGCCACCTGCGGCCCGTGGACCCCTCGGAGGTCGCGCCGGAGGATGAAGGGGTCCGCGAGGACATCGTTGACGAACTCGTCGAGACGGTCCTGGACAACGGAGGCGAAGTGGTGTTCGTGGCCGACGACTCCCTCGCCGGCCACGGCCGGATCGCAGCGGCTCTGCGCTTCTGACCGCGTGTCCCTGCGTGATGATTATGTGAATTTTGTCTAGGTTTGGCGCTCCGAAGTCGATCTCACCGCGTTGATCCCTCTGATCACGTCGTGCACGAAGGAGAGCCATTCATGGACCGATTCAGGCGCGCATCGGCGGCGGCCCTGCTCACAGCGGTGGCACTGGCCGGAGCGGTGGGCGGGGCCGTGGCGTCGTCCGGGGTCCCCGCCCCGCCGTCCGGGGAACGCGCGCACGACCTGGCGGCGCGTCCGGCCCTCTCCGCGCACGCGACCGCCCGCACCGTGACGGCGTGGGAGGAGTTCCGCGTCCACGGCTCCGCCCGCAACGTCGGCGCCGGGACCCCGGTCACCCTCCAGCAGAAGCAGGGCGAGCGCTGGGTGTCCCTGCCCGCCACGGTGAGGACCGCCCGCAGCGGCGAGTACACCCTCCGCGTGAAACTGGGCATCAGGGGCGAGAACGCCCTTCGGATCGTCGGCGGCGGCGCCGTCTCGCCCGTCGTCCGCACGATCGTGCACTGAGCCCGCGCGTGAACGCACTCCGGCCGGCCCGCGAGGAAACGGGCCGGCCGGAGTCGTCAACGGGGCCCACCGCCCCACGCGGTCAGCTCTCCCAGGTCCAGTCGGCCACCTCGGGCAGGTCCGTTCCGTGCTCCCGGATCCAGTCGTGGTGGCGGGTGCGTACGTCCGCCATGGCCTGCCGGACGGCGACCGCGCGGACCCCCAGACCGGGCACCCGGTCGACCACGTCCATGACGAGCCGGTAGCGGTCCAGGTCGTTGCGGACCACCATGTCGAACGGCGTGGTGGTGGTCCCCTCCTCCTTGTAGCCCCGGACGTGCAGATGAGCGTGGCCCGCTCGCCGGTAGGCGAGCCGGTGCACCAGCCAGGGATAGCCGTGGTAGGCGAAGATCACGGGCTTGTCCCGGGTGAAGAGGGAGTCGTACTCCGCGTCCGGCATGCCGTGCGGGTGCTCCTCGTGAGGCAGCAGCCGCGTCATGTCGACCACGTTGACCACACGCACGGCGAGCTCCGGGAGGTGGCGCCGCAGCAGCCCGGCCGCGGCCATCGTCTCCAGCGTGGGTACGTCGCCGGCGCAGGCCAGCACGACGTCGGGCTCGCGGCTGCCGTCCTCGGTGCCCGCCCAGTCCCACACCCCGGCCCCCCGGGCGCAGTGCGCGCGCGCCTCGTCCAGGGTGAGCCAGTCGAAGCCTGGCTGCTTGCCGGCGACGATCACGTTGACGTAGTCGCGGCTGCGCAGCACATGGTCGGCGGTGGACAGCAGGGTGTTGGCGTCCGGCGGCAGATAGACCCGGACGACCTCGGGACTCTTGTTGAGGATGTGGTCGACGAACCCCGGGTCCTGGTGCGAGAAGCCGTTGTGATCCTGGCGCCAGACGTGCGAGGTGAGCAGGTAGTTCAGGGATGCGATGGGCGCCCGCCAGTGCAGCCTGCGCGAGGTGCGCAGCCACTTGATGTGCTGGTTGACCATCGAGTCGACGATGTGCGCGAAGGCCTCGTACGAGGAGAACAGCCCGTGCCGTCCGGTGAGGAGGTATCCCTCCAGCCAGCCCTGGCAGAGGTGTTCCGAGAGCACTTCCATCACCCGGCCGTCGCGGGCCAGATGCTCGTCGGTCGCCAGGACCTCCGCCTGCCAGGCCTTGCCGGTTGCCTCGTAGAGCGCGCCCAGGCGGTTGGACTCGGTCTCGTCGGGGCCCACCACGCGGAAGTTCCTGCGGCCGGCGGTGGCCGCCATGACGTCTTCGAGCAGCCCGCCCAGGACACGGGTGGGCTCGTGCAGGGCGGTGCCCGGCTTGTCGACCCGCACCGCGTGGTCCTCCAGCGGAGGGAGCGGCAGATCGCGCAGCAGCAGCCCGCCGTTGGCGTACGGCGTCGAGCCGAGCCGGGCGGTGCCCTCGGGGACGCACTCCAGGACCTGGGCGGTGGGCCGGCCCTCGGAGTCGAAGAGCTCCTCTGGTCGGTAGGAGCGCATCCACTCCTCCAGCTGGCGCAGGTGGCCGGGGTTTTCCCGGACCCCCGGCAGCGGGACCTGGTGAGCGCGCCAGGTGTTCTCCACGGGGAGGCCGTCCACGGCCTCGGGTCCTGTCCAGCCCTTGGGCGTGCGCAGCACGATCATCGGCCAGCGGGGCCGCACGGAGGCGCCCTCGGCGCGGGCCGCTCGCTGGTACTCCCCGATGCGGTCCACGGCGAGGTCCATGGCGGCGGCCAGCGCGCGGTGGACGACGGCGGGCTCGTCGCCCTCGACGTAGACCGGGTCGTGGCCGTATCCGCGCAGGAGCGCGTCGAGTTCGTCCTCGGGCAGCCGGGCGAGCACCGTCGGGTTCGCGATCTTGTATCCGTTGAGATGGAGGATCGGCAGGACGGCGCCGTCGTGGACGGGGTCGAGGAACTTGTTCGAGTGCCAGGACGCGGCCAGCGGCCCGGTCTCCGCCTCTCCGTCCCCGATGACGCAGGCGACGAGCAGCTCCGGATGGTCGAAGGCGGCTCCGTAGGCATGGGTGAGGGCGTATCCCAGCTCACCGCCCTCGTGGATGGAGCCCGGGGTCTCCGGGGCGACGTGGCTGGGCACACCGCCGGGGAAGGAGAACTGCTTGAACAGGGCCCCCATTCCGGCGCGGTCGCGGCTGACATCGGGGTACGTCTGCGAATAGCTGCCCTCCAGCCAGGAGTTGGCGAGGACGGCGGGGCCGCCGTGGCCCGGGCCCCAGACGCAGAGCGCCTGCCGGTTGCGCGCCTTGACGATCCTGTTGAGATGGGTGTGGACCAGGTTCAGCCCGGGCGAGGTGCCCCAGTGGCCGAGGAGTCTCGGTTTGATGTGCTCGGGGGCCAGCGGCTCCTCGAGGAGGGGGTTGGCCATCAGGTAGATCTGGCCGACCGCGAGATAGTTGGCGGCGCGCCAGTGCGCGTCGAGCGCGGCGGTCTCGGTGTCGGACAGGGTGGTCGCCCCGGCCGGCGTTCGGGCTTCGGTCATCAGGCGTCTCCCTGGGGCTTGGCTGGACGGCGTCCGGGCTACCGGGCGTCCGGTACGTCGGGGGCCGAGCCGGGCCCGTACCAGACGGTCTTGGCGTTGCAGAACTCCCGGATGCCGTGCCCCGCGAGCTCCCGCCCGTAGCCGGAGCGCTTCACTCCACCGAACGGGAGCGCGGGATGGGAGGCCGTCATGCCGTTGAAGAACACCCCACCGGCCTCGATGTCGCGCACACAGCGCTCCATCTCCCCCTGGTCACGCGTCCAGACGTTGGAGCTGAGCCCGAAGGGCGTGTCGTTGGCGAGCTCCACGGCCTCGTCGAGGCCGGCCACCCGGTAGAGCGTGGCGACCGGGCCGAAGGTCTCCTCGCGGTGGATGCGCATCCGGGGGGTGATCCCGGTGAGGACGGTGGGCTCGTAGAACCAGCCGCGGTCCAGCCCGTCGGGCCGGCCGCCCCCGCACAGCGCGGTGGCGCCCTTGCCGAGGGCGTCCTCGACGAGCTCCTCCAGGTCGGTGCGGCCCTGTTCGCTCGAGAGGGGGCCGACGTCGGTGGTCTCTTCCAGCGGGTCGCCGACGGTCAGCGCGCGCATCCCCGCGGTGAACCGCTCGGTGAAGGCGTCGTAGACGTCCGTGTGGACGATGAAGCGCTTGGCGGCGATGCACGACTGGCCGTTGTTCTGGACGCGTGCGGTCACCGCGGTCACGGCGGCCTTCTCGACGTCCGCGGAGGAGAGGACGACGTAGGGATCGCTTCCTCCGAGTTCCAGCACGGTCTTCTTCACCTCGTCGCCGGCGACGGAGGCGACCGAGCGGCCCGCCGGTTCGCTGCCGGTGAGTGTCGCCGCGGCGACCCGCGGGTCGCGCAGGACGGCCTCGACGGCGCCCGAGCCGATGAGAAGCGTCTGGAAGCAGCCGGCGGGGAACCCGGCCCTGGTGAAGAGGTCCTCGATGTACAGGGCGGTCTGCGGCACGTTCGAGGCGTGCTTCAGGAGGCCGGTGTTACCCGCCATGAGGGCCGGCGCGGCGAAGCGCATGACCTGCCAGAGCGGGAAGTTCCACGGCATCACGGCGAGCACGACGCCCAGCGGCCGGTAGTGCACCCGGGCGCCGGAGGCACCGGAGTCCTTGACATCGGTGTCGTCGGGGTGCTCGTCGGCGAGCAGGCGCTCGGCGTTGGCCGCGTACCAGCGCATCGCCTTGGCGCACTTCGCGGCCTCGGCGCGCGCGGCCTTGACCGGCTTGCCCATCTCGGTGGTCATGGTGCGGGCGATGTCCCGCTGGTCCTCGTCGAGGAGATCGGCGGCCCGGTTCAGCAGGCGGGCGCGCTCGGCGAAGTCCGTGGTGCGGTAGCTGCGGAACGCGCTGTGGGCGGCGGCGAGCCTGCGCTCGGTCTCCCGCTCGTCCAGCGCGTCGAATGTCCTGAGCGTCTCGCCGTTCGCGGGATTGACCGTCGCGATGGGCATGGCACTGCCTCCTTGCGTTGTTCTTCGACCGTGCCGCGCCACGCCGCAGCGCGCAACGCGGCCCCTCACGCACACGTACCCGGCCGGCGCGGATCATGCGTGCCTCGGGCACGTCGTCCGCGCCGGCCGGGCCGGCACCGGGCTGTTCGTCACACGAGTTCGGCGACCGGGCCGCTTTCGACCGCCGGGCTGCCTTCGGCCACCGGGCCGGCTTCGTCCATCGGGCCACCGAGGAAGGTGCGCCCGCCGGGGAGGGGCGTACGCGGCAGCAGTCCGGTGGTGCGCGGCGTCTCGGCGTAGCGCGTGAACCACACGACCTTGCCGTCGGTGGTCCGACAGGTGCCCCAGCTGTCGCTGAGGGCCATGACGCGGCTGAGGCCGCCGCCACCGCCGTCGAGCAGCCGGGGCATCCGGGAATCGTCGTCGGCCACGGACACCGTCAGGTGCCGGCCGCTCCAGCGGAGCTCGACGACGCAGTGGTTGTCGTCGCCGACGTGTCGCTGGACGTTCGTCAGGAGCTCCTCCGCGGCCCGGCACACCGGCCGGACGTGCAGGTCGAGACTCCAGTGACGAAGGTGCGCGGCGACTATGCGCCGCAGCTGGGAAATGCGCTCTGCCGACACCTGCAGTTCGACCAGATAGTGCCGGTCGAGTGGAACGGTCATCGTCGAGGCTCCTCACCGCGAGGCTCACGTGCTTCCCCCGTTCGAACCAACGACCCCCGAACACGAAGCGTGAGCAGTAATCACTTCTGGGTCACTCATCAGGGTGACCCGAGGGGGCCTCTTGCGCAACCGAGGGAGCCGGGCACCGGGTGTCACGGCAGGTAGGGCAGCAGTTTGTCGGGGGTGAGGGGGAGTTCGCGCACCCGGGCGCCGGTGGCGTGGCGCACGGCGTTCCCGATCGCGGCCGCGGTTCCGACGATGCCGATCTCGCCGATGCCCTTGCTGCCCATGGGGTTGAGGTGCGGGTCGTCCTCCTCGATCCAGTGGGCCTGGAGGTCGGGTACGTCGGCGCAGGACGGCACGTGGTAGGAGGCCAGGTCGCGCTCGGCGAAGTCACCGAAGGCGGGGTCCATGGTGCTGCCCTCGGTGAGGGCCATGCCTAGGCCCATGACCATGCCGCCGATGAACTGGGAGCGTGCCGTACGGGAGTTGAGGATGCGTCCGGCGGCGAACACGCCGAGCATTCTGCGCACCCGTACCTCGCCGGTGAGGGAGTCGACCGCCACCTCGGCGAAGTGGGCGCCGAAGGCGTGGCGTGCGTACGGGGATTCCCGCGCCGTCTCCTCGCCGGTGTCGGCGGTGACGGTGACGCCCTCCGGCGGCAGCGGCCCGGTGCGCTCTTCGAGCCGGCGCACGAGCGCGGTGGCCGCCTTGTGCACCGCGGAGCCCCAGGAGGCCGTGCCCGACGAGCCGCCCGCGACGGACCCGGCGGGCAGATCGCTGCAGCCGATGTCGATCGTCACGTTCTCCTGAGGGGTGTCCAGCACGGAGGCGGCGATCTGTGCCAGGACGGTGCGGGCGCCGGTGCCGATGTCGGTGGCGTTGACCCCGACGCGGTAGGAACCGTCGGGAGCGGCCCGGGCGAAGGCCGCGGACTTGGAGACCATGACGGGGTACGTCGCCGAGGCGACCCCCGTGCCGAGGAGCCAGGGCCCGTCCTCACGGGCGGCGGGCTGCGGGTCCCGGTCGTGCCAGCCGAAGCGCCGGGCGCCCTCGCTCAGACAGGCGGCGAGGTTGCGGCTGCTGAACGGGCGCCCGCTGTCGGGCTCGGTCTGCGGTTCGTTGCGCAGCCGCAGCTCGACGGGGTCCAGGCCGAGGGCGTTGGCCAGTTCGTCCATGGCCGACTCCAGGGCGTACATCCCCGAGGCCTCCCCCGGTGCGCGCATCCAGGACGGGCTGGGCACGTCGAGCGCCGCCACCCGGTGCTCCGTACGGCTGTGGGGCGAGGCGTACATGATGCGGGCGGGGACGGCGGCCTGCTCGACGAACTCCTTGATCCGCGAGGTGTGCGTGACGATCTCGTGGGAGACGCTGGAGAGGACGCCGTCGCGGTCGGCGCCCAGCCGGACCCGCTGCAGGGTGGGTGCGCGGTGGCCGACGATCGCCGGCATGTACCGACGGGGGACGGCGAGCTGGACCGGGAGACCGGTGTGCCGCGCGGCCATCGCGGCGAGGACGGCCTGGGGGCGTGGGGTGCCCTTGGACCCGAACCCGCCGCCGACGTGTTCGGAGATGACGGTGATGCGGTCCGGGTCGAGCCCGAGGGCCGTGGCGAGGCTCTCGCGGACGGCGGTCGATCCCTGGCTGGAGTCATGGACGGTCAGATGTCCGTCGGCCCACCGCGCCGTGGAGGCGTGCGGTTCCATGGGGTGGTTGTGCAGCCCCCGCAGTGTGTACGTGGCGTCGATCTTCACGGGCGCCGCGTCGAACGCGCGCATGGCGTCGCCGCGTTCGCGAAGAGCCGGGTGGCCGCCGTTGGCCTCCTCTGGGGTGTAGAGGCCGGGGTGGTCCCCGGTGAGGACGACGTCGTGCCCGGTGGAGGCGTATTCGACGTGCACGGCCTCCGCGCCTGCCCGTGCGGATTCCAGGCTCTCCGCCAGGACCAGGGCGACGGGCCAGCCCCGGTGCGGCACCTGGTCGTCCTGGAGCACGGCGAGGATCGGGTCGTCGGGTTCCTTCAGCCGCGGGGCGTTGTCCTGGGTCAGGACGGTGTGGACCCCCGGCACCGCGAGCGCGTCGGCGGTGCGGATCGCGGTGACGCGGCCGCTCGCGACGGTGGCGGGGACGATCCAGCCGTACAGACAGCCCGCGGCGGTGTGCTCGGCGGCGTAGAGGGCGGTGCCGGTGACCTTGTCCCGGCCCTCGCGGCGGACGACGGGCGCGCCCAGCGCCCGGGGGGAGTCGCTCATGACGGAAGTCCTCGGTTCGTGGGGGTGTGCGGGGCGACGGCGGATCAGTCGGCCGCGGCCTCGGTGGTGAGTTCGGCCAGGGTGCCGACGGCCAGCCGCCGGGCCAGGTCCACCTTGAAGCCGTTGTCGCGCAGGGGTCTGGCCGCCGCGAGTTCGGCGTCCACCGCGCGTGTGAAGGTGTCCTCGTTCGCGGGGGCTCCGCGCAGCACGTCCTCGGCCACCCGGGCACGCCACGGCCGGTGCGCGAGCCCGCCGAAGGCGAGCGAGGCACGGTCGACGCGGCCGTCGCGCACACTCAGCACGGCCGCGACGGAGGCCAGGGCGAAGGCGTACGAGGCGCGGTCCCGGGCCTTGCGGTACATGGAGGCGGCACCGGCGGGAGGCGGCGGCAGCACCACTTCGGTGATCAGCTCGCCCGGGCGGATCACCGTGTCCTGGTCCGGGTTGTCGCCCGGCAGCCGGTGGAAGTCGGTCACGGGCACGGTCCGCTCCCCCTCGGGGCCGTGCAGCAGGACGGCGGCGTCGAGGGCGGCGAGGGCGACCGCCATGTCCGAGGGGTTGGTGGCCACGCAGTCCTGCGAGTGGCCCAGCACCGCGAGATCGCGGTGCACTCCCTCCCGGGCGGGGCACCCCGAGCCGGGGGTCCGTTTGTTGCAGGGTTTGGAAACGTCCTGGAAGTACGGGCACCGGGTGCGCTGGAGCAGGTTTCCGCCGGTGGTGGCGGTGTTGCGGAGCTGCCCGGACGCACCGGCCAGCAGGGCCTGCGAGAGGGCGGGATAGCCGCTCCGTACGTCGGGGTGGGCGGCGAGCTCGCTGTTGCGCACGGTCGCGCCGATCCGGAGACCGCCGTCGTCCGTCCGTGTGACGCGGTCCAGCGGCAGCCGGCTGACGTCGACGAGCAGGCCGGGCGACTCCACGCCGAGCTTCATCAGATCGACGAGGTTGGTTCCGCCCCCGAGGAAGCGTGCGCCGGGGTGTCCGGCGCCCGCTCGGACGGCTTCGGTCACGGTGGCGGGGCGTAGATAGGCGAAGGGTTTCACGGGGCCACGTCCTTGATCGCCTCGACGATGTGCGGATAGGCACCGCACCGGCAGAGGTTGCCGCTCATCCGCTCGCGGATCTCGTCCGCGTCGAGCGAGGCCGGCCCTCCGGCGGCGAGCGCCGACCGCGGGGTGGCGTGGGAGGGGAAGCCGTCCTCGGCCTCCCGGAGCATGCCGGCCGCCGAGCAGATCTGCCCGGGGGTGCAGTAGCCGCACTGGAGGGCGTCCCTCTCCAGGAATGCCGACTGCAGGGGGTGCAGCCGGTCGCCCTCGGCCAGCCCCTCGACCGTGGTGATGTGGGTGTCCTCCTGGGCGACGGCCAGCAGGAGACAGCTGTTGGCGCGCCGGCCGTCGACGAGCACGGTGCAGGCCCCGCACTGGCCGTGGTCGCAGCCCTTCTTCGCGCCCATCAGCCCGAGGTGCTCCCTCAGGGCGTCCAGCAGGCTGGTGCGGTGATCGAGCGTCAGGGTCCGTGCTGTGCCGTTGACGTGCAGGGTGTAGGTGGAACAGTCGTCGGGAGTCGGCACCTGGGCCGCATCCGCGTCGACGGTCCCCGGGGTGGCATCCATGTACGCGTTACCTTCCGGGTTCGGTTCGTGCGGGCGTCACGCGGGCCGGTGGCTCTCGAGCCGCAGGCGGATCTCCTGCTCCTGGTCGCCCGCCGCTGTTCCTACGAGCCGGACGGTGAACGCGTCCGCGAGCTGCTTGCGGAGCCGGTCGACCGCCCAGTAGCCGCCCTGCGCCTCGACCGTCACGGGCTCGGAGAGCCGCGCGGGCCCGGGGCCGGCCTTCGTCTCGGTGACGTCGACGGTCGCCGTCCACACGGTGGGCCGTGTGTCCGACGCGTCCTGCGGGGCGTCGCCCGCCGGCCGGTCGGAGACGAAGGAACGGCGCAGCACGTCGAAGACGGTGCGCGCGTCCTCCTTGGGGCACCCGGTCACCGCCACCACGACGTCGCCGCTCTCCTGGTGTTCCTGTGTCTGTTCCTGCGTGCTGTTCACTCCGGGTTCCTTTCACTGGGAGCGCTGTGAGCGCTGCTCGGCGGCCTCACGCTGGGGGCCGACCGTGTGTACGGGGTCCTCGGCGGAGGCGATGCCCGCCGCGAAGACCCCGAAGCGTGTGCAGGCCGAGCCCGCGAGCAGCGCGAGTCCCGCGGCTGCGGCGACGGGTCGGCTGCGGTGTCCGAGCACGAGCGCCGCCGCCGCGCCGGCGGCGGTCAGCCCGCGCGCGGCGCGCATCAGTGTCCCGGCACGGCCCTCACGGCAGGTCACCGCGACGGTGCCGAGGCGGCGCTCCATGGCCCGGCTCGCCGCGCCGTCGGCGACGGCGGCGATTACGCAGGCGTACCGGGCCGGGGCGTTCTCGTGGACCGGCCCGGCGACCAGGGCCATTCCGGCCGCCGCGGCGGTGGCCGACGCCGCGAAGAGGTAGGGGAGCTCGCGGTGTGCGCCGTGCCAGGCCGGGACGGCGGTGTCGGCGGCCAGGACCGCGGTGTACGTCGCCAGGACGGGCCCCAGGACGGCGGCGGCCGCGGTGGCCGCCGCACCGGTCCTGGGCAGCCGGCCGGTGACTGCGGTGAGGGCGGCCACGCCCGCGGCAGGTCCGTAGCCGGAGAGCAGCCAGGATCCCATGCTCATCGGGGAGGTCGGCTTGAAGACGCGGAGCATGTGGGGGAACCGCGACGGGCGGCCCAGGTCGTGGACGAGCGCCGCCGCGGAGAGGCTGACGGCCGCGAGGGAGGACACCTTCAGGGCCTTGGCGGTGGTGTCACGGCCGGTCAGCTGGGCTCCGGCGGCGACGACGGAACCGGCGCCGGCCAGTCCGCCGAGGAAGAAGTACCCGGCGATGTCCCGGGCGGACCACGACGGTGCCTTGATGACGGGCCTGCCGTAGTAGGAGGTGGGCCCGGTACGGTCCGCCCCCTTGCTGGACGTGCTGCTGGTCATGTCCGGCCGCTCCTTCGGGTGAGTGCGGGAAGGGCGTAGGAGAGGGCGGCGCCCGTGGCCAGCGACAGGGCGGCGATCCCCGCGTGACGCCACATGGCCGGCAGGTCCCGGGTGGTGACCACGGGGTCCGGGGGCAGGCCGTAGACCTCGGGCTCGTCCATGAGGAGGAAGAACGCCCCGTCTCCCCCGACCCCGTTGTCCGGTTCATGGCCGTACAGCCGTGCCTCGGTGACTCCGGCCCCGTGCAGCTGCTCCACCCGCAGCGCGGCGCGTTCCCTGAGTTCGTCGAGCGGCCCGAACTGGATGGACTCGGTGGGGCAGGCCTTGGCACAGGCCGGCTCCTGCCCGGCGCCGAGCCGGTCGTAGCACATGGTGCACTTGAATGCCCGGCCGTCCGCGGGGCGTTGCTCGATCACGCCGTACGGGCAGGCGGGCACGCAGTAGCCGCAGCCGTTACAGATGTCCTCCTGGACGACGACCGTGCCGAACTCCGTGCGGAACAGTGATCCGGTCGGGCAGACGTCCAGGCAGGCGGCGTGGGTGCAGTGTTTGCAGACGTCCGAGGACATCAGCCACCGGACGCCGGACGTGTCGTCGGGCTGTGCGGGGTCCGGCTCGACGAGCGGCAGTTCGGTGCGCCCGGCGGGCACGGCCTGTTCGATGAAGGCGACGTGGCGCCAGGTGGAGGCGCCCAGGCCTGCCGTGTTGTCGTACGACATGCCGGTGAGCGAAAGCCCGTCCTCGGGGAGGGCGTTCCACTCCTTGCAGGCGACCTCGCACGCCTTGCAGCCGATGCAGACGGAGGTGTCGGTGAAGAACCCCACGCGCGGCGGGGCGTTCTCGTGTCCGGCGTCGCCCGCCGGGTCGGGCTCGGGCCCACTGAAGAGGTTGTTCCTCACTGCGTCTCCTGCGTTCCGGTGGTCTCCGTGATCCCGGCCCGGCGGCGGTACTCCGCGACGAGTTCGGGCAGTGCGGGTCCCCTGGGCCTGCGTCCGGGCCGGATGTCGGCGGTGAGCGCCTTGTCCTCCTGGATCAGGGCGTTGGGGTCGAGTGCGATGGCCACCAGTTCGTTGGCCGCGTCGCCGGTGGAGACGCCGTTGGGTCCCCAGTGGAAGGGGAGGCCGATCTGGTGCACGGTCCGGCCCCGGACGGTCAGGGGCGTGATCCGGCGGGTCACCATGACGCGGGCCTCGACGGCGTTGCGCGCCGTGACGATCGTGGCCCAGCCGCCGTGCTCCAGCCCTCTCTCCGAGGCGAGGAGCGGCGACACCTCGCAGAAGAACTCCGGCTGCAGCTCGGACAGATAGGGCGACCAGCGGCTCATCCCGCCCGCCGTGAAGTGTTCGGTGAGGCGGTGGGTGGTGACGACGTACGGGTAGACGTCCGCGCCCGGTTCGTCGCCGCTCGGGTGGTAGCGGTTGCCCTCGCGGGGGTGCAGCTGTCTGACCGGCGAGCGGGAGTGCGCGGGGTGGAGCGCGTTGGTGAAGGGCGAGTCCTGCGGTTCGTAGTGCGTGGGCAGCGGGCCGTCCACGAGGCCGCTGGGGGCGTAGAGCCAGCCCTTGCCGTCGGCCTGCATGATGAACGGGTCGTCGCCGCGCAGCGCGTCGGGCCCCTCGGCGCCGGGCGGGGGTACGTGGCCGGGGGCGCGGTCGGGGACGAAGTCCGGGACGTCGTACCCGGTCCAGCGGCCTTCGACGTCGTCCCACCACACGTAGGCCTTGCGGTCGCTCCACGGGCTGCCGTCCGGGGCCGCCGAGGCCCGGTTGTAGAGGATGCGCCGGTTGGCGGGCCAGGCCCAGGCCCATTCGGCCGCCACCCAGTCCTGTTCCGTGTGGGGCTTGCGGCGGGCGGCCTGATTCACTCCGTCCGCGTACACCCCGCAGTAGATCCAGCACCCGCACCGGGTCGAACCGTCGTCCTTGAGCTCGGTGTAGGCCGAGAGCGGGGCGCCGTCCGGGCCGTGCCCGTTGATCTCGGCCAGGACCGCTGCCGACACCGGCTCGTCGAGCGGCCCGTCGACGGGGTAGTCCCAGGCCAGGTCCTGGACGGCGCGGTCCATCGGATCGGCGGACGCCGCGAGGCGCTCCTTGATGCGCCGGCCGAGGTGGTAGGTGAACCAGAGGTCGCTGCGCGCGTCGCCCTCGGGCTCGACGGCCGCGTGGTGCCACTGGAGCCACCGGTTGGTGTTGGTGAAGGAGCCGGACTTCTCGGTGTGCGCGGCCGCCGGGAAGAAGAAGACCTCGGTGCCGATCTCCCCGGTGGTCATCTCGCCGGTCTCGGTCTCCGGGCCGTTCTGCCACCAGGTGGCGGACTCGATGAGCGAGAAGTCACGGACGACCAGCCATTCGAGCTGGGCCATGCCGAGCCGCTGCAGCCGTGTGTTGGCGGAGCCGACGGCAGGGTTCTCCCCCATGAGGAAGTAGCCCTTGCACTCCCCCGCCAGTTGCGCCATCACCGTCTCGTACGTGCCGTGGGAGCCGGTGAGGCGGGGCAGGTGGTCGAAGCAGAAGTCGTTCTCGGCCGTGGCCGCGTCGCCGTAGTAGGCCTTGAGCAGGCTGACGAAGTAGGCGCGCATGTTGCCCCAGAAGCCCTTGTCGGTGCGGCTCGCCCGGATCAACGCGTCGAGGTCCTCGTGGGCGTGGGCGTGCGGCATCGGCAGATAGCCCGGCAGCAGGTTGAAGAGGGTCGGGATGTCGCTGGACCCCTGGATCGACGCGTGTCCGCGCAGGGCCTGGATGCCGCCGCCCGGCCGCCCGATGTTGCCGAGGAGCAGCTGGAGGACGCTCGCCGCTCGGATGCACTGGGCACCGGTGGTGTGCTGGGTCCAGCCGACGGCGTACGCGAAGGCGGTGGTCCGCTCCCGTCCGGAGTTGGAGGTCAGCGCGTCGCACACCTCCAGGAAGACCTCGCGCTTCACCCCGGTGATCTCCTCGACCATCTCGGGGGTGTAGCGGGCGTAGTGGCGCTTGAGGATCTGGTAGACGCAGCGGGGGTCCTGAAGGGTTTCGTCACGTGGGGGCCATGCGTGGGCCTGGGGCCCTCCCGAGCCGTGGGTCTCGGACCCGGCCGCGGAGTGGACCCGTTCGTGCGCGTCGTCGTCGCCGGCGCGGTCCCCGTACTGCTCGTCCACGTCGCCGGAGGGCGCCTGCACCTCGGTGCCCCGGTACTGCCAGGAGCGGGGGTCGTAGTGGCCCCGCTCCTCGTCCAGGCCGGAGAAGACGCCGTCGAGGTCCTCGGTGTCCCTGAAGTCGTCGCCGACCAGTGTGGCGGCGTTGGTGTAGTTGAGGACGTACTCCCGGAAGTCCTTCTCCTCGCTGAGGACGTGGTTGATGATGCCGCCGAGGAACGCGATGTCGCTGCCGGCCCTGATGGGCACGAAAAGGTCGGAGAGTGCGCTCGTCCGGGTGAAGCGCGGGTCCACATGGATGATCCGGGCCCCGCGCGCCTTCGCCTCCATCACCCACTGGAAGCCGACCGGGTGGGCCTCGGCGAAGTTCGACCCCTGGATGATGATGCAGTCCGCGTGCTGGAGGTCCTGCATGAAGGTGGTCGCTCCGCCGCGGCCGAACGAGGTGCCGAGGCCGGACACGGTGGAGCTGTGGCAGACCCGAGCCTGGTTCTCCACCTGCACGATGCCGAGCCCGGTGAAGAGCTTCTTGATCAGGTAGTTCTCTTCGTTGTCCAGGGTGGCGCCGCCGAGGCTGGCGATGCCCAGGGTCCGGGCCGTACGCAGTCCCTCGTGCTCCCACTGCCAGGTCCTGCGCCGGGTCTCGACGACACGGTCCGCGACCATGTCCATCGCCGTCTCCAGGTCGAGCGGCTCCCAGTCGGCCGCGTAGGGGCGCCGGTACAGGACCTGGTGGCGGCGGGCCGGGCCGGTGGTGAGCTGAAGGGTCGCGGAGCCCTTGGGGCACAGCCTTCCGCGGCTGACCGGTGAGTCCGGATCTCCCTCGATCTGGACGACCCGGTCGTCCTTGACGTACACCTGCTGGCCACAGCCCACCGCGCAGTACGGGCAGACGGACTGGACGACGCGGTCCGCCGTGGCCGTGCGGGGCCGGGTCTCCTCCGTCTCCCGCGACACCACCGCGCGCCCTCTGCCCAGCGGATCACCGCCTGTCAGCTGCCGGAACACGGGCCAGCGGTTGAGCGGGTTGCCTGCTCCCATCGCATTTCCTCCAGCGGTCCGGGGACTGACTCCAGGCTCGCCCCACGGCTCCGTGTCGGCGACACGAGCGGCGGTCCGACGGGCAGGCCCGCGAAAGATCTCGTACCCGGTGTGCGGCGGGGAAACGTGACCGCCCGCCCGCGGCGTGTACCGGCCGGGCGCCTACAGCTCGCGGAGCGCCGGCAGGAGCGTGCTCCTGGCCCAGTCGATGAAGGGCTGCTGGTGGTCCCCGCCGATCTGGACGAGTGCGACCTCGGTGAAGCCGGCCTCGCGGTAGGGGCGTACGGCCTCGGCGAACGCCTCGACGTCCGAGCCGCACGGGATCGCTCCGGCGATGTCGTCCTCGCGGACGAACTTGGTCGCCTGTTCGAAGGCGGAGGGGCCGGGCAGCTCCGAGTTGACCTTCCAGCCGCCCAGCGACCAGCGGAACTGGTCGTGGGCGCGGGCGACCGCCGCGTCCCTGTCGGTGTCGTAGCAGACGGGCACCTGACCCACGCGGGGCTTGCCCGCCCCGCCGTGCCGGTCGAAGGCGCTCAGGAGTTCACTCCTGGGTTCGGTCGCGATGACCAGGTCGCCCAGTCTTCCCGCGATTTCGCAGGACTTCTCCCCGGAGACCGCGATGCCGATGGGGACACGCTTGTCCGGCAGGTCCCAGAGCGTGGCGTTCTCCACGTCGAAGTGGGTGCCGTGGTGGTTGACGTAACCGCCGTCGAGGAGAGCGCGGATGATCTGTACGGCCTCCTCGAGCATCTCCAGCCGGACGTGGGCGGAGGGCCGGCCCGCGCCCACGACGTGTTCGTTGAGGTCCTCTCCGGAACCGAGGCCGAGACGGAAGCGGCCCTCGGCGAGGAGCTGGAGCGTCGCCGCCTTCTGCGCGACGACCGCGGGGTGGTAACGGGTGGTCGGGCAGGTCACGTACGTCATCAGCGGGATGCGGGAGGTGGCCTGTGCGGCGGCTCCCAGGACCGACCAGGCATAAGGCGCGTGTCCCTGGGAAGCCAGCCAGGGGAAGTAGTGGTCGGAGGTGACGGAGAAGTCGAACCCGGCCTCCTCCGCCGCGACCACGTCCCGGACGAGGGCGAGGGGGCCGGCCTGCTCGGTCATCATCGTGTAGCCGATCTGAACCATATGAAACTCATTTACCGCGACATCGCCATAAAACATGAATTCATGTCAATGGCTGTCTGTGATCGACTCCCCGGGGTATGCGCCATGCATGGACGTAACGAACGGAGTATGGGAATCGCTCGCCAGCACCAGCGACGGCGAGGGGCCGGGAGCGGTAGGCGTGATCATCGGCATCGTCGGGCTGTTCGTGGTGCTTCTGCTGATCGGCGGGTTCTGGCTGGGGATGAAGCGACGCGACAAGGAGTCGCGGCCGCCGCGCCCCGATGAGCAGCCGCCGCGTCCGGAGCACCGGACGGAGATCCAGGAGAGCGGGCAGCACGGCTCGGACCGGTTCCCCGAGGACGGGCGAGCCATGTCGCCGTACGAACTCAGTGACCGTGGTAACGAGGTGATCCCGCCTGACGACACCCCGGACACCGGCCCCGGCCCCGAGCGTCCGCGCGACTGACCGCGGCGCCGACGACGGGGGGAATATGAACCGGTCGAAGTCCGACCGCCGGACCAGGATCACGGTCCTGGTCGCCCTGGCCGCCAACCTCGTCATCGCTGTGGCCAAGGGGGTGGGGGGATTCCTGTCGGGATCCCCCGCCCTCCTGTCCGAGGCCGCCCACTCCGTGGCGGACAGCGTGAACGAGGTCTTCCTGCTGGCGGCGCTGAGGCGCAGCCGCCGCCCGCCCGACGCCCATCACCCCTTCGGGTACGGCAAGGAGCGCTACTTCTGGTCGTTGCTCGCGGCCGTCGGAATCTTCGTCGTGGGAGGCTGCTTCTCGTTCTTCCAGGGCTTCGAGGCACTGGGCCGGGACGAACAGGAGTCACCCGAGGGGTACACGGTGGGCCTGATCGTCCTCGGGGTCGCCTTCCTCGCGGAAGGCGGTTCCCTGGTCCGCGCCCTGCTCCAGCTCCGCGGGGAGAAGGGCGCGGCCCGTGACCCCGCGCTGAGGACGGTGATCGCCGAGGACAGCACGGCGGTGCTGGGTGTGGTGCTGGCCATGGCGGGCATGGTGCTGCACCTGGTCACGGGCGATGTCGTGTGGGAGGCGTCGGCCTCGCTGGGGATCGGCCTGCTGCTGGTCTACGTCGCCTTCCGGCTCGGCCGGGACGCGCGCGACCGGCTGATCGGGGAGTCCGCCGAGCCAGGGCTGCGCCGGGGCGTGGAGGAGCTCCTCGCGTCCCAGGCCGAGATCGACAACGTCGCGGCCCTGTTCACCATGGGCCTCGGTCTGGACTCGGTGCTGGTGGCGGCCAGGATCGACCTGGCACCCGGCATCGACAGCGAGGAGGTCGAGCGGGTCGCCGTCCGGATCAAGCGGTCGATCGCCCGGGCCTGGCCGGAGGCGGAGCACATCTTCCTCGACATCACGAACGCGCCGCCCCGGGGCGGAGTGTGACCGCGGACGCCGCGTGTTGCGGGAGTCGCCGGGTCGGATGAGGCTGGTCCTGGCCGCGCGGCACCGAAGAAGTCATGCCGCAGAACCGATAAGGCAGTGGACCATGACTCCTAGCGATCCGCGGGGCGCGCCGGAACCGGCAGTGCTGAGCGGTGCGAGCGCCCCCTGCTGGGTCCATCTGGTGACCCGCGATCTCGAGGACGCGCGGCGCTTCTACGGCGCCGTTCTCGGCTGGACCTTCCGTCCCGGACCGCTGGGCAGGGACTACCTGATGGCGCGCTCCGACGGTGTGCCGGTGGCCGGCATCGGCGCGGTCGCGTCCGCCTACCAGGTGGGCGTGGCCTGGATGCCCTACTTCTCGGTCCGGGACGCCGACGTCGTCTCGGACCGCATCCGGGAACGGAGCGGCACCGTGGCCGTGGGCCCGCTGGCGGTCGGGCAGGGACGTGCGGTCCTGGCCGCCGACCGGGGCGGAGCGTCCTTCGGTGTCTGGGAGTGGACAGGCCGCGCGGCCACCCTCGCGCCGTCCGGGAACCGGGCGCACGCCTGGCTGCGGCTGCGTACCAGGGACGCCTTCGACGCCGCGATCTTCTACGGCGAGGTCCTCGGCTGGGAGAGCGGGGAGCCCGGCGGCTGCGAGGTGGCGTACGTGAAGGAGGAGGTGCTCGTACGCTGCAACGGCCGCCCGCTGGCCCGGATCAGCTCCGGCGCCGTGGAGGCCGCTCCCGACCCGCAGGTGCGTCCGCACTGGCAGGTGCAGTTTCCGGTCCCCGACGTGGACGCGACCGTCCGGGCGGCGGAGCGGAACGGCGGGACCGTCGTGGAGCGGCGTGACGTGCGGTACGGCGACGAGGCGACGCTGAGGGACCCGGACGGCGGGCTCTTCACCGTGACGGATGTACGCGGCCCCGCGGGCGTGGACGAGGACTGAGGCGGTCAGGCACGCGGGTCGTCCCCGGGGCCCGGCTCCCGGGGGGCCTGGGCCTCTCTCCCGGCGGGCCGGTGGCCGTTGTCCCGGGCTATGGCCCAGAGCGGGAACACGAACCAGCAGACCAGGAACCACAGGGCCATCCCGCCGACCAGCCACAGTGCCGCCACGTTGTGCAGCGCTACCCTCAGGATGAGCAGCAGCGTGCTGCACATCGTGCAGAAGAGCAGGCCGAGCCCCAGCTTCGTTATACGGGATGCCCAGGTGACCGTCTGCGGCTTCATCCGGCGGCCGGTGAGCAGCCGGTGGTACGACACCGGCCCTATCAGCGCGGCCGCGGTCGCGGACCCCAGCATGACGGTCACGACGTAGATGTTCCGGTCGACGGTGGGCAGATCGGCGAAGCGGGGCTGGAAGACCACCGCGAGCAGGAAGCCGAACAGGATCTGGACCCCGGTCTGCGCGACCCGGAGTTCCTGGAGCAGGTCGCTCCACTGCCGGTCGGCCCGCTCCTCGTCGCTCTCGTGACGTCCGCTGCGGGGGTGCGTCCCGTTCCCGCCGCCCACCGGTCCCTGTCCCATGGATGCCTCCCCCACCTCGTAGAGGTGGTACTGGTGCCCCGTCGCGCGGCCGTGAATCCCGGCCCGCCCGTGTTGCCCGGGCGGCCGGTCAGCACGGGCGGCTCGCCGGCCGTGCTCTCCATGGTGGCAGCCGCCGGGGAAACCACCACAGCAGCGGCGGGAAGGGCGGCAGGACCGCAGCCCAAGGGCCAGACCTCGACGCACAGTGACTGCTCGCCTAGGATCGTCGTACGGCATCGCGCGTCGGTCACCGGCCGGGTGAGGCGTGGAGGTAGCCCGTGAGATGCCTGTTGGAGGCATTCCACAGTGTCTGTCGAGTTGAATCACACCATCGTCCACAGCCGGGACAACCGCGAGTCCGCGGAGTTCCTGGCGCACATCCTGGGTCTCACCGTCGGGACGGAATGGGGACCCTTCATCCCGGTCGTCCTCGCGAACGGTGTCACGCTGGACTTCGCGACCGTTCCCTCCGAGTCGATCGCGGTGCAGCACTACGCGTTCCTGATCTCGGAGGCGGAGTTCGACACGGCCTTCGAGCGCATCGAGACGCGGGGAATCACGTACTACGCCGATCCCCACAAGAAGCACCCCGGCGAGATCAATCACAACGACGGCGGGCGCGGGGTGTACTTCCCTGATCCGAGTGGTCACGGGATGGAGATCATCACCCGCCCGTACGGAGGCTGGTCGTAAGCGACCCAGCACCCCGGCGCGGGTGATCGGCCCCTGCCCCGGCCCGTGGCCGGGGCAGGGCCGTTCGGCTCAGGGACCGCCGTCGGTCCTCAGCGTCAGCTCGGGCCGGTCCCACATCACGGCGGGAGGGCGGGCCGCGACGGTGCCGGTGCGTTCGGCGCCGACGCTGCGGTAGAAGCCCTCCGCAGGCGGGTGCGCGACCACACGTACGGCGTCGGCACCGGCTCGGCGCGCCTCGTCGCGCAGGTGGGCGACGAGGAGCCGCCCGACACCCCGCCCCTGGGCATCGTCGGCGACGAACATCAGGTCGAGCTCGGGAGGGGAGAGGACCAAGGCGTAGAAGCCGAGCACGCGGCCGTCCGCGTCCACGGCCACATGGACGACGTTCGCCTCGATGTAGTCGGGGCCGACCTTGTACCCCGCGACCATGGGCGCGTACGGACCCTCGTAGGCGCGCGACCTGGTGACCAGACGGGTCAGCCGCTTGGCGTCCCGCGCGACGGCTCGTCTGACGCGGACGGCGGCAGACCTGTCCGTAATGCTCGGTCTCATGTGATGAGTATTACGCACTTCGGGTAGCGGAAGTCGCGTGATGGTCAGCGCACGCTTCGTCCGGCGTGCCACTCGGCCACGATCGCGTCGATGTCGAAGGGCTCGAGGTTCAGCGGCGGCCCCTCCGGGGGCCTGGCGAGCGCCTCGCGGATCCTCTCGTTCATCTCGGCCAGAATGCGCCGGACCTCGGCCTCCGACCGCGCCTGCGACGCCTCCTGCCGGGCGTCCTCGGCCGCCTTCCGAAGCGTCAGCGAGGGCGGGAGCGCCGACAGTCCCTCACGCTCCATCTTCGCCTTGATCCACCACATCGGGTCGTACGGCCGCTCCAGGCCGGGGATCGGCTTGCCGGCTCCCGGGAGGCCGGCGAAGGCTCCCCGCTCCTCCGCCTCGCGAATCTGCCGGTCGACCCAGGTCTCGAAGCTGACCCCTGCTGGTTTGCGCTCGGTCACCGCACGCCCCTCTCGCCACTCGTACCGGACGGGACCGCGCCCGCCGGACACGTCCGGGTCCGCCGGTTCCAGGATACCGGTGGCGTTTTCGCATGAACGGCTCCCACGGGGTAACACGCCTGATGCATCCAGCCCGGGCGTCACACCGAACCGGGCCCGAACCGGAAGGGGTTGACGAGAGTGAAACAGCACGACGCACCGACCGCGAACCGACGGGAGCGTCGGCCATGACGACCGTGGTGATCATCGTTGCCGTCGTCCTCGTGGCCGCGCTCGCCTTCTTCTTCGTCGTCCGTGGCCGTAGGACCGGCGGGCGTGGGCTGCAACGCCGCTTCGGACCCGAGTACGACCGGACGGTCGCCCGTCACGACGGCGACACCGCTGCGGCCGAGCACGAGCTCTCCGAGCGGGTGAAGCTGCACGGCTCGCTGTCCGAGCGGCCCCTGCGCCCGGAAGCCCGTGAGGCGTACGCCCGCCGCTGGACAGAGATACAGGAACAGTTCATCGACTCCCCCAGGGAGGCGGTCGTCGAGGCCGACGCGCTCCTGGCAAAGCTGGCGCACGACCGGGGCTTCCCGGCCGGCGACAGCTTCGAGGAGCAGACGGCCGCCCTCTCCGTCCACCACGCCGAGCAGGTCGACGGCTACCGCAGGGTGCACACGGCCGTGCGGGGCCAGGGCGGCACGGAGGAGATGAGGAGGGCCCTGATCGAGTCCCGGGCCCTCTTCGACGTACTTCTCGCGGACGCACCGGCCGAGCCGGCCCGGACGGGCCGGCACGAGGCGAAAGGCAGCGCAGCAGCATGACGAACCGCACCGAGCACACGACCGAGCCCGTCTCCGCCACCGAGCCCCCGCCCGTCGACGCTCCGGGGACCATGTCCGCCAGGACGCCCGGAGCCGCACGGGACGCGGCCCCGGCAACGGCGGCCGGGCCCATGACCGGCAGGAGCGTGGACCCCGAGCCGAGGAGCGGAGGGCCGGGAGATCTCAGCGTTCCGCCCGCACCTCGGGCGGCCCCCGCCGCGCCAGGGCCCGAGCGGACCGGCCACCACGGGACCATCGCCACCGGCACCGGACCGCTGATCCCCCCGGACGACCAGGACAGGCTCGCGCTGCGCATGCAGCAGGCGGTCACGGACTTCGTCGAGAGCCCCCGGCGGGCGGTCGAGGAGGCGGACGCCACGTTCGACCGGATCGTGTCCGGCCTGACCGAGGCCCTCGCGGAACGCAGGCGCGTCCTGCGCGCCGGCTGGCAGGAGCAGGACACCGAGGCCCAGACGGAGGAGCTGCGCATAGCGTTGCAGCGCTATCGGGACATCGGCGAACAACTGCTGAGGATCTGAGCGGCACGCCTGCCGTACACCGGCCCGGCTCCACGTCCCCCGACGCGGCGCCGGGCCGGCCCGCGTCCGGGGCGGGTCCGCCGTGCCGGGCGCGGGCCGGGACCGTCAGGCCGGGACGGCCAGCTCGGCGCGCAGCCGCTCGGCCACTGCCGGGGGCAGGCGCAGCGCCTTCCCCAGATAGCCGTCGAGTCCTCCCCAGCGCTCGTCCATCGCGTCCAGGGCCGCCTCGAGATAGCGGGGCCTGGCCTCGATGACGGCGGAGGCGATGTCCGGGTCGCCTCCCTCGTCGAGAAAGCGCCGCACCGCGGGCCCGAAGGCTGCGCGCACCGCCCGGTTCACCGCCAGGAACTCGGCGCGTACGACGTCACGGGAGGCGCCCGCCATCATCAGCAGCAGGGCGGTGGCCCAGCCCGTCCTGTCCTTCCCGGTCGCGCAGTGGAAGAGCAGTGGTCTCGCGCGCGGATCGGCGACGGTGTCCAGGAAGGCACGGTAGGCGGCCGCCGCGCCCGGCGAGAGGACCATCCTGCGGTACGTCCCGGCGAACAGTTCCTCCGCCTTCCCGCCGCCGAGCAGACCGGCTGCTCCGTCCGGGTCACCGAGCAGCGCCTTGAGCCGCGCCGGCGTCACGCCCGGGTCGTCACCGAGGACGTCGGCGACGAAGAGCCTCGCGCCCGTCGGCAGCCGGTCCGGCGCCCATCGGCGTTCATCGGCGGTACGCAGATCGACGACGGTGCGGATGCCGAGCGCGGCCACGGCCATGTCGTGCTCCGCGTCGAATTCGCTCAGCTGGCCCGAGCGCAGCAGGATTCCCTGGCGCAGGCGGCGGTTGCGCCCCAGGGCGATGCCGCCCAGATCGCGCAGGTTGACAACGGTGGAGGCGGGGACGGCCCGGGCGGTCTGCACGATGAACTGCCTCTTTCCCGACAGACTGCAGGTCGGAATCAACGTCGCACGGCGTGCGAATATCGACAAAGGGACGTGAGGTACCGGGACACCGGTGGTGAACTCAGTCGGCGAGGATCCTTGTCTTCTGTGCGGCGAATTCCGCGTCGGTGAGGACGCCCCGCTGCTTCAGATCGGCGAGTCTCTCGAGCAGCGTGATGACATCGTCCCCGCCGTCCGCCGGGACGCGCTCGTGCGCCAGGAGAAGGCCGCCCGCCTCCTGGACCGCCCGGGTGAGGGGCACCGACCAGAGGTCTTCCCACACGATCAGCGCGGCAGAGCCCTCTTCGGGCAGACGTTCGAGCACCTCGAGATCCGTGATCCGCGGCAGGCCGGCATCCCGGTCGCCCGGTGGTTCGAACGGCACGAGCCCCTGGGGGTCCATCTCCCGCAGTTCGACGTAAGCGAGGGTTCCGCCCGCATCTCGGCGGGCGAAGGCCAGATCGAGGATGCGTACCGCCTCGGATCCGACGGCGTCGGCCAGTACGGGCGCGATCGCGTCGGAGAAACGGCCGCCGGGAAAGGTGACGACGAGGTACTCCACGGGTCCCACGGCCATGGTGCGTCCTTCCCGTGCGGTTCTGGATCGACAGCAGCTTAACTTCGGGCAATCCGTTACGCACTGTGAAAAATGATGGCAGAGCGGATAGAGGCGCAACGCGCGCCGCCGTCGGCAGCCGTGGGAACGTGGTGGGGTGACCCTGGAAGACCTCGTCCGGCTGCGCCGGGCCCGGGACCGTATGGACCGCGACTACGCGGGGCCGCTCGACGTCACCGCTCTCGCCCGCGTCGCTCTCATGTCGCCGGGCCACTTCTCCCGCAGCTTCCGCGCCGCGTTCGGGGAGACGCCGTACAGCTACCTGATGACGCGCCGGATCGAGCGTGCGAAGGCCCTGCTGCGGCGGGGCGATCTCACGGTGACGGAGGTCTGCTTCGCGGTCGGCTGCACCTCGCTGGGGTCGTTCAGCTCGCGCTTCACCGAGCTCGTCGGCGAGAGCCCGAGCGCCTACCGGGCCCGCCCCCATGACGCGGGCGCCGCCGTACCGGCCTGTGTCGCCAAGGTCCTCACGAGACCGGTCAGGAATGGAGAAGCGAAAGCCTCCCGCCGCCCGTAGCGTCATCAGCATGGAAATCAGCCTTTCAACCTGCTTCATCGCCGTCGACGACCACGACAAGGCGCTGGCCTTCTACCGGGATGTCCTCGGCCTGGAGGTGCGCAACGACGTCGGTTTCGAGGGGATGCGCTGGGTGACCGTCGGCGCACCGTCGCAGCCCGGTGTGGAGATCGTCCTCGAACCGCCGCTCGCGGACCCGAACGCCTCCTCCGCCGACAAGGCGGCCATGGCGGAACTGCTGGCGAAGGGTCTCCTCCGCGGTGTCATCTTCCGCACCGACGACTGCGACGCCACCTTCGAGCGCATCCGCGCGGCGGGCGGCGAGGTGCTCCAGGAGCCGGTGGACCAGCCGTACGGCGTCCGGGACTGCGCCTTCCGCGACCCGTCCGGCAACATGCTGCGCTTCAACCAGTCCCGCAGCTGATTCCGCCCCGGAACGGAACCGTCCTCTGATAGACAACCACCGTTGCCGCGACGTGCCGGTGACGCCGCCGGGGACCGCGCAGGCGGCCCGCGTGACAGATGGAGAAACCACAAGCATGGCCACGAGGACGGACAGGCGGCCGCCCACGCCGCATGTTGCCGACAACCACGACCTGATCCGCGTGCACGGCGCGCGCGTGAACAACCTCAAGGACGTCAGCGTCGAAATCCCGAAGCGCCGGCTGACGGTGTTCACCGGCGTCTCCGGCTCGGGCAAGAGCTCGCTGGTGTTCAGCACCATCGCCGCCGAGTCGCAGCGGATGATCAACGAGACCTACAGCGCCTTCGTGCAGGGCTTCATGCCGACGCTGGCGCGTCCCGAGGTCGACGTACTGGAGGGGCTCACCACCGCGATCATCGTCGACCAGCAGCGGATGGGAGCCGATCCGCGGTCCACGGTCGGTACCGCCACCGACGCCAACGCGATGCTGCGCATCCTCTTCAGCCGGCTCGGCAAGCCGCACATCGGCCCGCCCGGCGCGTACTCCTTCAACACCGCGTCGGTCCGGGCGAGCGGCGGGATCACCGTCGAACGCGGTGCCGCGAGGACCAAGACCGTGAAGGCCACCTTCCACCGCACGGGCGGCATGTGTACGCGCTGCGAGGGCCGGGGCTCGGTCTCCGACATCGACCTCACGCAGCTCTACGACGACTCGAAGTCGCTCGCCGAGGGCGCGTTCACCATCCCCGGCTGGAAGTCGGACAGCCAGTGGACCGTGCAGGTCTACGCCCAGTCGGGATTCGTCGACCCGGACAAGCCGATCCGTGACTACACCGAGAAGGAGCTGCGGGCCTTCCTCTACGGGGAGCCGGTCAAGGTCAAGGTCAGCGGCGTCAACCTCACCTACGAGGGACTGATCCCCAAGATCCAGAAGTCGTTCCTGTCCAAGGACAAGGAGGCGATGCAGCCCCACATCCGGGCGTTCGTGGAGCGCGCGGTCACCTTCACCACCTGCCCCGAGTGCGACGGCACCCGGCTCAGCGAAGCAGCCCGGTCGTCGAAGATCGAGCGGATCAGCATCGCCGACGCCTGCGCGATGCAGATCAGCGATCTGGCCACATGGGTGAGCGAGCTCGACGAGCCCTCGGTCGCGCCCCTGCTCGCCGCACTGCGGCACACCCTGGACTCCTTCGTGCAGATCGGTCTCGGCTACCTCTCGCTCGACCGTCCGGCGGGCACGCTCTCGGGAGGTGAGTCGCAGCGCGTCAAGATGATCCGTCACCTCGGCTCCTCGCTCACGGATGTCACCTACGTCTTCGACGAGCCCACCATCGGCCTGCACCCCCATGACATCCAGCGGATGAACGACCTGCTGCTGCGCCTGCGGGACAAGGGCAACACGGTGCTCGTCGTGGAGCACAAGCCGGAGACGATCGCGATCGCCGACCATGTCGTCGACCTCGGCCCCGGCGCCGGTACGGCGGGGGGCACCGTCTGCTTCGAGGGGACCGTCGAGGGCCTGCGCAAGAGTTCCACCGTCACGGGCCGCCACTTCGACGACCGGGCCGCCGTCAAGGAGTCGGTGCGCAAGCCCACCGGCGCGCTGGAGATCCGCGGGGCGTCACTCCACAACCTGCGGGACGTCGACGTCGACATCCCGCTCGGGGTGCTGACCGTCCTCACCGGCGTGGCCGGTTCCGGCAAGAGTTCGCTGGTGCACGGCTCGGTCCCCGCCGGGGAGAACGTGGTGTCGGTCGACCAGAGCCCGATCAAGGGTTCACGGCGCAGCAACCCGGCCACCTACACCGGACTGCTCGACCCCATCCGCAAGGCGTTCGCCAAGGCCAACGGCGTGAAACCGGCGCTGTTCAGCGCCAATTCCGAGGGTGCCTGTCCGACGTGCAACGGCGCGGGCGTCATCTACACCGACCTGGGGATGATGGCCGGCACCACGTCGACCTGCGAGGACTGCGAGGGCAAGAGGTTCGACGCGTCGGTCCTCGAGTACCGCTTCGGCGGCCGGGACATCAGCGAGGTGCTCGCGATGCCGGTGGCCGAGGCCGAGGAGTTCTTCGGGACCGGCGAGGCGCGCACGCCGGCCGCGCACCGCGTCCTCGTCCGGCTCGCCGACGTGGGGCTCGGCTACCTGACCCTCGGACAGCCGCTCACCACGCTCTCCGGCGGCGAGCGGCAACGGCTCAAGCTCGCCACCCACATGGCCGAGAAGGGCGGTGTCTACGTCCTCGACGAGCCGACGGCGGGTCTGCACCTCGCCGATGTCCAGCAGTTGCTCGGTCTGCTCGACCGGCTCGTCGACTCCGGCAAGTCGGTCATCGTCGTCGAGCACCACCAGGCGGTCATGGCACACGCGGACTGGATCATCGACCTCGGGCCTGGCGCGGGTCACGACGGCGGCCGGATCGTCTTCGAGGGCACACCGGCCGACCTCGTGGCCGGCCGCTCCACCCTCACCGGCGAGCACCTGGCGGCCTACGTCGGAGCCTGACCTGCGCGGCCTCGCGCCGGCCGGGGTGCCGGCGCGGGGCCGCGCCGCGGTTCGAGATCCACCGGACAAGGCGGCATCACCCAGCGGTTCCGGCACATTTCGGAGAGTGCAAGGTCACAGCGAGTGGCCCTGCTGCTCATCGGTGTGCTGACCTAGCATCTGAGCATGACGGTCCTGCCTGCTGACGGGCTCTCCCGGGCCGCCGAGTTCCCCGACCCCTCCCACGACCAGTGGCAGAGCCTTGTCGAAGGCGTCCTGCGCAAGTCGGGCAAGGAAGTCACGGGCTCGGCCGCCGAGGAAGCGCTGTCCACCGCGCTCGGGGACGGGCTCACAGTCCGCCCCCTGTACACCTCCACCGACTCATCGGCGGACCCCGGTCTGCCCGGCTTCGCACCCTTCACCCGGGGCAGCAGGCCGGCGGGGAACACCACGGACGGCTGGGACGTGCGCCAGCGCCACGCGCTGGCCGACCCGGTGCGCCTCAACGAGGCCGTGCTCGGCGATCTGGAGAACGGCGTCACGTCGCTCTGGCTGGCCGTCGGCGGGCCTGGTGGGGTCCCGGTGTCAGGCCTCGCCCGCGCACTCGAGGGCGTCCATCTCGACCTGGCTCCCGTCGTGCTGGACGCGGGCGCCGATCCCGGGCCCGCCGTCCGTGAGTTGCTCGGGCTCTACGAGGTCCGGGGCATGGCGAAGGAGACGGCACGGGGCAGCCTCGGGGTGGACCCGCTCGGGCAGGCCGCGCGCAAGGGCACGGAGCCGGAGCTGAGCGACGCCGTCCACTGGGCCCGGGTGTGCTCCCGTGAGTATCCCGGGCTGCGGTCCCTGGCCGTGGACGCGCTGCCGTACCACGAGGCGGGCGGTTCGGCCGCCGAGGAGCTGGGGCTCTCGCTGGCCACCGGTGTCGCCTATCTCCGGGCGCTGACGTCGTCGGGACTCTCCGTCGAGGAGGCCTGCGCGCAGCTGGAGTTCCGGTACGCCGCCACGGCCGACCAGTTCCTGACGATCGCGAAGCTGCGCGCCGCCCGCAGGCTCTGGGCCCGGGTCGCCGAGGTCTGCGGGGCCCCGGACGCGGGGGCGCAGCGGCAGCACGCCGTGACCTCGTCGGTGATGATGACGCGCCGCGATCCATGGGTGAACATGCTGCGGACGACGCTGGCCTGTCTGGGCGCGGGCGTCGGCGGAGCCGAATCCGTCACCGTACTGCCGTTCGATCACGCACTGGGGCTGCCGGACGCGTTCGCCCGGCGGATAGCCCGCAACACCTCGACGATCCTGATGGAGGAGTCGCATCTGGCCAGGGTCACGGACCCGGCGGGCGGTTCCTGGTACGTCGAGCGGCTGACCGATGAACTCGCCTCTGCCGCGTGGGCGTTCTTCCAGGAGGTCGAGCGGGCCGGCGGTCAGGCCGCCGCCCTCCGGTCCGGCATGGTGCGCGAGCGGCTCGCGGCCACATGGGCGGCGCGGAGCAGGGATCTGGCCCGGCGCAAGGAGCCGGTGACCGGAGTCAGTGAATTCCCGTCCCTCGACGAGCGTCCCGTGGAGCGTGAGCCCGCACCCGCCTCGCCGCGGGGCGCCGGGCTGCCCGAGGTCAGGCGCGACGAGGCGTTCGAAGTGCTGCGGTCCAGGTCGGACGCTCACCTCGCGGCCACGGGCAGCCGGCCGAAGGTGTTCATCGCCGCGATCGGGCCCGCCGCGGTGCACACCGCGCGGGCCTCCTTCGCCGCGAACCTCTTCCTGTCGGGCGGCATCCAGCCGGTCCACGAACCGGCTTCGGTGGACGCGTCCACCGCCGCCGAGGCCTTCACGGCCAGCGGGGCGACGATCGCCTGTCTGTGCTCGGCCGACCCGCTCTACGCCGAACAGGGCGAGGCCGTCGCCTCGGCCCTCAGGGCCGCCGGCGCCGAACAGATCTTCCTCGCGGGACGGCCCGGCGAGTACACCGGGGCCGACGTGCAGGTGTTCGCCGGCTGCGACGTGGTCTCCGTCCTCTCCTCCGAACTCGACCGCATGGGAGTGGCGTGATGCAGACCCCCGAGACCCGCACGGTCTCCGCAGGGACCCCCGTACCGGACTTCTCCGGCATCGCGCTGAACGGCGAGCCCCCGGCCGAGGTCTCCGAGGACCGGTGGCGGGCCGCGGTGAAGGAGTCGGCCGACCGGTCCGAGGACGAGCTGCTCTGGGAGACGCCGGAGGGCATCGAGGTCAAGCCGCTGTACACCGGACGGGACCTGGAGGGGCTCGACTTCCTCGGGACCTATCCGGGTATCGCGCCGTACGTGCGCGGTCCGTACCCGACGATGTACGTCAACCAGCCCTGGACGATCCGTCAGTACGCCGGGTTCTCCACGGCCGAGGAGTCCAACGCCTTCTACCGGCGGAACCTCGCGGCCGGGCAGAAGGGCCTGTCCATCGCGTTCGACCTGCCCACCCACCGCGGCTACGACAGCGACCACCCCCGGGTCACGGGTGACGTCGGCATGGCGGGCGTGGCGATCGACTCGATCTACGACATGCGCCAGCTCTTCGACGGCATCCCGCTGGACCGGATGTCGGTGTCCATGACGATGAACGGCGCCGTGCTGCCCGTACTCGCGCTGTACATCGTCGCCGCGGAGGAGCAGGGCGTCGCCCCCGAGAAGCTGGCCGGGACCATCCAGAACGACATCCTCAAGGAGTTCATGGTCCGCAACACCTACATCTATCCGCCCGGCCCCTCGATGCGGATCATCTCCGACATCTTCGCGTTCACCTCGCAGAAGATGCCCCGGTACAACTCCATCTCGATCTCCGGCTACCACATCCAGGAGGCCGGCGCGACGGCCGACCTGGAGCTGGCGTACACCCTGGCCGACGGGGTGGAGTACCTGCGGGCCGGACAGGCGGCGGGCCTGGACGTGGACGCGTTCGCGCCCCGCCTCTCCTTCTTCTGGGCGATCGGCATGAACTTCTTCATGGAGATCGCGAAGCTGCGGGCAGCCCGGCTGCTCTGGGCGAGGCTGGTCGGGGAGTTCGGCCCGAAGAACCCCAAGTCCCTCTCGCTGCGCACCCATTCGCAGACCTCCGGCTGGTCCCTGACGGCACAGGACGTCTTCAACAACGTGACCCGTACGTGCGTGGAGGCGATGGCGGCGACGCAGGGGCACACGCAGTCACTGCACACCAACGCGCTCGACGAGGCGCTCGCGCTCCCGACGGACTTCTCGGCGCGGATCGCCCGCAACACCCAGCTGCTGCTGCAGCAGGAGTCCGGCACCTGCCGGGTCATCGACCCGTGGGGCGGCAGCGCGTACGTGGAGAAGCTGACCCACGACCTCGCGGCGCGGGCCTGGCAGCACATCGAGGAGGTCGAGGCGGCCGGCGGCATGGCCAAGGCCATCGACGCGGGCATCCCGAAGCTCCGGATCGAGGAGGCCGCGGCACGTACGCAGGCCCGGATCGATGCCGGGCGCCAGCCCGTCATCGGCGTGAACAAGTACCGGGTGGAGACCGACGAGAAGATCGATGTGCTCAAGGTCGACAACTCCTCGGTGCGCACCCAGCAGATCGAGAAGCTGCGCCGGCTGCGCGAGGAGCGCGACGAGACGGCCTGCCAGGACGCCCTGCGTGCCCTGACGGCCGCGGCGGAGCGGGACCCGGGGCCGGGACTCGAAGGCAATCTGCTGGCACTGGCCGTCGACGCCGCCCGGGCCATGGCCACGGTCGGCGAAATCTCCGACGCGCTGGAGAAGGTGTACGGCAGGCACGCGGGCCAGATCCGTACGATCTCCGGGGTGTACCGCGAAGAGGCAGGAGAGTCCCCGTCCGTGGACCGCACCCGCACACTGGTCGACGCCTTCGAGGAGGCGGAGGGGCGGCGTCCGCGCATCCTCGTCGCCAAGATGGGCCAGGACGGTCATGACCGCGGCCAGAAGGTGATCGCGACGGCCTTCGCCGACCTGGGCTTCGACGTCGATGTCGGCCCGCTCTTCCAGACGCCCGGCGAGGTCGCCCGGCAGGCGGTCGAGGCCGACGTGCACGTCGTGGGTGTCTCGTCGCTCGCCGCCGGTCACCTCACGCTCGTGCCCGCGCTGCGCGAGGAGCTGGCCGCCGAGGGCCGGGAGGACATCATGATCGTGGTCGGCGGGGTGATACCGCCGCAGGACATCGAGGCGCTGCACGAGGCCGGTGCCGCCGCGGTGTTCCCGCCCGGCACCGTGATCCCGGACGCCGCCCACGATCTGGTCACGCGGCTCGGTGCCACGCTCGGCCACGAGCTGTGAGCCGCTGACCGATGGCGCGGGACATCGACACCGACGCATACGTACAGGGTGTGCTCGCCGGGAAACGCGCGTTCGTGGCACGCGCGATCACCCTGGTCGAGTCCACCCGCCCCGATCACCGGACGGCGGCGCAACGGCTGCTGAGCGAGTTGCTGCCGCATTCGGGGCGGGCCAGGCGCATCGGGATCAGCGGGGTGCCGGGCGTGGGGAAGTCCACGTTCATCGACGCGCTCGGCACCATGCTGACGGGACTCGGGCACCGGGTCGCCGTGCTGGCCGTGGACCCGTCGTCCAGCCGTACGGGCGGTTCCATCCTGGGCGACAAGACGCGGATGGAGCGGCTGGCCGTGGACGCGCGGGCGTTCGTACGCCCCTCCCCCACCGCGGGAACCCTCGGCGGGGTGGCCAAGGCGACCCGCGAGTCCATCGTGGTGATGGAGGCCGCCGGCTACGACGTGGTGCTGGTCGAGACGGTCGGCGTGGGACAGTCGGAGACGGCGGTCGCCAACATGGTCGACACCTTCCTGCTGCTCACCCTGGCGCGCACGGGCGACCAGCTGCAGGGCATCAAGAAGGGTGTCCTGGAGCTGGCGGACGCCATCGCGGTCAACAAGGCCGACGGCCCGCACGAGCGTGACGCCCGCTCCGCGGCACGTGAACTTGCGGGTGCGCTGCGCCTGATGCACCCCGTGGACGCGGCTTGGACTCCCCCGGTGCTGACGTGCAGCGCCAGGGAGTCGACCGGTCTGGACGCGTTGTGGGAGCGGCTGGAGCAGCACCGCACGCTCCTGGAGTCCACGGGGAGGCTGTCGGCCAAGCGCCGTGAGCAGCAGGTGGACTGGACCTGGGTGATGGTCCGCGACGACCTGCTGGACAGCCTGCGCAGCCATCCCGCGGTGCGTACCCTCGCGCCAGAGCTGGAACAGCGCGTCCGTGCGGGCGAGTTGACGGCGACCCTGGCTGCCGGGCAGCTCCTGCGGGCGTTCCGCGGGGAAGTCTGAGGGCCGGGCCCCGGCCGCCTCCACCACTCGGAGGCGGCCCGGCCGGGGCCCCTCTTGCCGGGCCCCGGCCGCTCCCAGGAGCTGAGGAGGGGCCTCCGGGGCCACCCCCTTCCCTTCGTCGGCCCGGCATGGTACGTTGCGATCAGCACACGTGAACGCCCGAATCGGGCGCCGGTGCTTCTCCCCCCGCTGTTGCGCCCGCCCTTCAAGGACCGGCGATCCAGCTTCTCGCACCATCTCTTCCGTCCGGTCCGGGCCTCTTGAGCCCGTCGTACGAGGCGTGATTCCGCCGCCTTGCCTTCGCCGGACCCCTCATTCGCCATGTCCGCGAAAGGACCCGCCATGACCAGCACACTCGAACGACCCGTGGTCCGACAGGACCAGCCCGTCCGCACCGTCGGTGTCCTCGACACCACGGACAACGGACACGGCGTACTGCGCACCGACGGTGGCCATCCCTCATCCCACGACGTCCAGGTGCCGCCCGCCCTGATCCGGCGGTACGGCCTGCGCAAGGGCGATGTCGTCGACGGGACGTGCGAACGCCCCCGTGCCCTGTCCGGCGTCGACTCCGTCAACGGCCGTGCGGCGCACGAGCTCCGGGGCCGGCCGCACTTCCGTGACCTCACCCCGCTCCACCCCCGGGAGCGCCTGCGCCTGGAGAGGCCGGACGGGGGCCCGGCCCCGCGGATCATCGATCTCGTCTCCCCCGTCGGCAAGGGGCAGCGCGGCCTGATCGTCGCGCCTCCGAAGACCGGCAAGACCGTGCTCCTGCAGCAGATCGCCGCGTCGGTCGCCGTCAACCACCCCGAGTGCCACCTGATGGTGGTCCTCCTGGACGAACGGCCCGAAGAGGTCACGGACATGCGCCGTTCCGTGCGCGGTGAGGTGTACGCCTCCACCTTCGACCGGCCCGCCAAGGAGCACATCGCGCTCGCGGACCTCGCCGTGGAGCGCGCCAAGCGGCTGGTCGAGCAGGGCCGCGACGTCGTGATCCTCCTCGACTCCCTCACCCGTCTGTGCCGCGCCCACAACAACAGCGCGGGGGCGGGCGGGCGCACGCTGAGCGGTGGCGTGGACGCGTCGGCGCTCATCGGCCCCAAGAAGCTGTTCGGGGCGGCCCGGCTCGCCGAGGAAGGCGGTTCGCTCACCATTCTGGCGACCGTGCTGGTGGACACCGGCTCACGCGCCGACGACTACTTCTTCGAGGAGCTCAAGAGCACCGGCAACATGGAGCTCCGCCTCGACCGGGAGTCCGCGGACCGGCGGGTCTTCCCCGCGGTCGACATCACCCCTTCGGGCACCCGCCGCGAGGAACTCCTGCTGTCCTCGGGAGAGCTGGCCGCCGTACGGGGGCTGCGGCGGGCCCTGCGGTCGAGGGACGCGCGGACCACGCTCGAAGCGCTGCTGGACAAGATCCGCCGGACGCCCGACAACGCCGCCTTCCTCCGCCAGGTCCAGCGCACCGTTCCGGACGCGTGAACGACGCAGGCGACCGGGCCGGGCGCGGAGGCGGGCGCGCCGGGCACGCCCGCCCGGCCGCTCAGCCCGTGGCACCCAGTGCGTCGGAGACCAGGGCGCGCGCCTCGTCCTGGACCCTGGCAAGGTGTCCGGCGCCCTGGAAGCTTTCCGCGTACACCTTGTAGACGTCCTCCGTGCCGGACGGGCGGGCCGCGAACCACGCGCTGTCGGTGCAGACCTTGAGCCCGCCGATGGCCGCGCCGTTGCCGGGCGCCTCGGTGAGCACGGCCGTGATCGGCTCACCGGCCAGCGTGTCGGCGGTGACCTGCTCCGGGGAAAGCCTGGCCAGCACCGCCTTCTGTTCACGGGTCGCGGGTGCGTCGATGCGGGCGTAGGCCGGATCGCCGAACCGGGCGGTGAGTTCCCCGTAGTGCTGGGAGGGCGTCGAGCCGGTGACGGCCGTGATCTCCGAGGCGAGCAGGGCGAGCAGGATCCCGTCCTTGTCCGTCGTCCACACCCTGCCGTCGCGCCGCAGGAAGGACGCCCCGGCGGACTCCTCTCCACCGAATCCCAGGGTGCCGCCGAACAGCCCGTCGACGAACCACTTGAAGCCCACGGGAACCTCCACGAGTTGCCGGCCCAGGTCGGAGGCGACCCGGTCGATCATGGAGGAGGAGACCAGGGTCTTGCCGATGCCCGTGCCGGCCGGCCAGTTCTCCCGGTGGGAGTAGAGGTAGCGGATGGCCACGGCCAGATAGTGGTTCGGGTTCATCAGCCCGCCGTCCGGCGTGACGATGCCGTGCCGGTCGGCGTCCGCGTCGTTGCCGGTGGCGATGGTGTAGGCGTCGCGCCGCTCGATCAGCGAGGCCATGGCGTAGGGCGAGGAGCAGTCCATACGAATCTTGCCGTCCCAGTCCAGCGTCATGAAGCGCCAGGTGGGATCGGCGAGCGGGTTGACCACCGTGAGATCGAGCCGGTGGCGCTCGGCGATCCGCCCCCAGTACGCGACCGAGGCCCCGCCGAGGGGGTCGGCGCCGATCCGGATGCCGGCGTCGCGCACGGCGTCCAGGTCGAGAACGGCCGGGAGATCGTCGACGTAACCGGTCAGGAAGTCGTGCCGTCGGGTGGTGTCGGCGGCGAGTGCCCGGGCGTAGGGAATCCGCCGGACCTCCTTCAGCCCGCCCTCGATCAGGGCGTTGGCCCGGTCCTGGATCCAGGAGGTGGCGTCCGAGCCGGCAGGGCCGCCGTGCGGCGGGTTGTACTTGAAGCCGCCGTCGGCGGGCGGGTTGTGCGAGGGCGTGACGACGATGCCGTCCGCGAGGCCGCTCCCGCGGTCCCGGTTGTACGTGAGGATCGCGTGCGAGACGGCAGGGGTGGGGGTGTAGCCGTCGTCGCTGTCGATCAGGACGGTGACACCGTTGGCGGCCAGCACCTCGACGGCCGTGATCCGGGCGGGTTCGGAGAGGGCGTGGGTGTCGGCCCCGAGGTACACCGGCCCGTCCGTGCCCTGCCGCTCCCGGTAGTCGCAGATGGCCTGGGTGGTGGCGGCGATGTGGTCCTCGTTGAACGCGGCCGCGAGCGCCGATCCCCGGTGCCCCGACGTCCCGAAGGCCACGCGCTGGCCGGGCTCACCCGGGTCCGGGTGGACCGTGTAGTAGGCCGTCACCAGCCGTGCCACGTCCACCAGGTCTCCGGGCTGCGCCGGCTGACCGGCCCGTTCGTGAACCATCGATTCTCCTCTGTCCTCATCGGCCGTTCGCGGACCGCCACCGGGCGGACGATCATCACGAGTTGTACCCGATACTGCCTCCTCGGCCGCACACCCGGGTACACGGCCCTGCCCGGCAGTAGACACGGCACACGGCGGATCCCGTGGCCGTTTCGCCATGGCCGGCCGGTTCGCGGGGAAAGGGTGCCGGGACGCGGCGGGCCCGGAGAGAATGCCGCGCCGGACAGCCGGAACACGGGTATCCGGAATTCTGGCACCAACGGGACGGTAATTGAGGTGCTTTACGCCTGACGTATCCGGAACCCCCGGGGATACACCGTCGGAATACTCCCTCGGGAGCGGTGACGCACAGCTCGGCCATCATGCGGCACAGCGGCGGACAGGGACAGCCATATCCGTCTGACACGCCGCAGAAATCGAGGAACAGGTGGCCGGAGACTTGGCAGGGGTAATCCATCCCGACACGAGCGCGAGTCATACGTGTTTTCCCACGTACGGTCTGCCACAGTGCAGTTCGGTTTTACTACTTGATCTCCGCCGCCATATTCCTTGCCGCCGGTGTTTACCCGAACCGGCTCTTCGGGGGCATGTGAAAGAGAGCCGTGCGTGCTGCAGAAGAGTTGCACCGAGGAAAGTCGACTGACAGTCCTCCACCTGGTCCAGCCGGTGGAGGGAGGAGTCGCACGGGTCGTGACCGACCTCGTCGCGGCACAGGTACGAGCAGGACTGCGGCCCGTCGTGGCCTGCCCGCCGGACGGAGCCCTGGCGGCCGGCGCGTCCACCGCCGGGGCGCGGGTGTGTTCCTGGCCCGCGGAGCGCGGCCCCGGCCCCCGGCTCGGCCGGGAGGTTCTCACCGCCGGCCGTCTGATCCGTGCCTGCGCTCCCGACGTGGTCCATGCCCACAGCGCCAAAGCGGGACTCGCCGGGCGGCTGGCCGTGCGCGGCCGGGTCCCGACGGTCTTCCAGCCGCACGCCTGGTCGTTCGAGGCCCTGGAAGGCCGGGCCGCCGGACTGGCGGCGGCGTGGGAGCGGTTCGGGGCGCGGTGGAGCGACCGCATCCTGTGCGTCAGCGAGTCCGAGCGCGTGTCCGGGCAGCGCGCGGGTATCACGGCGCGCTGGTCGGTCATCCACAACGGCATCGATCTGGGCCGCTTCCGGCCTGTCTGCGGGGATGCCGTCGCGTCGGCCCGTGGATCGCTCGCGCTGCTGGACGGGACCCCGGCCGAGGTGCCCCTGGTCGTGTGCGTCGGACGCCTGAGCCGGCAGAAGGGCCAGGACGTGCTGCTGCGGGCCTGGCGCACGGCGTCGACGGGAGGCGCGCGGCTGGTCCTGGTAGGCGACGGACCCTACGGGGACGAGCTGCGCCGCACCGCGCCCCCCGGTGTTCTGTTCGCGGGCGAGAGCGCGGATGTGCGGCCCTGGATCCACGCGGCGGACCTGTTGGTCCTCCCGTCACGCTGGGAGGGGATGGCGCTGGCCCCCCTCGAGGCGATGGCCTGCGGCACCCCGGCCCTGCTGACCGACGTCGACGGCGCCAGGGAGAGCCTGCCGCCCGGGCACCTCCCCCACTGCCTGGTGCCGCCCGGGGACCCCGCGGCTCTCGCGGCGGCGCTCACCAGACTGCTGGGCGACCCGGCCCTGCGGGCGCGACTGGGCCGCACCGCGCAGAGCCGCACCCGGGCGGTCTTCGACGTGACGAAGACCGCCGGAGCGGTCCTGCGCCTCTACGAGGAACTTGTCGGCCAGTCCCGCCCCACGACGAGGAAGCGCACCGAGCGATGACGACGGAGAGTGCACCTGTCCCCCGAGCCGCCCAGGCAACCGCCGTACGGCGCGCCGCCACCGCGATCCGCCCGCCGCGCGGCGGCGGGGAGGACACCCCGGCCCCACGGATCGCGGGAGGCCGGCGAGGCCGGGCCCCGGCCGCGCTCCTGGCATCCGACGTGCTCGCACTCGGCCTGGCCGTGGCCATGGTCGCACCCGGGCTCTGGCCGCCGGTCGTCGCTCTTCTGCAGGCGGCCACGCAACTGCTCCTCAACGCGTACCGGGGGCTGTACCGGACCGGGCTCTCCCCCTCGGCGCCGGCCGAACTGCCCGCGCTGGCGGGGCTGGCAATGGTGCAGTGGTATGTCGTCGCCGAGGCCGTGTCCGCGTACGACCCGGGCCTCACCGCCGGGTGGACGGCGCTCGGCTGCGCGGCCGGCCTCCAGACCCTGGTGAGCTGCGGGGCGCGCGCCGTGGTCCACCGGTCCCGGCTGTGGTCGGCCGCGCGTCATCCGCGGTCCACCCTGGTGGTGGGGGACGGTCCGCTCGCGGACCGGGTCGTCTCCGTGCTGCAGGAGCACACGCGGTACGGGATGCGGCCCGTCGGCCGGGTGGCGGGATCCGGTCCGGCCGGGGACGGGACGGCGGGCGCGCCCACGGGCGGAGCCCGGCTGCCCGTCCTGACGTCGGTGCAGGACGCCGGCCGGGCGGTCGTGCAGAACTCCGTGCGGCATGCCGTCTTCACGGCCCCTCCCGAGGCCGCGCCCGACGGGGCGGAGCTCGTCGCCCTGTTCGCGCGGCACGGCTGCCGGATGTGGCTGATCACCGATCAGGCGACCGTCGTCCGGTACCGGACCGCGCCCCGGCCGGACCATGTGTGGGGCTTCGCGGCCCACGCGCTCCACGCCGGACCGCACCGCCCGGTGGCGCACCGGGTGAAGCGGGCCATGGACGCCGTCCTGGCCATGACGGCCCTGGTCGTGGCCTCCCCGGTGATGGCCGCCTGCGCGCTGGCCGTGCGTCTGTGCGACGGCCCCGGCGTCATCTTCCGCCAGGAGCGGATCGGGGGCTACGGGCGGCCGTTCGTCCTGCTGAAGTTCCGCACACTGCGCCCGGCCGACGCGCACGAGTCGGCCACCCGGTGGAACGTCTCGTCGGACCGGCGCATGAGCCGCGTCGGCAGGCTGCTCCGCCGGACGTCGCTCGATGAGCTGCCGCAGCTGTGGAACGTCGTACGCGGCGACATGAGCCTGGTCGGGCCGCGCCCCGAACGCCCCTACTTCGTGCAGCAGTTCAGCCTCGCCCATCCCGGTTACCGGTCCAGGCACCGGATGCCCGTCGGCATCACGGGACTGGCCCAGGTGCACGGCCTGCGGGGCGACACCTCGATCGAGGACCGGGCGCGCTTCGACAACCGGTACATCGATACCTGGTCGCTCTGGCAGGACCTGTGCGTGCTGGCGCGCACGGCCGGCTCGGTGTTCCGGCTAGGAGGCAGCTGACCCGTGACCCTCACCGTGGCCTCACCGCCCGTCGTCCCGGCCGCCCAGGAGCAGGCGCCCCCGCACGGGTGGCGCGACCGTTGGCCGTTGCTGCCGCTGATCGCGACCGTCCTGCTCGTGGCCCTCCCGGCCGACGAGGCGTCACCCTGGCCGGTGGCGGGCGTGCCCGCGGCCGATCTCCTGTCGGGGGTGGCCGTCCTCGTCTGTGTGGGCTGTCTGCTGTTCGAGCGGCGGCGTCCGCTCACGCCGGCCGCGGCGGTCGTGCTGGGGCTCCCGGCCGTCGGACTCGCCCTGGCCACGGTCACCGCCACGGACCCGGTGGCGGCCCTGCCGGGATTCGTGCGGTACCTGCAGATCTTCGTCCTCGTGCCGGCCGCCGTCCTTCTGCTGGTCAGGGACGCCGCGGGGTTCCGGGCCGTCGCGGGCGCACTCGTCCTGCTGGCGGTCGTCCAGGGTGCTACGGGGGTGCACCAGTACGTCACCGGAACCGGCGCCTCCTACATGGGGGAGGACATCCGCGCCGTGGGCACGTTCGGCCCCAGCGATGTGATGGGGATGGCCACGGTCGTCGGCTACGGCCTGGTGGCGGCAGCCGCGTACGCGCTCCGCACCCCCGTCGGCACTCCGCGCCGGCTGAGGTCGTACGCCCCTGTGACCGCCGCGCTGCTGCTCGTCCCGCTCACGCTGTCCTTCAGCCGGGGAGCGTGGATCGCGACGGCCGCCGGGGCCCTCGCCGTGATCGTGCTGACCGGGCTCCGACAGGCCGTCCGCGCGCTGGCCGTGCTGGTCGCTGCCGGAGTCGTCCTGGTGGGCGGTTTCGGCGTCGGATCCGAGATGATCTCGCAGCGGCTCACCAGCATCGCCGAGGTGACCAGCGCCCCCGACCGGTCGGTCAACGACCGTTACGCCATGTGGGCCGCCGCGGCGGGGATGTGGCGGGAGCGGCCCGCGACCGGTGTCGGTCTGAAGGGCTTCCCCGCCCACCGTGACGGGCACGCCTCGATCGGGCTCTCGGCCGGCAGCGACACGGCGGGGGCCGGCCAGGAGTTCCGTAAGCAGCCGCTGCTCTCCCCTCACAACATGTACCTGCTGGTGCTCAGCGAGCAGGGGCTGATCGGCTTCACCGCGCTGGTGGGCTCCTGGGCTGCGCTCCTGGCCGGCGGGGTGCGCAGGCTGGTGCTCGCGCGGGCCCGGGGGGCCGCGGCCGTCGACTGCGGTCTCGCCGCCGTCGGGCTGATGACCTGGCAGACGGTCGACTTCCTGTACGCGGACATCGGCGGCCCCTCGACCGTCCTGACCGGCATCGTGCTGGGCCTCGCCGCGTGGTGGGCGCTGGCCGGGCCGGAGAGGACGACCGACGCGTGAGCGGGACCGTCACGGAGGCGACGGCCACGGGAACGTCCACGCAGGATGCCCCGGCAGGGCCCGGGCGCTTCCTCGCCCGGGCGGCGGGTGGCGCCGCCGGACTCACCGTGATCGCCGCGCTGCTGGGTCTCTTCCGCGACCAGGCCCTGGCCCGGCTCTTCGGTGCCAGTCACGCCAGCGACGCCTTTCTGATCGCCTGGACGGTCCCGGAGATGGCGGCCACGCTGCTGATCGAGGACGGCATGGCGCTGCTGCTCGTGCCGGCGTTCAGCCTGGCCCTGACCCGGCGTGCGGCCGGCGGCCACACCCAGGACCCGGTCCGCGCCCTGGTCGCCGACACGCTCCCCCGGCTGTTCGCCGCACTGGCCTGCGCCGGAGGGCTGCTGGTCTGGGGGGCGCCCTGGACCGTCGCGGTCCTGGCTCCCGGGCTGGACGACCCCCGGCTCGCGGTGGACTGCACACGTCTGACGGCCGTCACCGTCCTCACCTTCGGGGTCACGGGATACTTCAGCGCGGCGCTGCGGGCGCACAACAGATTCCTGGCGCCGGCCGGCGTCTACATCGCGTACAACGCCGGCATCATCGCCATGACGCTGGCGCTGCACTCCGTCTGGGGGGTGCGTGCCGCGGCCGCGGGGGTCGCCGTCGGCAGCCTGCTGATGATCCTCACCCTCCTGCCCACGTTCCTGCGGCTGGTGCCCGCGCGGCGCGGGAAGCGTGCGCCCCGGGAGCGTGGTTCCGGTACCGCCCTTCTCGGGGCGACGGTCCTGGCGCCGGTCGTCCTGTTCGTGGTGAGCCGTCAGTCGCAGGTCTTCGTCGAGCGGTTCCTCGCGTCGTCGCTGCCGGACGGGGCCATCTCTCATCTGAACTACGCGCAGAAGGTCGCGCAGCTGCCGATGGTGCTCTCCATGATGATCTGCACGGTGACCTTCCCCGTCGTCGCGCGGGCCATGGCGGCCGGGGACCGGGAGGGTGCCCGCCGGCGGGTCGAACGCGATCTCGCCCTGGCAGGGACCGTGGTGCTGCTGGGCACGGCGACGGTGCTCGGCTGTGCGCCCCTTGTCGTCGAAGTCCTCTTCCAGCGCGGCGCCTTCGACGCGGCGGACACCGCCGCCACGGCCGGTGTCATGCGGGTCTACGCGCTGGGCCTGCTCGGCCACACACTGGTCGGCGCCCTGTGCAGGCCGTTCTTCTCGGCCGGCCGGCCGACCTGGTACCCGCTCGGCGCGATGGGCGCGGGACTCCTGGTCACCACCGTCGCCGGGGTGCTGCTGACCGGCCCCTTCGGTGTCCACGGCATCGCCGCCGCCAATGCCGTCGGCATCAGCACGGCGGCCCTGCTGATGCTGCTGGGGCTCGGCTCCCGGGCGGTGGCCGTACGGCCCGGGGCCGTCGCCCTCTCCCTCGTCCGGCCTGCGGTCGCGGCGGCGGTCGCGGCGGCCGGCGGCCGGCTGGCCACGGAGCTGGTGCCGGGACCGCTGCCGGGTCTGGCGGCCGGCTGTCTGCTCGTCCCCGTGGCGTTCCTGCTCACCGGGCTCGTACTCCGGGCTCCGGAAGCCGTTCATCTGCTGGCACTCATCCGACAGAGGTTTCCTCATGACCGCTGACACCTCGGCGCCCCCGGCCCGGACGCTCCCTGCCGGGTCCCGGCCGTGGATCCTGACCTATCACTCGGTGAGCGACCCCACGGACGATCCGTACGGCATCACCGTCTCCGCCGGCCGTCTGGACGAGCAGCTCACCTGGCTGCGGCGCCGGGGGCTGACCGGCGTCGGTATCTCGGCGCTGCTGCGCGCGCGGGCCTCCGGGAGGCAGGGGCTGGTCGGGCTCACCTTCGACGACGGGTACGCCGACTTCCTCGACGAGGCCCTCCCGGTCCTGCGCGCCCACGGCTGCACCGCGACGGTGTTCGTCCTGCCCGGTCGGCCCGGCGGGTCCAACGCCTGGGATGCGCTCGGCCCGCGCAGGCCGCTGCTGACCGAGGAGGACGTCCGTACCGTCGCCGCGGCGGGTATGGAGATCGGCTCGCACGGAATGCTCCACCGGGATCTGACGGCGCTGCCGGACGACGAACTGCGCGAGGAGACGCACGGCAGCCGTGAGGCGTTGCGGCGCGTCACCGGGCAGGCGCCGTCCGGCTTCTGCTATCCGTACGGCACGGCCGACCGCCGGGTGGCCGAGTCCGTGCGGAAGGCGGGATACGCGTACGGATGCGCCCTCGTCCCCGGCTCCCTGTCGGGGCCGTACGCCCTTCCCCGCACGCATGTCAGCCACGCCGACCGGGGTGCCCGTCTGCTGGCCAAGGAGGTGCGGCACCGGCTGCGGCACCGCTCCCCCCGCGCCGGGCGGCCGGGTGACGCCGGGTGAGGGCGCTGCACGTCATCACAGGCCTCGGGATCGGAGGGGCCGAGCAGCAGCTGCGGCTGCTGCTGCGGCATCTGCCGGTGCGCTGCGACGTCGTGACGCTCACGAATCCGGGAGCGGTCGCGGAAGGACTCCGGGCCGACGGCGTCCGTGTCCGGGACCTGGGGATGCGGAGCAACCGGGACCTCGGCGCCGTACCCCGGCTGGCCCGGCTCATCCGCCGCGGCTCGTACGACCTCGTGCACACGCACCTCTACCGGGCCTGTGTCTACGGACGGATCGCGGCCCGCCTCGCCGGGACCACCGCGGTGTCGACGGAGCACTCGCTGGGCCGCGCGGAGATCGAGGGGCGGCCGCTCACCCGCTCCACCAGGCAGCTTTATCTGCGCACCGAGCGGCTCGGGGCGGCGACGGTCGCGGTCTCCGACACCGTCGCGAGCAGGCTGCGCGACTGGGGGGTGCCGGCCGCCCGGATCCACACCGTCCCCAACGGCGTCGATGTGGCGGCGTTCCGCTTCGACGGCGCTCGACGGCACGCCACCCGGGCCCTGCTCGGCCTTCCCGACGCGGCGTTCGTGGTGGGGGGTGTGGGCAGGCTGGTCCCCGGCAAACGCTTCGACGTGCTGATCCGCGCGGTCGCCGCCCTCCCCGGTGTCCGGCTGGTCCTGGCCGGGGACGGGCCGGAGGCCGGGGCGCTGCGCGCTCTCGCCGCCCGGCTCGGGGTCGCCGGCCGCGTCAGGTTCCTGGGCGAGTGCGGTACCTCGGGGGCCGGCCCCGGCGTCCCGGCGGTGCTCAGTGCCGTCGACGCGTTCGTCTCGGCGTCCCGCGAGGAGTCCTTCGGACTCGCCGTCGTCGAGGCCCTGGCGGCCGGGCTGCCGGTCGTGTACGCGGCCTGCCCCGCGATCGAGGACCTCCCGGCGGACCGCGTGCGGGGCGCCACCCGTATCGGATCCGGAGCCGGCGCTGCCGATCCCACGGACGAGCTGACGGCCGAGCTCCGGCGCCGCGTGGAGAGCGGCGCCCGAAGGCTGCCGCCACCCCCCGCCGTGGACCACTACGACATCAGGCTCAGCAGCCGGCGCCTCATGGACGTCTACGCACAGGCCATCGACACGACAGCAGTCCCACCGACCGAGAGAGCACCCTCATGACCGACTCGCCCGAGCAGCAGCCGGCCGTCCGCGGACGGTTCCGCAGGCTCCGCCCCGCATTCGCACGGACCGGGTGGTGGCTGCCGCTGCCCGCCGGTGTCCTGCTCGGAGCGGCCTGCGGATTCTCGTACGGTCTGCTCGCCACGCCCGAGTACGCGGCCACCAGCTATGCCATGGTCACCGCCGGGAAGGACATCGATCCGGCCGCCGCGCTGGGGTACGCGCAGTCGTACGGCCGCCTGGCCACCAGCGACGCCACCCTCTCCTACGCCAAGGGCGCCGCCGGGGAGCCCGTGCGCGAACTGCGCACACATGTACGGTCCGAGACCTCTCCCGACTCGCCCATGATCTCGGTCACCGGCACGTCGGCCGATCCGGACCGTGCCGCGGACATCGCCAACGCGGTGACGGAGGCGGTGGTCGTCAGCAGCGGGCACGTCGCGAAGGAGACCGGTGTGAAGCTGGTCAAGTTCTCGCACGCCGTACCTCCCGTCGACCCCGTGTCCCCGTCCGCGCCGCTCGGGACGGCCGTGGGCGCGAGCGCGGGAGGACTGGCCGGCGGACTGGTCCTGCTCGTCCGCCCCCGCACCGGACGCCGGGGCGTCACGGCCCAGGTGCCGGGTCCCGCCCAGGGCGGGAGCACCGTCGAGAGGGAGCTCGCGCGATGAACACCGACCGACACGGGCGGCTCACCGTCACCCTCTGCAGGGACCTGCCGGACTTCGCGGACCTCGCGGCGGAGTGGGACGCGCTGCACCGCCGTTGCCCCACCGCGACGCCGTTCCAGAGCCACGCGTGGCTCCACTCGTGGTGGCTCTCCTACGGGGTCCCGGGCCGGCTCCGGGTCCTCCTGGCGCGCCGGGGAGGACAGCTGATCGGGGCGGTTCCGCTGATGCTCGTACACCGGCCTATGCCTCTGCTGGTGCCGATGGGCGGCGCGATCTCCGACTTCTTCGACATCCTGGTGGACGGCGAGGACACCCGGGCCGCGGTCACCGCCTTGGAGCGCGGGCTCCACCGGGCCGCCGCGCACACAGTCGTCGACCTGCGGGAGGTGCGGCCCGACGCCTCGGTCCACCTGCTGTTCGAGGCGTGGGGCGGTGCCCGGAGCAGCCGCGAGGACTCGACCTGCATGGAGCTGCCCGCCGAGCCGGTCGACGCCCTCATCGGGCGGATGACCGGTTCCCGCGCCCAGCGGGCGCGGGCCAAGCTGCGCAGGATCGACGCGCTCGGCATCGAGTGCCGCACCGCGCCCGTACACCGGGTGGCGGGCGCCGTCGGCACCCTGCTGCGGCTGCACGAGCTCCAGTGGCTCGGCAGAGGGGTCAACCCGGAGCATCTGCGGCCCCGGTTCTGCGCGCATCTGGTGCGCTCCACCCGCCGTATGGTGCGCGACGGCGAGGCCTCGGTCAGGGAGTTCCTGCTCGACGGGGAGGTGGTGGCCGCCGATCTGTCGTTCCGGACGGCGCGGCTGACGGGCGGTTATCTCTACGGGGCCGATCCGCGGCTCAGGGAGACGAAGGTGGATGTCTCCGCGATGCTGCTGCGCGAGATCGCGCGGGAGGCCGGGGGCGCGGACCGCGGTGTGCTGAGCCTGCTGCGCGGGTCGGAGCAGTACAAGAGCCACTGGGGTCCCGTGCCGGTCGTCAACCGGCGTCTGATGCTGGCCCGTCCGGCGCTGGAGCCGTTGCTGCGGCTGCGTGAGACGCAGGTGGACGTGCGGGACCGGGCGGCGGAGACGGTGAGAGCCCGCTTTCCCGCGGCGCGGGACTGGCGCGGCCGGATCGGCGAGCTGCCGGCGGCCGGGGCCGCCTTCCTCGGTCTGAGTTGAGCCGTGATGATGAGTTTTGCGGCGATCCGTTACCGTCTGTCGACTTCGGCGTTGTCAGGGCATACCGGCCGCACGCTCGGCGGCCGGCTCCGACCCTCTCAAGGAGAACTGATGTCGCGTATCTCGAAGGTGGCCGCCGTCATGGCAGGTACCGGTGCCCTGATCGCCGGCGGTGCCGGCATGGCTGCCGCCGACGCCGGGGCGGAGGCCGTCGCGGCCCACTCCCCCGGTGTCCTTTCGGGCAACGCCGTCCAGGTGCCGGTGCACATCCCGGTCAACGTGTGCGGCAACACGGTGAACGTGATCGCTCTGCTGAACCCGGCGTTCGGCAACACCTGCGCCAACGTGTCGGACAGCCACCAGGACAAGGGCGAGTACGGCTACGGCCACTGACCTCCCCCAGGCTCCGTCCGGGCCTCCTCCCTCCGCGTCGTGTGCGCGGCGGGAGGAGGCCCGGCCCCGTTCGGGAGGCAGCGCTCAGGCGTACCGGTAGATCCGGCTGTGGTCCATGAGCTCGGAGGGCGCCACGTCCCACGGCGGCATGGGCTGGTCGTACGCGAAGATCCGGTCGCGCTGCGGGTCGTCGGCGGGGAGCGCGCGGGCCGGCAGGTAGCGGGAGCGCGGATGCGCCTTCTGCCAGCGGGCCCACAGCAGGTCGATGAACGCGTGGTGCAGCCAGAAGACGGGATCGTCGGGCGAGGCGGCACCCGCCATCGAGCCGCCGATCCACCGGTGCACCTGGTTGTGGTTGGACACGCCGCGGCCGCCCCTGATGCCCCACCCCTCGATCCTGTTGCGGAAACCCGTGGCACTGACGCTGTTCCAGGGCGCGGCGTCGTACACCGGATCGCGCAGCGCACGTTCCACGTCCGCCGGCCGGGGCAGCGCGACGGGCGCGGAGGGCCGGCCGAAGTTGCGGCGCAGGAAGGGGTCGTCGGTCACTCCGGCGCGGATCCGCCAGTTCCCCTGCCGGTAGGCGAACGGTCCGGTCATGACCTGCCGGTCGCCCGGTCTGCCGTTGCCGCCGAGGAAGTCCTCCGCCCAGAGGGACGCCTTCGCCGTGTCGTCCCGTGTCCAGTCCCAGTAGGGAATCGACACCCGCGGGTCGACCGCCCGCAGCGCCTTCTCGAACTCCAGGAGGTATCTGCGGTGCCAGGGGAAGAAGGACGGGGTCATGTGGGCGGGCCGTGGCCTGCTCTCGGCGTCGGTGACGTAGAACTCCCGGTGCACGCTGACGAAGTCGTCGTAGCGGCCCGATCGTTTGAGCTCCAGGATCGCGTCGACCAGGCGCTTCTTCTCGGTGCGTGTGAGATCACGCTGATTCTTGCGGCTGTACACGCGTGCTCGTCCTCAAGGGCTCAGATGGTGTGCGGGGAGGCTGCCGACAACTGGGCGGTGCCGAGTTCGTCCACCGCGGCGCGGGCCGTCTCGAGGAGTGTCGGGAACGACTCGTAGTGGTTGACGGCGCTCAGGTAGCTCCCGTCGGCGCGCCTCATCACGTGCAGCGTCCTCCGGTCGACACTGACCTCGGTGACGGACACCGCGGCGACGGCTCCGGCCTCACCGGCGTGCGGCTGTGCGCCGGCCGGCACGACGGCCGTGGCCGTGCCCCGGATCTCGCGGCCCTTGTACAGCTCGGAGAAGCGCTCGGGCCCCACGGCGCCGCGCTCCCGGGAGGGACCATCGGGCTCCGGGGCGTCGAGGAGCACCGGGGCGAGCGCGGCGCCGGTGCCCGCGATCACGGCCGCGGTGAAGGCGGTGCGCAGCACCGCCCGGCGGGCCGGCCGGGGAGCGCCGGGCGGCTGCCCGGCCGTGGCGTCGGTCGGATTCATGGTGGGTCGGCCTCCTTCTCGTCCGTTCCTGTGAGATGTCCCGTCCGAGTGGCAACGAGACGGAGCGTGAACGGTTCTCGTCACCAGGGCATCACGCGACCGTGGGAATTCCGTGGTGCGGTACGGCCGTGTCGGCCGCGCGGCGCCGCCCGCCGGGTCAGCATGGCCGTCCGAACTCCCGGAGGTTGTGCATGAACGCGCCGACGCAGGTGTCCACGGTCCGCGTGCGAGGAACGGCCGGTGCCGATCTGGCGGATCCGGCGTTCTGGCGGCTGCCACGGTCCGAGCGGCTCGCGGAGTTCGCCCGGCTGAGGGAGCTCGACGCACCGGTCCGTTTCACCCCTCGTACGGGGTCGCGTACGCCGTTCTACGCGCTGGTGAAGCACGCGGACGTGAGGGAGGCGAGCCGGCAGCCGCAGGTCTTCGCCAGTGCCCCCGGGGTCACCACTCCGGAACCGGCGCCCTGGGCCAAGGCGCTGTTCGGCAACTCCATGGTCAACATGGACGGCGCCGAGCACGCGGGGCTGCGCCGGACGATCTCCCGCGCCTTCACACCGAGGCTGCTAGCCGCCGCCGAGGAGAACATCGGCGCCGTCGCCCGGCGGCTGGTGGACGAGCTGATCACGGAAGGACCGGGCGACTTCATGCGCTCGGCGCCTGCGCGTATGCCCTTCGAGGTGATCTGCGACCTCATGGGCGTCCCCGCGCGGCACCGGGCCCGCATCGCGGCGCGTGTCGACCACGCGTCGGAGTACGTCGGTGTCCAGAGGCGTGGCCGTGCGCGGCTCCGCGTCCCGGGGCGCGGGCTGCGTTCCCTGGCCCGCATGCAGCTGGAGATGGCGGGCATCGCCCGTGAGCGGCGGCGGGTCCCGCAGGACGACGTGATCTCGGCACTCGTCCGCGCGGACGTGGGCGGACAGTCCTTGTCCTCGCGTCAGCTCGGCGCGTTCTTCTCGCTGCTGCTCGTGGCGGGTGTGGAGACCACCCGGAACGCGATCGCGCACGGTCTGGTCCTGCTCTCGGCACATCCCGGGCAGCGGGCCCTCCTGGAGTCCGACTTCGACCGTTACGCCGACGGCGCGGTGGACGAGATCGTCCGCCACTCGACGCCGATCATCCAGTTCCGCCGGACCGTGGCGGCCGAACGCACGCTCGGCGGCCACACCTTTCTGCCCGGGGAGAAGGTCCTGCTCCTCTACGCGTCCGCCAACCGCGACGCGTCCGTCTTCGACGACCCCGGTGCTTTCGACATCACCCGGTCGCCCAATCCACACCTCGGATACGGCGGCGGAGGCCCCCATCACTGCCTGGGCGCCCATCTGGCGAAACTGGAGATGAAGGCGCTCTTCCGCGAAATGCTCACCCGTCCGGGAAGTCTCCGGACATCCGGCGAACCGGGCCTGGTGCATTCGAATTTCGACAATCGCGTCCGCTCCCTGCCTTTCACCTTCGATATGAGTCACCCGAACGGCCCACTCTGAACCTGCGCGTGTCGCGAATGGTCTATTCACCGGCGTCCCCACCGCCCATTGTCGAATCCTCCTCCTTAGGGTCGACAGGGTCGGGGACAGGACGCTATCCAAGGAGAAGCCGTGGCCGTACAGCGCCGTCTCATCACGTTCGGCGTCGGGGCGACCGCGCTCTGCCTCCTCGTCGGCGGCGCGGTCCTCGCCGACCGTGACGCCGCGGACATCCAGGCCGGCAAGGGAGCGGCGCGGCAGGCCCCGGATCCGGGGGCGACGACCGCCATCGGCGCCTATCTGGACTACGGGCCCAAAGGCGTGCAGCGGATGGACGAGCTGTCGCGCTGGCTCGGCGGTACGGAGCTGCGTGTCGGTCACAGCTATCTGCCGGGTGACCTGTGGGAGAACATCGAGGGCCGCCCCGGCTTCCTCGCCTCGTGGGCGGCCTGGCGGAAGGCGTCCGAGGACCGGATGTTCGTGCTCAACACACCGATGCTGGAGCGGAACGAGGAGCACGTCCCCGACGAGGAGGTCCGCGGCCTGCTTCGGGCGGGCGCCGAGGGGCGGTTCGACGAGCACTTCCGCCGGCTGGCCGAGCGTCTGGTCCTGCTCGGCGTCCCCGACACGGTGATCGTTCTCGGCTGGGAGATGAACGGGACGACGTACACGCACCGGTGCGGTCCTGATCCCGTCGCGTGGAAGGCGTACTGGAACCGCATCGTCACGGCGATGCGGTCCGTGCCCGGCCAGAAGTTCCGCTTCGACTTCGCTCCGAGCAGGGGGCGGGACGCCGTGCCCTGGACGGAGTGCTATCCGGGCGACGACGTCGTGGACATCATCGGCATGGACTCCTACGACCAGCCTCCGGCGCGGACCTTCGACGAGCAGGTGAACGAGCCGTACGGTCTGCAGAAGCAGGTCGACTTCGCGGCCGAGCACGGCAAGCCGATCTCGTTCCCGGAGTGGGGGCTCTTCCGCAACGGCGACAACCCGGAGTACATGCGCCGCATGCTGGAGTGGATGGAGCGGCACAAGCCGGTGTACCAGACGATCACGGACTACTGCCCGCACGGGGTGTGGCAGTGCGCCGACAACCCCGAGTCCTCCCGGGTGTTCCGCGAGATGCTGAGCGGGCGCCCGGACGCGACCGGGCCCTCGGCGCCCGCGCCGGATCCGAGCGGGTCGCCGCAGACGCCCGAGCCCGGGACGCCGACGACGCCCGCACCGGGCACGAACGACCCGGGCTGGTGCTTCGAGATCCCGCTGAGCGACTGGTTCGGCCAGTGGCTGCGTGACCGCGAGCTCTGCGTGCGCGGCTGAGGGCCTCGCGGGTGGTGTCCGGCGCCGGCGTCGCTCACCACCCGGTCCACAGCAGGTGGTTGACGGTCAGGGCGACGGCTGCCTGGGCGGCCGGCCAGCCGCGCCTGCCGGTGCCCGGAAGCAGGGCGGCGGCAGGCATCAGCCACACGACGAACGGCTGCCAGATGCGTTCGGTCTCCGCCTTGCTCATCCCGGACAGGTCCGCGGCGGCGACGGCCAGGAGCGCGGCCAGGGTGAGGAGCGCCAGTCGCTGAGCGGCCGTGGTGGTGCCCGGGAGCAGTCCTCGTACGGCGGCGGGGGCAAACCCTGCCGCGCGGCGCAGACCGGCGACGGTGGCCAGCCCCGCGGCGAGTGTGGTGCAGGCGAGGTTCCCCCAGACCCAGTAGGAGTACGGGCGGGTCCCGCCGGCGCCCTGGTAGTAGCGCTCGACGAGCAGGTGGTAGGCCTCCCACCAGTTGAAGCCCGCCAGGGTGAAGGCCACGGGGACGACCAGTGCGCCGAGCACGAGAGGGCCGAGCGGGCGTGCCGTCCGGGTCAGCACGAGGACGGCCGCCAGCAGGATCACGATGAGTGTCAGACCGTAACTGAGGTAGCAGGTCAGCCCGAACAGCAGTCCGGATCCCAGCGCGGCGGCTGCCGGGTGCCGGGTCGTGCGGGCCGCGGCGAGGGCCAGCAGTGCCACCGACCACGCCGCGACGGCCATGAAGTAACCGTCCGCCGAGGTGCCCGTCCAGACGGCGAAGGGGGCGAGGACGAGGAACGGAGCCGCCCGCCGGGCGAGGTGTTCACCCGTCAGGGCGCGCAGCGTGACCATGACGGCCACCGCCGCCGATCCGCCGAGCACGATGCACCACATGCCCGCCCAGGCGCCGCCCCCGAGTCCCGCGCGGTCCAGGCCGACGAAGGTGAGCGTGGCGCCCGGCGGGTGGCCCGCGACGTGGGCGGGCCAGTTGCCCGGGGGCCCGATCACGATGTGGTCGGTGAAACCGCGCAGGGCGGCGCCGATGTCGTCGAAGCGGTCGATCACCCGCAGGTATTCGTGCTTGGTGGTCAGCCTGCGCGCGATCCCCCGGTACCAGCCCTCGACGAGGGCGAGCGAGAGGATCCACGCCACCGACCCGGTCCAGCAGGTGAGCAGCAGCCGGCGCCAGGGGAGCCGGGCCGCGAGCCGTGGCCCGTAGGCGACGACCCCCACCGCCACCGCCACCGCGGCCGGTGTACCGGGGCCGACGTGCGGATCCCAGGAGGCAAGGAGCGGCGGCCAGTGGACCTGCAGGCTGCCGTCGCCCTCCTGGATCACCCATCCGACCGCTATGGCCACGGCCACCAGGAGGACTCCCGCCGCGGCGGCCGTGAGGTCCCGACGGCGGGGGCCTGGTCCGGTGGCGGGGGTGGGCACGGCGGGTTCGGCGGGCCGGATGCGGTCGCTGCGTTCCTCGGTCGTCACGCAGGCACGCTACGCATCAGGGAGGCGGGGCGGGCGGTACGACGCCGCCGCGTCACACAACCGTCAGATCCTGCGGCGGTTGATCGCCCCCCTCCGCCGACGTCAGACTTTCGTCAGGAGTCGTACGCCCCGGGGAGCGTCGTCACCGGCATAACGTCGGTACATGCGCGAAAGACGCCGGCGAAGCCGTGCACTCCCCTCCCCCGGCTTCCCTCCGCCCACGGAGCCGGCCTTCTGGCGCAGCCCGGTACGCGGGGTCCGCTTCACGGCCGTGCTCGGCCTGGTGCTCCTCGCCGGCATCACCCTGCTGTTCGTCACGGGCCTCCTGTCGTACGCGGCGTACAACCCGGATCTCGCGGCCGTGAACGACAAGACACCGGCCAAGGGGTGGCTGGGCTTCTACCTGTTCGACTGGCCCACCGGGCCTCACTGGCTGTACCGGCTGACGCAGGGGATCCACGTCACCCTCGGCATCGTTCTCGTGCCCGTGCTCCTGGCCAAGCTGTGGTCGGTGATCCCGAAGCTCTTCGCACTGCCGCCGGCGCGGTCGGCCGGGCATGCCCTGGAGCGCCTGTCGCTGCTGCTGCTCGTGGGCGGGGCGCTCTTCGAATTCGTCACGGGACTGCTCAACATCCAGTTGGAGTACTTGTTCCCCGGATCGTTCTACCCCCTGCACTTCTACGGGGCGTGGGTCTTCTTCGCCGCCTTCCTCACCCATACCTGCCTGAAGCTCCCCCGGGCGCTGCGGGTCCTGCGCCACGGTCTCCCCACGGCGGAGAGCGACGAACTGGCCTCGCCGCGTCCCGCTCCGCCGACCGTCTCCCGGCGCGGCGCCCTCGCCGTCGTGGGGGCGGGCTCGCTGCTCCTCCTGATGACCTCCGCCGGCCGGAGCTTCGACGGGGGGCTGCGGCGGACCGCCCTGCTGACCCCGCGCGGGGGCGCCGAGCCCGGCCGGGGGCCCAACGGCTTCCAGATCAACAAGACGGCCGCGAAGGTGGGCATCGCTCCGGCCGACACGGGGGAACGCTGGCGGCTCACCGTCGTCGGGCCGGCCGGGGAGATCCGGCTGTCCATGAAGGATCTCCTGGCCATGGAACAGCACAGCGCGGCGCTGCCCATCGCCTGCGTGGAGGGCTGGTCGACGTCCGACCAGTGGTGGCGCGGGGTCCCCCTGCGCGACCTGGCCGCACTCGCGGGCTTCCCGGCCGGCCCGCCGGGTGTGCTGGTGGAGTCCCTCCAGCGCAGCGGGCCGTTCCGGAAGGTGGCGCTCAGGGACAACCAGGTGCGCGACCCGCGCTCACTGCTGGCGCTGGGGGTCAACGGTGAGTCCCTGTCACCGGATCACGGCTTCCCGGCGCGCGTCATCGTGCCGGCCGCCCCGGGAGTGATGAACACCAAATGGGTGAGCCGCCTGACGTTCGGAGAGCTGTGATGCGGATTCTGCGCCGCTGGTACGGGGAAGGGCCGCTGCACCTGCTGCTGATGGTCTCGTCGTTCGCCCTCGCGGGGTACGCGGGGGTGCGGCTGCTCGACGGGGACACTCTCATGATCCTGGTGTGGTTCGTGGGAGCCGCTTTCGTGCACGACCTGGTGCTGGTGCCGCTGTACTCGGCGGCGGACCGGGCCCTGCGGATCCCGCTCGCCGGCCGGCCGTCGCTGGTGAACTCCGTACGCGTACCTCTGCTCCTGTCGGGGCTGCTCCTGCTGGTCTGGTTCCCTCTGATCACGCGTCAGGCGGAGCGCTACGAGCCCGCGAGCGGGATGTCCCCCGACAGGTTCCTGGGGAACTGGCTGCTGATCACGGCCGGGCTGTTCGGCGTGTCGGCGCTCCTGCTGGTCGCACGGACCGTCCGGGCGCGGCGCAGGGCGAGGAACGGACGGCCGTCGGCCTCCCACTGATCGACGGGCTTCCAGTCCTCCGACCGGGCGTGTGCGAGCAGCGCGGACACCCCGGCGCGGGCCCAGGGGAAGTGCGGCGCCGCGCCGGCTCGCCCCCGGCCGTCGTCGATGCGTACCTGGACCCGCTCGTCCACGTCATGGGGTGCCGCCTCCGTGATGAGCAGGCCGCCCGGCGCCAGCACGGCGGCGACCCGGCGGAGCAGGGCCCGGGGGTCGCCGCCGATCCCGATGTTGCCGTCGATGAGCAGAGCCGTACCCCAGCGGCCTTCACCGGGAAGCGGCTCGAACACGCTGCGGCGCAGCGCCGGTCCTCCGATCCGCTGGGTGCGTCCGATGGCTGCCTCGCTCACGTCGATGCCCAGCGCGCGGTGTCCACGGGCGGCCAGCGCCGCCACCAGGCGTCCGGGTCCGCACCCGATGTCGATGACCGGCCCCTCGCTGCGGCGGAGCGCCGACAGGTCGGCGTCGTCGGCGTCGGCGCACCAGCGTTCGACGTCCAGCGGAAGGAGCCACCCGTCATTCCGCCGGAGGAAGAGCGGGCCGCGGCCCCGGGTCAGCGCGCGCGCGTACGGATCGGCCGCCCAGGGGGTGGCCGCCGGGCCTGCCGGAGGCAGCACCGTGCTCATCGGACCACCGCCCGGCCGAGGCGTGAGAGGGCCGAGGCGAACAGGCCGTGGGGCGCGGCTGCGGCGACGTGCACCGCGTCCTCGGCGGTGTCCACGTCGCGCAGCGGCGGCAGGTCCCGCACGGTGAGGCCCGCGCCGGTCAGGCGCGCCCGCTGGATCCCGCCCGTGTCGGGGCGGGACATCGGCACGCCGCGTACGAGGCCGGGGTCGGGCGCCGCCAGGCCCAGAGCCCAGAAGCCGCCGTCCTCGGCCGGTCCGAACCAGGCGTCGCAGCCGTCCCAGCCGCCCGGGGAGAGCGCGGGTGCCAGCAGGGAGGGCGCGATCTGCGGGGTGTCCATCCCGATGAGGAGGGCCGGTCCGGCGCAGGTTCCGAACGCCGCCGCGATGCGCTCGTCCAGGGTGCCCGCGCCCTGCGGGAGCACGTCGTAGCCGGGGGGCAGCCAGGGGCCGGGGCGCCCTTCGAGGACCAGAACCCGTCGCAGGGCGGGCAGGGTGAGTCCGGTCCGCAGGGTGTCTTCGAGGGCCGCGGCGGCGAGTTCGGCGGCCTCGCCGGGGCTGTACGGCGGCGTGAGCCGCGTCTTGACCCGGCCGGGTACCGGCTCCTTGGCGATGACCAGCAGCGTCGTCGTCCCGGCAGGGGGTGTCCGTGCACTCATCGGGACGCCTCCGCCCCGATGCTCCGCAGGGCCGGCGGCTGAGGCTGCCGCAGCACCGCACGCATGTCCCGCACCGCGTGCCAGGTGCCCCGCCAGGTGCCGGTGACCTTGGACTTCCCCGTCCGGGGCAGATACGGCACGTCCGTCTCGGTGACGCGCAGTCCTGCGTCGGAGGCGCGCACCACCATCTGCAGCGGGTAGCCGCTGCGACGGTCCGTCAGGTCGAGCGCCAGCAGCGCCTCCCGGCGGGCCGCCCGCATCGGCCCGAGGTCGTGCAGCCGGAGACCGGTGCGGCGACGGAGCATGCCGGACAGGGCGATGTTGCCGAGCCTGGCGTGCGGAGGCCAGGCGCCGCGGGTCGTGGGGCGGCGCCGGCCGAGGAGGAGGTCGCTCTCCCCTTCGGCGATCCGCCGGACGAAGCCGGGGAGCAGCGCCGGGTCGAGTGAGCCGTCGCAGTCGCAGAAGCAGACGTACTCCGCCTCGGCGGCGAGCAGCCCGGCGTGGCAGGCGGAGCCGAAGCCGCGGCGCGGTTCGTGCACGACGGTCGCGCCGAGCGAGCGGGCGACGGCCGCCGAGCCGTCGGTGGAACCGTTGTCCACGACGATGGCCCGCCACCCTTCGGGGACTCGGGCCAGTACCCGGGGCAGGGCCTCGGCCTCGTCGAGGCAGGGCAGGACGATGTCGGCGCGGACGGTGTCGGCGGAATCCGCCGGTGCAGAGTCGGTCACGCCGATCACCCTACGGAGCGGAATCCGACATTTCGGGCTTCGGGTTCTTACGAAACACGGACGTCGACCGTGTGGCGGCCGGGTGCCCACCGGACGAACGGCCGGTGGTGCCACAGTGGGCACCATGCAGAACACCTCCTCCCCTCCGGAGCGCAGCCCGGGATCACCGAACGGCCGCGCGTACGGCGTGTCGCACGGCCGGGTCCTCGTCGTGGACGACGATCCGACGGTCGCGGAGGTCGCCGCGGGGTATCTGGAGCGCGCGGGCTACGACGTCGAGCGGGCGGACGACGGCCCGGCGGCACTGGAACGCTTCGCGGCTCTGCGGCCCGATCTGGTGGTGCTCGACCTGATGCTGCCCGGCATGGACGGCTTCGAGGTGTGCCGCCGTATGCGCGCACGGGGTCCCGTGCCCGTCATCATGCTCACCGCGAGGGGGGACGAGGACGACAGGATCCTCGGCCTGGAGACGGGCGCGGACGACTACGTGACCAAGCCCTTCAGCCCGCGCGAACTCGTGCTGCGGGTGGACGCGGTGCTTCGCCGGGGCCGGCGGGCGGAGGTGTCGTCGCCCGCCCGGCTCGGCGGTGCCGGGCTCTGCCTGGAGCCGCTCGCCCGCCGTGCGACCCGTGACGGGAGGGATCTCGCTCTGACGCTCCGGGAGTTCGATCTGCTCGCGTTCTTCCTGAGCCACCCTGGACAGGCCTTCGCCCGCGAGGAGCTGATGCGGGAGGTGTGGGGCTGGGACTTCGGCGACCTGTCGACGGTGACGGTTCATGTGCGCAGGCTCCGCGGCAAGGTCGAGAGCGACCCCGCCCGCCCCACTCTGATCCAGACGGTGTGGGGTGTCGGTTACCGCATGGATCTGCCGGACGACGACGCCCCCGGGGAATGAGCACATGACCGATCTTCTGCTCATCGCACTGCTCGCCTTTCTCGGCGCCGCCGCGGCGGGGCTGCTGGGCGCCCTGGCCCTGCGGCTGCTCCGGCACCGCACGCTGGCGGTCTCGTTGACCGTCGTCGCCGCCGTGGCCGTGACGGCGATGCTCGCCGGAACACTGACCGTGGCCTGGGCGATGTTCCTGTCCCCGCACGATCTGACAGTGGTGACGACCGTCGTGGCCATGGCCGCCGTCGTGTCCCTCGCGACGGCGGTACTGCTGGGCCGCTGGGTGGCCGCCAGGAGCCGGGACCTCACGCTGGCCGCCCGCGACTTCGGCGAAGGGGGGACGTTCGCGGCACCGGAGGGACAGGCCACGGCGGAACTCGCCGCGCTCACCCGTGAACTGGCGGCGACGAGCGCGAAACTCGAGAGCTCCCGGGAGCGCGAGCGCGCCCTGGAGAGGTCACGCCGGGAGCTCGTCGCCTGGATCTCGCACGATCTGAGGACCCCGCTGACGGGGCTGCGTGCCATGTCCGAGGCCCTGGAGGACGGCATGGCCCCGGACTCCGGCCGCTACCTGCGCCAGATACGCAGGGAGGTGGAGCGGATGAACGACATGGTCGGCGACCTCTTCGAACTCTCCAGGATCCATGCCGGGTCGCTCACGCTGACTCCCACCCGGGTGTCCGCCCACGACCTGGTCGGCGACGCGCTCGCCGGGGCACATCCGCTGGCCCGTGAGCACGGGGTCAGGCTCGTCGGCGACCGGGTGGACGCCGTGCCCGTGGAGGTCGACAGCAAGGAGATGAGCCGGGTGCTGGGCAACCTCCTGATCAACGCGATCCGGCGCACCCCGGCCGACGGGACGGTCGCGGTGGCCGCGCAGCGCTCACCCGACGGTCTCGTGCTCTCGGTGACCGACGGGTGCGGCGGGATCCCCGAGGAGGACCTTGCGCGCGTGTTCGATACGGGGTGGAGGGGCAGCCCTGCCCGTACGCCGCCTGCGGGGGCGGGTCTCGGGCTCGCCATCGTCCGCGGGATCGTCGAGGCGCACTCCGGCCGCGCGGACGTACGGAACGTGACCGGTGGCTGCTGCTTCGAGGTCACGCTTCCCGCCGCCTCGGTCTGAGCCGCCCCCGGTCGGGTGTCACCGGTCCCCTCGCGCCCGCAGCGGCGCGGTGGCGAATTCCCGCATCCCCTCGCCGAACTCCGTCTCCGGCTTCCAGCCGAGCTCCTCGCGGAGACGGCGCGAATCCGCGGTCACATGGCGGACGTCCCCGAGGCGGTACTCGCCGGTGACGACGGGGGCGGGACCGCCGTGGGCCGCGGACAGCGCGCGGGCCATCTCGCCGATGGTGTGCGGTGTTCCGCTTCCCGTGTTGTAGGCGTCGAAGGTGCCCGCCGCGCGCTCCCCCACCGCCGCCAGCGCCACCGCGTTGGCCGCCGCGACGTCCCGTACGTGCACGAAGTCGCGCCGCTGGCCGCCGTCCTCGAACACCCGGGGCGCCTCGCCCCGGGCCAGGGCCGAACGGAAGAAGGACGCGACACCGGCGTACGGGGTGTCCCTCGGCATCCCGGGGCCGTACACGTTGTGGTATCGCAGCGCTACGGCCCGCCCGCCCGTCGCGCGGGCCCAGGCGGCGGCGAGGTGCTCCTGCGCGAGCTTGGTCGCCGCGTAGACGTTACGGGGGTCGCCGGCTGTCCCTTCGGTGACCAGGCCGGGGGTCAGTTCGGCGCCGCAGGCCGGGCAGCGCGGCTCGAACCGTCCGGCGTCGAGGTCGGCGACGGACCTGGGGCCCGGCCTGACGGAGCCGTGCCGGGGGCAGTCGTAGCGCCCTTCCCCGTAGACCACCATCGAGCCGGCGAGCACCAGGTCCCGGACCCCGGCCGCCGCCATCCCGGCGAGCAGTACGGCGGTGCCGAGGTCGTTGCAGCCAACGTACTCCGGGGCATCGGCGAAGTCCTTGCCGAGACCGACCATCGCCGCCTGGTGGCAGACGGCGTCGACCCCGGACAGCGCTCGGGCCACGGCGTCCCGGTCCCGTACGTCCGCTACGACCGTACGGACATCCGGCGGCACGGGGTGGCCCGCCGCGGGGGGTCGCGACCCGGCCGGTCCGTGCGCGGAGGGCAGCAGTGCGTCGAGGATCACCGGCTCGTGCCCGCCGGAGACGAGCGTCCTGACGATGTACGACCCGATGAACCCGGCTCCGCCGGTGACCAGTACGCGCATGGCCGCCACGCTAGGCCGCCCGGACTGCGGAAGGGCGGTGCGGCACGCCCGCGTCACCGGACCGTAAGACCTGGGTGAGCCGTCGACTCGGTGGTACGGCCCCCGACGCGTCGCTTCCCGATCACACGGGTCTCTTCGATACTGGGTGGCGTACGCACCTGACCGGTGGACCGGATCCACGCCGAGGGCCGGCCGGTTCGCCGGCCTGTCGTCGTTCTCCCCAGGAGGAACCGTTGCGCATGCTCATCAACGTGCCGGAGACCGTCGTCGCGGACGGACTCCGCGGAATGGCCGCCGCTCATCCCGAACTCGTCGTGGACCCCGAGAACCGTCTCGTGGTCCGGCGCGACGCCCCGATGGCGGGGAAGGTGGGGCTCGTGTCCGGTGGCGGGTCCGGACACGAGCCGCTGCACGCGGGGTTCGTCGGGCCCGGGATGCTGTCGGCGGCGTGTCCCGGGGAGGTCTTCACCTCGCCGGTGCCCGATCAGATCGTGCGGGCGGCGGCCGCGGTCGACAGCGGTGCGGGCGTGCTGTTCGTCGTGAAGAACTACACGGGGGACGTGCTGAACTTCGACATGGCCGCCGAGCTCGCCGAGGACGAGGGCGTCCAGGTGGCCCGGGTCCTCGTCGACGACGACGTGGCGGTGTCCGACAGCACCTTCACCGCGGGGCGGCGGGGCACCGGGGCGACGCTGTTCGTCGAGAAGCTCGCCGGCGCCCTCGCCGACGAGGGTGCTCCGCTGGAGCGGGTGGAGTCCATGGCACGGCGGGTGAACGAGTCCTCGCGGAGCTTCGGGGTGGCGCTCAGCTCCGTCACCACACCGGCGAAGGGCACGCCGACCTTCGATCTCCCGCCGAGTGAGCTGGAGTTGGGGATCGGCATCCACGGCGAGCCCGGCAGGGAACGCCGCCCGATGATGACCTCCGGGGAGATCGCCGACGTCGCGGTCCACGCCGTGCTGGAGGATCTGCGGCCCAGCGGACCCGTACTGGTGCTGGTCAACGGGATGGGCGCGACACCGCTGCTGGAACTGTACGGGTTCAATGCCGAGGTACAGCGGGTGCTGTCGGAGCGGGGTGTGGCGGTGGCTCGTACGCTGGTGGGCAACTACGTGACGTCGCTCGACATGGCAGGGTGTTCGGTGACGCTCTGCCAGGTGGACGAGGAGATGGTGCGGCTCTGGGACGCGCCGGTACAGACGCCCGCGCTCCGCTGGGGCCGGTGAACGGACTTTCCACCGCGTGTGAGGAACAGGAGATCTTGTGCTCGACACCGATTTCTTCCGTCGCTGGATGGCCGCCACCGCGGCTGCCGTCGACCGTGAGTCGGACCGGCTGACCGAGCTCGACGCCGCCATCGGGGACGCCGATCACGGGAGCAACATGCGGCGCGGCTTCGCGGCGGTGTGCGAGGTCCTCGACAAGGAGGCCCCCGCGGCGCCCGGGGCGGTGCTGACACTGGCCGGCCGTCATCTGATCTCCACGGTCGGCGGGGCGTCGGGACCGCTGTACGGGACTCTCCTGCGCCGCACCGGGAAGTCTCTGGGCGATGCGCCGGAGGTGACTCCGGGGCAGCTGGCGGAGGCCCTCGGAGCGGGCGTCGCCGCGGTGGCCCAGCTCGGCGGGGCGCAGGCGGGCGACAAGACGATGCTCGACGCGCTGCTCCCGGCCGTCGAGGTGCTGGGCTCCTCGTTCGAGCAGGCCCGCGACGTGGCGCTGGCCGGTGCGCTGGAGACCGTGCCGCTCCGGGCGCGCAAGGGCAGGGCCAGCTATCTGGGCGAGCGCAGCATCGGGCACCAGGACCCGGGGGCTGCCTCCGCGGCGCTGCTCGTGGGAGCCCTCGTCGAGGCCGCGGGTCCGAACGCCGGAGGCGACGCATGAGCGACGAGAAACAGGTCGGAATCGTTCTGGTCTCGCACAGCGGGCCGGTGGCGGAGGCCGTGGCCGAGCTGGCCAGGGGGCTGGCGGCCGGGGGCGCGACGGCACCGGTGGCGGCGGCCGGGGGCACCTCGGCCGGGGGCCTGGGGACGAGCTCGGAGCTGATCGCCGAGGCGGCGAGGACCGTCGACCGGGGTGTCGGGGTCGCCCTGCTCGTGGACCTCGGCAGCGCGGTGCTCACCGTGAAGTCCATGCTGGCGGAGGGCGACGAACTGCCCGACGGGGCACGGCTGGTGGACGCCCCGTTCGTCGAGGGGGCGGTCGCGGCGCTGGTGACAGCATCGGCGGGCGGCGATCTCGACACCGTGGCGGCGGCGGCCACGGACGCGTACGGCTATCGGAAGACCTGAGGAACGGGGTCCGGCTCACGGACGCCCCGCACGGTTCCCGGGACGGGTCCGGGAACCGTGCGGGGCGGAGCGCGACGGCGCGTCAGGCGGCGGGTGCCGCCGCCCCGGCCGCGATGTGGATCCGTACCTGCCGGGTGACGCCGTTGACGGTCACCGCGAGCGTGACGGCGCCCGGCCGGAGGGCGGTGAGCGCGCCCGTGGCGGGGTCCAGCGTCGCGATGTGACGCCGGCGGGCGTCATCCGTGTCCCCGACGCGGACGTTCGGTGAACCGGTCCAGTCGGCGCTGAGCGGGTAGGCCACGGGCACGGCCCGCGTGCCCTGGGTGACGTGCGCGTTCACCTTCGTACGCTGACCCGCGACGAGCGTGGAGGGGGCCTCCAGGGTCAGCGCGTCGACGTGGGCCCGGGTCTGCGCGGAGACCCAGTCGGGTCCGCCCCGCCACGGCCGGTGGCGCGCCGCCGCCTGTTCGCCGGGCGAGACGCGGTCGGCGCCGATCAGGGACCAGCCGGTGAAGCCGCCCTCGTCCGGGGGGCCGGCCGGCGACTTGCCGGAGTTCCCGTTGACCAGGTACGGGACCCCGTCCACGTGCGAGGCGTGGAAGACCCCGACGTGGCTGCCGATGAGGGCCGCCCCCTTGCCGGTCGTACGGCGGAAGTCCGCAAGCCACCGTTCGACGAGTGCGGCTTCCTTGCGGTCGCTCAGCCGGCTTCCCTTCTGCACGGTCGGGTCGCGCGGGGGTACGTGCTCGATCAGCATCACGGAGCCCACGGACCGGTCCTTCGCCGCCGCGTCCAGCTGGGCGCGCACCTCCTTGATCTGGGCGAGGCCGCCGCCGCGCAGGCTGAGGCTCGACGTGTCGAGCGTGAGCACCCGGGTGCCCTTGTGATCGAACGTCTGCCTGGCCGGACCGAACTGCGTGATGAAGTTGTCGATCTTCCCGCCCATCACCTCGTGGTTGCCCGGTACGTAGTACCAGGGCAGCGAGTCGCCGAGCTCCTCCTCGAGGATGCGGCGGGCGAAGGCGAGGTCGGCGGGCGAGCCCTCGTCGACCAGGTCGCCGTTGACGACCAGGAAGTCGGGCCGCGCCGCCTTGATCTCGCGCAGGGTGCGTCGGGCCTGCTGGACGATGGCGCTGTCCGGCTCGCGCGCGACGAACTGGGCGTCGGACATCACCGCGAACTGCCAGTCCCGGGCTTCGGTGACTGCGGCCGGGTCGATCAACGGGTCCGCGGGTCGCGCCTGTCCGGGCAGTTCGACGGTGGGCGGCACCTGCGCGGTCAGGCCGTCGATGACGATCTCGCCGGTGTACTGCCTGGCCGCGGCGGTCTCCGCGAGGTAGAAGCGGGACACGGCCAGCGGCATCGCGGCGCCGGCCGGCACCGCGAAGGTGACCTGCCGCCAGCCGGTCCAGGTGATGTACGGCCCCCGCAGCAGCTGATCGGAGCCCGCGGCGTCCTTGAGGTGCAGGGTCGGCCAGGCGCCGTTGCCGTCTCCGTTGATCCAGAGCGTGAACGCCTGCGGCTGGCCCGGCACGACGACGGGCTGCGGCGGGGCGGCGTAGGCGGCGCGTGTCGCCGTCGAACGGGTGAAGTCGTAGGTGAGCCGGAGACCGGTGCCGGTGTGCCCGTCCGGCGTCGCACCCAGCGAGCCGTCCGCGCGGGCCTGGCTGAACTTCCAGGATCCGGCGTCGTCGAAGTCCGCCACGGACTGCTCCGTGAGGCCGACGCTCACCGCGAGAACCGTGCTGACGCCTGCCACGGTGGCCTTGATCCGCCCCGCTCCGGAGCCGGTGAGCGACTTCACGGTGAAGGACCCGCGTCCGTCGTCGTCGACGGCGAACAGCGTGTGGTCGTAGTCGAGGGTGACGTCCTCCGGCTCGACGGGAGCACTCGTGCCGTGGGCGTCGAACCCTACGATGCCGAAGCCGCCGGTGGCCTCCTTGTCCGCCAGGCCGACGCGCTCGGTCGTGGCACGGATCCTGGCCAGCCGGTCGAGGACGGTGAGCCGGGTCTCGCCGTGGGCGCCCGCCCGTTCCGCCCGGACGTCGGTCGTGCCGCCGCGGCGTGCGGTGAACGTGCCCCGGGCGTCGACGCTGCCGACCGTCCCGTCGACGGTGCGCCAGCGCGGTGTGCCCGCCGCGGGTCCGTACGTCTCGTCGTGACCGGCCGCGGTGAGCTGCCGGGTCAGGCCGGGGAAGACCCGCTCGGGGTGGCCGCCGGCGACCGGGTCGTCGCCGGGGGCGGCACCGGCCGGCGTACGGGTCTCGACCCAGAATCCTTCGAGCCGGCCGCTGCCGTCGGGGGCGGTCAGGGCGAGACCGTTGGGGACGGTGCGCTCGCTGCCGTCGGACGGGCTGTTCTCCACCTGGAGGGCGTCGCTGCCCGGCTCGCGGGCGACGAGCGTCGAGGAACCTCCGCCGTCGAGGTTCAGAGCGCTGTACGAGCCTGCGCCGCGCATCATCTCGCCCAGTTCGGTGAGGGTGACTCCGCCGCTGTCGGCCTGACGGCCGTCGACGGTGATGACCTGCATGGTCCGGCCGTCCTCGGAGAACCCGACGGCGGTGCGGGGCGCCGCGGTGTTGTTGCCCTCGCCGTCGTGGTTCTGCGCCTTCCCGTCGACGACGAGCAGTTCCCGGCCGCCCACGGCGGTGCGCGGCACGGCTCCGCTGTCGGTGCGCGCCCTGTAGGTGATGCCGGCCGGGTCGCCGGGTTCCAGCGCGGTGAGCAGCGCGGCGCCGGCCTCCCGGCCGACGAGGACCACCGTGTCCTCGGGCACGGGTCCCGATCCCGGGGCGTCCGACACGGAGAGGACCTTGCCGTCACGTACGGCCACCTCGGCGACGGGCCGCGCGTCGTCGACGGTCAGCGCGCGGTCGGCGCTGCCCCAGGCGGAGGTGTAGGCGCCCACGCCCTGGGCCGGCACGTTCGCGGCGTTGTACGCGGCGAGTGGGTGTGCGCCCGAGGGAAGGGTCAGCGTGCCGTCGAAGTACAGCTCCAGGATCCGGCCGGCGTTCTGCGGGCCGATGCCCACCGCGCGGTTGACGCCCGGGGCCGGGGAGTGGACCGTCCGGCCGTCCTGGATCCCGGGCCCCTGGGGCGCTCCGGTCTGGTTGATGTCGAAGAAGTCCGCGTTGATCGCGGCGACGGTACGTCGGCCCCGCCCCGGATCGTGCCCGGCCGCGAGTTCGGAGACCGTACGCCGGTCAGCGACCTTGCCGGAGGAGAGGTAGTCGGCGCGCACTCCGCTGCCGCCCAGGTCGACGGAGAGGGTGTCGACCCGGAGCCACTTGTCCGACTCGAGGCGGTCGTAGGAGCTCAGGCGTACGCCGGGTGCGACGGGGCGGGAGGCACGGGCGGTCTCGATGCCGTCGCCGTCCACGACAGATCTCGCTCCGCCGGACGGGCCGCTCGCGGGCGGCGGCGCGACGGGTCTGAGGATTTCGGCGGTGGTGTGCGGGCGGGGGTCCGGGACGGAGTCGGCTGCCGCGGGTGCGACGGCCCCGAGCGCCGTCGCCGCCACGGTCGCCAGCAGCACGAACGGCCGCAGGGCGCTGCGGAAGGTGCTTAGGCCCACAAATCCTCCTGGTGCAGAGCGGATTACGCGTGGAAAGCGCTGTCGGCGGCCAGCATGACGGCGCCCGGTGGGACGCACCAGAGGACAACGGGGACATCAGGAGGAACAGCACGCGGCGAAGGGGTGACTCCGGAAGGCCCGGGCAGCGCCCCCTGCGGCTCTCCGGACCGGTGGCCTTCCGCCCCACCGCCCCGCACACTTGACGACATGTCGACAGCCAGGCGCAGCGCGGGACTTCTGCTCTTCCGGATCGTCGCGGGCGACGACGGCCGGCCGGACGCCGAGGTCCTGATCGGCCATATGGGCGGACCGTTCTGGGCCCGTCGCGAGTCGGCCGCCTGGTCCGTTCCCAAGGGTGAGTACGAACCCGGCGAGGAGCCCGCCGCCGCCGCGCGCCGGGAGTTCGAGGAGGAACTCGGAATGCCCCTCCCCGACGGCGCCTGGGTGCCCCTGGGAGAGACTCGCCAGTCCGGCGGCAAGACCGTGACCGTGTGGGCCGTGGAGGCGGACCTGGACCCTGCCGGGGCGAGCCCGGGCACGTTCACCATGGAGTGGCCGAGGGGGTCCGGTGTGCTGCGGGAGTACCCGGAGATGGACCGGTTCGCCTGGTGCGCTCCGGCCGACGCCCTCGAACGGCTGGTGGCGGGCCAGCGGGTCTTCGTGGAACGCCTGCGTGCCTACGTACGCGAGGGCCGCTCCCCCTCGGACGCGTAGGGCCGGAGCCGGCGCGGGACACCGGCCGCCGGTGGCCCCGGCTCATTGACGGCGAGTCACGCTGTGGCTAGCTTCGAGACCACGCGCCGACCTGACTTCCGGGCGCGCGCCCCGTCTCGTCGCGCCGCCAGTCCCCCATGTCCGACCGGCTCGGGAGCCTCGATGAACCTCAGCAGAACTGCCCTCGGCGTCTTCCTCGTCGTCATGACAACGTTATCCATCGGCGTGGCCGCACCGGCGCCCGCCTCGGCGGCTCCCACTGTCCTGTGCAACAAGTACTGCGACGCCCGAGATCCTGGCCTGAGCCCTCAGGACCGGCAACCGGTGACGGCCGCGCTCTCGGGCCGCTCGGTCGTGCTGCACTTCGACGACACCGACGCCATGGGCTGGGCGTCCATCGACAAGGGCGCCGCGGGCGACGAGGTGTGGCTCGACCGCAGCTTCGACGGCGGCCGCACCTGGGCCGACGGCAGCCGGCTCGGCAACACGACGGTCCCGTCCGGCCGGAGCGGCTGGCGGACCCAGATGTACAACGTGGACGACTGGAACACCCAGGGCGTCGGAGCCCTGCGGGCCTGCGGGCAGGCGGCAGGTGCCATCGCGTGCACACCGTGGGCGCGGGCCACCTGGAACGCCGGCGACCGGCGGACCGCGGCGGCCACCGCCCTGATGATGTCGTACGACCGCACCACGAAGCTGTTCGGCGGCAACGGGTGGTGGACCGGCGCCAACGCGCTGACGGCGATCATCGACAACGCCCGGATCACCGGGATGGGCAGCTACACGTATGCCATCGCCCAGACGTACGACAAGAACATCGACGCACAGGGCGGGCAGTTCAGGAACGAGTACCTGGACGACACCGGCTGGTGGGGTCTGGCCTGGGTCGCCGCGTACGACCTGACCGGGGACCGCCGCTACCTCGACACCGCCCGCGCCGACGCCGACCACATGTGGGCCAACTGGAACGGCACCTGCGGCGGCGGGGTGCGGTGGAACACCGACGGCAATTACAAGAACGCGATCACCAACGAGCTGTTCCTCCAGCTCACCTCCGCCCTGCACAACCGCATCCCCGGCGACACCACGTATCTGGACCGGGCGAAGAGTGAGTGGTCGTGGTTCCGGAACAGCGGCATGATCAACAGCAGCAACATGATCAACGACGGTCTCAGCGACGCGTGCGCCAACAACGGCCGGCCGACGTGGACGTACAACCAGGGCGTGATACTGGGTGGTCTGACCGAGCTGTACCGGGCCACCGGCGACTCCACCCTGCTGACGACCGCCCGCAGCCTGGCCGACGCCTCGACCGTACGGCTGCAGACCGACGGGGTCCCGCGCGAGCCGAGCGAGAGCGACGCCTGCACCGATGACGGCGCCAGCTTCAAGGGCGCCTACGTCCGCGGACTGGGCCGGCTCAACACCCAGCTCGGCGACCGCCCGTACACCGGGACCCTGACAAGCTGGGCGAACACCGCGTACACCCGTGACCGCAACCCTCTCGACCAGTACGGACCGCACTGGGCCGGCGGTTCCGGCACCACGGGCCACGGCTGCCAGCAGAGCGCCCTCGACCTCCTCAACGCGGCCGGCTGACGGAGTCGGCCCACCGGCCTCACGTCGATCCGGAGAAGCTCGCAGTGGGCGCCCATGGCCGTGGCACCGGCCGCCGCCCTGATCGCTGTTGCCCGGGATGCGGGCATCGATGTCCTGACCCCGGACACCCGTGCCGACAACACACCCGCCCTGCGCCGGGCGCCCGCCCCTCACCGATCACCCGGGGGCACGCTCATCGCCAGGAGCGCGGTGTCGTCGTCGAGTCCCTCGCCGAACGAGTCCAGGAGTGCGGTGAGTGCCTCGACGGCAGCGGGTGCCGAGGTCGGTGCGAGGGACCGCGCGAAGTCCAGAAGCGCTTCGTCGCCGTAACGTTCACCATGGTTCCGGGTACGGGCCTCGGTCAGGCCGTCGGTGTAGAGCAGCAGGGTGTCACCGGGACGCAGGTCGAGGGTGGCGGTGGTGAACTGCGCGTCCTGTACGACACCGACCAGCTGGCCGCCCGGGGTGGGCAGGTAGTCGGCGCTGCCGTCGGCCCGGATCAGCAGGGCGGGAGGGTGGCCACCGCCGGCCAGGACGACATGGAATCCGACGTCGTCCTCCTCGGGTGTGAGCATTCCGAAGATCACGGTGCAGAAGAGTGGCTCGTCCTCCTCGACCTGGTGGTCGAGCGCGGTGTTGAGGTTGGCCAGGACCTTGGCCGGTACGGGATCGGAGACCGCTGCGGCCCGCAGGGTGTACCGCGCCAACGACGTCACCACGGCCGCGTCCGCGCCCTTGCCGCGTACGTCCCCCATGAAGAACCCCCAGCCTCCGGCGGCGAGCGGGAACAGATCGTAGAAGTCCCCGCCCACCTCGTCGGAGGACGCGAAGTGGTAGTGCGCGGCGGCCTCCATGCCCGGGACCGGTTCGATGGCCGGCGGGATCAGAGTGCGCTGCAGGGTGGTGGTGAGGCGTTGCAGGCGTTCGCGGTCGTGCTCGGCCTCCTGCCGGGCCCGCAGGAGTTCACGCTCGTAGGTACGCCTGTCCCGGGCGTCGAGGAGGGTGGTGCGGATCAGCAGTGGTTCGCCGTCCTCGTCCCGCTTGACGGTGGAGGTGACCAGGACGGGCAGCCGGGTGCCGTCCGCGGCCTTGAGTTCCAGGGCGACGCCGTTGACCTCGCCCTGCATCCGCAGCAGTGGGGCGAAGTGGGTCTCGTGGTACAGCCTGCCGCCGATGGTCAGCAGGTCGGAGAAGTGCCTGTGGCCCACCAGGTCCTCTCGGCGGTGGCCGAGCCATCGCAGGAGCGTTCCGTTGACCTTGGCGATCCGCCCGTCCATCAGTGTGGAGAGGTAGCCGCACGGCGCGTTCTCGTACAGGTCCTCCACGCTGTCCTCCAGCAGAGCGGAGAACGCCGGAGAGTCCGGGCCGCGGTCCTCCGCCGGCCGCGGCCCGTCGGTCCCGTCGCCTCCCGGGTGCACGGTCACGGGCCCTGCACGAAGGCGATGATCGCCTCGGCGGTCTCCTCGGGGGCGCTCAGCTGGGGGCAGTGGCCCGTCGAGTCCAGAGTGACCAGCTCGCTGCCCGGGATCTGCGCGTGGACGAAGGCGCCCACCTCACGCGGGGCGATCGAGTCGCGCGCGCTCTCGGCGACGAGCGTGGGAACGGTCACCTTGGGAAGATCCGCCCGGTTGTCGGACAGGAAGGTGGCTCTCGCGAAGACCCGGGCGATCTCGGGGTCCGTCCGGCAGAAGCTGTTGGTCAGCTCCTCCCCCAGTTCGGGGCGCTCCGGGTTTCCCATGATCACCGGTGCCATGGTCGCCGACCAGCCGAGGTAGTTGCTGTCCAGTGACTCCAGCAGTTCGTCGATGTCCTGCTCACTGAATCCGCCCCGGTAGGCGCCGTCGTCGATGTACGACGGCGAGGGGGTGAGGAGGACCATTTTCTCGAAGAGTGCGGGCTCCTGCACGGCGGCGAGCACGCCGATCATGGAACTGACCGAATGCCCGACGAAGACCACCGGCCCGAGGCCGAGCTCCCGGCAGATCTCGATGACGTCCTGCGCATAGCCGTCCAGGGTGGCGTACCGCTCGGGGCTCCAGGCCGACGCATCGGAACGCCCCGCGCCCACATGATCGAACAGGACCACCTGGAAGCGCTCCTCCAGCGCGGGCGCGACGAGACGCCAGAGATTCTGGTCGCAGCCGAACCCGTGGGCCAGCATGACCACCGGGCCGCCGTCCCGGCCTGTCACCCGTACCCGGTTTCGCTTGCGCACGTCCATACGGACATTTTGACACTCCGCGCACCTCACGGCCTGGCCTGCCGGGCGATCGCCGCCCACCGGCGCGGCATACGATCTCCGGTAGCGGTCAGGGGGCGTCCGCCGCTCGTCCGCCTACCTGCGTACGTGAGGGGCGCACCCCCTGCGAGGTGCGGATTCCCGGGTCCGTCACCGCGCGGCCCGACCGGAGTTCGAGGCGCTCGCCGGTGAAACGGCCGCGGAAGCTCCGGTCGTGCGAGACGACCACGACCGCTCCCGCGTACCGGTCGAGCGCGGCCTCCAGTTCCTCGACCAGGTCGAGCGCGATGTGGTTCGTCGGCTCGTCCAGGATCAGCAGGTCCGCCGGGCGGGTCACCAGCCGTGCCAGGGCGAGTCTGCGCTGCTGGCCGATGGAGAGGGCCGCCACGGGCACGGCCAGGTCTTCCGGACGGAAGAGGCCGAGAGCCAGGAGCTCGTCCTCGTACTCGTCGGGGAACCCCGGCCGGCCGGCGGCGAAGGTGGCGAGCAGGGTGCGGCGGGTCGGCCTCGTGGGGAGTTCCTGCGGGAGGTAGCCGATCCTGCCCCGCCGTCGGACCGCGCCGGAATCGGGGGCGAGATCACCGGCCAGGACGCGCAGGAGCGTCGTCTTCCCCGCGCCGTTGGGCCCGGTGACCAGGAGCCGCCGGCCCGGCTCGACGCGCAGGGAGGGCAGGTCCAGCCGATCGTCCACGAGGACCGCCTCCAACTCGGCCAGGGGGGACGCGTCGCCGTCCTTGTCCGCCGGGAGGCCGTCCTCGCCGGAGAGCGCGAGGTCGGCGGTGAAGCGCAGCGGCCGTGGCGGCGCCGGCACGGGTGAGCGGCGCAGCGCTTCGAGGCGGGTCCTGGCGGACCTGACCTGGCCCGAAAGCTTGGCCTCGTGCGACCTGCGGTGCTTGCCGAAGCCCTGACCGGGGTCCTTGCCCGTCCCGGCGAGGCGCCGGGAGGCCGCGCTCACGAGTTCTTCGGTGCGGGCGAGTCCGGCCAGCCACTCCTGGTGCTCCAGGGCCCGGCGGTGGCGGGCGGCGGCCTTCGCCCTGCGGTAGCCGTCCCATCCGTCGCCGTACCGGAAGACGCTCCGCAGGTCGCGGTCGACCTCCAGGATGACGGTGGTGATCCGCCCGAGGAACGCCCGGTCGTGGGTGACGGCGACCACGGTGCCCCGGTGGGCGCGGAGGTGGTCCTCGAGCCAGGCGACCGCTGCCGCGTCGAGGTGGTTGGTGGGCTCATCGAGGAGCAGGAGCTCCGGTGCCGCGGCCAGCACGCAGGCCAGGGCCAGCCGGGACTGCTCACCACCGGACAGCGTCCCGAGCGCGCGGCCCCGGGAGAGGTGGCCCAGCCCGAGGCCGTGCAGCGCGGCGTCCGTCCTGGCGTCCGCCTGATATCCGCCGCGGTCCTCGTAGGCCGTCAGCAGGTCGCCGTACGCGGCGAGCTCGGCGTCGGTGGGGTCCCCTTCGGACAACCGCTCCTCCGCCGTGCGGATCAGCCGCTCAAGGGCGCGGAGGCCGGCGAGGGCCGAGTCGACGGCGTCCTGGACCGTGCTGCGGGGGTCGAGGGTGAGGGTCTGGGCGAGATATCCGGTGCCGCCCGGGAAGCTGACGGTGATGTCACCGCTGTCCGGGGTCTCGGCTCCGGCCATCAGGCGGAGCAGGGTGGACTTCCCGGAGCCGTTCTCCCCGATGACGCCGGCCGCCTCCCCGGGCCGGACGGTGAGGGACACGAGGTCGAGGACGGTCCGGTCGCCGTACGCCTTCGAGACGTCGGTCATGGCCAGTTGGGCGCGGGAGCGCTGAAGAGACATGGGTGTTTTCCCTGAAGTGACAGGTCCTCTGCAGCGCGCACATCGGCATCACGGACGTCGACGTCACGGACGGAAGCGCGCTTGAGGGACGGGGTGTCGGACAGCGGTGAGGACTGCGGCAGACGGCGTGACCGGGTGGATCACGCGGCGACGGTCAGCGTCGCGCGGCGGCGTCCTGGCCGGGAATCAGAGAAAGAAGTAATACGAACCCATGGCACGCATTCTAACCATGCCGCGGCGGCCCCTGGTGGACTCGGGACGCGGTCCACCGGGGCCGGGCGGGGTCAGCCCGTCGACTCGTCCGGGGTGGGGTGCTCCGGGTGGACGCCGGCATTGCGGGCGCCGCTGCGGCCCGAGCCGGCCTCGTCGGGGTCGGGCCTGCCGGAGCCCGAACCGGCTTCGGTCTCCGCTTCAGGTCGTTCCGAACCCGGGGGAAGGATCACGTCGAGGGCGTCCTCGCCCTCCTGTGCCTGCTGGTCGGGCATGTCGGCGGGTACCGGCGGCGGGCAGCCCGTCGCCCCCGTGTAGGCGGTTCCCTGGGGCCTGCGGTCGGTCATGTCGTCACTCCCGTCGGTTTGTGCCCATGCTGGTACGGGCGGGCCGGTCTCGCACCTCGCATACCCCCCGCGTCCCGCGCGACGCACGCCCGGCCCACCCGTTTCCCGCAGTCCGGCCCCGGCTGATCTCGAAGTGGTCGGCGCGCCCCCCGGCTCGGCGAGCGCCATGATCTTCTTCCGGGGGCGCACTTTCGAGTGACATACGGTCACGGTCTGCACACCCGGAGTTAAGGTGTCGCTGCCGGTAGAGCGACGCGCGGTGGGCACCATGGCGCCAGGCACAGTCGATCAGCCGGTCCTCCACGTCATGGCCCACCGTAAGGAATGCACGTGAAGCTCTCCCTGCGCCGTTCTCCCCGAGCCGCCTTCGCACTGACGGCGAGCGCGCTCGTCGCGGCCGCGACGGTGGCGTCCGCGGCCCCGGCCTTCCCCGAATCCGCACACGGTCCGCAAGTGCGGCAGGCCGGCACGGTCACTGCCGCACAGTGCGGGTTCTTCCGGTACAGCGTCCGCGAGTCACAGTTCGCCGCGTACGGCCACTGCGGTGAGACGACGGTGCTGATCCATGTCGATGTCAGAGGCGGCGGAAGCGGGAACGACTTCCATCTCTGCGTGCCTCCCGGCCCCACTCAGCTCCCGGGCGCGGGACCGAACTACCTCAACGCGTACTACATCGGGGGCGCCGGATGCCGGAGCGGAGTCCGGAGCGGACACACGCCGCACTGAGGCGGGCCGGTGCCCGGGAGCGCTTTCGAGCCGGCCCCGGGCTGACGCCTCAGGGGTGGCACGGGTGCTATTCGGTGGAGCCGGTGGTCGAGGGGTCCTGAGGGGGCGCGGTCGCGCAGCCGCCGCCCGGCGGCCTGCTCAGGATCAGCACCGCGATGTCGTCGCGGCGTACACCGCCGGAGAAGCGCTCCAGGTCGGCCTGGAGCGCCTCGAGGACCTGGTCCGGCTCGCGCCCCGCCCACAGGCGGAGCCGCTCGTCGAGCGGGTAGAAGGCGCCCGTCCCGTCGCGTGCCTCCGTCACCCCGTCGGTGAGGACCAGCAGGGCGGCGTCCGGCGGAAACGCGATCCACTCGGCGGCGCGCGCGTCGCCGCTGAGGTCCGCCATTCCGAGGGGCACTGACGTCCGGCGCAGGGTGACCGCCGACGCCGCCCCGTCGCACAGCAGCCGTGGCGGCAGATGGCCGCAGTTGACCGCCCGCACCCGCTCACCGTCGTCGAACCCCAGCAGCAGGGCGGTGACGAAGCGTTCGTCCTCACCGGTCTCGGCGGAGAAGGCGTTGTGCCGGACGACGGCGTCCTCGACGGCGTCGGCCACGGCGGTGAGCTCGGGCTCCTTGACGGCCGCTTCCCTGAAGGCTCCGAGGGCGGCGAATCCCGCCCCGATCGCGGGCAGCCCCTTGCCCTGCACATCGCCGATGATCACGCGGGCTCCGTAAGGCGACTGCACGACCTCGTAGATGTCGCCGCCGACGAACCGGTCCTCCTCGATCGGCTCGTAGAGGCCGTGGGCGCAGATCTGCCGCGTGACGACGGGGAGGGGGCGCAGGATCTGGCGCTGGAGCGCGACGGCGGCGGAGCGCAGCCTCGCCACCTCGGTGGCGTGCCGGATGCGCGCGGCACAGGCGACGACGCCCAGGGCGCTGGCGAGGGCGGTGAAGCCGATGAGGAAGACCACGTCCCAGAAAGCACCGGTCGAGGCGATCCGGGAGCCGACGACGACCAGCGTGACCCAGACCGCAACGGCCGTGGTCTGGCGCACGGTGCAGAAGACCGAGGCCAGCGCGGGCAGCACGACCATGAGCGGGATGAGAGGGAGGTCGTTACCGGTGAGGGCGTCGAGGAGGACGACCGCGACGGTCAGGAGGAGGAGCCACAGAGCGAGCGCCCAGTTCCCGATCCGGGCGGCGCCGGCTTCGGTCTCTCCCGGATCGGCGCCGGGCAGCGGAAGGCTGCGCGTCGCCGATGGGCGCGGGAGTCCCAGGACCACGGCACGCCTCCCGCCTGTTCGTCACTGACGCCCCACGCGTTCCAAGCTACCCGTCCTCCGGCCCCGGGTCCTGGCGTCGGCGTACGGCTCCGTCTCCGCCGGGACGAGAGCCGAGAGAAAGGCGGTCCTGCGGCGCAGGGTGAAGCCGAGGGATTCGTAGAGCCGGATGGCGGAGGTGTTCGACGCGGCGGCATGCAGGAAGGGCGTCTCGCCCCGCTCCCTGATGCCGTGGGCGACGGCCCTGACGAGGCGTGTCGCAAGTCCCTGGCCCCGTACGGAGCTGTCGGTGCAGACGCCACTGATCTCGGTCCAGCCGGGTGGGTGCAGCCGCTCCCCCGCCATCGCGACCAGGACCCCGTCGCGGCGGATCCCGAGATAGGTGCCGAGCTCCACGGTGCGCGGCAGGAACGGGCCAGGACGGGTGCGCTCGACCAGGTCCAGCATGTCCGGCACGTCGGCGGGGCCGAGGAGCACGGCTTCGGGGTCGGGAGCCGCGTCCACCGAGCCGTCCACCAGCTGGACGCCCTCGGCATGGAAGACGATCTCCCAGTCGGCGGGCGGGGGCTCGCGGAAGGCGGTGACGGTGACGGGCGCGCCAGGGCCCGCGAGTGCGGCGGCGTCGGCCCAGTCCTGGGCGTCGGGTGCGTCCGGCAGAGCGAGCCAGGGGGTGACGTCGGCGCGGTATCGCAGGATGCGCCCGCGCCGTTCGGCGAAGTGCGCGTGCGGGCCGGTCAGCGAGGCGCGGGTGGGGTTGTCCAGCGGATGGGGCCCTTCGGCCTCCGCCCCGGGGTGGGGCACTCCCCCTGCGGACGGATCCGTCGCGCGCGGGGTGGACGGGTCCGTACTCCGTCGCGTGTGCGGGTTCGCGAGCCGGGATGTGGCCTCGGGCATGGACTCTCTCACTCCATCGGAATCGGCGGCCGGGGACAGGGATGAAAGGCCGGCGGGCCCGGGTCTATTCCCGGGCGGCCGGCCCGGGAACAGACATGCGGTCAACGCCCTCACCAGGGCGTCCCGCCGCCGGGCTGCCGCGACGGAGCCGGGCGGGTCCGGCGGCAGGACGTACGCCCACTCGTTCGGTCCGGGGAATCGCGCACCACTGCGCGGGATACGGCCCCAACGGACCTCGGCCTGTGGCACCCTGGAGACGACCGCCCCACCGGGCTCCCCCGTACCGGTGGGGCGGTTCTGCGTGTTCCCGCGTGACGCCCCGCGGTGCATGGGACTCCGTCATCGCGCCTCGAAGGACGATCACGGCCATTGTCGGCCAATCCCGGCATGACCGTGGCTCAAATCAACCTCTCCCCGCATGAGTTGCGAGCCATCGGGCAGGCGCCTACACCTCAGGGCCCGCAATCTGAGGAGCGTGACGGGATGACCCTGCACACTGCACAGACCGTCGGTGCGCAACGGGCAGGCGCCCCGGACGTGCTTCCCTGGATCGAGGACGCCGGACAGGTCGCCCCGCACGACGCACGGAAGCTGTCGAAGCTCTTCTTCGACGCGCTGCGGGAGATCGACGAGGGCACCGCCGAGTACCAGTACGCGCGGAACACCCTCATCGAAATGAACCTCTCCCTCGTACGGTTCGCCGCGGGACGCTTCCGTAACCGGGGCAGCGGCGACATGGAGGACATCGTCCAGGTCGGCACCATCGGTCTGATCAAGGCGATCGACCGCTTCGACCTCTCCCGCGAGGTCGAGTTCACCTCGTTCGCCGTGCCCTACATCGTCGGTGAGATCAAGCGCTTCTTCCGTGACACCACCTGGTCCGTGCATGTGCCGCGGCGGCTGCAGGAGCTGCGGGTGGAACTCGCGAAGGCGAAGGAGACGCTCGCGGCGGGCCTCGACCGGGACCCCACGGTGCGGGAGCTCGCCGATCACCTCGGCCTCGACGAGGAGGAGATCACCGAGGGTCTCGTCGCGGCCAACGGCTACACGGCGGGGTCGATCGACCTGCCGGCCGACGCCGCTGAACCGGTGGGCCGCGCGTCCGGCGGGCGCACCATGGCGGATGTCCTGGGCGAGCCCGACCCCGCGATGGAGACGGTGGAGAACCTCCAGACGCTCGCCCCGCTGCTGGGTGATCTCGACGCGCGTGAGCGCCGCATCATCGACATGCGGTTCGGCCAGGAGATGACACAGGCTCAGATCGGCGAGGAGCTCGGCATCTCGCAGATGCATGTCTCCCGGCTGCTCAGCCGCATGCTGGGCAAGCTGCGCAACGGGATGTTCACACAGGACTGACCCACGGCCGATGCCGGGCCGGCCCCGTCCGTGACGGGGCCGGCCCGCGTGTCTGTTGCGGCGGCATTGCGACTTCGTGGCCAGGTGCGCGACCGGCTTCCGTCCGGGCGCGGGCGGCCTCTACGGTCCGGACCCGGACCGGTTTCCTGCCCCGGCCGCCCCGACCGACTAGACCGCAGACCTCCTGGAGCGCCCATGAGTGCCGTACCGTCCGAAGCCGCGTACGACCGAAAACGGCTTCGTCAGTGGACCCGTGGCGGCGCGAGATCCGCGGGGATCGACCGCCGCGATCTGCTGAAGCTGGTCGCCGCGGCATCGGTCGCGGCCCCGCTGGTTCCGGCCGCCGCGTCCCCCGCGCGCGCGGCGCAGTCCCTGGCGGGCGTGGTGAAGCCCTTGCCGCCCGAGCTGTTCACGGTGCGCGGGACCAACGCCGAGACGAACTTCGCCGCGCTGCGGGACACCGGGCTGCTCACCCCCGCCGACCGCTTCTTCGTCCGCAACCACACCGCGACGCCGGTCGTCGACGCGGCGGAGTGGAAGCTGACGGTCTGGGGCAGCGGGCTGACCGGCGGTCCGGTGGACTTCTCGTACGAGGCTCTGCGCGCTCTGCCGTCCGTCTCCCGCACCGCGTTCGTCGAGTGTGCGGGCAACGGCCGGAGCTACTTCACCTCGCAGCAGGGCCAGCAGGTCAGCGGCACCGCGTGGACGCTGGGCGCGATCGGGACGGCGCGCTGGCGGGGAGTGCGCCTCGCCGAGGTGCTCCGCCGGGCGGGCGTCGGCCGGAACGCGGTGGACGTGCTGCCGCGCGGCCTGGACGCGGAGGTCGTCAGCGACGGGACGAACCTGGGCCGGGTGCGCAGGCCCCTGCCGGTGGCGAAGGCCCTGGACGACGTACTCCTCGCGTACGAGATGAACGGCGAGCCGCTGCCGCCCGACCACGGCGCCCCGGTCCGGCTGATCGTCCCGTCCTGGGTGGGCATAGCGCACATCAAGTGGGTGGGTGACATCGAGGTGAGCGCGGAGCCGCTGCTGAGCCCGTGGAACACGGGCCTGTACCGGCTCTTCGGCCCCGGGTACCCGACCGAGGGCAGTGCGCCGCTGACCCGGCAGACCCTCAAGAGCGCCTTCGAACTCGCGCCCGGTGCCTCGTTCGCCGCCCACCGCAGGCATCTGCTCACCGGCCGGTCCTGGTCGGGCGGCGCACCGGTGCGTTCGGTCGAGGTCAGCACCGACGGCGGTGTCCGGTGGCGGCGCGCACGACTGCGCGACGAGCCCCGGGCCGGGAGCTGGGTCCGCTGGACCGCCGACTGGGTTCCGGCGGTGCCCGGCCCGGGGGTGCTGCTGGCGCGGGCAACGGACCGGGCGGGACGCACCCAGCCGGAGACGACGGCCCACAACACGCAGGGCTACCTCTTCGACGCGGTGGTGAGGCACCCGGTGACCGTGGACAGCCCTTAGAGGGAAGGAATGCGGTCCGGACACCCGATTCACCTACACCGGCGCACCAGCAGTCAGGCGAGGTTGGCGGGCCTCAGCCCTCCTCGCCTTCTTCATCGTCTCCTTCGAAGAAGTCGCCGACCTCGTCGACGACTTCGGCAGCCACCATGCCGCCCACGACTCCGACCGCCAGGCCCGCCGCGCCGGCCGCGACAACGGCGCCCGTCCCGGGCCCGGATCGGTGGCCCCCGTCGTGGTGGTGACCGCTGTGACCGTGGTGGTCGTCCGTGTGCGCGCTGCCGCCGAACACGTCACTGTGGCCGTGCAAACCGTGCGCCCCGTGCGATGCCCGGTCTCCGACGAGCCGACGCACCCAGCCGTCGACCTCGAGCTTCCAGTCGTGCTGTTCGACGTCGTGGTGGCTGATGGCGAAACGTGTGAGCGCGTCATGGCCGCCGGAGAAGAAGCCGCCTCGTTTGTCCGCTTCCAGCACGACCTCCATCCCTCCGGAGTGGGCCAGAAAGCTCACTTCAATCTCGCTCATGGCGTGCGCGTACTGCGCGGGCGGGGAAAGCTCGATCTCCTGATAAAAGGGCAGTTGCTGACCGGTGCCGCCGATCCTGCCGTACTCCAGGTCCGCACTCCGGAAGCCGAATCCGAGCTGCCCCAGCGCTTCCAGGATCGCCTCCTGCGCCGGCAGCGGGCGCACCAGGAGCGGGTCGAGGTCCCCCTTGTCCTTGGCGCCGGCCACCGCCAACTCGGTACGCACCCCCAGCACGACGCCCAGCGGCTGGCCGTGCAGCTCTGTGACCGGTGTCTCCCACGGCAGCGTCACCGAGAACGGGACACTCCGCCGCTCACCCTCGGCCAGGCGGAAACCACCGCCCACGGTGAACCGGTCGAAGACGATGGTGCCTTCGCTCTCGCCGTCGTCGTGCTCTGCCTCCACCCTGGCCACCAGCTCCAGCGAGACCTGCTCGATGTCGAAGGCGGCACTGCCGCCCCAGAGGTGGATCTGCCCCGTGAGGTCCCCACCCGGCAGTACCGCACCGGTGTCCAGCACCGTGTCCACCGTCGGGCCGCCTACGCCGAGCGAACCGAGCAGCCGTTTGAACACCATCGTGGCGCTCACTCCTTCATGTAAATGTGGTTCGTGAGATGACGGATCGCTGCATACCGGTGGCGCCCGGCCTGCAGCGATCCGTGGATCGTGCTTACTTGTCCGACGTGTTCAGCGCGGCCAGGGCCTGCGCCCAGCGGACGTATTTCCCCACAGCAGACGCATCGGGAACGTCCAGACCCCCTCGCACTTTCTACACGCGTGTAGAGCATAGGCGGGGAGCAGCCCCTTCGGTCGGCAATTCGTCGGCCACGGAGGGGATCGGCCGAAAAGAGCCCCGGAGGCTCACCCGGGCATCCGGCAATCCGAACAACAAGAGCAGGCGTGGGTACGGCTGTTGATCCCCGGCTCACCGGTCTCGCGTTCGCCTGTGCTGACCAGTCCTGTCTCGTACGCGACGATGACGGCCTGGACACGGTCGCGGAGGCCGAGCTTGGCGAGGATGCGGGCGACGTGAGTCTTGACGGTCGTCTCGGCCAGCTGGAGGCGGGTGGCGAGCTCGGCGTTGCTCAGCCCTCGGGCCAGCAGGCCGAGGACCTCCAGTTCGCGCGGGGTGAGCGAGGCGAGATCGCTGTGGAGGGTGGCGGCGTCGCTGCCGCGCCGGGCGAACCGCTGCACGAGGCGGCGGGTGATGGCCGGCGCCAGAAGGGTGTCGCCGGTACGGACGGTGCGGGTGGCCGCGACCAGGTACTCGGGGGTGACGTCCTTGAGGAGGAAGCCGCTGGCCCCGGCGGCCAGGGCCGCGTAGACGTACCGGTCGAGATCGAAGGTGGTCAGGATGATGATGCGGGGCTCGCCCGGGGTTCCGGTGAGGATGCGGCGGGTGGCCTCCAGGCCATCCATCTCGGGCATGCGGACATCCATCAGGACCACGTCGGGGCGTGTGCGGCGGACCGCCTCGACCGCTTCGGCTCCGGCGGCCCGGTCACCGTGTCTCCAAGGGGATCAGGGCCTCCACACGGTAGCCGCCGGCCCGAGACCGGCCGGTGTCCAGGGTTCCGTCGTAGACAGTGAGGCGCTCGCGCAGCCCGATCAGCCCCCGGCCGTTCCCGTCTGCCGCGGCAGCACCCGCGTGTCCTCCGGTATCGGTGACCTCCACTCGAAGCCGGCCGGGACCGTAATCGACGGTCACGGCAGCGGTCGCACCGGCGGCGTGCTTCACGGTGTTGGTCAGGGCTTCCTGCACCACGCGGTACGCGGCGAGTTCGATACCGGGCGGGAGGGGGCAGGGCCGGCCGGTCACGCTCAGGTCGACCGGCAGTCCGGTGTCCCGAACACGCCCGACCAGCGATTCCAGCTGGCCCAGGCCGGGTTGGGGTGCCTGCACCGCATCCGAACCCTCCACGCCCGTCCCCTCGTCCGCGTCGTCGGACTGCTGGCCGAGCAGCTGGGCATCGACATCGGCGCCGATCTGCCGGCCGGCCGGGCCGCGGAGATCGTCCGTGGATACACCCGCGCCTTCCTCGACCTGCACCTGCGCCACCGACCGCGGCCCCTCCTGGACAAGCCGTCCGTGCGCTATCCGCAGGTCCACTTCTGTACCCCGGAGACGAGCACCTGCGTCTGAGCCCTGTCCGGTGGTTCATGTGCCGGGCGGGAGTCAGGCCGCCACGACAGTGAGCGCACCGAGACGACGTAGTGCACAGGCGCCCTGCCCACAACACGGCAGATGTGCAGTGTTTGAAAAGGCCGGGACGGTAAAGACGGTGCATTGACACAGGCTTTGTACGACGAGGTAGGAGACGCATCATGGGCATCATCGCCTGGATCTTCATCGGGTTGCTCGCCGGCGTCATCGCCAAGGTACTGCTTCCGGGCAAGGACCCCGGCGGCATCATCATCACGATGCTCATCGGCATCGCGGGAGGCCTTCTCGGCGGCTGGCTCGGCAAGGTCATCTTCGGGGTCGACTCCATCGACGGCTTCTTCGACCTCTCCACCTGGATCGCCGCCATTGCCGGCTCCATCATCCTCCTGGTCCTGTACCGGGTCATCACCGGCAATCGGCACTCGCGCCGCGCCTGATTCCCGACTGCCCGCAGTCCGCGCTCGCCGCAAACGGCTCCCCCTCTGCTTGCTGGGGAGCCGTTTGCCGTACCTGCGCGAGTGCGGTCATGGTCGAGAAGAACGACTCGCCGAGTGCGTTGTCCCAGCACTGACCGGTGCGGCCGGCCGAAGGCAGGGGCTCAGGCCGAGCGGCCCGCGTAGTACGTGGCGATCATGTCCTGGCCGCCGTGTCCGGCCGTTTCCGCCCGGGTGAACCGCTCGGCGGAGGCGGCGACCAGATCGAGCGTCACTCCGGAGGCCTCGGCCGCCTCGAGGATCAGCCGGGAGTCCTTGAGCGCGGTGGAGAGCGCGAAGCTCGGGCTGAGATCACCGGAGAGCAACGCCGCGGACTTGCCCTGGAGGTACGGCGTGTCCAGCGGGCCGCCCTTCATGGCGTCCAGGAAGAGCTGCGGGTCGAGCCCGAGTCCCTCCGCGAGGTTGAGGCACTCCGCCACGCTGTTGACCAGGTTGATCACCCAGGTGTTGGCGACGAGCTTGAGCCGGGTGGCGGCCCCCGGCTCCTCCCCGACCCACAGGGTGCGCTGCCCGATGGCCTCCAGGACGGGCAGTGCCGTGGTGCGGGCGCTCGAGGGGCCTGAGACGAACACGGTGAGCGTGCCCTGCTCCGCCGGCTGCTTCGTGCCGGAGACCGGGGCGTCCAGGTAGACCAGCCCCAGTCCGGCGCCCCGGTGGGCGAGATCGGTCGTGGCGCCGAGGCCCACGGTGGCGCTCTGCATCCAGACCTGCCCCGGACGCAGGCCGGGCGTGGCGGCGGTGAGGGTCTCCGCCACGGCCCGGCCGTCGTTCAGGGCGGTGAGGACGACATCGGCTCCGCGTACCGCTTCCTCGGGGGTGTCCGTCACGGTGGCGCCGTGGGCGGCCAGCGGTTCGGCCCTGGACCGTGTGCGGTTCCAGACCCTGACGGGGAGCTGCGCCCTGAGCAGGCTGCGGGCCATCCCGGACCCCATGATCCCGGTGCCGAGGACCGCGACGGTCGGCGTGCCGGGGGCGGCGTCGGCGGGGGATGCGGTGGTCATGGGAGATTCCCTTCGTCGGTGCGGGCCGGTCTCGCGACCTGTGGGCCCCGGGACTGCGGCAGTTCCAGGACTCGTGGGTCTCAAGACTGCCGCAGCGCGCTCTCCAGGGTGGCGCGGTGGACGGCTCTGGCGAGTCGCGCGCCCCAGCGCGAACGCGGTCCGGCGAACGGCTCACCGGACTGCCCTCCCGGCTCCGGCGCGGCGACACACACCGCGTCCGTCGGGGTCCCGGAGCAGTCGAGTCCGGCGTCCACCAGCGCCTGGACCTTCGCTTCGGTGGCGGTGGCCACCGCGTTGACCAGGGCCGCGTCGGAGAGCGCCACGGGGAGGGTGACGACGATGTTGACGGTCCCGGGCGGGCGAGGGCCGTCGGTGCCCTCGGCCGGGGCCGCTGCCCATCCCCGTACGCCGAGGCCGCTGGTGACGGTCGCGGTCGCTCCGCCGTCGTCGGCGACGGTGCGGGCCGTGACATCGGCGGCTGTCATCAGTCCGGCGCCCGGCCCGTCGAGCGCCTCGGACGCCGCGATCTCGGCGAGGTGCCTGCCGGGGTCGAGCCGGGGGTAGCCGCCGGGCACCTGGGCGTTCAGGATCCAGGCCCGCGGGCCGATCCCGCCGCCGAGCACGGCGCTGCTGCACACGCGCCAGCCGGGCCCCAGCCGCCAGACCAGGTGGTGCAGCCCGAGGCCGTCCTCCTGCCGGGCCAGCAGTTCGCCCCGCTGCCGAGGCTGACGGATGACTACGGATCCGATGAGGCACCCCCGTGACAAGCCTGCCGACCGTCGGCAGCGGCGTCGATCATACGGGCGGGCCGGGAGCGCACACCCGGCGCACCCGGGAGAGTGCTCACTCACTCGAATGGCGTAATGCGTGTGGCGGGCCCGATATGCGCGTGGAGCGGGGCCACCGCACCTCCCCGGTGTTCTGGGCCGCCCGCCGCACAGGCCGGGAAGTTGCACCGTCCAACCGGGTGAGGCGCGATGGAATCCGGACGCGCCTTCCCTGCAGGAACCGACCGCAGGACGCGCCCGGGCGAGGAGGAATCGGCCATGGGAGCCGCTGACGGTTTCACGGATTCCGGAGAACTCGACGGTCTGACCGTCTACGACAGCGACGGAGAGAAGGTCGGCACAGTGGGGCGGGTGTACGTCGACGACGACACCGGCAAGCCCGACTGGATCACGGTGAAGACCGGCATGTTCGGCATGAAGGAGAGCTTCGTCCCGCTTGCCGGAGCCCGCCGGGTGGGCTCCGACCTGCACGTCTCGCATCCGAAGGACCGCGTCAAGGACGCCCCCCGGGTCGATGCGGACGCGCACCTCTCCGTCTCGGAGGAGGAGGAGCTCTACAGGCACTACGGAATGACCCGGAAGACCACCGGACGCACCGGAGCGGGCGGCGACGCGCGCACGACGTCCGGGACCGGAACGGGAGCCATGGGTGCCGCGGGCGCAGCCGGGGCAGCCGGTGCCGCCGGCACCGCCCGCACGGCCTCCGGCGGCCAGGCGAAGGCCACCGGCACCACCGCCGGCACGGGCACCACCGGGGCCGGCGCGGGCAGGCACCGCGACACGGAGACGTCCTCCACGTCCCGCCCGCTCGCCGGAGCCGGAGCCGAGCGGTCCGCCGCGGGTGCCGGCGGCCGTGAGGAGATGGTCCGCTCCGAGGAGCAGCTCCAGGTCGGCACGGAGGAGTACGAGAGCGGGAGGGCACGTCTGCACAAGTACGTCGTGACGGAGAACGTCACACGGACGGTGCCGGTGTCCCACGAGGAGGTGCGCGTGGTGCGCGAGCCTCTGCAGCCGGGCGACAAGGCCACAGGCATGAAGGGCACGCACGACCTCGGCGAACAGGACGTCGAAGTCACCCTGCACGCCGAACGAGCCACCGTCCGCAAGGAGGCGGTCCCCGTGGAACGGGTCCGTCTCGAAACCAACAAGGTCACCGAGCAGAAGGAAGTCTCCGCCGAGCTCCGCAAGGAGAAGATCGACTACGCGGACGGCAAGGACGACATGGGCAGCGGCAAGGACATGGGCGGCGAGTTCGGCCAGGGACGTCGTCGCTGACCCCTCACACAGCGGCGAAAGGCCGCGCGACAGCAGCGAGGGGCGGACCCGGGCGGTTCACGGGCCCGCCCTCTCGTCCCGCCGTCACCGGTGGGCCGCTCCGCCCGGCAGGAACCGCACGGAGGGGCGTCCGTCGGGCCCTTCCGGCGTGACCACCGCGCGCACCCGGTACACGTCGGCGATGAGTTCCTCGGTGATCACCTCCGAGGGCGTCCCCCCGGCGACCACCCTGCCTTCCTTCATGATCGTGACCCGGTCGCAGAACATGGCGGCCAGATTGAGATCGTGCAGCGCGACCACGGCGGTGACGGGCAGCACGGCGACCAGGGAGAGCAGCTCCAGCTGGTGCTGGATGTCCAGGTGGTTGGTGGGTTCGTCCAGGAGGAGTTCCCGCGGCTGCTGGGCGAGGGCGCGGGCGATCTGCACCCGCTGGCGCTCGCCACCCGACAGGGTGTGCCAGGACTGGGCGGCGCGGTCGGCCAGTCCGGTGCGCGCCAGAGCCTCGCGCACGGCGGCCTCGTCCTCGGGCCCGGGCGCCGACCAGGCCCGGCGGTGCGGGATGCGGCCGAGGCGTACGACGTCCAGCACGCTCAGGTCGACCTGGGTGACCGCGTGCTGGTCGACGACGGCCACGCGGCGGGCCACGCCGCGCCGGCCGGTCTCGGCGAGCGTGCGGCCGTCGAGGGTGACGACACCCGCGCCGGGCGCGATCACGCCCGCCATCACCCGCAGCAGCGTGGTCTTCCCGGAGCCGTTCGGCCCCAGGAGCCCGACGGTGGTGCCGGGCGGCGGCGCGATGCTCACTCCGTCGAGGACGATCCGCCCGCCGGCCTCCCGGGCGACCCGGTCGGCGCGCAGGCCGTCGCCGGGGACCGCTGTCCGGTTCACGCGTTCCTCCGGGTGCGGTAAAGGACGATGACGAAGACGGGTACCCCGATGAGGGAGGTGACCACACCGACCGGGACCTCCTGCGGGTCGAGGACGGTCCTGGCCAGGGTGTCCACCCAGACCAGGAACACGGCTCCGGCGAGAGCGGTCACCGGCAGCAGCCGTCGGTGCCCCGAGCCCGTCAGCGCCCGGGCGGCGTGCGGGAGGACGAGGCCGACGAAGCCGATGGCGCCCGCCGAGCTGACCAGGGCAGCCGTCAGGAGCGCGGTGGTGCAGAGCAGCACGATCCGGGTGCGTCCCACGTGCACGCCCAGCGCGGCCGCGGCGTCCTGGCCGAAGGCGAAGGCGTCGAGCGTACGGGCGTGGCCGAGGCAGATCAGCAGGGTCACGGCCAGCACGGCCGAGCACATCCACACTTCGCTCCAGCCCACCCCGCTCAGCGAGCCGAGCAGCCAGAAGAGCACGCCCCGGGTCTGTTCGGCGTCGGCGGCGGTCATCACGACGAAGGACGTGAGCGCGGAGAAGAGCTGCATGGCCGCGACCCCGGAGAGGACGACCCGGTCGGTGGATCCGCCGAGGGTGTGGCTGAGCAGCAGGACGAGGGCGAACGAGCACAGCGCCCCGACGAACGCACCGCCCGAGACCGACACGGCTCCGCCGCCGACGCCCAGGACGACGACCACGACCGCCCCGGTGGACGCCCCGGAGGAGACGCCGAGGACGAAGGGGTCGGCGAGCGGGTTGCGCAGCAGCGACTGCATCACGGTGCCGCACACCGCGAGTCCGGCCCCGCACACCGCCGCCAGCAGGGTGCGGGGCATGCGCAGGTTCCAGATGATGCCGTCACGGATCGGGGTCAGCCGCCCGTCTCCCAGGCCGAGGTGCGAGGCCACCGCGGCCCAGACGTCCGGGACGGAGACACGGGCGGGCCCGATCGTGACGGCCACCGCGACGGACAGGAGCAGCAGGACGATCCCGGCGGTCCACAGGACGCCGTCGCGCAGGACCCGGACTGCGGGTGGCGTCCGGGCCGGGGGCGGCTGCTCCACCCGAACGTCCGGGGCGCGTTCGGTCCTCGTCACCCCGCGAGCCCGAACGAGCGCAGCCCGGCCGCGAGGCGCTCCACGCCCTCCACGGTCCGGACGGTCGGATTCATCGCCTGGCCGCTGAGCAGGACGTACCGCTTGTGCCGGACGGCGTCCATGTTCTTCGTGGCGGGGTTGGACTCCAGGAACTCGATCTTCTTCGCCGCGCTCTCGGCCGTCTGCGACTTCCGGCTCAGGTCACCGATGACCAGGACGTCGGGGTCGCGGTCGGCGACGGTCTCCCAGTTGATCTGGGGCCATTCCTCGTGCGTGTCGTCGAAGACGTTCTTCGCGCCCAGCTCCTCGGTGATGATGCCGGGGGCGCCGCAGCACCCGGCCAGGTACGGGGCTTCGGAGTTGGCGAACCAGTAGAGCATCGTGGTGCCGGACGCGTCGATGTCCGCGGTCGCCCTGTCGACGCGTGCGCGAAGGCTCTTCACCAGCTTCTCGCCGCGCTCCGGGACGCCGAACACCTTGGCCAGGTCGCGCACTTCGCCGTACACGCGGTCCATGGTCAGGGGCTCGGAGCGCGAGCCGTCGCCGCTGCCGGTGTTGTCCTTGCCCGCGCAGTCGGAGGGCGAGAGGTACGTCGGTACGCCCAGCTCCTCGAACTGGTCGCGGGGTGCCACCCCGCCCTTGCCGAGGGTGGACGCGAAGGAGGCGCTGACGAAGTCGGGTTCCTCGGCTAGGACCTTCTCGGAGGAGGGCTGGTTCTCGGCGAGGCGCTTCACCGTGGATTCGTCCTTCTCCAGGCCCTTCATCACCGGGTCCGTCCAGGTCGCGGTGGCGGCCAGCCTGCCGGCGAGGCCCAGGGAGAGCAGGATCTCGGTGGATCCCTGGTTGAGTGAGACGGCGTGACGCGGTGGCGAGTCGACTGTCACCGTACGGCCGCAGTTCTCCAGGGTCACCGGGAAGCCGTCGCCGGCGGCGGACCGGGCCGCGCCGTCGGAGGCGCCGCCGCCTTCCCCGCAGGCGGTCAGAAGGACAAGTCCCGCGATGAGCAGGGCTGTTCGGCGTGCGGTGCTGGCTATGGGCGGCACGGAGACCTCGGCGTTCTCTGGGCTCATGCGCGGAGCCCGTACGGAGTTCCGCTCCCGGTGCGGAAGCGGTTGCCAGCAGGTCTTCGGACTCGGGTTCGTCCGGACGGGGCGCCTTCCCGGTGCACCCGTGGGTGTCCCAGTGGCTGTGGCCCCGCCCGTCCCCCTCACCGCTGCGCGTCAGCTCCGGATTCGCACCGGATTCCCTGACTCCACGTGGAGTGTGACTGGCGTCTGCAAGCTATCACGCTGCGCGCCGCCTGCCCCGGGGGCCGTCGCCGGTACGGCGAGGGGTCTCTCCCTCTCCGTACCGGCCGGCCGTCGGGCGGGTCAGCGCTTGGGGTGAACCGATTCGCCGCTTGCGGGCTGCGGCTTTCCGCCGCGGCGGGCGAGCACGGACGTCGTGCCCCAGTAGGCGAGCAGGACGGCGCGCAGACCCAGGATCTCCAGGTGCTCGCCGAGGCGGCAGCAGACGGCCTGTCCCTTGCCTCCGGCGCTCATCGGGCGTCCGCCAGGCCGGTGTTCCAGGGGCCCTCGGGGTCGTCGTACGCGTCCGCGTAGCCGGGTCCGGCGATCGGCCAGTCGGCGAGCAGTTCCTCGGGCAGGGCGAAGGACTCGGCCAGCTCGGGGGCGTGCGCGGCGACGGCCGTGACGAGCTCCTCGACGGCCTCGGGCAAGGCGTCCACCTGAGCGGTGCTCAGGAGACCGGCGGCCAGCAGGTCGCCGCTGTTACGGGAGACCCATTCGAGGGCGAACAGCCGCTCCAGCTCGCCGATCCGTTCCCTGGCCGCCCCTTCGGGCAGTGTCGCGCGGGCCTCGGCGTAGGCCTGGGCGGCCTGCCGGTACGCGTAGGCTTCGACGCCGCGCAGGGCGGGGCCCGAGGCCGCGTTCCACCGGCCGAGGGTGTCTGTGTCGGGTGCCCGCAGCGCACGGGCCCTGGCGCGGGCGAACCAGATGTCCTGGACCGAGGCGAGTAGCCGGCCCAGGAAGTGCGGGTCGGCGAGGTCCCCGGGGTACGGGGCCCGGTCGGGGGCGTCGTCACCACCGCCGGGCTCTGCGGCGAAGAGCATGTCGGCCGCGGCCTTGGCGTACAGGGCGATGTTGTCGCCCTCCGCGGTGATGGCGCCCTCCACGCCCGTGACGAGTTCGGTCATGCCGTTGTTCTCCAGCAGCGCCTGGGCGCCGCAGCGTTCACGGCTCTCGACGATGACGTCGCGGGCCCGCCAGGTGATCCACGCCTTGGCGACGTCGACCAGCCTCACCGCGTCCGTCCGGGCGTCCTCGTCCGTACGGGCTTCCCAGCGCTCCTGTGCCCTGCGGTACAGCAGGCTCATGGCGAAGACCATGGCCATCGCCGAGGCGAGCGGTCCGTGGTGCGTCCGGTGGGCGTTCACCGGCACCGGTGGTGCGCCCCGGGAGCCGGAGATCATCCGGTGCCCGCCGTAGCGTACGGCGACCGCCAGGGTCGCGCGGGCCGAGCCCGCGGCGCAGGCGCTCATGGAGATGCGGCCGGGGGTGACCCGCCCGATCGCGGTGAGGAAACGACGCCGCCTGTCCCCTGGCCCCGTTCTGAACTCCCCTGGGACGTCGCCCTCCTCGGCTGGTCCCAGCAGGGCGTCCCGTGCCACGAAGACCCGGTCGAACGAGGTCAGGCAGTGGTCCACCGGGCTGCCCATCCGGGCCGGCAGCCGCCGCACCCGGACACCGGGCAGCGCCTGCGTGTCGTCGGTGAGCGGCACCAGGAAGAGGCGCACCCCGTGGTCGGAGCCGTCGGCCACCAGGCGGGCGGCGACCAGGCCGGACTTGGCTCCGCCCGCCGGGCTGGTGTTGGGCATGAACTTCTGTGCGCCCGGGTTCGGGGTGTTCAGGACGAAGCCGTCCCGTTCACGGTCGTAGGTGGCGGTGGTCTCCATGGCCGCCGCGTTGTTGCCGTGTGCCACCTCCGTGCAGAGGAAGGTGCCGATGCGCCGCATCGACAGATAGTCCGACAGATCGCGGCGGCCGGCGCACTCGTGGTCGAGGAGGCTGCCGAGGAAGAGGTTGTAGTGGATTCCAGCCACGGTGGTCAGCGCGGGGTCCACCGGGCCCAGCCAGGCGTGCAGGGCGGCCAGCGCACGGGGGTCGGCGGCGAGGCGTGCGCCGCTGTCGAGGGAGAGGTTGAGGATCCGCAACCGGTCGTAGGCGAGGTCCAGTCGCTCTTCGGGCGTTCCGCCGGCGGGGCGGCGGAACGGTTCTGTGCTGATCAGCCGCTGCCAGAACCCGTGCTCACGGCGGAATTCCGGACCGAGGATGACGCCGGTCAGCAGTTCGGTGGTGGACGGTGGGGCGGTGTCGGTAAGGGTCACGGTCATAACGAAATCAACGATCGTGGTGCGGGCGAGGACACCCCTGGAGGGTCTGCCGCTCCCGGACCGGCACGCTGGTCAGAGCCGCCGCCAGCTCCTCCTCGTCGGGAGGCAGGGCACCCGCCCGTCCGACGGTCACGGCGGCCGACGCCACCGCGTGGCGCAGCACGTCGCCCAGGACGGTGGCGTCCAGCGAGCGCAGCCGTGCGCGGGCCCGTCCTGCGAGCAGTCCGTACGAGGCCAGGGCGTGCAGTGCGGCGGACATGAAGGCGTCGCCCGCGCCCACCGTGTCCACGACCCTGACGGGTGGCGCGCCGGCGCTCACGGTCCCGCCCGGCAGGAAGGCCGTCGCCCCTCCGGCGCCCCGGGTGAGCAGGACGACCGCGGGCCCTGAGCGCAGCCACCGCTCGGCGGCCGTCTCCGGCGCCTCGTCGGGGTACAGCCATCGCAGGTCCTCGTCGCTGGCCTTGACGATGTCGCTGAGCGCGGCCCAGCGCTCGGCGCGGCGTACGGCACGGGCGTGGTCCCCCATCAGTGCGGGCCGGACGTTGGGGTCGTAACTGACGGTCGCCGCCGGGCGGAGCGACTCGACGAGGTCCAGGACGACGTCCGCGCCGGGGTCGAGGGCGGTGGCGAGGGACCCGGTGTGGACGTGCCGGGGCGGCTCCCCGGGCCACGCGACCGGGCGCAGCGTCCAGCCGATCTCGAACGTGTACGTGGCCCGTCCCGCCTCGTCGAGGTCCACCGTGGCGGTGGGAGTGGGCGCGCCGCTGCCGTCGTCGAGGACCCGTACCCCGGCCGAAGCCAGGTGCTCCGCGATCAGCCGCCCGTCGGGGTCCGGGCCGAGCTGGGTGATCAGCGTGGTGCTCCGGCCCAGTCCGGCCAGACCGTACGCGACGTTCGCGGGGCTGCCGCCGGGGTGGGTCCGGTCCGGCGCGCCCGGCAGCCGGACGATGTCGGCGACGCATTCGCCGATGACCAGCAGGACGGGGCTGTCGGGCATGGGGGCAGGTCTCCTGGAGGGCGGTCGTGGTGAGGGTGCGCACCGCCGCCGATTCTGCCCGGGTGCGGGGAGCCGGGGTGACCCGGGGCTCAGGAGGCGCCGCCGCGCCCTTCGTCGCCGTAGCGCCGCTCGAACTTGGCGACCTGGCCCTCGGTGTCGACCACCCTGGCCTTGCCGGTGAAGAACGGGTGGCTCTCGGCGGAGATCTCCACGTCGATGACCGGGTAGGTGTTGCCGTCGTCCCAGTCGATCGTCTGCTCGCTCGACGCGGTGGACCGGGTCAGAAAGGCGTACCCGGCGGAACGGTCACGGAAGACCACGGGACGGTACGACGGGTGCTTGTCCTGCTGCATCTCTGCTCCTGGAGGTACGGGGATCTCGCGTCCCGGCTTCGGGCCAGCCTCCCGAACGGCGGGGGCGGGCGCGATCCGGGACGTCCGTACGGAGCAGCGGGTCAGTCCCCCGTCCCGCTCGGGGCGGGGGCCGCCTTCGGAGCGGAGGTGGTGCGTCGGGTCCACAGAAGTGCTCCGGCCAGCAGCACGACGGCGACGAGCAGCCAGGGCAGCGGGCCCGCGGGCAGCGCGCCGATGACCAGGCCCCCGGCCGCCCCGACGAGTTGCTGGGCCAGTGACTGCACGGAGAGGGCCGTCGCCCGGCCGGAGGTGTCGACGCGGCGGTGCAGGAGGGCGTTCTCGGTGGGCCCTGCGGCGCCCAGGCCCAGATAGACCAGTCCGTATCCGGCGGCGGCCGTGGTCAGCGCGGGCGCCCCGGTGGCGGACACGGTGGCGCCGAGCGCCAGCAGACCGGCCACGCTCGCGCCGAGGCTCGCCAGGACCGCGCGTTCCGCGTCTCCCGCGAGCCGGGCCACGAGCGGCGCCAGTTGGCTTCCGAGCGCCGAGCACGCGAATCCGGCGGCGGCCAGGCCGGCGAAGAGGACCGCGCCCGACTCCGCGGTCCCGGTCAGCGCGGCGGCGCGGCCGGGGGTGAGCAGTTCGAGAGCGGCGAGAGCTGTGCCCGCGGCGCCGGTGGTCATCAGGATGCGACGGACCAGCGTGTCCCCGGCGCCGAGCCGCAGCCCCGCGGCGATGGCACCGGGCACGCCCCGCAGGACGCCGCGCGGGGTGGCCACGGAGCGGGGCGGCTCCGTCAGGGCGGTCAGGACGTAGATGACGAAGGCGAGGTGGACGACCACACCGAGGAGCACGGGCACGGAGAGCGGCAGGACCAGATCCGAGGTGAGCGTCCGCAGCCGGTCCCCCGGGTCCGGGCCGAGGCCGAGCAGCCAGGGCAGCGCCCCTCCGAGAACGACGCCGAGGGCGATGGCGCCGGACGAGGCCGCACTGCCGCGCGCCAGTCCCGTACGGATCTCGGCGTCGGGGCCCGCGTGGGCGTGCACGGCGTCGACGTACCAGGCTTCGGCGGGTCCGCTGGACAGGGCGCGGCCGGCGCCCATGAGAGCCATGCCGAGGACCAGCACCCATGGGGCGGTGCCGAGGCCCATGAGCGTGAGGGCGCCTGCGTTGAGCAGACCGGCGCAGGCCAGGACGGCGCGGCGGCCGATGACGTCGGAGAGTCCGCCGGTGGGGAGCTCCAGGGCGGCGGCGGTCAGGGAGTGCGCGGCGAATGCGGCGGCGACGGCGGTGAGGGCCAGGCCTCGCTCGGTGAAGAGCAGCACCATCGGCGCCATGCCGAGGCCTGCGGGGAGCCAGAAGAGGAAGGACACGGCGACGAACCTGCGGCGCGCGGTGCGCTCGTCGGGCCCGGCGGCCGTGCCTCCGGACACCGCGGTCCGGGGCTTCCCGCCCTCGGGCACCGGGGTCACCGGGCTCTTCCGGCGTCGGGCGCGGCCTCGGCGGAAGGCGCGGCGTCACGGGCGGCGGCCTCGGCGGAAGGCGCGGCCTCGGCTTCGGCGTCGGGTTCGGCCGGCCCGTCCGGGGCCAGCGGGAGTCCGGCGGTGAGCAGCACGACCTGCCGGGCACGGGAGTCGTGCTCGTCGCGTGCGGTCAGCTCCGCGAGCTTCTGCGCCATCGTGTCGCGGAGTTCGCGGAGGGACTCCGGCGTCAGCCGCGGCATCAGGTCGTCGATCCCCGAGGGGTCGTGCCACTCCTCGCCGAGGCGGCCCGCGTCGATGTCCGCCTCGTGCTGCTCCATCGACTGCTGCAGGTGCTCGACCTGGCGGCGCCTGCCCAGCACCAGCATCGCCCGGCCCGCGGGCGTCGCCAGCATGGCCGCGTTGTCCGCCGAGGTGACGGAGTGCACGGCCCGCCAGCGGCGCTCACGTCCGTCGCGGTGCTCCGCCTCCGCGACGAAGGCGTACTTGGCGAGCACCCGCAGGTGGTAGCTGGTCGCGGCCGACGTCTCCCCCGTCCTGACCGCCAGCTCGCTCGCGGTGGCGGGACCGTGCAGCCGCAGAAGGCCCAGCAGCCTCAGCCGCAGGGGGTGGGTGAGGGCCTTCAGGGCGGCCGCGTCCCGCTCGGGATCGAGCACACGGTGTGTCGCGTCGCTGTCCATGGCGGCAGCCTAGAACGCGACCAGCCTTTGCCGAATAGTTTTTGCAGAATATTTTTGGGAAAGTCCGCTCAGTCTCCTGCCGCCTGCTCCACCGCGTCCGCGACGAGCTCGAGGAAACGCGCGTGCGCCTGGGGGCTGCACAGCGGTTCGGGGTTCCACGGCACGGTCCGCGCGCCGCGCCCGGCGGCTTCCCAGGCGGGAGCGGTGATCTCGTCGAGCGGGACGGCGTTGGACCGGATGTCCGTCAGGACGATGCCGGGCTCCAGGGCCGCGGCGTGCGCCCAGTCGACGGTGGCCCAGTTGATGCCGTCACCGTCGGGCGGGGACACCAGGCCGACCCCGAGCTCCGCCAGCACCCGCAGTTCGGGCCACATCTGGGGGCGGGCGACATACGCCTGCTCCTGACCCGCGGGCGAGAGGGCCACCACCCTGGGGCCGGCGGGGTTGCGGGCGGCCGCGCGGAGCCGCTCGCGGGCCGCGCGCAGTTCGTCGGCCGCGTCCGGGCCCGAGGCGCCGCCGAGCGAGCGCGCGAGCTCGGCGAACCGCGCGGCGACCCGGTCGAGGGTGCGCGCCTGGCCCACGTCGACCACGACGACCGGGACGCGCTCCTCCAGGTGCTTGGCGGTGTCGGCGTCCAGCCCGTAGAGCTGACCGTGGCCGTAGCTGACGGCGACGACCAGGTCGGGCCTCCCGCGTAACAGCGTGTCCACGTCCAGGTCGTCACCCGCGCCGCGGTAGTCCACGGAGTCCAGCGGGAGCGTGCCGGTCTTCGCCCGGTCGGGCTCCGCCCCGTCGTGCCCGGAGCCGAAGATCCCCTCCGGGCGTATCCCGTGGTCCCACAGCGTCGCTCCCGCCTGGACGTACGCGAGCACCCGGGAGGGCCGTCGGTCCGCCACCACCAGCCGGCCCCGGTCGTCCGCGAAACTCCACGCGCTCTCCTGCGTCATACGACTCACCCCTCCGAACCGGCGGCCCGGGCCCTCTCCCGGGCTCGCCACCCACTACCTGCCCAGCCCGCCGGCTCCACACCCTCCGTGGTGCGCCCCAGATAGGTCAGCGGTCCGGGGTCGGGCACGTCGATCACCCGGAACCCGAGCCGGTCGTAGAACGCCCTGGCCGGGGTGTTCGCCGTCACCATGGACAGATGGACGGCCCCGACCCCCTGCTGGTGCAGCGCACCCAGGAAGGCGCCCATCAGCTCCCTGCCGTACCCCTTGCGCTGCCACGGCGGCAGCAGGTCGATGTGCAGGTGCGCGGGGTGCTCGTCCAGCTCCGGGAGGACCATGCGCTCCGGGCGGTACAGGAGGGCCGTCATCGCCTCGGTGGGCGTCTCGGGTTCACCCTGCGGCTCGGGGAAGCGGTCCGTCACCCGAGGGAGCCAGACCTCCCGGAAGGCAACGGCGAACCGCCGCGTGTCCGCGGTCCCCAGGACGTATCCGACCGCCTGCCCGGAGCCGTCGTCCAGGACGAAGGCCAGCTCCGGCTCCAGGTGGGCATAGGGCTCGGCGAACAGCGCGGGCATCAGCCCCGGGTCCGGATGGAGGTGGGTGCTGTCCCCGCCGTTGTCGGCCGTACGGACGCAGACGTCCGCGAGGGCCTCCCGGTCGGCGGGGCGGTAGGGGCGTACGTACGCGGTCGGGGTCATCGCCTCATCCTTCACTCCTGGGAGCGCTCCCACAAGGGCCCGGAGGCGCTCAGGGCATCTCGCGCTCCGGGCCGTCCGCGCGGGCGAGCTCGACGTTGAACTGGGCGCCGGTCAGGAGCGCGAGGTTGGTGAACCAGATCCAGATCAGGAAGACCACCAGCCCGGCCAGTGACCCGTACAGCCGGCTGTAGCTGCCGATGTGCGTCGCGTACAGCGCGAATCCGGCGGAGGCGATCAGCCAGAGGAACGCCGCGAGCACCCCGCCGGGCAGCGCCAGCCGCACACTGCGCGCGGAGCGCGGTCCCGTACTGAAGAGGACCAGGATGAGACAGGCGACCAGACAGAGCAGGACGGGCCACTTCAGCCCTTCCCACAGCGTCTCGCCCGCCTGCGCCAGGCCCGCCCGGCGGCCGAGCCAGCGCGCCAGAGGGCCGGTGAGCACGAGGGCGAAGGCGCTGGCCATCAGCAGGACGAGCAGCCCTATCGCCGAGACCACGATGATGTGCGCCTGGCGCAGGGCCGGCCTGGTGTCCTTCACCCGGTGCATGGCGTGCATCGCCCTGCGGAAGACCGCCAGATAGCTGGACGCGGACCACACGGCGCTCACGCTGCCGGTGGCGACGAGCAGCCAGACGGCGGTGCGTTCCCGGGTGGCCGCCTCCAGGGGCCGGCGCAGCGCCGCCCCGGACTCGGCCGGCGCGAAGGCCGTGATGTCGGCGATCAGGGCGTCGGTGGCACCGGGGTTGGCCAGGCCGATGACGGAGACGGTGACGAGGAGGGCCGGGAGCAGCGCCAGGATGGCGTAGTAGGTGAGGGCGGCCGCCCAGTCGGAGAGGTCGTCGTTCCACAGCGACACGGGAGTCCGGCGCAGAGCGGTGCGCCAGTGCCTGCGCGCGGGGCGCCCTGCCGGTGGTGCGGTTCGTTCCGCGACTGGGCCTTCGGTCCTGCTGGGCACGCGGTCACTCCGGGGACGTGGGAAGGGCGGACGGCCGGGACGCCTCACGGCGGCCCGGCCGCTCCCTTTCTCTCATGCCTCGGTTCAGCGGATGTACTCCGGGCGGGCTCAGTCGTTGACGGCGGTGAGCAGCACCACCGCATCCTCCAGGGCCAGCAGCCCGTGCCGCTCCTGGGGGATGGGGTGCAGCCGGCCCGCCACGAGGTCCACGTCACCGGATCCCGCGGTGAGCCTGACCGCGCCGCGCAGCACCTGGAGTGACGCGGCGGGCGGCGCGTTGTGCTCGTCGAGGGCGGAGCCCTCGGTGAGCGCGATCACCGTCTGCCGCAGGGGGGCCTGGCGCAGCAGGAGATGAGCGCTGCGCCCGTGCGCGTCGGCGCGGGCCGCGGCGAGGTGCTCGTCGGCGAGAGCGTTGAGATCATCCATACGACCACTGTGCCGCAGCCCCCGCTCCCCCGCTATCGCGTCCGTGGCCGGTGACCGCACGGGGCACGTGCCGGGGCGGCCGAGGAGGCCGGACGGGCGTGACTGTTCCGGCGAAGTGGAGCGAGCTCCGCCCGACCGCCTGGAGCGGGGCCCGCGGAACGCGCGGACCACGCTCCGGTGGAGCCGGCCGGCGGTCAGAGACCGCCGACGTACAGGAGCCGGTCGGGCGAGCCGGCACCGAGGCCGGTCAGGACGTCGGGGGTCGCGTCGGCGGCGAGCCGGTCGGAGACCTCCTGCGGCGCCGCGTCGGGGTGCTGCTCCTTGTAGAGGGCGGCGGCACCGGCGACGTGCGGACTGGCCATGGACGTGCCGCTCAGGGTCGTGGAGCCACCGCCGAGGTTCGCGGACACGATGTCCACACCCGGGGCGTACAGCCGCACACACGTACCCCAGTTGCTGAACGTCGCCTGCCTGTCCTGGTCGTCGCTCGCCCCCACGGCGAGCACGCCGTCGGCGCGCGCCGGGGAGACGTCACAGGCGTCCTGGTTCTCGTTGCCCGCCGCGACGACCGGCAGGGTGCCCTGCGCCGCGAGCGCGTCGAACGCGTCGTCGACGGCCGACGACGCGGGTCCGCCGAGCGAGGCGTTCACGACGGCCGGCTGCTCGGCGTTCCGGGCGATCCAGTCGAGGCCGGCGATGATGCCGGCCCAGGTGCCCGAGCCTTCGCAGTTGAGCACCCGCACCGGCACGAGGGAGGCCGCGGGCGCGACTCCGTACGTCGTACCGGCCACGGTCCCGGCCACATGCGTGCCGTGGCCGTTGCAGTCCTCACCGTCGCGGCCGTCACCGATCGCGTCGTACCCGGCGCCCACCCGGCCGCCGAACTCGCTGTGGGCGGACTCGATGCCGGTGTCGAGGATGTACGCGGTCACACCCTGGCCCGTTCCGTCCACGTCGTACGTGCCGTCCAGCGGCAGGTTCCGCTGGTCGATGCGGTCCTGGCCCCAGCTCACGGCCACGGCCCGCTTCCCGGCCGCCTCGGCGGCGGGCGGCGAGACGGAGGCCTCGCTGTTCTCCTCGACCGCCTGGACGCCCGTCGCGCCGCGCACCTTCTCGAGCTGCGCGGGCGTCAGCGAGGCCGCGAACCCGTGCAGGACCTTGCTGTACGTGAAGAGGGTGCTGACCCCGATCTGCTCGGCCATGGCGGCCGGCTTCTGCCCGGGTGAGACGGTGACGATGTACTGACCGGGCACGGCCCGGGCCGACTTCTGCACCGGCACGAGGGTCTCGCCGGTGTCTGCCGTGGCCGTGGTGGTGCCGATCAGGGGCGCGATCAGCAGTAGAGCGGCTGGTGCCCAGCGGGCGCGCAGGCGCATGCGTTCTCCCTTGGGTGGATGAGCGGATCGCGGACCTGTCAGGTCCGCGAGGTGCGAACACCTGACCTTTCGTCCACATCTCCGGCCACCCTGAGCCGCGTCAGCCGGACAGCGCAACGATCGGCGCCGGGGCAGACCCATTCGGCCGATCATATGAAAGGTTTCAACTCCTCCTGCCGGTGAAGATAGACCCGGCCCAGGGTGGCGTCAACGCCACAGACAGCAGACATATAACTACCAACCCAGAAATGGCATTATCACGAAAGAACTCTTGACAGTGCGCGGTCAAAACTCTAACTTCGCCAGGACTGAAACGATTCATCTTCGATTCACCACCGCATCGTTACGGAGCCGCGTTGTGATCAGCAGAAGACGACTGCTCAGCACCACCGCCGCCACCGCCGCGCTCGCCGCGGTCTCCGCTCCTCCCGCCGGTGCGTCAGGACCCGCGGGGACTGCCGCGGGCCGGACCCGCGTCACCGGACCGACCGTGGAGTACGTACGCGATCCGCTGGGCCTGGACACTCCGCGTCCACGACTGAGCTGGCCGGTCGCGTCGGACCTCCCGGGCCGGAGCCAGAGCGCCTACCAGGTGCGCGTGGCCACCGCCCCCGACCGCCTCGGGAAGCCCGATGTCTGGGACAGCGGCAGGGTCGAGTCCGCACAGTCCTTGCTGGTTCCCTACGGGGGCCCCGAGCCCGTGTCCCGCACGCGCTACTTCTGGTCCGTGCGGATCTGGGACGCGGACGGCCGGGCCTCCGCGTGGAGCGAGCCGTCCTGGTGGGAGACCGGGCTCCTGGACACCTCGGACTGGTCCGCCGGGTGGATCGCCGCACCCGAGGCGCTGACCGGCACGCCCGCCCTGGACGACGCCTCGTGGATCTGGTTCCCGGAGGGGGACCCCGCCGTCGAGGCACCCGCCGCCACACGGTGGTTCCGCGGCCGGGTGGAGGTTCCGGAGGGTGTCACCCGGGCCCGGCTGGTCATGAGCGCGGACGACGGGTTCACCGCCCGGGTGAACGGCGTGGAGGTGGCGCACACGGAGGCCGACGGCCCTGCCGAGAACTGGAAGCGTCCGGTCCTGGTCGACGTGTCGGACCATCTCGCCCCCGGGGCCCAGGTGATCGCCGTGTCGGCGACGAACGCGGTCAGCGGTCCCGCCGGGCTGCTCGGAGTGCTGGAACTGACCACCGCCGACGGCGTGGTCACGTCCGTCACCGACGCGAAGTGGCGGACCACCGACAAGGAACCGCCGGGAGACGACTGGTACTCCCCCGGCTACGACGACACCGCCTGGCCCGCCGCCAAGACCCTCGCCCGCTGGGGCTCCGGCCCCTGGGGCGAGGTGAAGGTGGCGTACTCCCCCGCCACCCAGCTGCGCCGGGAGTTCACGCTCGGCCGCAAGCGCGTCGCACGGGCCAGGCTGTACTCGACCGCCCTCGGCCTGTACGAGGTGTTCCTCAACGGCGAGCGCGTCGGTGAGGACCGCCTCGCCCCGGGCTGGACGGACTACCGCACCCGCGTCCAGTACCGGACGTACGACGTGACCGGCCTGCTGGCGCGGGGCGGCAACGCACTCGGAATCACCCTCGCGGCGGGGTGGTACGCCGGGAACATCGCCTGGTTCGGACCGCATCAGTACGGTGAACGCCCCGCCGCCCTGGCCCAGTTGGAGGTCACCTACACCGACGGGTCGACCGAGCGCGTGGTGTCGGGGAGCGACTGGCTCACCGCGGCGGGGCCGGTCGTCGGGGCGGATTTGATGGCGGGCGAGGAGTACGACGCCCGGCTGGAGACCGCCGGATGGACACGCGCCGGCTTCGACTCGGCCGGATGGCTCGCGGCCGACCGCGTCGACGGGGTGGCGGCGGCGCTCGTGGCCGCGGTGGACGGCGCCTGCCGTGTGGAACGTGAGCTGACCGCCCGTGAGGTGACCGAACCGGAGCCCGGTGTCTTCGTGTTCGACCTCGGTCAGAACATGGTGGGGACCCCACGCCTCACGGTCTCCGGGCCGGCCGGCACCACGGTGCGGCTGCGGCACGCCGAGGTGCTGAACCCGGACGGCACGATCTACACGGCCAACCTCCGTACCGCCCGCGCCACGGACACGTACACGCTGAAGGGAGGGGGCCGGGAGACCTACGAGCCCCGCTTCACCTTCCACGGCTTCCGCTACGTCGAGGTGACGGGATATCCCGGCACGCCGGGCCGCGACGCGATCGTGGGCCGTGTCATCCACACCTCGGCGCCGTTCACCATGGACTTCACCACCGATGTCCCCATGCTCGACCAGCTCCACCGCAACATCACCTGGGGGCAGCGCGGAAACTTCCTGTCCATCCCGACGGACCCCCCGGCCCGCGACGAACGGCTCGGCTGGACCGGTGACATCAACGTGTTCGCGCCCACCGCCGCGTACACGATGGAGTCGGCGCGCTTCCTCACGAAGTGGCTCCAGGACCTGCGCGACGCACAGACCCCGGACGGCGCGTTCACCCATGTCGCCCCGGATCTCCCAGGCGTCGGCAACGGCGCGGCCGGTTGGGGCGACGCGGGAGTGACCGTGCCGTGGGCCCTGTACCAGGCGTACGGCGATGTACGGGTGCTGGAGGAGTCCTGGGCCTCGATGACCCACTGGCTGGAGTATCTGGAGGCGCACAGCACCGGGCTGCTGCGCCCGGCGGACGGGTTCGGCGACTGGCTCAACATCGAGGACGAGACGCCCAAGGACGTCATCGCCACGGCCTACTTCGCCCACAGCGCCGATCTCGTGGCACGGACGGCCGAGGTGCTGGGCAAGGACCCCGCCCCCTACCGGTCGCTCTTCGGCCGGGTGCGCGACGCGTTCCGCGCGGCGTACGTCGTCGCCGGCGGCCGGGTGAAGGGCGACACCCAGACGGCCTATGTGCTGGCGCTGTCCATGGATCTGCTTGCCGAGGACGACCGGGGGCCGGCGGCGGACCGTCTCGTGGCGCTCATCGAGGCGAGGGGCGGGCACCTGTCGACGGGGTTCCTCGGCACCCCGCGGCTCCTGCCGGTGCTCACGGACACCGGCCACACGGATGTCGCCTACCGGCTGCTGCTCCAGCGGACCTTCCCGAGCTGGGGCTACCAGATCGACCGGGGCGCCACCACGATGTGGGAGCGCTGGGACTCGATCCGCCCGGACGGCTCCTTCCAGGACGCCGGGATGAACTCGTTCAACCACTACGCGTACGGCTCGGTCGGTGAGTGGATGTACGCGAACATCGCGGGCATCGCCCCGGGCGCCCCAGGCTTCCGGAAGGTCCTCGTGCGGCCGAGGCCGGGCGGCGGGGTGACACGGGCCGAGGGCCGGTTCGACTCACGGTACGGGCCGGTCACCACGCGCTGGAGGAAGGACGCGGACGGCTTCGCCCTCAGCGTCGCGCTGCCGCCGAACACGACGGCCGAGGTGTGGGTACCGGGCGGCGACGAACGCAGTGCCGGCCGGTGCCCGGCGGACTTCCTCCGGCTGGACGACGGGTGCGCCGTCTTCGCCGTGGGGTCGGGCACCCACCGGTTCACGGCCTCCCGCTGAGCGCGCGCGTGCCCTGTGGGACCGTCCCCCAGGGCACGCGGAGCACGTTCCGCTAGCCGGCGGTCCCGGCGAACGGCGTGGTTCCGGCCGTCACGCGGAGCACCGCGACTCCCCGTGACGGAAGGACCAGGCCGCCTCCGGCGGACGGGGAGGGCCCGGCGAGGACCTCTCCCGCCACCGTGGCGAGGACGACGGGCTCGTCCGTACGGTTGACGAGGAACCAGTACGCGTGGGTGCCGTCGGTCCGCACGGTCAGCTCCACCGCCCCCCGCACGCCGGCGGGAAGCTCGCTGAGCACTCCGGCGCCGGACAGCAGGGGCCCCAGCACGTCCGGCAGCCCGTGGGGGCCCAGCCGGGTGGAGACGTAGGCGGCGGAGCCGCCGTCCGTCAGGGCGCGCCGGGTCAGGGCGGGGCGCCCGGCCTGGTCCCCGGTCCCGTAGCGTGCGAGCACCGTGACCTCGGGGTCGGTCAGGTCGATCCGGTCGGTCCACAGCGTGCCGGTCAGGCCGTTGTCGAGCCGAACGTCCTCGCCGTCCAGCAGCGGGCCGAACTCCTCGATGCGGATGCCCAGCAGCTCGCGCAGCGCGCCCGGGTATCCGCCGAGGTGCACGTGGTCGTTCTCGTCGACGACACCCGAGTAGTAGGTGGTGGCGAGGTGGCCGCCGCCGCGCACGTAGGAGTCCAGGCGCCCGGCGAGCTCGAGGGGGACGACGTGCAGGAGGGGGGCCGCGACGAAATCGTACCCGGTGAGGTCGGCCGCGGTCGTGACCACGTCCACGCGGACGCCCAGGGACAGGAAGGCCGAGTACCAGTCGAGGGCCTCCTGCCGGTAGCGCACCAGGGAGGACGGCTGGGAGTCGCGTTCGACGGCCCACCAGGATTCCCAGTCGTACACCAGGGCGGCCCGAGCCGGTTCCCGTACGGAGCCGGTGACCGGGGTGAGGGACTCCAGCGTCCGGCCGAGGGCGGTCACCGAGCGGAACAGCTCACTGTCGGGACCGGCGTGGGGCACCATCGCGGAGTGGTGCTTCTCGGCGCCGGCGGCGGACTGGCGCCATTGGAAGAAGCAGACGGCGTCGGCCCCGTGGGCGACGTGGACCAGGGAGTCGCGGGCGAGTTCGCCCTGGCGCTTCGCGACGTTGACGGGCTGCCAGTTGACCGCGCTCGTCGAGTGCTCCATCAGGAACCAGGGTTTGCCCCCGGCGATCGAGTGGGTGAGGGCGGCGGAGAAGGAGAGCTCGTCCAGGCGCTGCGGACCGGGGTGGGCGTAGTGGTCGTTGGAGACGAAGTCGATCTCCTCGGCCCACTCGGGGTAGTTCATGCCCTGGGTGCCGCTCATCACCATGAAGTTGGTGGTGGCGGGGATCTCGGGGGTGATGCGGCGCAGGATCTCGCGTTCGGCCCGGAGGTATTCCTTGAGGGCGTCCGACGAGAAGCGCTTGAAGTCGAGCTGCTGGGTCGGGTTGGCGTGGCTGGCTGCCAGTCGCGGCGGCTGGATCTGTGCCCAGTCCCCGTAGTGCTGCGACCAGAAGGAGGTGGCCCAGGCCCGGTTGAGCTCCTCCAGTGTGACGTACCGGGCGCGCAGCCAGTCACGGAAGGCCTGTGCGGCGTCGTCGGAGTAGTCGTAGATGTTGTGGCAGCCGAGCTCGTTGGAGATGTGCCAGGCGACCACCGCGGGGTGGTCCGCGTAACGGGTGGCCATGGCCTCCACCAGTCGCAGGGCGTATCCGCGGAAGACGGGTGAGGTGGGCCGCCAGTGCTGCCGCGCGCCCTGGGAGAGGGTCTCCCCCGTGCGGGTGACCGGCAGGATCTCCGGGTGCAGGGTGGTGAGCCAGGGCGGCGGCGAGGCGGTGGCGGTGGCGAGGTCCACGTCGATGCCGGCGCCGTGCAGCAGGTCGAGCACCTCGTCCAGCCATGCGAAGTCCCACCGGTCCTCGGCCGGCTGGAGGCGGGCCCAGGAGAAGATGGCGACGGAGACGACGGTGACCCCGGCCTCGCGCATCAGCCGGACGTCTTCCTTCCACACCTCGCGCGGCCACTGCTCCGGGTTGTAGTCGGCCCCGTAGGCGAAGCGCGCGGGGCGGTCGTCGGAGGGCGGGCGCAGCCAGTGGCGCTCGGAGGCGGGGGTCATGGGGATCCTTTCGGATACGGGTGCGGGTACGGCACGGGGCGGCCACCCGTCGGAGGGCGACCGCCCCGTGCCGGTTCAGCGGGCGGAGGTCACTTGTTGACGCTGAAGCCCTGGTCGTTGCCGTAGGTGACGGCGGCCTTCTGCCACTGCTTCAGGCCGTCGGCCAGCGTGGTGTCGGAGACGTACGCCTTGCCGACGGAGTCGTTGAAGACGGAGTTCGCGTACACCTGGAAAGGCAGGTAGGACCAGTCCTCGGGCACCTGGCTGGCGGACCGGGCGAAGATCTCGTTCGCCTTCTGGCCGCCGAAGTACGGGAAGGAGGTGTCGAGGAACGACGGCGAGGACAGGTCTGCCGTGGTGGCGGGGAAGGCGCCGCCCTTGAGGCGGGCCTGGACGCCCTCGGAGTGGTTGGCGTACTCGTTGAACGCGTACGCCAGGTCCTTGTTCTTGCCGGCCTTCATCACCGCGAGGGCGCTGCCGCCGTTCTCGGAGCTGACCTCCTCGCCCTTCTTCCACTGCGGGAGGGCGGCCGCGCGCCAGTCACCCGAGGCCGACTCGACGCCAGAGACGAAGTTGGCGGGCATCCAGGCGCCGGTGGAGAGGGTGGCGATGGTGCCGTCCGCCAGCCCCTTGTACCACTCGTCGCTCCAGTTGGTGACGGGCGCCAGGAGCTTCTCGTCGATGAGCTTCTGCCAGACCTCGGTGTAGGCGACGACACCCTTGTCGGCGGCGAGGTCGACCGTCACGTCGGTGTCGCGGTTCTTGAACGGGGTCCCGCCGGCCTGCCAGATCATGCTGGTCGTGAACCCGGCGTCGCCGGTGTCGTTGGTTATGTAGGCCTTGGGGTCCGCCGCGTGCAGGGCGCGGGCCGCATCGAGGTACTCGTCCCAGGTGGTGGGGACGGCGATCTGGTGCTTGTCCAGCACCTTCTTGTTGTAGAAGAGCGCCATCGGGCCGGAGTCCATGGGCAGCGCGTACACGGCCTCGTCGACGGCGACGGAGTTCCACGGCCCGGGCGAGTAGTCGTCCTTGAAGTCCCCGGCGCCGTAGCGGCTCAGGTCCTCGAGGGAATCGCCGAGGGCGAACTGTCCGACGGCGTAGTACTCGACCTGCGCGACGTCCGGCACGCCGGAGCCCGCCTGCACGGCGTTCTGCAGGGCGGTGTACTGGTCGTTGCCCGTGCCGGCGTTGACCAGCTTGACCTTGACCTTGGGGTACTCCTTCTGGAAGTCGCTGACCACCTGCTTCAGCGTCGGCTCCCACGCCCACACCGTGATGGAACCACCCTCCTTGAGGGCCGCCCGGAGATCACCTCCCGATACGGTCTTGTCCGACGAGGCGGAATCGCCGTCGGAGGACCCGCACGCGGTCAGACTCAGCGCGGCCGCGCACAGCAGGCCGACGCCACGCATCGCGCGTCTGGTCATGGTTCTCATAATTGCTTCACTCCGTTGTGGTGAGGGTGGTGCACGAACCGTGGAACGTCCGCACGGGGGTGCGGGGGTGGAGAGGGGTGGTGCGCCGCGCCGGCCGGGAGCCGGGGGGAACCGGTCCCGGAGCGCGGAGATTCGGTGGCCGAGGGGGCGCGGGTGCCGTTCACCCCTTGACGCTGCCCGCGGCCAGGCCGGACTGCCAGTAGCGCTGGAGCAGCAGGAAGGCGATGACCAGCGGCACGATGGTCATCAGGGAACCCGTGATGACCAGGTTGAAGACCGGCTGGCCGCCGGCGGTGGACGCCTGTTCGTTCCAGGCGTTCAGGCCCAGGGTCAGCGGATACCAGTCCGGATCCTTGATCATGATCAGGGGCAGGAAGTAGTTGTTCCACGTCTGCACCATGGTGAACAGCAGAACCGTGACGATGCCCGGGGCCAGCAGCGGGAGCGCGATGCGGAAGAAGGTCCGCAGCTCGCCGGAACCGTCCATCCTGGCCGCTTCCAGGAGCTCGGCGGGAACGGCCTCGGCGGCGAACACCCACATGAGGTAGAGCCCGAACGGTGAGATCAGGGACGGGATGATGACGGCCCACGGTGTGTTGGTGAGCCCCATCTTGCTGAACATCAGGAAGGTCGGGACCGCCAGCGCGGTGGCGGGCACGGCGACCGCGCCGATGACGGTGGCGAAGACGGCGCGTTTGCCCGCGAAGTCGAACTTGGCCAGGCCGTAGCCGCCGAGGACCGCGAGGAAGGTGGCGCCGCCCGCGCCCACGACCACGTACAGCAGGGTGTTGAGGAACCAGCGGACGAAGATGCCGTCGTCATAGGTGAGCGTCTGCGAGATGTTGTCCCAGAGGGCGAAGTCGCCGCTGAACCAGAGCCCGAAGGAGCCGAAGAGACCCTGCTGCGTCTTGGTGGCGTTGATGACGAGCCAGGCCAGCGGCATCAGCGCGTAGAGCGCGGTCACGCCCATGAGCACCGTGAGGAGCACGCTGCGGCGCGGCCGGCCGGCCGTGCGGCGTCGGCGCGCGGAGCGGCTCGGCGGCTGGGCGCGGTGGGTGGAGGGCCGGGGCGTCTGTTCGGCGGTGAAGGAAGGGGCGCTCATCGTTCACGCCTCCTTTCGCATGCCGCGCAGCTGGACCGCGTAGGCGATGATCATCGTGACGACTCCCATGACGAGGGAGACCGTGGCCGCGTAGTTCTGCTGCCGCCCGGAGAAGGACAGCGTGAAGGTGTAGAAGTTGGGCGTGAAGTAGGTGGTGATGGCGTTGGGCGCCAGGTTCTGCAGGATGCTGGGCTCGTTGAACAGCTGGAAGCTGCCGATCACCGAGAAGATCGTCGCGATCACCAGCGCACCGCGGATCGCGGGGATCTTGACCGCGGTGATGATCCGCCACTGTCCCGCTCCGTCGATCTCGGCGGCCTCGTAGAGGGACTTGGGGACGACCCGCAGCGCGGAGTAGAAGATCAGCATGTTGTAGCCGATGAACTCCCAGGTGACGATGTTGCCGATGCTCGCCAGCACCAGGGAGGGAGAGAGCGGGTCGGGCAGCGACACGCCCAGGGCGTCGTTGATGTTCCCCACCAGCCCGAAGCGGGTGCCGTAGATGAAGCCCCACATCAGGGTGGCGACGACGGCGGGTACGGCGTACGGCAGGAAGACCGCGATCCGGAAGAAGCTCTTCCCGTAGATCCTGCCGCTGTCGAGGGCGAGGGCTATGAGCAGGGCCAGGCCGAGCATGACGGGCACCTGCACCGCGAGGAAGAGCGTCACCCGGCCGACGGCTGCCCAGAACTGTTCGTCCTCGAAGGCCCGCCGGAAGTTGTCCAGGCCGACGAACGACGTGCCGCCCACCAACTGGTCACGGAAGAAGCTCAGATAGAGCGAGTAGACGATCGGGGCGAGGAACACCAGGGCGAACACGGCCATGAAGGGGCCCACGAAGATCCAGCCGACCCGTCCACGCCGGCTGCGGGACCTTCCGGCCGGTGGGCGGCGTCCGGTCGTGATCGGCGTAACGGCCGTCATGGGTACTCCTGTTGGTCCGGCGTGGTGCAGGGCCCCGGCCGGATGGAGACACCGGACATCATGGAGGCGCTGTGCTTGAGAAGGCCGATGTTCACGCGAACACCCGTGCTGATGTTTACGTAAACATTGATCGGTGAAGTGATGTCTACACGTCTCTCACCCCATGGTCAAGACTCGGTTTCCCTGCTACGCCGTTCAGTTGGGTCCCGGCAGGCCCGCCGGCGGCCCGTGCGGCGGCGTCCGTACGTGCCCGCGTGTCGGCGGCGGGCGTCCGGAGTGGTAGAAATGCCGTTGGTCCGAGCCCTCGGTCCGCACGCGATATCGAGCCACACACGCGCAGCAGAGACAGGGGCCGGTCCCGATCGGAACACCCCACAACGCGCGGCCGAGGACGGCCCCGCGCCGGAACAGCGCGCCCACACGGCGAAAGGCTCACACGACCACGACGGAGGCAGACGTAGTGCAGGGAAAGGAACAGGCCATGGATCGGCCGCCCCGCAAGGAGGCCTCGATGGCCGACGTCGCACGCCTGGCCGGGGTCTCCTCGCAGACGGTCTCCCGTGTCTCCAACGGGCACACGGTGGTGTCGCAGGAGACCCGCGAACGCGTGCTGAGCGCCATGAAGGAGCTGAACTACCGGCCCAACAGCGCGGCGCGCGCCCTGAAGAGCGGCAAGTTCCGCACGCTGGGCGTCATCCTGTTCACCCTGGCCACCACGGGCAACGTCCGTACCCTGGAGGCCATTTCCGCCTCCGCCGCGGACGAGGGCTACGCGATCACCCTGCTGCCCGTCGCGACGCCCACCAGCACGGGAGTCAGGGGCGCCGTGACCATGCTCGGCGAACAGGTCGTGGACGGCATCATCGTGATCATGGAAGTCCGCCTCCTGGACGCCGCCATCTCGCTGCCGCCGCACACCCATGTGGTGGTGGCCGACTCCGACGCGGGCGACCGTTACAGCGTCGTGGACACGGACCAGTCCGGGGGCGCCAGGGCGGCCGTGCGACATCTCCTCGATCTCGGGCACCGCAGCGTGGCGCACGTCGCCGGCCCGCCCGAGTCGTTCGCCGCGCAGCGCCGCGCACAGGCCTGGCGGCAGACCCTGGAGGAGGCGGGACGCCCTGTTCCGCCTCCGGTGGACGGTGACTGGTCGGCGGACTCGGGGTACGAGGCGGGCCTCGCGCTCGCGGCGGACCCGTCCTGCACCGCGGTCTTCGCCGCCAACGACCAGATGGCGCTGGGCGTCCTGAGAGCCCTCCAGGAACGGGGCAGACGCGTGCCCGAGGACGTCAGCGTCGTAGGCTTCGACGACATCGCCGACTCCGCTTCCTTCCTCCCCCCTCTGACCACCGTCCACCAGGACTTCGCGGAGATCGGCCGGCGATGCGTGGACGGCGTCCTGCGGCAGATCCGCGACGAGACCACGGAGCGCGGCACGACTCTGGTCCCCACCCACCTGGTCGTCCGGGAGAGCACGGGCCCGCCGCCACACCGATGACCGGTCGCCCGGGGCTCATACAGGACAGAATCCGTCCTGTATGAGCTCTAACGTCGCTTCCATGAACGCATCGCGGAAGTGGACGGACAGTGCAGTGGCCGAGGGCGGAACGGCGGATGCCCCCGGGGAAGCGGGCGCGGAACCGCTCCTCTTCGAACGGGTCGGGCTCCTGGACGCCTGGCTGGAGAAGCATCACGCAGTGCGGACGGAGCTCTGGCTGAAGATCGCGAAGAAGGGCTCGGGCATCATGTCCGTCACGGCGTCCGAGGTCGTGGACGCCGCGCTCTGCTCGGGATGGATCGACGGGCAGCGGAAATCTCTGGACGAGGTGTACTACCTGCAGAGGATTTCGCCCCGCCGGCCGGCCGGATCCTGGTCCCTCGTCAACGTACGGAAGGTGGAGGCGCTGACGGCGGCGGGCCGGATGCGGGAGCCCGGACTCGCCGAGGTGCGGGCGGCGCGGGAGGACGGGCGATGGGAGGCGGCGTACCCCTCGCAGAAGGAGGCCACCGTGCCCGCCGATCTCACCGCCGCGCTGACCGCCGCCCCACGGGCGGCCGAACGCTTCGAACGGCTCGGCAGGACGGACCGTTACCTCGTGATTCTCGAGCTGCTCAAGGCGAGGACCCCGGAGCTCCGGGCCGCCCGCCTCGACCGGCTGGTGACCAAGCTGGTGGCGGGAGGGACCACTCCCTGACCGCGGTGCTCGCTGCCGCCGTCCGTCAGGCGGTGCGGATACCGAGGAGTTCCGGCTTCGTGGCAGGCGCGGCGGACCGCCCGGCCGGATCTCATGGATCAACGCGGCAGGTGCGGGAACCGCAGTTCGGTGCGGCTGCGCGCGGTGTCCCCGGGGCGCAGCACGGTGGTGGGCAGGTCCGGCCGGTTGGGTGAGTCGGGCAGGTGCTGGGTCTCCAGGCAGATCGCGCCGTGCCGTTCGTGGCGGCGGCCGGTGCCGTCGGTGAAGGAGCCGTCGAGCTGGTTGGCGGTGTAGACCTGGATGCCGGGCTCCGTGGTCCACACCTCCAGGACCCTGGCCGCGTCCGGGGCGGTGAGGCGTGCGGCGCGTCGCAGGCCGCCGTCGGTGTCCCGAAGCACCCAGCAGTGGTCGAAGCCGCCCGCGGCGCTCAGCTGTGCGTCCTCGATACCGATGCGTTCCCCGAGGATCCGGGGCGTCGTGAGGTCGAACGGGGTGCCGCGGACCTCGGCCGGCGGTCCCAGGGGGATGCCGTCGTCGTCCACGGGCAGATAGGAGTCGGCGTCGACCTCGAGGTGGTGGCCGAGCACGTCGCCCCGGCCCGCCAGGTCGAAGTAGGCGTGGTTGGTGAGGTTGACGACCGTGGGGCGGTCGGCGACCGAGGCGTAGTCGACGGCCAGGGTGCCCGCGGTGTCGAGGGTGTAGATGACCGTGGTGTCCAGGGCACCGGGGAAGCCCATGTCATCGTCGGGGCTGTGCAGGGTGAGCCGGACGGACACGGTGTCCTCGGTCCGGGCCGGGACCGCTTCCCACACCTTGGTGTGGAAGCCGTCGGGCCCGCCGTGCAGGGCGTGGCCCCGGTCGTTGGCGGGGATGTGGTGTGCGGTCCCGTCCAGGACGAAGCGGCCGTGGGCGATGCGGTTGGCGTAACGGCCGACGACGGCGCCGAAGTAGGGGTGCTCGGCCGTGTAGTCGTCGAGCGTCGCGAGCGACCGGACGACGGAGGCGGCGGCGCCCGTGGTGTCGGGCACGGTGAGGCGGTGCAGGGTCGCGCCGTAGGTCAGGACCTCGGCTCGGACCCCCGTACCGCTGTCGAGGGTGTACAGGTCGGTCCGGGTCCCCTGGACGGAGCCGAACGGGGTGCGGTGCACGGTGGGGCGCTGCATCAGAGATCCTCGGTGTGGCCGGAGCCGGGGACGGCCGTGGTGGATTCGCGGACGACGAGGCGGTAGCCGGGGCGTGGTCTGCGCGGTTCGGCGACGGGTTCGCCGGAGAGCTGCTCGACGAGGCTGTCGACGGCGAGACGGGCGATGGCCTCCTTGTCGGGGGCGATGGTGGTGAGCGAGATGGTGGTGTAGCGGCTCTCCTCGATGTCGTCGAAGCCGACGACGGCGATGTCCTGCGGGATCCGCAGGCCGCGTGCGGTGATGGTGCGCATCGCGCCGACGGCGATGAGGTCGTTGTACGCGAACACGGCGTCGGGCCGGTGGTCCTGGTCGAGGAGCTGCGCCATGCCGGTGGCGCCGTCCTCGCGGCCGTAGCCGTCGGTGACCACGACGAGGGACTCGTCGGGTGTGATGCCGGCGGCCTCCAGTTCCTCGCGCCAGCCTCTCAGTCGCAGGTGCGCCGGCTGGCGTTCCCGGCCGGTACGCGATCCGAGGAAGGCGATGCGCCGTCTGCCCTGGTCGACGAGGTGGCGCACGGCCTCGCGGGCCGCCGCCACGTTGTCGATGGCGATGTGTTCGTAGGGCGCCTCGTACTCGCGCTCGCCCAGCAGGACCAGTGGCGCCGTCTCGGTGCGCGCCATGAGGTCCTCGGTCTCCAGATGGATGGGACTGAGGATGAGCCCGTCGATCACATGGGACCGGAATCCCTGGCTGACCAGGAGTTCCTTCTCCTTGAGGCCGGCGGTGTGGTCGACCAGGACGGTGTAGTCGTGCCGGGCGGCCGCGTCGATGACCGCTCCGGCGAGCTCCGCGAAGTACGGGTTGCCGAATTCGGGGACGGCGAGGGCGATGATGCCGGTGCGGCCCTTGCGCAGGTGACGGGCGGTGAGGTTCGGCCGGTAGCCGAGCTCGTCGATCGCCTGTTGCACCTTGGCGCGCATGGCTGGTGTGACGTGCTGATAGTTGTTCACCACGTTCGACACGGTCTTGATGGACACGCCCGCCCGTTGTGCAACGTCCTTGAGGCTGACGCCCACGGCACTCCTTGGTTCGGCTCGGCTTGGCTGTTGGTCCGGGCTCGGCGGCCGGCTCGTCGTCAGGTGCTTCTGCGACTGCGCGCGAGATAGCGCTGGGCCACCACGACAACGATAAGGAAGCCGCCGCTGACGACCGACTGGTAGGAGGAGTTGAGCGAGCCGATCTGGTTGATCAGGTTCTGGATGACGGCCAGCAGCAGGACGCCCCAGAGGGTTCCGCTGATGGATCCCGCGCCGCCGATGAGCAGGGTGCCGCCGATGACGACGGCGGAGATCGCGTCGAGTTCCATGCCCACGCCGACGATGGTCACGCCGGAGGAGAGCCTGGCCGCGTTGAGTGCGCCGGCGAGTCCGGCGAGCAGGCCGCTGAGCGTGTAGACGAGGATCTTCGTACGCGCGACGGGGAGCCCCATCAGGGTGGCGGCGTCGCTGCTGCCGCCCACGGCGAAGAGGGTCTGCCCGAACGAGGTGCGCTGCAGGACGAGTCCGCCGGCGCCGAAGAGCACCAGGGCGATGACGATCGGGTAGCCGAAGCCCCAGACGCTGCCCTGGCCGAGCTCGCCGAAGGCGGAGTCCTTGGGTACCAGGTAGGTGGTGGCGCCCTCGTCGGTGAGGGCGAGCAGCAGGCCGCGGGCGCCCAGGAGTGTGGCGAGGGTGACGATGAAGGGCGCCATGTTGCCGCGTGCGATCAGGAATCCGTTGAGCAGGCCGATCCCGCCGCAGACCACGAGGGGGAGCAGGAGCGCGGCGAGGAATCCGTACTGCGAGGCCCAGGCGGCGAGGACTCCCCCGAGGGCGAAGACCGAGCCGACCGACAGGTCGATGCCGCCGGTGATGATGACCATCGTCATGCCGAGTGCGACCACGGCGAGGAAGGAGGCCTGGATGGTCACGCCGCGCGCGTTGTCCAGTGACGCGAACGTCGGGTAGATGAACGAGGCGGCGATCACGACGGCGAGCAGGACCGCGAGGACGCCCTGGCGTTGCAGGAGTTCCGCGGCGCGCTGCCGGCCGGTCTGCTCGGGGCCGGCGGCGGGAGGGGCCTTGGGCGCTTTCGGTGCGGCCGGGGCCGGGGCGGCGGTGACGGGCTTGGTTTCGTTCATCGGGACCGACGCTCCCGGGCGACGTAGACGGCGGCGATGATGATGGCCGCCTGGGCGATCTGTGCGGTGGAGTCGGGCAGGTCGTGCTTGACGAGCGTGGCGCGCAGGAGCTGCATGAGCAGGGCGCCGGCCACGGTTCCGAGCACCCGGACGGAGCCCCCGTTGAGGGGTGTGCCTCCGACCACGACCGCCGTGATGGCGGAGAGTTCCATGAGGGTGCCGAGCGAGGACGGGTCGCTGGCGGTCAGCCTGGCCGTGGCGAGGATGCCGGCGAGGGCGGCGAGCACTCCGCAGAGCACGTACACGCCGATGAGGACCCGCTTGACGGGGAGCCCGGCGAGCGCGGCGGCGGAGCGGTTCCCGCCGACGGCGACGATCTGCCGGCCGAAGGTGGTGCGCTGCACCAGGAAGGCGACGGCGAGGGCCAGCACCCCGGCGATCCAGACCACGAGCGGGATGCCGAGGAAGGAGCCGGTGCCCAGCGACAGCAGGTCGGGGTTGACGATCTGCTTGAGCTGGCCGTCGGCCATGACCAGGGCGAGCCCGCGGCCTCCGACGAAGAGCGCGAGTGTGGCGACGATGGGCTGCAGCCCGACGAGGGAGACGAGGGCGCCGTTGACGGCGCCGACGACCGCGCCTGCCAGGAGGGCGACGACGAGTGCGGGAACGAGCCCGTAGCCGAGGTAGAGCGGGAGGAAGGCGGCGGCGAGTGCCATGGTCGAGCCGACGGACAGGTCGACGCCCTCGGTCCCGATGACCAGGGCCATGCCCAGGGCGACGATGACGATGGGGGCGACCTGGACGAGCTGGGTGCGGAAGTTGTCGGCGGTCATGAAGTGGTCGGTGAACAGCGCGTTGAAGAGCAGCACCACGGCCACGGCCACGTAGACGCCGTAGCGCTGGTACCAGGCGGGGTCACGCAGCCGGGCCAGGGGGCTCACCGGCTTGTGGGGCTTGTCGCTCTTCGCGGGCGGGGCGACGGCGGTCCGGTTCATCGGGGGTCCTCCTGGGCGGCCGGGGCCCGGTCCGCCGGATGCGGTGCGTGGTCGGCGAGCACTTCGAGCAGCCGGTCCTCGGCCACGTCGTCGCCCGACAGCTCACCCGCGACCGCTCCGCCGCGCAGGACGACGATCCGGTCGGCGCCTTCGATGAGTTCCTCGATGTCGGAGGAGATGAGCAGGACGGCCAGGCCTTCGCGGGCGAGGTCGTCGATGAGGCTCTGGACCTCGGCCTTCGCTCCGACGTCGATGCCGCGGGTGGGTTCGTCGAGCAGCAGGACCTTGGGCTCCAGGCAGAGCCAGCGGGCCAGCAGGACCTTCTGCTGGTTGCCGCCGGAGAGCTCCCCGACCTTCTGTTCGGGGCTGGAGGCCTTGATCCGCAGGCGCTTCACGAAGATGTCGACGATCCGGTCCTGCTTGGCGCGCGAGACGACACCGGCCCGGGAGAGACGGGGCAGGGCCGCCAGGACGATGTTCTCGCGGACGGAGAGGCCGGGCACGATGCCTTCGGCCTTGCGGTCCTCGGGCAGCAGGCTGATGCCGGCGCGGATGGCGGCGGCCGGGGTGAGGCGCTTCAGCGTGGTGCCGTCGACGGTGAGTTCGCCGGCGTCCAGGGGCAGGGCGCCGGACAGCGCCTTGGCCGTCTCGCTGCGCCCGGAGCCGAGGAGTCCTCCGAGGCCGAGCACCTCGCCCGCGTACAGCGACACGGATATGTCGTGGAGCTGGAGGCGGCTGGAGAGGCCGGTGGCGGTGAGTACCGGGGTGCGGGCGGCCTCGTGGCCCTCCGCCGCGAAACTGGTGACGCCGGAGCGGCGTACCTCGGAGAGGTCACGGCCGAGCATCATGGACACGAGCTGCATCCGGTCGAGTGCGGCGAGCTCGCCGGTGTGGATGTGGCGACCGTCGCGCAGGACGGTGACGCGGTCACAGATGCGGTAGAGCTCGTCCATGCGATGGCTGACGTAGAGGACGGCGATGCCCTGGCCGCGGAGGCTTTCGATGACGCGGAAGAGGGTCTCCACCTCGCGTGGTTCGAGCGAGGAGGTGGGCTCGTCCATGATGACGACCTGGGCGTTGACGGACACCGCCCGTGCGAGGGCGACCATCTGCTGGGTGCCGACGCCGAGGGTGTGCAGGGGGCGCCGGGGGTCGACGCGTACGCCGAATCCGTCGAGCAGTTCGCTCGTCTCGCGGTGCATGCGGGCGAAGTCGATGAGGCCGAGCCGGTTCCTCGGTTCGCGGCCCAGGAAGATGTTCCGCGCCACGCTCATCAGCGGGACGAGGTTGACCTCCTGGTAGATCGTGGAGATACCGGCCTGCTGTGCTTCGAACGGCCGGGCGAACCGGACGGGTTCACCCGACATGCGCAGTTCGCCGCCGTCCGGCCGGTACACACCGGTGAGCACCTTGATGAGGGTGGACTTGCCGGCGCCGTTCTCCCCGACGAGTGCGTGGGTCTCGCCCGCGCGCAGGGAGAAGCTGACGTCGTCGAGGGCGACGACCCCGGGGAACCTCTTGCTCACCGAGCGGGCTTCGAGCACGGTGGAGGCCGTGTCCTGGGCCGCCTCCTGTGCCTGCGGTACTGCTTCGGGTGGTGCCATGGGTCTTCTTGGCCTTCCGCTGTCCAAGGGTGAGGGCCGGGAGCCGCCGTGGCCCGGTGCGAGCGCCACGGCGGCCGGGGCCGATGCGTTCAGGAGCGGGTCAGTACGCCCCGCCGAGCGATTCCTTGGCGTTGCTCTCGTCGTAGGCGCGGTCGGTGATGATGACGTTCTCGGGGATCTCGTCGCCGCCGTAGAACTTCTGGGCGGTCGCGAAGGCCAGCGGGCCGAAGCGGGGGTTGGACTCGATGACGGCGTTGTACTCACCGTTGACCAGGGCCTGCACGGCGTTGCGGGTGCCGTCGACCGACACGATCTTGACGTCCTTGCCGGGCTTCTTGCCGGCGGCCTTCAGCGCCGTGACGGCGCCGAGGCCCATCTCGTCGTTCTCCGCGTAGACGGCGGTGATGTCGGGCTTGGACTGGATGAGCTGCTCCATGACCTGCTGGCCCTTGTCACGGGCGAACTCGCCGGTCTGCTGCGCGACGATCTCGATACCGGGCGCCTCCGCCTTGATCCGGTCGACGAAGCCCTTCGTCCGGTCCGTGGTCACGTTGTTGCCGGAGGCGCCGAGGAGGATGGCCACCTTGCCCTTGCCGTCCGTCGCCTTGATCATCGCGTCGGCGGCCCGCTTGCCCTGCTCCACGAAGTCGGAGCCGAGGAAGGCCACGTAGTCCTTGCAGGCCGTGGCGTTGACCTTGCGGTCGATGGTGAGGACCGGCACCTTCTTCGCCGCGGCGGCCTTGAGCGCCGGCTCCAGGCCGTCGGAGTTCAGCGGCGCGATGATGAGGAACTGGGCTCCCTGCGAGAGCATGTCCTGGATGTCGCTGATCTGCTTGGACAACTGCGACTGCGCGTTGGTGGTGAGGAGCTTCTTGACGCCGATCTTCGCGGCCTCGTCCTTGATCGACTGGGTCTCCGCGATACGGAAGGGGTTGGCCTCCTTCTCCGACTGGGAGAAGCCGACCACGGCGTTCTTGAGGTCTATCTCGGGTGCGCCGTAGCTCTGCAGGGAGCAGCCGGGGCCGGATGCCGCCTCGGGGGACTTGGCCGCCTGGGCTCCCTGGCTGCTGTCACCGCCCGCGCTGTTGGAGGTCTCCGACTTGGAGCAGCCGGAAACGGCCAGCGTGGCGGTGGCGGCGATCAGGCAGGCCGCGGCGAGGGTACGGGATCGACGCTGGATCATCATGCGCGGGACGCTCCTTGGCGAGGTGACGGCACACCGTTCTGCGTGCGGTCGGGCATGGCGGGACGGCTCGTCAGCCGCTCGGCGGCGGATGACGCTCTGTCCCTCACGACCCGTTCCGAGCTGCGAGAACTGCGGTCGTGAGGGCTTGGGCGGCCTCTCGGCGGCTCGGTTTACAACGTTATATAGGCGAGGCGCCACAGGCGGCAAGAGAGTTGTCGATGCGTTTCCAAAATGTGTCGCCCCGGGGTGCGCGCTCGCCCGCACCGATCACCGGGCCGCTTCTGTGCCAGGTGCTGCGCCACCTCTGGACACCGCCTTGAGCGCGTGCTGTCATACCGCCGACATCAATTTTCCAACGTTGCACATGAGGTGTCGCCCCGTCACCCCCAAGGCGGCCCCCGCCTTCGCCATGCGCCGGCCTCCCCCCGGGCCGGCTCCTCCCCTGTCCGGCAGAGCAGAAGCGGAGTCCCCACACGATGCCCCTGAACCGCAGACAACTCGTGACCGGTGCGCTGGCCACCGTCGCCGCCACCACAGCCGCCGGCCGCTGGGCCACCACGGCGACCGCCGCGGAGGGAGTGATGGCCGCCGCGCGAGGAGGCCACTACTCCCCCAACGCCGCACCGCTGCATCCGACCGCCTTCCTGAAACTGCCGCCGGGGCGCGTCACCGCCGACGGCTGGCTCGCCGGCCAGCTCCGGCTCCAGCTGGACGGCCTCTGCGGCCGCTACGAGGAGTTCTCGCACTTCCTCGACTTCGAGCACTCCGGCTGGGTCCGCCCCGACCTGGGCGGCTGGGAGGAAGTCCCCTACTGGCTGCGCGGGTACACGGACCTGGCGATCGTCACGGGGGACGCGAAGGCACTCGCCGCCGCACGCCGGTGGATCGACGCGATCCTCGCGACCCAGCAGTCCGACGGTTTCTTCGGCCCGAAGGCCCTGCGCACCTCACTGAACGGCGGTCCCGACTTCTGGCCGTTCCTGCCTCTGGTCCAGGCACTGCGCTCCTGGCAGGAGTACGACGGGGACAACAGGATCATCCCCTTCCTCAGCCGCTTCTTCCGCTTCATGAACGCGCAGGGCCCCGGCGCCTTCGACACCAGCTGGATCGCCCTGCGCTGGGGCGACGGTCTCGACAGCGTCTACTGGCTGTTCAACCGCACCGGTGACGCCTTCCTGCTCGACCTCGCCGACACGATCCACCGTTACGGCGCCGACTGGGGCGACAATCTGGTCGACCCGCACAACGTCAACATCGCACAGGGCTTCCGCGAGCCCGCCCAGTACGCCCTGCGCAGCGGCTCCCCGCAGGACACGCGGGACACGTACGGGACGTACGCCAAGGCCATGGACGCGTACGGGCAGTTCCCCGGCGGCGGCTTCGCCGGGGACGAGAACGCCCGGCCGGGTCACGGCGACCCCCGGCAGGGCTTCGAGACCTGCGGGATCGTGGAGTTCATGGCGAGCCATCAACTGCTCACCAGGATCACGGGCGACCCGCTCTGGGCGGACCGCTGCGAGGAGCTGGCCTTCAACTCGCTGCCCGCCTCGCTGGACCCGTCGGGAAAGGCGGTCCACTACGTCACCAGCGCCAACGGCGTCGACCTGGACAACGTGCCCAAGCGGGACCGGCAGTTCCAGAACGGCTTCGCCATGCAGGCCTATCTGCCGGGTGTCGACCAGTACCGCTGCTGCCCGCACAACTACGGCATGGGATGGCCCTACTTCGTCGAGGAGCTCTGGCTCGCCACCCCGGACGGCGGTCTCGCCGCGGCGATGTACGCGCCCTGCGCGGTCACCGCGAAGGTCGCGGACGGCACGGAGGTCACCTTCACCGAGAAGACCGGCTACCCGTTCACGGACACGGTCACGCTCTCCCTCGCGTCCCCGAGGGCGCTGCGCTTCCCCCTGGTCCTGCGCGTCCCCGCCTGGTGCGACGATCCCGACATCAGGGTCAACGGGCGGCGCGTCACCGCTCCGGCCGGCCCCGCCTTCACCAGGATCGAGCGGACCTGGTCCGACGGCGACCGGGTCACCCTGCGCCTGCCGCAGCGGACCACCGTACGCACCTGGGCGGACAACCACGGCTCGGTCAGCGTGGACCACGGCCCCCTCACCTACTCCCTGCGCATCGGGGAGTCGTACGAACGCATCGGGGGCACCGAGCAGTTCCCGGAGTACGCGGTCCACGCCACCACTCCGTGGAACTACGGCCTCGTCCTGGAGGGCGCACGGCTGCCCCCCGCACCGCACCGCCGCTCCCCCGGCGACAACCCCTTCACACTGGAGGGCACCCCGCTCTCCATGACCGTCCGCGCCCGCCGCATCCCCGAGTGGAGCGCCGACGACGAGCACGTGGTGCAGCCGCTCCGGCAGAGCCCGGCACGCAGCACCGAGCCGGTCGAGAAGGTCACGCTCGTCCCGATGGGCGCCGCACGGCTGCGGATCACGTCCTTCCCGACAGCGAGCCCGGACGGCGTCCCGTGGCTCGCGGACCGGTGGTACCGGATGGCCAACCGGAACTCCGGCAAGGTGCTCGGCGTGGACCTCATGTCGACCGCGAACAGTGCCCATGTCGTGCAGTTCGCCGACACCGGGACCGCCGACCACCTGTGGCGGCTCGTCGCCAACGGTGACGGCTGGTACCGCATCCGCAACCAGCACTCGGGCAAGGTGCTCGGCGTGGACCTCATGTCCACGGCGAACAGCGCACACGTCGTCCAGTTCGACGACAACGGCACGGCGGACCACCTGTGGCAGCTCGTGCCGGACGGGGACGGCTGGTACCGCGTCCGCAACCGCAACTCGGACAGGGTGCTCGGCGTGGACGGCATGTCCACCGCCGACAGCGCCCACGTCGTCCAGTACGAGGACAACGGGACGGCGGACCATCTCTGGAAGCTGCTCTGAGCGGTCGGTTCCCGCAGGCGTCCCACCCCCCGCGCCGGCCGGCGCGGGGGCTCGTCCTCATGAGGGAGTACCTGGAATGCGATCCGCACCCGCACCGAGCCGCGGCACCTGGTGGAGACGGTTAACCGCCGGCAGCGGCCTGCTGGCACTGCTCGCCACCGCACTCGTCGGCTCCGGCACCGGCCCGGCCGCCGCCGCGCCCACGGCCTGGGCACCGAAGCCGGCACCGATGACGACCCCCTGGACGAACCAGGTGTCCGTCGACAACCCGCTCCCCGAATACCCCCGCCCCCAGCTGACCCGCCCTGACTGGGCGAATCTCAACGGCATCTGGGACTTCGCGGTGACCGGCCGCGACGCCGGGCAGCCCTCGGCGTTCTCCGAGCAGATCAGGGTCCCGTTCGTCGCGGAGTCCTCGCTGTCCGGCATCCAACGCAGGATCACCGGGAACGACAAGCTCTGGTACAAGCGCACCTTCACCGTGCCGTCGGACTGGAACGGCCGCCGCACCGTGCTCAACTTCGGCGCCTCCGACTGGCAGAGCACCGTCTGGGTCAACGGCAGCCGGGTCGGCGCCCACAAGGGCGGCTTCGACTCGTTCTCGTACGACATCACTCCCCACCTCAACGGCGGTACGAACACCGTCGTGGTCTCCGTGTACGACCCGACGCAGACCGGTGGCCAGGCCGTCGGCAAACAGCGGATCAACGACGTGACCCCGCACCCGGGCGGCGGGATCTTCTACACCGCGGCCTCGGGGATCTGGCAGACGGTCTGGCTGGAGCCCGTCGCCGCGTCGCACGTCATCCGCCTGGACATGACGCCGGACCTGGGGAACAGCACCCTGCGGGTGAAGGTGCAGGCGGCAGCAGCCGCCGGCCGGAGCGCGAGAGTCACCGTCTCCAGCGGTGGCACGGTCGTGGGCACGGCGACGGGTGCCCCCGGCGCGGACATCTCCGTACCGGTGCCGAACCCGCGGCTGTGGAGCCCGGACGACCCGTTCCTCTACGACGTACGCGCCGAACTGCTCGACGGCACGGCGGTGGTGGACACAGTGGGCAGCTACGCGGGCATGCGGTCCGTCGGCATCGCGAAGGTCGGCAACATCCTGCGCCCGGTCCTCAACGGGAAGTTCGTCTTCCAGACCGGGACACTCGACCAGGGCTACTGGCCGGACGGCATCTACACGGCTCCCACCGACGCGGCGCTCAGGTCGGACCTCCAGGCACACAAGGACCTCGGCTTCAACATGGTCCGCAAGCACATCAAGGTCGAACCCCAGCGCTGGTTCTACTGGGCGGACAAGCTGGGCCTCCTCGTCTGGCAGGACATGCCGGCGATGGACACCGGAAAGACCCCCGACCCCGCGGCCCGGGCCCAGTGGGAGGCCGAGTACCACGCGGTGATCGACCAGCACCGCAGCTCGCCCTCGGTGGTCATGTGGGTGAACCAGAACGAGGGCTGGGGACAGTACGACCAGGCCAGGATCGCCGACGAGGTGAAGGCCTACGACCCGTCGCGGCTCGTCAACAACATGAGCGGGGTCAACTGCTGCGGTTCGGTGGACGGCGGCAACGGCGATGTGATCGACAACCACATCTACGTCGGCCCGGGGAACACCGCGCCGACCGCGACCCGGGCCGCCGTCCTCGGCGAGTTCGGCGGACTGGGCTACAAGGTGCCGGGCCACGAGTGGTACCCGGGGGGCGGATTCAGTTACGAGGACCAGGCGAGCCTCTCCGCCCTGAACGACCGCTTCGCCGGGCTCATCGACTCCATCCGCGTCGGCCAGCTGCCCGCCGGGCTCTCGGCTTCGGTCTACACGGAGATCACGGACGTCGAGAACGAGGCGAACGGGCTGCTCACCTACGACCGCCAGGTGGTCAAGGTGGACACCGCGCGGGTGAGGGCCGCCAACCAGGCTCTGATCCAGGCGTCGAGGACCCCGCCGCCGCCGGTCACCCTGCCCACCGGGAACAGGTCGCTCCGGGTCACCACCGCGGGGCACACGAACAAGTACCTGCGGCATTCCCAGGAGCTCGCCCACACGGCCGTCGTCGACAGCGGCAGCACCGCGCTGCTGAAGAACGACGCCACGTGGAAGGTCGTCACCGGCCTGGCGAACAGCAACTGCTATTCGTTCGAGTCCCGCAACTACCCCGGCGAGTACCTGCGCCACCGGGACTTCCGGGTCCGCCGCGACGCGAGCGACGGCTCGGCACTCTTCAAGGCCGACGCCACCTGGTGCGCGGTGGCGGGTCAGGGCGGCGTACGGCTGTCGAGCGCCAATCTGCCCGGCAGCTATCTGCGTCACATCGACTCGGAGGTGTGGCTGGCCACTCCGGGCGGCGGCCACGCCTGGGACAGTGCGGCGACCTTCACCGAGGACACGATATGGGCGGTGGACGCCCCCTGGGCGCCCTGAGATGAGCCACCGGGCCGGCGGGCCGGCCACCGGGCCCGGTGGTGTCACGCGTCGCCCATGACCAGGCCTTCGATGGTGTGCTTCTGCACGATGGGGGCCAGCTCCTCCACCACCGGGCAGTGCAGGTGGGCCCGGACCCTCCCGGGCAGCGACGCCCAGTACTCCCTGGTCACCGCCATGTCGTGCTGCGCGTCGTTGCCGGCCCCCGGGGCGTCGATGCCGAGCACCAGAACGGGCCGGGCGTCGGGCGAGTGGTTGGCCGTCCCCCGGTGGATCGTCAGGGCGGAACGAGCGGAGACGTCCCCGCGCTGCGGGTACTTGCGCTCGGCGAGGGAGGCGTAGCGCGGGTAGGAGTCGCGGGGCGGGAACATCCCGTGACCGAAGCGCGGGTCGTCGTCCCACTGGGTGCCCGGGGCGATCTCGAACGGGCCCATGTCCTCGCGCGTGTCCACGGCCGTGAGGTTGAAGGCCAGAGACGTCAGCCGGCGCCGGTCCAGGGTGGCCTCCGGCATGGGGAAGTCCCGGTGCCAGGGCTGGTTCACCGCCCCGGCCAGCGGGACGTCGAAGCCCAGCTCGACGATGCGGTAGTCGGCCCCCAGGACGGCCTCGGCCACCCCACGCACCCACGGATGGTCGACGAGTTCCACGAAGCCGCGCAGCTGCTCGGGGTGTATCTCCACGTAGAAGCGGTGCGGCCCCCGGCCGACCGCTCCGCCCTCCCGGCCGCGCGCCTCGGCGAAGGCCTTCTCGATGTCCTCCCGCATCGCGTCGGCCCACTCCGGGGTGAAGGCACCCCGGCGCGCGGTGATCCCGGCCGTGTACAGATCCTGGACGGCCGCGTCCAGCTGCGGGGCGAGGGAGGTCTCGGGCATGGCAATGGTCCCTTCAACGGCGGGAGGCGGGCACGACAGGCAGGCGCGGACGAGGTGTCGCCCTCCTGCCGCCCTGTCGACGCGCCCATATTGCAACGTTGCAAGCAACGTGGCAAGAGGGAGTGCGCGAGGTGGTGCGACGAGCCTGTTACGGTGCACAGCGCAGAGGGCAGGGCCCGCCGGCCGCCCTAGCGGACAGAGGGACGGGAGCGCATTGGCTGTGGCAGCGAGGCTCAAGGACGTCGCCGCACTCGCCGGCGTGTCCGTCAGGACCGTCTCCAACGTCGTGAGCAACGCCGCGGCCGTCGCCCCGGCGACGCGCGCCCGGGTCATGGCGGCCGTGGAGGAGCTGGGATACCGCCCCAACCTCGCCGCCCGCAACCTCCGGCAGGGGCGTACGGGGCTCATCGGCGTCGCCGTGCCCGAGATCCACTCCCCGTACTTCGGCGCGCTGACGGGCCTCCTCATCGACGCGGCGCAGGAGCGCGGGTGGACGGTGCTCCTGGAGCGGACGGGAGGGCGGGCGGATCTGGAACGGCGGCTCCTGGAAGGGTCCGAGGGCCACCAGGTCGACGGGATGATCATCAGTCCGTGGTCGACGTCCCCGGCCGGGCTGGCGTCGCTCGCGGGCGGCCTGCCGCTGGTCGTCCTCGGCGAGCTGGAACCGGACGGGTCCATCGACCATGTGGCACTGGACAACGTGGGAGCGGCGCGGGACGCCGCTCGTCATCTCGTCTCGCTGGGCCGTCGGCAGATCGCGGCGATCGGCCTGCAGTCGGGGCTGGGCCACGGGACGGCCGAGCTGCGGGCCGAGGGCTTCCGGCAAGGGCTGCGGGAGGCCGGTCTACGGCCGGTGGCCGAGGTGGAGGTGGCAGACCTGCACCGGGCCGAAGGGGCGCGAGCTCTGCGGGAGCTGCTGGAGACGCCCCGTTCCGTCGACGCCGTCTTCTGCTTCAGTGACGAACTGGCCCTCGGGGCGCTGCGCGTGGCGGCCGAACAGGGTGTACGGGTGCCGGAGGACCTGGCGCTCATGGGCTTCGACGACATCGAGGACGGCCGGTTCGCCGCCCCCTCCCTCACCACGGTCGCCCCGGACCGGGAGCAGATCGCCGAACGCGCGGTGCAGTGCCTGACCGAGCGTGTCCTGGGGCGGTTCGAGACGCTGGCCGGCCGCCGGATCGTGGTCCCGCACCACGTGGTGGCCCGGGAGAGCACCGGAGCCGCGGTCTCACCGGTGTGACGCCTGCGGCGCTCCCGCCGACAGGTTGAGCGGGCGGGGCCGGGGACAGCGCGGAGCTCCCGGCAGCGCGGCCTGTGCGCACGCTGCCGGGAGCGGTTCCGCGGGGTTGCTCCCTACGGCTGTTCGCCGTCGTGGAGCGCGGTCACCTCCTGGTCGGTGAGCGCCTTGTCGTACACCTTCACCTGGTCGACGGAGCCGTTCCAGAAGTCGGTGTTGCCGCCGGACCACTTGGCGCGGCCCACGGACAGCGCGCCGGTGCTGACGTCGGCGGTGCCGGCCGCGGCGGTGGAGGCGAGCTTGCCGTCGACGTACAGCTTGATCTCGTCACCGCTGCGCACGCCGACCAGGTGGTACCACTGGCCGAGCTCGGGCTTGATCTCCAGCCGGGCACGGTGGGCGCCGGGGGTGGAGAAGGCGAACCCGCCCTGTCCGTACTGGAGGTAGAACGGGTTCTCCTGACGTCGGCCGTCCTGGCTGACGACGGTGCCGTAGTTGCCCGGCAGCGCGTCGAGCGACGCCCAGGCCGAGACGGTGTAGTCACCGGTGGTGTCGACGACCGGGCCGACGGTCTGCGCGTACTGGCCCTCGCCGTCGAACTTCAGCGCGGAGCCCCGCACTCCCGGTGCCCAGGACGCCCCCTCGGAGAGGGTGAGGTCCTTGTGGTTCGGGCCGCTGTCGGCGGCCTTGGTGCCCTTGTTCTCGTCGAGGGACCAGGCGCCGCCGCCCTTGACCTCGTCCCGCTCGCCCGCTGCGGCGCCGGCGGCGATGACCTCCTGGTTGATCTTCCGCACCTTCGCGGCGTCGACCTTGATCTCCCGGCGGTCGTACGTCCAGAGGCCGTTGAGCTCGTTCTCCAGGTCGGTCACCTGGGTGTAGATGGAGCCGGAGAGTTCGGCGCCGGCCGCCTCCAGGTAGTACGTACGGGTGTTGTCGACGTACTTGGCGGTCAGGGCGTCCTTGTCGGCGACACCGCTGTAGATCGCGGTGGGGGCACCGGGCCACATGCGGCCGGGGATCCGCAGGGTGAAGCCGCCGTGCTCACCGTCGATCGCCGCGCGGGTCTCGTCGGGGAAGGCCGGGTCGGTGTTGTTGTAGTCGTGGTGGTCGATGATGTCGCCCTTGCCGGAGTCGCCCTTGGAGTTGCAGCAGTTGACACCGCTGTGGGCGCTGACGACGCGCGAGGGATCGGCGGCCTCGACCTTCTCGGTGATCTTGCCGGTCTCGGTGCGGTCCCACTCACCCCAGCCCTCGTTGAAGACGATCCACGCGCCGATCGAGGGGTAGTTGTGCAGCTGCTCCATCATCTCGGCACCCTGGTCGAGGAAGGCCTTCTGGCCCTTCTCGCCGGTGAGGTTGCCGGAGACGAAGTCCTGCCACACCAGGAGGCCCAACTGGTCGGCGTGGTAGTACCAGCGTGCCGGCTCGACCTTGATGTGCTTGCGGACGGAGTTGAAGCCGAGGTCCTTCTGCGCCTTCAGGTCGAAGACCAGGGCGTCGTCGCTGGGCGCCGTGTTGAGCCCGTCGGGGTAGAAGCCCTGGTCGAGCTGGGCGAGGGAGAAGAACGGCTTCCCGTTGAGTACCAGCTTCTGGTAGCCGCCGACCTCGGCGACTCCGAAGGAGCGCATGCCGAAATAGCTGTCGACGGTGTCCTTGGAACGGCCGTCCTTGAGAGTGACATCGAGGTCGTACAGGTACGGGTCGTCCGGTGTCCACAGGTGCTGCCTGGCGACCGGCAGGCTGAGCTCGCTGTTGGCCGGGCCGGTGACCCTGCCGACGACCTTGCCCTTCTTGTCGCGGGCGACGGCGGTGACCCGGGCGGACTTCGAGGCGTCCTCGGAGTTGACCGTCAGGGCGAGCCTGCCCTTGTCGATGTCGGGCGTGGTCTTCAGCGAGTCGATGGCGGCCGGAGCGACGGGCTCCATCCACACGGTCTGCCAGATGCCGGAGGAGGCGGTGTAGAAGATGCCGCTCGGGTTCGGGGACTGCTTGCCCGTGGGCTGGTCGGCTCCGGTGGTGTCGGTGACCGCGACGACGATCTCCTGGGGGCCGCCACCCTTGACGGCGTCGGTGATGTCGGCGCTGAAGGCGGTGTAGCCCCCGGTGTGCTCGGCGACCTGCTTGCCGTTGACCCAGACCCGCGCCTGGTAGTCGACGGCGCCGAAGTTGAGCTTCAGGCGGTCGTCGTTGCCCCGCTTGCCGACCGACCAGCTCTTGGGCACCGTGACGAGCTTGCGGTAGAACATGTGGTCTTCGTGGCGCTCGAGTCCGGAGAGCTGCGACTCGACGGGGTAGGGCACGGTGATGCGCTCGTCGAGCTTCTTGCCGAAGACCGGCTTCTCACCGGCGGCGGCTCCGGCGAACTCCCACTGCCCGTTGAGGTTCTTCCAGTCGTCGCGCACCTGCTGCGGGCGGGGGTACTCGGGCATCGGGTTCTTGGGGTCGACCTTGTCGCCCCACGGCGTGGTCAGCCGGTGCGTGGAAAGGTTCTTCGCCCTGCGGCTGATCTCCGGTACGGTCTCGTCGCCGTTCTTCAGGCCGCCCTCGCCGTCGTAGACGACCTTGAGCTGCTGGCCCTTCTGGACTGCGGCGCCCAGGGTGACGACGAGCGCCTTGCGGTTGTCCGACGCCCTGGCCACCGACTTCACCGGCATCGGCGTCGTGTCCGCCTCGATGGTGAGGTGGTCCTTGACGTCCTCGATGCCGCTGACCTCGTGGTCGAAGGTCGCCCGCACCTTGAGGCCGTCCTCCGCGACGGTCAATCCGACCGGGTAGACCTCGAAGTCGGACGGCGGGGTGAAGGCCGACTCGGGCACGATCTGCTTGGCGAGTTTCGCGCTCGACCAGCGCAGGAACATGTTCGCCCCGCCGACGTCCTGGAACATCTCCAGCCGGAAGGTGTGCGTTTCGCCGGCCTTCAGCGCGACCGGAGCGCTGGTCTGCTCCTTGTCCCAGTCCGGCTCCCAGTGGTCGATGACCGCCTTGTCGTCGATGAAGAGCCGGAAGCCGTTGTCACCGATGGCGGAGAAGGTGTAGTCACCGGTCTCCGGGGCCTCGATCTGCCCCGTCCAGCGGGCGGTGGTGTGCTCGGTCCGCCCGGTGGCCGACTCGAAGGCACCGGTCAGCCCGGGGAAGTTGATGTCCGGGTCGAGCGCGGTGGCGCCGAGCTTCGCGAAGTCACGGGCGCCCGGGGCGGACATGGCGAAGTACTCACCCTTGAGACCGTGCACCTCGGTGGAGGGATCCTCCTCGGAGGACGCCGAGGCGGTGGCGGCCTCCGCCGCGGGGGCCGCGGGAGCCGCTGCGGCGGCCGGGACCAGAGTGGCCCCGAGGGGGAGCAGCAGCGCCGCCGTACAGGCGAGTGATCTGAAAAGTGTGCGGGGGCGGGCTAGTTGTCGTATCAAGGCGTCGTCCTCGTCGAAGAAGCCGGAGTGCCCCGGACTGTGGAGCACTGCACATAGTCGAACATTGAGCCACAGCCCCAAACAGCTGACAACGGTCGTGCACACAGAATTTTCAACGATAGAAAATCAAGGTCTCTTCCGCCCTCCGCGCCGGGCAGGCGGAGTCCGGCGGGCGGCGTCGCGCCGCCCACCGGACTCCGGGCCCGGGCCGGCCGGGGTGCTACCGCGGAAGACCCGCAGGTCCTGTGGCCCAGGACGTGTTCGGCCGGTCAGCGAGCCGGTAGCTCAGCGACCCCCCACGGGTGACCAGCCGGGCGTCCGTCCACGACCTGTCGGCCGTCCGTCCGTCGACCTTCACAGCATCGATGTACGGATGTGTCGCATCTGCCTCCGGGGCACTGATGCGGATGTCACCGCCCTGCGGACGGTCCAGCACCGCGGACGGGAACAGCGGCGCTCCCAGCAGCATGGTGGCGCTGCCGGGCGTCTGCGGGTAGAGGCCGAGGGCCGAGAAGACGTACCAGGCCGACATGGTGCCGAGGTCGTCGTTGCCGGGCAGGCCTCGCGGGCCGGTCCCGTAGACCGTGTTCACGATCTCCCGCACGGTCTCCTGGGTCTTCCACGGCTGCCCCAGCGCGTTGTAGAGCCAAGGGGCGTGGATGCCCGGTTCGTTGGTCGGGTCGTAGCGCAGCGCGTCGCCGCCCTTGACCGACCAGGAGCCGTCCGCCTTGTGGAAGAAGCCGTCCAGCCGCTCGGCGGCCACGTCACGGCCGCCCATGGCCTCGGCCAGCCCCTGCACGTCCTGCGGGACCATCCAGGTGTACGTGGCGCTGGTCCCCTGCGCGAAGCCCCGGTCGCTGCCCGGACTGAAGGGGGTCACCCACGAGCCGTCGAGGTTGCGTGCCTGGATGTAGCCGGTGGTCCCGGCGCCGTCGCCTGCCTCGGGATTGAAGACGTTACGCCACCAGAGGCCGCGCTCCTCGAAGGCGTCGGCCTCCTCGTCGCGCCCGAGCAGCCGGGCCCACCGGCCGAGTGCCGCGTCGGCGACCGCGTCCTCCAGCGTCTCGGCGGCGCCTCCCCAGCAGTGGCAGACGTCCTGGGCCGCGTAGTGGGACTCCAGGTACTGGGCGAGATTGGGCCGCTGGCCGGTGCACTGGCCTGGGCATCCCGCGTCGGAGAGACCGTCCGGGTGGGGCACCGTGGCCTGCCGTGCCAGGGATTCGAAGGCGCCCTCGTAGTCGAAGTTGCGTACGCCCATCGCGTAGAACGTGGCGAGGGTGGCGGCCGTGGGGTCGCCCGTCATCACATGTGTGGCGCCGTTGACGTGCACCCAGCGGTCCCAGACTCCGCCGTTCTGCCGGGCGAAGTTGTAGAGCGACTGGGCGAAGTCACCGGCGACCCTCGGTTTGAGGAGGGCGAGGAGCTGGATCTGGGCGCGGTACTGGTCCCACCCGGAGAAGTTGCTGTACTGGGCCTTCTGACCGCGCGTCACGCGGTGCGGCTTCCCGTCCATGCCCGGGTAGCGGCCGTCCCTGTCGCTGATCAGATTCGGCTGCATCAGCGAGTGGTACAGCGCGGTGTAGAAGGCGGTGCGCTGCGCGTCGCTGCCGCCGCCGACGCGCGCGGAGGCGAGCTCGCGGTCCCAGGCGGCGGACCCCGCGCGGGCCACGTCGTCGACGCTCGCCCTCGGTGCGATCTCCTGGCGCAGGTTGGCCTCCGCGCCCGCCTGGCTGACGTAGGAGATCCCGATCCGCATGCGGACGTCGTCGTCGGCCCGGGTGTCGAAGCCGACCCAGCCGCCGGACCCGCGCCCGGCGCGGTCGGCTCCGGTGGCGTATCCCTCGCCGCCGCTTCCGCTGGTGGCGCCCGGAGCGAGGGCGCCGTCGCGCCAGGTGCCCGTGGTGGAGAAGGCACGGTCGAAGGAGGCGCTGAAGTAGAGCCGGTAGTAGCTCTTGCGGTTGTTGGTACCGCCGTTGGCGCGCCGGCCGCAGAACGCCCCGGTGAGCACCGAACCGGTCACCTTGCGGTGTGCGGTGTCGATCTCGATCTCGGCGTCCTCGCTGCCGTTCAGGGAGTTGGACACCCGGAAGAGCAGATTGGCGGGCTTGTCCGCCGGGAAGCTGAAGTCGGCCACACCGGCGCGCTCGCTGACGGCCAGGTCCGCGGTGGCGCCGGAGTCCAGCCCCACGGTGTAACGGCCGGGAACGGCGCGCTCGTCGTCGTGCGAGAAGCCGGACGCGTAGACGGCGTCCTTCGTGTCGGCGGACGGCGAGGAGGTGACGTCGCCGACGAACGGCATGATCGGCACGTCACCCGCGGCGCCCGGGTTGCAGCCGGCCCCGTTGACATGGGTGAGGCTCAGCCCGCGCATCCGGGTCACCCCGTACTCGTAGCCGTTGGCCGCCCCGGTGCTCGTCTGGTCGCCCGTGGTACTGGTCGGCGACCAGGCGATCATGCCGTACGGGCGGACCGCGCCGGGATAGGTGTTGCCGCCGTTCGCCGTGCCGATCATCGGGTCCACGTAGGCGGTGGGGCGCGCGACCAGCGCGTCGGCCTCCGCGGCCGGCGGCAGGACGGCACCGGCGAGCGCGCCGGCGAGGGCGATCGCGGCGGCCCGTGCGGCGAGACGCCGGGCCGGGGACGGTCTGGAGGGCATGGTCTCGGATACCTCCGGCAGAGGGGGACAACGTTGTCAACACCGTTCGGACCACGGCGCCGCAGCGTTGATCGATTCGCGGCCGAGCGTAGGTGCCCGCGGCGTGCCAGGGAATGCCGCGGACGGATCCGACCGGTGAACGAGTGATGAACGGGGCCCGTGGGGCTTCGCTTTGACACGATGGGGACTGCCGCACGAAGCACCGAGCCGCAGCAGAGGAGCACCGTGATCCGCTGGACGTACGCCTTCATCGACCGGCCCGCAGCAGCCGCCGGCCACGCCGCCGCCTTCTGGAGCGCGGTCACCGGCACCCGGCTCTCCGAGCCGTGGGGAGAGCGGGGCGAATTCACCACCCTGCTCCCGGACGGCGCCGACGCCTGCCTCGCGGTGCAGGCGGTGGGAGGCGAGGGCGGGGCCCATCCCGATCTGGCGGTGGACGACATGGCCGCCTTCACCGCACAGGCTCTCCGGCTGGGCGCCCTGGAGGAGGCCGGGCACCCGGAACTGACCGTCCTGCGCTCCCCCGGCGGCCAGCCCTTCTGCGTCGTCCCCTGGCGGGGCCAGAAGGCGCGGCCGGCGGTCCTCACCGGTCCCGGCGGCGTGACGAGCAGGCTGGACCAGATCTGCCTCGACGTCTCACCGGCGGTGTTCGACGCGGAGGTGGCGTTCTGGGCGGCGCTGACCGGCTGGGACGCACGCCCGGGAGTCCACCGGGAGTTCCATGTGTTCCGCCCGTCGCCGGACCTGCCCGTCCATCTCCTCGTGCAGCGCCTGGACGAGGACCGCCCGGCCTCGGCGCATCTGGATCTCGCCTGCTCGGACCTGGCGGCCGGCCGGGCCCACCACGAAGGGCTCGGCGCAGCGTTCGTGCGCGACGGCGACGGCTGGACGGTCATGCGGGACCCTGCGGGCGGGGTCTACTGCCTCACCGGGCGCGATCCCGTGACGGGCGAGTAGGGCGAGGCGGCTCCCGCCCGCCGCCTCGGGCGGGAGCCGCGGTGTCCGTCCTTCACTCCGACTGAACCGTCAGGTAGCCTGACGGTTCAGTCGGAGCCGATCCCGGAGGTTCGCCATGACCATGGAGTACGCCACCCAGTACCGCACCCGCTCCCACATCCCCGCCGAGCCGGGCAAGCCGTATTTCATCGAGAAGGGCATGGGCGACCGGGCCCACCTCTTCGGTGACCTCGTGACCGTCTACGCCGGCGGGGAGCAGACCGAGAACGCCTTCAACTTCTTCACAGTCGAGGGGGTGAAGGGCGACATCATCCCCGCCCACATGCACACGGACACCTACGAGGTCTTCTACATCGGCAGTGGCGCGGCCCGGCTCTTCGTCGAGGACCAGGAAGGTGAGCAGTACGAGAAGCTGCTGACCACCGGCGACTTCGGCTTCGTACCCAAGAACTGCCCGCATGCCTACCGCATCGAGCGCCATCACAGCCAGATCATCGGGGTGGCGGCGGGTCCGGGCGGCACCTTCGAGCGCTTCTTCGAGAACCTCGGGACGCCGACCGAGGAGCTGACCCTGCCCCGCGAGCCGTACGTCCCCGACCCGCAGAAGTTCGGCACGGTGCCGCAGCGGTTCGACGTCCGCTTCATGCCCGGGCAGCAGTGGCGCACCCGGGACTGACCGGCCGTTCGCTCCCTGTTCCCGTCCGGGGGAACGCCCGTACCCACCGAAAGCCAGGCCCATGCCGCTGCCCTCCGATCCCGTCTCCTCCCCCTTCGTGCCTCCCGCCCCGCCGGACCCGGCCACGCTTCCGCTGCCGTCCCCCTCCCACCCCGCTCCCGGCGTGAGGCTGCTGCGTGGAGCGGTCTACCGGTTGCTCGAGGGGAGCAGGGCGCTGGAGCTGGACATATGGCTGCCGGAGGACGCCGCTGCCCCCGTCCCCCTGATCGTGTTCGTGCACGGAGGCGGCTGGCACACCGGCCTGCGGGACACCATGGGGCCCCGCTTCCACTCCTGGCAGCCGGGACCGTTCGCCCGTCTCGTCCGGGCCGGCTTCGCCGTCGCGTGTCCCGACTACCGGCTCAGCGGCGAGGCGCACTTCCCCGCGCAGCGGGACGACCTCACCGCCGCTCTGCGCTGGCTGCGCGCCCGCGCGGACGAACTGGGCGTGGACGCGTCCCGGACCGTCCTGTGGGGCGAGTCGGCGGGCGCGCACCTGGCCGCCCACGCCGCTCTCTCGGCGCCGTCCGGGGGTGTCGGCCCGGTCCGCGGCTGCGTGTGCTGGTACGTCCCCAGCGATCTGGTCGCCCTGGCCGAGGACCACGGGGGTGGCTACGACGCCCACGACCCGGCCACCTACGAGGCGCGCCTCCTCGGAATGCCGGCCGGCGCCGACCCGGACAGGGCCAGGGCGGCGAGTCCGGTGGCCCACGTCACCGCGCGGGCCCCTGCCTTCCTGCTCCTGCACGGAACCGCGGACACCGCCGTCCCCACCCGGCAGAGCGTCCGGCTGGCCGACGCGCTCCGGGAGGCGGGGGCGCCCGTGGAGCTGCACCTGGTCGCGGGTGCCCAGCACCTGTGGCTGGGCGTTCCCGACGAGCGGGTCACCGAGTGTTTCGAGCGTTCGGTGGAGTTCACCCGCGCCCGTACGCGCTGATCACGGGTGCGGGCGGGGGGCCGGGCGGGCGCGGCCGGTCGTTATGCTCGGAGCCCCCGCCCGCCCATCGAGGAACCATGACCGCAGACGCCGCACCGAACATGCCCCAGCTCCTCAGCGAGGCCAGACGCTGGTTCGACGACGCCCTGCTGGCCGGCATGACGGCTGCCGGTGAGCAGCCCGTGACCGTCGCGCAGGCCGCGGTGTTCGCGGCGCTCGATCCGGACGGCACCTCGATCTCCGAGCTGGCGCGGCGGATGGGTGTCACCCGTCAGACCACGCACCAGACGGTGCACGGCCTGATCGGCCTTGGCCTGCTGGAGCAGACGCCCGATCCGTCGTCCGCCCGGTCACGGATCGTCCGCACCACCCCGGTGGGCGCCCGGGCGCACGAGCGGGCGCAGAGCATGCTCGCCCGCGCGGAAGCCGTCCTGGCCGAGCGCATCGGTCCGCAGGCCGGGCTGCTGCGCGACATCCTCACGCGGTCCTGGGGCGAACCGCCCCTGCTGTCGTCGGGCTCCTGAGCCACGGGGCGGCCCGTGCCCCTGGGCAGGGGCACGGGCCGCCGGTGCGTCACGGCGTGGTGATGCCCGGCCGCGGCGCGGTCGCCATCCCGCTGCCGATGGCGAAGCTCGGGTGCGGCGGCTGGTTGTAGGCCGTGTTCTGCCACGCCAGCGCGGTCCGGTACATGGTGTCGTGGAGCAGTGTGGTGATCTTCGTGCCGGTCTCGTGCGGCGTGGAGTAGATCCGCAGAGCGGTGTTGTTGGTGGTCGGCCAGACGACTTCCTCGCGCCAGTCGCCGAAGAGGTCGCCGGAGAGCGCGGGCGTGGCCTTGGTGCCGTTGCCGGAGTGTACGGACGCCCCCGTCAGCAGACGGGTGTCGCCCGAGGTGCCGTACTTGTCGATGTGGGTGCCGTCGAGGAGTTCGCGGGTGGTGTCACCGTCCCACCAGGACAGGAAGTTGGAGCTGGACGGCTTACGGCTGGTGACCACGGCGCCCTTCGGGTTGCGCACCCCGGAGACGGCGGAGGACCATGACTCGGCGCCGGCGCTGCCGGACCAGATGTCACCGGATACGCCACGTCCGTTGTCACCGCTCGCCGGGGTGGACCAGAGGATCTGACCGGTCCTGGCATCCGCCATCCAGGAGGACGGCTTCGAGCTGTCCTCGTCGACCTTGAACTCCTCGAGACCCGCGCGAGAGGGATCGAGGTCCCCGACGTGCATGGCGTCGCCGTGGCCGTTCTTCGTGGTCCACAGTCCGCTGCCGTTGTCGTCCACGGCCATGGCGCCGTAGATGATCTCGTCCTTGCCGTCACCGTCCGCGTCGGCGACGGACAGCTGGTGGTTGCCCTGTCCGTCGTATCCCTTGCCGGCGTTGGTCGAGCTGTTCGTGTCGAAGGTCCAGCGCCGGGTGAAGGCTCCGCCCCGCCAGTCCCAGGCCGCGATGACGCTGCGCGTGTAGTAGCCGCGCGCCATGATCAGGGACGGCCTGGCGCCGTCCAGATAGGCCGTGCCGGCGAGGAAGCGGTCGACCCGGTTGCCGTAGGAGTCGCCCCACGAGGACACCGTGCCGCGCGCGGGGACGTAGTCGACGGTGCCCATCGCCGCCCCCGTCCTGCCGTTGAACATCGTCAGGAACTCGGGACCGGACAGGATGTATCCGGAGGAGTTGCGGTGGTCGGCGGAGGAACTGCCGATCACCTTCCCGGCACCGTCGACGCTGCCGTCGGCGGTCTTCATGGCCACCTCGGCCTGACCGTCACCGTCGTAGTCGTACACCTGGAACTGGGTGTAGTGAGCACCCGATCGGATGTTGCGTCCGAGGTCGATCCGCCAGAGCCGGGTGCCGTCGAGGCGGATCCCGTCGATGATCGTGTTGCCCGTGTAACCGGACTGGGAGTTGTCCTTGGCGTTGGTGGGCTGCCACTTCAGTACGAAGTCGAGGGCGCCGTCGCCGTCCAGATCGCCGACGGACGCGTCGTTGGCCTCGTAGGTGTAGCCGACCCCGTCGGGTGTCGTCCCGCCGGCGGGCGGACTGATGGGCACGTCCTTGTATCCGGCGCGGAACTGGATCGCGTGGACGGAGTCGCTCTGCTCCACACCGTCGACGACCGCGCGGACCGTGTAGTCGGCGGTGGCGGGCGCGCCGGAGTGGAAGTAGTTCGTCGAGGCGGTGACCGGCGAGGTGTTGACCTTGGTGCCCGCCCGGTAGACGTTGAACGACACGTTGTCGGGGTCGGTACCGAGCCAGCGCCAGCTGACGAGGTTTCCGCTGTCGGTGTGCACGCTGACCACGCCGCGGTCGAGCGCCTCCGCCTGCCGCGCGGTGGCGGCCTGCGAGACGGGGCCGAGTGCTACGAGTCCGCCGGCGGCGAGCAGCCCTGCCGCCAGGGCGCCGGCCAGCGCGCGGGTGCGGGTGATGCGGCGTCTGCGGCGGGGACGGGAAGCGGTGTGGGGAAGCAGAGGCTCCACGGGAGGCACCTTCCGGCAGGGGGTGGCTTACGCCCCCTCAGTTGCTGCCGGACGCCGAAAGGTTGCCGCCGGTCTCCTTCTCCGTCATGGCGGGCCGCCCCCGCACCGCACCGGCCGCAGCGTGCAGTGAGCGCAGCGCGAGCAGCAGGAAACCGATGTCGTCGAGGTAGACGGGGTCGGGCAGAAGGTCCACGGGCGACACGGTGTAGATCACCGCCGCCCAGACGAGCGCCTTGTTCTTCAGGGGGATGCCGGCGTCGACGAGGAGCCTTCTGGCCCGGATCACCCGTACCAGCAGGACGAGGGCCGCACCCGCCATGAGCAGGAGTACGAGCGCGCCGATGATGAGCCAGACCGAGGTGTCCATGGCTCATCGTCTCCCGGCCGGGCGGCCGGAGCGCGGAGGCGTCACCCGTGGCTCCTGGCCTGTTGACGGGCGCGACGGCGCTTCAGGGCACGGCGTTCGTTCTCGTCCATGCCTCCCCACACGCCCGAGTCCTGTCCGTTCTCCAGCGCCCAGTCCAGGCACTGCTCCCGCACGGGGCAGGTCCCGCAGACGGCCTTGGCCTCCTCGGCCTGCACGAGTGCGGGCCCGGTGCTGCCGATGGGGAAGAACAGGTCGGGGTCCTCTTCGCGGCATGCCGCGTGCATGCGCCAGTTGTCCATGTCTCTCACTCCTTCTCGCTGGGAACGGTCCGTCGGTCTCTGCTGGATTGCGCCTGGCTTTCGGGTTCCGCACTGTGCGCGTGACCGTCATACGGCGATCGAAACCCCAACAGGCCCGGTCTTCAGGGGATTTTGGGTCCCGGTCCGCCTTCCGGCAGCGGCGAGCCCGGGTGCGGGGCAGCCGCGCACGCGCGGTCCAGGCGGATGCGGTAGTCCATGACGACGGCCGGTTCGTCGACGATGTCCACCCGGGCGCCGGGGATCTCCAGGACCGCACGGTCGCCGATCTCCGGTGCCGGTACGCGCAGCAGGTGCAGCGGTGGCACACCGGTCATCGGGTGTGGTGGGGCGTCGAGGGGCACCACCTGCACCGTGCGGTGCCGGCGGTGGGCCGCCTCCTCCAGCACCGCCCGCTGTCCGGCCATCACGGAGGGCCCGCCGACCGGCGTACGGAGGGCGGCGGCGGGGAACAGGGCCCAGAGGGCCGCGCCGCGCGCCTCGAGACGGCGTTGCCGCTCCGCCAGCAGTTCGATGTGCCGGTCCTCCTCCCGCCGTGGCCGGGGGGAGGAGGTCAGGCCGCGGCCCAGGGCCGCCTCGTAGGCGGGGGTGCGCAGGAGTTCGGGGATCAGGGCGGGGTGCCAGGTCCGGACGAGCGCGGCGGAGGACTCGATGCCGATGACCTCCTGCTGCCACGGGTCCATCGCGTCCCGCCACGCGTGCCACCAGCCCGGCAGGTTCGCGGCGGCGATACCCGCCATGATCGGCTCGGCCTCCTCGGCGGACACGGCGTAACGCTCGAGGAGGACCCGGACCTGATAGGCGTCGAGCCCGGTCTCGGCACGCTCGATGCGCCGGACGGTGGCGGGGTGGGCACCGAGTGCCACCGAAGCCGCCTGGAGGCTGACGCCCGCCCGTTCCCTGAGCATCCGCAGACGCGCCGCCAGGACTCGGTGTTCGAGGGTGGGGCCGGACCGGGGCCTCATCCACATCCCTTCCTGGCAGGCTACGACCGGGGTGGCAGTAACCCCGGCGCCGATTCGGAACCATCCTGACATTCTGCCTCTTGCAAAGTATGCACTTTGCGCGGAGAGTACGTACATGTCGGAAATAGTCACGTGCGCGCGTTCGGCCCCGGAGGGATCGGGCGGGCGGAGCGCACAGAGCTGGTGGATTCCCCGCCTTCCCCGGGCCGTTCCTGTGGCGAGACACCGCGTGCAGGAAGCCATGCGGGGCTGGGGAGAACCCGACGAACGCGTCGAGACGGCGGCCCTTCTCGTGACCGAGCTGGTCACGAACGCGGTGGAACACACCGCGGGCCGGCGGATCCGGTGCCGTCTCCTGCGGACCCCCGGCCGGGTGCGCATCTGCGTGTGGAACCGCGGCCGCCGGGATGTGCCGAAACTGCCCGGTCCACGGGACCGGCCCTCCGGCACCGTGCCGGAGGGCCCGCACGGCGCGGAGGGTCCCGGCCCCGTGGCCTTCGGTGCGGACGGCACGGACGACGGTTTCAGTCTCGCGTCGGTGTCCGAGGACGGCCGGGGCCTGATGCTCGTGGACGCGCTCGCGACGCGATGGGGCACGCGCAGCAGCGTGTCCGGCCGACTCGTCTGGGCGGACGTCTGAGGTCTCCCGGACCGGTTCCGCTCGGCCCGGCCCTCACCTGTCCTGGGCTGCCCGGACACGGACGCCGGCCGGCTGTCTCGCGTCGAAGTGACCTCGCCCCGCCCACGGGAGCACTCGCGTACGGGCTGGGCTCAGGCGGGGCGGAAGTGCACGCTGACGGCATAGCCACAGCCCGGGTCATAGGGATCGCCGCTCCAGGTCGCGTGGCGTCGCTGCAAGGTCAGTCCGGCCTGTGCGCACCAGTCGTCGTACTCCCCGAGGGTCACGGTCGGTTCCGGCAGCGGCAGGTGTGCCGCGTCCAGGCCCATGCCCGTGACCAGCAGACCGCCGGGGCGCAGTGCCGCGGCCAGCTGACGGACGACCTCCGCTTCGGTTCCGGGAGCCAGCAGCGGGATGACGTTCCCGGCTGCGATCGCCAGATCGAAGCCCGGCTCCAGGCCGAGGGTGTCGAGGCGTGCCAGGTCCCCATGGAGCCACTCCTGTGCGGGGGCGTCCCGGCGGGCGACGGCGAGCATCGAGGAGTCGACGTCCACGCCTGTGCAGCGGTGGCCGAGCCCGGCGAGCCGGATGGCGATCCGGCCGGTGCCGCAGCCGGCGTCGAGGACCCGGGCGGCCGGTCCCAGCAACGCGGCGCAGAAGGCGGCCTCGCCATGGATGTCGTGACCCGAATCGGCGAGCTGGGCGAAGCGCTGAGCGTAGGCCTCTCCGGCCTTTCCTCCGGTGAGCTCCGCCCAGCGGTCATCTTGTCCAGTCATGTCGCGTGTGCCTTCTCGTCGGTTCGTCGGGGCTCCTGAGCCCGGACCGGCGCGTTCTCGTGCCGGATGCCACGGAGCCGGTCTCCCGGCCGGGACGGCTCAGGCCGGCACCGTCCGGCACTCCGGGTGTCCCCAGCCGTTCGGGTTCTTGGCGATCATGTCCTTGGCCGCGTACGGCTTCCCGCAGTGGCACCGGCCCGCGAACTTCGCCCGGATCGTGGCGGCGGACCGCGCCCGGCCCGAGGAGCCGGCGGTGGAGCCTCCCGTGGACCCGCTCCTGGCGGCGCCCACCGTCCGGCTCTTCGTCGAGCGGGCGGGCGCGGGCACCGGCATGTCCGCCGTGCCGTACGCGGTCCCCGCCGCCTGCTGCGAGACGGCCACCTCGCTCGCGGCCTGGTCGGCCAGCGCGTTGAGGGGGTCGCCGTCCACCTGGTGCGCCGGTACGTAGCGGAAGGTCACGGCGCGGCTGCTCAGCAGCTCGTCGATGGAGACCACCAGCTCCCGGTTGGCGACCGGCTTGCCCCCGGACGTCTTCCAGCCGTTGCGCTTCCACCCCGGCAGCCACTTGGTCACCGCGTTCATCGCGTACTGCGAGTCCATGCGCACCTCGACGGGCACGCCCGGATCGGTCGATCGCAGCAGTTCCAGCAGGGCGGTGAGCTCGGCGACGTTGTTGGTGGCGGTGCCCAGCGGGCCCGCTTCCCACCGCCGGGGTTTCCCCTGGCCATCGGCCACGACCCACGCCCAGGCGGCAGGTCCCGGATTGCCTTTCGATGCCCCGTCACACGCGGCGATGATGCGCTCGTCCATGCCCCTGATCATGCCAGCCCGGAAGCTCAGGGCACGATCGAGTCGATGTAGCCGCCGTCCACCCGCACGGCGGCGCCCGTGGTGGCCGACGCCTGCGAGGAGCTGAGGTAGACGACGAGGTTCGCGATCTCCTCGGGTTCGATCAGGCGCTGGAGCAGGGACTGCGGGCGGTGCAGCCGCATGAACTCGCGCTGGGCCTCGTCCCACGGGAGATCGCCCACCAGCTCGCGGACGAAGTCCTCGACACCACCGGTGTGCGTGGGCCCGGCGATCACGGAGTTCACCGTCACCCCGGTGCCGGCGGCCTCCTTGGCGAAGCCCCGGGAGACGGCGAGCAGGGCGGTCTTGGACATGCCGTAGTGGATCATCTCGGCGGGGATGACGATCGCGGAGTCGCTCGCGATGTTCTGCACCCGGCCCCACCCTCGCTCGGTCATACCGGGGAGGTAGCGGCGGATCAGACGCACCGCGCTGAGGACGTTGGTGTCGAAGTAGGCGCGCCACTCCTCGTCGGTGATCTCCAGCGGCGGCCGTGAGCCGAAGATGCCGAGGTTGTTGACGAGGATGTCCGCCGTGGGCACGGCCTCGTGGAGCTCCGCAGCCCCCTGCTCCGTGGCGAGGTCGCAGGCGACCGTGAGGACATCGGCGTCGGGCTCGGTGCGGCGCAGCGTTTCGGCCGCCGCGACGAGCCGGTCCCGGCCCCGTCCGGTCAGCACGACGCGCGCTCCGGCGGCGGCCAGCCCGGTGGCGACGGCGAGCCCGATGCCCTGCGAGGAGCCGGTCACGACAGCGGTCCTGCCGGTGAGATCGATACGCACCTTGCGGTCCTTCCGTCCCATGTGGGTGTGCGGGGTCGAAGCATCTCCACCCTGTCACTCCCCGGCCCGGGACGCCTTCCGGCCGCCGTGCCCCGTCCGGATCAGGCCATGGCACGGCTCGGGGCTCCCGGCCCGTGGAAACCGGCCGGGAGCCCCGTCGGGTGACTCAGAGGACGCCGGACTCGGAGACGGCGATCTTCGCCTTGGTCTTGCCGGTCGAGGAGCCGTACGACTCGATCTTGCGGACGAGCTCCATGCTCGGCTCGTCGGCGACCTCGCCGAAGACGACGTGCTTGCCGTCCAGCCACGGGGTGAGGACCGTGGTGATGAAGAACTGCGAACCGTTGCTGTTCGGGCCCGCGTTGGCCATCGAGAGCAGGCCGGGCTTGTTGTGCTTCAGCGTGAAGTTCTCGTCGGCGAACTTCTCGCCGTAGATGCTCTTGCCGCCGGTGCCGTTGCCGTTGGTGAAGTCACCGCCCTGGAGCATGAAGTCCGGGATGACGCGGTGGAACGGCGAGCCCGCGTAGCCGAAGCCCTTCTCACCGGTGGCCAGCGCGCGGAAGTTCTCCGCGGTCTTGGGGGCCACGTCGTCGAAGAGGTTGAACACAATCCGCCCAGCGGGCTGGTCGTCGATGGTGATGTCGAAAAACGCCTTGATGGTCATGAGTCCATCCTGACATCACCCGGGACCTCCCGATGCACAGGCCCCGCCCCACGGCGGCCGCGCGCCGCACGCGTACGGCGTACCACGGCGGTGAGCCGTGGTACGCCGTCTCAGTCAGGGAGAACGCCGCTTCCCCTTACCGGTGCCGCTCAGCGGTTGCCGCGGTGGCCGCCCCCACGGTGGTGCCGGCCCCAGGACTCGGAGTCGACCTTGTGCCCGCGGCTGTCGCGGAGCGTGGCGGTGTCCCTGCTGTCCCACATGTAGTGGCGGCGGTCCTGGTACACGTCGTGCCGGGTGTCACGGCCGACACCGGTGTGGACGCGGACGGAGGACCGGCCGGCCAGCCGCAGGTCGAAGGTGTACGAACGTCGGCTCTCGTCGGTGAGCGTCCAGCCGCGGAGGTTGACGGAGTGGCGGCTGGTGTTGGTCACGGTGACCCACTCGGCGTTCAGGCTCCGGTTGGAGCCGTTGTCGCGACCGGGACTGTCGTACTGGATCGCGCCCAGGACGACGGCCGAGCGGTGCGCCGGCCGGTTGTGACCGTGGTCCCGGCCATCGGCCGTCGCCGGAAGGGCCGCCGCGGCGAGCAGGGCGCCTGAGGCGAGGACGGTGGCGGTGATCCGGCGTGCGGTACGGGACATGGAAACCCCTCATCATGCGGGCCCGGCATGGAGCTCCGGGCGTTTTCCGATCCCGGCGTCGTACCGGGAACGCAAACTTTGTCCCGCTTTCGGGATGGCCGAAAGACGCCCTGGTCCGTGTGACGAAGTACGGACATTTCTGTCACACACGACTGCACCCGGCACGGATCCCGACAGTCGTAGACCTGTCAACCGTTGATCGTTGCACCGACCCTTTGCGAGGGCCGTCCGCCTGGTCACGGCGCCCCGTCCACCGGGCCCCGCTCCCCCGCACACCCCTGCCGGGACCTCGCCGATCCGTGTAACAGGAGCGACAGCGCTTACCTGGACGGACATTCCATTACCGCCGGGAAAGCAGCTCGCGCGTTCGAGCCTTCAGCATCCATCGCGAAGGGGCGAGCCGAACGCGCTGCCCCCCACCGGTGACGAAAGCGTTCACGGATGTCATCGGATCCAGCGCCATCGTCCTGGCCAGCAGGACGCCGACGGCCAGCGGGAGCAGGGTCACGGCCAGCGCCGTGCCCGCGCTGGTCAGGTTCTGGATGCGGGGGCGCGTCGGCGCTTCGGGGAGCATGGTCCCCATTCGACCAGCGGCGGCAGACGCCCGGATCGGGTCACGTACTCAGCCGCCCCGCTCCCCCGTACTCAGTGCGGCCCGTGTCCGAGCCGGGCGGAGCGGGTTTCAGCCGTCCGGTCCCCGCCGGCTCGACGCGTCGGCCCGCCCGCCCGCCCCGAGGAGGCCCGTGGGCTCGAACCGAGCCGTCCGTGCCAGTCCGGGAAGCTCCCGCTTCGAGAACGCCGTGACGACCGGAGGCATCGCGGCGCGCACCAGCTGCGTGGCGCGGAGCCACGCCGGCATGTAGGCGGCGGCGCTGCGGCGCTCGACCGCCCGCGCCATGCGGCGTGCCACGGTCTCCGCCGGGTAGACCTTGCGCGCGGGCCTGGGCATGTGCGCCCTCAGCTCGCGCAGCACGGGGTGCTGGTCGGCATCGCGGATCATGTCGGTGTCGGTCCAGTTCAGGTAGCCGATCCCCACCGCGACGTGCTCATGGGCGAGCTCGGCGCGCAGCGAGTGCGCGAAGGACTCCACGCCCGCCTTGGAGGCGCAGTACGCGCTCATCATGGGCGCGGCGCCGATGGAGGCCAGCGATGCGATCTGGAGGTAGTAACCGCGCGTGGCGCGCAGCTGGGGCAGGAAGACCCGTGCGGTGATCGCGCTGCCGATCAGGTTCACCTCGATCACGCGCCGCCAGGTCGCCGGGTCGGACTCCGCGAAGGGGCCGCCCTCGGCCAGGCCCGCGTTGGCGACCACGACCGAGGCGGGGCCGAGCCCTTCCCGTACCTCGTCCGCCACCCGCGCCATTCCCGCCTCGTCGGTGACGTCGGCCTCCCAGCACCGCGCGAGGCCCGGAAGCGAGTCCCGCACCGCGGCCAGGCCGGCTTCCTCCCGGCCGACCAGGGCCAGCGTGGCGCCGCGGTCCGCCAGCTCGCGTGCGAGGGCCGCGCCCAGGCCCCGTGCGGCGCCGGTCACGACGGCGACGCGGCCCTCCAGAGGACCGGGTGTGCTCGTCATACGCCCTCCTCGGCTCGACCCCGTCGGCGCGCGGGACGGTGTGTCCACCCAAACACTCCTGTCGGCCGGGCGCTCGGCGAGACGGGGCGGGCCTGCCTCTACTCCGGCGGGGAGGGCGGGCCCCAGTGGGAGAACCGGGGCAGCCACTTCACCCGGTATTCGGGGTGACCGGCGTGCTCGGCGGCCATCTGCCGCACGACGAAGCCCAGCCCGACGGCGCGGCCCGAGGTGAAGTCCTGGGCAGGGCGGTCGGTGTCCAGGACCGCGATCTCCTCGTACTCGTCCAGGAGGACCCTGGTGGTCTCGACGCGGCGCAGGGTGCGTGCCGGGTCCTGGAAGGCGATGTGCCGGTCGTAGGCGCGCGACCGTACGACGAAGGCGATGCCGCTCGTGCGGTCGTGCACCTCACCGGGTGCCTCGGCCGGAGTCCGCCAGCCGTCACCTCCCGCCTCCCGCGCGATCTGCTCCTCCTCGGCGAGGCGTGCCCGCACGAAGGCCAACAGGTCCGAGTTGTCTGCCATCTGGTTCCGCATCCTTCTCCGTCACAGACCGTGGCGGAGATCCACTCACCACCACGGGCCCGTTCTGCCCGACCAGCAGAGGATGCCTCACCCGCGTGCCCAGGACGCAGTCGGCACGAGGGGCGTTCCGTATGACGGACACCGCGCGGGGTGGTGACCGGCGGGATCCGGCGGGAGGCATCCCGCCGGGCGGGAGCCGAGTTCCCCTCCCGGGGTGGCGCCGGACTCCGGTGTGCGGCCGGCCCGGCGACGGTCCACGCGGGCGGCGAGCCCCCTCAGATACCGGCGGGGGCCGAGGGCTCCGTGCCCGCCCGTGCGCACACCGAGGCGGCCGTCTCGGAGGCGAACGACAGCATGTCCCTCACCTCCTCCGGATACGGCGTCGCCGTGAAGGAACCCAGGGCCCCCATCCGGCTCAGCAGACCCGCGGTGAACGCGTCCCCCGCGCCGATCGTGTTGACCACCTCGACCGGGGTGGCCGGGACGGAGACGGGCGGTGCGTCCGCCGTGAAGGCGGTGCTGCCCCGGGCGCCACGGGTGAGGACCACCAGCCTTCCTCCTGCCGCCAGTTCCCGGCAGGCCTCCTCCGGGTCGGCTCCGGGCCACAGCGTCCCCAGGTCCTCGTCGCTGACCTTCACGACGTGCGCGAGTGCGCACAGTTCGCGCAGCGCCGCCGCGCCGTGGTCGGCGCCCAATGTGCGGTCGCGGCGGACGTTGGGGTCCACGACGAGCAGGGAGTGCGCGGCGGCAGCCTCGGCGGTGGCCCGTACGGCCGATGCCGCGGGTCCCACGACGGCCGCGAGCCCGCCGGCGTACACGGCCCCGAATGCGGCTGCCCGCGTGGACAGGTCGGGCAGCCGGAACGTCGCCGTGTCCTGGAGGTGGAAGTGGTAGCCGGTCCCCCCGGCGCCCGGCTCGGCGACGGCCAGCGCCGTGGGCAGTCCGGAGCGTTCACAGAGCGTGAGGTCCACCCCGGCCGCCCGCAGCCGCTCCTCGATCATGCGGGCGAAGCCGTCGCCGCCCAGCCCTCCGGCGAACGCCACCGGGGTGCCGAGCGTGGCCAGCCCGACGGCGACGTTGGCCGGGGCCCCGCCGGGCTGGGCGGCCCGCAGGCCGCCGTCGTCGGCCATGGGTACGAGGTCGACGAGCGCCTCTCCGAGTACGAGAACGGCGCCGGGACCGCCCGTCACGGCTCGACCACGATCTTGCGGCCGACGCCCGCCTTGAAACGGTCGATGGCCTGCGGGTACTGGTCGAGCGGCAGCCGGTCGCTGATGAAGACGGCAGGGTCGAGGACCCCGGTGGCGAAGAGCGCGGCGGCGCGTTCGTAGCTGTGCAGAACGGCCATCGAGCCGGTGATGGTGATCTCCTGGTTGTAGATGCGGTACGGCTCGATGACTGCCGTCGTCGCGTAGTCGGCGACCCCGAACTGGAGGAAGGTCCCGCCCTTGGCGACGCGTCCGAGGCCGTCCTGGATGGCGGCGGCGTTCCCCGTGGCGTCGATGACGACGTCCCAGCCGCCGGGCCGCTCCAGCTCGTCCGCCCCGGCCGCGGACCGGGAGCAGCCGAGGAGGCCGGCCGTGGCGAGACGGTCGGGGTTGACGTCCAGGATGTCCACGCCGGCCGCACCGGTGCGCTTGGCGAGTTCGAGCATCATCAGGCCCATGGTCCCGGAGCCGTAGATCAGCACCTCGGCGCCGAGGGTGCTGTTCAGTACGTCGTAGCCCCGGACGGCGCAGGACAGCGGTTCGATGAGGGCCGCGTCCCTCACGTCGATGTGGTCGGGCAGCCGGACGCAGTTGGCGACGGGGGCCACGGCGTACTCGGCGGCGCCGCCGGAGACGGTGACGCCGATGGCGGCCCAGCGTTCGCAGAGGTTGCCGCGCCCGCTGCGGCAGTAGCGGCACTCGTGGCAATGCAGCGAGGGGTCGACGGCGACGCGGTCGCCGATGGCGAGCTCCGTGACGTCACGGCCGACGCCCACGATCTCCCCGGCGAACTCGTGGCCGGGGACGAGCGGCAGGGAGGGCGCGAACTCGCCCTGCAGGATGTGCAGATCGGTTCCGCACAGCCCGCAGGAGGCGACGGACACGACGACCTCGCGGGGGCCCGGGGTGGGGTCGGGGACGGTGGTGACGGAGATCTTCCCGGGTGCTTCGACGATGGCTGCCCGCATTATTTCACTGCTCCGAGAGACAGGCCCTGGACGAGTTTGTCCTGGGCGGCGTAGCCGGCGGCGAGCACCGGCAGGGACACGACGACGGACGCGGCGCACAGCTGGGCCAGGAAGAGGCCCTGGCTGGTGACGAATCCGGTGAGGAAGACGGGTGCCGTCTGGGCGACGACGCCGGTGAGCACCCGTGCGAAGAGCAGTTCGTTCCAGCTGAAGATGAAGCAGATCAGCGCGGTGGCCGCGATCCCGGGGGCGGCCATCGGTGCGACGACCCGGGCCAGGACGGTCGGCAGCCTCGCGCCGTCGACCTGGGCGGCCTCGATGACCGACACCGGCACGTCCGCGAGGAAGGACTGCATCATCCAGACCGCGATCGGCAGGTTCATCGAGGTGTAGAGCAGGACGAGGAGCCAGATGTTGTCCAGCATCCCGGCGTTCTTGGCGAACAGGTAGACGGGGAGGAGGCCCGCGACGACCGGCAGCATCTTCGTGGAGAGGAAGAAGAACATCACGTCCGTCCACTTGGGGACGCGCCGGATGGAGAGGGCGTACGCCGCCGGGAGCGCCAGCAGGAGCACCAGGACGGTGGAGAAGAAGGAGGCGCCCAGGGAGTTGAGCAGGGGCGGCCACGGAGTGACGCCGGTGTCGGCGCCGAAGAAGGCGCGGTAGCCGTCGAGGGTGAGCGGCGCGAAGAGGGAGGGCGGGTTGGTGGCGGCGTCGGACTCCGCGTGCAGCGAGGTCAGCAGCATCCACAGCGCGGGCAGGCAGAAGGCGAGTCCTGCCGCCCAGGCCAGCAGGCCCAGCGCGGTGGAGCGGCGTCTGGCCCGCCGCAGGATGCGTTGTGCGGACGGAGCGGGCGCGGGGACGGTGGCGGTGGTCATGCGCGGTTCGCCTCCTCACTGAAGAGGGACGAGACGGTCCGGAGCGCGAAGGTGGCGATGATGATCGTGCCGATCACCACCACGACTCCCGCGGCGGACGCCAGTCCGTATTCGTGGGCCTGGTAGAAGGTCTGGTAGATCGTGTAGGGAAGGTTGGCGGTGTCGAGTCCGCCCGCGGTGATCGTGAACACCGCGTCGAAGTTCTGCACGATGTAGACGGCCCCGAGCAGGACACCCAGTTCGAGGTACCTGCGCAGATGCGGCAGCGTCAGATAGCGGAAGGTCTGCCAGGCGCTCGCGCCGTCCAGGCGGGCGGCTTCGACGACCTCAGCGGGCCGGCTCTGGAGGCCGGCGAGGAGGATCAGCATCATGAACGGCGTCCACTGCCAGACCAGCGCCGCGATGACGGCGAGGAGCGGCATGTCCGCGATCCAGTCGGGCTGGCTCGGGCTGGTGTCGCCGAAGAGGTCGCCCACCCAGCTGAGCGCGCCGTTGAGGAGGCCGTACTCCGGGTTGTACAGCGCGTGCTTCCACAGGAGCGCGGCGGAGACGGGCACGATCAGGAACGGCGTGATGAGCAGGGTGCGGACCATGCCCCTGCCGAAGAACGTGCGGTCCAGGAGCAGGGCGAGGGCCAGTCCGATGACGACGGTGGCGAGGACGACGCCCACGGTCAGCAGGATCGTGGTGACGACGGAGTCGCGGAGCGCGGCGTCGGTGAAGACGGACGCGTAGTTGTCGAGCCCGTTGAAGGCGCGTTTGTCCGGACTGAGGGAGTTCCAGTCGAAGAGGGAGATCACCAGGGTCGCCACGAACGGCAGTTGGGTGACGACGATCAGGAAGACCAGTGCGGGGAGCAGCGGAGCCCTGGTGGCCCAGGCCTTGGCCCGGTTCGCCTTGGGCGCCGGGGCCGCGGGTGGCCGGGGTGGTGACTGGGGTGTGGTGCCGACTGCTGTGGTCATCGGTACTCCTTGGCGACCTGTTCGGCCAGCTTCTGGGAAGCGGCCAGCGCCTTGTCGACGGACTGGCGGCCGGCGATGGCCGCGCTGATCTCCTGCGCGACCCTGGTCCCGAGATCGGTGAACTCGGGGATGCCGACGAACTGGATACCCGGCACGGGGCGCGGCTGGGTTCCCGGGTTCTTCGGGTCCGCCCCCGAGATGGCCTGCTCGGTGACGTCCGCGAAGGCGCCTGCCGCCTCGCGGTATTCGGGGTTCTCGTAGGTGGAGGCGCGTTTGCCGGCCGGGGCGTTGGACCAGCCGCTGGTCTCACCGACGAGCGACTCGTACTCCTTGCTGGAAGCCCAGGAGACGAACTTCCACGCGTCGTCCGCCTTTTTGGACGCCTTCTGGATGCCCCAGGCCCAGGTGTAGAGCCACCCGGAGCTCTTGGTCTCCTCGACCGGCGCGGGTACGTAGCCGATCTTCCCCTTGACCGGGGAGCCGGCCGCCTCCAGCGAGCCGGCGCCCGCCGTGGCGTCGTACCACATGGCGGTCTTGCCCTGCGTCATGTTGTTGAGGCACTCGGCGTATCCGGACTGGGAGGCGCCGCGTTCACCGTGCTTGCGCACGAGATCGACGTAGAACTCGGTGGCCTTCCTGAACTCCGGTGAGGTGAGCCGGGGTTTCCAGTCCTCGGTGAACCAGGTGCCGCCCATGGTGTTGACGACGGTGGTGAGCGGGGCGATCAGCTCGCCCCAGCCGGGCAGTCCACGCAGGCAGATGCCCTTCATGCCGGGCTCGGCGCCGTCCGCCCGCGCCGCGAGGTCCGCCACCTCGGTCCAGGTGGGGTGCGAGGGCATCGTCAGCCCCTTCGCGTCGAAGACGTCCTTGCGGTACATGAGGAACGACGACTCGCCGTAGAAGGGTTCGGCGTAGAGCTTGCCCTCTGCGGTGAGTGACTCGCGCAGGGGTTCGAGGATGTCCTCCTGGTCGAAGTCGGTGTCCTCGGCGGCGTAGGTGTCGAGGGGGTGCAGCCATTCGTTCTTCGCGAAGAAGGGCACCTCGAAGTTGCTGATGGTGCCGACGTCGTACTGGCCCGCCTGGTTGGAGAAGTCCTGACTGATCTTGTCGCGGACGTCGTTCTCCGGGAGCACCGTGAAGTGGACCTTGATGCCGGTCTCCTCGGTGAAGTGCTCGGCGGTGAGCTTCTGCAGCTCCAGCATCTGGGGGTTGTTCACCATCAGTACGTTCAGTGCGTCACCCCCTCCGAACGCGGTGCCGCCTGCTCCGGCGCATCCGGCGGCGAGGAAGGCCATCACTGCCGTGCCCGCGACCGCACGCACGCGGATCCCACGGCGTCGTTGCTGGTGGGGCATAGAATCTCCTGATCGGTCGTAGCGGCTCGCGGATCGGTGCCCGTGCGCTCCGGCTCTCCTGACGGTTCCGGGCATGGCGGGGCTGCCCTGCGGGTGTTGCTCGAAGAGGACGCGAGGGCGGGAGCGGGGGACGGGGGACGGGTACGGGGACGAAGGGGCCGGGTGCGGCGGGGCGGTCCCGCCGTCGTGTCAGACGCGGATGACGTTCGGGCCGAGCAGGGAGTAGCGCTGGGCTTCCGCCGAGGGCAGACCGGTGTCGGTGACGACGGCCTCGAAGTCACCGACACCGGCGAAGCGGCAGAAGCTCACCGCTCCGAACTTCGAGTGGACGCCGGCGAAGACACGGCGGCGGGCGCTGCGCATGGCCTGCGCCTTGACCTCGCCGACCGCCGGGTCCGGGGTGGTCAGCCCGTACTGGCGGGAGATGCCGTTCGCACCGACGTAGGCGAGGTCGATGACGAAGTCGGCGAGCATACGGGTCGCCCAGTGGTCGACGGTCGCCATGGTGCTGCCGCGCACCCGGCCGCCGAGGAGGAGCACGGCGGTCTTCTCCGAGTCCGCCAGGACCGTGGCGACGGCCAGGGACGCCGTGACCACCGTCAGCGGGCGGTCGCGGGGAAGCGCTTCGGCGATGAGCTGCGGGGTGAAGCCCTCGTCGACGAAGACCGTCTCGGCGTCACCGAGCAGCTCGGCGGCGGCCGTCGCGATCCGTGACTTCTGCGGTACGTGGTGCGTGGTGCGCATCGCCAGGGTGGTTTCGAACCCGGCACTCTCGACCGGGTACGCACCACCGTGCGTGCGCCGGACGAGCCCGTGTTCCTCCAGGGCGTGCAGATCGCGCCTGATGGTCTCCTTGGCCACCTCGAACCGTTCGGCCAGCCGGTTCACGTCGACCGAACCGTCCTGTCGGGCCGTCTCGAGAATTCCCCGGCGGCGTTCCTCGGTGCCCACGACACATCCCTGCGCTAGTGCGAATCAGTCGTGGGCCCGGCGTCCGTTCGGGCCCACGCATTGTTTGTACAAGCAGAAACGGCTGTACGACCAGCTTCCTCGCGCCACAGCCTCTGCCCGTTCGTGCCCGTTTCTCCACCGGTCCCCACGCTGGTGGCCCGTGACACGGCGGTGGCGGGGCGCCCGCGCGGCGCCTGCTTCGCCTGTGGGCGCGCCCGTTTCATGCCCGTCAGCGGTCACAGAGGCGTGGGCGCGCTTCTAGCACAGCACTCCCGCGGTCGCGCCAGGAACAGCAGAGAAATGTCTGATTGCACACCCCAAGGCCCGATTTCGGCCAACCTTCCGGTCTTCGGGAGCCCGCGGACAACCTCCGGCGGGTTCGCCCTCTCTCATGGGCAAAGCGACTCCACCGCCCCGACGGGGCATCCGGACATCGGAGAACGATGAGCAGCAGAACCCCCCGCAACCGCCTGTGGCGTCCGGCTGTCGCCGCGGCCGCGGCGATCACCGTGACCGCCGGCGTCGTCGCCGCGGCGCCCGACAGCGAGCAGGCGGCTCCTGTCCCCCAGCTCGGCCTGGTCGCCGCCTCGAAGTCGGTGACGCTCGACTCGTGGAAGGAGGATCCGGGCGTCTACCTGGACCTCGGGACGTATCTCACCGCTTCCGGTGCCCCGCTCGAGCTGCGGGTGACCCGCAAGAGCTACAAGGACCCGGTCGTCGCCACCCAGATCATCCACGAGGGGAACAAGACCCGGACCAAGGCCCTGCCCAAGGGACTGGTGAAGGACTTCTCGGGGCTGCCGGGCTTCCTCCGGATCACTGTCCGGGACGCCGCGGGCAAGGCCGTCGTGAACCGTACGGAGTCCTTCTGCCCGAACAACGCCTCGGGCCGGATTCTGCCCGAGGCCCCGTCCACGTCGAAGTATCCCGAGAGCTGTCCGACGAACCCGTTCACGCTCGGATCGGTGTGGGGCGTCGAGAAGGGCTGGGCTGCCAACACGTACGCGGGCTACTACGCCGCGCCGGTCGCCCTTCCCGCCGGGACGTACACCGCGGAGGTGGCCGTCACCCAGCGCTACCGCGACCTGTTCAAGATCGCTGACGCGCCGCAGACCGTCAAGGTGACCGTGCGCGAGCGCAGTTGGGAGGAGGAGAGCCCGGCCGGCGCCGCGGGCGCCCGTTCCGCGTCGGAGCACGCGGCCCACGGGGCCGGGCACTCGGGCCACGCCGGCCACACCGCCGCGCGCACTCCCGCCCCGGCGGCCGCGACCACCGGCGCGGGCCCCTCGTACAACGTGGGTCACGGCCCCCACCCGCCGGCGCCCGCCGCCGTGCCGTGGGCCGCCAAGCGCCAGGGCCTCCGGTCGGCGCAGGGCGACGGGCCGGGACTTACGGACGGCTCCCGGCAGGCACCCGCCGCGCGGCCGAACGCGCAGCGTCCGACGGGCAGGGCAGCCGTTCCGGACGTTCCCAAGCCCGACCTGCGCTCCCTGCCCGCCTACGGCATCACCATCGGGCAGGGCGACGCAGACGCTCCGGGCAAGGACTATCTGGCCTTCAGCGCCAACGTGTGGAACGCGGGCCCCGCACAGCTGGTCGTGGACGGCTTCCGCAAGCCGGGCAACGAACTGATGGACGCTTACCAGTACTTCTACGACGCCTCGGGCAAGCAGGTCGGCTACACCCCGACCGGCACCATGGAGTGGGACCCCCGCCCGGGTCACGAGCACTGGCACTTCACCGACTTCGCGAGCTACCGGCTGCTGAAGGCGGACCGGAAGGAGACCGTACGCAGCGGCAAGGAGGCCTTCTGCCTGGCCAACACCGACGCGGTCGACTACACGGTGAAGAACGCCAACTGGCATCCGGACAACACCGATCTGTCCACGGCCTGCGGCCAGGAGAACTCCATCTCCGTACGGGAGGTGCTCGACGTGGGTTCCGGTGACACGTACACCCAGGACCTTCCGGGCCAGTCCTTCGACATCACCGGCCTGGCGAACGGCACCTACTACATCCAGGTGCTGGCCAACCCGGAGAACCGGCTCAAGGAGACCGACCTCGGCAACAACAGCGCCCTGCGGAAGGTGGTCCTGGGCGGCAAGCCCGGTGCCCGCACCGTGACCGTGCCCAAGCACGACCTGGTCGACGCCCCCTGATACCCGGTCCGCCGCGCGGCCCCCGGGACATGGTCCCGGGGGCCGCTTCCGTCAGGCATGAGAGATCAACGGCTGCCGCCCCTGCGTGAGTTGCTGTGGCAGACTGCGCAGGCGGAGCGGTTCACCTCATCTGCGACGGAGCGCGTCATGACGACTGGGACACCCCGGCCCCCGATCGACACCAGCAGGCCCCACTCGGCCCGCGTGTACGACTCGCTGCTCGGAGGCAAGGACAACTACCCGGTGGACCAGGCGGTGGCGCGGCACCTGCCGGCGGAGGCGAAGGCCGGGGCGTTCCAGAACCGTGCCTTCATGAACCGCGCGACGGCCTGGCTGGCCGGCGAGGGCATCAGCCAGTTCCTCGACATCGGCACGGGGATCCCGACCGCGCCGAACCTGCACCAGATCGCCCAGGAGATCGATCCGCGGTCACGGGTCGTCTACTGCGACAACGACCCGATCGTCCTGCGCCACGCGGAGGCGCTCCTGATCAGCAGTCCGCAAGGGGCCACGGACTACGTCCACGCGGACGTGCTCGAACCGGGCACGATCATCGAGGCGGCCCGCAAGGTCCTGGACTTCGAACGGCCCGTCGCCCTCTCGCTCCTGGGTCTTCTCCACTTCCTCCCGGACGACCAGGACCCGCGGGCCGTCGTGCGCACACTGGCTTCCGCGCTGGCTCCGGGCAGTTACGTGGTGCTGTCGCAAGGTGCCTCGGACGTGAACCCCGAGCGCGGCGAACAGGGTGCGGCCGAGTACGGCAAGGGGGGCATCCGGCTCGCTCTCCGCACCCGCGCCGAGTTCGCCGGCTTCTTCGAGGGCCTGGACATCGTCGAGCCGGGTCTGGTGACGGCTCCCGAGTGGTTCCGCGGCACACCGGCCCCCGAGCAGGAGTTCAGCGGCGTCTACGTCGCGGTCGCCCGTATCCCGTAGTCACGGTCCGGAAGGGGAGGTGCCCATGGCCGAGAGCCATCAGCACGCGGCAGCCGAGGCGTTCGACGCCATCGGGGCCGACTACGAGGCGGCTTTCGCCGGCTCGGCCGCGCACCACGACTCACTGGACCGGCTGCTGGGGCGGCTGGCGCCGCACAGCAGGATTCTGGACGTCGGCAGCGGGACGGGCCGGCCGACCGCCCACACCCTGGCGGCCGCCGGGCACGAGGTGCTGGGCGTCGACGTCTCACCGGTGATGGTGGACCTGGCGTCCCGCCGGGTCCCCGGGGCGTCGTTCCGCCGGGCGGACATCCGTGAGCTCGCCCTGGAGAAGGAGAGCTTCGACGCCGTCTGCGTCTACTTCTCGCTGCTGCAGATGTCGCGCGAGGAGCAGCGTGCCCTCGTGCACCGTCTGGCGCGGTCGCTCAGGCCGGGCGGTCATCTGGTCCTGGCGACCGTGCCGCTGGACGTGGAGGGCGTGAGCACCGTCTTCATGGGCCAGGAGGTACGGGTGACCAGCTTCGGGCCCGACGCGCTCAGGGCACTCGCGGCCGATGCCGGGCTGACCGTCGTGCACGAGACCGCATCGGTGTTCACTCCGGACCGGCCCGGGGCGGTCCCCGAACCCCATCTGTTCCTGGACTGCCGCCGGTGATCCGCCGGTGATCCGTCACCCCGGCCCGTTGATCTCCGGCTGCAGCGGCTGTTCCGTCCAGATGACCTTGCCGCCGTCGTCGGTGTAGCGGGTGCCCCAGCGCTCGGCGAGCTGGGCGACGAGGAACAGGCCCCTGCCGCCCTCGTCCATGCCGGCCGCCTGGCGCAGGTGGGGCGAGGTGCTGCTGCGGTCGGACACCTCGCAGATCAGCGTCCTGTCACGGATCAGACGTACGCCGATCGGGCCGGTGGCGTATCGGATGGAATTGGTGACCAGTTCGCTGAGGATCAGCTCGGTCGTGAAGGCCTCCTCGACCAGATCCCACTCGTTCAGCTTGCGGGACACCTCGGAGCGCACCCTCGCGACCGCGGAGGGTTCCGAGGGCACATCCCACACGGCCACGTTCTCGGGGGCGAGACAGCGGGTGCGACCGACGAGCAGCGCGATGTCGTCGCGTGCCTTGGCGGGCACCAATGCGCGGAGGACGGCCTGGCAGGTCTCCTCCGGTGTCCGGCCGGGGTGTCCGGCCAGGGCCTCGCGCAGCATCTCCAGCCCTTCGTCGATGTCGCGGTGCCGGTCCTCGACGAGCCCGTCCGTGTAGAGCACGAGACGGCTGTTCTCCGCAAGCTCCAGGTCGAGGGTCTCGAAGGGCATGCCGCCGAGTCCCAGGGGCGGGCCGCCCGGGACGTCCGCGAACACGGCGTCACCCTCGGGGCTGACGATCACGGGCTGGAGGTGGCCCGCGCGGGCCATGGTGCAGCGTCCGGACGCCGGGTCGTAGATCGCGTAGAGGCAGGTGGCCCCGGTGACGTCGCCTCCCTGCGAGCCCTCGGCCGACTCGTCCTGGTCGATGCGGGCGACGAGTTCGTCCAGGTGCCACAGCAGTTCGTCAGGAGGCAGGTCCAGAGTGGAGAAGTTGTGGACCGCCGTGCGCAGACGCCCCATGGTGGCGGCCGCGTGGAGTCCGTGCCCGACCACGTCCCCGACCACGAGGGCGACACGGGCGCCGGGCAGCGGGATGATGTCGAACCAGTCGCCGCCGACACCGCCCAGCCCGCCGAGCCCCGCCTGCGCGGGGAGGTAGCGGTAGGCGGCGTCGATGGCGCTCTGGACGGGAAGTCCCTGCGGCAGCAGGCTGCGCTGCAGGGTGACCGCCACGTTGTGCTCACGGGAGTAGCGGCGCGCGTTGTCTATGCTCACGGCGGCGCGGGCGACGAGCTCCTCCGCGACGGACAGGTCCTCGTCCTCGAACGGCTCGGGGGTCTGGGCTCGCCAGAACAGGGCCGCGCCGAGGAGCACGCCTCTTGCCCGCATGGGGACGGCCATCAGCGAGTGGAACCCGCTCTCGAGGATGCGCTCGGCGCGTTCCGGATTCTTCTGCTGCCAGCCGCCGCGCCGCGCCAGATCGGTGTCGAGGACGGCTTCGCCCCTGAGCAGGCCGGCACCGAGGTCCGTGGTCTCCAGGAAGCGGATCACCGAGCCCAGCGGATGGAGCCCCGTGTCGTCGCGTGGGCCGCTGAAGGCCGAGCGGCGCAGGCCGTCGGTGGTGGCCCGGGCGATCGTGGGCTCCTCGCCGCGCAGCACGCCCTCGGCCAGATCGACGGTGGCGTAGTCGGCGAACCGCGCGGTGGCGAACTCCGTCAGCTCCTCGCAGGTGCGTACGACATCCAGGGCGGTGCCGATCTCCGTACCCGCGTCGTAGAGGAGCTTCAGCCTGCCGCGCGCCATGGCCGCGCTGCCCGTGAGTGCCTGCAGCTCCGTGGTGTCGCGGAGGGTCGTCACGCTCCCGGGCGGTCCGCCGTGTCTGTCCGTGGCCCGCTGGCTGATGGCCAGGACACGGTCTCCCACGGAGTGCACCTCGTCGGTCGCGCTGCGTCCGGAGGTCAGCAGTCCGGTGGTGACCGGATCGAGCCCGAGCTCCGTGACGGGCGTGCCCTCGATGTCCGGGGGCAGGTGCAGAAGCCTCCGTGCCTCGTCGTTGGCCAGCAGCAGCCGCCCGTCACCGCCGACGATGAGCACGCCTTCCCGCACGGCGTGCAGAACGGCGTCGTGGTGCTCGTACATCTGGGTCATCTCGGTCGGGCCGAGTCCATGGGTCTGGCGTTTCAGGCGCCTGGTGACGAGTGCGGTGCCTCCCATGGTGAGCAGCAGGATTCCCGCGGCCGAGCCGAAGAGGAGGGGAAACTGGTCCTCGGCGGCCCCGCTGACGCTCTTGATGGTGATGCCCGCGGACACCAGGCCCAGCACTTCGCCGTCGGCCCCCTTCACGGGCACGACGGCCTGGATGAGCGGTCCGATGGTGCCGTCGACCTTCTCGGTGACGACACCGCCCTCCAGGGCGGGCTCCACGGTGCCGACGAACTTCTTGCCGATCCTGTCGGGCAGCGGGTGGGTGAAGCGGACGGAATCGAGGTTCATGACGACGATGAAGTCGACCCCGGAGCCCTTGCGCGCCGCCTCGGCCTCGGGCTGGAGCGCGGCCGTGGGATCGGGGCTCCGCAGAGCCGCGTCCACGCCGGGGGCGTTCGCGAAGGTCTCGGCCACGGCGACCGAGCGATTACGGGCTTCCCGTTCGCTGTCGGCCCGCGACTGCAGCACGAGTGCGGCCACGGATGCAGCGACGAGCAGCACCACGATCGCCACTTGCAGGAGAAAGACCTGACCAGCGAGGCTTCTCATCCGGAGAAACGAACGCGGGCGGCCGTAGCGTCCGGCCATGTCCCCCTTTGTACACGGCTTCCCGCCTCCTCGCCGCCCCGCCGCACGCGCGGGCGGGCGGACGGGACGCCATGGATGGCGGCTACTGCAGGGCGCGCACCGCGGCGGCGAACAGCCGGGGCAGCCGGTGGGCGGCGGGCACGATGAGCCCGGCGGTCCAGGGGTTCCCCGCGGCACCCAGCAGCACCCCGGTGAGCAGGCGGTGCCGGCGGGTCAGCCGGGCCCACTGCGCGGGGTACGCCTCGGGCCGGCCCGAGGCGAGGCAGTCGACGGCCGCCGAGGCGGTCGCCGCGGCCAGGGCGATCCCCTCTCCGGTGAGCGCGTCGACGTAACCCGCCGCGTCACCGGCCAGCAGGACCCGGCCGGCCCTCGGTGTGCTCGCACTCCTGCGCAGCGGGCCGGCGCCGCGTACGGGTCCCGCCTCCCGTCCGGTGAGCCTGCGGGCCAGGGCGGGGAAGGCGGAGAGGTGCTGCTCGTGGGAGCCCCGGTGGCGGCTCAGCACGGCGACGCCCACCGTCTCTTCCCCCACCGGTGTCACATAGGCCTCGCCGAGGCGCGACCAGTGGACCTCCACGAGGTCCGTCCAGGGGGCGGTCCGGTAGTGCCGGCGCAGCCCGTATCTGCGGGGTGCGGCGCAGGGGCGTTCCAGGCCGAGGGCACGGCGCAGCGGCGAGTGCAGGCCGTCGGCGGCGATCAGCCAGCGGGCGGTCAGTCCCGCCGCCGTGACGCTGTCGGAGCCCTGGCGTACGTCTGTCGCCCGGCCGGCGACGACGCGTACGCCGAGGGCCTGGGCGCGCCGGAGCAGCGCGGCGTGGAGTTCGGTGCGCCGGACGCCGAGCCCGGGGCCTCCCAGGAAGGCCGCCTCGGCCTGCCGGGGGCCTTCGACATACCGGATGCCCCGGAGTTCACAGCCGGCCGGAGTGACGCCCAGGGCGCGCAGGGCCGCCACTCCGCTGGGCATGATTCCCTCGCCGCATGCCTTGTCCACGGGCAGCGGGCGGGGTTCGACCACGACGGCCTCCAGGCCGGCCGAGGCGGCCCGGATCGCCGCCGCGAGGCCGGCCGGCCCGCCGCCCGCCACCAGGATGTCGATCACGCGCGCGCGTCCGCTCCGACGAGGCGGGCCAGCGCGCCGTCCTCGCACCGGATGCGTACGCTCATGAGCGCCGCGTTCAGCACGGTGAACAGGACGGCGGTCACCCAGGCGCCGTGGACCAGCGGCAGGGCGGCCCCCTCGGCGGCGACCGCCACGTAGTTCGGATGGCGCAGCCACCGGTAGGGGCCGCCGGTCACCAGGGGCAGGCCGGGGACGACGATCACCCGGGTGTTCCAGCGGCGTCCCAGGGTGCGGACGCACCACCAGCGCAGTCCTTGCGCCAGGACCACCACCGCGACCATGGCCCAGCCGGCCCATGGCACGAACGGGCGGCCGGCCAGCCAGGTCTCGGCGAGACAGGCGGCGAGGAGCCCCGTGTGCAGGGCAACCATGACCGGATAGTGTCCACGCCCGGCTTCGGTGCCGCCCCGGGCCAGGCTCCAGCGGGCGTTGCGCAGCGCCACCGCGAGTTCGGCCAGGCGTTCGACGGCTACGGCCAGCACGAGGGCCGTGTACCAGATCATGTGTTCCTCCCCGCTACCACCGCAGCAGCACCAGTTCGCAGCAGAAGCCGGGGCCCATGGCCATCAGCAGACCGGGCGTGCCGGGCTCGGGCCCGCGCTGTTCCATCGTGTCCCGCAGGACGTGCAGCACCGAGGACGACGACAGGTTGCCGACCTCGGCCAGCGAACGCCAGGTGACGTCCAAAGCGCCCTCGGGGAGGGACAGGGCGTCGGCGACGGCGTCCAGGACCTTGGGGCCGCCGGGATGGCAGACCCAGCGGGCGACGTCCTTCGGCTTCAGCCCGTGCTCATGGAGGAAGCCGCTGACGTCCTCGGCGAGATAGCGGCGTACGACGTCGGGGACGGCCGGATCGAGGACGACCCTGAAGCCGGAGCCGCGGATGTCCCAGCCCATGACGTGGCCGGTGTCCGGGTACAGGCGGCTGCGGGTGTCCACGACCTCGGGGCCGCGCACCGGCGTCCGGTGACCGTCGCCGACGAGGACCGCCGCCGCGGCGCCGTCGCCGAACAGCGCCGTGGCCACCAGGTTGGCGGGGCTCGCGTCGTCCCGCTGGAAGGTGAGGGAGCAGAGCTCGACCGAGAGCAGCACGGCCACCTGGTCCGGCCGGCCGTGCAGGTAGTCGTGCAGCCGCGCCACCCCGGCGGCTCCGGCGACGCAGCCCAGCCCGAAGACGGGCAGCCGCTTCACGTCGGGGCGAAGGCCGATCCGTCCGACGAGCCGTGCGTCGACGGAGGGCGCGGCGATCCCGGTGACCGAGGTGAAAAGCAGCAGGTCGACGTCGGCGGGGCGCAGTCCGGCCTTGCGCAGCGCGCCTCGGACGGCTTCGGCCCCGAGGTCGACGGCCGCTGCGATGAACACGTCGTTCGCGGCCCCGAAGCCGTCCAGTTCGCCGTAGCGCTCCAGGGGCAGCACCGTGTTCCGGGTCCGCACTCCCGCGTTGGCGTGGATCCGGTCCAGCACACGGCGGTCGGTGCCCGGGGGCAGGCAGGTGCGCGCCACCATGTCGGTGACGTCGCCCTGGGGGTGGCGGTGCGGCGGCAGGACTCCGTGCACGGCCGCGATCCGGGTCACCCCGGCCACCGCTTCGGAAGGGTCATGTTCCACATCCTGCCTACATACCGGGGCAAATCGGAGCACATGCGGCGCGCGGCTGCCGTGTTCGTACGTCTCGGTGTCCTTACGATCGCCCCGTGGACACCACGGACAGGACCTCGGCGTACCCGCCCGCCCTCCGGCTGTCCGGCCCGTGGTGGGGGCTCGCGCTGTCCTGCCATCCCGGTCCGGTGGTGGCGGTGACCGTGCTCGTCACCGCGCTGGCCGTCAGCTCGGGCCCGGGGAGCGGCCGTCGCCTGCTGGTCGCCGCCGCCGTGCTGACCGGGCAGCTCTCCGTGGGGTGGTGCAACGACGCGTTCGACGCCCCGCGCGACGCCGAGGCCGCCCGGCCGGGCAAGCCGGTGGCCCGGGGCACGGTGAGCCGAGGAGCCGTGTGCGGCGCGGCGTTCACCGCGCTGTTCCTGTGCGCGGTGCTGTCGCTCGCGTGCGGCGGAGCGGCCGGGGCCGCGCATCTGACGGGGGTCGCCGCGGCGTGGGCGTACAACCTCAGGCTCAAGGGCACCGTGATGTCCTGGCTGCCGTACGCGACCGGCTTCGGCGCCCTACCGTGTCTGGTCACCCTGAGTCTGCCGGGCAGCCCCTGGCCCGCGTGGTGGGCGGTGACGGCGGGTGCGCTGCTCGGTGTCGCGGCCCATCTGGGCGACGTACTGCCGGACATCGAGGAGGACCTGCGGGCCGGGATCCGCGGTCTGCCCCAGCGGCTGGGCCCGGCCCGCACCCGGTTCCTGCTGCCCCTCCCGCTGGTGGCGGCCACCGCGGTGCTGGTCCTGGGTCCCGCGGGGACGCCGGGCGGACGGGGTGCCGCCGTTCTCTGCGGTGTGGCTCTCTGCGCCGTGGCGGCGACGACGGCGTACGCGGGTCCGCGGCCCGCCGGGGCGTGGCGCAAGGCCGCGCTCGCGGGGACGGTGGCGGTGGCCGCCGCGGATGTGGCGCTGCTGCTCGCACGGGGCACGGAGCTCGCCTGACGGCCCGTACGGACGGTGAGCCGTCCGTACGGGCCGCGCGGCGCGTCACTGGCCGGCGAGACCGGTGTGCGCGATACCGCGCACGATCTGCCGCTGGAAGAAGGCGAAGACGATCAGGAGCGGCATCCCGGCGATCACGAGCGAGGCCATGATCTGGGCGTACCGGACCCCGAAGGACGACTGGACGTTGACGAGGCCGACGGGCAGGGTCATGCCGCCCGGGTCGGTGGTCACGAGGAACGGCCAGAGGAAGTTGTTCCAGGTGGAGATGAAGGTGAAGATCGCAACAGCCGCCAGCACGGGCCGGGACAGCGGGATGACGATCGTCCAGAACACCCGCCAGCGGCCGGCGCCGTCGCAGAAGGCGGCCTCCTCCAGTTCCCGGGGTACGCCCTCGAAGAACTTCACCAGGATGAACACCATGGCGGGCACGGCGACCTGGGGCAGGATCACACCCCAGTACGTGTCGACGAGGCCGAGCTGGGCCATCTCGCGGAACAGGGGCGCGATGAGCACCTGCGGGGGCACCATGATGCCGGCGAGCACCAGCCCGTAGAGCAGCCGCCGGCCGCGGAAGTCGGTGCGCGTGAAGCCGTAGGCGGCCATCGCGCACGTCACGACGGTCAGCAGCGTGGTCATCACGGAGATGTACGCCGAGTTCATCAGCCAGACCATCAGGTCGCCGGATTCCCAGACCTTGGTGTACGCGTCGAAGGTGACGCGCGAGCCGATCCAGGAGAGCGGTGTCTTCGTCGTGTCGCCCTCCGGCTTGAGGGAGGTGGCGACGGCCCAGGCGAGCGGCAGGAGCCAGGCCGCGGTGAGGAGCAGGGCGATGACGAGGAGGACGACCCTGCCGGGCGTCCAGCGCGGACGGCGGCCCCCGGCGTCGGCGGGCCGCTCCCGGCGTGAGGCGGTGCGGGTGGTGACGGTGGTGGAACCGCTCACTTCGCGGCCTCCTCAGCTCGGCGCCGGGACAGCAGCGGCTGCACCAGGGAGACGGTCAGGATCAGGGCGAAGAAGATGTACGAGACGGCGGAGGCGTAGCCGATGCGGTAGCCGGTGAAGCCCTGCTGGTAGACGTACTGGAGGATCGGGCGGGTGGAGTCGTCGGGGCCACCGCCGGTCATGATGTAGACCTGGTCGAAGATCTTCAGCGAGGCCAGTACCTGGAGGACCACGACCAGCCCGGTGGTGCGGCTGAGCATCGGCAGGGTGATGTGCAGGAGCCGCTTGCCCGCACCGGCGCCGTCCAGTTCGGCGGCCTCGTAGAGGTGCGCCGGGATGGCCTGGAGGGCGGCGAGGTACAGCAGGAAGTTGAAGCCGACGGTCCACCAGACGGTGGTCGCCACGATGCTGAGCATGGCGTACCGCTCGTCGGTGAGCCATCCGATCTCCGGCGTCAGCCCGACGGCGGCGAGCATCTGGTCGGCGAGGCCGAAGTCCGACGGCAGGATCATGTTCAGGAAGAGCAGGCAGACGACCCCGGACGGCAGCAGGAACGGCGCGAACCAGCTGAGCCGCCACAGCCACTGGACGACCCGCAACTGGTGGGCGAGCAGGGCGAGCGCGAGGCCGACGACGACGAGGGGGACGGTGGACAGGACCGTGAACCAGACGGTGTTCCAGAGTGAGGACCACACATCGGGGTCGCGCACGGCCTCGGCGTAGTTGTCGAGGCCGACGAACTCGCCTCCCGTCCCGGTGATGTTCTCGCTGGTGAGGCTCATGTGCAGGCCGGATATCAGCGGCCAGATCAGGAAGCCCGCGTACACGAGGAGGAAGGGCGCGATGAACACCAGGCCGTGTTCGGTCCACTTCCTGTGCACGGCGCGGGCCGGACGCCCGGCCGTGCCCTCGGCGGGCTTCGCCACGGGTGCCGGCGCCGCGGCGGTGGTGGACGTCATGACGCGGCTCCCGGGAGGGGGTTTCGGGTGTCGAGGAGTGTCCGCAGCCGGGCCTTGGCCTCGGTCAGGGCGTTGCGCGGACTCCTGGAGCCGGTGAGGACCCCGGAGAACACGGCTCCGAGCTCGATCCACAGCCGGGAGGCGGAGCCGGCGAACCACGCGGGTTCGTCCAGCGCCACGTCGTCGATCACGGTGCGGTACTCGGACTGCGGCTTCAGGGCGAGGTAGGCCGGATCGTCGAGCACCGGCAGATAGGCGGGCACGTGCCCGCCCTCGGCCCAGGCCACGGAGTGCTTCAGCATCCAGGCGACGAGCGTGTGGGCCGCCTCGTTGGGGGCTCCCCCGCGGTCCGCCTGGTGCGGCAGGACGAAGGCGTGGCAGTCGGCCTGCGTGGCGGCGGTCCCGAAGAGCGCGGGGACGCGGGTCATGGAGAACGGCAGCCCGGTGTTCTTGAAGGTGGTGATCTCCCATTCGCCGTTGAGGTGGAAGGCGGTCTTCCCGCCGCTGAAGACGCCGACGGACCCCGGGTAGTCGACGCGGCGCACCATGAGGCCTTCCTCGACGAGCCGGGCCAGGTACTCCAGCACCCGCAGCGCCTTGGCGTCGTCGAGCGCGAGGCGCTTGCCGTCCGCGGAGAGCACCGTGCCGCCGGTCTGCGCGTAGAAGCTGGAGAAGAGGCGCCAGGGCGTGATGCAGTCGGGCCCGAGCGTCTCGGTCACCAGGCCCGGCTGTCCGGTCGCCTTCTTCGCGGCGCGCAGTGCGTCGGCGAATTCGCCGGCGCCGCTGACCGGCTTGAGCCGGCCGCCCGACATGAGTCCGGCCTTCTCGCAGATCTCGGTCTGGTAGTAGAGGACGAAGGGGTGGGTGTCGAGCGGGACGGCGTACTGCTTGCCGCCCACCTGACCCCGGCGCCAGATGTCCGGCGGGAAGTCCTCCTCCCGTATGCCGCGTTCGGCCAGCAGACCGACGTCGAACGGATCGAGGAGCCGGCCCGGGGCGAAGCCCGCGAGGCGGGCGAGGTGCAGGGCGGCGAGCTCCGGGGCCCGCCCTCCCGCGCCGGCCATGCCGAGCTTGGTGTAGTACGGGGCGCCCCACTGGAGGGTGGAGGCCTCCAGGGCGATCTCCGGGTGACCGGACCGGAAGTCGTCCAGCATTCCCTGCATGTTGACGCCGTCACCGCCGCCGAACAGGTGCCAGTACCGCAGCAGGGTCTGTCCCGGACCCGCGGCGGTGGCCGGTGCGGCGCAGCCGGACAGGGAGCCCAGGGCTCCGGCGGCGGCCAGGGCGCCGGCACCGCCCGCGAGGGCGCGGCGCCGGCTGAGGAGGGGTGGTTGCATGGCGGCTCGTCTCGGCTCGTCTCTGAGGTGCGGGGACGCGTGAAGAGAGGCGGCACGTTCGGTATTTCGACGCGTGACCGCTACTTCGGACGGGACCGTAGGCCCGGGAAAACGTCGCGTCAATGACTCGCGCTGAAATTGCGAACGATGTTCGGCATCACGAACGATCCCCTCTCCCCCGCCCGTCGAGAACGTCTGTGCGCGGGTGCGCGCGAGGAGATGTCGCGGGGATGCGCACACATTTCTTACTGGGGGGTAGGCCCACGCGGCCGCCTTGCTATACCTTCCGTCTAACAAGGAGGACGGAGGACCGTCCGGCCGGGGCCGACGCCGGTCCCTTGCTCCCGGCTGCCGCCGTCTCCGGTCGGCGGCCCGGCATATGACGGCCCGTCACCGCATCGCACATGTGACAGCACCAAGGAACATCACTGACGAACCGAGGAGCCGCACCATGGCAAGCAGCACCGTTCGGCCGGATGCCGAGGACCGGCCGCCCGAGGACCACCTCACCCGACGCCTGCTCGAATCGGCGGCCACGCTGGCCTACGACCCCGCCACGGAGGTCGACTGGGACACGCCGCTGGACAAGGGCTTCCACGGCGCGAGCCCGGAGTGGAGCACGCTGTACGGCACCGCGTACTGGAGCGAGCTGACCGAGGAGCAGCGCAAGGAACTGACGCGCCAGGAGGCCGCCTCGGTGGCCAGCACCGGCATCTGGTTCGAGATGATCCTCCAGCAGATGGTCCTGCGCGACGTCTACGCCAAGGACCCCACGAGCGCGGACGTGCAGTGGGCGCTGACCGAGATAGCCGAGGAGTGCCGGCACTCGATCATGTTCGCCCGTGGCGCGCAGAAGCTGGGCGCCCCGCCCTACCGGCCGCACCGGCTCGCGGTGGAGCTCGGGCGGGCGTTCAAGACGCTCGCGTTCGGTGAGGCGGCGTACGCCGCGATCCTGGTCGCCGAGGAGGTCCTCGACGTCATGCAGCGCGACTGGATGCGGGACGAGCGGGTCGTGCCCTTCGTCCGCACCATCAACAACATCCATGTCGTCGAGGAGTCCCGGCACATGAAGTTCGCCCGCGCGGAGACACGCAGGCACCTCAGCGGCGCGGGTCCGGTGCGACGGCGGATCAACGCACTGGTCATCGCCATCGCGTCGTACGTGATCGTCACCAGCATGGTGAACAAGGACGTCTACGCCAACGCCGGGCTCGACGGCAAGCGCGCCCTCGGTGAGGCGAAGGCCAACGAGCACCACAAGTCGATGATGCGCTCGAGCTGTTCGGGCCTCATGGAGTTCCTGGCCTCGGCCCGGCTGCTGACCAAGCCCGCCCTGGCGTTCTACAAGCGTGCCCATCTGATCTGAGCGGACGAGATGACCTACGCCATCACCCAGACGTGCTGCGGCGACGCCACCTGCATCTCGGTGTGTCCCGTGAACTGCATCCACCCGACCCCGGAGGAACCGGACTTCGGCCGGACGGAGATGCTGTACATCGACCCGAAGTCCTGCATCGACTGCGGCGCCTGCGCCGACGCCTGCCCGGTGGAGGCCGTCTTCCCCGTGGACAGCCTCCCCGCCTCCCAGCAGGAGTACGGCCCGCTCAACGCGGCGTACTTCGCGGACCGGGAGCCCGCGCCCGCGCCCGGGGGGCCGAACTTCCACGTGTGGGGGGAGCCGTCCTTCGAGCGCAGCCTGCCGGCGGACTTCGGGCCGCTCAGGGTCGCGGTCGTGGGCACGGGTCCGGCCGGGATGTACGCCGCCGAGGACCTGCTCCTGCACACGGGCGCCGAGGTGACGCTGATCGACCGGCTGCCGGTCGCGGGCGGGCTCATCCGCTACGGTGTGGCGCCCGACCACCTGTCCACGAAGAAGGCCGGGGACACGTTCGCCAGGTTCCACACGCATCCGAGGGTGCGCATGTACCTCGGCCTGGAGGTGGGCAGGGACATCACCCCGGAGGAGCTCGCCGCGCACCATGACGCGGTGGTCTACGCCGTCGGGGCGCCGGCCGGCCGCCGGCTCGGGATACCCGGCGAGGATCTGTCCGGCAGCGTCTGCGCGACGACGTTCGTCTCCTGGTACAACGCCCACCCCGAGGTCGCCCCGGACGCCGTGGACCTGTCCGGGGAGCGGGTCGTCGTGGTCGGCAACGGAAACGTGGCACTCGACGCCGCGCGGATCCTGGTCTCGGACCCGGGGGCACTGGCGGCCGGGGACATCGCCGGGCACGCGCTGGAGGCCCTGCGCGCGGGCTCGGTGCATGAGGTGGTGCTGCTCGGGCGGCGCGGCCCCGAGGACGCGGCGTACACCAGGGCGGAACTGCTCGCGCTCAAGCATCTGCCCGGCGTGGAGCTGGTGGTCGACGGTCACGACCCGAGGACCGGTGCGGCGATCGACGCCGCGGAGCCGGGTGAGCGGGCCGCGCTGCTGGCGGATGTCGCCCGCGAGGAGGTGGACTGGTCGCGCCCGCCGCCGGCGGGGCGCCGTATCGTGTTCCGCTTCCACTCCGCGCCGGTGGAGGCCATCGGTGAAGGCGGTGTCCGCGCGGTTCGGGTGAGCGACAGCGACGGCGGCCGGGAGATACCGGCCGGGCTGCTGCTGCGGGCCGTCGGCCGGCGTGGACTGCCGGTCGCCGGGCTGCCGTTCGACGAGGTGACGGGCACCGTGCCGCACGAGGGCGGCCGGGTGGCGGGGCGGCCGGGGACGTACGTCGTGGGGTGGATCAAGCGCGGCCCGTCCGGCGGCATCGGGGCCAACCGCACCTGCGCCGCCGAGACCGTGGGCACGCTGCTCGACGATGCCGTCGGCGGCTCCCTGCCCGCGCCGGCGCAGGGGGCGAAGGCGTTCCAGCGCCTCGTGCGCCGCCGTAACCGGCGGGTCGTGGACGCCCGCGGCCTGGCGGAGATCGAGCGCACCGAGCTCGCCCTGGGGCGACGCGACGGCCGCCCCCGGGTCAAGCTGGCGACGCTGCCGGAGCTGGTGGCAGCGGCGCGGGGCGGCCGGCGGCGGATCCCCGGCTGAACACCCGTCCGCGCCCGCCGGCTTCACCGGCGGGCCGGGCGGACGTCGGACCGGTCCCCTCAGAGGGGGGCGCCCACCCCTCCGACCGCGTCGTGGGGCCGGCCGGGCGCGTCCCTCCGCCCGCGCTCCACGACCGAGTCGAGGATCTCGCCGACCCTGATCGCGGTGTTCGACAGGAGGGACGAGGTGATGCCGTGGGTGTGCTCCGTGCCGCCCTGCAGATAGACGCCGCACCGCAGTCCGGGACCGGTCGCCACGCGGTAGTCGCGCTCGACACGGACACGTCCCTGGTCGTCGAGCAGGCAGTGCCCCGCGACGTCGCCGAGCAGGCCGAGCGCGTCGGCGGGCTGGTAGCCGGTGGCGTAGACGACCACATCGGCGTCCAGCGTCGTACGTTCGCCGGTGACCAGCGATTCGACCGTGGTGCGGACCCCGTCGGGTGTCTCGACGGCGTCGACGACCCGGGAGACGTTGAGGAAGCGCAGCCGCTCGGTCCCGAGGACCTTCTCCTGGTACGCGGTGCGGTAGAGGTCGTCGATGAGGTCGATGTCCACCACGGCGTAGTTGGTGTTGCCGTGGTAGCCCATCAGCCTGCGTTTGGTCTCGTCCGGGGCGGTGAAGTACTCGTCGACCGCGTCCGGGTCGAAGATCCGGTTGGCGAAGCCGCTGTCGTCGGCTGGGCTGTAGCCGTAGCGCGAGAAGACCGCGCAGACCTCGGCCTCCGGGAAACGGCGGTGCAGATAGGCCACGTTCTCGGCCGCGCTCTGGCCCGCCCCGACGACGACGAAGCGGGACGGCGGCTCGGCCCCGTCCAGGCCGTCCACCCGGGCCAGCAGGTCGGAGGTGTGCCAGATGCGGTCCGTGCGCTTGATCCCCTCGGGCATCTGCGGCCGCAGGCCCGTGCCGATCACGAGGTTCCGCGCCCGGTGGACCACCGTCTCCGATCCCGAACGGGAGGTCACGTCCACGTACTCCACGACCCCGTCGTGCACGACGGGCCGTACGTCGATGACCTCGTGCCCGTAGGACACCATGTCGTCCACCTGGGCCGCGGCCCATTCGAAGTAGGCGTGGAACTCGACCCGCAGCGGGAAGAGGCTCTTGCCGTTCACGAAGTCGACCAGACGCCCCTGGCTCTGCAGGTAGCAGAGGAAGCTGAACTCGCTCGACGGGTTCCGCAGCGTCACCAGGTCCTTGAGGAAGGACACCTGCATCGTGGCGTCGTCGATCAGCATCCCGCGGTGCCAGCCGAACCGCGGCTGCTTCTCGAAGAAGTGAGCGGTGACGGCCTGCTGCCTGCCGACGCGTTGGTTGCGCTCCGTGAGCGCTATCGCCATGGCCACATTGGACGGGCCGAAGCCGATTCCTATGAGGTCGTGGACCGGTGGTGCGTCGTCGGGTGAAGCCTGTGACATGTCACTCCCATCGTGCGGGGGCAGCCGCTTTGGCGGACGTGGGGAAAGCGGGAAAGAGCACACCGACTGAGCGGCAGCCGGGGTGGAACTTAGGTAAAGCTAACCTCATCATCGCATGCTGTCGACAGGGCGATCCGGACGGTGGCCGGGCAAGCGGCGGTCAACTCACCCTGCGATGACAGGCATTGCATGCTTAGGTTAGGCTTGCTTTACTAAGCTTCATCGTCGTTCCGAGGAGGAACCTGTGCGGGTCGTCATGTTCGGTTATCAGACCTGGGGACACCGGACCCTGCGAGCTCTCCTGGACTCCGCACACGACGTGGTGCTGGTGGTGACGCACCCCAGGAGCGAGCACGCGTACGAGAAGATCTGGAGCGACTCGGTCGCCGACCTCGCCGAGGAGAACGGCGTGCCCGTCCTGATCCGCAACCGGCCCGACGACGACGAGCTGTTCACCCGTCTCAAGGAGGCGGAGCCGGACATCATCGTGGCCAACAACTGGCGTACGTGGATCCCCCCGCACATCTACCAGCTCCCCCGGCACGGCACACTCAACGTGCACGATTCGCTGCTCCCGAAGTACGCGGGCTTCTCGCCCCTCATCTGGGCGCTGATCAACGGTGAGCGCGAGGTGGGCGTGACCGCGCACATGATGGACGCCGAGCTCGACGCCGGCGACATCGTGGTGCAGCGCGCCGTGGAGGTCGGACCCGCGGACACGGCGACGGACCTGTTCCACAGGACGGTCGAACTCATCGCCCCCGTCACCACGGAGGCACTCGACCTCATCGCGGCCGGACGTACGGACTTCACCCCGCAGGACCGGTCCCTGGCGAGCTTCTTCCACAAGCGCGCCGAGGAGGACATCCGCATCGACTGGAACTGGCCGGCCGAGGACCTGGAGCGTCTCGTGCGCGCGCAGTCCGCGCCGTACCCCAGCGCGTTCACCCACCACAGGGGCAGGCGTCTGGAGATCGTGACGGCGGTCGTGTCCGAGGGGCGCTACGGCGGCACGCCCGGCAGGATCTTCTACCGCGAGGGTGACGGAGTGGTGATCGTCGCCGGGGCGGACGCCCGGACCGGCCGCAACCGCGGTCTGGCCGTCACCCGGGTGCGTACGGAGGACGGCCAGGAGCTGCCCGCGGCCGAGTACTTCACCTCGATGGGCGGCTACCTCACCGGCCGGCCCTGACCCTCCGGCCTGCCGGCCGTCACCATGTGAGGAAGAACCATGCACCAGCCGAGGGTGCCGGGGGCGGCACACGGGCCCCGGACCGCGGGAGTGACGCCGGCGAGCGTGCTCAGCCTCAACGCCTATCTCATGTACGCGGCGGGCAAGGCCGCACGCCGCAGGCTCACCGGCACGCTGACGGCGCACGGGCTGCGGCTGTGGCATCTGACCGTCCTGGCCGTGCTGGACGAGACCGGCCCCCGGTCCAAGGGCGACCTCGCTTCGCGACTGGACATGAACCAGAGTGATCTGACGAGGACAGTCACGGACCTGGAGACGGCCGGATACGTCGTGTGCGCCCGCGATCCCTCGGACCGCCGCCGGATCGAGGTCGCCCTGACTGCGGCGGGCAGCCGCACGCTGGCACGGCTCGACGCCGATGTGTCCGCCACCGAGGCGGACCTGCTCGCCCCGCTGAGCCCCGGGGAACGCGAGCTGTTCGCCTCGCTGCTGCACCGCGTCCACACGCACCTGGAACGGGACCGGGCGGCTGACGGCCTCGCGGTCACCGGCGCCGGACCGCGGGACCCGGGGGAGGACCTCCCCCGGTGAACACCCGCGCGCGCGACGCGCCCCTCAGGCTCCGGCCGTCGACTGTGCCTCGGCCGCCGCGCGGTAGAGGCGACGCAGCCGTACCACGCCGAGGTCGTGCTGGTAGAGGTTCTCCTGCTGGTCGGCGTCCGCCGGCATGGCCTCCAGCATGACGCGGTCCTGTTCCAGGACGTCCCAGTGGCGCTGCTCGATCAGCGTCCGGTAGAGGAAGCGCCAGGAGGCGCGCTGCCAGTCCTCGACCCTGCGGTAGCGCCAGAAGAAGACGCCGCTGCGGCGCTCGTCCACCGGGCAGACCATGCCGACGATGCCGAACGGGCCACCGGGGCCGGCGGACGGCGGGTACGGGATCGAGAGATCGACCCAGTCCACCCCGGTCCGGCAGAGCTCCACCCAGTCGAAGTTGACGCCGCGCTGGTCGGTCTTCTCGAAGAAGTAACCGCGGTCGGTCTCCCGGATGCGGAACTTGGCCGTCGTGTCGCCGTCGAACATGGTGTGCGAGTCGTGGTGCAGGAAGGCGCCGTGCATGGGGTCGAGCAGGTTCTCCACGTCGTAGCGCCAGGGCGAGTTCCACTCCGCGTAGCAGAGGAACGCGTCCACGCCCGGATCGGTCAGCGGCTCCGGAAGGGTCAGCTCGACGGGCTCGGGGTGCTCCTCGTCCCCGAAGTAGGCGAGGATCGCTCCCGCGACCTCGCGCACCGGCAGCGAGGTCACCAGCTTCTTGCCCTCCAGGCTGCAGCCCGGCAGCCCCGGGACCGAGGAGACGGTGCCGTCGGACTCGACCTCGACTCCGTGGTACCAGCAGGCGACCCGGTCACCGAGGTGCTTGCCGAGCGAGAGCGGTGCGCCACGGTGCGGGCAGCGGTCGGCGAGCATCGACAGGGCGCCGTCGGAGCGCCGGAACAGCAGCCACTGCTCGCCGAGCACGGTCACCTTGCGCATCGCCCCGGGGGCCACGAAGTGCGAGGGGACGACCGGGTGCCACTGGTTGCGCAGACCGGTGGCGTAGATGTGGTCCGCGGTGGCGGAGGACGACAGCGTCATGGTCAGGCTCCCAGTCGGTTCATCTCGGCGCGGAAGGATTCCTCGGTCCACGGGGCGCCGTCGGCGGAGTGGACCTGGCGTGCGTTGAGCCCGCGCACGACGTCGGCGAGTTCGTGGCCCTCGTGGGTGTAGACCTCTTCGAGGGTGGCGGCGAGTTTGTACTCGTACGGGGTCGGCTCGTGCGTACGGGACTGGTGGACGTCCAGGTAGGGCCAGGTGTCGGTCACGGTGTCTCCTGTGGGTGCGGGGGAAGTGTCAGAGGTCGAGGACGAGCCGGCCGGAGGCGCACCGCGAGACGCAGATCATCATCGTGGTGTTCGCGGCCCGTTCGCTCTCGCTGAGCAGGAAGTCGCGGTGGTCGGGGGTACCTTCGAGCACGCGGGTCTCGCAGGAACCGCAGATGCCGTCGCGGCACGAGTTGTCCACGGTGAGCCCGGCGCTCTCGGCGGCCTCCAGGACGGAGGTCCCGGCACCGACGGTGAGTGTCGTCCCGGAGGTGCGGCACTCGACCTCGAAGGCCTCGTCGTCGCCGGTGCGTTCCACCGTCGGCGCGGCGAACCGCTCCAGGCGCAGCCGGTCCGCGGGGCAGCGCTGTTCGACGGCGGCGAGCAGGGGCTCGGGGCCGCAGGAGTACACCAGGGTGCCCTCGGGCAGACCGGCCAGCGCGGAGTCCAGGTCGATGTGGCCCCGCTCGTCCTGCGGGACAAGAGTGACGTCGCCGCCGAGCGCGTCGAGTTCGCCGGTGAACGCCATGGAGGCCCTGCTCCTGCCGCCGTACACCATGCGCCACCGGGCTCCCCTGCGGGCGGCCTCCCGGGCCATCGCCAGCAGTGGGGTGATGCCGATCCCGCCGGCGACGAACACGTAGGAGTCAACGTCTTCCAGCACGAAGTGGTTACGCGGCTCGGAGACCGTGATCTCCTGGCCCGGCCGCAGCCGGGTGTGCACGAAACGTGAACCGCCCCGCGAGGCGGGCTCGTTGAGTACGCCGATGCGGTAGACGTCCTGGGTGTGCGGGTCGCCGCACAGGCTGTACTGGCGGACCTGGCCGCCGGCGTGGACGTCGAGGTGCGCACCGGGGGTCCAGGCGGGCAGGGGTTTGCCGTCGGGGTGGGTCAGTTCGACGGACAGGACGCCCTCGGCCTCCCAGGTCATACGACGGACGGTCAGCCGCAGCGAATCCTCGCTCATGGTCTGTTGCCTCCTTGCCGGCGGTTCGGTCGGCCGGGCTACTGGCCCGGGATCCTGACGGGCGGGGTGAACGGGTTCTTCATCGGGCCGAGGGCGTCGAGGTCGACCTCGACGAGCGTGGGACCGTCCGAGGCGATGGCTTCGCCGAGCACCGGGCCCGCGTGCTCCTCGGCACGGATGCGGGCGTACGGCAGGCCGCAGGCGCGGGCCAGGAGCTCGAAGTCGGGGGTGGTGAGGTCGACTCCCGAGCGGCGCTCGCTGTGGTGGTCCTGCATGTTGCGCAGGACTCCGTAACCGCCGTCGTTGAAGACGATCAGGGTCAGACGGGGCCGCTCCTGGGCGAGGGTGAGGAGTTCGCCGAGGTGGACGGCGAGTCCGCCGTCGCCCGCGATCACGACGGTGGGCGTGCCGGGCCGCGCGAGCGCCGCGCCGATACCCATGCCCAGCCCCTGGCCGATGCCTCCGCCCCGCGGGAAGACGTTGTCCTTCGGGTCGTACATCTCCAGGAGCCGGTTGCCCCAGCTGCTGGAGGGGATGGTGACGTCGCGGGCGACGACGGCCTCACGGGGAAGCGCGGACCGGAGTGCGTCGCAGATCGCGGCCTGCGGTCCGATGCTGTCGTGCAGGATCGCGCGTACCTCTGTGCGTACGGCTGTGACGCGGTCCGTCCAGCCGGGCTCGGCGGTCACGGCGTGCGGCAGCAGGGCTGTCAGGGCGTCCGCCGCGTCACCGTGGAGCGGGTGGGTGACCGGGTGAACCCTGCCGAGGGCGGCTGCGTCGACGTCGATCTGGATGTGGGCCCCGGGGAGTTCCAGGGTGTAGTCGGCGGTCTCGTTCGACCGGAAGTGGGTGCCGACGGTCAGGAGGACGTCCGCGTCCTCGAGGAGGGCGCGCACCGCCGGTGTGGTGGCGAAGTTCCCGACGACCTGCGGGTGATCCTCGGGGACGCTGCCCCGGCCGGAGTTGGAGGTGATCAGTCCGGCGCCGGTCGCCTCCAGAAGCCGGGCCAGCTCGCCGCGGGCCGTGTTCGCTCCGCCGCCTGCCCAGACGAGCGGGCGGCGGGCGGAGGCCAGGAGGGCTCCCGCGGCGGCGAGGTCGTCCTTCGGGGCGGCCACCGGGGCGGTCTCCGCGTGCTCGGCGGGTTCGTCGGTCTGCGCGGCGTACTGGAGGTCGATCGGCCACTCCACGCTGGCGGGGCCGCCGGGTGCGGTCAGCGCCGCACGGGCCGCCTCGCGCAGGATCCGGCCCGCCTGCGCGGCGTCCGGCACGCTCGCGGCGTACGCGGAGACGGCCTGGAGCATACCGAGCTGGTCCTTGGTCTCATGGATGAATCCCCGCCCGCTGCCCAGGAACTCGCTCTCCACCTGGCCCGTGACGTGCAGCACGGAGCTGCCCGCGCTGAGCGCCTCGATCAGCGATCCGGCGGCGTTGCCCGCCCCGGTGCCGGTGGAGGTCAGAGCGCAGCCGAGGGAGCCCCGGGCACGGCCGTAGGCGTCGGCGGCGTTGACGGCCGATGCCTCGTGCCGCACGGGCACGAAGCGCAGGTCGCGGTCGACGGCTTCGACGAGCGGCAGGTTGTGGACGCTGACGATGCCGAAGACGGTGTCGATGCCGAGTTCGCGCAGGACGGTGACGAGGAGATCGCCTCCGTTGTCGTGACGCATGGTGGTCTCCTCAGAGGATGGAGCGGCCGACGCCGCCGCAGACGTCGATGCCGGTGCCGGTGATGTAGGAGGCGCGGGGCGAGAGCAGGGCGACGACCGCGTACGCGACCTCCTCGGCCCGGCCGAGGCGGCCCAGCGCGATGCCCCGGTCCTCGGCGAGTTCCGTCTGCCATTCCTCGTAGGACAGGCCGGATCCCGAGGCCGTGTGGCGACGGGTCCACTGGCCGGTGTCGACGAGTCCGAGGCAGACGGAGTTGACCCGGATGCCGTCGCGTGCGAGTTCGACGGACAGGGACTTGGAGAGGTTGAGGATGCCGGCGCGCGCCGCGCTCGTCGTGATCAGCCGGGTCTCGGGCTGCTTGGCCAGGACGGCGTTGATGTTGACGACGCTCGCCGCCGCGGAGGCGGCCAGATGGGGGCGCGCCGCCTGCAGGGGGTTCAGCACCCCGGCGAACTTCAGCTCCAGCTCGTCGCGCCAGTCCTCGGCGGTGGAGTCGTCGAGCCCCTTCATGCGGGACTGTCCGGCGTTGTTGACCAGCCCGTCGATCCCGCCGAACTCCTCGGCGGCACGGCGGACGAAACCGCGGACCGCGTCGGCGTCCCGTACGTCGCAGACGCCCGTCAGCAGGCGGTCGTTCCCGGCACCGAGGACGGTGGCCGCCTCGGCGAGCCGGCCGGCGTCGCGGCCGCAGGTGGCGACGCGGGCGCCCTCGTCGAGGAGGGCGCGGACCGTGGCCAGGCCGACGCCCGAGCTGCCGCCGGTGACCACGATGGTGCGGTCGGCGAGGCCCAGATCCATAACTCGTGTCTCCTGGGTTTCAGTTCATGGTGAAGCCGCCGTTGACGGCGATCACCTGTCCGGTCAGATAGCGGGATTCCTCGCCGAGCAGGAAGGAGACGATCCCGGTGAGGTCGTCCGGCTGCTGCGGGCGGGAGATGGCCCGGTTCATGCGGTAGAGGTCGTGCCGTTCGGCCGGCACGGTCTCGGTCGCCTCGCACTCGGTGAGGCCGGGGGCCACCGCGTTCACGGTGATCCCCTTCTCGCCCAGCTCGCGCGCCATGGCGCGGGTCAGCGCGATGACGGCGCCCTTGGAGGCGATGTAGTGGGCGAGCCGCGGGGAGCCGTACAGGGCGGCGTCCGAGGCGAGGTTGACGATCCGGCCCGGCTGGGTGAACAGCGGGTACAGGGCCTTCGAGACCAGCCAGGGGCTGCGGGCGTTGACCGCCATCAGCCGGTCCCACGTCTCGACGTCGATGTCCTGGAACTCCTTGCCGCCGACCCCGTTGGCGAGCGCCGCGTTGTTGACGAGGCCGTACAGCGGGCCGAGTCGGCGTACGGCGTCGGCGAGCTCCGCCACGGAGGCGGGGTCGGCGACGTCGCAGCGTACGAAGTGGGCGTCGACGCCCTCCGCGCGCAGCTCCGCCGTGGCGTGCTCGCCCCGCTCGTGTTCCAGTTCGGCGAGGACGACGCGGAAGCCGTCGGTGCCCGCCCGGCGGGCCATGGCCAGTCCGAGGCCACGGCCCGCTCCGGTGACGACGACGGTGCGCCGGCCTGCCGGGGGCTGGTCAGCCACGGGTGACGCCGTGCATCGGGGAGTACTCGGGGTAGGTCGGGACCTGGGGCTTCTGCGTGCCGATGACGACGCAGAACAGGGCGTCGGTGTCGCCCTCGTTCTTCAGGGACCGGGTCACACCGGCGGGGACGACGATCATGTCGCGGTAACCCAGGGTGCGGTACTCGGCCTCGTCGGCGCCGCGGTGGATGCCGACCTTGACCTCGCCCTCCAGGACGAAGAAGGCCTCCTCGACGTCGTGGTGGGTGTGGGCCGGGCCTTCGGCGCCGGGCGGCAGCAGCATGTTGGAGAACGTGAACCCGCCGGAGGGCAGGATCCGGCTGTCGCTCTCGTGGTTGCCGGTGGCGCCGGAGCCGACGTAACGGATCTGGCCGCGGCGGAACTGCGCTCCGGCCTTCTCCTGGAAGGACAGGGTGTCGAAGTCGGCGACCCGGGAGGCCTTCGTGGCGATCAGGGAGTCGGTGTACGCGGAGAGGTCGTCGCCGTTGTCGTACGCGTCGGTGGTCAGGGGCATGGTGGTGGCTCCTATTCGGGGATGGATGCGGTGATGCGGAGGTGGGAGAGCACCCAGGCGTCGAAGTGGCCCGGTTGCTCCTGGTTGGCCAGGTGACCGGCGTCCTTGACGATCACGTAGGCGGTTCTGTGGATGGCCCCGGCGATGGCCTGGCTCGCCTGGGTGCCGGTGACCCGGTCCTGTTCGCCGCAGAGCACGAGGGTGGGGGCGGCGATCGAGGGGAGCTCGGCGCGCAGGTCGGCACAGGCCATGGACTCGGCGGCGTAGGCGTAGCCCGGCAGGCGTACGGAGTCGGCCATGGTGTCGACGACGCGGCGTACCAGCTCGTCCGGCGCGCCGGACGACACCAGCCGGGGGCCACGGGCTTCGGCGAAGGCGCGGGGTCCCAGCTCGGCGAGGTCGGCGGCCCTGGCCCGCATGCCGGCGGCCTTGGCCTCGTCCGTGCCCGAGCCGGGGCTGGAGTCGGCGATGATCAGTGAGGCGACGAGCTCCGGGTGGCGGGTGGCCAGACGCAGCGCGATCACCCCGCCCCAGGAGACGCCGAGGACATGTGCGGTGGTGGCTCGCTCCCGGATGAGGGCGGCCGCCGCGTCGGCGTAGTCGTCGAGGCCCAACGGCCCGGTGGGATCGGGCGACTTGGCGTAGCCGGGGGCGTCCCAGGCAACGACCCGCGCGTACGCGGAGAGTTCGGCGAGCTGCGGGGCGAAGGCGGCCGAGGACGAGCCGATGCCGTGCAGGCACAGCAGCAGCGGTCCGTGGTCGCCCGCCTCCTCGACGTGGACGTGGGCGGCGGCAGCGGCGGCGGCGGCGCTCACAGGATCTGCCCGGTCCGGCCGGCGAGGGCGGCGAGGCTGCGGAGCACGGCGTACGGTACGACCTGGCTGGTGGCGGGATTGCCGGGGTCGGGCAGGTGCGCCACCTCGAAGCGGTAGGTGCCGTGTCCGCCGGACGCCTCGATCACATGCCGCGTGCGGTGCGCCGCCGGGTCGGCGACGACCTGGACCCGCACAGCGTCCAGGTCGCCGACGGCCAGCGCGACCGAGGCGGCCACGTTCGTCGACTTGGGGAATTTCACGGGGACGTCGCGGGCGGTGCCGGACATGACCTCGACCGGGCCCGTGGCCGTCCGCATGCGTCCCAGCAGCTCCTCGTCCATCCAGGGCTGTTCGAGGGTGGACGGCAGCTTGGTGGTGGTCAGCCGGACCTCGTCGAGCGGGCCGAGGGTGCGTACCGCCTGGAGCAGGTCGAGCCCGCCGACCGCACCACCCGTGAAGTACACCCGGCCGGGGCCGGCCGCCAGCAGCCGCTTGGCGAGCTCGTCGTCGGTCAGCGCGCCGGTGGAGGCGATCAGCAGATCGGTGCCGGATTCCAGGACCCGCTCTCCCCATTCGCGTACGACGCCCTGGCCCGCGGCCTCGACGATCAGGTCGCAGGACTCCATGGCCTCCTCGAAGGTGGCCTGGCGCACGGGGGCGGCCTCGCCGAGCGGGCGGTTGTCGACGACGCAGACCAGCTCGGCGCCGGTCACGCGGCCTTCGGCGAGCGCGGCGCCGACGACGCGGCCGATGGCGCCCCAGCCGACGACGGCGACCTTGCGTACGGTGCTCATGCGGTGGCCTCCTGGGCGTCTACGGGAACGAGCGGGCCGGCGGCCCGGGCGCCCGGGGTGGCGAGCGGGCCGGGGTCCGGGGAGCCGGCCATGCTGCAGCGGATCTCCTTCGACGGCGCGCCGGCCGTCCCCCACAGGTCGGAGAGCTCGGGGACCCGCCGCCACACCCGGGCGATCCAGGCGTCCTCGACGATCTGGGCGACCTCCGAGGTGTATTCGCAGACCAGCCCGGAAGGGTCGGTGAAGTAGGAGAAGGTGTTGTTCCCCGGGCCGTGCCGGCCGGGGCCCCACCGGGGGGTGATGCCGTGGTGCCGCAGTCGTCCGAGACCCCGCATGAAGTGGTCGACGGAGGTCATCTCGTAGGCCACGTGGTTGAGCGAGGTCCACTCCGCCTGGTTGAAGGCGATGCAGTGGTGATCGCTGTTGCAGCGCAGGAACGCCATCTGGTGCTCGGACCAGTCGGAGACGCGCAGCCCGAGTACGTCGCAGTAGAAGGCGACCGCGGCGTCGATGTCGGTGGTGTTGAGCACGGCGTGCGTCACCCCGACGGGAACGGCGCCGTCCCTGCCGCGCGGTACGACGGCGTCGACCTGGGCGCTGATCTCGATGAGGCGGCCCTCGGGGTCGGTGAACCGCAGTCCGTAGCCGCCGCCGGCCTGGTCCAGCGGGCCGGGTCCGGCGACGGGCACCAGGGAGCGTGCTTCGAGGCGGCGCGCCGCCTCGTCGACCTCGGCGGGTGTGGCGACGGCGAAGGCGATCCTGCCGAGGCCGACCCGGTCCCGCTCGCTCAGGTGCAGGACGTGGTGCTCGTCGCTCGTGCCCCGGAGCCAGCGGGCGCCGGTGTCGGACTCGACGGTTTCGAGCCCCCAGACGTCCTCGTAGAAGTCGGCGGCCTCGGTGAAGGCCGGGGTGTGCAGCTCGACGTAGCGCAGCGAGCGGAGCCGGGCGATCGGACCGGGCGGTACGGGGTGCATGGGGTCCCTCCAGGACTGGCAGGTGTGCCGGGTCAGTTGGCCCACGGAAGCGGATGGTCCGAGATGCCCCAGTACAGGGACTTCTGGCGTTGATAGGCGCGGATCGCGTCGCGGCCCTTCTCCGTGCCGAGGCCGCTGTCCTTCCACCCGCTGAAGGGGGTGGAGGCGCTGAACTGCTTGTAGGTGTTGATCCAGACGGTTCCGGCCTCGATCCGGCGCGCCAGCGCCCCGGCGGCGCGCAGGTCGCTGGTCCAGATCCCGCAGGCCAGACCGTAGACGGAGTCGTTGGCCTGGCGGACCAGGTCGTCCTCGTCGTCGTAGGGCAGGGCGACGAGGACCGGGCCGAAGATCTCCTCCTGGCAGGTGCGCGAGGTGTTCGGGAGGCCGTCGAGGACGGTGGGCAGGTAGTAGGCCCCGTCCTCGTACAGATCTCCCTCGGGCGCCGATCCGCCGCACAGCACGCGGGCCCCTTCGGACCGGGCGAGGTCGACGTAGGCGGCGACGGAGTCGCGGTGGCGGTGGTGCACCAGGGGGCCGACCTGGGTGGCCGGGTCGGTGCCGGGGCCGACGCGCAGTTTCCGTACACGCTCGACGAGTTCGCCGACGAAGGAGTCGTAGATCTCGCGCGCCACGAAGAGCCGGGATCCGGCGATGCAGGACTGGCCGCTGGACGAGAAGATGCCGAACAGCACTCCGGACAGGGCCTGTTCGATGTCTGCGTCGGCGCGCACGATCGTCGGCGACTTGCCGCCCAGCTCCAGTGAGGCGGGGATCAGCTTCCGGGCGGCGGTCTCGGCGATGGACCGCCCGGTCTCCGTGCCCCCGGTGAACCCGATGCGGCCGACGAGGGGGTGGCGCACGAGGGCGTCACCGACCACCCGGCCGCTGCCGGGCAGCACGGAGAGCAGTGCGGCCGGCAGCCGGAACTCGTCGAGCGCCTGGAAGACGATCCGTCCGAGTGCCAGGGAGACCAGGGGGGTCCAGGCGGCGGGCTTGAGGATCACCGCGTTGCCGGCGGCGAGTGCGGGGGCGATCTTCTGGGCGTCACTGGCGACCGGGGAGTTCCACGGGTTGATCGCGCCGACGACGCCGATGGGCTCGTGCGTGCTCACCGTGACATACGGGCCCCGGGACGGGGTCACCGACTCCTCGGCCGTCTCCAGGACGGCCGCCATGTAGCGGAACGTTCCTGCCGCGCTGAGCGCGAGGGCCTTGGTCTCGGTGAGGGTCTTGCCGGTGTCGGCGGTCTGCAGGGCGGACAGCTCGTCGGCGGCGCGCTCGGTGAGCTCGCCGATCCGGTGCAGCAGCCGGGCCCGCTCATGGGCGGGCAGGTCGCGCCAGGCCGGCTCCGCCGCGGCGCGCGCCGCGGCTTCGGCCGCTTCGGCGACCTCGTCCGCCGAGGCGGAGTGGACGGTGGTGAGGACGCGGCCGGTCGCCGGGTCGACCGTGTCGACGGGCTCGCCCGCACCGCGCCGCCACTGGCCCGCGATCAGGATGTGGGTGGGGAACTGCAGCACGGATGGACCTCCGGACGAGGCGGAAAGTGGGTGGACTCCGGGTGCGGACAGGCTCGTTGGGTTACCGCCACCGGACTGCCGAAGTGCTAGAAATCTAAGTGCTTAAGTTTCTCAACACAAGACCCCGAGGTGAAATCGTTGCCCGAACGGTCTTGAGCACCACTTCCACGCGATCGATGATGGCGACCGGGTCGCGGAGAACAAGCTTCCTAAGCCCTTAACTATTGACCCCTTAGGTATAGCCCCCTACTGTCTCCGCAACTCATCTGCCCGCGGAAGGACCCCCTCCATGACGACTGTGGCCGGCAAGCCCGCTCTCGGCTCGATCGCCGCGAGACTCGAACGACTGCCGCACTCGCGCTGGCACATCAAGGTCCGGTTCCTGATCGGCGCCGTCACCTTCTTCGAGGCGTTCGACCAGTTGCTGGCCGCGTCCGCGCTCCCCGTCCTGATGAAGGAGTGGGACCTGTCCACCGGGCAGGCCACCTTCGCCGTCACCTCCGCATCCATCGGCATGCTGCTCGGCGCCCTCGCGGCGGGCTGGCTGGGCGACCGCATCGGACGCGTGCGCACCGTCGCCCTGGGAGTCGGGATCACGGGCCTCGCCAGCCTCGCCGTGGCCTTGTCCGGCAGCATCGAGACGTTCTCGCTCTTCCGCTTCCTCCAGGGCCTCGGCATCGGCGGCGTCGTACCGGTCGCGGCGACGTACATCAACGAGATCGCCCGGTCCGACAAGCGGGGCCGCTTCGTCCTGCTGTACGAGATGATCTTCCCCGCCGGACTGGCGGCCGCCACCCTGCTCGCCGTCTGGGTGGTCCCGGCCTTCGGCTGGCGCGCGATGTTCCTCGTGGGCGCGCTCCCCGTGGTGATCGCCGCGCTGCTGCCGCGCCACGTCGAGGAGTCCCCGCGCTGGCTGCTCTCCCGCGGACGTACGGCCGAGGCCGAGGCCGCGATCTCGCGGATCGAGGCGGAGGTCGCCCGCGCCACCTCCGAGGAACTCCCCGCGCCGGCACCGTCCGTGGACACGCCGGACGAGCCCAAGGGCACTCTCATGGACCTGTTCCGCGGACGCTATCTGCGGCGTACGGCGGTCCTGTCGGGGCTGTGGTTCGTGGCGTACTACGTGAACCACGGCATCTCCACCTGGCTGCCCTCCCTCTACACGAAGGAGTTCGGCCTGGACCTCACCACGGCACTCGTCTACACCCTGGTCAGCAACGTCACGGGCCTGCTGGGCACCTTCGTCGTGGCCATGCTGATCGACCGCATCGGCCGCAGGCCCGCCCTGATCGGCGCCTTCGTCGGCACCGTGCTCTCCCTCGCCGTACTGGCGCTCGCCGGCGCGACCTCGGGAGGCCAGGTGGCCCTCTTCGCCTCCTGTACGACCTTTTTCCTGTACGCGATCAACGCGGGGCTCTACCTCTACTCCCCCGAGCTGTACCCCACGTCCAACCGGGCCAGGGGCGCGGCCTTCGGCGGTCTGTGGAACCGGTGCGGCGTCATCCTCGGCCCGGTGGCCGTCGGCGCGGTCATCGGCGCGGGCGGCGGCCTGGGGCTGGTCTTCGCCCAGCTGGCCGTCGTGGGCGCGGTGGGCGCCGTGATCGCCTGGTTCGCGGTCGAGACCAAGGGCAGGACCCTGGAGGAGCTCAACGCCTGATCACACCGGTTCGGGGCCGGTGGCCCGGAGCAGCGCTCACTGCTCCGGGCCACCGGCCCCGAGCGTGTGTGCCAGGGTTCCCAGGAGGGCCGTGAGCCGCCGTCGTTCCGCGTGTCCCAGTCCGGCCAGCAGCGCCCGCTCCTGCTCGGACCGCACGTCCGACACCCGCCCGGTCAGTTCGAGGCCCTCGGGAGTGAGACACAACCAGACGATCCTGCGGTCCCCGGTGTCCCGCTCCCGGCGGATCAGTCCGGCCTCCGCCAGCCGGTCCGCCTGCTGCGTGAGCCCGCCCGCCCGGGCGGAGCCGGCCGCCGCGACCTCACCGGTCGTCAGCCGGTACGGGGCACCCGCCTCTCGCAGCGTGGCCAGGACATCGTAGGCGGGCAGGCTGATGCCGTACGCGCGCACCGCCCTGCCGACGACGAGCTGGTGGCGCGCGGAGCATTCGTTGAGCAGGGCGAACAAGGACGCCGTGCCCGAAGTGGTCCCCGGCTCCTCCGGGGTGGCAGGGCAGGCCTCCACGGGGCCGGGGGCTTCCCGGTCCGGGCCTTTCGCCTCCGCTCCGGCCGTCCGCGCGGCGGCCGGCCCCCCGGCGTCGCCGAACGCCGTGGCGAGCACGTCCGTCAGCGCCGGGGCGAGCTCCGAGGCCGGCACCGACGCCGCCGGTTCGTGCGCGAAGACATAGCGCTCCATGATGACGCCGAAGAGGACGCTGCGGATCACCGCGGTACGCACATCGGCCCCGTCGGTCGTGCCGAGGACCTCGGCGAGGGGTTCCCCCACCTGCGTGTCGAGGATCGTGCGCAGCAGCTCGGCGCTCGGCGGGTGACTGACCGCCGAGCGGATCAGCGCCGGCCAGGGGTCGTCCGCCGGCAGTCGGTCCCACCGGTCGAGATAGGCACGGGCGAGGACGCCCGGAAGGTCCCCCGCCTCACCGCCGGTCGCGGCGAGCACGTCGCGGCTGACGCCGGCCCCACTGCCCACGGCCTCCCGGAAAAGACCGTCCTTGGTCCCGAAGTACGCCATCACGAGGCCGGGCGTCACCCCCGCCTCGGCGGCGATGGCGCGCACCCCCACGCCTTTGAAGCCGTGAGCGCCGAAGAGACGGCGTGCCGCGTCGAGGACCGCGCGGCGATTGCCTTCCGGGTCGTGCGAACCGGGGCGACGTGGCGGCGCCGGTTCCGGAGCGTGGGCGCCCGCGCCGTCGCCCGGCCGTCGTCGCGGGCTCATGCTCTTGCTCTCTGGATCCACATGGTTCAGATTAAACGGGTGTGCATAAAAACACTCGTTCAAAAACGGTCACAGTGCGTGGACGGGGCCCGTCCCGACCGTGAGCGGAAGACCGGTGCCGCCCCGCCGTACGGCGACGATCTCAGCCAGGACCGAGAGGGCGGTCTCCTCGGGCCCCCGGCCGCCGAGGTCGAGACCGATCGGTGACCGCAGACGGGCGAGCCGGTCCTCACTCACGCCGGCCGCACGAAGACGCGCCAGCCTGTCCTCGTGTGTGCGGCGGCTCCCCATCGCGCCCACGTACCCCGCGGGGCCGCGCAGGGCACGGGTGAGGGCCGGGACGTCGAAGCGCGGGTCGTGGGTCAGCACGCACACCGCGGTCGTGCGGTCGACCAGTCCCTCATGGGCGAGGAACCAGCGGTCAGGCCGGTCGGCGACGACCTCGTCGGCGCCCGGGAAACGTCCGGGGTCCACGAAGGCCGGCCTGGCGTCGCAGACGGTCACACGGTGGCCGAGCGCGGCCCCGAAGGCCGCGAGCGGCCGGGCGAACTCGGTGGCCCCGAAGATCAGCAGCCGGGGCCGGGCAGCGAAGGACTGCACCAGCAGTTCCCGCTCCGGGACGCACCCGGGGCCCGCCCCGCGCTTCTCCGCCCCCTCCCCCGTGGTCACCAGCCCGCTCGCGCCGCGGCCCAGCATGCCCTCGGCCGCCAGGGCTGCCGCCCGGTCGCCAGCCGCGCCACCCAGCGAACCGCTCACCTCCCCGAGCCCCACGGCCAGGCTTCCTCCACCGTCGAGCGCGGTGACGAGCGCGACCGGGACCCCGGCGGCCAGGTCCGCCGCGACGCGGCCGAGCGGCACCCGAGGGCCGACTTCACGGATCAGCACCTCGATCGTCCCTCCGCAGGTCAGCCCCACCGCGAAGGCGTCCTCGTCGCCGACTCCCCACCGCTCCACGACCGGTGGCCCTCCGGCGAAGACCTCCTCCGCGGCCGCGACCACGGCAGCCTCGACGCAGCCGCCGGACACACTCCCGGCGATACTGCCGTCCTGGGCCACCAGCATGGAGGCGCCGGGCCCGTGCGGGGCGGAGCCCCAGGTCCGCACCACGGTCGCCATCACACAGCGGGTTCCGGAGCTCTGCCAGGCCGCCGCCTGGTCGATGACGTGTCGCATGTCGCTCACCTCGGGCCGTGAAATCTGCGGATACCTCTTGCCAACGAGAAACTTTAGTGTAAATCATTTCAGGTACTAGATACATCTGTGCGTAACGATCGGTACACCGACGCCCGAGCACCACGGCGTGCCGACCATCCGAGAGGCCCGGTGGCAGCAGATTTGAAACCCACACCCTTCGACTACACCGCTCCCCGCTCCGTCGCCGAGGCGGTCGCCCTCCTCGCGGACTCCTCGCGGGACGCCAAGATCGTGGCGGGCGGCCAGTCGCTGATCCCCATGCTGAACATGCGCCTCGCGCGGCCTGAGCTCCTCGTGGACATCACCCGCATCCCCGCGCTGGCCGAGCTGTCGGTCGACGCCGCCGGCGCCCTGCACATAGGCGCCGCCGTCCGGCAGGCACGGGCCGCCGCGGATCCGGCCGTCCGCCACGGATGGCCCCTGCTGGCCGCGGCCATCGGGCACATCGGCCACCCGCAGATCCGCGGTCGCGGCACCGTCTGCGGCAGCCTGGCCCACCACGACCCGGCCGCCGAACTGCCCACGGCGGCGCGGGCGCTGGACACCCGCTTCGTGATCACCGGACCGCGCGGCAGCCGCATCGTCCCCGCCGAGGACTTCTTCGTCGCCACGTTCTCCACCGCGGTCGGCGACGACGAGCTCCTCTCGGAGGTCGTGGTCCCCCCGATGCCGGCACCACACGGCTGGGCCTTCGAGGAACTCACCCGCAGGCACGGCGACTTCGCGACCGTCGGAGTCGCCGTCCTGCTGGTGCGCGCCCCCGGCACGGGCACGGTCCGCACCGCCCGCGTCGTCTTCAGCGGTGCCGGCCCCGTCCCCGTACGGCTGCCCGCCGTCGAGGAGGCGCTCGTCTCCACCCGGGTCGGCGAAGAGGCCCTGGCCGCCGCGCGGAGTGCCGCGCTCGCCGGCCTCTCCCCCTCCGACGACGTCCATGCGAGCGCCGCGTACCGGCGCGAGACCGCCGCCCATCTCCTCGTCCGTGCCTGTACGACCGCATGGGAGCGCTGTTCATGACCCCTTCCGTCCCCGCCCCTCCCACCGTCCGCACCCCGCCGCTCGCCGAACCGTCCGGCTGGCACCGGATCGCCCTCACCGTGAACGGAGAACAGATCACCGCCGAGGTCGAGTCCCGGCTGCTGCTCAGTGACTTCCTCCGCGACCGGCTCGGACTGACCGGCACCCATGTCGGCTGCGAGCACGGAGTGTGCGGGGCGTGCACCGTGCTCGTCGACGACGAACCGGCCCGCACCTGCCTGACGCTGGCAGTGCAGTGCGACGGCGTCGCGATCCGCACCGTCGAGGGCCTCGCCCCGGGCGACGCCCCCCTCACCCCGGTCCAGCGCGCCTTCCACACGTGCCACGGCATGCAGTGCGGCTTCTGCACGCCCGGCTTCCTCATGACCGCGACGGCTCTCACCGAGCAGCCCGAGCGCCCGGGAGCGGAGGAGGTCGCCGACGCGCTCAGCGGCCACCTGTGCCGGTGCACCGGCTACCGCAACATCCGCCGTGCCGTGTGCCAGGCACTCGACGAGCGTTTCGGGGAGTGACCCGCATGTCCCACGCTTCCGACACGGGCCGGCAGGACGGCGGCAGCTGGATCGGCAGGTCCGTCCCACGCGTCGAGGACGACCGGCTGCTGCGCGGCAACGGCCGTTACGTCGACGACATCGCGCTGCCGGGTGCCGTCGAGGCCGCGTTCCTGCGCAGTCCGCACGCCCACGCCCGTATCGAGTCCATCGACGTGAAGGCGGCGCTGGAAGCACCCGGTGTCGTCGCCGTGTGGACCGGCGGCGACGTCGCGGACCTGCCTCCCATGCTCAACAAGGAGGAGCTGCGCACCCCGCCGGGCCTAGCCGAGCTCCTGGACCCCACGGTCCGGATGACGCCCATGCCCCTGCTCGCCGACGGCAAGGTGCTCTACGTCGGCCAGCCCGTCGCCGTCGTCCTCGCGGAGAGCCGCTATCTCGCCGAGGACGCACTCGAACTCGTCGACGTCCGCTACGCCCCGCTGCCCGTGCTCGTCGACCCCGAGGACGCCCTGTCCGCCGAGGCCCCGCTGCTGCACGAGGAGTTGCCGGACAACACCGCCGTGGCCGTCGCGACGCGCGTCGGCGAACCGGACGCGGCCTTCGCCTCCGCGCACACCGTGGTCGCCGAACGCTTCGAGGCGCACCGCTATGTGGCCTCGCCGATCGAGACCCGTGCGGTATCCGCCCAGGTGGACCCCTACAGCGGCCGGCTCACCGTCTGGGCGGGGACGCAGACGCCCCACCGTCTGCGGGAGGCCATCGCCCACACGCTCGCCCTCCCGGCGGACACCGTCCGTGTCATCGCGGCGGATGTGGGCGGCGGCTTCGGACAGAAGGGCATCCTCTACGTCGAGGAACTCCTCGTCCCGCACGCCGCCCGCAGGCTCGGCCGCCCCGTCCGGTGGCGCGAGGACCGCAACGAGAACCTCACCGCCTCCTCCCACGCCCGCGAGCAGATCCACCACATCGAGCTGGCCGCTGACGCGGAGGGGCACCTCGTCGGCGTACGCGACCGGATCATGGTGAACTTCGGCGCGTACAACATGACCGGCCTGGTCGTGCCGTACAACTCGCTCTGCCATCTGCTCGGCCCCTACCGGGTCCCCCACGTGGCCATCGAGGTCACCGGAGTGCTCACCAACACCACGTTCGCCACGCCGTACCGAGGGGCGGGCAGGCCGGAGACGGTGTTCGCGATGGAACGCGCGATGGACCGGCTGGCCGCCGAACTGGGCATCGCGCCCGAGGAGCTGAGAGCCCGCAACCTCGTCGGACCGGACGAGATGCCGTACACGACCGGGCTGGTGGACCGCTCCGGCAGCCCTCAGTCCTACGACTCCGGGGACTTCCCCGAGCTCCTGCGCCGCGCCGTGGCGAAGGCGGATGTCGAGGGGGTCCGCGCCAGGCAGCGCGCGGGCGGCGGCGACGGCAGGCGCATAGGTATCGGTTTCGCGATGTACATCGAGGCCACCGGCCTCGGCCCGTTCGAGACGGCACGGATCGACATCGCCCCCACCGGGCGGGTCCGCCTCTCCATAGGCGCGCCCTCCCAGGGCCAGGGGCACCGTACGTCCATGGCCCAGATCGCCGCGGACGCCATCGGGGTGCCGCTCGATGTCATCGACGTGACCGGGGGCGATACCGAGGCCACGCCGTTCGGCGTGGGCACCATCGCCAGCCGTGCCCTGGTCAACGCGGGCAACGCCGCCCACCGGGCCGGACTGCTGGTCCGCGAGAAGATCATCGACGCGGCCGCCCGCCGGCTGGGCGTCCCGGCGGACCGGCTCGGCCTGCGTGACGGCGTGGTGGCTGCGACGGAGCCGGGTGGCCCGTCGATGGACCTGGCGGAGCTGGCCGGCCGGGCCCCGCTGCCCGGGACGCCGGAACCCTCCGACGGCCGTCACGGCACCGAACTCAGCGAGACCGTGCACTTCCGGCCGCCCGGCTTCGCCGTCGCCAGCGGAGCGCACGCGGCCGTCGTGGAGGTGGACGAGCACACCGGCGTCGTGCGGATCCTGCACTACGTCGTCGTCCACGACGCGGGCGTCATCGTCAACCCGATGATCGCCGAGGGCCAGGTCACCGGCGGCATCGCGCAGGGCATCGGCGGCGCCCTGTACGAGGAGATGGTCTACGGCCCCGACGGGCAGCCGAGGACCGGCACCTACATGGACTACCTGGTGCCCACCTCCTCGGAGATCCCCGACCTGGACATGGACGAACTCTTCACCGCGAGCCCGATGAACGACCTCGGGGTGAAGGGACTCGGGGAGGGCGGCGCGATCGCCCCGCAGGCGGTGCTCGCCAACGCCGTCGAGGACGCGCTGCGCCCCTTCGGCGTGGTCGTACGCCGCGGCCCGCTCTCGCCCAGCCGGGTGCGCGACCTGATCCGGAACCCGGCCGCCGGCGGCTGACCTGCCCCGACGTCCGCCTTCGAACCCAAGGATGGGAAAACCATGCAGCTCGACCACACCTTCACCGTTCCCGCCGGTCCCGAGGACGCGTGGAAGCTCTTCCACGACCTCGGCCGGGTCGCGCCCTGTATGCCCGGTGCCGTGCTCGACACGCTCGACGGCGATTCCTTCACCGGCCGGGTCAAGGTCAAGATCGGTGCGGTGCAGATGAGTTACCGCGGCGAGGGCACCGTCACGCGCGACGAGGCCGCTCGCTCGATGCACCTCGACCTCACCGGCAGCGAGACCCGGGGGGCGGGAACCGCGTCCGCGACGGTGACCGCGACCCTGGCCGGGGGCCCCGACGGCACCCGGGTGCACGTGCGCACCGACCTCGACATCACCGGACGTCCGGCACAGTTCGGCCGCGGGATCATGAGCGAGGTGGGGGACCGGCTGGTGCAGCAGTTCGCGGACCGTCTCGAGGACCTCCTGCGTGCTCCCGCCCCCGGATCCGCGGGCCCGGCGCCGGTCGTGTCCCCGGCCGAGCCGGAGGCCGTGGACCTGGGCGCGGCGGCCCTTCCCGTGCTGCTCAGGAAGGCCGCCGTACCCGCGGCCGCCGCGTTGATCGCCGTCATGCTGCTCGGGGCGGTGAGGCGGCGCTCCCGCGGCTGAGCCTCCCATCACCTCAGCGGTAAGATTCTCAGTGCCGTGAGAAGCCGGGGGGACGCCGGCCGACGCCGTACGAGGGGATGAGATGGCAGCACCAAGGCCTGGGGACCGGGACGCTGTGGCGAAGGTGGTCGAGGACTGGGCGCGGGAGCGGCCGGAGCTGGACACGAGCCCGCTCGAGGTCCTCGCCCGGCTCCACCGCTCCTTCCTGCGCTACAGCACCGGACTCACCGAGTCCGTCGAGCGGCACGGCCTGTCCGTCGCGGGCTTCGACGTCCTCACCGCGCTGCGCAGGTCCGGCAAGCCCTACCGGCTGACGGCCGGTCAGCTCGCCGATTCCGGGCTGGTGTCGTCGGCGGGGGTGACCCTGCGGATCGACCGCCTGGAGAAGGACGGCCTCATCGTGCGGGAGCGGGACACCCAGGACCGCAGGGTGGTCTACTCCCGGCTGACGGAGAAGGGCCTGGCGACGGTGGACACGGCGTTCACCGAGCACCTGGACAACGAGAACCGGATGCTCGCAGGGCTGTCCCCCTCCGAGCGCCGGCAGCTCGCGCGGCTGCTCCGGAAGCTGGAGATCTCGATCCTCGACGCCGACGAGGAGCGGGCCGGCCCGGCGCAATGACCGCCGGGCCGGCATGGCTCCGCCCCGCCCGGGCGTCCCGTGCCGGGCTTCAGCCCTTCAGCCGGTCGCGCAGTTCGTCGTCGTCGGCGACGAACCAGGTCTGGGTCCCCCGGTTGCACTCCCGGACGAAGTCCCGGAGCGCGGAACTCTCCTGCACGTGGTGGGAGACGTCGCCGAGCACCACCAGTCCCACGCCGTACTGCACGAACTTCTGGACGATGTCTCCCGCTACGCGGGTCTCCAGCCGGAAGAAGCTCTCATCTAAACGCCCGGCGGGGATGACGGCCCACCGGGCCCCCTGGTAACCGGCGTCACCGATGAGATCCAGGGCCTCCCTCTCCCCGCGGATGGTCTCGCCCTGGGAGGGGCATATCAGGACGGGCACGTCATGGATGGTCTGCAAGGTGCTCATGGGCGACCAGACTAGGCCGTGTTCGGGCTCGGCTTCCGGTGCGCGCCCCGCATGCTGATGATCAGGCCGGCCGTGGCTGTGAACCCGCGGAGCGATGCGTACCGAGTTGCACCTTCCGTAACGGCATGTGGTCCGGTGGACTCCCGTCCCGATCCCTGAGGAAAGGTCCCTGCTCATGCGTTCGTCCTTCACGCCACCCCGCCAGGTCAAGATCGGTGACGCGGCTGCCTTCGCCGGCAGCACACCACGGGCGATTCGGCATTACCACGAGATCGGCCTGCTCCCCGAGCCTGAGCGGGGCGGCGACGACCGCCGCCGCTACGGGTACGAGGACATGATCCGCCTGCTCTGGATCCGCAGGATGGCCGATGCCGGGATCGCTCTGGACGACATCCGTGACGCCTTCACCACCGGCACGGCTTCCGTCGGGACGGACAGCGGAGAGGGTGTCGCGGACGTCCTGGAGCGGTTGGAGGAAACCCTCGCCGGGCAGGAGGCGGAATTGCGGCGGCAGCGGACCGCCGTGCAGCGGATGCGCACCGAAGGCAGCCGGACGGGCCTGCTCTCCGGCATCGTCACCGAACGCCTCAAGAGCCTGCCTGAGGGCTCCCTGCGCCAGGCGGACCTGGACAGTCTGCTGGTCACCGAGCGGGTCTTCGGCCCGCTCGGCGCGGCGGTCCAGGCCACCCGCTTCGTCGTTCTGGCCACGCATCCCGCTCTGCGGGAGGATTCCGACCGCGTCGAGGACGCCGAGGAGGCACTCGACGACAGCGTCGCCGTCGATGACCCGCGGGTGCTCCAGGTGGCCCGCGAGCGGCACGCCTTCGAAAGCGCCCTGCAGGCCGCCGTCGAGGAGTCCGGCCTGGACAAGGACGACGACGACCTCTTCGACGCCTGGGAAACCTTGCACCCCGCTGCCGCCGATGACGGCGAGGGCGAGGCCGACCTCGCCTCCGGCAGGCGGGAGGCCGGCTCCATGAGCGTGTGCGAAGCCACCCGCAAGATGCCCTACGACTTCGCCCCGGCCCGCGTGCGCTGTATGGAACTGGCCGAAGAACTCTCCGCCCAGGACTCACCCGCTACCTGAAACACGGCCCGGATCGTGCCGGGACCGGGCAAGGGGCGACGCCGGAGGCGTTGCTGCGGCGGGCGGGACCGGCCGTCATCCGGCCGCGTGGAAGCACAGGCTGCCCTCGGCCTGCCTCGGCACCCGCATCCGGCGCATGAGGTCGCGCGTCCCGCGCCGATCGAGCGTGGTGCGCCAGGCGACTCCCGGATACCGGGCTCGCAGGTGGGAGAGCGCCCTGGTGCCCAGCCCGCTGCGATGGAACTGCTTCTCGATGAGCACGTCGGTGATGACCGCCTCCGCGCAGGAGTCGCAGAGGCGGAAATCCACGTGACCCACCACCTTGCGCACGTGCACGAGGAGCAGACACCGCGTGTCACCTGCCCCCTGCGACGACTCCACGAGCTCGATCTCGCTGTAGGCGAGCACGCGCCGGTGCCAGTCGCCCTTCCGGTGCCTGAGCAGTCGATGGCGGCCCTTGCCACCGTGGTGCGAGGGGTGTCCGACGTCGTCCGGCCCACGGAGGGGCGCACCGTGGGAGGGGTCCGTCTCGGCCTGTGCGTAGCGTCCCTGCATGACTCGCGCCTGCCCCGCCTGCCGCGACCGATGCGTCCCCGCGGCCGGACGGCCTTCAGGTGCCGGGGCCGGGGTCCGGCCGGACGGGCTCGGTGATACCCGCCCGCGCGGCCTCCAGTTGAGCCGCGAACGCGATCCCGAGGAACAGGACGATGCCGGTCAGGTTGGCCCACAGCAGCAGCGCCACGAACGCGGTCAAGGGCCCGTAGACGGCACCGAACGAACCGCTCTTTCCCACGTAGAAGGTGAGCAGCCAGGTGGCCGCGACCCACAGGACCAGGTGTACGGCGGAGCCGAAGACCAGCCACGTGTAGCCGGGCTGCACACGCCGGGGCGACCAGCGGAAGATCACGGCGGAGGCGAAGGCGGCGCAGACCGTTCCGACGGGTATCTCGAGGACGCCCCACCAGCCGAGCCAGGACCGCGACCAGCCGAGGGCCTCCACCACCGAGTCCCCGACGGCCTCCCCGGCGACCAGCACGAGGAACCCCAGCATCAGAGGCAGCCCCGCGGCGACTGCCAGCAGCAGTCCGCGACCGTACTTGGCGAGAAAGGGGCGATCGCGCTCGATGCCGTAGATGCGGTTGCAGCCCCGCTCGATCTGGCCCATCGCCGAGGCGAGATTGAGCACGGCGAAGCCGAGGCCGAGCCACATCGCCAGCGCCCCCGCCGTCGTGGAGCCCGCACTCCGGCGGGTGTCCCGCAACGCACCTTGCACGAGTTCCGCGCTGGCGCCGGGCACGATCCTGCCGAGCGTCAGCTCGATCACGCGGCCGATGCTCTCGGTGTGCACCGTCGTGGCCACGCCCACCAGCGCGATCACGAAGGGCACCATGCCCACGACCACCTGAAACCCGAGGGACCTCGCGAAGCTGAACCCGTCGGCGTACCGGAACCGCGCGAAGGCGTCCAGGAGCAGCTTGCGCCCGCCGTAGTGGCGCAGGGCGCTGAGGGCTTCGTCCCCCGACAGCTCCTCCCCGATCATGTCCCGCGTCTGCGGCACATGGACGACTGTCCCCATGAGACCTCTCCTCCGACCGCCGGTTCTGCTGTCCCGACCCGACCGCACAGTAGTTCGTGCGGGGACAACCGGCGGCACCGATTGCGTGATCAAAATCTGGTGCGGTTAACATATGAGCACCGCCTAGCTCGAAAGATGGACTTGTGACTGCCACCGAGGACTCGTTCACCAATTGGAAGACCCGCGAGGAGATCGCGGAGTCGATGATCCCGATCATCGGGAAGCTGCACCGGGAGCGGGACGTCACGATCCTGCTCCACAGCCGCTCCCTGGTGAACAAGTCGGTGGTCAGCATCCTCAAGACCCACCGTTTCGCCCGGCAGATAGCCGGCGAGGAGCTCTCGGTCACCGAGACGCTGCCGTTCCTCCACGCCCTCACGGCGCTCGACCTCGGTCCGTCACAGATCGATCTGGGCATGCTCGCCGCGACGTACCGGACGGACGACCGCGGCCTGTCGGTGGGCGACTTCACCGCCGAGGCCGTGGCCGGCGCCACGGGCGTCAACAAGACGGAGCGCCGCGAGGCGCGTGACGTGGTCCTCTACGGGTTCGGCCGCATCGGCCGCCTCCTGGCCCGTCTGCTCATCGAGAAGACCGGCTCCGGCAACGGCCTGCGGCTGCGCGCCATCGTCGTACGCCAGGGCGCCGGGCAGGACCTCGTGAAGCGCGCCTCACTGCTGCGCCGGGACTCCATCCACGGCCAGTTCCAGGGCACGATCACCGTCGACGAGGCGAACAGCCGGATCATCGCCAACGGCAACGAGATCCAGGTGATCTACTCCGACGACCCGACGGCGGTGGACTACACGGCGCACGGCATCAAGGACGCCATCCTCATCGACAACACGGGCCGCTGGCGCGACCGCGAGGGGCTGTCCAAGCACCTGCGCCCCGGCATCGCGAAGGTCGTCCTGACGGCGCCCGGCAAGGGCGATGTCCCCAACATCGTGCACGGCGTGAACCACGACACGATCAAGCCGGACGAGCAGATCATCTCCTGCGCCTCGTGCACCACCAACGCGATCGTCCCGCCGCTGAAGGCGATGGCGGACGAGTACGGCGTGCTGCGCGGCCATGTGGAGACGGTCCACTCGTTCACCAACGACCAGAACCTGCTGGACAATTACCACAACTCGGACCGCCGGGGGCGCTCGGCGCCGCTCAACATGGTCATCACCGAGACGGGCGCCGCCTCCGCCGTGACCAAGGCGCTGCCCGACCTCGACGCGAAGATCACCGGCAGCTCGATCCGGGTCCCGGTGCCCGACGTCTCGATCGCCATCCTGAACCTGCAACTCGCGCGCGGCACCAGCCGCGAGGAGGTCCTCGACCACCTCCGTAACGTGTCGCTGACCTCGCCGCTCAGGCGCCAGATCGACTTCATCACCGCTCCCGACGCGGTCTCGAGCGACTTCATCGGCTCGCGCCACGCCTCGATCGTCGACGCGGGAGCCACCAAGGTCGAGGGCGACAACGCGATCCTCTACCTCTGGTACGACAACGAGTTCGGCTACTCCTCGCAGGTCGTCCGGGTCGTCCAGCACGTCTCCGGGGTCGAGTACCCGACGTACCCGGCACCGGCGGTCTGATCCGGGCGGACCCCGCGGCTCCCGGTGCCACGAGACGGCACCGGGAGCCTTCGCCATGGCCGGGTCAGGCTGTTCCGCCGCGGACGGCGGTGACCGCCACGGTGGCAGAGGACACCGCATCGTGCCCTTGGGCGAGGAGTCCGGCCCCGACACCATGGACGCAGCGATCGACCGGCTGCTGAGCGACGGCGGGGAGCTCTTCACGAAGGGGCGGCGCGCTCGGCCGACGGCCGCGCGCGTGGCGGGCCGGGCTCAGACCAGGTCCGCCACCTCCGCGTCCGGCAGCGGCTGTTCGGCCCAGATGGTCTTGCCGTCGCTGGTGTAGCGGGTGCCCCAGCGCTCGGTGAGACTCGCGACGAGCAGGAGGCCGCGTCCGCCTTCGTCGAAGATCCGGGCGCGGCGCAGATGGGGGGCGGTGCTGCTGCCGTCGAAGACCTCGCAGATGAGCGCGGTGTCGCGGATGAGGCGGAGCCGGATCGGTTCGGCGCCGTAGCGGATGGCGTTGGTGACCAGTTCGCTGACGACCAGCTCGGTGGTGAACACCGCGTCGTCCAGGCCCCACGCCGTGAGCTGGGCGGCGGCACGCTTACGGGCGTTGGAGACGACCGACGGGTCGGCGGGGAGGTCCCACGCGGCGTAGTGGCCCGCGTCGAGACGTCGGGTACGGGCCATCAGCAGGGCGACGTCGTCGTTCGGCTGCTCGGGAACCAGCGCGTGCATGACGGTGTCGCAGGCCTCTTCGAGCGAGTACGTGGAGCCGCCGAGCAGATCGCGGAACTCGGCGAGGGCATGGTCGCGGTCCCGGCCCGCCGTCTCGATCAGGCCGTCCGTGTACAGGGCGAGCCGGCTGCCCTCGGGCAGCTCGAACTCGGCCCCCTGGAAGGTCAGGCCGCCCACACCGAGCGGCGGCCCGGAGGGCAGCGGCAGCTGCCTGACGGTGCCGTCCGGGCAGGCCAGCATCGGCTCGGGGTGGCCCGCCCTGGCCATCGTGCAGAGCCCTGTCGACGGGTCGTAGACGGCGTAGAGGCAGGTGGCACCGGCGACCTGCGCGTCCTCGGAGCTGTCCGCCGGCTGTTCCCGGTCGAGCGTGAGCACCAGGGCGTCGAGCTGCGTGAGGAGTTCCTCGGGCGCGAGATCGACATCGGCGAGGGTCCGCACCGCGGTGCGGAGCCTGCCCATGGTGGCCGAGGCGTGAAGACCGTGGCCGACGACGTCGCCGACCACGAGCGCGACCCGTGCGCCGGACAGCGGGATCACGTCGAACCAGTCCCCGCCGATGCCCGCGCCGTCGGTGTTCGGGAGATAGCGTGCCGTGACCTCGACCGCCTGCTGCCGGGCAGCCCGGCGCGGCAGCAGGCTGCGCTGCAGTGCGAGCGCCGTGGCCCGCTCGCGGGTGTACCGGCGGGCGTTGTCCACGCATACGGCCGCGCGCGAGACGAGTTCGGCTGCGAGCTGCAGATCCGCGGCCCCGAACCCGCCGGGGGTCCGGTGCCGGCAGAACAGGGAGGTGCCGAGGGTGATGCCACGGGCCCGCAGCGGGACCGCCAGCACCGAGTGGATCTTGTTCTCGCGCATGCTCCGCGCCCGTGCGGGATCGACCATTTTCCAGCGCCGCAGTGCCTCCTCGTCGACGGTGAAGCGCACCGGCTCCCCGTGGACCAGCGCGCGGCCCACCTCCGAGTCACGGTCGTACGCGTGGGTCTCACCGAGCGGGACGACCGACTCCGGGCACCCTTCGAGCACCGACTGCTGGGCCACCCGGTGGAAGCTGATGGTGTCCCTGTGGAGCACCGAACGCGCCTCGCCGCCCGTCAGCACCTCGGAGAGCAGGTCGACAGTCACGAAGTCGGCGAATTCCTCGACGGCGAGCTCCGCCAGCTCCTCGGCGGTGCGCCCCACATCGAGCGTACTGCCGATGCGCCGGCTGGCCTTGTTCAGCACGGCCAGGCGCCTGCGTGCCAGGAACTGCTCGGTCGTATCCAGTGTCACGACGGACACTCCCTGGACCTCGCCGGCGGCATCCCGGACGGGCGACATCGCCGCCTGCCAGATGTGCTCGCTGCCCGCCACGACGAGATACGACTCGTACGGCTCGCCCTCGCCCGTCCTCAGCACCCGCTCGATGGCTTCGGTGAGCCCTTTACCGCCCTCGAGAAACAGCCCGGGCTCGATCTCCCCGGGCAGCAGCCCGATCAGCGACGCCTCGGGCTTGCCGACCGAACCGGCCGCTGCCGCGTTGGCCATGGCGAGCAGCTGGTCCCGCCCGAAGTAGGCCACCGGTACCGGCAACTGCTCCAGAATCCGGCAGCGCGCTTCGTCGGACAGCACGTGGGCGTTCCTTTCACCACGCGCGGCCTCGGGTGCGGGCTCACCACTGCCCCTGGACGGGACCGCTCGGCCCGTCTCGTCCATGCTCATGGGCTCATCACTCGTCCTCCCCGCCTAGGCAGGTCGCCCACGAACACCCATATGCGACCTTTGTTCAAGAATGCCTTTGCGGGTTCCCGCTCTCAACCGGCGGCTCCGCCCGGCACAGCCGATTGGCTCAGCGGCCGGCGACGGCGAGCGGGCCGCCCGCGCGGAAGGCCAGTTCCGCGAAGCGTGCGCCGATACGACGGTGCGTGGCGGCGTCCGGGTGCAGGGCGTCGGGCAACGGCAGTTCCGCGGAGTCGGCCTCGCCGTAGAGTTCGCGGCCGTCGAGGTGGTGCAGATTCGGGTCCTCGGCCGTCCGCTGCTCGACGATGCGGGCGAGCTCGTCCCTGATGATGCTCAGCGTGAGCTTGCCGGCGGCCGTTTCGGCCGGGTCTCCCGCGGCGCTGAACTTCAGCTTCCCCTCGCCGAGGGCGCTGCGGTCCGGCGCACTGGGCCCGGGGGTCTCCTCGTGGATGGGGCAGAGGATGGGCGAGACGACCAGGAGCGGGGTGGTGGGGTGGCCCTCGCGGATCGTGTCGAGGAAGCCGTGGACGGCCGGGGTGAAGGCGCGCAGGCGCATCGCGTCCGTGTTGACCAGGTTGATGCCGACCTTGACGCTGATCCGGTCGGCTGGTGTGTCGCGCAGGGCACGGGCGGTGAACGGATCGAGCAGTGCGCTGCCGCCGAATCCCAGGTTGACCAGCTCCGTCCCGCTGAGGGCGGCGGCCAGCGCGGGCCAGGTGGTGGTGGGGCTCGCGGCGTCGGAGCCGTGACTGATGGAGCTGCCGTGATGGAGCCAGACCGGGCGGCCCCGGTCAGGGACCGGTTCGACCGGTGCGTCGGTGCGCAGGGCGACCAGCTCGGTGGTCTCGTTGTGAGGCAGCCAGATCTCGAGGTCCTTGGGGCCGTCGGACAGACCGCTGAAGCGAAGTGTGCCCACCGGTCCCGGCCTGACCTCGGCCGACCCGGTGGCCATGTCGATGGTGAGGGTGTTGCCCCCGGTCACCGAGGCCCGGTCCGTGAGGCGACCGTCGACCAGCAGGTCGTAGACGCCGTCCGGCCTTGGCGGGGCGCCCGTGTACACCCGCTTGGTGGGCAGGGTGTCCAGCTCCACGACGGTCGCCCGCGTACGCAGGGCGAGGCGCACCCCGGAGGGCTGGGCCTCCGCCATGGCCAGCTGGCCATCGGTGTTCTGGGCACGCGCACGGGCGGGCAGCCGGTGCGGCAGCAGACCGTGCGCGGTGCGCTCCACGTCGAGGGCGCCGCGCAGGAGGTCCACCGTGAGGGGGGTCGTCAGCAGCTGGGGCCTGGTGCTCATTCTTCGTAACCTGTTCCGTCGTGTGTCGGCCCGGCCGGGGAGGGCGGGCCGGATTCAGGGGGTGGGCCAGTTCCGCAGCAGCGCGTCGAGGGCGTCCAGGACCCGTGGCCAGGTCTCCTGCGTGCCGGGGGCGCTGTGGCTGAAGCTCCCGCCCGACTCCAGGCTGATGTAGCCGTGGAAGACGCTGCCCAGCAGCCGGACCGCATGGGTCTGGTCGGGCTCCGTGAGGTCGTAGCCGCGCAGGATCGCCCGCGTCATCTGGGCGTGCCGTCCACCGGCACTGGCTGCGGCCACCTCCGGGTCGAGTCTGAGCTGCGCCGCGGCGTAGCGGCCGGGGTGCTCCCGGGCGTAGTCGCGGTAGGCGTTCGCGAACGCCTCCAGCGCGTCCTTGCCGGCTCGCCCGGCCAGAGCGGCGGCGACACGGTCGGCGAGTTCCGCCAGGGCCAGCAGGGCGATCCTCGTCCGGAGGTCCTGGGAGTTCTTCAGATGCGAGTAGAGGCTCGCGTCCTTGACGCCGAACTGCCGGGCGAGCGCCGCGACGGTCACGTTGTCGAAGCCGACCTCGTCGGCCATGTCCGCCCCTGCCTGCGTCAGGCGTTCTGCGGTCAGTCCTGCTCGTGCCATGATCACCCTTCCTCCACCGGGTTCGATTATGCGTTTGCCTAGTGCTGTTAGGCAAACGGCCGATGCCCCTAGGGTCGTCGGGGAGCAGAGCGCGGCCCGGGATTGCCGCCCGAAAAGCCGCCCGCCCCCGCGTACGGACCGCGTCAAGAATTCGGCCCCGCCCGTATGGAGCCCGTCAAAGGCGTTCAACACCCGGTGAGCCGTGCGGTTTGCTTTTCTTCGGCCGCACCGGCCGACTCCATTCCTTTCACTTCATACAGGAGCTCACGATGGCCGATCTGGCCTTCGTCGCCACCACGATCGCGGTTTTCGCACTGGTGGCTCTCATCGCAAGGGGGGTGACGAAACTGTGACCGCCGAGAACATCGCCGGCCTGGTCGTGGCCGTCTCCCTGCTGGTGTACCTCGTCCTTGCGCTCGTGTACCCGGAGAGGTTCTGACGCTCGCTATGAGCCCTGTAACAGCTGGTGTGCTTCAGCTGCTCGCGCTGATTTCCGCGCTTGCCCTCGCATACCGTCCGCTCGGTGACTACATGGCCCGGGTCTATTCCTCGGAAAAGCATTACCGGCCGGAGAAGTGGATTTACCGTGCCGTCGGAGCCGATCCGTCGGCGTCGATGCGCTGGCCCGCCTATCTGCGTGGTGTACTCGCTTTCTCCGCGGTGAGCGTCCTCTTCCTCTACGCGCTTCAGCGTCTGCAGGGAGCACTGCCCGGCTCGCTCGGCTTCGTGTCGATCGACCCGGACCAGGCGTTCAACACCGCGGCGTCCTTCGTGGCCAACACCAACTGGCAGTCGTACTACGGCGAACAGGCCATGGGCCACGTCGTGCAGACCGGCGGCCTCGCGGTGCAGAACTTCGTCTCGGCCGCTGTCGGCATGGCCGTGGCCGTGGCCCTCGTACGCGGGTTCTCGCACTCCCGCACCGGCGAGCTCGGCAACTTCTGGACGGACCTGGTGCGCGGCACCGTACGCATCCTGCTGCCGATCGCCGTGATCGGCGCGGTCGTGCTGGTGGCGTGCGGTGTCATCCAGAACTTCTCCGGCGTCCACGAGGTCGGGCAGTTCACCGGCGGCACCCAGCAGTGGAACGGGGGCGCGGTCGCCTCGCAGGAGGTCATCAAGGAGCTGGGCACGAACGGTGGCGGCTACTTCAACGCCAACTCCGCTCATCCCTACGAGAATCCGAGCCCCTTCTCCAACCTGTTCGAGATCTTCCTGATCCTCCTGATCCCGTTCGCGCTGACCCGCACCTTCGGCCGCATGGTCGGCAACCTGCGGCAGGGCTACGCGATCCTCGCCACGATGGCCACCATCTGGATCGGTTTCACGGCGCTGATGATGTGGACCGAGTTCGCCCACCACGGCCCGGCACTCGACCTCGCCGGCGGTTCGATGGAGGGCAAGGAGACACGGTTCGGCATCGGCGGATCGTCGATCTTCGCCGTGGCGACCACCCTGACGTCCACCGGTGCGGTGAACTCCTTCCACTCCTCGTACACGGGGCTGGGCGGCGGCATCACCATGCTCGGCATGCAGTTGGGAGAGATCGCGCCCGGCGGTGTCGGATCCGGCCTCTACGGCATGCTGGTGATGGCGGTCATCGCCGTGTTCATCGCCGGCCTGATGGTCGGCCGCACACCCGAGTACCTCGGGAAGAAGATAGGCACCCGTCAGATCAAGCTCGCCGCGTGCTACATCCTGATCACGCCGGCGCTGGTGCTCTGCTTCACCGCGGTGGCGATGGCCCTGCCGACTCCGGCCGACTCGATGACCAACAGCGGCGCGCACGGGTTCTCCGAGATCCTCTACGCCTATACCTCCGGCGCCAACAACAACGGCTCCGCCTTCGCCGGGCTCAACGCCGACACACAGTGGTTCAACACGACCATCGGGATCGCGATGCTGCTCGGCCGCTTCCTGCCGATGGTGTTCGTCCTGGCGCTGGCCGGCTCGCTCGCCGAACAGCACCCGGTCCCCGCCACGGCGGGCACCCTGCGGACCGACAAGCCCCTCTACGCGGGCCTGCTCGTCGGCACGATCCTCATCCTCACCGGTCTGACCTACTTCCCGGCCCTGGCGCTGGGGCCGCTCGCCGAAGGACTCGCCTCATGAGTACCGTCACCCCCACCCGTGCCCCGCACGAAGACCTGTCCGGCGACGGCGCCGCCGCGGCCGGACGTGTCGGCGGGGGTCTCTTCGACCCGAAGCAGCTGCTGAGGTCCTTGCCGGACGCGGTGAGGAAGCTCGACCCACGTGTCATGGTCAAGTCCCCGGTCATGTTCGTGGTGCTGGTCGGCTCGGTGGTCACCACCCTGCTGGCGCTCCAGGATCCGGGGGACTGGTTCGGCTGGGCCATCACGGCCTGGCTGTGGCTGACCACCGTCTTCGCCAACCTCGCCGAGGCCGTCGCCGAGGGGCGCGGCAAGGCCCAGGCCGACACCCTGCGCAAGGCGAAGACCGACACCGTCGCCCGCCGGCTGGACGGCCGTGACGAGGTGGAGGTGCCCGGCACCGAGCTTCGCGTCGGTGACCTCGTCGTCTGCGAGGCCGGTGACATCATTCCCGGCGACGGTGACGTCGTCGAGGGCGTGGCGTCCGTCGACGAGTCGGCCGTCACCGGCGAGTCCGCCCCGGTGATCCGGGAGTCGGGCGGCGACCGCAGTGCCGTCACCGGCGGTACGAAGGTGCTCTCCGACCGGATCGTCGTCCGGATCACCACCGAACCGGGGAAGACCTTCATCGACCGGATGATCGCCCTGGTCGAGGGCGCCGCCCGGCAGAAGACCCCCAACGAGATCGCGCTGAACATCCTGCTCGCCTCGCTGACCATCGTCTTCCTGCTCGCCGTCGTCACCCTCCAGCCGTTCGCGATCTACGCCGGCGCCAGGCAGTCCATGATCGTGCTGGCCGCGCTGCTGGTCTGTCTGATCCCGACGACCATCGGGGCCCTCCTCTCCGCGATCGGCATCGCGGGCATGGACCGCCTCGTCCAGCGCAATGTGCTGGCCATGTCGGGACGCGCGGTGGAGGCGGCGGGTGACGTGTCGACCCTGCTGCTCGACAAGACCGGCACGATCACGCTCGGGAACCGCCAGGCAGCGGAGTTCGTGCCGGTGAAGGGGGCGACCGAGGCGGAGCTGGCCGATGCGGCGCAGCTGTCCTCGCTGGCCGACGAGACCCCCGAAGGCCGCTCGGTCGTGGTCCTCGCGAAGGACAAGTACGGTCTGCGCGAACGCCACCAGGGCGAGCTCTCCCACGCCACATGGGTCGCCTTCACCGCTCAGACCCGTATGTCGGGGGTGGACGTGGACGGCCTCAAGGCCCGTAAGGGAGCGGCGGGTTCGGTTGTCGCGTGGGTGCGGGAGCGGGGCGGCCACGTCGCCGACGACGCCGGCTCGCTCGCCGGCCGGATCTCGGAGGCGGGCGGCACCCCGCTGCTCGTCGCCGTGGAGGACGCGAAGGGTGCGCGGATCCTGGGCGTCATCCATCTGAAGGACGTCGTCAAGGACGGAATGCGGGAGCGCTTCGACGAACTCCGGCGGATGGGCATCAGGACCGTCATGATCACGGGTGACAACCCGCTGACCGCCAAGGCCATCGCCGACGAGGCGGGAGTCGACGACTTCCTCGCCGAGGCCACCCCCGAGGACAAGATGGCCCTCATCAAGCGGGAACAGGCGGGCGGCAAGCTCGTCGCGATGACGGGGGACGGCACCAACGACGCCCCGGCGCTGGCCCAGGCGGATGTCGGCGTGGCGATGAACACCGGCACCTCGGCCGCCAAGGAGGCCGGGAACATGGTGGACCTGGACTCCGACCCCACCAAACTCATCGAGATCGTCGCGATCGGCAAGCAGCTCCTCATCACGCGGGGCGCCCTGACCACCTTCTCCATCGCCAACGACGTCGCGAAGTACTTCGCGATCATCCCGGCCATGTTCGCGGTGGTGCACCCGGGCCTGGACAAGCTGAACATCATGGGTCTCGCGTCACCCGAGTCCGCGATCCTGTCCGCCGTCATCTTCAACGCACTGATCATCGTCGCCCTCGTACCGCTGGCCCTCAAGGGGGTCAGGTACCGGCCGGCCGGCGCCGACCGGATGCTGCGGCGCAACCTCGGGATCTACGGACTCGGCGGCCTGGTCGCCCCGTTCATCGGCATCAAGATCATCGACCTGCTCCTCTCCCTCGTTCCCGGGCTCTCCTGAACCAGAAACGGCTGATCAGCCATGAACACCTCTCTCAAGAACACCGCCCGCCTCGTCGGAGCGGGGCTGCGTGCCCTGCTCGTCCTCAGTGTCATCTGCGGCGTCCTCTACCCGCTCGCCGTCACGGGCGTCGCCCAGGCGCTCTTCAGCGACAAGGCCAATGGCTCCGAGATCAGTGACGGGGACGGCCGGACCGTCGGGTCGTCCCTGATCGGGCAGACGTACAACCTGCCGAAGCAGAACCCCGACGACCCGGACGAGGTGGCGAAGCCGGACCTGAAGTGGTTCCAGCCCCGCCCGTCGAACGGTCTGGGCAGCAACAGTGTGAACCTCCAGTACTCGCTGATCCTCTCAGGGGCCACCAACCGCTCGGCGGACAACGAAGACCTGATCGCGTGGGTCACCGAGGCGAAGGAGGCGGTCGTGGCGGACAACTCCACCCCGTCCCACACAGTGCGGCCCCAGGACGTGCCGGCCGACGCGGTCACCTCCTCCGGCTCGGGGCTCGACCCGGACATCTCCCCGGCGTACGCGAAACTCCAGATCCACCGGGTCGCCGAGAGGAACGATCTCCCCGTCGAGCGGGTCACGAAGCTGGTGGCCGAGCACACCGAGGGCCGCACTCTCGGGTTCATGGGCGAGCCCCGGGTCAACGTCCTGGAGCTCAACACCGCGCTCAGGGACATGAGCGAGGGCTGACACGGCCCGGCGATCGGCGGCGGTTCCCGCAGGGACCGCCGCCGTTCTCCTTTCCCCGCCTGCCGGGCCTCACCCGATCGAAACTTTCGAAGCCTTCGGATATGCATACCAGCCCCATTCCCATGGAGTACGACAATGGACTTCATGCCGATCAAGCGTGGGCACGCCTGAGCTGGGGGAACAGCCGCCGGGGCACCCAGTCCCCCAATCGATGGTTTCGTAACTCTTGCCGAAACTATTGACACCCGGCGGGGCCGGTTCAACACTGTTCGCCGTCGACAGACCGGTCCCCTGTCCGTCAGGACGAGAAAGGACTCACCCGCATGCGCATCACGCCACGCCTGTCCCTGCGGCCGGTGGTAACGGCACTGGCCGTCGCCGCGACGGCCGCCACCGCCACAGTCGCCGTGGACACCACTCCCTCCCATGCGGCGGCCGGCGCCGCCTGCAACGGGTACGTCGGGCTCACCTTCGACGACGGCCCGTCGGGCAGCACCCCGGCCCTGCTCAGCGCCCTCAAGCAGAACGGGCTGCGGGCCACGATGTTCAACCAGGGCCAGTACGCCGCTGCCGATCCGGCCAAGGTGCGGGCGCAGGTGGACGCCGGCATGTGGGTCGGCAACCACAGCTACACGCACCCGCACCTGACCCAGCAGAGCCAGGCACAGATCGAATCGGAGCTCTCCCGGACCCAGCAGGCCATCGCCGCCGGGGGCGGGGGTACGCCGAAGCTGTTCCGCCCTCCGTACGGTGAGACGAACTCGACGGTGCGGGCGGCCGCGGCCAAGTACGGCCTGACCCAGATCATCTGGGACGTCGACTCGCAGGACTGGAACAACGCGAGCACCGACGCCATCGTGCAGGCCAACGCCCGGCTCACGGACGGCCAGATCATTCTGATGCACGACTGGCCGGCCAACACCCTCGCGGCCATCCCGCGCATCGCGCAGGGCCTGGCGAGCCGAGGGCTGTGCGCCGGGATGATCTCGCCCCAGACCGGGCGTGCCGTCGCTCCCGACAGCGGCAGCGGCGGTGGGGGTGGTGGCAACGGCGGTTGCACCGCCACCGTGACCGCGGGCCAGAAGTGGAGCGACCGCTACAACCTCAACGTCTCGGTCTCCGGAGCCGACGACTGGACCGTCACCATGAACGTCCCCTCCCCCGCCAGGGTCCTCTCCACCTGGAACACCACGGCCAGCTACCCCAGCGCCCAGGTACTCAGCGCCACATCCAACGGCAACGGCAACAACTGGGGCGCCACCATCCAGGCCAACGGCAACTGGACCTGGCCCACCCTCACCTGCACCACCGGCTGACACCCGGGCACGTCCTGCGCCGGTGGGCCGGTGGCCCTGCTCGCCGCCCCACCGGCCCGGCATGTCGGCGAACGGCTCCGCACGGGGACTCGCGCGGGACGTAGGCGACATCACCGGCTAAGTCGCTTTGTTCATCGGTGGAGTTGAGCGACCGGCAGCCTTTCAGGCACTTCCGTTGCCTATTCTGTTCGCAAGCTGATCACCCCGCTGCCGCGCACACCCAGGAGTTCGCCATGTCCCGACCGGAGACCGATGCCCCCGCCCTGCGCATCGACACCAGCAGACCTCATCCCGCCCGGATGTACGACTGGTTCCTCGGCGGCAAGGACAACTACCCGGTGGACGAGGCCATGGGACGGCAGATGCTGGCCGTCGAACCCTCGGTGCCGGTCATGGCGAAGGTGAACCGTGCCTTCATGCACCGCGCCACCCGGTGGCTCACCGAACAGGGGATCCGGCAGTTCCTCGACATCGGCACGGGGATACCCACGGAGCCGAATCTGCACCAGGTGGCCCAGCAGGCGGCGCCGGCCGCACGGGTCGTCTACTGCGACAACGATCCCATCGTCCTGGCGCATGCCGAGGCCCTGCTCAAGGGCACTCCGGAGGGCGCCATCGACTATGTGCAGGCGGATGCCCGGGAGGTGGACGCCATACTCGAACACGCCGGCAAGACCCTGGACTTCAGCCGGCCGGTCGCTCTTTCGCTGATCTCGTTGCTGCACTTCGTGAGCGACGAGGACGGCGCCTACGAGCTGGTGGAACGGCTGACCGAGGTGCTGGCGCCCGGCAGCCACGTGGTGATCTCGCACCTCACCGCCGACTTCCACCCGGCGGAGGCGGGCAAGGTCAACGAGATGTACAAGGCCAACACCCTCACCCTGGCACCCCGCACGCGTGCTCAGTTCGCCCGCTTCTTCGACGGACTCGACATCGTCGAACCGGGCATCGTGGCAGCGGAGGCCTGGCACCCCGGGCTCGGTGAGCCCGTCCCCGGCCAGGACGACATCATCAGCGCCGGCTATGTGGCGGTCGGCCTCAAGCCGTAGCCCCTAGCCCCTTCCACGGCGCCGGGCCGTCGCTCCGTGGTGGCGACGGCCCGGGATGGCCGACAAGGCGCTGTTGACCTCCTCGGCGGCGCCGCCTGATTCTCGGATGATCCGCTCGTCCGCCGAGAGCCAGGGAGACGACACCATGACGACCACAGCCGGAGAGACGCCGGTTCCCTACCCCTTCAACGAACCGGACGGGCTCGGTCTGGCGGACGCGTACCGGGAGGCTCTGGAGCAGCCCGGCCTCGTGCGCGTACGCATGACGTACGGAGACCCCGCCTGGCTGGCCACCCGCTACGCCGACGCGCGCCTGGTCCTCGGCGACCGCCGCTTCAGCCGGGCCGAGGCCCTCCGCCACGACGAGCCGCGCCAGTCGGAGGGGAGCCGGGACAGCGGCATCCTGAGCATGGACCCTCCGGGCCACACCCGGCTGCGCACCCTGGTGGCGAAGGCGTTCACCGTGCATCAGGTGGAGAAGTTACGCCCCTGGGTACGGGAGCTGGCCCACGGCCTGCTCGACGAGCTGGAGGCCCAGGGACAGCCGGCGGACCTGGTGGAGCACTACGCGCTGCCGGTTCCCGTCGCGGTCATCTGCCGCATGCTCGGCGTGCCGGAGGAGGACCGCCCGAAGTTCCGGGCCTGGAGCGACGCCGCCCTCTCCACCAGTTCCCTGACCGCCGAGGAGTTCCTTCGCAGCCGGGACGAGCTGCGCGCGTACATGGGTTCGCTGATCGACGAGCACCGGCGCAGGCCACGGCAGGATCTGATGACGGGGCTGATCGAGGCCCGCGACACCGGGGACCGGCTCACCGAACTGGAGCTGGTCGACCTCTGCGTCGGCATCCTCGTCGCCGGTCACGAGACCACCGCGACCCAGATCCCGAACTTCGTGTACGCGCTGCTCGAGCACCCTGAGCAGCTGAAGCTGCTGCGGGAGCGCCCCGAGCTGATCCACGGCGCGGTCGAGGAGCTGATGCGGTTCGTCCCGCTCGGCAGCGGCGCCGGTTTCCCCCGGTACGCGACGGAGGACGTGGAGGTAGGCGGGACACTCGTCCGGGCCGGTGAGCCCGTGCTCGTGGCGGTCGGGGCCGCCAATCGCGACGCCCTGAAGTTCGAGGGCCCCGGGCGCCTCGACGTGGCCCGGACCGGTGTCCAGCATCTGGGGTTCGGGCACGGGGTCCACCACTGTCTGGGCGCGCCGCTCGCCAGGCTGGAGCTTCAGGAGGCGCTGGAGGCGCTGCTCGTGCGCTTTCCCGCCCTGCATGTGGCGGGGGACGTGAAGTGGAAGAACCAGATGCTCGTGCGGGGTCCGCGTGAGATGCCGGTGGGGTGGTGACCGGCGTGACCTGGACGACCGAGGTGGACCGCCAACTGTGCATGGGTTCCGGTATGTGCGCGGGGATGGCGTCCGATCTGTACGCCCTGGACGACGAGGACCGGGCCAGGCCGGTCCGGGAGCGGATAGCTCCTGACGAACGCGCGCTGGACGCCGCGGACTCGTGCCCAGCGGCGGCGATCCTGGTCCGCGACGGGGACCGGGCGATCGGGCCGCGTCCCTGAGGGAGAGGCCGGGCCGCCCGCGTCAGCCGTCGGCCCGGCCACCCGCCCCGAACCTGTCGTCCCGAACCCTGAAGCAGGACAGGACCACGACGAGAGGCCAGAACGACTGCGCGAACGTGAGAACGCGCTCGGCAGCGCCCGCGGTGTCGAGGACGAAGAGGGCGAGCAGGAACCAGGCACCGCCGAGCCATATCAGCGCGGCAGCCATGGCGGAGGGCCCGGGCCGCAGCCCCCAGGGCGCGGCCGCACGCGGTACACCGGCCGCGCCTGGCCCGGGCGGGTTCCGGGGGTCGGCGGTGGAGCGTCGCACGGCCAGGACCGGCCACAGCGCGAGCAGCGAGAAGCCCACGGCCACGACGACACCGTGGGAGAACGAGCCACCGCTGCTCGGGGCCGGGAACAGGGCCAGCAGCATCGCCGAGACCCCACCGCCGGCCAGGGCCACCCGTCCGAACGGTGCGGCGGGTCGCAGTCCGCACGCGGTCACCACGTGGCAGGCTCCGAGGGCGAGCAGAGCTGACGTCATCACCCAGTAACCGGCGGCGCCGTCGGCGGCCAGGATGCTGATCGTCGCCGAAGCGGGATCGTAACCGGGCCCCTGGAGCTCCGCGGAGACCGCCCAGCCGCCGACGAGGAGGACCGGGGCGCACACCGAGGAGAACAGGACCCACCAGGAGACAGACCGCATCGGTGCACGGTAGAACGCCAGGACCGGCGACGGACGGCGCACACGCAGGAGTGGGGCGTACTCCGCTCACAAGCGGGTACGCGCCTGACGGCGGGTCACACGACGGCGTGTGCGACCGCAGCGCACGGCCGGGCCGGAAGACGGCCCCCGGCGTCCTGGAGCCCGCACCGGAAGTGGATCCGACCGGAACAGAGGAGAACCCGCTGTGCTGACACCCAGTCCTCAGGACCTGAGAGTCGCTCTGGCCCGCTACGCCGACGCACGGATCGAGGACTCGCGCCGCTCGACGGACGCGACCGCCCGTGCCGTGGAGGACGCCGCGTACACCCTGTGCGTGATGACCGGCACCCAGACGGTTCCGCACGCCCTCCATGTCGCCGACACCATGCTCGGCATGCGGACAGCGGTCTCCCCCGCGCTCCGCCGGACCGTCGGGACGCAGCGGGACGACCGCCTCCAGGCCGTCTGACCGGCGCCCGCGCTCCGGCTCACCCCCGCGCCGCTCAGCGCCCGCCATGCCGCCATGCCCGCCGTCGGCCTAATCCCGGCCGGGGTCGCCTCGTCCCCGCGACGCCGGCCGGGTGGACGACAGCCGAGCGGGAGCGGGCGAGGGAGAGAAAGCGGAACGGCTGACCGCCCTGTCCGACGGTATCTTCGCCATCGCCATGACCCTGCTGGTGCTGGATGTCCGGGTGCCGCCGGGACTGACCGCGGACGGTTTCCGGGACGCCGTCCGCGAGGTGCTGCCGGATCTCGGCGCCTACGCGTTGAGCTTCACGATCCTGGCCGGTTTCTGGCGCGACCACCGCCGGATCGTGGAGCTGGTCCCGCGGTTCGAGGGGCCGGCGCTGAAACTCGCGCTCGTCTGGCTCGGTACGATCGCGCTCCTCCCCTTCCCGACCACCTTGCTGTCGGAGTACGCCTCCGAGCCCCTGGCGGTTGCCGTATACGCGGGCGCGGTATGCCTCACCAATCTGCTGGGACTGGCAGTGCTTCGGACGGGACTGCTCGGGGCATGGCCCTCCGATCCCGCCACGGAGAGGACCGCCCGCTTCGTGGCCACCGATCTGGGGAACACCGCCCTGGTCTTCAGCGCCACCGTCCCGCTCGCCTACGCCGTCTCGCCCTCGGCCGCCATGTGGTGCCGGCTGGCCCTCCTGCCGCTCAAGGTGACGCTCGGCCGCCGGTATCCCCGCGCCAGGTCCTCCTGACGCGGGGCCGGACAGCGGTTCGGCTCCGTTGCCGTACCCGTCGACGGAGCCGGTCCCGCTCACCCGTGGGCGGCCGTCAGGGATTCGTAGTAGGCACCGAGCCGGCGCAGGTAGAAGAGGTCACCGGTGTCCTGGTCGCGCTCGAAGCGCGGGGCGTCCTTGATCTGGTCCTTGGTGCACCCCACCCTGATCACACGTTCCTCGTCGTCGACACCTGTCACCATGCCGGCGGGCACGACGACGCTCCTCCCGAACTTCCAGACGCCCGCGTCGATCACGAGATGGTCGAACCCCGGTACCGGTGAGAGCCTGATGACGGTGCCCACGCTTCCGTCCGGTGCTTCGACGTCGTATCCGATGACGCTGTCACCCAGCGCGCCGTCCGTCTGTGCCCGCCCCGCCCAGACCATGTCCATGGTCGCCTCCTCCGTCCGGCAGCCGGCCCTTCCGGCCGCCGGACCTTTCATATGCCCCTGCGGGCGCGGGCGATGCGGGCCGGAGCGGCCCGAGTCACCAGGCCATCTCGTACGCCCCCGAAAGCGCCTCGACCCGGTCCCAGACCCGTGCCGAGCGGGCTTCGTCCACGACGGGACGCCGCACCGCGGCGATGGCCCAGCGCTGCTGTCCCTCGGTCGCGGAGTCCTTGCCGTGCAGCTCGACGGCGTTCGCGGAGAAGTCGCGGACGAGTACGGAGAACAGTTCGTCGAGCACGTCCTCGTCCAGTCCGGTCAGCCTCGCCTGCTCCAGGATCAGCTGCCCGTGCACCACCAGCGCGAAGAGCTGGCCGACGGACAGCAGGAAGTCGAGGTCGCGGCTCTGCTCGTCGTCGGGCGCGGAGTGGGACACGAAGTCGCACAGGGCGTCCGCCTGCTCCCGGAAGCGGGCGACGTTGGGGAGTGCGGCGTAGGCGTCGTAGGCGGGCCGCCAGTCGTGGAAGCGTACGGAGCCGAGGCCGCGGGCCGGTCCCTGCCGGAAGAGGAAGGTGTCGTCCGCGGCGTCCAGACGCGTCGTCACGGGGTCGTACCCGGCGGGGTCCAGCAGGTGGTTGCGCATGAACTTCAGGATGAGGGCGAGGTTGACGTGGACCGTGCCCTCCAGCTTGGGCAGGCCGCGGATCTCCACGGCCGCCTGGGCGAAGTACGTGTCCTTCTCGAAGCCCTTGGCGGCGACGACGTCCCACATCAGGTCGATGACCTTCTCGCCCTCCGTGGTCACCTTCATCTTCGTCATCGGGTTGAACAGCAGGTAGCGGCGGTCCTCGGGGCCGGCCGAGCGGAAGTAGTCGACGGCGCGGTCGCTGAACAGCTTCATGCCGACGAGCCGGACGTAGGCGTCTGCCAGCTCGCGTCGCACGTGCGGGAAGGCGGTGACGGGGCGGCCGTACAGGATGCGGTTCTGCGCATGGGTGACGGCCTCGTACATCGCGTGTTCGCAGATGCCGATCGAGGCGGTGCACAGGTTGAACTTGCCCACGTTGACCGTGTTGAGGGCGGCGTCGAAGGCGGCGCGGCCGGTGTGCAGGACGTCGTCGGGGCCGACCGGGTAGCCGTCGAGGCGGAACTCGCTGACGTACTTGGAGGAGTCGACGACGTTCTTCACCAGGTGGTAGGCGGAGTGGCGGCTGTCGGCCGCGAAGAAGACGTAACCCTCCGGGCCCTCGACGTCGGTGCGCCTGCCGAAGACGGAGACGAGGCCGGCGGCGTTGCCGTTGCCTATGTAGTACTTGGAACCGGTGGCCAGGAAGCCGCCGTCGCCGTCCGGCTCCAGGAGCATGTCGGTGGAGTAGATGTCGGCGCCGTGCGCCTTCTCCGAGAGGCCGAAGGCGAACACCTCGCCCTCGGCGAGGAGTCGTGCCGCGCGGCTGCGGGCGGCCTCGTTGTCGCTCTGCCAGACCGGGCCGAGACCGAGGATGGTCACCTGCCAGGCGTACCAGTAGTCGAGTCCGTAGAACCCGAAGATCTCGTTGAGCGCGGCGATCCGTGCCGTGTCCCAGCGCTGGTCGTCCCGCTCCGCGGCGGATGCGGGGGTGAGGAAGGTGGCGAAAAGGCTTTCCTTCGCGGCGAATTCGAGGAAGTCACCCAGCCAGGCACGCGTCCGGTAGTCCTCGATCAGCCGGCGCTTGCCGCGGGCCTCGAACCAGTCGACGGTGGCGCGCAGCAGTCTGCGGGTCTCGGGGTCGAAGTGCGCCGGGTCGTAGGTGCGCGGGTTGAACAGCAGCGGGTCGGCCATGGTGGCACGCCTTCCGGAAGGTGGTGGGCGGGTTGTTTCGGAACGGTTCAGCCGCGCGGACGGTCCGCGCCGAGCCGGTGGAGAGTGGCGATCACGTCGTCGAGCCAGGCGACCGTCATGCGCTCGTAGGCGATGCCGCCGCGCAGCACGACGTGCTGCAGCTCCTGCCCCGCGTCGAGCGGCGCGGGTGCGCCGGGACCGGTGAAGTCGCGCAGCTCCCCGGCGAGGTAGTGCGCGAGCCGGTCGCTGTGCACCCGGTGGTGGCGCTCGACCTCGTGGAGCAGCGTGGCCGGGTCGTCGAAGGCCGCACCGCGGATCTTCACTGCGAGGTCGTGGCGGAGGCTCTCGGGTTCGATCGGTTCGCGCAGCCAGCCGGAGAGCGCGGCGCGGCCCGGGCCGGCGACGGAGTACTCCTTCTTGTCCGGCCGGCGCTCCTGCGGGACGTCGCGGACGTCGAGCAGGCCGTCGCTCTCCATGCGCTTGAGGACGCGGTAGATCTGCTGGTGCGTGGCGGTCCAGAAGTATCCGATGGACCGCTCGAACCGCCGGGCGAGCTCATAGCCAGAGCCCGGCTGTTCCAGCAGGGAGACGAGGATCGCGTGTTCGAGCGCCATGCCCCGATCGTTCTATGCAACTGGTTGCATAGCAAGCGGCGGCGGGCGGGTGAGACGCTCCTCACCCGCCGGACGATCGCCGCCGCTCCCCGCTCATCGGGATGCCGCACCTCTTCGGCGTCAGCTCCGTGATGTCCCAGGCCCGCCGCCCAGGTCCGTGCGGCCATCCGCGGTCCCGCCTGTCCGAGGTCAGTCGTGGAGAGGCCGGGACGGGCCGCGAATCCGTCGGCCGTGGTTCCGGAGGGATCGGGCATGTCGTCGAAGGTCCATGACCGCATGGGTCACGCCTCCCGGCGAGCACCGCTCCACACCCCTGACCACCGGGCCGTACGGGTGACGCGGGCGGACCGGTCGTGCCTCCGCTCCTCCGCTCTCAGCCTTTTCCCCGGCCGGACCGGCCGTCAGCTCGGAGGGCCCGCCCTGGCCCGAGCGGGTCCGTCCTCGGTGCGCGAGCGGTGCAGGGCCAGCATGGCCTGGTCGTCCTGCGGCCGGCCGCCGACATGACGCCGGACGTCCTGGATCAGCGTGTCCAGGATCTGCCCCGGGGTGAGACGCGCACCGGAGCGCGCCCGTCTGCCGAGGACGAGCGGCAGGCGGGCGACGGGGTCGTAGAAGCGTCCGGTGGCGTCCCGGGACTCGGTGACGCCGTCGGTGAAGCAGAGGAGGGTGGAACCGGCGGGGAACGGGAAGCTGTCGACCGGGGAGGACCACGCGCCCAGATCGCTCATCCCCAGCGGGGGCGCCTCCTCGGACGCCTCGAGAAGGGTGGTGCGGCCCTCTGCGTCCAGGAGCACCGGGGGCGGATGGCCCCGGTTGACCAGGCGAACGGTCTCCAGGTCCGTGGAGAACTCGGCGATGAGCGCGGTCGTGAAGCCCTCCGACTGCTGCTGGCCACCACGCCGGCCGCCCTCGCGCAGGAGGGCCCGCTCCAGCCGGGTCACGAGCTGCGGGAGGTCCTCGGCCTCGTCCGCCGCGTAGCGGAAGGCGCCGAGGTCGGCGCTGACGGCGCTGACCGCCCCGAGCCCCTTTCCCCGCACGTCCCCGACCATGACCCTGATCCCGTAGGGGGTGCTCTGCACCACGTACAGGTCGCCGCCGATCAGTGCCTCGCTCTCGGCGGGCACGTACCGCGCCTCGATGTGCAGGTTTCCCAGACGCGAGGGGGGCCTCGGCAGCACGGCTCGCTGGGCGACGGCCGCGACGTGCCGGGCGCGCCGGGCCCGGGCGTCCTGTCTGCGCAGGGTGCGGTGGATGAGGACGGCGAGTGCGGTGACGGCCGCCAGGGTGATCTGGTTGGCGATGCCCGCGCGCCAGCCGAAGGTCCCGTCGAGCCGTGCGAGGAACGCGTGGACGACCATCGCCGTGAGCCCGACACCGATGATGCCGCGGATGCCGCAGAGCGGCGCGGCGGCGACGGGCGCCGCCATGAGGAGCGGCGCGGACGTCACGTCGTGCGGGGTGACCAGGTCGACCACCACGGCCAGCACGATGAGGCCTACGGGGATCCACTGGGTTCTCTGCGGCTGCGGCACTCCCCCACGCTGCCCGCAAGCACGGCCCTCCGCATCCCCGGCAGCCGGGGTGCGGCGTACATGGCGGGGCTCCTGACGGGCATGAGCCTCTTGTGGTCGCGGGGCGGGGCGGTGTTCTTCCCGACGGGATGATCTTCGGTCCGGCGCGCACCCGTTCGCGGGACGACCGCGTGCACGGCCCACGTAAGTGCTCGTACGGAGCAGCCGGCGCCTCATCCCAGGGGAACTCATGCGCCTTCGGAAGACATCCGCCGTCGTCGCCGCCGCAGTGGCGGCCGCCCTCTCCCTCGCCGCCTGCAACGGTGAGGACGGCGGCGACGCGGGCGTGGCGGCGTCCGCGCCCGCTGACGCGTCCGCCGGTTCCGGCAGCCCGCACGGTGCCGGAGCCACGGACGCCGGGGAGGGCTCCGGCGGAGGGGACAGCCAGGCCTCCGCGTCCGCCTCCGGACCGGGCGCCGGAGCCCCGTCCGCCTCCTCGGCCTCCTCGGCCGGGGACATCTGCCGGACCGCGGATCTCGCCTTCAGCAGTTCCGGCGGCATGGCGGAGGGCGAGTTGCTGATCAGCCTGGAGAACACCGGCTCCGCCTCCTGCTCGATGCGCGGATTCCCGGGTCTGGACCTCAAGGGCAAGGACGGCACCGTGAGCGCCGGGCGCGACAGCGGCCGGTCGGCGCCGACGGTCGCGCTGGCGCCCGGGGAGCGCACGAACTTCTCGCTGTACTTCCCGCCGGACACCAGCGGCGGCTCGGGCGTCAGCTTCACCTCGGCGGTCGTCACACCGCCGGACGAGACCCACTCGCACAGCATGTCCCTCTCCGTGAACATGCCCGCGGGGTCCGGCTCCGCCTCACGCGTCACGGTGACCCCGGTCGGCTCGGGCAAGTAGGCGTGACGGCGCCTCAGGACCCGGGGGGCGGCCGGCTGCTAGGGTCGCCGTGGACATCGCCCTCTCGGTGAGGAGACCGGACATGGTGGGAGACGACGACATCTCCGGGTGACACCCGGATGTGACCGCCCGTGGCAGCGCCGCTGCCGCGTGGCTCCGTGTCGTGCCCGTTCCCCCTGCCCACCCCGGGCGGAAGTCTGTCCGCCCGCATGCCGCACGAGGTCATCTCCCATGCCCGACTCCTCCCCGGCCCTGCTCGCACGCGACATCGTCCGCTCCTTCGGCGACGGGCGCGTGGTCGACGGCTTCTCCCTCACGGCACCCCCCGGCCACCGCATCGGGCTGATCGGGGAGAACGGCGTCGGCAAGTCGACCGTGCTCCGTCTGCTCGCCGGGGTCGACGAACCCGACTCGGGAAGCGTCACCCGCCCCGCCGATCTGGGCTTCCTGCACCAGGAGATGCCGTTCTCCGCCGCCGCCACGCTCGCCGACGTGATGGACGAGGCGCTGCGCGAGGTCCGCGGCGATCTCGCCGAGGTCGAGCGCCTCTCCGCAGAACTCGCCCACGCCGACGAGGACTCCCCCGGATACGCCGCGCTGCTGGATGCCTACGGCCGGCGGCTGGAGCGCGCCCAGGAGCAGGAGGCGTGGGACGCCGACCGGCGCGCCACGATGGTGCTGGAAGGCCTCGGCCTCGGCGGGATCCGGCGGGACCGGACGCTCGGCTCCCTGTCCGGTGGGCAGCGCGGGCGTCTGGCCCTGGCTTCCCTGCTGGTCCGCAGGCCTTCGGCGCTGTTGCTGGACGAGCCGACCAACCACCTCGACGACCGTGCCGCCGAGTTCCTGGAGGAGCAGGTCTGCGGCCTTCCCGGCGCCGTCGTCGTGGCGAGCCATGACCGGGCCTTCCTCGACGCCGTGTGCACGGACCTGGTCGACCTCGACCCCGCCATGGACGGACCGGTGCGGTACGGCGGCAACTACACCGCCTACCAGGCCGGGAAACGGGCCGAACGGGAGCGCTGGGAACGGCGTCACGCGGAGGAGCAGGAGGAACTCGAGGCACTGCACCGGTCGATCGGCACGACCACGCATCGCGTCGCCCCGGACCGCGGACCGCGCGACAACGAGAAGATGGGTTACGGCGTCCGGGCCAACCGGGTGCAGAGCCAGGTCTCGCGGCGGGCGCGCAACGCCGCCCGGCGGCTGGAGGAGCTCGAACGGCACCGGGTCGCCGAGCCTCCGCAGCCGCTGCGCTTCCGGCGTTCCGCCCTCGCGGGGCCTTCGGCGGACGGGCTCCTCGCCTCCCTCAGGGACGTGCGGGTGCGGGGCCGCCTCGCCGTCGACCACCTCGACGTGTCGGCGACCGACCGGCTGCTCGTGACGGGTGACAACGGGGCGGGGAAGTCGACACTCCTGGCCGTGCTGGCCGGCCGTCTCGCGGCGGAGGGCGACGTACGGCGCAAGGGCGGCCTCTCGGTGGGGATGCTGGCCCAGGACACAGTGTTCGAACGCCCGGACCGCACAGTCCGGGACACCTACGCGCACGCCCTCGGGAGCGAGCGCGCGGAGGCCGTACCGCTGAGTTCACTGGGGCTGATGAGCGAGGCGGACCTGGGCAAGCAGGTCGGGCGCCTCTCCGTCGGCCAGCGCCGCCGGCTCGCGCTGGCCCTCCTGGTGGCGCATCCGCCCGAGTTGCTGCTGCTCGACGAGCCCACGAACCATCTGTCCCCCCGGCTCTGCGACGAGCTCGAGGCCGCGATGGGGGCGGGCCCCGGAGCGATCGTCCTGGCCGGTCACGACCGCTGGCTGCGCAGGCGCTGGCAGGGGCGCGAGCTGCGCCTCCGGCCCTGGTAGGCGGGGTCTTCGAGTGAACGCATCCTGGACATGATGTCCAAATTATGAGACGTGTTTGCGAAGGTCCAGGTCTGCGGCGTCTCATCGCGCCTGTGCAAAACGAACAGATATCCCCTGATCAACCGGCCTCCGACGACAAGGCGGCGAGGCGCGCCGTCACCGTGTTCCCCGTCCTCGTGCTTGTGGCGGGCGTAGCCGGTCTCGTCACCCCGGGCACGTTCGACGGCTGGACGGAATCGGTCCCGTACCTGCTGGGGATCGTCATGTTCTGCATGGGCCTGACGATGACTCCGCTCGACTTCAGGGGTGTGGTGAAGCGCCCGTGGGCCGTGGCCATCGGGCTGGTCGCGCACTACCTGATCATGCCGGGGCTCGGCTGGGCCATCGCCCACCTGCTCGGGCTGCCGCCGCAACTGGCGGCGGGACTGATCCTGGTCGGCTGCGCGCCGAGCGGAACGGCGTCGAACGTGGTGACCTTCCTGGCTCGCGGCGACGTGGCGCTGTCGGTCTCCGTCGCCACCGTCTCCACCCTGGTCGCCCCTCTGGTGACGCCCCCGCTCACGCTGCTGCTCGCGGGTGCGTACCTGCCGGTGGATGCCGGGTCGATGATCACGGACATCCTCAAGACGGTGCTGCTTCCGGTCCTCGGCGGCCTGGTGGTGCGGCTCGTCGCGGGGAAGCTCGTCGACCGGGTGCTGGGTCTCATGCCCTGGCTGTCGTCGCTGGCCATCGCCGCGATCGTCTGCGCCGTCGTGGCGGGCAGCGCTGGCACGATCAAGTCGGCCGCCGTGACCGTGCTGATCGCCGTCGTGCTGCACAACGGCCTCGGACTCGCGCTCGGTTACGGCGCGGGCAAGATCTCGGGGCTCGGCCGGCCCGCGAGCCGCGCCATGGCCTTCGAGGTCGGCATGCAGAACTCCGGACTCGCCGCCTCCCTGGCGACCGCTCACTTCAGTCCGCTGGCAGCCCTGCCGGCCGCGGTGTTCTCCGTGTGGCACAACATCTCGGGCGCGCTGGTCGCCGCCTGGATGGCCCACCGGTCACGGCGTGACGAGCCGGCGCCGACGGCCGCCGGTAGCGCACCGAGGACCGCGGTGGCCGAGGAAGCCTGACCGGAGCTCCGGCCGGGCGGTCCACAGCTCGAAGGCGTTCGTCCGGGGTTCCGGACGAACGCCTCGCGCGTTCCACGGCCGCGGGCCTCTCCGGCCACCCTCGAAGCCCGGACAGGGCGCCCGAGCACGGCCGGGCGACCCCGCGGGGCTCAGGCGGACCCGGCGGCCATGCTCCGTATCAGGCTCTTGGGCCGCAGGTCCGTCCAGTTCTGCTCCACGTAGTCGAGGCAGGCCTGCCGGGTGTCCTCCTGATGGGCCACGGTCCAGCCGCCGGGCACCTCGGCGAAGGCAGGCCACAGCGAGTGCTGTCCCTCGTCGTTGACGAGCACCAGGTAGGTGCCGTTCTCGTCCTCGAAGGGGTTGGTCACCGGAACTCCTTGAACTTAGGTAAGGCTACCTTCACTTAGTTGCTGTCACCTTACCCGGCCCGGATCCGGCAGGTCCATCACCGCGAGCTCGGCAGGGTCGGTCACAGCCGTGATGCCGGTGATCCGGCCGTCGACGACGGTGAACGCGAGGACGGAGAGCGGGGTGCCGTCCTCGTGCCAGGACATGACCCCCGGGGAGCCGTACCGATGGGGAAAGGGCCGCCCTCGCCCTGGCCGAGGCGGCCACCCGGATCCAGGACGGCTGATCGCAGGGTCGACGCCCGCCACGGACCCGCGAACGCCCGGTCGGCCGGCCCCTCGACCACCAGGCGGAAGGCTTCGCCTCCGCCGGCCGCAGGGCGCTCACGGCCATGCCTGTCGGACGGAACGCACTAGCGGCGGCGCGGGGCCGCCGGGTCCGGCTATCCCAGGAGCGCGGCGACGGTGATCAGTACGGGGATCGAGGCGACGGTGGACAACAGGATGGATTCCCGGGCGAGTTGTTCGCCGACCCGGTACTGCGAGGCGTAGGTGTAGAGGTTCTGCGCCGCGGGCAGCGCCGAGGTCACGACGACGTCGAGGAGGGCGGCGCCCTGCAGGTGGAAGACGCCCGCGCCGATGCTCCAGGCGACGAGCGGCTGGACGGTCGTCTTGAGGCCGGCGGACAGGATGACGGCGGGCCGGTCGTCCCCCCGGGCGGGTATGCCGCTGCCGCGCAGGGAGATCCCGAAGGCGAGCAGGACCGCGGGGACGGACATGTTGCCGATGAGGGTGAGCGGTTCGAGGGCCGGCGACGGGACGGTCCATCCGGTGGCGGCCACGACGACGCCCGACAGTGAGCCGACGGCCATCGGATTGCGGAGCGGTGTGGTCAGACGCCGCAGGAGGGAGCGGGGCTCGCCGGGCCGGTTGAGGTCGAGGACGGTCAGGGCCAGCGGTGTGACGACGATCTGCTGGAAGAGCAGGACGGGGGCGACCAGGGAGGCGTCCCCCAGGACATAGACGGCGATCGGGATTCCGAGGTTGCCGGCGTTGACGTAGCTGGAGCACAGTGCGCCGATGGTGATCCGGCCCGTGCCCCATCGGCGCAGGAGTCCTACGGTGATGAAGAGGGCGGCCGCGGAGGCCGTGCCCGCCGCGGTGACGAGAAGGCGTCGGGAGAAGACGACCGACAGGTCCGCGCCCGCCAGGGTCGTGAAGAGCAGGGCGGGGGTCGCCACGTTGAAGGCGAGCCTGGTCAGGACCGTCCGCCCCTCGTCCCCCAGGTGTCCGCGGCGCCCGAGGACGTAACCGATGCCGATGACGACGGCGATCACCGCGAAACCGGTGAGAACTCCCTGCATGGACTTCCTTGCTGATGGAACGTATGCGTCCGGCCGGCGGGCGGGGAGACAGCCGGTGGGAGAAACCCGCAGGGGCCGGGATCCCGCTCGGGAACGTCCGCCGAGGCGTTGACCAGGGCTTAGCCTACGGTCACCGTGGCACAGTGCTCAGCGGCCGGTCGCGGGGAACGGGGCTTCGTGCCCGGCCTCGCGGCCGCGAAGCGGGAACGGCGGCATGCCGAGGGCACGCGTGAAAGCCGCGGTGAAGGCGGCGGGAGAGGCAGGCCGAGGCGGCCGCCTCGCTCACCGCCGTGACCGCGGCGACGGCGGGGTCGTGGCTCCCTGACGGCGCACGGGGTGCCGCGGGCGCGGCCGGTGTCAGCGGGCCTCGGGGCCCTCCGTGCTCTCACGCAGGACGAGACGGTGGGCCACCACGCGGTCCTGAGGTGCCTGGACCCCGGGGGCTCCGGGGTCCTCCGACCGCGAGGTCAGTGCGGCCGCTTCCTCGATGCGGTGGTTCAGGAGCTGGACGGCGACCCTGGCCACCGCCGCCTTGTCGGGCGCCACGGTGCTCAGCGTCGGGACGCTGAAGCGGCCTCCCTCCACATCGTCGAAACCGATCACCGCCACGTCCTCGGGCACCCGCAGGCCGTGTTCGTGGAGGGCGCGCAACGCCCCCAGGGCGAGCTGGTCGTTGAGGCACAGCAGTCCGTCCGGCCGCAGACCCGCGTCGAGTGCCCGTGTCACCGCCCGGGCGCCGTCGGGCATCCTGAAGTCGTCCACCGCCAGCAGCGCGCCCGGGTGGCGGGCGAGCCCCTCCTCGGCCAGGGCTGCGAGGTAACCACGCGTGCGGGCCTCAGCGGTCCCGAGGCCGGGGGCCTCGTGTCCACCGACCGCGAGGATGTTCCGGCGCCCGAGGCCGATCAGATGCTCGGTGGCCTGACGCGCGGCCTTCTCGTTGTCGATGGCGACATGGTCGGCCCCTTCCTCCAGCAGCTCCCCGAGCAGCACGGTCGGCGGGACACCCGCCCGCTGTCGCAGGTCGTCCGCGGTGAGGGCGAGCGGGCTGAGGATGATCCCGTCGACGAAGTCGGAGCCGAAGCCGGCCAGTGCGGCCAGCTCGTGCTCGCGGTCCGCCCCGCTCTGATGGATCAGCACAGTGAGGGAGAGCTGCTCCGCCTCGCGAATCACGTGCCGGGCGAGCTCCGCGAAGTACGGGACGTCCAGCTCCGGGACGACGAGGGCGATGATACCCGTGCGCCCCTTCCGCAGATGGCGGCCCGCCAGGTTCACGCGGTACCCGAGGTGCTCGATGGACTCGCGGACCACCCGCCGGGTCCGTTCGGAGACATGGACGTAGTCGTTGATCACGTTGGAGACCGTCTTCTCCGACACCCCCGCGTGCCGTGCGACGTCCTTGATCCTGGGCCGTGCCACGGCCGACCTCCCTGCCATCGAACGCTGCCGATTCTATGTCCCGGCGTTCCGGGGGCCGACGGAGGTGTCGGGCACGGTACGAGGCACGCCCCGCAGGTCCCTGACACCCGTACCGCTCGAACTCTTTACAGCCAATGTACATCGATGTAAAAACATGTGGCCGCACCGTTTCAGCCAGTGCGGCCACCCACCTGCCGTGTGCGGTGGCCCCTGCCTCACGGGCGGGGTCCACCGCCGATCCGGCATGAGCGTCCGGCCGTCGAAAGGTCCGCGATGAGTTCTTCGTCCTCCGCCCATGAGGCGTCGGCCGTGCCCGGCTCCGGCCCGGCGCCCGGGATCGGCCGTCGCCGGTTCCTGCGTCACGGAACAGCCGGGGCGGGCGCGCTGCTCGCCATGGGCCCACTGGCCGGGTGCTCCTCACCGGCCTCCGCCTCCGATGCCTCGGCGCTCAGCGTCTGGGACCTCTTCCAGGGCGGTGACGGCATGCTGATGAACGACATGATCAAGGCCGTCTCCCAGGGCCCCGAGGGCTTCGAGATCGACCGCACGATCCTCGACTGGGGGCCGTCGTACTACACCAAACTAGCCATGTCGGCCGCGGGAGGACGCGCCTCCGACGTGGCGGTCCTGCACCTGTCCCGGCTGGCGGGCTACGCGCCCGGCGGACTGCTGGACCCCTTCGACCTCGATCTGCTGGCCGAGTTCGGCGTCACCGAGAAGGACTTCACACCGGCGGTCTGGTCCCGTACGAAGCATCAGGGGCGCGTCTACGCCATCCCCCTGGACGTGCACCCGTTCATCGTCTTCTACGACCGTGAGGCCGCGGGCGAGGCCGGCCTCCTCGACCCGAAGGGCGAACTCGCCCCCATGGGTTCCCCGAAGGCGCTCCTGGAGGCGGGCAAGGCCCTGGCGGACGTCACGGGGCAGTCCGGCATCCTCTTCGGCCATGTCACCGACACCGCCCAGAGCTGGCGGCAGTTCGCCGCGCTCTACGCGCAGACCGGTGCGGCCTTCACCCTGCCGGACGGCGGCCCGGCCGAGATCGACACCGACGCGGCAGTACAGGTCGTGTCGTTCATGCAGCAGCTCTTCGACGGCAGGACCAATCCCAACAACCTGGACTACAACAGCGCGCTGGCCGGTTTCCTGGGCGGCCGCGGCGGCATGGCCATGCTCGGGGAGTGGGAGCTGCCCACGCTCCAGAAGTCCGGGATCCCGCTCGGGGCAGCGCCCTTCCCTCAGGTGTTCGACCGGCCGGCCGTCTACACCGACTCCCACAGCTTCGTCCTGCCGCACCAGAACAGCCCGGATCCGGCCCGCCGCAGGGAAGCGCACCGCTACGTCGCCCACATACTCAAGCAGAGCCTGACGTGGGCGAGCGCGGGTCACATCCCGGCGTACCAGCCGGTGCTCGCCGAGCCGGAGTACGCGAAGCTGAAGCCGCAGTCCTCGTACGCCGACGCCGGCGAGGTGGCGGTCCTCGATCCGCCGAACTGGTTCGCCGGGGCGGCATCGAACTTCCAGAACCGCATGTGCCAGCCCCTCCAGTCGGCGCTGCTCGGCAACACCTCCGCCGAGAAGGCGGTGCGGCAGATGGTCCAAGAGGCGAACACGCTGCTGCGGCAGCCCAATCCGGTGGCCTGACCGAGCAGAAGGAGTTACCGACGTGACCACCACCACGCCCGTCGCCGCCCCCGCGCCCGCCGGCGAACCGCCCGCCGCCCCGCCGCCCCGCCGCGGCTCCCGCCGGCGCGGCCCGGGCCTGCTCTTCGTCCTCCCCTTCGCGGTCCCCTTCGTGCTCTTCCTGATGTGGCCCGTGGTCCAGGGCCTCTGGATGAGTCTCACCGACAGTTCCCTCGCGCTGCGCGACACCTCGTTCGTCGGGTTCGACAACTACGCCGAGGCCTTGGGCGACCCGGACGTCTGGAGCAGTCTCGGCAACACGCTCCTCTTCACCGCCCTCTCCAGCATCCCCCTGGTGCTGGTCGCCCTGATCATGGCGCTCCTGGTGCACAGCGGACTGGCCGGCCAGTGGGTGTGGCGGCTGTCCTTCTTCGTGCCGTACCTGCTGCCGGTGACCGTGGTGACCCTCATCTGGACGTGGCTCTACCAGCCGGACATCGGCCTCGGCAACGAGCTGCTCACGACGTTCGGCTTCGAACCGGTCGGCTGGCTGTCCGACGAGGCCGTCGCGATGTGGTCGGTGGCCGCCCTCACGGTGTGGTGGACGGTCGGCTTCAACTTCCTGCTCTACCTCGCCGCTCTGCAGTCCCTGCCGACGACGTACGACGAGGCCGCCGCCCTCGACGGCGCCGGCGCCTGGCGCCGTCTGTGGTCCGTCACCCTCCCGCAGCTGCGCAGGACCACCGTCCTGGTCTCGATGCTCCAGATCCTCGCGTCGCTGAAGGTGTTCGACCAGATCTACATCCTCACCAAGGGCGGCCCCAACGGCTCGACCCGCCCCATCCTCGAGTACGTCTACGACGTCGGCTTCACCGGCTACCGGCTGGGCTACGCCTCCGCGGTCTCCTACGTCTTCTTCGCCCTCGTGATCGTCGTCTCGCTCGCGCAGCTCCGTCTCTTCCGCCAGGAGGACTGACCGATGTCCACCACCGCTACCACCGTGCGGGCCCGGCGCCGCCCGCCCAGGGACCCGTCCGGATCCCCCCTGCTCCTCGGCCACGGCCGGCTGCCGCGCGTCCTGGCCGGTACCGCGCTCACCGTGCTGGCGGCCGTCTGGCTGCTGCCGTTCCTCTGGGCGGTGGCCACCTCTCTCCAGAGTGAGCAGGACGTGTCCGAACCGGGGCTGTCCCCGTTCAAGGGCGCCTTCACCCTGTCCGCCTACGAGCAGATCCTCGAACGCGGCAACGTGGTCCTCTGGGCGGCGAACAGCTTCCTGGTGGCCGGACTGGTCACGCTGATCACCGTCGCGATCTCCACGCTGGCCGCCTACGGCTTCTCGCGCGGGACCTTCCGCGGCCGCCGTGGACTGATGGCCGTGACCGTCGCGGCCGTCATGGTCCCGCCGCAACTGCTCGTCGTGCCCCTGTTCGAGCAGATGCTGATGTTCAACCTGGTGGACACCTACGCGGCGATGATCCTGCCCCAGGTCGTGGCGCCCATGATGGTGTTCATCCTGAAGCGGTTCTTCGACGGCATACCCCGGGAGCTGGAGGACGCGGCCCGGCTCGACGGCGCGTCCGAGGTGCGTGTCTTCCGGTCGGTCGTGCTGCCGCTCTCCCGGCCGATCGTCGCGGCCGTCTCGATCTTCGTGTTCATCGGCGCGTGGAACAACTTCCTGTGGCCGTTCATCGTCATCAACGACCCCGATCTGATGACGCTCCCGGTGGGGCTGGCCACCGTCAAGGACGCCTTCGGGATCCAGTACGCCCAGGCCATGGCGTCGGCCCTGCTGGCGGCGCTGCCGCTGGTCGTGGTGTTCCTGCTCTTCCAGCGCCGCATCGTCAGCTCGGTCGCCACGACCGGGCTCGGCGGATCCTGATCCGCGCCCCGCACCCCCTTCCTCCGTACCACCCCGGGGCCGGCCGTCCGCCGGTCCGACGACTCACTGGAGCATGTGTGCCCACTCACTCCGTACCCCGCCCGGAGTACCCGCGACCGCAGTTCGTCCGTCGTGACTGGCTCAACCTGAACGGACTCTGGCAGTTCGAGACCGACCGAGGCGACAGCGGTCTGGAGCGTGGTCTCCTCACCCGTGAGCTGGGCGGGGAGATCCTCGTCCCCTTCCCGCCGGAGTCCGAGCTGTCAGGGATCGGCGACACCGACTTCCTGGAGGCCGTCTGGTACCGACGGGTCCTCTCGCTGCCGGCCGCGTGGGCGGGACGCCGGGTCCTGCTGCACTTCGGGGCCGTCGACCACGACACGACCGTCTGGGCGAACGGCACCGAGGTCGCGCGTCATCGCGGCGGCTTCACCCCGTTCTCCGCCGACCTCGGTGACGTCGCCGGTTCCGGTCAGGACGTGGTCGTGACCGTCCGCGCCCGCGACCCACGCTCGGGCCCGCAGGCCCGTGGGAAGCAAGCGGTCAAGTACGCCAACCACGACTGCAACTACACGCGGGTGACCGGTATCTGGCAGACCGTCTGGCTGGAGCCCGTCCACGACGTGCACCTGAGGCGGCCACGCATCACCCCGGACCTGGCCGGTTCCGCCTTCCACCTGGAACTCCCGCTGTCCGCCAACCTGCCGGGCCACCGGGTGCGGGCCGTCCTGAGCGACGGGGAGGGCGAGGTGTGCCGGGCCGAGGCACGCGCCGACCTCGACCTCGCACCCCGCCTCCACCTGCCGGTCCCGGAGGAGCGGCGGCGCGAGTGGGGTCCTGACGACCCGCACCTGTACGGCCTCCGGCTCGAACTCACCGACGGGCGGGGTGAGGTGCTCGACTCCGTGGAGAGTTACGCCGGGCTGCGCGCCGTCGGCGTACGGGGCAAGGCGGTCACCCTCAACGGACGCCCGCTCTTCCAGCGGCTCGTCCTCGACCAGGGCTGGTATCCGGACGGGCTGATGACCGCGCCGACCGACGAGGCGCTGGTCCGCGACATCGAGCTCGCGATGGAAGCGGGCTTCAACGGGGCGCGGCTCCACCAGAAGGTCTTCGAGGAGCGGTTCCTGTACCACGCGGACCGTCTCGGTTACCTGGTCTGGGGCGAGTTCGGCGACTGGGGCTGTGAGACGGGCGGTTCGTCGGGGAACAACCAGCGGCCCGACGCCTCCTACGTCAGCCAGTGGCTCGAGGCCGTGGAACGCGACTACTCCCACCCCTCGATCGTCGGCTGGTGCCCGCTCAACGAGACGTACCAGAAGCTGCACGACCGCATCACCGGGCTCGACGACGTCACCCGGGCCATGTTCCTCGCCACCAAGGCGCTGGACACCACCCGCCCGGTGATCGACGCGTCCGGCTACGCCCACCGCGTCGCGGAGACCGACGTCTACGACGCCCACAACTACGAGCAGGACCCGGAGACCTTCCGGCAGCTGATGGCCGGCCTGGCCAAGGGCGAGCCGTTCGTCAACGCCTACGAGAACGGGGCCGCCTACTCCCAGCCCTACCGGGGGCAGCCTTACTTCGTCAGCGAGTTCGGCGGCATCTGGTGGAACCCGGAGGCCGCGGCCGAGCTGTCCGGCGAGGACCGCACCGTCTCCTGGGGCTACGGCGAACGGGTGCGCAACGAGGAGGAGTTCCACGAGCGCTTCAGCGGCCTCACCGGCGTGCTGCTGCGGGACCCGGCGATGTTCGGCTACTGCTACACGCAGCTGACCGACGTCTTCCAGGAGGAGAACGGGGTCTACCGCTTCGACCGCTCCGCCAAGCTCGACGTGGAGCGCATCCGGGAGGCCCAGTCACGCCCCGCCGCCATCGAGGAGCAGGACGGCCGCTAGGGTCTTTCGTCTGGATCAGGCTGGATCAGGGAGCGGGGTCCGGTGCCGTGCGTCGCAAGGCGGAGGCAACGGCGGAGCCATGGCGACTGACGACAACGCCGCGAGGTGCGGTGCCAGGGCACGCGAGCCCAGCATGATCCGAACGAGAGGCCCTGGCACCGGCCTTCGCCCTCGCGGACGGGTTCACCGCGAGGGCGAAGTCGGCTCCGCGGCCGTGACCCCGTGTCAGGAGTCCCGGCCTCCGAACTGCCAGTTGTGCACCTCGACGCCCGCGTACCGTACCGGGGTCAGGACGCCGCGTGCCGTGTCCGGGTCCGGTGCCCGGACGAGCGCCGCCGTGCCCAGCCAGGTGTCGCCGTCGTCGGACAGCAGCGGCCCGTAGGCGATCAGCTCGTCCCGGCCGGACGGCACGGCGAGGTCCACGGCCTGCCCTGCGCCGAGCCCGAGCACCAGATACCGGTTGCCGCCGTCCGGCCCGCCGGGGTAGTCCCACATCGTGCGTCCCAGCAGGTTGCTCCAGCGTCGCAGCAGCACGTCCCGGTAGACACCGGCCTGGTAGTTCGGTTCGTCGAAGGCGAACGCGCGGGCAGCGGCGGGACCGGGCAGGTCGACGATGTGCACGCTCCCCGTGGGCGTGTCGCCGTCGTCGGCGAGCGTCGGGCCCCGGGCGATCATCTCCTTGGCGTACCGGTCCATGTACGACCAGTGCTCTTCCAGCAGGTCTTCACGCAGCGCCGAGGAGCCGGGCCGGTCGCGGTGGTAGCAGAGGAACTCCATGCCCCGATGATCTCCCGCGGGAGGTGCCCGGGTCCAGGCTGCGCCACAAGGAGCAGGCCCCGTCATCGGTGCGGCGACGCCGCCGCGGCACACCGCACACTCGAACTATGGTGAAGCACCGGACCACGGACGACGAGGGGGACGCCATCGACACCGCCGAGACGGGCCGGCACCCGCTGGACCCCGCCAGCGTCCTGAACGCGAAGAACACCCTTTTCGAGCTCCTCGGCCGGGCGGGAGTGTTCCGGGGCGAGGCCGAGGAGCTGATCGCGCTCGTGGAAGCCGGCGCGGTCGCGGACGCGCACAGCGAGGCCGGCAAGGCAGCGGGTGCCCCGGCCGGGCACGGGGAGCTGTACGGCACCGGCTGGCACGACGGCGCCCGGGCCGTCGGCGAGGAACTCGCCCGCGTCGCCGAGCGCGCCCTCGAGCGTGCCATCGGTCCGGCTGTGTCCGGCTCGGCGGGCGGCGCCGTACGGGGCCACCACCCCGTGGGGAGGGTGGACGTGGAGCGTGCCAAGGTAGCCGTGACACCGCTCTACCTCGGGTTCAGCACCACCTCGGACCTCGACCCCGAGGTGTCGGACGAGGTCCTCACGGCGGTGCTCGGCACCATGAGCGTGGTGGGGCGGGTCGGGTACGCCGGACAGCTGGAGCGTTTCACCGAGGCCCACCGGCAGCGGCTGGACCGGTTGTACGGGCGGTACGGGCCGGGCAGCCACATCGCCGTCCACGGCCGCTACTCGCTCCTCCACTCCCCCACGAGCATCGCCGTACTCGAACGCCTCACCGGTTCACCGGCGGCGCTCCGGGCGGAATGGGAGCACGCGGAACTCCCGCCGGCGTGGCTCGGAGGACTCGCGACCGCCTGGGACGCGTCAAAGACCCCGCCGGGCTGACGTGCCTCCCGGGCCGGACGCGGGGCACCTGCCGTTCGCAGGTGCCCCGCACCGGTGGTGGAGCCGGGTGGTCAGCTCAGCGGTTCGATGCGGATGTCACGGAACCGGACCTTGTTCCCGTGGTCCTGGAGACGGATCGCTCCGGCCGAGGGACCCTCCGGCGCACCCGCACCGGTCGGTCCGTCGATCGTGACGTCGTCGTGGACCTTCTTGCCGTTCCACACCACCGTGACGCGCGCGTCGGCGGTCTTGCGGCCGCTGTCGTCGAAGCGCGCCGCGCGGAAGGTGATGTCGTACGTCTGCCATGTCTCCGGGGCGGTGGCCGCGTTGACGTCGGGCGCCCTCTTCTCGTAGACGGCACCGGCCTCGTTCGTGTCGAGGGTGGTGTCGCCGTACGAATCGAGGATCTGCAGCTCGTACCGGTCCTGGAGGTAGATCCCGCTGTTGCCCCGGTCCTGGCCCGTCACGTCGTCCGGCAGCAGTGGCACCCGGAACTCCAGGCTCAGCCGGAAGTCCTGGTAGGCGTCCTTGGTGCGGATGTCACCGCAGCACACCTCCATGGACCGCTCGGCGGCCTGCGGCCATTCGACAGTTCTGCCGTCCGTGTGCTGCCACTGCGCCTGGGAGGCGGTGGTGCCGTCGAAGAGGTCGACGGGGGCTCCGTGGGGGCGCACCGTGATCAGGTCGAGGTTGACATGGCCGGTGTCACCTGGGTCGAAGCGGTACGAGAGGGTGTTGGGCCCCGCGTGCAGGCGGACCCGCTCGGTCCGCGTCGACCAGGCGTCCCAGGTGCCGGTGGAGGGGAGTTTCGTCTGTCTCAGCTTCTTCCCGTTGACGTAGAGGGAAAGGGACTTGGTGCCCTGGAAGGGGTTGGGGCCGTTGGAGTAGCGCAGGTTCACGTCGTAGTCGCCGACCTTGGGGGCTGTCACGTCGAAGGTCGTGGCGGCCTGACCCTCGGTGGCGTAGCGGTCGACGAAACCGCTGCCCGAGTAGCCGGTGTGGTCGGTGTGGATGCCCGCCGTGCCGGTGAGCCGCGCCTCCTCGGCCTCGTACAGCGTGGCCGGCGGGGGCTGCTTCCCCGGCATGGCGTTGAGCGTGTACCAGGCCTCCGTGCTCCACAGGGTCTCGCCGGACTCGGAGGCGAAGGGGCGCGGTGAGCGGAGGTGTACGACGCGGTCGGGCTCGAGCCCGTCGAGACGCAGCCGCACGGTGCGGCTGTCCTCGGAGAGGGTCGCCGAACGCACGGCGAGGTCCTCCTCGGCGATCTTCGGGCCGCCGTAGTCGGACGTGGGCGTGTAGCGCCACTGTTCCGCCTGGTAGCGGGACGTCAGCTCCGCCGCGGTGGCCTCGGACAGGGGCTGGGTGTATTCCAGGTCGAAGCCGCCGGGTACGGCACGCATCTCCTTGATGTCGAAGGTGTTGCCCCCGTTCGGTGTGAGTTTCTGCAGACCGAACTTCAGCTTCCCTTCCTGGCCCCAGTTGCCGTCGGCCCCGAGCCCGCCCGCGTAGATGGCGCCGTCGGGCCCCATCGTGATGCGGTTGACACCGGCTTCGAGCCCCTGCGTGTAACGGAACACGGCACCCTGGTACTGGCCCTTCACCTTCTCCAGGTAGCCGCGTTGCAGCCCGCCGTAGGTGACGTCGCCGAACAGCATCTGGCCGGCGAAGCTGCCCTTCGTCAGATACAGCGGTGTGCTGGGAGAGTTGGCGATCTCGTTCTGCGGCAGCCAGAGCACCGGCGCGGTGACGGGCTTGTCGTCGAACGCGCCCGTCGGCTGGGTGTAGTGGTTGAAGAAGCGGTCCTGCTTGATCTGGACGAGCTTCGACGCGGGCAGCCAGCCGCCCTGGTTGTCCATGGTGAAGAGAGTCTTGCCGGGGCCCCAGCCGATGCCGTTCGGGGTCCGCAGCCCGCCCGCGATCGCGTGGATCTTCCCCGTCTTCTTGTTGATCTTGTAGGTCGTGCCGCGGCCCTTCGCCGGCTGCGGGGTGGTGGTCGCGCCGCCGTAGTTGATGGCGACGGACAGGTTCACGTAGAAGTAGCCGTCACGGTAGAGCAGTCCGAACGCGAACTCGTGGAAGTTTCCGCCGTACGGCCAGGTGGCGACCGTGCGGTATTCGTCGGTGACGAAGTCCTTGTCGGTGTCGACGAGTTGCGTCAGCTCGTGCTTCTGCGAGACGTACAGGGAGCCGTCGACGTACTTGATGCCCATCGGCTCGCGCAGTCCCTCGGCGACCTTCTTCACCGTCACCTTGTCGCGGCTGGTGTCACCGGTGACGTGGTCGAGGAGGTACACCTCGCCGGTCACGTTCTCGGAGCCGCCCCAGGTGGAGAGTGCCAGGCGGCCGTCGGGCAGCCAGTCCATCCCGGTGACCTGCGGTTCGAAGCCGTCCGGACGCAGATCGGTCAGGTCGAGATCGGGGCGCACCTGGGTGAGCGGCAGTCCGTCACCGGGGCTGTCCGCACCCGATTCGCACTCCTTGCGGCCCGGTGCGGTGACCCGGACGACTCCGGCGTCGGTGCTCAGGGACTCGCTCGGAACGGCGCCGAAGTCGTCCGCGCCCGGCGGCTTCCAGGCGAGGGTCAGCTGCTGCCCGCCCCCGCGCTCGAAGTAGTCGACACGGAACGGGTGCGACCCGGCGGTGAGCTGGGCGGCTCCGTCCTTGGGCTCGGCGCCGTGCAGGCCGTCGTGGTCGATGACCTCCCGGTCGTCGATGGTCAGCCGGGAGCCGTCGTCGCTGGTGAGCCGGAAGGAGTACGTCCCGTCGGCCGGGACGACCAGATAGCCGGACGCCTCCGCCACGAAGTTGTCGGCGAAGCCGCCGAAGTCGTCCGTCGTGGACCAGTCCACGGTGGGCATCAGTTTGTCGTGGTTGGGCGTCTGGCCCGGCTTGAGCGCGCACAGCTTGCTGAGCGGCACCTGGGTGTCGAAGACGCGCAGGGTGACACCGGGTTCCTGGGGCGGGATGTCGTCGGGCGCGGCGGTGGCCGGGTGGCCGGCCCAGACACCTCCCGCGAGGAAGGCGCCGACGAGCAGGGTGGTGAGCCGTCTTCGGGCACGTGACAACAGCCGTGGATGCATCGGTCCTCCAGCAGGGGGTGGCACTCCGGTCGGGCTGTACTGATCCGCGCGATTAGGACTACGCCTACGGTGGCGCCGCCACGCTAGGGGACTTCTGCCGGGGAAGTCCATACTTTGTCATCTACGAGTTCAAAGTCCGGCCCCCGCCCCCCTGGCCCCCACCATCGCTTGCTGACGCAACGTCAGAAAGGCCGCACAGGCGGTGTCATGATGCTCCGGCCTGCGTACGCGGCAGCCTCGTGGCCCCTGCCGCGGCGAGCAGGCAGAAGCCGAGCACCCACCAGAAGGTGTCGGCGAACGCCGAGGAGATGTCCGGGCCACGGGCGGAGAGCCGGCTCTGCAGGACCACGGCGAGAGCGGCGGTGCCCACCGAACCACCCACGGTGTTCAGCAGGTTGAGCGCGCCGGACGCGCGGGGCAGCTGCTCCGGCTCGATCCGGCTGTAGACGATGTTCATGACCGGCGCTCCGACCATCGCCATCCCGAGGCCGCGTACGGCGAGCGCGGTGGCGATCACGGCGTCCGGGATGCCGTGGCCGAGCTGGGTGAACGGAACGGTGCCCACGAGGATCAGTACGATGCCGGTCACCACCAGGGTCCGCGGCGCGACCTTGTCGATGGTGCGGTTGACCAGGACCGAACCTGCGGCCGCTCCCAGCCCCTGGGGGGCCAGGAGCAGCCCGGCCTCCCATGCCGTGAGGCCGCGGCCCGTCTGGAAGTAGAGCGGCAGCAGGAACATCGTGCCGAAGACCGAAGCCCCCAGCACCACCAACGCGAGGGCGGCCGCGCCGAAGGGCGGCCGGGCGAAGAGCCGGGGATCGACCAGTGGTGTGGCGCGGGTGCGCAGCCCGTGCAGGGTGAAACCGGCCAGCAACGCGAGGCCGGCGGTCACTCCGACCGTGGCCGGGAGTGTGTGGCCGTTGGCCACCTCGGTGAGCCCGTACACCAGCACGGCCAGGCCGGGCGAGAGCAGCGCGGCGCCTCGCAGGTCGAACGGCGTCCGCAGCGGCGACGGCGGCACCGTGGGCACGTGACGGCGGGCGAGCAGCACGGCGACCACCCCGATCGGCAGATTGACCAGGAACAGCCACGGCCAGGGCGCCACACCGAGGATGGAGCCGCCGGCGAGCGGGCCGAAGACCGGTGAGAGCAGCGGGACGACCGCGACGACGCTGATCACCCGGCCGGTGCGGTTCGGCCCCGCGACGCGGGCCAGCAGCGCCTGTCCGGTCGCGGGCAGCAGCCCGCCGCCCAGGCCCTGGATCACCCGGAAGACGATCAGGCTGGTCGCCGACCAGGCCAGCGCGCACAGGAGCGAGCCGAGCAGGAAGACGCCCACGGCTGCGAGCCAGGTCCGCTTGCCCCCGAAGCGGCCGGCCAGCCATCCGGAGGCGGGCACGGCGGCCACCACCGCGAGGAGGTAGGCCGTGCTGACCCACTGGATCTCCGAGACCGACGCGCCGAACTCCTCGGTCAGGGCGTCGATTCCGACGCTGACGATCGTGGCGTCCAGTGTGGCCATGAAGGTGCCGAGCACGAGGATGAACGCGACCCGCAGCAGTTGCCGGTCCACCCGCTCGGCGGGAGGGGCGACGTCCTTGCTCATCGGTCCTCCAGGAGGTCGAGCACGTCGGCTTCGAGGTGCTTCTCCAGGTTGCGGAGCAGGTCGAGCAGTTCCTCCGCGAGCCCGTCGACGTCCACCCCCGACCGGTGGGCGAGCACGCCGGTCCAGCCGTCGCCGTCCGGCATGACCGTCAGGGTCGCCGGGTGGTGCGTGGCCTCGCGGAAGCGGGTCCCGACGACCGTGAGCCCCGGGGCGGGTTCGCGGAGGCGTTCCGGGTCGACGGGGTAGTTCTCGAACACCACCATGCTGTCGAACAGCCGGTTCCGTCCGGTCAGCCGTTCCAGGTCGGAGAGGGCGACGTGCTGGTGATCCACCAGGGCCCGCTGCCGGGCCTGGAGGTCGGACAGCGTGTCGGCGAGTGTTCCGGCGAGCCGTGCCCGTACGGGGACGGTGTTGGCCAGCAGCCCGATGATCTCCTCGACACCGTCCAGCTCCGGGGGACGGCAGGCGACCATGGCCCCGAAGCAGACGTCCGTCCGGCCGGAGCGCCTGGCGAGCAGCACCGACCACGCGCCCTGGACCAGCGTGTTGCGCGTCAGACCGCGCCCTGCGGCGAGGCGGCTGAGATCCGCCACCAGGGCGGCGTCGAAGTCGAGGACCTCGGGTGCCTGCCATGCCGGGCCCGGCACGCCCCCGCCCAGGTGGTCGCCCTCGGGCAGGCCGTCGAGCTCTGCCCTCCAGGCTCCGAGGTCGGGCTCGTGGTCGGCGCACCAGCTCAGGTAGTCGGCGAACGGCACGGGGGCGGGCAGCTCCGGGGCCACGCCTCGGACGCGTGCCGTGTAGAGGGCGAACAGTTCGGTGAGGATGCGGGGTGCCGACCAGCCGTCGGAGAGGACGTGATGGGTGGTCAGGACCAGGTCGGAGCGCCCGGGGCCGCGCCTGATCACCGTCAGCCGCACCAGCGGGCCCGCCGTGAGGTCGAAGGGCTCGGCCAGGTCCGCGGCCAGTACCTCCTCGGCCGGCTCGTCGGTCACCCGGAAGTCCGGCCTGGGTGACAGGGGGATCACCGCCAGGGCGGCGGGGAACACGGCGCCCAGGTTCGGGTGGCGGGCCAGCAGTTCGTCACCCGCGGCGCGCAGGGCGTCGGTGTCGAGCGGGCCGGCGAGGGAGAACGCCGACTGCACGGTGTACGGGTCGGGGCGCTCGGTGCGCGAGTGCCGCAGCATCACCTCCTGCAAGGGGGTGAGCGGCTGTATGCCGGCGACCGTACGGCCGGGGCCGAGCGCACTGATCTCCGGCGCGGCAGCGGTGCTCAGGAGCGCGCTCCGCAGGTGTTCTCCCAGGTCCTCGATCTCGGCGGCGGTGAACAGCGCGGACGGCCAGGTGATCCGTACCCCGAGCGCGTCGTCGCGTACGAGGGCGTTGACCATCAGGCTGTGCGGAAGGGGCATGGCGTCGGAGCCGCCCGAGCCGAGCGGATCGGCGTCCGGGGGTGCCTGCCACGGCGTCTCGTCCGCCGGGGCGCCGGGGTACCGGCCGAGGTAGTTCCAGGCGACCTCCGGTTGCACGGGGTCCAGCAGGCCCGCCGCGGTGAGAACGCCGTGGCCGAGGCCGTCGCCCTGCGCGCGCAGCCGCTCCCTGACGGCCTTGATGTCGTCGTCCGCGTCGAGCAGCACGGGGTGGACGGCGGTGAACCAGCCGACGGTCTGCGACAGGTCGGCCTCACGGGGGCGGCCGTGGCTCTCCAGCGCGACCAGGAGCCTGGGCGTCCCGCGCCAGTCCCGTACCGCCCGGGCGAGTGCCGTCAGCAGCACGGCGTCCGGGGTGGTGCGGTAGGCGGCGGGCAGGGTCGTGACCAGGGCACGCGTCGCTTCGGTGTCGAGCCGGATCTCGTGGTGCGTCGCAGTGGCCACGGTGTCCCGGGCGGGGTCGAGGGGTCGGGTGAGTGCCTGGGTGGCGCTCATCCGCCGCCAGTGCGGCAGTTCGGCGCGCCGGTCGGCGTCGTGCAGTGAACGCGCCCAGCCGAGGAAGGACTCGCCGTGCCGGGCCGGTGTTCCACCGGAGTAGGCGTGTTCCACGTCGTCCAGCAGGACGCGCCAGGACACAGCGTCGACGACCAGGTGGTGGGCGATCAGTACGAGCCGGCCGGGCCTGGCCGGCCCGGCGTCCACCCATACCGCGCGCAGCAGCGGACCGGTGCGCGGGTCCATCGCGCTCCGGGCCGCCTCGGTCCCGGAGTCGGAGGCGGCCCGCAGGTCGTGCCCCGCCGTCACCCGGGTCAGCACGTCGGCTCCGGTGACCGTGCCGGCGGGCGGGATGCGCAGGACGTCCCCCGCCAGACGGGCGCGGAGCACGTCGTGCCGGGCCAGGAGCGTGTCGAGTACGCCCTGCCAGGCCGTCTCGTCGCCGCCGGGCGGGACGCAGATCTCCACCCACTGGCAGAAGCCGTCCGCGGCGGCCCCCGCACGGCGCAGCAGGTCCCACATGACCGGGGTCAGCGGGGCGTCGCCGACCGCGGGTGCGTCGCCGGCGCCGAGATCGCGGGCCCGCGCCGCGATGCCGGCGACGGTCTCCCCCTCGAACACGTCGCGCGCGGTGAGTCCGAGGCCTTGGCGCCGGGCGCGGGAGACCACTTGCAGGGCGACGATGCTGTCTCCGCCGACGGCGAAGAAGTCGTCGTCGAGGCCGATCTCGTCGGTGCCCAGGACGTCCCGGAACACGTCGAGGAGCAGGGCCTCGGCCTCGGTGGCGGGTTCACGCCGGGCGGCGGCACTGATCTCCGGAGCGGGCAGCGCCGAGGTGTCGAGCTTGCCGCTGGGGCTCAGCGGCAGCCGGCTGATCGGCACGAGCGCCGTGGGCACCATGTGGTCGGGCAGTTCCCCGGCCAGGTACTCGCGCAGCCGCGCGGTGTCGAGGTCGGCGTCGTCGGTGGGGATGACGTAGCCGACGAGCCTGCCCTCCCGCACGGTCACGGCACAGGCGCGGACATCGGGATGACCGGTGAGGGTGGTCTCGATCTCGCCCAGTTCGACGCGGAAGCCGCGGATCTTGACCTGGTGGTCGGTGCGGCCGAGGAAGACCAGCTGGCCGTCCGGCCGCCACCGCACCAGGTCGCCGGTGCGGTAGATCCGCTCCCCCGGCGGGCCGAACGGGGAGGCCACGAACGTCGCGGCGGTCAGGCCGGGACGCCCGAGGTAGCCGCGCGCCAGGCTCGGCCCGCCGAGGTAGAGCTCGCCCGTCACGCCGACGCCGACCGGCTGGAGCCCGCCGTCGAGGACGTAGGCGCGGACGTCGGGGTCCGGGCGTCCGATCGGCAGCGGTCCGGTGTCCTGCGGGTCGTACCGCCACGTCGTGGAGTTGATCGTGACCTCGGTCGGCCCGTAGGCGTTGAAGAGGGCCCTGCGGCCCTCGCCCCAGCGCCGCGCGAGCTCGGGATCGAGGCGTTCGGCGCCGACGACGAAGAACACGTCGGGGTCGACGGTGCGGTCGTCGGGCATCGCGGCGAGGAAGGACGGGAGGAGGTTCACTCCCGTCACCCGGTGCTCGACGATGTAGTCGAGGAGTTCGTCGCCGGGGACGCGCACCTCCTCGGGTGCGATCACGGACGTGCCGCCCGAGAGCAGGGGCACCATGGTCTGCCAGAACGCGACGTCGAAGCTGGTCGACGCGAAGTGGAGGTACCGGTCGTGCTCGGTGACGCCGACGACCTCCTCCTGGAGCGCGATCAGGTCGGGCACGCCCCGGTGGGTCACACCTACGCCCTTGGGGCGCCCGGTGGTGCCGGAGGTGTAGATGACGTAGGCGAGCGCGTCGTCGGTGAGCGTGGCGCGTGCCTCGGCGGGGTCGGTCTCCGGCGCCGTCGCGAGCGTGGCCGGGTCGTCGAGCCGCAGGACCGGGATCTCGCGGGCGACGGGCAGTTCGGCGCCGGTCGTCACGACGGCGGCCGGTGAGATGTCGTCGAACATGTAGGCCAGCCGCTCGCGCGGGTAGCTCGCGTCCATCGGTACGTACACGGCGCCGGCCTTGGCCACGCCGAACAGTGCCACGGTCATCTCGATGTCGCGTCCGAGCAGGACAGCCACCGGGTCCTGCGGCCGTACGCCGCTCGCGATCAGGGCGTGGGCGAGCCTGTTGGCCCGCGCGTCCAGTCCGGCGTAGCTGAGGCTCCGGTCGCGGCAGACCAGTGCCTCGGCGTCGGGCTTGCGGTCCACCCAGGCGGCGAACTCGTCCAGCCAGTGGCCGCGGGCCCTTGCGGCGGTGACCTCTGTCCCGGTGCGGAGCATCCGCTCCCGCTCGTCGCTGTCGAGCGCGGGCAGCCGGATCGCGGGCCGTGCCGGGTCGTCGACGATCTCCCGCAGGAGGTTGCGCAGCCAGCGGCCGTAGTCGCGTACGGCCGACGCCTCGAAGGCGCGTGGCTGGTAGCCGAGGCCGATGGTGATCTCGTCGTCGGGGATCACGATGACGGTCAGCGCGTAGTGCGTGGCGTCGGTGATGTCCACCCCGGCCAGGTCGAGGCCGGGGGAGAGGGGGGTGCGCTTCCTGCTGGACAGCGGGAAGTTCTCCATCACGAGCATCGTGTCGAACAGTTCGCCGATGCCCGTGGCCCGCTGGATCTCGGGGAGACCGACATGGTGGTGCTCGGCCAGGGCGACGCTCTCGGTGTGCACCTGGGCCATGAGCTGACGCGCCGTCGTGTCCCGGCTGTGCCGGACGCGTACGGGGATCGTGGTGCCGAGCTGGCCGATCATCGACTCGACCCCGTCGACCTCGGCGGGCCGTCCGGAGACCGGGCACCCGAACACGACGTCGAGCCGTCCGGTGAGCCTGCCCAGCAGCAGTCCCCACGCCGTCTGGAGGACCGTGGTCAGGGTGACGCCCTCGTCGCGGGCGAAGGCGCGCAGCCGCTCGCTGAACTCGCGGCCCAGCCCGACGGTCTCGCGGCCCGGCCGCTCGACGGCGGTCCCGGTGCGCGCGGGTGCCAGCCTGGTCGCGTCGTCGACGCCGGCCAGGGCGTCCCGCCATGCGGCGAGCGACGCGTCCCGGTCCCGGCCCGCCAGCCACCGGAAGTACTCCGACAGCGGCTGGCCGGCGGGAGCGGCGGGCCCGCCGCCGAGCTCGGCGTAGATGGCGAGGAGGCTCCGGCCGACGAGCGGCATCGACCAGCCGTCGAGCAGGGAATGGTGGTTGGTGATCACCAGCTTGTGCTCGGCGGGCCCGACACGGGACAGCAGGAAGCGGATCAGCGGGGGCCTGCTCGGGTCGAACGGGCGTTCCAGATCGGCGCGCGCGGCCTCGGGGAAGCGGTCGTCCTGCCGCCAGTCCAGGGTGACGTCGGCGGGGATCACCTGCACCACGTCGTCGCCGGCCGTGCCCAGGTACACACGCAGTGCGGGGTGCCGTCGCAGCAGTTCGCGCGCGGCCTCGGCCATCCGGTCCGGGATCAGGTCGCCGGCCAGGGTGGTCACGGCCTGGACGACGTAGACGTCGGTGTCGTCCTCGTCGCGGACCAGGGTGTGGAAGGACAGCCCTACCTGGAGCGGTGTGGCGGGCAGTACGTCGGCGATGCGGCCGCCGCGTTCGAGGGCGTCGATGGCCGCCTGGTCGAGGTCGACCAGGGGGAGGTCGGACGGGGTGAGTCCGCCCCGGGTGTGGAGCGCGTGCTCGGTCAGTGTGTCCAGGGCCGTGGTCCAGGCCGCCTGCAGGGCCGTCACGACGTCGGTGCCGAGCACCTCGGTCGCCGCGGTCCACTCGACGGCGAGCCGGGGCGCGTCCGATTCGTGGACGAAGCAGTTGAGGGCCAGGACCTGTTCCAGGGCCTTGGCGGCGGGCTCGGTCACCGAGAAGGCGTCGTGTTCCGGCAGACGCCATCCGCTCGCGGACAGCGGGGCGAACCGGCCCAGGTAGTTCAGCAGTACGTCCGGGGGCGGGGTGGCCGAGAGCTCGGGACCGGCCACCGGGTCGAGGTGGCGCAGGACGCCGTATCCGATGCCGGCGTCGGGGACGCGGCGCCTGGCCTCCTTGGCGGCCCGCAGGGCACGGCCGGCGTCGTCGGAGGAGGGAACGCGCACCGGGTACTCGCTGGTGAACCAGCCGACCGTGCGGGAGAGGTCGAGGTGTTCGCGGCCGTGGCCCTCCATGGAGACCGTGATGTCGTCGCCGGGCAGGCCCCAGCTCCGCAGGGCGAGGACGAGCGCCGCCAGCAGCACCTCGTCCACTCCGGCACGGTAGGCCGCGGGCAGCGTCGTCAGCAGTGCCTCGGTGGCCTCCGGCGAGGCCACGGTGACCGAGCGGTGGGCGGTCGACACCGTGTCACGCGCCGGGTCCAGCGGCCGGGTGCCCAGCCGGGACGAGGACGCGAGCGCGCGCCGCCAGTGGTCGAGTTCGCCCCGTCGCGCGCCGGTCGCCCCCTGCTCGGCGAGGAGCAGGGAGTGCCGCCGCCACGACGCGCCGACCGGGTCGAGGGCTCCGCCCGTGCACGCCGTGTGCAGGTCGGGCAGGAGCACGCGCCAGGACACGCCGTCCATGGCGAGGTGGTGCACGACGACGACGAGGCGGTCCGCGTCGCCGTCGCCGGTGCGGAGCAGGGCCGCGCGCAGGAGATCGCCCGTCCTGGGGTCGAGTTCGCCCGCCAGTCGGCGGGCCAGGGCGGCCGTGTCCTCGCCGCGCGCCTCGTCCACGACGGCCCGTACGGTGCCCCGGGGCAGCACCTCCAGGCCGTCGGCCACCCGCAGCCGCAGGGCGTCGTGGTGGTCGAGCACGGTCTGCACGCCGGTGACCAGGGCACCGCGGTCCAGTTCGTCGACGCTCAGGGCGGTCCACTGGGCGTAACCTGCGACGACGTCCACATCGGGATGCGGGTCGAGCAGGCCCCGTACGATCGGCGGCGCGGGCACGGCTCCGGCCGGGTCGTCCACGGGCTCGGGGACGTCCTGCAGCAGCTCGGCGGAGGCGGCCAGGGCCGCGAAGCTGCGGCGCGCCAGCAGGTCGCGCGGCCGCAGCCCGAGGCCCACGGCCCGCAGCCTGCTGCTGACGGTGATCGCGGTGATGCTGTCGCCGCCGAGGGCGAAGAAGTCGTCGTCCACACCGACCCGTTCGACGTCGAGCGCGTCGGCGAGCACGGCGCAGAGCAGCCGCTCCTGCTCGGTGCCCGGTTCCCGTCCGCCGCCTGCGGCGGCGGGCGCGGGCAGGGCGGCGCGGTCGAGCTTGCCGTTGGGCGTGACGGGCAGCCCGGCGAGGACCACCACGGCCGCGGGCACCATGTGGTCGGGCAGCCGCTCGGCGAGGTGCGCACGCACCTCGTCCCCGGTGACCGAGGCCGAGACGACGTAACCGACCAGCCGGGACGAGAGCACCCTGGCGGCGGCAGCCGTGACCCCGGGCACCGCCGCGAGGGCCGCTTCGACCTCGCCGGTCTCCACCCGGTGTCCGCGGATCTTGACCTGCCCGTCGCCCCTGCCCGCGTAGGCGAGCCCCCGGCCGGGCACCCATCGGGCCAGGTCGCCGGTGCGGTACATCCGCTCCCCCGGCGCGCCGTACGGGTCGGCGACGAAGCGGTCGGCGGTGGCCCCCGGCCGGCCGAGGTAGCCGCGGGCCAGGTGCGGTCCCGCCAGGTACAGCTCGCCCGTCGTGCCGTAGGGGACGGGTTGCAGCGCACTGTCCAGCACATAGGTCCGGGTGCCGGCGAGCGGGTGGCCGATCGTCGGCTCCCCGTCGTCGATCCGGGCGGTGGTGCTGTCGACGGTGGCCTCGGTCGGGCCGTAGATGTTGCGGGCATTGGTCCCCGATCCGGCGATCTTCCGCCAGAGCGCGGGCGGGGTGGCTTCCCCGCCGAGGACCAGCAGCGTCGGACGCAGCTCCAGCAGACCGCCCTCGATCAGCGGCGCGGCCATCGACGGCGTGGTGTCGACGATGTCGATGCCGTCACGGACGTAGGCGGCGAGCAGGGCGTCGGCGTCGCGGATCGTCTCGGCGTCGTAGACGTGCAGTTCGTGGCCGCACAGCAGCCACACCAGGTGGTCGAAGGCGGAGTCGAAGGCGAACGAGTAGGTGTGGGCGGCGCGCAGCCGCCTGCCCGCGGCCTGCTCGGCCTCCGCGACGACGGTGGACCGCTGGTGGTGCAGCAGCGCGGCCAGACCGCCGACGCGGCCGAGCACGCCCTTGGGCCGTCCGGTGGACCCGGAGGTGTGGATCACGTAGGCGAGGTGCTCGGGGTGGCGTGGCGCGGCCAGTTCACCGGCCGCCAGGGGCGCGCCCGACAGGCCGGCGGCCTCGGCGAGCAGGGTGTCCCACGCAAGCCCCTCGGTCGCGCCGGAGGTCACCACGAGTGCGGGGCGGGTGTCGTCGATCAGATCCCGCAGTCGCTCGGGCGGGTACGCGGCGTCCAGGGGCAGGAACGCGGCGCCGGCGTCCAGCACGGCCAGCAGCGCGACGACCGAGTCGGCGGAGCGTGGCAGCGCGAGCGCCACGACGTCGTCGGCCCCGATCCCGCGGGCCCGCAGCGCGCGGGCCAGCCGGTGCACCCGGTCCGCGAGGTCCGCCGCGGTCAGCCGCTCCTCACCGCAGACGAGGGCCGTGCGCCCGGGACCGGCGGCGGCCATCGCGTCGAACGCGGTGGGTACGTCCAGGGGGGTGCCGGGCAGCGGGGGCGGGCACCAGGACTCCATCAGTCCGTCCACGTCGCCTGTCATGGCGATCCGCCCCACGGACCTGCCGTCGACGAGCGCGGTCAGCAGGGCGCGCAGTCCGGCCAGCAGGCTGTCCACGGCTGCCTGGTCGTTGGTCCGCGCGTCGACCTCGAAGCCGAGGAGCAGCCCGCCGTCCCCGGTCGGCAGGACGCTCAGGCCCATGTCCTCCGGCGGGCCTCCCGCGACGTTGCGCATCACACCGCCGGCCCCGGCGAAGTCGATCGCCAGGTCGAACGCCTTGAGGTTGATCCCGCGGCCGTGCAGCAGGGCGCCGGCTCCGGGCACTCCGAGGTCCTGCGGAAGGTCCTCGCCCCGGTACCGCTGGTGGTCGCGCATCTCGCGCATCGCGGAGGCCACCCGCCGGCTCAGGTCGCCGAGTCGGTCGCCGCCGCGCACGGTGACGCGCAGCGGCAGCACGTTGACGGCCATGGCGGGCGTACGCAGTTCGACGGAGCCGGCCCGGCACATCAGGGGCAGCGCGAACACGACGTCCGTGCGGGCCAGCATGCGGTGCAGGAAGGCGGCGTATCCGGCGATCAGCGCCTCGCCCCAGGTGACGCCCTCGGCGTCGGCGAACGCGCGCAGCCGGGCCGTCTCCTCGGGGGTGAGGACGGCACGGGCGGTGAGGGTACGGCCGGATGCGCCGCCGGTGGCGTCGGGACCGTCGGGGGAGCCGAGTTCGGGCAGCGGGGTGAACCGCTCGACCCAGTACGCCCGGTCCTCGGCGAACCGGTCGCTCTCCCGGTAGGCCTGGTCGGCGGCGACGAGGGCGGCGAAGCTGCCGAAGGTGCACCTGGCAGGTTCGCTCCCCCGCACCAGGGCGGTGTAGCGGGCGCCGGTGCGGCGGGCGAGCATCGCGGCGGTGTAGCCGTCGAAGACCAGGTGGTGGCCGAGCTGGGTGTACCAGACCTCCCGGTCCGTGAGCCGGATGACGGTACGTGAGTAGAGCGGCCGGTCCACCATTTCGCGGCACCGCTCGGCCGTCCGCGCCCGCTCGGCGTCGACCAGTGCCTGGGCGGCGGCCACGGGATCGGCCGCTCCCCTGACGTCGATCACCTCGGGGGGTTCGACCGGCTCCCCGCTGACCGCCTGGCGGGGCCCCTGGGGGGTGTCGTACACCCGCAGCCGCAGCGTCTCGGCCTCTTCGGTGGTCGCCCGGACCGCCTCGGCCAGCGCCTGGACGTCGACCGGCTCGCCGCCGGATATCTCCACGACGTCACCGACCACGTAGTACGGCGAGTCCGGCTCCAGACGCTGCGCGTTCCAGATGCCCAACTGGGCCCGGGTCAGGGGGAGGAGGCCGCCGGAGGAGACGCTTGCGGTGCTCAACTTACTCTCCTTGAAGTGTGGGGACGACCATCGGTGTGCCGGTGACGGGGTCGGGGACGACGACACTCGGCAGGTCGAAGACGTCCTTCATGAGGGCGGCGTCCACGATGTCTCCGGGGACACCCTCGGCGACCACCCGGCCGTCCCTCATGGCGACCAGGTGGTCGGCGAAGCGGCACGCCTGGTTGATGTCGTGCAGGACGGCGATGACGGTGCGGCCCTCGTCGCGCAGCCGGGCCAGCAGGCCGAGCAACTGGTACTGGTGGGTGATGTCGAGGAACGACGTCGGTTCGTCGAGCAGCAGGTAGGGAGTCCGCTGGGCCAGCACCATGGCGATCCACACCCGCTGCCGCTGCCCGCCGGACAGCTCCTGCACCGGCCGGCCGGCGAGGTCCTCGACACCGGCGGCGGCCATCGCCTCGGTGACGGCCTCCTCGTCGTCCGGCGACCACAGGGCCAGCAGCGACTGGTGCGGGAACCGTCCCCGGCTCACCAGCTGCCGGACCTTGATGTCGTCGGGGGCGAGCGGGTCCTGCGGCAGGAAGCCGAGTTGCCTGGCCAGTGCCTTGGGCGCGTACCCGCCGACCTCACGGCCGTCGAGTTCCACGTGCCCGGTCTCCGGGCGCAGCAGCCGCACCAGGGCGCGCAGCAGGGTCGATTTGCCACAGGCGTTGGGGCCCACGACGGCGGTGAACGCGCCGTCGGGGACATCGAGGTTCAGCCGTGTGGACACGACCCGGTCTCCGTAGCGCAGGGTGATGTCCCGCGCGGTCAGGCGTGCGGTCACGCGCGCCTCACCTCCTTGGTCAGCAGCCAGATCAGATAGCAACCGCCGATCGCGGTGCTCACCACTCCCACGGGCAGCGCGACGGGCGCCAGCAGCATCTGGGCGAGCAGATCGGCGCCTTGGAGCAGAACCGCCCCGGTCAGCGCGGCCGGGAGCAGGGGCACACCGGCCGCGCCGGCGAGCCTGCGGCCGATCTGCGGGGCGGCCAGGGCGATGAACGCGATCGGTCCGGCCACCGCGGTCACCGTGGCCGTGCAGCCGACGCCGACCAGCACCATCAGCAGCCGCAGCCGGTTGAGACCGACCCCGGTGGTCGCCGCGACCGCGTCGCCGAGCGATGCCTGGTGCATGGCGTGCGCCCGCGTGGTCATCAGGATCAGCAGTACGGCGATCACCGCGAACGGGAGCTGCACGTCGCCCCATCCGACGCCGTTGAGCGAGCCCGCGCTCCAGCCGACGGCGGCGATCGCCACCTCCAGTTCGGCACGCAGCACGATCCACGAGTTGACCGCGGTCACCATCGCGTTGACCGCGATGCCGATCACCACCAACCGGAGTCCGGAGAAGCCGCGTTGGTAGGCCAGGAGATAGATCGCCGCGGCGACGAGCAGTCCGCCGAGCACGGAGCCCGTGGCCAGTTGCACGGACGTGCCCGAGAGCAGCGTGATGGCGACGAGCGCACCGGTGTAGGCGCCGGCGTCGAGGCCGATCACGTCCGGGCTGCCCATCGGGTTGCGCGTGAGGTTCTGGAAGATCGCTCCCGCCACCCCGAGGGCGGCGCCGAAGACGAGCCCGGCCAGCACGCGCGGGAGCCGCCAGTCCGAGATCACCACGGAGTGTTCCGCCCCGGTCAGCACGGCGAACACCTTGCCCGGGGAGGCCCAGGAGGCGCCGTAGCAGAGCCCGAGCAGTCCGAGGCCCAGCATCAGGGCGGCCATGACCAGCACGAGTACGGTCGTACGCCGTTCAATTCTGAGTCCGAGTGTCTTCACAGCGACCCTGCCCCGTAGCGCCGGACGGCCCAGATCAGCATGGGGCCCCCGAGGAACGCGGTCACGATGCCCACCGGCACCTCGCCGGTCGGCAGCAGCAGCCGGGAGCCGATGTCGGCGACCAGCAGCAGGACGGGACCCAGCACCATCGAGTAGAGGATCAGCCAGGGCACCGAGCCGGCGGCCGGCTTGCGTACCAGGTGCGGCACGATCAGGCCGACGAACAGGATCGGTCCTGCCACCGCCGTCGCCGCCGCGCAGAGCACGGTGATCAGGACCAGTGCGGTGGCCCGCAGCCGCCCGACCCCCGCGCCCAGGGTGTGTGCCACGTTCTCGCCCAGCGCCAGCGCGTTCAGTGCCCTGCTCAGCAGCAGCGCACCGCACAGACACACCACGATCGCGGTCGACGGAAGTGCCAGCGGAGCCTGTTCGCGGGCTGCCAGCGATCCGACCGACCAGAACCTGTACATGTCGAAGACGTCGGGGAGCATCAGCCGCAGGCCGAGCGCGACACCGCTCAGCACGGCCGTCAGGGCGACTCCGGTGAGCACCAGACGGAGCGGGGAGCGGCGCCCCACGGCGGCCACCAGCAGCGCCGCGAGCACGGATCCGATGACGGCGAAGCCGAGCTGGCCCGCCTGCCCGGCCGCCAGTCCGAGCGCCGAGCCGACGGTGATGGCGAATCCGGCACCCGCGGTGACCCCGAGGATGCCGGGCTCGGCCAGCGGGTTGCGGGCCAGCGTCTGGATCAGCGCGCCCGACACCGCGAGGGCGGCGCCCACCGCGACGGCGAGCAGCGCGCGGGGCCCCCGGACGTCACGCACGATCACGTGGTCGTCGGTGCCCTGGTAGTCCAGCAGCGCGCGGACGACCTCGGCCGGCGGGACCGGGCGGGCGCCGATGCCCATGCTGAGCACGGCGACCACCCCCAGCAGCACCAGTCCCCCGACGAGCAGGCCGGTCTGCGGCAGCGCGGCCCGTGTCCGCGCCGCCGGTTCCGACGCGCGACCCGCGGCGGTCACGACTTCAGCAGCGGAGCGAACGACGTGTCGATCGCGTCCAGGGTGTTCATGGCCGACCCGTAGGTCGCGGCCTCGGTGTAGCGGAGCGGGAAGGTCTTGCCGGCCTTGACGGCGGGCAGGTTCTTCCACAGCTTGGAGTCGAGGACGTACTGGACCGCTTCGGAGACGGTGCCGTCGGCGTTGACGGAGTACGTGATGGCGTCGGCCTCGGCGAGCGACGCCGGGAGCTCCTCGAGGGAGGGGTACTCGCTGACCGCGCTCGATCCCTTGCCGGGCTTCTTGACCTTGCCGTAGTACGTCGCGCCGATGTCCTCGGCGACGTTCGTCCCCCACGAACCGCCGAACTCCCGGTGGAAGTTGCCCTTGGCCACCTCGCCGTACGCTCCGACGTGGCCCAGCTTGAGCTGGGGCAGCACGCCCTTGTACTTCGTGGCCAGCTCGGCCGCCTTGGCCTCGTACGCCTTCTGTCCGGCGTCGAACTCGCCGAGGGCGCCGGCGGCGTCGGCCTGCTTGCGGGACAGGTCGCGCCAGGCGGACGGCAGCGTCGGGCCGATGGCCACGACGGGGGCGATGGTCTCCAGCCGCTTGACGTCGATGTCGCCGAGCACGGGGGCGGGCACACCGATGACGATCAGGTCGGGCTCGGCCTCGGCGATGGCCTCGTAGTTGGTCTCGGCCGCCTGCTCACCCGCCACCTTGGTGAGCTTCTTGTACTCGGCGAGGTCCTCCTTGCTCATCATCGGCTCGCCGCGCTTCCACGACGAGATCCCGACGAGCGGCGCGTCGGCCTCGATCAGGGCGGGCACGGCGTAACCGGTAGCCACCACACGCTTCGGGTCCGCCGGGATGGTGATCTTCCCGTTGTCCGCGGCGAACACCCGGGTCTTGGCCTCCCCCGACGCGTCCGACCCGCCCTCGCCGTCGGAAGAGGACCCGCATCCGGCCAGGATCAAGGCCAGCGACACGGCGCCGACGAGGCCGGAGGTTCTGCGTATGGACATGCGATGCTCCTCGAAAATTAGGTAAGGCTTACCTTAGTTCAAAAATTCTGATCAAGACACCCGTGAGCGGCATCAAGTCCGCTTCCCGGCCTGTCCGTCGGTCAGTGGTCGTCCTCGTCGAAGTCGGCGACCCCGCGCTTCCAGTAACCGGTGATGTCGTGGTCGGCCCTGTCCAGACCCAGCTCGTCGCGGACCCAGCGGCGCAGGGGTTTGATCTGCCCGGCCTCGCCCGCGACCCACACGTACACCCGCTCACCCGCCGGTACGCTCACCGAGGTCACAGCCCGCACGAACGCCTCGTCGGCTTCCGCCGGCCGGCCGTCGCGGTGCAGCCAGGTCACCTCGACACCCTCGGGCGCGGAGAGCTCGATCTCCTGTGCGGCGTCGTGGACTTCGACGAAGGCCCAGCCCTTCGCACTCCCGGGCAGCTCCTCCAGACGGCGTGCGATCGCCGGCAGGGCCGTGATGTCGCCGGCGATCAGGTAACGGTCGTAGGAGTGCGGGACGATCAGCCCGCCGGGCGGGCCCGCGAGATGCATGACGGCGCCGGGCCGGGCCCCGCGTGCCCAGTCGGAGGCGAGGCCGCCGTCGTGGAGAGCGATGTCGATGTCGATCTCGCCGGAGGCCGGGTCGTAGCGCCGCACCGTGTACTGACGCGAGCGGAGCACCGACCCCGCCCAGCGCAGCATCGTCCCGTTCGGCTCCGGCAGTCGCAGGGTTCCGTCCTCGTCCGGGAAGAGCATCTTCACGTGCTCGTCCGGCGCGTGGGCCTCGAACCCCTCGGTACCCTTTCCGCCGAGGGTCACCCGCAGCAGACCGGCCCCGACCATGACGGTCCGTACGACCTCGGTCTCGCGGACACCGATCGGATAACCCACCTTCTCGGCGTGGAGGCCCGCCCGGACTTCAGCGATCCGGTCCAGGTGACGGCTCCGGTGGTCGGCCAGGCTCATGCGGCGCCACCCGTCAGGAGCTCCGTCCAGTGCCCCAGTTCGGGCTGCTCCGCCAGGTCGGGGTACTCCAGCGCTTCCGCCCCCGCTCCGCGCCAGCGCTCGATCAGGACCATGGTCCGCACCGAGTCGAGGCCCAGGTCGTTCAGGTTGTCGTCGAGCTCGATCTCGGCGGGGTCGCAGCCGATCAGTTCCGCGACGTCGGCGCGAACGCGCTCGGGCGTCAGGGTCTGCTGGTTCATGGGATGACTCCTGAGGGGATGGACACCGGCCGCGGGGCCGGCGCCGGCGATGGTGGTCACGACGCCCCCTCCCGGGGACGGCATACGCGCGCCCGGCCGGGACGCTCGCCCCGTCCGAACCTAGGCGAGGCTAACCTAACCTCGCATTCCTTTGGGGGCAGAATACACAGTGCCGGTCAGTGAGATGCGGCCCTGCCACCCTGGGGCTCCGTGCCGCATGACCTGGCATCAGGGCCCCCCGCGACCGCACCCGTCGGTCGTGGGCGACCGGCAGCCGGTGCGGGTCCCATGACCGGTGGCCCATCGGAGCCGCTTTCCCCGGAACCTTCCTGTCGATCATGGTTGGTAGCCTCGAAGGATGACTGCGATCTTCGACGAAGCCGTCCGTGCCCGGCTGCAGGCTCCCCACATCTGGTACGTCGGCACCGTGTCCGCCGACGGTGCGCCGCAGGTCAGCCCGATGTGGGTGGACCTGGAGGGCGGGAGCGAACTGTCCTTCAACACCTCGGTGGGCCGGGTGAAGGAGGAGAACCTGCGCCGCGACCCTCGCGTCTACCTCTCCCACGCGGACGCCGCCGATCCCTTCGACCGCGTACAGATCAGCGGTGAGGTGGCCCGTTTCGTCGAGGGCGAGGAGGCGCACACGCGGATGGACCGGCTGGCACAGAAGTACCTGGGGAGTGAGCGGTTCGAGTGGCTCATGCCGAAGGAACAGCGGGTCGCCGTGATCGTCCGCCCGCTCAAGGTGCGGCACATCGTCGGGGTCGAGCGGTTCCGGCCCGGCGGCCCGGTCCCGGAACAGCCCCTGGAGGGGACCCCGTACGCCTGACACGGGACGAGCCGTACGGCGGAGGCCGTGACCCCGGCCCGGGTCACGGTCTCCGCCGTACGGCGACGGCCTACCGGGGTGCGCGCGCGGTGGACCCCCGGGGAGTGAGTGACGGGGTCGGGACCTGGAGGGATCCCGTGTGCGTGCCCTCGATGAGGGAGAAGAGGGTCCGGGCGACCTCCGCGCCGAAGTGGTGCACATCGTGGCTCATGGCCGACAGGGTGGGATGCGTGATCCGGCACAACTGGGAGTCGTCCCAGGCGAGCAGAGAGACGTCGTCCGGCACCACGAAGCCCATCTCCGCCGCGACTCCCGCGCCCGCGACCGCCATGATGTCGTTGTCGTAGATGATCGCGGTGGGGCGGTCGGCCGAAAGGAGCAGGGACCTCGTCGCCCGCGCGCCTTCTCGTTCGTCGAAGCCGGTAGCCGTCTGCCGCCCCTCCTCCAGGCCCAGCTCCCGCACGGTCTCGGCGAACGCCCTGGCCCTGATGGCGCTGTGCCCGAACCCGACCGGGCCCCCCACCCGTGCGAGGCGCCGGTGTCCCAGAGCGGCCAGGTAGCGGACCGCCTCGGCGGTCGCGGTCGCGTCGTCGGTCCAGACCGCGGGGAAGGATCCGGTGAGTGACGGATGTCCGACGGCGACCGCAGGCAGACCGATGGCCTGCAGCGCCGGGACGCGGGGGTCCTTCTCCTGGAAGTCGACCAGGACGGCGCCGGCGATCGTCTGGCTGCGCCACCAGGCCCTGTACAGGTCGATCTCTTCGTCGACATCGCGCACCAGCCTCAGGAGCAGGGAGCACGACCGCTCGGCGAGGACGCCCTCGATTCCCGAGATGAAGTCCATGTAGAACGGTTCCAGTCCCAGCAGCCGGGCCGGCCGGCACAGGGCCAGCCCGATGATGTCGACCCGCTGGCTGGAGAGGCTGCGAGCCGTCTGGTTCGGCGCCCAGCCGAGGTCCCGGGCGGCTTCGAAGATACGCTCGCGCGTCGCCTCCGAGACCCCGGGCTTCTGGTTGAACGCCAGGGAGACGGCTCCCTTGGAGACGCCCGCTCGCGCTGCGACGTCCTTGATGGTGACGCGTGCCGGACTGTTCACTTCGAATCCGCGCAGAACAAGGCGGCCCTGACGTCGTCGACGGTGACCGCGGGGCAGCCGGCGACCCGGATACGGATCCGCTCTCCGGCCAGCAGCGTCGTGAGCCCCCGGTCGGCGGCGGCGCGCGGACCGAGACGGTCGGCCTGGAGGAGGAGGTCCCTGACGAGGGTATGTGCGTTGACCACGACGTCGATCGTACCGTCGTCGCCCTCGACGGGTTCCAGCTCGACGTCGAAGTCCGGCCGGACATAGGCGAATTCCTTGTCGGGGACCGGGAAGTACAGAGCGCGCAGCCCGTCGGCGTCGGCGACGAGGAACTCCTTGGCGGTGGCCCCGGACGGCACCGTCTCGCCGGGAACGGGGAGCCGCAGGACGGAACGCGGGGCGACGCTCACCCCGAGCACCCCTCGGCCGGCCGGGGTACCGTCGGCCTCGAGTCGGCTGAGCGTCACCGACGTGCGCCACTGGGTGGCGGACTGGTTGACGACGGCGAGTACCAGGCCCTCGTCGCCGGGCTGCAGCGTCAGCAGCCGGTCCGCGTAGACGCGGCGCAGCTCGTGGTGGAGCGGCTTGGGGCGGCCGTCCCCGTCGATCGCGGCCCAGGAGCTGACCGGCCAGCAGTCGTTGAGCTGCCAGACGACGGTGCCCGCGCAGGTGGGCCAGTGCGAGCGCCAGTGTTCGACACCCGCGGCCACGGCCCGGGCCTGGACGACCTGGGTCAGGTAGTGCCACCGGTCGAAGTCACCCTCGGGCAGGGTGAAATGACGTGCGACCCCGCAGTCGAGCTTGCCGTTGCCGTCCTCCGCCTTCTGGTGGTGCAGCATGCCCGGGGAGTCGGGTGCCAGGGTCTCTCCGGGAAGCGCGCGCCGGAGCGTCGCCAGGGCCGGAGGCGCCTGCCAGCCGAACTCGGAGACGAACCGGGGGACGTTCGCGCGGTATTCGGCGTAGTCCCGGCGGTTCCACACCTCCCACGAGTGGTAGGTGCCGTGGTCGGGGTCGTTGGGGTGGTGGTCCCACGATCCGGACCAAGGACTGCCGGCCGCGTAATGACGGGTGGGATCGAGCTCGGCGACCACGCGGGGCAGCAGCCCCAGGTAGTACCCCTCGCCCCAGGAGTCCCCTGCGAGTCCCGGCTCCCAGTCCCAGTCGCGGAAGCCCCAGAGGTTCTCGTTGTTGCCGTTCCAGAGCACGAGGCTGGCGTGCGGCATCAGCCGGACAACGTTGTCGCGGGCTTCGGCCTCCACCTCGCCGCGCAGGGGCTGCTCCTCCGGGTATGCGGCACAGGCGAAGAGGAAGTCCTGCCAGACCATCAGCCCGAGTTCGTCGCAGGCGTCGTAGAACGCCTCGTCCTCGTAGATGCCGCCGCCCCAGATCCGTACGAGGTCGATGTTGGCGTCCGCCGCCTGGGCGAGCCGGGTGCGGTAGCGCTCGGGGGTGATGCGTGAGGGGAAGACGTCGTCGGGGATCCAGTTGACCCCGCGGGCGAACACCCGCTCGCCGTTGACGACGAAGGTGAAGCCGGTGCCCCGGGCGTCGGGGCTCCGGTCCAGCTCGACGGTACGGAACCCGATGCGCCGGTGCCAGGTGTCCAGCTCCGTGTTCTCGTCCTCGTCCTCTTCGAGGAGGGTGACGTCCAGGTCGTAGAGGGGCTGGTCGCCGTATCCGCGCGGCCACCAGAGGCTGGGCCGCTCCACCGTCAGACGCAGCACGGCTTCGTCGCCCTCGAAGCGGGCCTCGGCCGTCTCGCCGGCCACCGTGGCACGGGCCAGCAGCCCCCTGTCCGCTCCCCGGGCCGTGCGCTCCGCCTGGAGCCTGATCTCCACGTTCCCCGTGGTTCCGTCGACGGTCACCAGGGGGCGGACGGACGCGAGGCGCGCGGTCGACCAGTGCTCCAGGCGTACGGGCCGCCAGATGCCGGCGGTCACGAGGGTCGGGCCCCAGTCCCAGCCGAAGCTGGAGGCCATCTTGCGGATGTACTGGAACGGCTCGGGATACACGTTGGGCCGGTCCCCGGTGACCGCCCGTACCGCCTCGGCCTCGTCGTAGGCGGAGGCGAAGCGCACCTCCAGCGGCCCGTTCAGGCCCGTGACATCGAACCGGTAGGTGCGGTGCATGTTCCGGGTCGTACCGATCTCCCGCCCGGCGAGGGTGATCCCTGCCGCGGTGTCCAGGCCGTCGAAGACGAGGTCGGTCCGCTCATGCCGACTGCCGTGCGGGACGTCGTGCGGGATGTCGTTGACATACGTCCACGCCCGTCGACCGACCCAGGCGACCTCGGTCTCGTTGAGTCCGAGGAAGGGGTCCGGGATGACCCCGGCGGCGAGCAGATCGGTGTGGACGCAGCCGGGGACCCGCGCCGGCAGCAGCGCCTGGTCATGGCGCAGACTCCAGCCGTCGGTGAGCGGGGTGACGTCCTTCATGGTGCGGCTCCAATCGCCTTCAGGCGCGCTGGCATATGTATGACGCCGCACAACTTAGCCCGACGATGGATCACTGTCCATAAACCGGTCTAGTCACGCGTCCGTAACGACGCGACCACGCGCCACTCACCCAACCTGCATGAATACGCCAACCGGTAACGATTAGGCATCGTCATGGAAATCGGAGCTTTACCGGTTCACACGGCTCCTGTCATAGTGCCAACATCCCACCGCAGAGCTGAGCCGCCATCTATAGGAGTTGGGCACATGGGGAAGACGAAGACGCTCGCAGGCGCACTTCTGACCGTTGCGACACTGACCGTGACCGGATGCAGCGGCGGAGGCGCGGCGTCGACCGAGACGGCGAAGGCGCCTGCGGACCCGGAGAGCACGACCGGCACGATCACGGTCCTCACGCAGCGCACGGACCTGGTCCAGAGCGGCGCCATGGACGACTACGCGGCGGCGTTCAACAAGATCTACCCCAAGGTCAAGGTGAAGTTCGAGGGACTCACCGACTACGAGGGCGAAGTCAAGATCCGGATGAACACCGAGGACTACGGTGACGTCCTCATGATCCCGGCCGCCGTCTCCAAGAACGACTACCCGAAGTTCTTCGCACCCCTCGGCACCTCGAAGGAGATGTCGGAGAAGTACCGCTTCAGCGACAAGACGGACGTCGACGGCAAGGTCTACGGCCTCGCCCAGTTCGGCACCGCCAACGGCTTCGTCTACAACAAGGCCGTATGGAAGAAGGCCGGCGTCACCGCGTGGCCGAAGACGCCGGAGGAGTTCATCGCGGGGCTCAAGGCGGTCGAGGCCAGGACCGACGCCGTCCCCTACTACACCAACTTCAAGGACGGCTGGCCGCTGGTCCAGTGGACCGCCAACATCGGGTCGGTGACCTGCGACAACTACGCCACCAACGACCTCGCCGGCGCGGTCTCCCCCTGGAAGGAGGGCAGCGAGCTCAACGTGATCGACACCCTGCTGTACGACACGGTCAAGGGCGGCCTCTCCGAGAAGGACCCCAACACCACGAACTGGGAAGCCTCCAAGACCAAGATCGCCAAGGGTGAGATCGGCACCATGATGCTGGGCTCCTGGTCGATCACGCAGATGAAGGACGCGGCCGAGAAGGCCGGAGCGAACCCCGACGACCTCGGGTTCATGCCGTTCCCGGTCCAGAAGGGCAACGAGGACTACTGCGCCACGCTCGTCTCGGACTACCAGCAGGCGGTGAACGCCCACTCCGAGCACAAGGACGCGGCGCGGGCCTGGGTCGACTGGTTCACCGAGAAGTCCGGCTACTCCGCGAAGGAGGGCGCCGTCCCCACCGTCAAGTCGGCTCCGATGCCGGACACCCTCAAGGACTTCGTTGACAACGATGTCACATTTGTGGAGCGCTCCGAGCGGAACACCGGCGAGGTCAACGACATCGACAACGCGGCCGAGATCGGGCTCAACAAGCCCGACTACCGCCAGAAGCTGATCGACCTCGCCCGCGGTGCGGAGAAGGGCAGCCTCGATGACTACTTCACCGAACTGAACAAGAAGTGGGACGAGGCCGCGAAGACCGCCGGCTCCTGAGCCGGTGAGGCGGGCCCCGGCCGTACGACACCGGCCGGGGCCCCAGCCCTCCCGCGCAACCAGGACCACGACGCGGATGACGAAAGGCCCCGACATGACCGATACGACCGAGGTGGCGAGCGTGAAGACGCACCGCGCCATCCCCTCACACCGCCCGACCGGAAACGGCAGCGGTCCGGTGGGAGACCGGACGCGAGGCCGGCTGCTGCGGCGCGCGACCCCGTGGCTCTTCCTGCTGGCACCGCTGGTGCTGCTGGTCACGTTCACCTACGTCCCTGTGGGGAACATGATCTATTACAGCTTCACGGACTGGGACGGCATCAGCCCGGACCGGAACTTCACGGGCGTGGACAACTACGTCCAGATCTTCACCCGGCCCGAGCTCTTCCGGGTGTTCTTCGTGAGCTTCTACTACCTCGCGGCTTCCGCGGCGCAGATCGCCATCGCGCTCTACTTCGCCACGGTGCTGAGCTTCAACCTGCGGTACCGCAATCTCTTCAAGGGGCTCCTGTTCTTCCCCTATCTCATCAACGGCGTGGCCATCGGATTCGTCTTCCTGTACTTCTTCCAGGACGGCGGCACCCTTGACTCGGTCCTGTCCTGGTTCGGTGCGGACACCGACCACGCCTGGCTGGGTGACCCCACGTCGGCCAACACCTCGCTCGCCGGCGTCTCGGTCTGGCGCTTCACGGGCCTGAACTTCGTCCTGTTCCTCGGTGCCATCCAGTCCATCCCGGGCGAGCTCTACGAGGCCGCCCAACTGGACGGCGCGACCCGGTGGCAGCAGTTCCGGCACATCATCGCCCCGAGCATCAGGCCCGTCCTGAGTCTCAGCGTCATCCTGGCGATCTCCGGGTCCCTGGCGGTCTTCGAGATCCCGTACATCATGACCGGCGGCGCGACCGGCACGTCGACGTTCGTCATCCAGACGGTCAAGCTCGCGTTCCAGTTCAACAAGACGGGGCTGGCCTCGGCCGCCGCCGTGGTGCTGCTGCTGATCATTCTGCTGATCACCTGGATCCAGCGCCGGCTCGTGCCCGACGAAAAGGTGGACCTCGTATGACCACGGCCCCGCAGACCGCCGCTCGCCCCCGCTCCGGAGCCGACCCGCGACGCGTTCGCCGGCGCGGCCGACTCGGACAGACACTCGTCCACCTGTCGCTCGTGGTCGCCTCGCTGGTCGTTCTCCTCCCCCTCGCGGTCGTCTTCCTCACCTCTTTGAAGACGTCGAAGGAGGTCACCGAGGGCGGCGCGCTCTCGCTGCCCGGTGACTGGCTGAACTTCGGCAACTACGCGACCGCGTTCTCCGACGGCCACATGCTGACGGCGTTCGGGAACACCGCGTTCATCCTGCTGTTCTCGATCACCGGCACCGTGGTCATCGGGTCGATGACGGCCTACGCCATCGACCGCTTCCACTTCCGGGCCAAGAAGCTCGTCATGGGCCTCTTCCTGATCGCCACGCTCGTCCCCGGCGTCACCACGCAGGTCGCCACCTTCCAGGTGATCAACAGCTTCGGCCTGTTCGACACGCGGTGGGCACCGATCCTGCTCTACATGGGGACGGACATCGTCTCGATCTACATCTTCCTGCAGTTCATCCGCGGCATCCCGGTCTCCCTCGACGAAGCCGCGCGGCTCGACGGCGCGAACGCCTTCACGATCTACCGGAAGATCATCTTCCCGCTCCTCAAGCCGGCGGTCGCCACCGTGGTGATCATCAAGGGCATCACGACCTACAACGACTTCTACATCCCGTTCCTCTACATGCCCTCGCAGGAACTCGGCACGATCTCCACCGCCCTGTTCCGGTTCAAAGGCCCCTTCGGAGCGCACTGGGAGAACATCTCGGCAGGAGCCGTACTCGTCATCCTCCCCACGCTGATCGCGTTCCTGTTCCTCCAGCGCTACATCTACAACGGCTTCGCCTCAGGCGCGACCAAGTAGAGCCCCCGTTCCGCCGCCCGCCCCCTCGAAGAGGGGGCCTGCGCCGGTCACGTCCCGCGCGGCGCCCCCGCCCGTGGCCGGCTCCCGGAGTCCGGTGCGACAGCGCCGCGGTTTCGGCCTCACGACCCCTACGGTTTCGGCAGCGTGAGGATTTCGGCCCCGTCCTCGGTGATGGCGATCGTGTGCTCGGTGTGTGCCGTCCGGCAGCCCGTCGCGCTTCGGAGCGTCCACCCGTCGGCATCGGTGACGAGTCGGGCGGTGTCCGTCATGACCCACGGCTCCAGTGCCAGCAGCAGCCCGGGGCGCAGCTTGTATCCACGGCCGGGCCGCCCGGTGTTCGCGACGTGCGGGTCCTGGTGCATCGTCGACCCGATGCCGTGCCCCCCGAATTCGGTGTTGATCTCGTATCCGGCCTCGCCGAGGACCGTGCCGATGGCGTGGGAGAGGTCGCCGATACGGGCTCCGGGTCCGGCAGCGGCGATTCCCGCGGCCAGCGCGCGCTCGGTCGCGCTGATCAGCGCGAGGCTCTCCGCGGGCTGCGCCTTGCCCACGACGAAGCTGATGGCGGCGTCCGCGGCGACTCCGCGCTGGGAGACGGCAAGGTCGAGGGTGAGCAGATCGCCGTCGGCGAGCGTGTAGTCGTGGGGCCGTCCGTGGAGCACGGCATCGTTGACGGCCGTGCAGATGTAGTGGCCGAACGGGCCACGTCCGAAGGACGGCGCGTAGTCGACGTAGCAGGACTGCGCTCCCGCCTCGGTGATCATGGCCTTGGCCCACCGGTCGATGTCCAGGAGGTTCGTGCCGACCGCGCTCCGGCCCTTCAGGGTCTGCAGGATGTCCGCGACCAGGGCGCCTGTGTCCTTGGCGCGGGCCAGCATGGTGGTGTTCAGGATCTCGATCATGTGCCACTTTCCTCACGGAACCAACAACTATACCGGTCAAACTATACCGGTATTAGAATCGTGGTCGTGCGGGGCGGCCTTCGGCGGCCGGACTCCTCGGCCTCGCCACACCTCGGCGTTCAGCGGGGAAGCACCCAGTCCGGCGCCCAGGTCCCGGCCGCGCCGTGGCCGGTGGCGCCGGCGGCGAGGTGGGCGCGGAGGGCGGCCAGCGCCGGGTGGGGGTTGTCGCGGCGCCAGAGGAGGGAGTGCGGGTAGACGGGCGTCGGGCCGGTCACCGGGATGCGGCGCAGGCCGTGGCCGGCTGGCCGGACGAGGCGCGTCCGCCCTCCCATGAAGGTGGCCAGGGCCGGTGTGTCGGCGACGGTGTCCAGCAGGGCGTCGGAGCCGAAGTTGGGGCCGGTCGCCTCGATGGTGAGCCCGAACTCGGCGACGAGGTCGTCGTAGTACGCGGCCCACTCCGTACCGGGCACGATGCCCGGCATCCAGATGCGGTGCCCGACGAGCTGGGTGACGGTCACCGTCCGGGCGTCCGCCAGCGCGTGGGCGGGACCGGTGAGAAGCTCGAGCGGCTCGTCGAGCACCCGGACCGACTCGATGTCCTCCGGGAGGAGCCGTCCGGGCGCGGCCACGGCGCGGAAGGACGCGTCGATCGCACCGGACCGGATCGCGGCGACGGCCGTCTCGATCTCGAACAGCATCACCACGTCGAGATCGATCTCGGGGTGCGCCCGGTGGAAGTCTCGCAGCAGGCCCGCTACCGCACCGCACGAGTTGATCACGTCGACGCGCAGCGGGCGGCTGCCGGTGTGCACGGACGCGACCGCGCGCTCGGCGACGCGCAGCAGCTCGCGCGCGTGGGGCAGGAACGCCTGCCCGTCGATGGTGAGTGCGGCGCCGCGCGGGGTGCGGGTGAACAGTCGCGCACCAAGGGTCCGCTCCAGCGCGGCGATGCGCTTGGAGACGGCCTGCTGGGTGACCGCCAGCTCGGTGGCGGCCTCCTGGAACTGCCCCGCGTCAGCGGCGGTGACGAAGGTCCGGACGGCGTCGAGGTCCATGCCCGCCACCCTACGGTCACAACCTCTGGTTGTGACCTGCGGCCATGTGGTTGTTTGACCCCCGGTCACAGGGCTCGGTTTGATGAAACCGATCGCGTATCGGTTGTACGGGTGCAGGGTGAGGGGCCGGGCATGAGGAGCTGGCAGCGGCCGGGGCGACGCCCCGGACACCGGCTGGGCCGGCCGTTCGGGTGGCTCTGGGGAGCGTACGCGAGCAGCGCGCTCGGCACCTGGCTCGCCTTCGGCGCGTTCCCGCTGATCGCCGTCCAGGTGCTGCACGCCGGACCGGCCGAGGTCGCGGCGCTCTCCTCCGTGGGGGCGGCGGTGGGCGCGGCCGTCGCGGTGCCGCTCGGCCCGTGGGTGGAGTTCCGCCGCAAGCGGCCTGTGCTGATCGCGATGGACCTGGTGCGGTGCGCGGCGCTGCTGACCGTCCCCGTCGCGTTCGCGCTGGGCGCGCTCACGTTCGTTCAGCTCCTGCTGGTCACGATGGTCGTGTCGGCGGCCGACATCACTTTCCGCGCTGCTTCAGGCGCATACCTGAAGACGCTGCTGCCGCCCGAGGACATGCTCGTCGCCAACGCCCGGTTCGAGTCCACGAACTGGACGACCACGATCGTCGGACCGCCGCTGGGCGGCGCGGTGACCGGGCTGCTCGGCCCGGTGGCCACGCTGGTGGCCGACGCGGTCAGCTATCTGCTCTCGGCCACGGGCATCCGCGCGACGGGCGGGCACGAGCCGTCGCCCGGGCGACGGGAGGGGCCCCGTATGCGGCCCGGGGAACTGCTCGACGGCTGGCGGCACATCCTCGCCGACACGACGCTGCGCGCCCTGTTCTTCAACACCGCCCTCTTCAACGGTCTGGTGATGGCCACCCAGCCGCTGCTCGCCGTTCTCATGCTCGGCCGGCTCGGGTTCGCGCCGTGGCAGTACGGCCTCGCCTTCGCCGCCCCCGCGGTCGGCGGGCTGCTCGGTTCACGGCTGGCCCGACCGCTGGCCGACCGGTTCGGGCAGCATCGGGTCCTGGTCGTGGCCGGGACGCTGCGCGCGGTCTGGCCCGTCGGCCTGGCCTTCCTGGGACCCGGTACCGGCGGGCTGCTGCTGGTGACGGGAGTCGAGCTCGGACTCATCTTCTGCTGCGCGGTCTTCAACCCCGTCCACGCGACCTGCCGCCTGGAGCGCACGGCCACCGACCGGGTCGTCCGCACCCTGTCCGCCTGGGCGGTGACGACCAAGGTCTCCGCCGCGCTGCTGACGGCCCTCTGGGGCGTACTGGGCAGCCTGCTCGGCCCTCGTACGGCCATCGGCCTGGCCGGTGTGTTCGTGCTGGCGACCCCTCTGCTGCTCCCCCGCCGGGGGCGCGAGCCAGAGGGGCCCCAGCCGGTGCGGCAGAGTCCGTAGCCGATATCCGGCTGTGTGGCCACGGGCACCTGCGGCGTCCCGGCGTGCGGGACCCCGCCCTCAGGGCCGCGCGTACCCGTGGCGGGCGGCGGGCGGCGTGGCGTCCGCCCGCACACCGTGCACCCGAACTATGGTGTCCCGCCACATACGCCCCTGACCTGCCCCTTCCTACGGTATGGCGACACGGAAACGTCCCCGCCAACTGTCCGGAAGTGGTATCCATGGCAGCACCGACAACCGCTCCCCCACCGCCGTCGAACCTCCGCCGCGTCGTCGCCGCGAGCCTCGTCGGGACCACGGTGGAGTGGTACGACTTCTTCCTCTACGGCTCCGCCGCCGCACTGGTCTTCAACAAGCTGTTCTTCCCCGGGTCCGACCCGCTCGTCGGTACTCTCCTCTCCTTCCTCACCTACGCCGTGGGCTTCGCCGCGCGCCCCATCGGCGCCCTGGTGTTCGGTCACTACGGCGACCGGCTCGGGCGCAAGAAGCTGCTGGTGCTGAGCCTGCTGATGATGGGCGGCGCGACATTCGCGATAGGCCTCCTGCCGACGCACGCCACCATCGGCTCCGCCGCCCCCGTCCTGCTCACCGTCCTGCGGCTGGTGCAGGGGTTCGCCCTCGGCGGCGAGTGGGGCGGGGCCGTGCTGCTCGTGTCGGAGCACGGCGACGCGAAACGGCGCGGGTTCTGGGCTTCGTGGCCCCAGACGGGCGCGCCCGCAGGGCAGTTGCTCGCGACCGGGGTGCTCTCCGCCCTCACGGCGCTCATGTCCGAGTCCGCCTTCGAGGCGTGGGGCTGGCGGATACCCTTCCTCCTCTCCGGGGTGCTCGTGATCCTGGGTCTGTGGATTCGTCTCTCCGTCGACGAATCGCCCGTCTTCAAGGCGGCCCTGGCCCAGGCCGAGCAGCGCAAGGCGACGGCCGCACCCGCCGAGAAGATGCCTCTGGTCGCGGTCCTGCGGCATCACTGGCGCGATGTGCTGATCGCCATGGGCGCGCGGATGGCGGAGAACATCAGCTACTACGTGATCACCGCGTTCATCCTGGTGTACGCGACGACGTCCGCGGACCTGAGCAAACAGACGGCGCTCAACGCCGTACTCGTCGCGTCCGCCGTGCACTTCGCGGTGATCCCGCTGTGGGGGGCACTGTCCGACCGGGTGGGGCGAAGGCCGGTCTATCTGGTCGGCGCCATCGGTGTGGGGCTCTGGATGTTCCCGTTCTTCGCGCTGATCGACAGCAGGAGTTTCGGGAGTCTGCTGCTGGCCGTGACCGTCGGACTGATCTTCCACGGCGCGATGTACGCCCCGCAGGCGGCCTTCTTCGCCGAGATGTTCGCGACGCGGATGCGCTATTCGGGCGCGTCGATCGGCGCCCAGTTCTCGTCGGTCGCCGCGGGCGCCCCCGCGCCCCTCATCGCCACGGCCCTGCTCGCCGACTTCGGGAGCTCGACGCCGATCTCGTTGTACGTCATCGCCGCCGCGCTCCTCACCGTGCTGGCGATCGTCTGCGCGAAGGAGACCAGGAGCCGGGACCTCGCCGACATCGAGCCGGACGCCGCCCGGCGGGCCGCGGACACCGCGACGCCGGCGGCCGACGCCCGTAGCGTCTGAACCGGCCGCGCCCAAGGGCCCGTCTCCGCCGTGCGCCGGGGAGCCGGGCCCGTCAGTCCCCGGGAGTCCGCTCGAACCAGGTGGGGCCGTCCGTGAGCGACTGCTTGATCCGGAAGAGGGAGAACTCGCTCAGCGGCGGCAGCGCGTCGACATCGAACCACGCGACCTCCAGCGACTCGTCGTCGTTCACCCGTGCCTCACCGCCGGTGGCCCGGCACCGGAAGGTGATGTCGACATACTGACAACGGTCGCCGTTGGCGTACTGCACCGGCTTCAGCGCCTGGGTGAGCACCACCCGCTCCGCGACGCAGCGCACCGCCGTCTCCTCGTACACCTCGCGCTCCGCGGTCGCCGCCGGCTCCTCGCCCGGCTCGCCGATCCCGCCGATGACCGACCACTTGCCGGTGTCCGACCGCCGGCCGAGCAGCACCCGGCCCTGGTCGTCGAAGACGACGGCGGTGACTCCCGGCAGCAGGAGCAGCTGGTGGCCGGCGGTGGCGCGGATGTCGCGGATGAAGTCTGGAGTAGCCATGCGGCCGAGCCTACGTGGCGGCCGGAACGTCCTCGGGCCCGGCCGACCGGTCCTGCCGCCGCTTCCTCGCGCGCACCGAACGGGCGGTCGCCCAGCCGAGACCGACGACGGCGAGCAGCGCCAGGACGGCTTCGGGCAGGTCCCCCAGACGGGTCGCGGGGGTGAGTGAGGACCGCAGCGGCACCTCGTCGACCAGGGCGTCCGGGGTGAACATCTCCGTCTTCTCCACGATCGTGCCGTCCGGCCGGATCACCGCGCTGACGCCGCTGGTGACGGGCACGACGACGGACCGCCCGTGCTCGACCGCCCGCACCTGGCTCATCGCCAGCTGCTGGTAGGTCATCTCGCTGCGCCCGAAGGTCGCGTTGTTGCTCGGTACGGCGATCAGCTGTCCGCCGTCCTTGACGGTGTCGCGTACGGCGTCGTCGAACGCGGCCTCGTAACAGGTCACGAGCCCGACCTTCGTGCCCGCCAGGTCGAACACGCCGACCTCGCTGCCGGGGCCGAAGTCCCGCTGCACCCGGTCGACGTCCTTGCTGAAGATCCGTGCCACCGACCTCATCGGCATGTACTCGCCGAACGGCTGGATGTGCCGCTTGTCGTAGGTGTCCACCGGTCCGCTCTCCGGGTCCCACTCGATCAGGGTGTTGCGGAGCGGTCCGGTGTCCGGGGTGAGGACGGCGCCGATGACGGTGGGGGCGCCGATGGCGCGCACGGCCCGGTCGATGGCCTCGCGGGCGTCGGCGTTGCGGTAGGGGTCGAGGTCGGACGAGTTCTCCGGCCACAGCACGAAGTCCGGCCGGGGCACCTTGCCCGCCTTCACGTCCCGCGCGAGCTGTTCCGTGCGTTCCGCGTGGTTGTCCAGGACGGCCCGGCGCTGGGAGTTGAAGTCGAGCCCCAGGCGCGGCACGTTGCCCTGGACCGCCGCGACGGTGGCGGTGCCGTCCTCGGGCGAGTCGTCCACGAGCGGGAGGGCCGCCAGGGCGGCGGCGACGGGGGCGGCCACGGTGACGGCCGCGGCGACGACGGCGGAGCGGGCCACCGTGCCGTCGGCCCGGTAGCGGCGGACCTGGCGCACGGCCTCCAGGAGCCCGAAGCCGCACAGTACGACGGCGAACGTGAGCAGGGGGGTCCCGCCCAGCGCGGCGAGCGGCAGGAAAGCGCTGTCGGCCTGGCCGAAGGCGATCTTGCCCCAGGGGAAGCCGCCGAAGGGGACACGGGCGCGGAGCGCCTCGTCCAGGGTCCATACGCCCGCTGCCCAGACGGGCCAGTACGGGAGCCGGGAGACCGCGGCGATCCCGACGCAGCCGACGGCGATGAACAGGGCCTCCGCCAGTGCGAGCGCCAGCCAGGGTACGGGGCCGACCTCCTCCCCCGTCCAGTGCAGCAGGGGCAGCATGAAGCCGAGGCCCGCGAGGAGGCCGAGGCCCAGTGCCGCGCGCAGCCGCCGTGCGGTCAGGACCCATCCGAGCAGGGCGAAACCGGGCAGCACCAGCCACCAGAGCGGCCGGGGCGGGAAGCTCGCGTAGAGCAGCACACCGGACAGCACGGCGGCGGCGGGCCGGACGAGCCGCGGCCACAGCTTCCTGCTGCGGGACACGGGGGCGGGCGGCGGTTCGGCGGTGGTGATGGTGGCGCTCACCTGCCGGAGTCTACGGTGGGCGGCTGTGAGGGCGGCAGCCGCTCCTGCCGTCCCGGGTCCCGGCCGGGCTCAGCTCCCGGGGGGCTTTCCGGAAGCCGTCAGATGCAGGCGGTCCCGGATGAAACGTACGGCGGCCTCCGCGTCGTCCACCGTGACGGTGAAGGTCATGCCGTCCCCCAGCCGGAGCACCAGCGCTTCCCCCCGGCGCACGACCACGGCCGTGCCCTGCTCGGGGCGCCAGCGGTAGCCCCAGCCGCCCCACTGGCGCGGGGTGACCCGCGGGACGAAGTCCGCGCCCACCACCTGGGTGAGGAGGATCCGGCGCCTGGGCAGTCCGGCGTGGCCGCAGCGCACCTCGAGGGCGTCGCCGTCGACCTTCACGGCCACGTGGACGAAGGCGAGCGTCCCGAACAGGATCAGGAGCCCCGCGGCGACGCAGCCGATGACGGACATGAGCAGCGGGGCGAACCCGCCGTGCCAGGCCGAGTCGACCGCGAGTTCGATGCCGAGCGCCAGACATGCCGCGCCGATGGCCGCGAGCAGCCACTGGAAGCGATTGGTGGCCCGTCCCGTCCAGACCGTGCTCGGGGCCTGGCTCGAACCGTGCCGCGTGTTACCGGGGTGGTCCGTCATGTCAAGCAGCGTACCCACGTTCCGCGCCGCGGGGTGGGGTGTGCGTCGGGCGGGGCGCTCAGAGCGCGGGGGTCACGGCCTTGAGCAGCAGGCCCTCGGCGTAGGCCAGAGCGGGTTCGGGCAGGTCGGCCGCGTGTCCGGCGAGGAGGACGGCGAGAGTGCCGACCGGTTCGGCCGACGGGGCGGGCACCGCCCCGACACGGCGGAGCGCCTGCGCGGCCACCGCGTCGGCGGAGCCGTGGAGCACGAGGGGGGCGCGGCCGGGCCGGTTGCTCTCGACGGCGGCACGAATGCGTTCGGCCACCAGTTCGTAGTGGGTGCAGCCCAGGACGATGTCCGTCACCCCGGCCGGGGTGAGGGCGGCGGCAGCGGCCACCGCACGGTCGATCGCCTCCTCGTCCGCGTGCTCCACCGCGTCGGCGAGACCCGGGCAGGGCACTTCGGTCACGTCCACGGAGCGGGCGAATTCGTTGATCAGCCCACGCTGGTAGGGGCTCCCGGTGGTCGCCGGTGTGGCCCAGATCGCGAAGGGCCCACCGCCCGCGGCGGCCGGCTTGATCGCGGGCACCGTGCCGATGACCGGCAGCCCGGGCTCCAGTTCGGCCCGCAGGGCCGGCAGGGCGTGGACGGAGGCGGTGTTGCACGCGACGATCAGGGCGTCCGGCCGGTGGGCCGCCGCCGCGCGGGCCACGGCGAGCGCGCGCCGGGTCACGTCCTCGGGCGTACGGGGCCCCCAGGGCATCGACCCGGGATCCGACGACACCACCAGATCGGCGTCGGGCCGCAGCCGGCGTACCGCGGCCGCTGCCGCGAGCAGGCCGATCCCCGAGTCCATGAGTGCGATCTTCACCCGGTCACCATAGTCGACAGCCCTTGCGGCACCGCCGGAGTGGGGCACACTTCGACGGATGAGCGCCGTTGCCTGGACCGCCGTGGGTTCGCTGATCGTGTGGATGTGGCTGTTGCTCGGCCAGGGCTTCTTCTGGCGGACCGACCAGCGGCTGCCGTCGCGCGGGGACCCGGCGCGCTGGCCCTCGGTGGCTGTGGTCGTCCCCGCGAGGGACGAGGCCGAGGTCCTGCCGATGAGTCTGCCGTCGCTGCTCGCCCAGGACTATCCGGGTGAAGCGGAGGTCTTCCTGGTCGACGACTGCAGCGGTGACGGCACGGGCGGGGTCGCCCGGGCGCTGTCCGAGCGGTACGGCGGGCTGCCGCTGACCGTGGTGACGCCCGGTGAGCCGGAACCGGGGTGGACGGGCAAGCTCTGGGCCCTGCGGCACGGAATGGAACTGGCCCGGCGGCGGAAGCCCGAGTTCCTGCTCCTGACGGACGCCGACATCGCCCATGAACCGGACAGCCTGCGGGAGCTCGTCGCCGCGGCCGGGAGCGAGGACGGTTTCGACCTGGTCTCGCAGATGGCCAGGCTGCGGGTGACGAGCACCTGGGAGCGGCTGGTCGTGCCGGCCTTCGTCTACTTCTTCGGGCAGCTGTACCCGTTCCGCCGGGTGAACGGCAAGGGGTCACGGACGGCCGCGGCGGCGGGCGGCTGCGTCCTGCTGCGGGCCGGAGCCGTCGAGCGGGCGCGGATCCCGGAGTCCATCCGTTCGGCGGTGATCGACGATGTGTCGCTGGCGCGTGCCGTGCGCCGCAGCGGGGGCCGCATCTGGCTGGGGCTCGCCGACCGGGTGGACAGCGTGCGGCCCTGTCCCCGGCTGGCGGACCTGTGGCGCATGGTCGCGCGCAGTGCGTACGCGCAGCTGCGGCACAGCCCCGCGCTGCTGGCGGGCACGGTCCTCGGTCTGGGTCTGGTCTATGTCGCGCCGCCCGTCACCCTGGCGGCGGGGCTGCTGACAGGCGATCCAGTGGCAGCGGCGGCGGGCGGGGCGGCCTGGGCGGTGATGGCGGGGACCTACATGCCCATGCTCGGGTACTACCGGCAGTCGCTGTGGCTGGCACCGCTGCTGCCCTTCACCGCGGTCCTCTATCTCCTGATGACGGTGGACTCCGCGGTGCGGCACTACCGGGGGCTCGGTGCGGCCTGGAAGGGGCGTACGTACGCCCGCCCCGAGGCCGCACCGGAACCCTGAGCCCGGCACCGGGGCGGGTCACTTGCGCCCGGGTGTCCAGTTCATGCCCCACCCGTAGGCGGCGTCGATGGTCCGCTGGGGGCTGACGCCGCGCTGGGGGACGAGGTAGCGGGCCTCGCGCTGCACGGTGAGGTCTCCCCCGTCGCTGGTGATCAGCGCGAGGGCGCACACCGTGGAGGGCACGGTGCATTCGTCGAGGGAGAAGTCGATCGCCGCGCCGTTCTGCGGCTGGAGCGTGACCGTGGCGTGCAGGTCGGCGAAGCTCCGGGCGCCTTCGTAGATCGTGACGAAGATCAGGACGCGGCGCAGCCGGTCCTTGTGGTCGAGGTTGACCGTGAGGTTCTCGCCGGACGAGACCGCGCCCGTACGGTCGTCCCCGTCCAGGAGGATGTAGGGCGGCTGCCGGAGGGAGCCGAAGGCGTTTCCCAGTGCCTGCACGACTCCCTTGCTGCCGTCCGTGAGCTCGTACAGTGCGCAGAGATCGAGGTCCAGGTCCGCGTGCATGGCGACGGCCCTGCCGAGTTTCGCGCCCCAGCCCTTGAACTGCTTGCGCACTTCCCAGTTGAGATTGACGCGCAGCGCTCCGGAGGTGCCGCCCTGTTTCGACAGCGACACCCTGGGGGCTTCTTTGGTCAGCGTGACCTTGGTCAGCCGCACAGCTGGCGGGGCGGCCGGCGGAGTGGGGGCGGCAGGACGGGCGGGCGGCTCGGGAGCCCTCTGCGGCTGCCGGGGCGAGGGCGCCTGCTGCGGTTCGTCGACGGAGATACCGAAGTCCGTCGCGAGGCCGGCGAGTCCGGTGTCGTATCCCTGTCCTACGGCCCTGAACTTCCAGGCCCCCTGGCGCAGGTAGAGCTCGCCGAGGATGAACGCGGTCTCGACGGTCGCGTCCGCGCTCTCGAAGCGCGCGATCTCGGAGCCGTCGGCCGGGTTCACGATCCGCACGTAGAGGCCGGTCACCCGTCCGAACGTGCCGCCGTCCGCCGAGGCCGCGATCACGACACGGTCGACCGCCGGCTCCATGCGCGAGAAATCCACGGTGAGGCTTTCCGTGACGGCGCCCGCTGACGTCTGTTTGCCTTCGTGGCGCACCGCTCCGGACGCGTGCTCCGGCTGGTTGTAGAAGACGAAGTCCGCGTCGCTGCGTACCTTGCCCGCCACCAGAAGGAGTGCCGAGGCGTCCACGTCCGGTGTCCCGGGTGACGTGCGCCGGCCCAGTTCGACCCGTACGGTCCGGGCCGGCACCGCGACATTGGTTCCCTTGTGCATGGTCATGCTCGCCCCCATCACGAGTCCGGCTGCCCGGAGAGTCTCCCGACAACCTAATCCCCGGACCTGCGGGGAGCCCACACCTGGACGGGAGTCACCGACGTGCCGAGGAGGCGAGCATCGGCAGCGAGAGCGTGCCGGCCAGGGCCTCCTGCCCGGAGATGTTCACGTGGACACCGTCGCCGGTGTCGTAGGGCGGGTTGATGGCGTTCGGCTTCACCGGATCCTTGAGGACCTGGTCGAAGCCCATGATGCCGTCGCAGGTGCCACTGCAGTCGTTCCTGTTCAGAACGTACGAGTTGACGGTGTGACGGACCCTGTTCTGCTCGTCGGTGTAGCCGGGGCGGGGGGTCACCGGAGTGACGTACACCTTGATGCCGGCCTCGTGCAGCCGGCGGAAGGTGTCGCGGTAGCTCGCCAGCACCTGCCCGGCGTCGCATCCGGCGGGCAGGTCGTTGGTGCCGTAGTAGTAGAGGACCCCGGTGACTCCGTGGAGGGCCAGGACGTCCCTCTGCAGGCGCGCCCCGGCGTCCAGACCGCGCACGGTCTCGGCGAGCTTCGGGCAGTCGGGGGCGCTGGTGGTGCCGTTCACGCCGGCGTTCGCCACCGCGAGCCGGCCCGTGGGGGGCAGCTCCGTGGTGATCCGCCGTGCGAGGTCGTCGGTCCACCGGCGGTCGGCGCCGAATTGTGTGCAGCCGGGGCCGCAGTCGGTGGATCCGACCCCGTCGACCACGGAGCTGCCGTAGGCGACGAGGCTGCCCTTCAGGCGCGGGTTGTGCACGTCCACGGCGGTGACCAGGTAGGTCGACTCGGTCGTCTCCGTGTAGGCGGCGGGACTCGTGTCGCGGGTGTGGTCCCCGGTGCCGGGAGCGGTCAGGTAGTTGGTACGGAACGCGGTCCCGTGCCGGCCGGGGAGGACGGTGCCGGAGACGGACAGGGAGACCGCGACGTCCGTCTGGGCGCGGGTCGTCAGGGTCGTGGCGTCACTCCAGAGCTCGCCGCCGGCGGGGATGACCGCGTCCGGCCGGCCGTCGAAGGTGACGGGCCGGGGGCGCCCTCGCGTGGCAGCGCTCCTGCCGTCCGTGAGTCCCACGGTGGCGGCGTCCACCGTGAGGGGGGTCGTACCGAAGGTGTTCTGGATCCGGATGCGGAGCGCGTCGCCCCCCTGGCTGAGGTGGCTGATCATGCGGACGGTCTGGTCACGCAAGGGCGTGGGGGCGAGGTCGTGCTGCGAGTTCGACCAGGACGTGAACCAGCCACGCGAGCCGGCCGGTTGCCCGGACGCGGTGTCACCCGCGGCGTTCGTGGTCGGTGCGGAGACGGCGAGCGCCGCGGCCAACGCGCCGGCGGCCAACGCGATCGAGGTACGTCTGCCCTGCGTGGCCCGGAGGCGGCGGTCTCGGGCTCGGGCTCGGGCTCGGGCGAGGAAGGGCTGGATCAACGGCTTGCCTTTCCGTGAAGGAGTCAGGAAGGGGGGGTGGTGTGCCGGTGTCCTCCGGCCGCGCTCAGGCGGGAGGTCCGGGGGCCCGTGCGTCTGCGCCCGTCCGGGCCGGAGCCTCACGCCCGAAGAGCCCGCTTCATGATCTTGCCGAGGTCGTTACGGGGCAGCTCGGACAGGTAGCGCACGGCCCGCGGACGCTTGTGCGGGGCGAGCTGAGCGGCGACGTGACCGGCCAGCTCGGCCAGGCCGGGGCGGTGTCGGGGGTCCTCCGGTACGATCCACGCCACGATCCGCTCGCCGAGGTCGGCGTCCGGCTCGCCCGTCACAGCCGCGTCCCTCACGCCGGCGTACTCCATCAGCGCGTTCTCGATCTCGCCCGCGCCGATCTTGTAGCCGCCGCTCTTGATGAGGTCGGTCGCCTTGCGGCCGACGATGCGGACGTAGCCGTCCGGATCGAGCACCGCCATGTCCCCCGTGCGGAACCACCCGTCCGTGGTGAACGCCTCGGTGGTGGCTTCGGGCCGGTTGAGGTACTCCGTGAAGAGGTTCGGGCCCCGCACCTGGATCTCGCCCACGACGTCCGGGCCCGTACCGGCCGGTGCGCCCTCCTCGTCGACGACCCTCAACTCGACCCCGCGCAGAGGCACTCCGACGGTTCCGGCCCGAGGCTCGCCGTCCGCGCGCACGCTGGTGTTCATCAGGGTCTCCGTCATCCCGTAGCGCTCGATGACGGTCCGGCCCGTCGCCTGCGCGATCCGCTCGTGGTCACGCGCCGGAAGCGCCGCCGATCCCGACACCAGCAGGCGCGCACCGGACAGCGCCCGGGCGAGCGCGGGGTCACCCGGCGCCACGGAGAGGACCTCGGCGATGCGGTGGTACATGGTCGGGACCCCGAACAGCATCGTGGCCCCGGCGTCGAGCGCCCGTGTGACGCCCTCGGTGCTGAACCGCCCGAGGTGGTGCACCGATCCCCCGCGCCGCAGGGGCCCGAGGATGCCGAGGATGAGCCCGTGCACGTGGAAGAGCGGCAGCGCGTGGACCAGTACGTCCTCGGCGTCCCACCCCCAGGCGTCCCGGAGGGCGTCCAGCGTGCTGGTCAGGGCCCGGCGCGGCAGGACGGCGCCCTTGGGCGGGCCGGTGGTGCCGGAGGTGTAGACGATCAGGGCGGGATGGCCCGGGCCGGGTTCGGCGGGCAGCGCTCCCACCGGCCCCCCGTGCGCGTCGATGTTCCGGCGGGGCAGTCCGTCCAGGGCGGCGGGGAGTGCGTCGTCCGCTGCGGCCAGGACCAGCGACGGCGCGCTGTCGGCCACGATGTGCGCCAGCTCCCGCTCGCCGGTCCGCGGATTGAGCGGCACCGCCGGCACTCCGGCGAGGAGGGCCGCCACCACACCGACGGCGGTCTCCAGGGTCGGCGTCGCCCAGACGGCGACCCGGTGGGCCGCGCCCAGGGCCGCGGCGAGGGAGCCGGCCGACGCCGCGAGTTCCTCGTACGAGAGGGTGCGGTCCCCGAACCGCAGGGCGGGCCGGGAACTGCGCTCGGCGAGTGCGGGGAACAGTGCCGTGGGGGCATTCACGCGTCGTACTCCGATCGACGGAACGGCGGGAAGGAGAGGGCCGCGGGCGGCGGTCCCCCGGGAGTCATCCGAATCCCGGCACCACCAGGACGAGCCACGCCGCGGCGGGTACCACTGCGACGACGACACCCCCGTAGACCATCAGCTGTCTGAAGAAGCGGTCCCGGTCGACGTCCGGCGCCGCGGCGAGGACGAGTGCACCATTGGTCGAGAAGGGGCTGACGTCCACCACGGTCGCCGACACGGCCAGCGCCGCGATCATGCCGACCGCCCCGATCTCACCCTGTGCGAGGAACGGCACGGCCAGCGGGATCAGCGCGCCCATGATGCCGACCGAGGAGGCGAACGCCGAGACGATCGCGCCGATGTAGCACAGCAACAGCGCCGCGAGCAGCGGTACTCCGATGCCTCCGACACCCTCCCCGGCCCACGTGATGGTGCCCATCTCCTCGAGCACGCCGACGTAGGTCAGGACGCCGCAGATGAGCAGCACGGTGGGCCAGGCGATCGCGCCGACCGCCTTGCGGCTGGTGTCCGGCCACGCGGCGCTGATCAGCACGGCGAGTGTGATGGCGGTCAGGCCCGCGTCCAGATCGAAGCCGAGCACGGCGACGACCAGGGCGATCAGCGCGAGGAGGGTGGCCGCCCTGGGCGCGTCGAGCCGGGTGGTCTCCTCGTCGGCGGGGGGCCCGGGTGACCCGTCGCTGTCCGTGGCGCCGCGCCGGGGGAGTTTCAGGCCGCCGAAGAGCACGAACACCACACCGGCGATGACCAGGTTGGCCGCCAGCGAGGCGAGGAACAGGGCGATCTCGTTGCCCGGCAGGTTTTCGCGCTCCACGATGCCGTTCACGATCGAGCCGTAGATGCTGATCGGGGAGAAACCGCCGCCCTGCGCCCCGTGCACCACCATCGCGCCCATCAGGAGCGGGCTGATGCCGTAACGGGCGGCGAAGCTCAGGGCGATCGGCGCGACGATCGCCACCGCGGCGGGGCTGACCGCGCCGATCGCCGTCAGCGCCCCGGTGATCACGAACATCACCCAGGGGATCAGGGCGATGCGTCCGCCGACCATGCGTATGGAGGCGTGCACCAGCCAGTCCGTGGTGCCGTTGGCCCGGGCGATCGCGAACAGATAGGTGACCCCGACCAGGACGACGAAAAGGTCTCCGGGGAAGCCGGCGAAGATGCCGTCCGCGTCCAGGTCGGCGACCAGCTCCCCCACCACGAAGGCGGCCGCGAAGGCCAGCGCGCCCATGTTGATCGAGCGGGTGGTGGCGATCACGAAGACCACCACGAGTACGAGGATAGAGATGAGTTCCGCGGACATTGCGGGCTCCTGTCCTGGGCCGACCCTCATTGGTCTGGTGGATGAGCCACTTCGCCTGTTGACGGCACTCAGAGTCCGGGGAGCGGCAGCAGCCGTCAAGGGGGTGCGCAGGAATTGGTTCAGCCTCCGGACCACCCGGCGCTGCTACGCTGCCGGTGCCAGGAGGGCGCGGGGGCCTCCGGAACAGGGGCAGGGGATGTCCGACGCACTGCGGCCCATGGGGCGCACGCGGCTGTACGAGCAAGTGCTCGACCGGCTGCGGTCGTTCGCCGCCGAGAGCGGCCTGATGGCCGGCGACAGGCTTCCGCCTGAGCGCGACCTCGCCCAGCGCCTGAGAGTGTCGCGGGCCTCGGTGAAGCAGGCCATCGTCGTCCTCGAGGTGCAGGGGCTCGTCGAGGTGCGGCACGGAGGCGGCACCTACCTCCTCGGGGACGGGCTGGACGCCGAGCCCGTCGAGCGGCTCGTCGAGCGCCGGCGCAGACTGCCCGACGTGCTGGAGGCGCGCGAGGCGCTGGAGACCAAACTGGCCGAACTCGCGGCGGAGCGGCGCACCGAGCAGGATCTGACCGCACTGCGGGCGTCGCTCGCCCACATGGCCGCGGAGATCGCCGACGGCGGTCATGGCATCGAGGGCGACCGGCGCTTCCACGCGGCGGTGACCGCTGCCGCCCACAGCGCGCTGCTGGCCGAGTTCATGCGGTCGATCGCCGACCAGATCACCGAGAGCAGGCACGAGTCCCTGCGCCAGCCGCGGCGGCCCGGCCGCTCCCTGACCCAGCACCAGGCGATCCTCGACGCGATCGAGGAGCGGCGCGGCAAGGCCGCCGCCGCGGCGATGCGGCGCCATGTGCGCACCGTCGCGAAGGTGAGACTCCTGGACTGGAACCCCGAACCGGACACCGCCGACGGGGCCCCCTGAACCACACGTCCGGACGTAACGCTTCGAGTCCAGGCATCCGGCCGGCGCCCCCCTCGACTTCTACAGCGCTGTAGATGCAAAGGGCTGGTCATCACCAGGCCGGCTCCCGGCCCGGGTTGCGGTGCGAGCACGCGAACGCCGCGCGGCCAACCGGTCCCGCGGGGCCGGACCGGCCCGCTCCGATGTGTCCGGGGATGCACGCCTCCCACGCCGCACCACCCGGCGGGCACTCCGAGCGAGTTGCCGTATGCACATCGTGACCCGCACCATGGAGTTCTCGTCCGGAGGCTGACCCATCCGGTCTCGTGCCGGGGACGAAAGGCGTGCCACTTATGCCCAGGTACTTCGAGAACGGCGCCGGCGAACTGGCCTCCGACGCACTGTCCGGCTTCGCTCGCGCGCACGCGGATATCGTGAAGTACAACGCCGCCGACGGGTACGTCACGGCTCTGCACACCGCGCCCACTCGGCTGGTGGGCCTTCTCTCGGGCGGGGGCTCAGGACACGAGCCCCTGCACATCGGCTACGTCGGGGCAGGCATGCTCGACGCCGCCTGCCCCGGAAGAATCTTCGCCTCGCCGCACAACCGGCAGATCTACCGGGCGTCCCTCGCGGTGGCCAGGCCGGAAGGCGTCCTGCACGTGGTCAAGAACTACACCGGAGACCGGATCAACTTCGGTATCGCCGCCGAGCGGCTGTCAGACGCGGGTATCGCCTGCGGCCGGGTCCTCGTCGACGACGATCTCGCCTCCGACTCCGAAGAGGTGGCCGCCGGGCGGCGCGGCACGGGTGCCACGGTGCTGGTGGAGAAAGTTCTGGGCGGCGCCGCGGACAGCGGGTTGGGACTCACCGAGCTGACGGATCTCGGCACCACGCTGGCAGGCCGGTGCCGGACACTCGCAGCCGCTTCCGCCGCCCACCACGCGCCGGCCGACGGCGAGCCGGCCTTCACCCTGCCGCCCGGCGAACTGGAGTACGGCGTCGGAATCCACGGTGAGCGCGCGGGCCGTACCAGGAGCCAGGTGCGCGTGGGTGCGCTGGTCGAAGAGATGACGGATGCGCTGCTGGACGCGTTGCGCCCCGGCCCCGAGGACTCGGTCGTCGCCCTGGTCAACGGTCTGGGCGCGGTCACCTCTCTCGAGCTGTACGGCATATTCGGGGAACTCGGCCGGGTTCTCGACGCCCGGGGGGTGCGGCTCGCCCGGCACCTCGTGGGCGACTACGTCACTGCCCTCGACATGCGGGGCTTCTCCCTGACCCTCATGGTCGCCGACCGGACGGTGCTGGATTTCTACGATGCGCCGGTCCGCACTCCGGCACTGCGGTGGTGAGCGGCAGACCTGCCGGGCTCCGGACAGGTCTCGACAGACGCAGGAGGACGAAACCATGACGCCCACCGCTTTCGACGGCGTGCGGACCCGCTTCTGGATCCAGGGTTTCACTGAATCGGTGTATGCCACCGAGCCCGAGCTGACCTCACTCGACCAGCGGACGGGGGACGGCGACTTCGGAGCGAATCTCGCAGCCGGGGTCCGAGCCGCCGGTCCCCTCCTCGACCGGATGGAACCGTCGGCCGGGCCCGCGGATGCCTTGGGGGCCGTCGCCCATGCCTTCCTCGACGAGATCGGGGGCACCAGCGGCCCCCTGTTCGGCCTGTTGTTCCAGGCGTTGAGCAAGGCCGCCGCCGGTTACGGCCTGACGACGGCCGCGCTCGCCGATGGCACGGCCAGGGGGCTGGCCGCCATCCGCCGTGTGGGCAATGCCTCACCTGGGGACAAGACACTGGTCGACGCACTCGCTCCGGCCGCCGCCGCGTTGCGGGTGGCGCAAGGCGCCTCACCCGCCGCGGCCTTGGCCGCGGCGGCGGACGCCGCATGGCAGGGGGTCCGGGACACAGCGTCCCTGACCGCGCGCATGGGCCGGGCGAGCTACCTGGGTGAACGGGCGACCGGCATCCCTGATCCCGGAGCGGTGGGCATCGCCCTCTTCTTCTCCTCCGCCGCCGCGCCCGTGCACACCCTGGCACCTCATCTGCCAACGGGCTGACCGCACCCGCACGCCGGGCCCGCACCTCCCTCCTCGGGCCGCTCTAGACGCCGAGCCGACTCCTGGCCCATGACACCAGCTCACGGTCGGCCAGGCTCGGGACCCACAGGTCGGCCTGTTCCGACTCGGGGCCCGGCGGGCACGGACCGATTCCGATGACACGAAGACCCGCCCGGCGTGCCGACTCCATTCCGGTCAGCGAGTCCTCCACGGCCAGGGCCTCCCCGGGCGGTACGCCGCAGAGTCGGGCTGCCAGGCTGTAGACGTCGGGCTCCGGCTTCGGCCGCACCTCCTCGCCGGCGACCACCACATGGTCGAAGCAACCGAGGAGCCCCGCCCGTCCGAGGCATGACTCCACCATCTCCCGGGGGCAGTTGCTCGCTACCGCGAGAGGACGGCGGCCGGCAGCCAGCCGGACCAGTGCGGCAGCACCGGGCATCGTGACGGGGTCCTGCTCGACCAGCGCGGTGAAGGTGCTGAGCAGCGTCCCGGTCAAGTCGTGCACCAGGTCCGGCTTCCCCGTCTCCTCGGCCATGAGCGCCCCGCACTCGGTGAAATGGACGCCCTTGGCCCGGTCCGCGAACCCCGCCGGCGGTTTGAGGCCGAACGCTCGGAATGTGGCATTCCGAGCCTCCTGCCAGTGTCGTTCCGTGTCCATCAGGGTCCCGTCGCAGTCGAAAACGACTGCGGAAGGAGACCAGGATAAAATGGGATGAGCTGTCATAGGACTGCCGTTCTCACAGGCCGCGTCAACCGGTTCGGTGCGCGGGCGCAGACTGGTACCGGAATGCGATTACTCCATCCGGGAATAAGGCGGTCATTACGCATGGGCATCACAACCGCACCATGCGATATCAGCGTGCGCCTCATGGAGACGCAACCGCCCTTTCGACCTTGAGCCGAAACATCGTGGCCATACGTTAATTTAGGACTTCGCACTCCGCAATCACCATTTCGAGTGACGGAAAAACCCCGGGCGACCACGAGCGCACTCCCGAAACAGCGCGGGGACGACACCGTAGAGAGCGACCGACGCGCCATGTGAGCAGCGATTTCAAGGGGCGGAACGGCGCCGGCCGAGCGAAGGCCCACACCCTCGGGGAAACGATTCCTCATCGCGGGCGAAAAAGGTTGAGTACGGGCCACCGGCGAGCAGGACCGGATAATAATAGAATCTTCCGCGCGTCATGCCAGGCCCCTCGAAGCGGAGACCTGGACCCACAAATGGAGATTTTCAAGAACTCTTGAACGAAGGTAGAAACGCAGTACAGGACAGGGCTCGCGAAACACGCAGAGTCCTGCTCGAATCGACAGCACATCTATTTGTCGAACGTGGATATTCGGGAACGAGCGTAAATGGCATGAGTGATCACTCCGGAAGAACCAGTGGAGCAATCTGTTTCCATTACTCCAGCAAGGAGGAGCCGGCACTGGCCGTGGTTCGCCAGCAGTTCTCCGCCTGGCCGCAACTCATCGACCCCTACGCGACCCAAGGCATTCCACCGCTGGAACAGCTGGTCGGCCTCAGCTCCGCCGTCGCGCGATTCTTCGGCGAGGACGTGATGGCACGCGCGGGCGCACGTCTCCGAGGGGAACGCCGAACCATCAATGCCTCCGTCCCCACCCCGTTCGACGCCTGGGCACCGGCTGCCACCCGGCTCCTGTCCCAGGCACGCACGCGAGGCGAACCGGCCGAGTGGAACCGTCCACCGCGGCCGTGACACTCGTGTGTTCGTTCTTCGGGCTCTGCACGCTGACCGACGAGGTACCGGGCGTGCGGGACTGGAGGACGCGGCTGGACCAGTGGTGGCTGCTCATGCTCAAGACCCTGCAGGCGGACCCGGACCCGGCCGCCCTGCTCGACCGCGCGCGGGAGCTGATTCCCGTCCCGCCGAAGGGCGCGGCTCCGCACCGAACATGACGGGCACCTGACCGCAGGGAGAACGCCCGCAGCGACCACACGTCTGCCGCGTTGCCCCGTCGGGACAGGGGTGAGGCGGAGGCGGGCGCGGTCACAGGCACGTCGCGCCGCACCCGTGGGCGGCAACGAACGCCGGTAGGTGACGACCGAACACGCCGTCTCGGCGGGAGTGAAGGGCAGGCCGGCGAGGCAGCGGGGTCTGCCGGCGCGCGGTCCAGGACCTCGCGGTCGGAGCCGTGCGTTCTCATGAGCGCAACCGGACGTCGCCCTTTGTGATCCCACCACCACTTCTCGTCAGTTCAAGAGCCGTCCGGCAGAAAAGCCTCCTGTTGTTTACGGAGGCTTTGACGTCACCCGAGCAGGTGGAGCCGACAAAAGCAGCGTAAAACGGATAACCCCAAGATTGGGGCTCCCCAACCGGCACATCGTGGGCTTAACTTATGTGTCATGACCTCCCCCCGCTCCACCTACGGCAGCGGCTACTACGCCGCGCCGTCGTTCCCCGACACCCCGATCTACGACTCCCTCGTGGCCGAGCGGGGGACCCCTCAGATCGCGCCGATCCGGGTGCCCGCCGCCTACGACACCGGGAACAGCTACCTGCCGGCTCTGCCGTCGGCGCTTCCCGCGTTGCCCGCGGCCCCGTCGCAGCCGACCGGGTCCTACGGCTACCCTCAGCAGGCGGCGCAGCCGCAGTACCAGAACGCCGGGATGCAGCAGGCGCCGATGATGCAGCCCGCGCAGCTGCAGAGCGCTCCGGCCCCGTACATCCCGCAGCAGCCGTCGTCGCCCCGTGGCTACCAGCAGCAACAGCAGCAGCGGCCCGGCACGGGCTACGAGGCGATGCGTCCCGCGGCGGCCCGCCCCGTGCCCGCCCCCGCGCAGTCGCCGTACGAGGATCCGTACAACCGCCCGTACCAGAGCCGGGGCTACTGACGGACGGCGCCTGCCGTTGTCTGTGACGGCTGGCAGGATGAACGCATGCTCTCGCCTGTGCTCAGTGCCGTACACGTCCACCCGGTCAAGTCGCTGGCTGCCCACGCCGCCGACGAGGCCGTCGTCGAGCCATGGGGACTCGCCGGCGACCGCCGCTGGATGCTGATCGACAGTGCGAAAAGGGTCGTCACACAGCGTCAGCAGCCGCGCATGGCGCGGCTGTCCGCCGAGCCCGTGCCGGGCGGCGGACTCGTGCTGTCGGCGCCCGGGAGCCCGTCCCTGACGGTGGAGGTGCCCGATCCGGCCCGCACGGTCGTCGCGGAGCTCCACCGGAGCGAGGTCACGACGGTGGTGGCCGCTGACGCCGCCCACGCGTGGTTCGGGGCACGTCTCGGTGCGGAGGTCCGGCTCGTCCATCTCGACGCGCCGTCGCACCGCAGACCCCTCGATCCGGAGTTCGGCCGGCCGGGCGAGACGGTGTCGCTCGCCGACGCGTTGCCGTTGCTCCTCACCACGCGTGCCTCGCTGGACGCGCTCAACTCGCTGGTGGCCCAGGGGGACCATCCGGACGAGGGGCCGTTGCCGATGAACCGCTTCCGGCCGAACGTGGTCGTGGACGGCACCGCGCCCTGGGCCGAGGACGACTGGAAGCGGATCACGATCGGGGAGGTCGCGTTCCGTGTCGCCAAGCCGTGCGGACGGTGCGTCATCACGACCACCGACCAGCGGACCGGTGAGCGGGGCAAGGAGCCGTTGCGCACGCTCGCCCGGCACCGCATGGACGGGAGGCACCTGCTCTTCGGCCGGCTCATGGTCCCGGAGGGCACCGGTGTGATCCGTCCCGGGGACCCGGTGCGGATCCCCGGCTGACCACCGGGCGCACCGGAAGCCGGGGTGGATCGGAACTCGGCGGGGCACGGGGGCCGTTGCCGGCGTGAGGTTGCTCTCTCTTCGCCTTCGGAGGACGTAATCGCCGCCCTCCCGGGTTATCACGGACAGGGAAGGGGGTGCATGACTGTGCGAGCGGTACTGGGAATCCGGCGGTGGCGGCACAATCCGGTGTGCCGGGCCACCGACCGGCACGAGGCATGGGTGGCGCTGTCCGCGCTGCTCCTGATGCTGCTGGCGGCACCGGCCATCGGCTGGAAGGCCGGCGCACTCACGGACGACGCGCTCCGGCGGACGGTGCGGACCCAGCACGAGCAACGCCATCCGACCGCGGCCGTCGTGGTCCGCGCGGCCCCGGGCGCTTCCCGCTTCGCCCAGGACCCCGAGGCGGCCGTCGCCGAGGGATCCATGCGTACGTCGGTGGTGGCCGACTGGCTCGCCCCGGACGGTACGGCACGCACGGGCACCGTGTCGACGGGGTCCACGGAGACCGCGCCCGGCACCCGGATCGAGATCTGGACGGACGACCGGGGCCGTCCCGCGATGCGTCCCATGGACATGTCCACCGCCCGCACCCACTCGGTGCTCGCAGGCCTGGGTGCGACGCTGATCGCGGTCGGTCTGACCGAAATCGCCCGCAGGCTCGTCGTATGGCGCATGGTGCAACGGCGGTACACCCGGCTCGACCGCGCGTGGGCCGAAGTCGGCCCCGACTGGGGCAGAACGGGTACGGGCAGCTGACCCAGGTGGTGCGGGTTCCCCGCGTATCCGGCTGACCGATGGGCCTCGGCGGCCGACCCGTCAACTCGCGCCCGTCACGCGCGCTACGGTGGACCGGCCCGCCCGACTCCTCGGCAAGGCGGGCCAGAGGGCTGCCGGCCGACCGGCGTCCCTGGGGACACACACGAGGCAGCGCACACGGCACGAGGTGGGGGCACAGCAGCACCATGGCACAGGGCACGGTCCAGGTGACGCACACCGGCACATCGCGATGGCGGCGCCGCACGGGCGAATACGCATCCCTCACCGCAGCCCTGGAGGCCGCAGCTGACGGTGACGTCCTCACCATCGCCCCCGGCACCTACCGGGAGAATCTCGTCGTCCACCGCGCGGTGACGCTGCGCGGCGCCGAGGGATCCGCGGGTTCGGTACGGATCGCGCCGGTCGACGGTGTCCCCCTGACCGTCCGCGCCTCCGCCGTCGTCCAGGACCTGCATGTGGAGGGCCAGGACTCGGCCGCCCCCGCGCTGCTCGTCGAGGAGGGTGCCCCCGAGCTGTCGGACCTGCGCATCGTGACCAGGTCGGCCGCGGGCATGGAGGTGCGGGGCGCCGCCAGGCCGACCGTGCGCCGCTGCACGGTCGACAACCCGGCCGGGGTGGGCATCGCCGTACTCGACGGCGCCGGGGGCGTGTTCGAGGAGTGCGAGATCGTCTCGGCGGGCCAGTCCGGCGTCTCGGTCCGCGACGGCGCCCACCCCCGGCTCGAGCGCTGCCGCGTGCACCACTCGTCGGGCGCGGGGCTGAGCGTGACCGGGGAGGGCAGCGGCCTGGAGGCGGTCGGCTGCGAGGTGTACGAGATCAAGGGCAGTGGGGTGCAGGTCTCCTCCCGGGGCACCGCGCACCTCACGGACTGCAGTGTGCACCGCACGTCCGCCGACGGGGTCACCCTGGACACCGACGCGGTCCTCACCCTCGCGGACTGCGACATCCACGACATCCCGGAGAACGCGGTCGACCTGCGCTCCCGTTCGGTCCTCACCCTGACCCGGTCCACCGTCCGCAGATTCGGCCGCAACGGTCTGTCGGTCTGGGACCCGGGCACCCGCGTGGACGCCAACCAGTGCGAGATCCACGACAGCACGGGTGACTATCCGGCGGTGTGGGTGAGCGACGGAGCCACGGTGATACTCGACTCGTGCCGTGTGCATGACGTGCCCGACGCCCTCTTCGTCCTCGACCGGGGATCACGCGCGGATGTCGTGGACAGTGATCTGACCCAGATCCGCAACACGGCGGTCTCGGTGAGCGACGGCGCCACCGCCCAGCTCGACGACTGCCGGATCCGCGAGGCCTCCACCGGAGCGTGGTTCCGGGACCACGGCAGCGGCGGCACGCTGAACAACTGCACGATCGACGCGGCGCAGACCGGGGTCATCGTGACCAAGGGCGCCGACCCGACCATCGAGAGGTGCACCGTCACCTCGCCCGCGGAGGCCGGTTTCTATGTCTCCGCGGAGGGCCGCGGCACCTTCGACAGCTGCCGGGTCACGGGGAGCGACGGTTACGGCTTCCATGTGATGGACGGCTGCCGCTCGACCCTGACCCGGTGCCGGACCGAGCGGTGCGCGCGCGGCGGATACGAGTTCGCCGACGGCTCCGGCGGTGACGGCAGTACCGGCGGCCCGGTGGCGCGGGACTGCACCAGCGACGAGAGCGGGCTGCGCGGCGCCACTCCCCCGCCCCCGCCGGTCCTGACGGCGACGCAGACCACGCCCGGGCTCCTGGGCACGATGCCCGGGCAGCGGCCGGCCGAGCCCCCTGCCGTACCCGCGGCGCCCGCCGAGCCGGTGCGCGCCCCGGGCGCCGTGCTGGGCGAGCTCGACGCGCTGGTGGGGCTCGACAGCGTCAAGCGTGAGGTGCGGGCGCTGACCGACATGATCGAGGTGGGCCGGCGCCGCCGGCTGGCCGGTCTGAAGGCGGCGTCGGTGCGCCGGCACCTGGTCTTCACCGGCTCCCCCGGCACGGGCAAGACGACGGTGGCCCGGCTGTACGGGGAGATCCTGGCCTCGCTCGGTGTCCTGGAGCACGGCCATCTCGTGGAGGTGTCCCGCGTCGATCTGGTCGGCGAGCACATCGGGTCCACCGCGATCCGCACCCAGGAGGCGTTCGACCGGGCACGCGGTGGAGTCCTGTTCGTCGACGAGGCGTACGCGCTCTCGCCCGAGGACTCGGGCCGCGACTTCGGCCGGGAGGCCATCGACACGCTGGTGAAGCTGATGGAGGACCACCGCGACGCCGTGGTGGTGATCGTGGCCGGGTACACGCACGAGATGGAGCGCTTCCTCACCGTCAACCCCGGTGTGGCGTCCAGGTTCTCGCGGACCATCACCTTCAGTGACTACGAGCCCGAGGAGCTGCTGCGGATCGTCGAGCAGCAGAGCGACGAGCACGAGTACAGCCTGGCGGAGGGGACGGGGGAAGCGCTGCTCAAGTACTTCACGGCGCTTCCCAAGGGTCCCGCCTTCGGTAACGGCCGGACGGCCCGTCAGACCTTCGAGTCGATGGTGGAGCGGCACGCGGGCCGGGTCGCCCAGCTTCCCGAACCGACCACCGAGGAGCTGACCATGCTCTATCCCGAGGACCTTCCGGCACTTCCCTGAGCGGTGCTGCCCCGGCTGTCCGCACCCGCCTGCTGGGGCACGACGGGCTCGAGCCGTTCCAGGAGCGCGGCACGCTCGACGGCGAAGACCGGGTCGGCCTGGTAGTCCGAGTGCCCCAGGACGGGCTCCGGCAGCGGGTGTTCGGGTGTGCGGCCGTAGACCAGCGGGTCCTTCAGCGGGCCCCGGTCCACTTCGTGGTCCGGCCCCTCGTCGATCCTGACGGGGCCGCCGATCGGGTCCGTCGAACGCCAGAGGTTGCGCCAGCAGTGGACGGACCGGTGCAGCCCTTCGAGGGGGACGCGGCCGAAGTAGGCCGGGAACCAGCGCCCGTACAGCCGCTCGATCGGGGATCCGTAGGTGAGCAGCGCGACCCGGTGCCGGGCGGAGTCGGGGAGCTGCCACACCGCTGCCGCGGCGAGCACGCTGCCCTGGGAGTGGCCGGAGATGACGAGCCTGCCGCGGGTGCTCCCCGTCCAGGCGCACATCCGGGACGAGAGGTCCGGGACGGCCCGCTCCGCGTAGCAGGGGGGCGCGAAAGGATGGGCGGCACGCGGCCAGAACGTGCCCACGTCCCAGAGGATGCCGATGGTGCGCCGGGCGGAGACGTCACGGTAGGCGCGGCGTCCCCAGGTGACGAGGAGTATCACGCCGAAACCGGTCATCCAGGAGCCGGTCGACTGGGCGGTCTCGGCGGCCGACTCGACGAGCGGGCCCGCGCCGTCGGTCGCGAGGCCGGGGACCTCGCCGGTGAGCCAGGAACCGGTGACCGCACCGGCACCGAGCAGCAGGGTGGCGGCGGAGAGCAGTCCGAGGATCCCGGGCGCGGAATCGGTGAGCGCGGCGGTCGCCCGGATGCGGGCGATCTGCCGGGTGCGCCCGGGCTCGGGGTTCCTCTCCTCGTACTCCGCCTCGACGGCGGGCCCCAGCCGGCGGGCACGGCGCACGGTGCGGACGGCCAGCCAGACGACGGGTGGGAGCAGGAGCAGCAGCAGGACCGGGATGACGGAGGCCTGCCAGCTGAGGAGCACGGGCGGCCCCTCTATGTCCGCGCCCGCACCCATGCCGGGCGTCCCGGGGCCGTCGAGCCAGTCGGCCACCCGCTGGGCGATCCCGCCGGTCATCACCCCGCCGAGCGCGCAGGCGAGCATGGCCACCGCCGGTCCGCCGAGACCGTGGAGGGTGGTGCGAGGCTCGGGAGCGCGCCGGTACAGGCCCAGGGCCACCACGGCGAGCACGGAGACGAGCAGCCCCTGGCCCACGGCGAGCGTGCGGAAGACGGTCTCCCCGGAGAGGGCGCCCGAGGACACCCAGCCGGGGCGTGACCAGCCGGCGTAGACGACGGCGCCGAGCAGCAGGGCGAGGGCGGCTCCGGGCAGGAAGGTGGTGACGGCCCGGTCGAGCCGGTTGTCGAGGCGTCGCTCGCTGCGTCCCCGGTGGCAGACGACCGCGACGACGACGGCTGCGCACAGGACCAGGACGGCCTCGAACAGGACGCCGGCGACCGGGGGTACGGGGCTGTCGGCGGCCCGGTCGTGCCGCGCCGCCGTGCTGCCCACCGCCGCCGCGACCGTGAGGAGGCCGGCAGCGGTGTGAGCCGCGCGCAGCCGGGCCACCAGCCTGCGTCCGTACCAGAAGCCGGGCCTGCCCATGGCCGGGCGGACGGCGGGGGCTCCGGCGCCCGCGGCCGCGTCCGTGTCCCCCTCCTCGTCCGTCTCCGCGCTGTCCGGTTCGTCCCAGGTCAGGGGGCGCTGTGACTCGTAGGCGCTCCAGGTGCGGTTGGACAGGTACCAGAGGAGTCCCACCAGGGCGGCGGGCACGAGCGCCGCGACGGCGAGGCGGCGTCCTGGCTGGGCGAACCAGCCGTCCTGCCGCGTGGAGAGGAAGCCCAGCCAGGAGCGCTGCACGGAGCACTCGGGCGTCCCCGCGCACTGCCAGGCCACCAGGTCGAGGGCGACCTCGCAGACCGCGGCGGTCAGGAGCACGGTCAGGCTGAGCGCGAGGAGCCGTACCAGCACCCCGTAGAGCCGGACCGTCCGCCTACGGCCCTGGGCGGCGGGCCGCATCCAGTGGGCGAGGTTGACCACCATGAAGGGGAGAAGCAGCAGCCACAGCGCGCGGGAGCCGTTGCCCGAGGTGAGGTTCGACCAGCAGTAGGCCTCCGCGATGGGACCGTCCCGGTGGCGCTCGGGGTGGTGTTCGGCTCCGACGTCCTCGGTGCGCCGGTGAATGGCGGCCGTGGCGTCACCGGTGATCCTGGTCGTGCGCGGGTCGCCGAGCATCTCCTGCGGAGTGGTTCCGCCGACACCGTGGACGAGCAGTTCCAGTGCGACGCCGGCGCTCTGCGCGGCCTCGGCCTTGGGGGCAGGGGGCAATGTCGGTGACTCGCTCTCTGGTCCTTCCGGCTCGCAGCCGGTGGGTGGCTGTTCGTCCGGGACGAGCTGGGCTGGTGTGCGCGGGGCGAGTTGGCTGGTGCGCAGTCATCACCATCGCCGACGGGAGCCGTCCGACGCACCGGCTCTCACCGAATCTCCCCAGTGGGACGGCTCGTACGCGTGCGTGGGAGGATGAGCGGGTCCCGCAGGACCGCTGCCGGACCGTGCGGACAGAGCGAAGGACCGGGGCCCGGCGTTGAGCGAGAATCAGAATCTGCTCGCGGAGCAGCGGCGTGCGCTCATTCTGGACGATGTGCGCAAGCGCGGCGGGGTCAGGGTCAACGAGCTTACCCGCAAGCTGAGCGTCTCCGACATGACCATCCGCCGGGATCTGGACGCGCTGGCGCGCCAGGGCGTCATCGAGAAGGTCCACGGCGGAGCCGTGCCGGTCGTCGAGGCGAGCACGCACGAGCCCGGTTTCGAGGCGAAGTCGACACTGGAGCTCAGCGCGAAGGAGGACATCGCGCGCACGGCGGCCGGGATGGCGTTGCCCGGCAGCGCGATCGCGCTCTCCGGCGGTACGACCACGTTCGCGCTGGCCAGGCATCTCCTGGATGTGCCGGGCCTGACCGTGGTGACGAACTCGGTGCGGGTCGCCGATGTGTTCCACGGCGCGCAGCGGCCGACGGCGTCGGGTGGCGGGCGGGCCGGTGCGGCCACGGTGGTGCTGACCGGCGGGGTGCGTACGCCTTCGGACTCGCTCGTCGGGCCGGTCGCGGACCGCGCGATCGGCTCGCTCCACTTCGATGTCCTGTTCCTCGGTGTGCACGGGATCTCGGTCGAGGCGGGTCTCTCCACGCCCAATCTTGCGGAGGCCGAGACGAACCGCCGCTTCGTGCGGGCGGCCAGGCGCGTCGTCGTGGTCGCCGACCACACCAAGTGGGGCACGGTGGGCCTGAGTTCGTTCGCGGCGCTCGACGAGGTCGATGCCTTCGTGACGGACGCGGGTCTGCCGGACCTCATCAGGCAGGAGATCGAGGAGCACCTTCCGGGCCTGGTGGTGGCTGGCGGGCCGGCGGACGAGTAGTCCTGCGACGGGTGCGGCCCACGCCTTCCGTTCCCGGGCCGGCGGGCGGCGGACGTCCTAGGATCGGACTGTGGCCGTATTCCGCATTGAGCGCTTCACTCCCCTCCCCGCCGCCGAGGCGTGGCGACGGGTGACCGACTGGGAGCGGCACGGCGAAACCATTCCGTTCACCTCGGTCACCGTGCACGCGGGCTTTCCCACCCGGCCCGGGACGGTCTTCGTGGCCCGTACCGGTGTGGGGCCGCTGGGTTTCGACGATCCGATGGAAGTGGTGCGGTGGACCCCGCCGGCCGCCGGGCGGGCGGGGCTGTGCCGGCTGGAGAAGCGCGGTTCCGTGGTGCGCGGCCAGGCGTCGATCGATGTGTGCCCGACCGGATCGGGCTCGCATGTGATCTGGGTCGAGGAGCTGCGTGTGAGGCTGCTGCCGCGCTGGACGGATCCGCTGCTGGCCGGCGCGGGACAGCGGGTCTTCGGCCGGGTGCTCGGCACCCTGCTCGACGACTGAGGCCCGACCGCGCCTCCCGGCCGAGGGGTGCGGTGGCTCGGCTGCCTTCGCCCGAAGGGCGGCGAGGAGTGCGATGCCGCTGGAGCGGTCTGCGCCGATCTGCCGCGCCACGCGGGCGCCTGGGCGACGCCCCGCCCTCGTCGCGGTGGAACGGCTTCCAGGTCCGGGGGGAGCGGCCGCCCCGCTCAGGCGGGCCAGGTGCCGGTGGCCAGGAAGTGGTCGATCGTCTCCGTGTACGGCCGGATGTCGAGCCCCTGCCCGCTCAGCCACTCGTCCGAGTAGTACTTGTCGAGATAGCGGTCGCCCGGGTCGCAGAAGAGCGTGACGACGCTCCCGGTGCTTCCCCTCTCCACCATCTCGGCCACCAGCTTGAAGGCGCTCCACAGCCCGGTGCCGGTCGAGCCGCCCGCCTTGCGGCCGATGGCGCGCTCCAGCACCCGGACGGCGGCGACGCTGGCCGCGTCGGGGACCTTCATCATGCGGTCGATGGCCCCGGGCACGAAGCTCGGTTCCATCCGGGGTCTGCCGATGCCTTCGATGCGTGAGCCGCAGTCGCTGGTCGCCAGCTGGTCGTGCCGGGTCCATCCGTCGAAGAAGCAGCTGTTCTCCGGGTCCGGCACGCAGATGCGTGTGTCGTGCTGCATGTAGCGGACGTAGCGCCCGATGGTCGCGGAGGTTCCGCCGGTGCCGGCGGTGGCGACGATCCAGGCGGGTTCGGGGTACCGCTCCAGCCTCAGCTGCTGGTAGATGGACTCGGCGATGTTGTTGTTGCCCCGCCAGTCGGTGGCGCGCTCGGCGTAGGTGAACTGGTCCATGTAGTGACCGCCGGTCTCGGCCGCGAGGGCCGCCGACTCCTCGTACAGCCTGCGGGAGTCGTCGACGAAGTGGCACTGCCCGCCGTGGAATTCGATCAGGCGGCACTTCTCGGGGCTGGTGGTCCTGGGCATCACCGCGACGAAGGGCACGCCGATCAGCTTCGCGAAGTACGCCTCCGAGACGGCCGTCGAGCCGCTGGACGCCTCGATGACCGGTTTGCCGCGGCGGATCCAGCCGTTGCAGAGGCCGTAGAGGAAGAGGGAGCGGGCCAGCCGGTGCTTGAGGCTGCCGGTCGGGTGCGTCGACTCGTCCTTGAGGTAGAGGTCGATGCCCCAGTGCTCCGGCAGCGGGAAGCGCAGGAGATGGGTGTCCGCCGAGCGGTTGGCGTCCGCCTGGACCTTGCGCACCGCCTCCTTGAGCCAGGCCCGGTAGTCCGGGTCGCTCCGGTCGACGTCGACGGTCTCCATGACGCCACCGCCAGGTGTGTGCTCACCGGTGTCCATCAGCGGTCTCCTTCGGGTGACGACGGTTCTCCGTAGGACCCACGATATTCCTCCCACCTGCGCAAATGTTTACTTTGGCGACCCATAGGCCTCCCTTGGCCCGGGCGTCCCACCGGCGCGCCCCGGGCGCGTGGCCGGTGCGGGCCACGGCCGGAATCGACCGCGGTGAGGCCTGGCGTAGGGGCACTCTCCACGGGCAGAATTGCAGAAGCCGGTACAAGGGGGGGCGAAGTCGCCATGGCCGAGACAGAATTCAGCCCTGCGGATTTCGGCGCGCGGGAGTTCGGCGCTGCGGAGTTCAGGGCGAGCGACGTCAGGATCCGCCGGTGGGCGCGGTCACTGACCAGGGCGGGGCAGGTGATCGTCGAGGACGGCCGGATCGCGCTGCTGACGAGCAACGGTCGGGAGATCGCCAGCGCCCCGGTCACCGCGGTGAGCGCCGGGAAGCCGTGGTTCCTGGCCGCCGACTCGGCGGTCGCCCGGATCGACGGCGTGCGCTACCGGCTGACCATGGGGCAGCGCAACCGCAGGCCCGGCGGGGCCGCGCCGGTCCGCAGATTCCTGGAGGCACTGCGCAGTGCCGCGGGACGGCGTGTCTGACTCTACGGTCCGGTAAGGACACCGCGAGTTGCGGAGCCCAACCCCCTGAGTCACGCTGGTCACACGTCACTGATGGTGTACCGGCGGTGACAGCGTAAGCCGCCCCCGCCGGGAGCCATGCAGGGCGGACCACGCATGACCAGAAACAGCAGCCAGTCATCTGCTGGATCCGTTCCTTCGTCTTCTTCCGGACCTATTTCGGGGAGTCGCAGCCGTGATCAGCGAGCCAAGCAGGCACTGCGCGGTGGAGCTCCAAGCCCTGCCGCCGCGGATCGGTCAGGTCCGCAGAATCATTTCGGCGCAACTGCGCTACTGGCATCTCGATCCTCTGATCGACCCGGCAGCGCTCGGCGTCACCGAACTCCTGACCAATGTCCACCGGCACGCACAGCCGGACAAGTCATGCACCGTCGAGATCGAACTGCTGCTCGATCGGCTGACGGTCTCCGTCCACGACCACGACCCCCGGCTGCCGACCATGTGCGACGCCGAGTCGTCCGCCACCTCCGGGCGCGGACTGGCGATGATCGCCGCGTTCAGCGAGAGCTGGGGCGTACGACCGAGCGCCGACGCGGGGAAGGTCATCTGGTTCACCCTGCCCGCACCGTCGTTCGCCACCGCCCTGCCCCCTCTTCCGGTGTACGGGTCGACGACCGACGGCCCGTTCGGCTCGGACGCGGCGGGGCTCATGGAGCCCACGACAGCACGGACGCGGGCCCGGTCGGCCGTGGTCGGCTGACGGGAAGGCGGCCGGGCGCCGTACACCGCGCACACAGGAGCGCGCCGGTCCTCGTGGACCGACGCGCTCCGCTCCGTTCGAGCCCGGGGCCTCACCTGCGGCCCGCGGCCACGACGGCCCGTCCTGGTCGTAGCGGTCGCCCGGGCCGCCGGACGGCTCGTCCCGCCGGAGCGGGAAACGGAGCAGTCAGGCCGGTCAGGCCAGTGCGGTCAGCGGGTCGTCGAGTACGGGCTGCCAGGCCAGTTCGGCCGCGCCCACCAAGCTGTTGTGGTCGAGCGTGCAGGACAGGATCGGCACGCTTCCACTGCGCCCCCAGAGGCTGCGGTCGGCTACGACGGCCCGCAGGCGTTCGGGGTCGGCCTCCAGAAGATCGCGGTGCAGGCCGCCGAGGATGATCCGGTCCGGGTTGAGAATGTTGACCAGCCCGGCCAGGCCGAGGCCGAGACGGTCGATCAGCTCCTCGGCCGCGGCCCGCACATCGGGGTCGTCGTACTCCGTGCGGAGCAGGCCGCCGGACTGCTTGAGCAGCGACTCCTCGGGGCCGGGCTCCCGGCCGGCCGCCGTGAGGAAGGCGAGGGGGTCCGTCTCCACGTCGAGGCAGCCCCGTCCGCCGCAGTGGCAGGGGCCGCCCTCGGGGTTGACGGTCAGATGCCCCACTTCCAGGGCGAGTCCCGAACTGCCGCTGTGGAGGCGGCCGTCCAGGACGAGGGCGCCGCCGACCCCCCGGTGGCCGGTGGCGACGCAGAGCAGGTGCTGGGCACCACGCCCCGCGCCGTGCCGGTGCTCGGCGAGGGCGGCGAGGTTGACGTCGTTGGCGGTGAACGCGGGCCCGGTGATGCCCGCGGCGCGTACGCAGGTGGAGAAGATCTCCCGGACCGGCGCTCCCGCCGGCCAGGCGATGTGCAGCGGATTGAGGGCCGTCCCCTCGGGCTCGGCCACGGCGGAGGGCACGGCTAGCCCGGCCCCGACACAGCGCAGCCCGGTCTCACGCAGGAGCCGGGCACCGGCCTCGACGACCTCGCCGAGGACCTGAGCGGGATCGGCCATGACGGCGACGCAGCCGGGCGCGGTGGCCACGATCCTTCCCCCGAGCCCCACGAGCGCGGCGCGGAAGCCGTCGGAGTGGACCTGGGCGGCGAGAGCCACCGGCCCGCTGTCACGGATGGACAGCCGGTGCGAGGGGCGGCCCTGAGATCCGGCGGCGGAGCCCGGGCTGGAGTCGACCTTGATGAGTCCGAGCGCCTCCAGCTCCGCGGCCACCGCGCCCGCTGTGGCACGGGTGACGCCGAGCTCGGAGGTGAGTACCGCACGGGTGGGGGCACGCCCGGTGTGCACGAGCTCCAGGGCGGGCCCGAGCGCGCTGCGGCCCCTCTCCAACTTCGTCCGCGTGGTGGTCGACTTGCCGTTCATGGGGGCGAGTCTCCCATGATCCGGAGCCGTTGCCGACGCTCCGGCGCCCCGCACCGTTCACCGGCCGGTCATCGGTGCACCGGTCTTGCGCGGGCCCTCGGGGCGACCCTATCCTCACTTTGTGCCGCAAGTAAACAAACTGCGGACGGCCCTGCCGGGGGAACGTGGCGGAGACACCGCTCCACCTTCGCCGGCCCGCCTCCGTACCGCGCTGACCGTGTTCTTCGCCCTCGACGGGTTCCTCTTCGCCGGCTGGGTGGTCCGCATCCCGGCCATCAAGCAGCAGACGGGGGCCAGTGCCTCCACCCTCGGACTCGCCCTGCTCGGCGTCTCCGCCGGTGCGGTGATCACGATGATGCTCACCGGGAGGCTCTGCCGGCGCCACGGAAGCCACGCGGTCACCGTGGTCTGCGGTGTCCTGCTGTCACTGAGCATCGCCCTTCCGGCACAGACGGGTTCGCCTCTCACCCTGGGCCTCGTGCTCCTGTTCTTCGGTGCCGCGTACGGCGGGCTGAACGTGGCGATGAACAGCGCGGCCGTCGAAGTGGTCTCCGCGTTGCGCCGCCCGGTGATGCCGGGCTTCCACGCCGCGTTCAGCTTCGGCGGCATGGCGGGCGCGGGTCTCGGCGGGCTGGTCGCGGGCAGCCTGTCGCCCGCCACCCATCTCTTCGCCCTGACGGGCATCGGACTCCTCGTCACCGCGGTGACCGGCCCGGTGCTCCTGGGGGGCCGGACCGCCGCGCCCCCGGCGGAGCGTCGGGCGGAGGATGCCGGTGAGCGGCCGAAGGGTATGAGCACCCAGGCGCGCCGGGTCGTCGTCCTCTTCGGCGTCATCGCGCTCTGCACGGCGTACGGTGAAGGGGCGCTGGCCGAGTGGGGCGCGCTGCACCTCAGCCAGGATCTGGGTGCCACCCCCGGTCTCGCCGCCGCCGGTTATTCCTTGTTCGCGCTGACGATGGCCATCGGCAGGCTCAGCGGCACCGCTCTCCTCGAACGGTTCGGGCAGACTCGCACCCTGGTGGCGGGCGGGGCCACGGCGGCGGCGGGGATGCTGCTCGGCGCCCTGGCTCCGGCCGTCTGGTTCGCACTGCTCGGGTTCGCCGTGGCCGGCCTGGGCCTGGCCAACATATTTCCCGTCGCGGTCGGCCGGGCGGGTGCGCTGGCGGGGCCCAGCGGGGTGGCCGCGGCGTCGACCCTCGGCTACGGCGGAATGCTCCTGGGGCCGCCGGTGATCGGCTTCCTCGCCGACTGGATCTCCCTCCCGGTCGCCCTCACGACGGTGACGCTGCTCGCCGCGACGGCGGCGGTGCTGGGCGGTGTCGCCCGCAACGTGAACGAGCACCTGAGCGGTTGAGGTGACGGACGACCGGCAGCCGCTCACTCCGGCGACACCGGCCTTCGGCGACACGACTTCGCGGATCCGCCTCGGTCCCGTACCGGCCGCCGGAGATCACCCCGGGAGTGGTTGCGCACTCCTCTGAGCGCGTGAAACCGCTCTGGCACAATCGCCGACGTGGAGACCACCGAGCACCTGACAGCCCTCACCGCCGAAGGCCACGCCCTCGCCCGGGCCGCACGCGAGGCAGGGACGGATGCCCTGGTCCCGACCTGCCCGGGATGGCGGGTGCGCGACCTCCTCCAGCACATATGCATGGTGCACCGCTGGGCCACCTCGTTGGTCGTCGGCGGGCACCGGACGTATTACCCGGCGGCGGAGGAGCCCGATCTCGACGGTGACGCGCTGCTCGACCGTTTCACCGAGGGCCACCGCCTGCTTCTCGACACGCTCCGGGCCGCACCGGTCGGCCTGCAGTGCTGGACGGTCTTTCCCTCGCCGGCCCCGCTCGCTTTCTGGGCACGCCGGCAGGCGCACGAGACCAGGATCCACCGGGTGGACACGGAGTCGGCCCGGGGTGGCCCCCTGACCTCCGTGGCACCGCCGCACGCGGTGGACGGGATCGACGAACTGCTGGCCGGCTTCCACGCCCGTGCCAAGAGCCGTGTCCGTACGGACCCTCCACGCACTCTTCGGGTCAGGGCCGTGGACACGGACGCGGTGTGGACCGTACGCCTGTCGGCCGATCCGCCGCTCACGGTGCGCGGAGACACCGCCCTGGAGACGCCTGTGGACTGCACGTTGAGCGGCACGGCCGAGGAGCTCTACCTGGGGCTGTGGAACCGTGTGCCGCTGTCGTCCCTCGGATTCTCGGGAGACCCCGGGGTCGTCGCGCTGTGGGAGCGGAACTCCGCCGTCGTCTGGTCCTGAACGGGGCCGGGTCCGCTCAGATCCCCGGCCTTCCCGCTTCCCGGTTCAGCATCCGGGACAGCACCGCCCGCTGAAGGGGCCGGGCCTCCGCATGGCGGGTCCGGCCGGCTTCCGTGAGCTCGACCCGCACACCGCGGCGGTCCTCGACGCACATCGCTCGGCGCACGAGGCCGTCCCTCTCCAGCCGCGCGACGAGACGCGACAGCGCGCTCTGGCTGAGATGGACCCGCGCGGCGATCTCCTGGACGCGGAGGCAGCCTTCGCCGCCCTCCGCACCGGCTTCCGTGAGGACGTCCAGGACCTCGAAGTCACTGGCGCCCAGGCCGTGCCGGTCCAGCGCCCGGTCCAGCTCACCCAGGGTCCTGGCGTGCAGTGCGAGCATCTCCCGCCACTCGCCGACGAGCGCCTGCTCGGACTTCTTCGCTGCCATGGCCGCACGCTAGCAGAGGCGCGGAACATGCCTGCACGCACATCAAATGCCCACGCATCAAGATGTTCCGAGGGTGGTCCGTGCGCGACGGGGAGCCGCGTGCAAGGACGGGATGCCGCAGGGAAGTTCGTCCTTGCCGTCGGCCGGGACTCCTGTGACACTTCGGACATGTCGCGACGCACCCAGGCGGAACGGGACGCCATGACCGTGGAGACCGGCTATGCCGTGGTCAGCGGAGTCGTGGTGGCCGCGGCCACCTTCGCCGGGGTCTGCCTCCCCGCGCTGTTCCTCCAACTGCCGGGCGGCGCGGAACGCGTGCTGTTCCGGGTGGGGGCCGTGCTCGGCGCTCTGGTGTTCGCCCTCCGGGTGGTGCACGTGCTCCGGCGCTTCCCCCGCGCGGTCGAGGAGCGGCGCCTGCCGACGGTCCGACCGAGCCGGCCGGGCCGCACCAGCCCCGACTCGTAGGCCTGTACGACGAGTTGCGCTCCGCCCCGGGCACCCGGGGCGGCCATGGCACGGCTGACGCGGGGGCTTCGCGGTGTGCCCCTCCCCGCCGTCGTGCGGTCCGCACCGGGGGGCCATGGCCGGCCCGTCGGCCTCCGGGCCCGCGGCGGCTTGCTGCGGAGTACCCCTCCGGGGCACTTCCCCAGACACTGCGCCCCGCATTCGCGCGCCGGACACGCCCCTCGGCCCCCCGCCCCGCGTCAGCCTCCCGCATCCCCGGTAGCGGCCGGCCGGCCGGCCGGTAGTCCGACCGAGCGCCCGAGCTCGTGAGCGGCATGCCGGAAGAGCTGTTCGCGCGCCTCGACCACACGGTTGAACTGGCCGAACAGCTCGAAGGAGATCAGCCCGAAGAGCTGCGCCCACGCGGCCACCAGGGCCACCGCGACGGCGGGCGGCAGATCGGCCGCCAGATCGGCCGCCATGCGTGCACCCTCGGTACGCAGCGCGGCGTCCTGCGGGGGCACGGCGAGGCCGTCGGTGAGGTAGGCGTCGCGTACGAGGCCGATCAGGACCTGGCCCACGCGGGAGGCGGGGCCGACGGTGTCCTGCGGGGCGGTGTAGCCGGGGACCGGTGAGCCGAAGATCAGCGCGTACTCATGGGGATGGGCCAGCGCCCAGTCGCGCACGGCACAGGCGACCGCCAGCCAGCGGGCCGGGTGAGGAAGGGCGGGGGCGCCCGCCTCGCCGCGCGCCGCCTTCTCGGCGGCTTCGCCCACCGCGTCGTAGGCGTCGACGATGAGGGCCGTCAGCAGGTCGTCGCGGCTGGGGAAGTAGCGGTAGAGCGCGGAGGACGCCATGCCGAGCTCCCGTGCGACGGCACGCAGGGAGAGCTTGGCGGCGCCTTCGGCGGCGAGCTGTCTCCTGGCCTCGTCCTTGATCGCCGCGGTGATCTCGATGCGGACGCGTTCACGGGCTCCTCGAATGGTGCTCATGGCTCCAGTCTGCCACGCGATCGGAGCACTGAACATAAACAAGAGCACCGCTCTTGCTTTGGCGCACCGCACTCGTGCACACTGATCTCAAGCGAGAGCACTGCTCTCCCAATCGGCACTCGATGGCAGGAGCCACCCATGTCGCAGCAGCCGTACTACCTCCAGGCCAACGCCTTCGCCCAGCGGTTGAACGGTGTCGTCGGCTGGCTCGCACGGCACGGAGTCAGCCTCCTCGGCTCCGCCGAAATGTCGGTACGGGGCCGGAAGAGCGGCCGGATGCAGCGCATCCCCGTCAACCCCCACCACCACGAGGGCTTCCAGTACCTGGTCTCCGCCCGCGGCCACTCACAGTGGGTGCGCAACATGCGCGTGGCCGGAGGCGGAGAGCTGAAGATCGGCCGGAAGGTCCGCGCCTTCACCGCCGTGGAGATCGCGGACGACGAGCAGAAGGTGCGGATCGTCCGCGCCTATCTGAAGCGCTGGGGCTGGGAGGTCAACCAGTACTTCCAGGGCATCACGGCGAGGTCGACCGACGCCGAGCTCCTGGCCGCCTGCCCCGACCACCCGGTCTTCCGGATCACGGTCGAGAGCTGACCTCGTCGGGCCTCTGGCGGTCCATCACATGCATCGCCCGCTGCGCCAGCGGATGCGTGCGGACCAGCTCGGCCAGCGATGTCGTCCCCCGGGTGACCCCGGCGAACGCGTTCCACGCGGGGCGGAAGCCCGTGAGCACCGCGTGCAGGATCCCGGGGCGCCGCTCGAACAGCCTGAGCATGCGGCGCCCGACGCTCATCTCCACACCGAGCCCCGCCTTGATCGCGAAAGCGTAGTTGAGCGCCTGCCGGCGGGCGTCGACCGCGTCGTGCGACTCCGCGATCCGCACGGCCCATTCGCCCGCGAGCCGCCCGGACCGCAGTGCGAAGGAGATGCCCTCCCTGGTCCAGGGTTCCAGCAGCCCGGCCGCGTCGCCGCAGACCACGACCCGTCCGCGGGAGAGCGGCGAGTCGTCGCTGCGGCACCGGGTCAGATGGCCGGAGGAGACCGTGGGCTCGAATCCGGCGAGGCCCAGCCGTCCGACGAAGTCCTCCAGATACCGCTTGGTCCCCGCACCGTCGCCACGCGCCGAGATGACGCCGACGGTCAGGGTGTCGCCCTTGGGGAAGACCCAGCCGTAACTCCCGGGCAGCGGGCCCCAGTCGATGAGCACCCGGCCGGCCCAGTCCTCGGCGACCGTCGCCGGGACGGGGATCTCCACCTCGAGCCCGAGGTCCACCTGGTCGAGCTTCACCCCGACGTGAGCCCCTATGCGGCCGGCACTGCCGTCCGCGCCGACGACGGCACGGGCGAGCACCGTCTCCCCGCCGGCCAGCACGACGGCGACCGTGCGCCGGTCGGGTACGGCCGTGCCGTGCTGCTCGACCCGCGTCACCGCCACGCCGGTGCGCAGCTCGGCACCGGCCTTCTGGGCCTCTTCCACCAGCCCCGCGTCGAACTCCGGCCGGTTGATCAGCCCGAAGAGCATCCGCTTGGACCTGCGGGTGCGCGACAGCTTCCCGTTGAGCGAGAAGGTGACCGCGTGGATCCGGTCCTTCAGGGGGAGTTCGAACCCGGGGGGCAGGGAGTCCCGCGAGTACCCGATGATTCCACCGCCGCACGTCTTGTAGCGGGGGATCTCCGCCTTCTCCAGCAACAGCACCCGACGGCCTGCGACGGCCGCCGCGTACGCCGCGGAAGCTCCCGCCGGGCCCGCGCCGACCACGACGACGTCCCATACCGAGGACTCCGGCGGTACCGACGACGTCTCATCCGGCTCACGTCCGGCGTCTGCGTTCTCGCTGCTCACGATGTGCTTCTGCTCCTGATCCGACCAGTGGCCCCAGCTGCTCACGGCATCCTACGGCGCGTCGCGGCCGAACTCCGCTGTGGGAGGATCAGCCATGAATGCGTTGTACACGCGACGCCGCGTCCACGGCGTCGCCCCCGGCCGCGTACTCACCGCGCCATAGTCCTAACGTCGCACCCACGAGGAGCGTGCCCATGACCGCCCGTCCGATTTCCGAGACCGTCGCCTCGCTGATGCCCCGCGCGAAAGCGGAGCTCGCCGAGCTGGTGGCCTTCCGGTCGGTGGCGGATCCGGCCCAGTTCCCCCGGAGCGAGTGCGAGGCGGCGGCCGGCTGGGTGGCCGACGCGCTGCGCACCGAGGGCTTCCAGGACGTCGCGCTGCTCGACACCCCCGACGGGACCCAGTCGGTGTACGGCTACCTGCCGGGCCCGCCCGGCTCGCCCACGGTGCTGCTCTACGCGCACTACGACGTGCAGCCGCCGCTGGACGAGTCCGCCTGGCTCTCCCCGCCGTTCGAGCTGACCGAGCGGGACGGCCGCTGGTTCGGCCGGGGCACGGCGGACTGCAAGGGCGGCTTCATCATGCACCTGCTCGCGGTGCGCGCCCTCATGGCGAACGGCGGTGTCCCGGTCTCCGTCAAGGTGATCGCGGAGGGCTCCGAGGAGCAGGGCACGGGCGGCCTCGAACGGTACGCGGAGGAGCACCCGGAGCTGCTGGCCGCCGACTCGATCGTCATCGGTGACGCGGGCAACTTCCGCGTGGGGCTGCCCACCGTCACCGCGACGCTGCGCGGTATGACCATGCTGCGGGTGCGGCTGGACACCCTCGAAGGAAACCTGCACTCCGGGCAGTTCGGCGGCGCCGCACCGGACGCGCTGGCCGCGATGATCCAGCTGCTGGCGTCCCTGCGGGCCGAGGACGGCACGACCACGGTCGACGGACTCACGGCCGACGCGGAGTGGGACGGACTGCAGTATGCGGAGAGCGAGTTCCGCGCCGACGCCAAGGTGCTCGACGGCGTGGAGCTCATCGGCACGGGTACGGTCGCCGACCGCATCTGGGCGCGGCCCGCGGTCACCGTGATCGGCATCGACTGCCCGCCGGTGGTCGGAGCCACTCCGTCGCTCCAGGCGAGCGCCCGGGCGCAGATCAGTCTGCGGGTGCCGCCGGGGCATGACGCCTCCGAGGCGACGAAGCTGCTGACCGCCCACCTCGAGTCGCACGCCCCCTGGGGGGCGCGCGTCCGTGTCGAACAGGTCGGCCAGGGGCAGCCGTTCCGCGCCGATGTCACCAGCCCCGCCTACGCGTCGATGGCCGCGGCCATGCGGCTCGCCTACCCGGGCGAGGAGATGCAGACCTCCGGCATGGGGGGCTCCATCCCCCTCTGCAACACCCTGGCCGCGCTGTACCCCGAGGCGGAGATCCTGCTCATCGGGCTGAGCGAGCCCGAGGCGCAGATCCACGCGGTGAACGAGAGCGTGTCCCCCGAGGAGCTGGAGCGGCTCTCGGTCGCCGAGGCCCTCTTCCTGCGGAACTACGCGGAGTCCAGGAACGGCTGAGAGACGCGTCCGTCCCCGGAGTTCGCGCCGGCGAAGCCGCCCGGAGCGGAACTCCGGGCGGCGGGGCGCCCGCCGTCCGTACGTGCACCGCTTGGGCCGTGTCGAGGTACTCCCGCAGCCGCGCCTGTTCCGCTTCCCCATCGGCGGGCGTATCTCCGGCGCGACGGGCGCCCGGCCGTCGCCTGCTTCGGCCACGGCGACCGCCGGCCGCCGACGCGGCCCCCGTCCTGCGGGCGGCCGCCCTGACGGCCGACGGCCCTCAGGGCACTACGAGCCGCCCACGGGCACTCCGGCCTCCAGATTCAGCACGGTGGCCCGCTCGCGGGCGCGCAGTGCCCAGCGAAGCCTCTGGAAGCGGGTCGGCGGGAGCAGACCGGCCGCCTCCTCCTCGGTGACGAACCGCCAGCCGCGCAGTTCCGAACCCGGCAGCAGCAGCCGCGCGGCGTCCTCCCTCCGCAGCCGGCCGCCGTCGAACAGGAAGCGCAGCCCTCCGTACGCGGGCGGCTGCGGCGCCTCCCAGTCGACGAGCAGAAGTCTCGGCACCGTGTCCAGGTGAAGCCCCAGCTCCTCGGCGACCTCACGTATCCCGGCCCGGGCCGGGGCCTCGCCTGGCTCCACGACCCCGCCGGGGAACTCCCAGCCGGGCTTGTAGGTGGGGTCGACGAGCAGCACCCGGTCCTGCTCGTCGAAGAGCAGCACCCCGGAGGCGACGGTCTCCGCTCGCGGTTCGGGGGTCTGGACTATGCCGCACTCCCTGGCCTCGCCGGTGCGGACGGCTTCGGCTATCCGCTCGGCCGTCTCGTACGGGGTGAGGGCGCTGGTGTCGATGGTGTGGGCGTCCGCGGTGATCCACCCGAGGGCCGCCCGGTAGGGCTCGATGTGTTCGTAGGCCCATTGCCGGACGCGCGCACTGCGCTCGGGGTCGTCGGCGTATTTCTCGCGCTGGGCGATCCGGCTCCGCAGGATCGTTTCCTCAGGTGAGAGCAGTACATGGCGCACCGGTATGCGCCGGGAGGCGAGCCCGCCGAATATCTCGTCGCGGTACTCCTGTCTCAGCAGTGTCATCGGGACGACCAGCACCCCGGAGAGTTCGGCGAGAAGCGCGGCGGCCGTGTCGACCACCAGACGCCGCCATATCGGCAGGTCCTGGAAGTCGGTCACTTCGGCGAGCTTCTTCTGTGGCAGGAGCCGACGCAGTCCCCCGCCGATCAGTCCGGGGTCGTAGAAGGTGCTGTTCGGGATCAGATCGATCAGTTCGCACGCGGCGCTGGTCTTGCCCGCACTGAACGCACCGTTGATCCAGACGATCACGGGTCCCCCTCTTCCGTAGCCCCCTGTGGCTTGCCCGCAACACCCCGCTCCGGAAACCCCGCAGGGGCGACGCGGTTGCGCCGGCGCGGACGCCGGAGGGCGTTTCACTGTACGGGCCCGGCCCGGCGCATCGCCGTAACGAGTGACGGCTGGACGTCGTTGGAGCGGACAGCAACTGGAACGACGAGGGGATGCGCGGTGCGCCGCACGGTACTTGGGCAGTTTCCCGCGGGAGGGCCACGGGGAAGCCGGCCCGCGGAGGAGTTCGCCGCGGCCCGCCGCGGCGAGGGCATGGCCGCCGAGGTGGTGATGGACCTGGAGCAGGACGCCTTCCTGGTGGTGGTGCCCCAGCAGCCGACGGACCGGGACCGCTGACCGGGCGGGCCCGGCCCGACCGGGTGGCGGCGGGTTCTACGGAGTGGCGACGGTTCTACGGGGTGGCGGCGGCCCGCACACCGTTCGAGGCGCCGTGGCGGACCGTCGAGGCCGCGGCCGCCGCACCGACCAGCCCCGCGTCGGTCCCCATCACCGCGGAGGTCACGGTGAGGTTCTGGACGAAGGACAGCGTGGCGTAGTCGCGCAGGGACCTGCGCAGCGGCGCGAAGAGCACCTCACCCGCTCCCGCCACTCCCCCGCCGATCACGGCGATGTCGATGTCCGTCAGGGTGGCGGTGGCGGCGATCCCGGCGGCGAGGGCCTGGGCGGCCCGCTCGAAGGAGGCGGCGGCGACCGGGTCGCCCGCCTTCGCGGCGGCGGCCACCGAGGCGGCCGTGGTGTCGCCGTCCGGGCCGGGGCGCCAGCCGTTCTCCAGGGCCCTTCTGGCGATGTTGGGCCCGCTGGCGATGCGTTCCACGCAGCCGCGCGCACCGCAGGGGCAGGGATCGCCGTCCAGGTCGACACTGATGTGGCCGATGTGGCCGGCGTTGCCCGAGGGGCCCGGGTGCAGCTTTCCGCCGAGCACGAGGCCGCCGCCGACACCGGTGGAGACGACCAGGCACAGCGCGTTGTCGTAACCGCGGGCGGCACCCAGCCAGTGCTCGGCCGCCGTCATGGCCACCCCGTCGCCGACCAGTGTGACCGGCAGCCCGCCGGTCGCCGCGGCCACTCGCTCCACCAGCGGGAAACCGCGCCAGCCGGGGACGTTGACCGGGCTGACCGTGCCCGCCGAGGCGTCCACGGGCCCCGCGCTCCCGATGCCGACCGCACGCGTCCGGTGCCACAGCGGGGAGGCCGCCAGCTCCGTCAGGACGTCGCTCACCGCACCCATCACGGCCTCCGCGCCCTCACGGGCCGGGGTGGGGCGCTGCGCCCGTACGAGGAGGGATCCGCCGCCGTCCACCAACGCCCCGGCGATCTTGGTACCGCCGATGTCGAGCGCGGTGACGAGGTCGGTATGCATCGGTGTGGACTCTCCGGAGGGGTGAGGCGCAGGACCTGCGGCTTCAGTCTGATGATGCTCCCAGTCTCCATTCTCTTGACAACGTTGTCCAGGGCCTATGCTCGACGCCACAGCATCCGGCCCCTTCCCGGCACCACCGGGAGGGCCGGAATCACCCGTCCCCGACGACAGGACAGCGCACCGTGGCCGAGACCGCCCGCCATTCCGAGTCCCGCTACGGCAACAGGCCGACCATGAAGGACGTGGCAGCCCGTGCCGGAGTGGGCCTGAAGACGGTCTCCCGGGTGGTGAACAGCGAGCCCGGAGTCACCCCCGACACCGAACGCCGCGTCCAGGAAGCCATCGAGGCCCTCGGCTTCCGCCGCAACGACAGCGCGCGCGTCCTGCGCAAGGGACGCACCGCGTCCATCGGCCTCGTGCTGGAGGACCTCGCGGACCCCTTCTACGGCCCGCTGAGCCGCGCCGTGGAAGAGGTGGCCCGCGCACACGGCGCACTGCTGATCAACGGCTCCAGCGCGGAGGACCCGGAGCGCGAGCAGGAGCTGGTCCTGGCACTCTGCGCCCGCCGGGTGGACGGCCTCATCGTGATCCCGGCGGGCGACGACCACCGTTATCTGGAGCCGGAGATGAAGGCCGGCATCGCCACCGTGTTCGTCGACCGTCCGGCGGGCCGGGTCGACGCGGACATGGTCCTGTCGGACAGCTTCGGCGGAGCGCGCGCTGGCGTCGCCCACCTGGTCGCGCACGGCCACCGCAGGATCGGCTTCATCGGGGACCAGCCGCGCATCCACACCGCGACGGAACGACTGCGCGGGTACCACGCGGCCCTGGCCGACGCGGGTATCGAGGTCGAGGACGCCTGGGTCTCCCTGGGCCCGACCGACCCGGCCCGGGTGCGGTCCGCCGCCGAGGCCATGCTGGCCGGGCCCGAGCCGGTGACCGCCCTCTTCGCGGGCAACAACCGTGTGACGGTCACCGCGGTCCGCGTCCTGGCCGAGTGCGAACGCCGGATCGCCCTGGTCGGCTTCGACGACATCGAGCTGGCCGACCTGCTCGGCATCACGGTGATCTCCCAGGACGCCGCGGCGGTCGGCCGCACCGCGGCGGAGCACCTGTTCCGCCGCCTCGACGGCGCCGCTCACGCCCCTGCGAGGGTGGAGCTCCCCACGCGGCTCATCCCGCGAGGCTCGGGAGAACTGCCGCCCGCGTGAAAGCCCGGGGCGCGTGGGCCCCGGGCGTTCCGGACGAGATCCCTTACGGCGCCGTCACGGTCAGCCCGCCGCGCCGGGGCGAGGCGAAGCCGTCGAGATCCGCGCGGCTCAGGCCGGTGAGGTCCGTGACCTCCGTGGCGTCCAGGGCGCCGCAGTCGATGCCGCGGAGCAGGTAGCCGCTCAGCGCCTTCGCGGTCGCGGGCTCGTCCATGACGTCCCCGCCGGCCTTGGCCACATAGGCGGCGAGCCGGGACGCGGCCTGGCCGAGGCCCTCGCGGTAGAAGCTGTAGACGGCGGCGTAGCGGGTGGGCAGGTGACCCGGGTGCATGTCCCAGCCCTGGTAGTAGGCGCGGGCCAGAGCGCGGCGGGTGAGGCCGTGGTGCAGGCGCCAGGCGTCGTGGACCTGCTGTGCGGGGCCGACCGGGAGCACGTTCGTGGAACCGTCGCAGACCCGCACTCCGGTTCCCGCGGCGGCGACCTGCATGACGGCCTTGGCGTGGTCGGCGGCGGGGTGGTCACTGGCCTGGTAGGCGGGGCTGACACCGACACAGGCGCTGTAGTCGAAGGTTCCGTAGTGCAGACCGGTGGCCCGGCCCGAGGCGGCGTCGATCATGCGGGCCACCGCGGCGGTTCCGTCCGCCGCCAGGATGGACTGGCTCGTCTCGATCTGGATCTCGAACCCGAGGCGCCCGGAGGGCAGTCCATGGGTCTCCTCGAAGGCCTCCAGCAGTCGTACGAAGGCCGTGACCTGCTCGGGGTACGTCACCTTGGGCAGCGTCAGGACAAGCCCCTCGGGCAGGCCTCCCGCGCGCATCAGACCGGTGAGGAAGATGTCCGTGGTGCGGATGCCCCGGTCGCGCACGGCGGCTTCCATGCACTTCATCCGGATGCCCATGTACGGAGCCGCGGTCCCGTCGGCGTACGCCTCGGCCACCAGACGCGCCGCGCGGGCGGCGGCCTCGTCCTCCTCGGCGTCGGGGCGAGGGCCGTAGCCGTCCTCGAAGTCGATGCGCAGGTCCTCGACGGGCTCACGCTCCAGCTTGGCGCGTACGCGGTCGTGGACCGGCTCCGCCAGTTCCTGCGGGATGCCCAGGACGGAGGCGAGGGCGGCGGCGTCGGGGGCGTGCTCGTCCAGCGCGGCCAGCGCCTGGTCTCCCCAGGTGCGGAGCGTCGTGGACGTGAAGTCGTCCGCGGGCACGTACACGGTGTGGACGGGCTGGCGCGTGCCGGGGTCTCCCGGGTACCGGCGGGCGAGTTCGGCGTCCACCGACGTGAGGGAGGCGCTGATCTCCTCGCCGACCGTGCCGGCGAGGCTCGTCGCCACCTTCTCCTGCTGACCCATGACCGTACCCTCCACGTTTCAGTATTTCCGCTTCCCGGAATCTTTCATCCGCATAGTGAAGTTATAAGCCCCCGTCCTCGGCGTCAATGGTGATCGGAAAGAGCCCGGGGCCGCGCGGTGAGAACACCACGCGGCCCCGGGCCTTCGTACGGGCAGAGCGCCTGCCGGGTCAGCCCTTGCGGGTCTTGACCTCGTCGGTGAGAGCCGGGACGACGTCGAAGAGGTCGCCGACGACGCCGTAGTCGACGAGGTCGAAGATCGGGGCCTCGGCGTCCTTGTTGATGGCGACGATGGTCTTCGAGGTCTGCATGCCGGCCCGGTGCTGGATCGCGCCCGAGATGCCGGAGGCGATGTACAGCTGCGGGGAGACCGACTTGCCGGTCTGGCCGACCTGGTTGGTGTGCGGGTACCAGCCGGCGTCGACCGCGGCACGCGAGGCACCGACGGCCGCGCCGAGGGAGTCGGCGAGCGCCTCGATGATCGCGAAGTTCTCCGCGCCGTTGACGCCGCGGCCGCCGGAGACGACGATCGCGGCCTCGGTCAGCTCCGGACGCCCGGTCGACTCACGCGGGGTGCGCGAGAGGACCTTGGTGCCGGTGGCCGTGGCGGAGAAGGAGACAGCGAGAGCCTCGACGGCGCCCGCGGCGGGGGCGGCCTCGACGGCGGCCGAGTTCGGCTTGACCGTGATGACCGGGGTGCCCTTGGAGACACGGGACTTGGTGGTGTACGAGGCCGCGAACGCGGACTGCGTGGCGACCGGACCGGAGTCACCGGCCTCCAGGTCGACGGCGTCGGTGATGATGCCGGAACCGATGCGGAGCGCGAGGCGGGCCGCGATCTCCTTGGCCTCGGCCGAGGAGGGCAGCAGTACGGCGGCCGGGGAGACCGTGTCGTACGCGGCCTGCAGCGCGTCCACCTTCGGTACGACGAGGTAGTCGGCGAACTCCGGCGCGTCGGCGGTCAGGACCTTGACCGCGCCGTGCTCGGCGAGCGCGGCGGCGGTGTCGGCGGCACCGTTGCCCAGCGCGACGGCGACCGGCTCGCCGATGCGGCGGGCGAGCGTCAGCAGCTCCAGGGTGGGCTTGCGGACGGCACCGTCCACGTGGTCGACATAGACGAGAACTTCAGCCATGGGACTTCAATCTCCTGCGTGCGAGGGAGTGCGGGGCGGTGAGGGAACGGCCGGGGCTCAGATGAACTTCTGGCCCGCAAGGAACTCGGCCAGCTGCTTGCCGCCCTCGCCCTCGTCCTTGACGATCGTGCCCGCGGTACGGGCGGGACGCTCGGCCGCGGAGTCGACCGCGGTCCAGGAGCCGCCCAGGCCGACCTCGTCCGCCTCGATCTCCAGGTCATCGAGGTCCAGCGACTCGACCGGCTTCTTCTTCGCCGCCATGATGCCCTTGAACGACGGGTAGCGGGCCTCGCCCGACTGGTCGGTCACGGAGACCACGGCCGGCAGGGACGCCTCGAGCTGCTCGGACGCGGAGTCGCCGTCGCGACGGCCCTTCACGGTGCCGCCGTCGACCGAGACCTCGGAGAGCAGGGTGACCTGCGGGACGCCGAGGCGCTCCGCGAGCAGCGCCGGGAGCACGCCCATGGTGCCGTCCGTCGACGCCATGCCGCAGATGACCAGGTCGTAACCGGTCTTCTCGACAGCCTTGGCCAGGACCAGGGAGGTGCCGATGACGTCGGTGCCGTGCAGGTCGTCGTCCTCGACGTGGACGGCCTTGTCGGCGCCCATCGACAGCGCCTTGCGCAGCGCGTCCTTGGCGTCCTCGGGACCCACCGTGAGCACGGTGATCTCCGCGTCGTCCGCCTCGTCGGCGATCTGCAGTGCCTGCTCGACCGCGTACTCGTCGAGCTCCGACAGCAGACCGTCGACGTCGTCACGGTCCAGGGTCAGGTCATCGGCGAAGTGCCGGTCGCCGGTGGCGTCGGGCACGTACTTCACACAGACAACGATCCTCAAGCTCACGCCGGCTCTCCTACTGCATCGTCATTTCTGGGCTGCCTTGTTGCACGCAGCATAGGCGCCTTATCGGGCGGTTTCCGGTCGGGGCGACCCGGCTTCCGGCCAAAATATTACTCGCCAGTACACCCAGTACATTACCCATAAGCAAGCGCTTGGAACTGTGACGTACCCAACGGAGTCGGCACCGGCACCGGCTTGCTCGCCCTCAGTCTCGCAGAGCCGTGAAACGCCCCTGGTGGTAGACCAGCGGCCTGCCACCCGGCGACGGATCCCCGGCCACGACCTCGGCGATCACGATGCGGTGGTCCCCCGCCGGGATCCGGGCGACCACCCGGCAGACCAGCCAGGCGACCACACCTCCGAGCAGCGGCACCCCTTCGGGGCCCGCGCTCCAGTCGGTGGACGGGCCGAACCGGTCGGCGCCGCTGCGGGCGAACGTCGCGGCGAGCTCCTGCTGGTCCTCGCCGAGTATGTGCACGCCCACGTGCTCCGCCTCCGCGACCACGGGCCAGCTGGACGACGAGGTGCCCACACCGAAGGAGATCAGCGGGGGCTCGGCGGCGACGGAGTTGAGCGAGGTGGCGGTGAAGCCGACCGGCCCCGCGCCCGCGGCAGTGATCACCGCGACCCCGGCGGCGTGCTGCCGGAAGACGGAGCGGAGGAGTTCGGGGGATGCCGTCCGGGTGGTGGCGAGATCGGGCGAGGCCGTCATGGGGAGTCCTTCCGCGAGGGGGCGTACGGGGCCGTGGGTTCTTCAGGCACCCGGACAGCGCGCACTCGCGTGGCGCCCGAGGTCGACATGGACCCGGCCGAAAAGAAGGAGTTCTGGCGGCATAACGTCAGAGTGACGATGCGTGGTGTGCACAGTCAAGTGCGTGCCGTCAGGTGGGAGATGCGTCACGGTCCGTCAGATCGCCTCACCCAGCGCGGCGACGACGTCCGCCGTGCGCGGAAGGCCGGCCGCCCTGCGGACGATGCGTCCCGCCGCGTCGAGCACCAGGACGGTGGGGGTGCGGCTGATGCCGAGGCTGCGCACGAGCGTGAGATGCGCCTCCGCGTCGATCTCGACATGGGCGACACCGTCGACCATCCCGGCCACCTCCGCGAGGGTGCGCCGAGTGGCGCGGCACGGCTGGCAGAACGCGGTCGAGAACTGCACGAGAGTCGCACGATCCCCCAGTTCCGCGCCGAGTTGGGCCGCGTCCAGCGTGCCCGTGTCCGTCCGCCCGTCCATCCCGGCCTCCCTCTCAGAGCTCTGCGCAAAGGGTCAGCACCCCGCGACCTCGATACATTCCCGGATGATTCACGTGACGAGAATCTCTCGCGCCGGACCCTTTGGGGCTGGCCACGGCGTCGCACATGGGGCACGATCGCCCCAATGCCGAAAACCTACGGCTGCGTAACTTCCGCCGGGAGAACCCTCCCCAGGCATTGAAGAAGGGTCTTCATCCAGATGGCAGAACTCGTCTATCGGCCGGTCATCGGCGCCGCTCGTACGCTGTTCAAGGCGCTCGACCTGAAGATCGACACCCAGGGTTCGGAGCACATCCCGAAGACCGGTGGCGCGGTTCTGGTCAGCAACCACATCAGCTATCTGGACTTCATCTTCACCGGGCTCGGCGCCCTGCCCCAGAAGCGGCTGGTCCGCTTCATGGCGAAGGAGTCGGTGTTCCGCCACAAGGTGTCGGGGCCGCTGATGCGCGGCATGAAGCACATCCCCGTGGACCGCAACCAGGGCGAGGACGCCTACGCGCACGCGCTCGCGTCGCTGCGCGCGGGCGAGATCGTCGGCGTGTTCCCCGAGGCGACGATCTCCCAGTCGTTCACGCTGAAGAGCTTCAAGTCGGGCGCCGCGCGCCTGGCCCAGGAAGCGGGCGTACCGCTGATCCCGATGGCGCTGTGGGGTACCCAGCGGCTGTGGACGAAGGGGCGCCCGCGCAATTTCCGGCGCAGCCACACCCCGATCACGATCCGCGTGGGCGAAGCCCTGGAGGCCCCCACCGACCAGTACGCGGGCGCGATCACCCGCCGGCTGCGTGAACGCGTCCAGGAGCTCCTCGAGGCGGCACAGCGCGCCTATCCGGTGCGCCCCAAGGACGCGGCCGACACCTGGTGGGTACCGGCGCACCTCGGGGGTACGGCTCCGACGCCCGCGGAGGCCCGCGAACTCGGCTGACCCTCCGCGCGGCGGGGGAAACGTCACGCCGGGTCGTGGAGGGTGATCCGCGCTCCGGGGCTGAGCTTCTCGAGCGACTCGGCCAGCTCGGCGGCCGCGGCGCCGAGCTCCGGCACCGTCATGGGAGCGAGGCTCTCCAGAAGGAAGACGGCGTCGACCGACTCCTCGGTGAGGCGGGTGCGTGTGCCCTGACGCCAGTTCCAGCGCCTGCAGGTGACGGACTCGTCGTCACGCCAGACGACCTCCCCGGGCTCGGGGTGCTCCATGACTTCCTCGCCGCCCGCGACCGTGGGGAACGGGTCGAGGCCGGTGGAGCGCACCAGTCTCATGGCGCCGCTGACGCGGTCGGTGTCCTCTCCGCCGACCGGGATCAGATGGGCGACACTGATCGCGTTGTAGAGATCGACCAGGCGGTTGATGCGGGGCAGCCCGGCCTCGGTGAGGGCGCGCCGGGCGAGGGCCTCGGCGGAGTTGCGGGTCCGGGAGGGCTTGGCACCGAAGGCCGTGTACATCTCGCGCCAGGCGGCCATGTGAGGGTCCTCGTGCGGGGCCCTGCCGCCGAGCCGCTCGGTGAGCCTTCGCGTGGCGTCGTCGAGCAGTGCCGAACTCTCCTCGGTGGTCGGGCCGTTGACGAGGCCGTGCGCCTCCACGGCGATGTGGGTGAAGCCGGGTGCGAGGCTGCGGACCTCGTCGGAGACCGTGATCGTCAGGGTCATCTTCTGCATTGCTCCGGTGCGGGTTTCGGGGGGCATGGCGGGGCTCAGAGCGCGGCCGGCAGGTTCCGGCCCAGCTCCGCGCCGTCGCGTGAGCTCCGCAGGGCATGGAGGGTCGCCGCATGCGGTACGGCATAGACTACCGGATAGTCCAATTCATTGAACTCAGGTCGCGGCACCCAGGCCAGCCGTTCCTCACCGGCCGAGAACCGGGCGTCGATCCCGCCCACGTTTCCGCGCGGATCCTGCCGCACCCACCGATCCCACCCGGGAAGACGCACCGCGATCAAGCCGTGGACGACGAGGCCCGCGCCGTCACTCCCCGCGAGCCGCTGGTAGCAGAGGCCGGCATGGATACCCGCGGCCCGCAGCAGGGCCGTCAGGGCATGCGATTTGGCGTAGCAGATACCGGTGCGGGCGGCGAGGACGTCGGACGCGCGCCAGGTGACCCGCGGGTCGCCCGTGTCCATCGAGTGCGGGATGGTGTCACGTACGAACGCGAAGGCCGCGGAGGCGTATGCATATGCGTCGGCCGTTGCCGCACCGAGGCGCTCAGAGGTCTCCCGCACCAGCGGATGGCGGTGGTCGATGACCTCGCCTTCGGCCAGGTAGGCGGAGATGTCCGAGTCGTGCTGGATCAGCTTCATGCCCGGGGAGCGTAGCGAGGCGGTCGACCGGACGCAATACATTTCCGGCCGACCGCATAACTATGCCGTTGCTACTGCCTGGCCATCTCTTCCTTGAGCGCCTGGACGAACGCGTCGACGTCGTCCTCGTGGGTGTCGAAGGCGCACATCCAGCGGACGTCTCCCGCCTTCTCGTCCCAGAAGTAGAACCTGAACCGCTTCTGCAGCCGTTCGCTCACCTCGTGGGGCAGCCTCGCGAAGACGGCGTTGGCCTGCACCGGGTAGAGGATCTCCACCCCGTCCACCGCCCTGACCCCGTCGGCGAGCCGCTGGGCCATGGCGTTGGCGTGGCGCGCGTTGCGCAGCCAGAGATCCCGCGCGAGCAGTGCCTCGAGCTGGACCGAGACGAAGCGCATCTTGGAGGCGAGCTGCATCGACAGCTTGCGCAGATGCTTCATGGCCCGGACCGCGTCCGGGTTCAGGACGACGACGGCCTCCCCGAAGAGCGCGCCGTTCTTGGTGCCGCCGAAGGACAGGACGTCGACGCCGACCGTGTTGGTGAACGTACGCATCGGCACGTCCAGCGACGCCGAGGCGTTGGCTATCCGGGCACCGTCGAGGTGCACCTTCATGCCACGCGCGTGGGCGTGCTCGCAGACGGCGCGGATCTCGCCGGGCGTGTACACGGTGCCGAGCTCGGTGTTCTGGGTGATCGAGACGACCTGTGGCATCGCCCGGTGCTCGTCGTCCCAGCCGTGCGCCTCCCGGTCGATGAGCTCCGGTGTGAGCTTGCCGTCCGGGGTCGGAACGGTGAGCAGCTTCAGGCCGCCCACCCGCTCGGGCGCGCCGCCCTCGTCCACGTTGATGTGGGCGGACTCGGCGCAGATGACCGCACCCCAGCGGTCGGTCAGCGCCTGGAGGGCGACGACGTTGGCTCCGGTGCCGTTGAAGACCGGGAAGGCCTCGGCGGTGGGGCCGAAGTGGCCGTGCATGATCCTCTGGAGGTGTCCGGTGTAGTCGTCCTCGCCGTAGGCGACCTGGTGGCCGCCGTTGGCGAGGGCGAGGGCCGCGAGGACCTCCGGATGCGCGCCCGCGTAGTTGTCACTGGCGAAACCACGCACCTGCGGGTCGTGATGACGTCGCGCGTCGGTCCTTACGGTTGCGGGGTCAGCCACAGACGCTTTCCGTTCACTTCTCCGGCGGGCTTGTCCCAGACTCCGGCGATGGCCTCGGCCAGCTCCGTGACGTCCGTGAAGCCCGCGAACTTCGCATTCGGGCGCTCGGCGCGCATCGCGTCGTGCACCAGTGCCTTGACGACCAGGATCGCAGCAGCCGACGTCGGTCCCGCGTCGCCCCCCGCCTTGCGGAAGGCGTCCGCCAGGGCGAGCGTCCAGGCCTCGGCCGCCGCCTTGGACGCGGCGTAGGCCGCGTTGCCCGCGGTGGGGTGGCCGGCTCCGGCCGCGCTGACCAGGACGTACCGGCCCCGGTCGCTGCGCTGGAGGACCTCGTGGAAGGCGAGCGAAGTGGACTGGACCGTGCGGATCAGCAGCTTCTCCAGATAGTCCCAGTCGGCCAGGCTGGTGTCCGCGAAGCCGGTCCCCCCGCGCCAGCCCCCGACGAGATGCACCAGTCCGTCGACACGGCCGAACTCCTTCTCGGTCTTGAGGGCCCACTCCCGCGCGGCACCGGGATCGAGCAGATCGACCGTGTCGCCGGTGACGGTCGCTCCCCCGTGGGCGTAACGCGCGGCGTCGACCGCTTCCACGAGCCGCTCGGGGTTCGCGTCGGAAGCGACCACGGTCGCCCCCGCCTCCGCCAGCCTGAGCAGAGTGGCGCGGCCCGCCGGCCCCGCCGCCCCGGCCACCGCGATCACGGCGCCCTCGAGCGCACCGCTGTCGGCCCTGTCCGTTCCGTTCATCGCCACCGCCTCCTCAGAACCCGCGCTCATGCAGCTGCCCGCCCGGCGTCCGCCGCGGTGATCCCCTTGGTGGAGGCGATCACATGCTTCAGCTTCTTCGAGAGCGCCTCATAGAACATGCTCAGGGGAAACTCGTCCGGAAGCACGTCGTCGACGAGCTTACGAGGCGGCTGGTTCAGGTCCAGGGCGTCGGGACCCTTGGCCCAGCGGGATCCCGGGTGGGGCGCGAGATAGGTCGCGACCAGGTCGTACGCCGCGAACCAGTGCACGAGCTTGGGGCGGTCGATGCCGTCGCGGTAGAGCTTCTCGATCTCACCGCAGAGCTGGTTCGTGACCTCGGGGGCGCGGGCCCAGTCGATCTTGAGCGTGTTGTCGGTCCAGCGGACCACGTCGTGCTTGTGGAGGTAGGCGAAGAGCAGCTGACCGCCCAGGCCGTCGTAGTTGCGCACGCGCTCGCCGGTGACCGGGAAGCGGAACATGCGGTCGAAGAGCACGGCGAACTGGACGTCCCGGCCTTGGCCGAAGCCGTCGGCCTCCAGCTTCACGGCCTCCCGGAAGGCGGTGAGGTCGCAGCGCAGCTCCTCGAGCCCGTACATCCAGAACGGCTGGCGCTGCTTGATCATGAACGGGTCGAACGGAAGGTCGCCGTGGCTGTGGGTGCGGTCATGGACCATGTCCCAGAGCACGAACGCCTGCTCGCACCGCTTCTGGTCACCGATCATCTCGCGGACGTCGTCGGGCAGCTCGACGCCCAGCAGGTCGACGGACGCCTCGGTCACCCGGCGGAAGCGTGCGGCCTCGCGGTCGCAGAAGATACCGCCCCAGCTGAAGCGCTCCGGGGCCTCGCGTACGGCGATGGTCTCGGGGAAGAGCACGGCGGAGTTGGTGTCGTAGCCCGAGGTGAAGTCCTCGAAGGTGATGCCGCAGAACAGCGGGTTGTCGTAGCGCGTGGCCTCCAGGTCGGCGAGCCACTCGGGCCAGACCATCCGCAGTACGACGGCCTCGAGATTGCGGTCCGGGTTGCCGTTCTGCGTGTACATCGCGAACACGACCAGGTGCTGGAGGCCGTCCACGCGGCTCCTGGCGGGCTGGAAGGCGAGCAGGGAGTCGAGGAAGTCCGGGACGCCGAACCCGTCCGCGGCCCAGCGGCGCAGGTCGGTGACGAGCGCGCGGTGGTAGGCGGCGTCGTGCGGGAGCAGCGGGGAGAGCTGCTCGACGGCGGTGACGACGCGCTCGATGACGGCCCCGGCCGTTTCGGCGGAGGGGGCGCCGTCGGCCCCGAAGTCGATGGAGCCGTCCTTGGACTGCCAGGGGCGGAGCTCCTCCACGGCACTCTTGAGCGCCGGCCAGGCAGGGTGCTCCACAACCCGCTGGGCAGAAGCTATCGCGCCGGTGGCGGCGGCGTGCTCAAGAATTTCCGTCATAACACTTCCTTCACGGGAGAACCTCGCGTCAAGCAACCGTATCCACCCACGTCTCCATCGGACAAGTGGAGGGCAGAAAATTATCCTGCCGACTCACATGTTCACCGTTATTTTTCCTGCCACACCTCCGCGCGACAACTTCTTCCGCCGCACTGGCAGGGCAAGGGCCGTCCTGCAGGGGAGAACTGGTTCCCTGGGGGTAGGAGCCGCACGCGGGGCATACACGACGGACGGAAGCGGGAGTGCCTTGACTTTTCTCACCATCGGTCATCGCGGGGTCATGGGTGTCGAGCCGGAGAACACCCTGCGTTCGTTCACGCACGCGGAGCAGGCCGGCATGGACGCCGTCGAACTCGATCTCCACCTGAGCAAGGACGGCGCGCTCGCCGTGATGCACGACGCCGCGGTGGACCGCACGACGGACGGGCGCGGGCTGATCGCCGAGAAGACGCTGGCGGAACTCCGCGAACTCGACGCCGGGCAGGGCGAGCGGGTGCCGGTCTTCGAGGAGGTGCTCGACGCGATCGGCTCGCCCGTCCAGGCCGAGATCAAGGACGTGGCGGCGGCGCGGGCACTGGCAGAGGTGATGCTGCGACGCGATCTGTCCGCCCGCGTCGAGGTCTCCTCGTTCCACGACGAGGCGGTCGCCGAGATCGCTCAGCTCGTCCCGGGTGTACGCACGGTGCTCATCGCCAGCCACTGGGAGGGCGATGTGGTGGACCGGGCGAAGGCGGTGGGCGCGGCGACACTCGCTCTGAACATCCGCCGCCTCACCCTCGAGGTCGTCGAGCGCGCCCACGCGGAGGGTCTGAAGGTCATCGGCTGGGTGGTCAACACCCCCGACCACCTGCGTCTTGTCCGCGCGCTGGGCCTGGACGGCGCGACGACCGACTACCCGGAGATCCGTCGCGCGGGCCGCTTCACGGCCTGAGGCGCCCCGCGCGCTTCCCGCTCCGCCCTACAGCTCCTTGACCAGGAGCTCGAACGCGAGATCGTCGCGCTGCGGGATGCCGAAGCGCTCGTCGCCGTACGGGAAGGGCGTGAGCTCTCCCGTACGGCGGTAACCCCGGCGCTCGTACCAGGCGATCAGGTCCTCCCGGACCGAGATTACCGTCATGTGCATCTCGCTCACACCCCAGTCCTCACGGGCCGTGCGCTCCGCCTCGGCGATGATGACCTTGCCCAGGCCCGCGCCCTGCAGTTGCGGCCTCACCGCGAACATGCCGAAGTACGCGGCCTGCCCACGGTGTTCGAGCTGGCAGCAGGCGACCGGCTCGCCGTCCCGCTCGGCCACGAGAACCCGGCCCCCGGGGACCGCGAGCACCTCGCGCACCCCGTCGGCGTCCGTGCGCTGCCCCTGGAGGATGTCCGCCTCGGTGGTCCACCCGGCCCTGCTGGCGTCGCCGCGGTAGGCGGACTCGACGAGTCGCACCAGGACCGGCACGTCGTCGCCGGTCGCGTCGCGGAAGGTGAGTTCTGTCCGTGCCGTGGCCGGGGCGGTGTCCATGTGGCTCTTCTCCGGTGGTGTGCTGCCGACGTGTTCTCCCGAGACTAACCCGCCCCCTGCCGCGCCCCCGCAGATGCCGGCGCGCTCCCCCGGTACCCCAATGCGCCCCGGTAGGAGGGGCCGGTACGGGGCATCGATGGGACGACACCGGCGTGATTCGCCGTAGGGGGAGGTGCACCGTGCACGGACCGGCGCTGTCCGGCTGGCTGCTCATGGTGTTGTGCGGGGCCACGGGGGCGTACTGCCTGCTGCGGGCCCGCGACGGCACGGAGCGGGAACGCAGATCGGCGCGCGCCGAGGCGCTGATGGGGTTCGGGATGGCCGCGATGGCCGTGCCCGCGGCCCTGCTCACGCTCCCGGAGTGGATGTGGGTGGTGTACGCGGTGGTGTTCGGCGCGGCCGCGCTGCACGCGGTCGTGTACGCCAGGGGCGGCGGTCACCATCTGCACCATCTGGTCGGCTCGCTGGCCATGGTCTACATGGCCGTGACCATGGCCCCGGGAGCCGCCCACGCCGCGGGGGGCGGCCACGCCGGCCACGGAGCGGGAACGGCCGGAGGCATCCCCGTGGTGACCGGAGCACTGCTGGTCTACTACGCGTTCTACGTCCTGCACTCGGCGGGACGGCTGATACCCGCCCCCTCGCCCGTCGGCGTGCCGGCCGGCGGGGGCGGTGGCGGCCGCACCGGCGTGGCGGCGGCCCCCGCCTGGCGCGCGCGGCCGGAAGTGGCCCTGGCGTGCAGGCTGACCATGGGGACAGCCATGTTCGCCATGCTGCTCACGCTCTGAGGCGGCGGGCCCGAGGCCGTGTCGTACGTCACTTGGCGCGCGTGGCCATACCCGTGGGTACCGCGCACTCATAGGCTGACGGCATGTTGGTCTCCCTCGCGCTGCTGCTGCTCGGTGCACTGGCTGCCGTCATGGCCCCCGGCCTGATGGCAAGAGCCCGGTGGCCGGAGCGTGAGCCGGTCGTGGCGCTGTGGGTCTGGCAGTGCGTGGTCGCGGGCGTCCTGGTGTCGTTCGGGCTCTCCATGACCCTCAGTGCCGCCGCCGCCTGGCAGGCGGTCCGCGGCCATGTCTTCGCACCCGCTCCGCACGCCGTGGTCGAGGCGTACGCCCTGGGCGCGTACGGGCCGTGGTCGGCGGTCATCGCGGTCCTGCTGGCGCTCGGCGGAGCATGGACCGCCGCCATGCTCGTACGGGAGGTCCACCGCGCCCGGACACGCCGCCGGCAGCGGCGCGGCGAACTGCTGGTCCGTTCCCCGCTGATGCCGGGCGAGGAGCCCGGCAGCGGGCGCCTCGTGGTGCTGGAGGGCGAGCGGCCCGATGCCTGGTGGCTGCCGGGGGCGGCTCCCCAGCTCGTCATCACCACCGCGGCGCTCGGCCGGCTGAAGGGACGTCAGCTCGATGCCGTGCTCGCGCACGAGCAGGGGCACGCCCAGGCCCGTCACGACTGGCTCCTGCACTGCTCGGACGCGCTCGCGACCGGTTTCCCGCAGGTGCCGGTGTTCGCGGCGTTCCGCGACGAGATGTACCACCTCGTCGAACTGGCCGCGGACGACGTGGCGTCACGGCGCTTCGGGCGTCTCACGATCGCGCTCGCCCTGGTCGAACTCAACGAGGACCGGGGCGTGTTCGGCCCGGCACCGGCCTCCGGCGCCCATGTGCCGCTCAGGGTGAACCGCTTGCTCGCCCCCGTGGACCGGCTGACCGCGGGCCGCCGGCTGCGGCTGACCGCCGCCGCCGCGCTGGTGCCCGTCGTGCCGTTGCTGGTGGCCTTCGTGCCGGGACTCAGGGCACTGGGATAGCTTCACGCACGGATCATGCACCAGGATCACCCCATGCACTCCCCTCCTCCCCTCCCCCCGCGCGCCCGGCGCCCTTTGCTGATCACGGGCCTCGTCTGCGCCTCGCTGTCCCTCGGTCTTCTCGTGCTGGTCGCGGTGCGCTGGTCGCCCTTGATGTCCGTGGACACCTCGGTGGCCGGGGCACTGCACCGCCGGGCGGTGACCGAACCGGGGCTCGTCCACGTCAGCCGCGTGCTGACGGACTGGGTGTGGGACCCGTGGACCATGCGCCTGCTGACCGCCGTCGTCGTGGTCGCCCTGTGGTGGCGCGGCTTCCGGCTGCTCGCGGGCTGGGTCGCCGCGACGAGTCTGCTCACCTCACTCGTGCAGCAGGGGCTGAAGGCGGCCGTGGGCCGGGAACGCCCCCGGTGGATCGACCCGGTGGACTCGGCGCATTACGCCGCCTTCCCCTCGGGTCACGCCATGACGGCGGCGGTCACCTGCGGGCTGCTCGTGTGGCTGCTGCGTCTGTACGGCGCGCGGCCGTCCCTGTGGTGGGGCTCACTCGTGCTCGCCGTGATCTCGGTGACCGGCGTGGCCCTCACCCGTGTCTACCTGGGCGTGCACTGGCTGAGCGATGTGGTGGGCGGAACGCTCCTGGGGCTCGCCGTGGCGTCGCTGTCGGCGGCCGGCTACACCGAATACACCAGGCGTACCCGGCGGCCGGCCGGCGACGGCGGCACGCCCTTGTAGATCCCCGCCGGCGGCGGGGAAGATCGGCTCATGCCAATCAAGGGTGTACTTTTCGACTTCTCCGGGACCCTCTTCCGGATCGAGTCCGTCTCGGCGTGGCTGCGCACGGTCCTCGACGCGCGGGGCACGGCCGTGGAACAGGCGGACTTCGAGCGGTGGACGCGTCTGCTGACCGAGGCCGGAGCTCTGCCCGGGGGCCCGGCCCCCGTACGGATCCCGCCGGCGCTGGCCGCCGCGTGGGCCGGCCGCGACCGCACCGCGCAGGCGCACAGGGAGGCGTACACCGGCCTGGCCCGCCAGGTGGCCCTTCCGGACCCCGGCCTGTACGACGCGCTGTACGACCGCCATATGAGCCCTGCGGCGTGGCAGCCGTATCCCGATGCGGCGGAGGTCCTGCGCGGGCTGCGGCGCGGCGGCACCGCGGTCGGCGTCGTCAGCAACATCGGCTGGGACCTGCGCCCCGTCTTCCGCGCGCACGGCCTGGACGAATACGTCGACGCGTACGTCCTGTCCTACGAACACGGCGTCCAGAAGCCCGATGCGCGCCTGTTCCGCACGGCGTGCGCGTTGCTGGAGCTGGATCCCGCGGATGTGGTCATGGTGGGTGACGACCGCCACGCGGACGCCGGCGCGGCCGCCGTGGGCTGTGAGGTGCGTTTCGTGGACCATCTGCCCGTGGCGGAGCGGCCGGACGGGCTCCGGGCGCTCAGGCTCGTGGAACAGGCCGGGGAGGCCCCCGGCACCCACCGTCCGTGAAGGATTCCGGGAGGCGGTGTGAGGGATATCCCTGTCCCTGAGGGGGTCCCTCGGCCCGCAGGGGGTTTAGTTTGGTGGACATGTCCCCGTATCCGAACCCGTCCGCCACCGTGCGCACCGCCTCCGTGGTCAACGAAGAGATCCGCACCCTGTGGCAGCGCTCGGGCGGACTGCTGTCCCCGGACGAAGAGACGGAGTACCAGCGCCTGCTGGTGGAGTGGGCCGCCGCCGCGGGTACGAGCGTGCGGCCGGCCGCCTGAGCTGCCGGCGGGGCGCCGCCCGTGACTGATTCCGGCGATCCCCCGCATCGCCGGAATCAGGGGTACAGCATGTCCCCGTGCCGCCCACCGGTCAATGAGATAGACGTGCCCCGCCGGGCGGAGACCGTCCGGCGGGGCACTCACTTTCACCTGCGGGAGGAACCGGTGGTTCAGCGGGCGAAGTAGTCCGGCTGCGTCTGCACGTTGAGCTCCTTCAGCCGCACCTTCTTCGCGGGGTCGGTCCGCCGGTCGTCGAGCTTCAGGACGTCGAACCCCTTGGCGATGTCGTTGGAGTAGATGTAGCCGTTGTAGTAGTAGGCCGACCACGGGCCGGCCGTGGTGACCGCGTCCGTGGAGACCGGGCCGCGCTCGAAGTACGCGATCTCCTTCGGCTTCGAGGAGTTGGTGAAGTCCCACACGGAGATGCCGCCCTGGTACCAGGCCTGGACCATCAGGTCCTTGCCCTTGACCGGAATGATCGAGCCGTTGTGCGCGACGCACACCTCGGTGTCCGCCTGCGGACGGTCGATCTTGAAGTAGCTGCGGAAGACCAGCTTGCGGTGGTCCCCCCTGCCCGTGATGTCGTAGACGCCGTCGGCACCGCGGTTCGGGCCGATCTCGTCGTTGCAGGTGGCCGCGCCGCCGCCGCCGAGCTCGTCGGTGAACACGACCTTGTCGGCGTCCTGGTTGAAGGTCGCGGAGTGCCAGAACGCGAAGTTCACGTTGTCCTGGACCCGGTCGATGATCTTCGGGTTCTCCGGGTCCTTGATGGAGAACAGCAGGCCGTCACCCATGCACGCCCCGGCCGCCAGGTCCTTGGACGGCAGGACGGTGATGTCGTGGCACCCGGTGGTCCTGGAGACTCCGGGGTTGGCCGGCGCTCCGGGGTTGCCGCCGTCCGGGAAGAGCACCGGGAAGTTCACGATCCGGGAGTCCTCGGGGGCGCTGCGCGGCACCTTGATGACGGAGATCCCGTCGTGCGGCGGCTGGCAGTCCGGGAACGTCTCGTTCGGCGAGTACGAGGAGACGTACACGTACACGTTCCTGCGCTCGGGAACGATCGTGTGGGTGTGCGAACCGCACGCGGTCTCGACTGCGGCCACGTACTTCGGGTGGCGCTTGTCGCTGATGTCGAAGACCTTCATGCCCTCCCAGGAGGACTTCTCCGTGGCCGGCTGGGTGGTGCTGGCACAGGAGTTGTCGCTGCGGGAGGAGTCGGTCGACAGGAAGAGGAGATTCCCGGAGACCGAGATGTCGTTCTGCGAACCGGGGCAGAGGACCTGCGCGACGGTCTTCGGCTTCTTCGGGTTGCGGATGTCGAAGATCCGGAAGCCGTCGTAGTTTCCGGCGTAGGCGTAGGTGCCCTGGAAGGCCAGGTCGGTGTTGTTCCCCTGGAGCGCGTCCTTGGGGACGTTCGTGAGGTGCTCGATGTTGGCGCTGTGGACGATCTCGTCCACGCCGGGTATCTCGCCGCTCTCGATCGCAGCCCGTGCTTCGGCCTGCTCGCTCGCGGAAACACCGCTGCGGGTGGTGGCGGTGTCGCCGGGGTCCGGTGTCGCGGCCGCGGGTCCGGCCGTGAACAGCGTGGCGATGAGCCCGGCCGCGGCTGCCGCCACGCCCAGACGTCTGCGCCGCACGCTGGTGGTGTGCAACGAGGTCACTGCGTCCTCCCTTGTATCCGTTCATCGACGAACGGTCCTTGGACCCCGGCAGTATCGTCCCTCTCATGTACACACCAACAGATGGCAACAGAGACGTAATAAAAGTTTTTGATCACGAGCTGGTGGAAGGTGTTAGGACAGTCTGCGACAGACTCATGTGCCCATGGAGGTCGCCGTGTTGATGCCCCGTCGGACCACACGCGTGCGCGCAGCCGCTCTGGCGACGACGCTCGTGGCCGTAGTTCTCGCTCTGGGCGGCTGCGACGACGGCAGCGGCGGAGCGGCCGAAGCCGAGGCGGACAAGGGCCTTTCGGTCGTGGCGCCCGGGAAGCCCGGCGAGCCGGCCAGGACGCTCTCGGCGGACGAAGCGGTGAAGGCCGCGGGGGACGACACGCCCAACTCCGCCGACTTCCGCTACGCCCGCATGATGATCGAGCATCACGAACAGGCGCTCGTGCTCACCGCCCTCGTTCCCGGACGGGCTTCCTCCGCATCCGTCGAACGGCTCGCGGAACGCATATCGGCAGCCCAGAAGCCGGAGATCGGCGCCATGGAGGGCTGGCTGAAAAACAACGGCGGGGACGACCGGGAGGAGACGCACGACCACTCCACGATGCCCGGCATGGCGACCGGCGAGCAGATCGAGAAGCTGCGTGCGTCCCAGGGCAAGGCATTCGACAAGCTGTTCCTGGAGCTTATGATCACCCACCACCAGGGCGCGGTGACGATGGCGACCGAGGCTCTCGCGGACGGCAACAACGTGCTGGTGGAGGAGATGGCCAACGACGTCGTCGCGCAGCAGGCCGTGGAGATCGACCGGATGCGCGGCCTGATGACCTGACCGGGCTCCGCCGGGGCCCCGGGCCTCTCCGAGTTCGTCTCCTCGTACAGCGCCCACCCGGACGCCGGCACCGACGGCTTCGCGCAGGGTGCGTGAGGCCCACATCGTCGGCAGGCGCGGGCCGGTGGAGATTCCCGACTGGTCCGGGCTGCTCGACGCGGCCCGGGACGGGTCCCGGTAGCGCGTCAGACCAGGCCGAGACGCTCGGCCTGGAGCTCCACCCCGCCGAGAACGCTGTCCAGCAGGCCGGGGAAAAGCGCCTCCAGATCCTCGGTCCGTACGCAGCTCAGTTTGGCCGTGCCTCGGTAGAACTGGGAGATGACGCCGTTCTCTCGAAGCACCCTGAAGTGGTGTGTGGTGGTGGACTTGGAGACCGGGAGATCGAAGCGGGAGCATGCCTGCTCGTCGGTCGCGCCCGCCAGTTGGTGCACGATCCGGAGCCTGATCGGGTCGGACAGCGCGTGGAGCACGCCCTCGACGCGGATCTCCTCGCGCGAGGGGTGGGCGAGCACGCGAGCGGCGTTCGACGTCACGGTGCCTCCACTTCGTACGGGGAGACCCATTGTACGAGAGTCGTCGTAGTTTTATCCACGGGCCGCCGCCACGAGCCGGACGTGCGGACTGCCGTCCGGTCTCCGGCCGAACTCCTCCAGCGGCAGCAGCCGCACGGTGAATCCGGTCCCCACGAGGTCGTCCACCACTCCGGCGAGCGGGAAGGTGCGGTAGTACATGACGAAGGGCGGACGCCACAGCGCGTTGCGCGCCCGCATGGCCAGGTCGAAGCCGAGCAGGGACCAGTAGGCCCGGGAGCCCACCGCGGGCGGCGCGCCCACCGGGAAGACGAACAGGCCGCCGGGCCGCAGCGCCGCGTACACCTGGTCGAACAGCGCGGGGCGTTCCTCCGGCAGGAAGTGGCCGAACGCCCCGAAGCTCAGGGCCAGGTCGAAGGCGCCCCTGAACGGCAGGGCCAGGGCGTCGGCCCGGACCCAGTCCACCGCGGGACCGCCGGTGCCGGTGGTGAAGGCGTCCCGGGCGACGTCGAGCATGCCGGCGCTGAAGTCGACGCCGGTGACCCGTTCCCGGCACAGCTCGCGCAGCACGCCGGCCCCCGCTCCGGTGCCGCAGCAGACGTCCAGACCGCGTTCGAAGGGCCCGAGGGGCCGCACCGCGCCGGCGACGGCTTCGAGCACCCGGTCCGGGGTGCGGTAGGGCGTCAGGTCGAACTTCGGCGCGAGCAGGTCGTAACCGCGCATCGTCGAGGAGAGCGCCTGCACGGCCAGTTCGCGCAGTGTGGGGCCCTGGGGAGTGAACATCGCCGCTCAGCGTACCCACTGACGCGGCGTCACACCGCGTAGCCGTACTGTTCGGGCGCTTCGGCGTCGCCGCCGAGTGAGCGTGAGGCGTTGCGGGCGAAGTAGGGGTCACGGAGCAGTTCCCGGCCGAGCAGGACGGCGTCGGCGCTGCCGTCGGTGACGATCTTCTCCGCCTGCACGGGGTCGGTGATCAGCCCGACGGCGGCCACCGGGAGACCGGTCTCGTTGCGCACGCGCTCGGCGAACGGCACCTGGTAGCCGGGCTCGACGGGGATCCGCGCCTTCGGCGCGAGACCGCCGGTCGACACGTCGAGCAGGTCGACGCCGTGGGCGAGCAGTTCGCGGGCGAGGCGGACGGTGTCGTCGGCGGTCCAGCCCTCGCGCGGGTCGCCCTCGTTCTCGGTGAGCCAGTCGGTGGCGGAGATACGGAAGAAGAGCGGGAGCCCCTCGGGCCACACGGCGCGAACGGCGTCCACGACCTCCAGCGCGAAGCGCGTGCGGTTCTCGAAGGAGCCGCCGTAGGCGTCGGTGCGGTGGTTGCTGTGCGGGGAGAGGAACTCGCCGATCAGATAGCCGTGCGCGCCGTGGATCTCGGCGACCTGGAAGCCCGCGTCGAGCGCCCGGCGGGCGGCGTCGGCGAACTGCCGCACGATCTGCTGGATGTCCTCGGTGCTCAGCTCGGCGGGCACCGTGTGCTGCTCGTCGTACGCGAGGGGGCTCGGGGCGACCGGCTTCCAGCCCTCGGGGTCGTCGACGCCGATGGGGGCTCCGCCGCGCCAGGGACGGTCGGTCGACGCCTTGCGTCCCGCGTGTGCGAGCTGGATGCCCGGGACCGTGCCCTGACCGCTGAGGAAGGTGGTGATGCGCCGGAACGCCTCCACCTGGCGGTCGTTCCAGATGCCGAGGTCGGCGGGGCTGATCCGGCCCTCCGGGCTGACGGCGGTCGCCTCGACGAGGACGAGGCCGGTGCCGCCGACCGCGCGGGAGGCGTAGTGGGCGACGTGCCATTCGTTGGGCGTACCCGCGTCAGGGCCTGACGCTTCCGCGCTGTACTGGCACATCGGGGCCATCCAGACGCGGTTGGGAACGGTCAGCGACCGCAGGGCGTAGGGCTCGAACAGTGCACTCACAGGGGGACTCCGATACCTCGGGACGCGACGGGCGGCGCGGCGGCCCGGGGCGTGCCGGGCCGTCGCTTCGTACGAGAACCACCGTACTACGAGATCCACCGTACTACGGCGGATGTCGAAATATGAAGCGTCCCGTACGACGCCTGGCTCACCCCTCCGGCCGCAGCCGCCGCCGGAGGCGGATGTCGGCGTCGGCCTCGTACATCTGGCTCCAGCTGCGTCCGCCTCCCGAGTTCCAGGTCACCTGGACGTTCGCGCCGTCCGTACGGACGGACTCCACCGTCATCAGCCGGTTCCCGTCCCGTACGTCGCCGCGCAGCAGCTCGCGCGCCTTGACGGTGACGGGCTCCGCCGACCGCGCGTTCTCCGCCTCGGCGGCCGCGGCGACGAGCGCCGCGGCCAGCTCCCTGGCCGAGGCCGTGGAACAGGACCAGGAGGCGCCCTCGATGCGGAGCCCGACCTGGAGGGGCCCCTCCGCGGGCCCGGGGGCCACCTCAAGCGCCGCGCCGCGCCCCTCGGTGTCCCGGATCTCGATGCTCATCCCTGCCGCCTCCTCGTCCCGCTCCGGTCAGCTCAGCCGGAGACTCTCCGGCGGGCCCAGATAGCTGGGCTTGAGGCCGCCGGTGTCCACCACGAGGTTCTGGAGTACCACGGTCGGGTCGACCATCCAGAATTTCAGTACGTGGGCGCCCTCCCGGCCGATGTGGTGCGCGGTGCCGGTGCGGTTCACGTTGTCCGAGGTGTTGCGGGCCCACTGCGTGTTCATGGTGCCGTCGTCCGCCCCGGTGACCTCGGTGATGTTGACGGACTGCGGGGCTTCGTCGTCGAAGGAGACGGCGTACGTGAGTCCGTCGGTCGCCAGGGCGTTGTTGCGGGGCGACAGATACGCCCATACGGTCACCGGCCCGGTGGTGAACACGCTGACCCGGTACTCCAGCCGGGGCCCCCGGCCGCCCGGAGTCCGCCGTGCCGCGGTGACCGGGAAGGGCTCCATGCCTGATCCGGTGCGGCCGATATGCGGGATGCGACGCCAGGAGATCCCGTTGCCGCCGACCGCCCGGTGGAAGTGGTCGGCCTCGATGGAGACGTAGCCGTTGGCCTCCACGAAGCCCTTGAGCCGGGACCGCTCCAGCCGGGGCCGGTCGATCACGGCACGGACGGTGATCTCCCTGCCGCCCGGGCCGGAGACGGTGACGGGGACCCGGGTGACGCCCCTCGGGGCCCGGGACCAGTCGACCCGGAAGGTGACACGGGTCTGGGCGTCCACCCTGCCCCGCGTCCGGTCGGCGATCAGCCAGGAGGCGCCCGTCCGGATGCGGAAGCCGAAAGGTTCGGTGCCCCGGTTGAAGACCTCCACGTACTGCGCGGGCTGGCTCTGGTACGGGCTGAAGACGGGCAGGACGGCCTCCGTGCCGGACGCCGGCCACCAGTCGGACGAGCCGTCGACGGCCACGCCCATCTCCGCCTTGCGCGGGAGTTCGATGCGCCGCACGGCGGGGAAGATCTCGTCCGCGATCGCCACGTCGTTCAGCTCGGGCTGCTGCCAGGGGGCGTTCGGCCCGTAACGGTCCACATCGCCGTAGCCGATGTGCGGCTGGGTCTGGAAGCCTTCCCATTTTCCGTCGGCGACCTCGGTGCCGAAGCGGCGCGCCAGTGCGAAGTCCTCGGCCAGGCCCGCCTCGGCGGTGGCGGCGAGCTGGTTGGTCAGGGCGCGGCCCTGGGGTGCGTAGTGCAGGTTGGTGAATTCCGCCTCCCGCAGGGCGTACAGGTTGGCGGTCGCCCGGACCGCGTAGCCGACGAGCTCGTACCAGGCGTCCTGCGCGGACGCCGGCAGGCTCCGCCGGACACGTTCGGCGGCGGCGTCGAGGCGCTGCCAGTCCTCGGTGACCCGCTCCAGCTCGCGGTAGTCGACGATGCTGAAGGGCGTGGCCCGGTCGTCGTAGACGACGGCGGAGGAGTCCGTGGCCGGGTCCTTGGCGGGGTCGAGGGTGATCCTCCGGTTGAGCAGCTCGGGCTTGCGGCGGGACTGCAGCCGGGCGTACGTACGCAGGATCTCGGCGATCTCCTCGGCCCGGCGCTCGCCGAAGTTCTGCGCGGCGTAGCGCTCCTCCCACTCCGGGAGCGCCTCCAGGGGCCAGCGGCCGGGGTCCCAGGCGTACTCCAGGAAGAACTGGGTGGGCAGCTCGTTGCCCTTGAGGTCGCCCACGTTGGTGACCCAGAGGCCGTGGTTGCCGTAGGCCGCGCTCTGGTGGAGCTGGTCCCACATGTTGGGGAGCGAGGCGGTGTCGACCCACTTGTAGTTGCGCCCCACGCCGACGTAGTCGAAGTGGTAGTAGAGGCCGTAACCGCCGCTGCGGGCGTCGTTCTTCAGGTCCGGCAGCTTGCGGACGTTGGCCCAGTTGTCGTCGGTGAGGACGACGGTGATGTCGTCCGGGACCCGCAGGCCGCGGTCCCAGTAGTGCTGGACCTCCTTGTAGAGGGTCCAGACCTGCGGGGCGGCGTCCTGCGCGCCGAGTTCCTCGGCGAGGATCTGGCGCTGGGTGGCGATGATCTCCGTCATCAGGTCGATACCGTCGCCGTCCGGCAGGCCGACGTCACCGTTGCCGCGCATCCCGAGGGTGACCACGCCCTCGAAGTCCTCGTCCGCCATCCGGCGCACGCCCTCGCGCCAGTAGGCCTTGACGGCTTCGGCGTTGCGGCGGAACGACCACTCGCCGGTGCCGCCGTACGGGTCGTGGCCCGGCCGGGTGATGTTCCCGGCGCTGTCGCGGACAGCGGCGACGGCGTGCCGGTTCCACTCCTCGATGCCCCGCATCATGGGCGCCTCGTGCGAGGTGCCCATGACGACCCCGTAGGCCTTCGCGGTGGCGTGGTTCTCGGGGTCGTCCTCGGCGAAGGCCCGGCCCCAGACCGCCGGCCAGAGGTAGTTGGCCTTCAGCCGCAGCATCACTTCGAAGATCCTGGCGTAGAACGCGGCGTTGAAGCCGCCCTCGAAGCCGGGCGCCTTGCCGGGGCCGAAGAAGGCCGGTGCCCAGGTGCCGAGTGCCGGGTTCTCGTCGTTGATGAAGAACCCGCGGTACTTCACGGCGGGCGTGCCCTGGGTGTGCCGGCCCGGCAGGACGTACAGCGCGTCGCGGTGGACGGGGGCGACGTCGTCCCACCAGTACCAGGGCGAGACCCCGATGCCCCGGGAGACGTCGTACGCGCCGAAGACCGTGCCGCGCTGGTCGCTGCCGGCGATGACGAACGCGCGGTCCACGCCGGGCAGCGGCTTCTCCACGACCGTCTGCAGGCTGGTCTCCCACGCGCCCGCGATCCCGGAGACCTTGAGCTTGCCCGCGGCGATCAGGCCGTCGATCAGCGGACTGCGGCCGATGGTGCCGACGATGACGATCTCGCGGGCGCGGGGCGCTTCGTTCCGGGAGAGTGCGGGGCGCACGCCGGTGACACGTTCGATGTCGTCGCGGAGATCGCCCACCACCCGGACGACGCCGGCGTGGTCCTGGTCGCTGACCACGAGCGGAGCCGCCCTGCCGGACCTGACCAGGGGGAAGGCGCCGGATCGGGAGATGAAGGAGATGTACGCGCCGGGGTCCGTGGGGCGGACCGCCGGAGAGGGCCCCGGGCCGCCCGGCGTCGCGGCGGCCTCCCCGGTGAGGCCCATCAGCGACGCGAGCGGCGTGGCCGTCAGGGCCGTGAACCCGAGGCCTGCCCCGAGGACCGATCTGCGGCTGGTGTGCTTGTCCATGTCCCTCTCCCATTTTGTTCATACGCATGACAAATTGGTCGGGCGTGAGCCCTCGGCGGATGTCCAGGGGGGGCGACGCGGGGAGGCAGGCCCACTTCGGAAGAGGTCTCTCTCCGTGGTGGCGCGGGGCCGCTGAGCCTGCCCCCGGGCGCGCCGAGGTGGCCTTCGAAAGTTTCGGGACCGCCCCTGCGTCTCCCCGGGGCGCGGGGCGGGTGTGTGGGGGCCGGAGCCCCCACACGTCACGCCCGCGGGATCAGCGAGTCGACGGACGTGGCGCACACCATGCGGCGCCGGTGATCGACGGTCCTCTCAGGGCCGGTGAGACGCAGCCGTACGGTGTGCTTGGCGTCGGCCTGGTCGCTGGAGGTGGCGAAGCGCAGCTCCAGGTCGCCGGGCTCGACGATCCGGCGCCCGTCCGTCCCGGTGAAGGAGACGAGGTCCGGGTGGAAACGGAAACTGACCTTCCGGGACTCCCCCGCGGCGAGCGGCACCCGGGCGTACCCGATGAGCCGCGCCTCCGGGCGCGTGGTCTGGGCGACCGGGTCGTGGACGTAGAGCTGGACCACCTCGGCCCCGTCGCGGTCTCCGGTGTTGCGGACGGTGACGGCGAGGTCGGTCTCGCCGTCGGTGGGAAGGTCGGCGGGCACGTCGTCACTGCCCTCCCAGGCGAACGAGGTGTACGAGAGCCCGTGGCCGAAGTGGTAGAGCGGGGTCGGGTCCAGGTTACTGACCCCGTTGGCCAGGCCGAGCGGCGGCTGCAGGTACGTCCACGGCTGGCCGCCCGCACCGTTGGGCACGCCCACGGGCAGTCGGCCGGAGGGGTTGACCCGCCCCGAGAGCACACCGGCGAGCGCCGGGCCGCCCTCCTCACCGGGGAAGAACGCCTGCACACAGCCGGCCAGCCGGTCCGCCCGCCCGCCGAGCGCGTACGTCCGTCCCGTCAGCAGGACGAGGACGACCGGGGTCCCGGTCGCGAGCAGCGCGTCGAGGAGCTCGCCCTGGAGACCGGGCAGCGCCAGATCGGCCGCGTCGCAGCCCTCGCCGGAGGTGCCGCGGCCGAAGAGCCCGGCCCGGTCGCCCAGTACGGCCACGCAGACGTCGGCCCCGGCCGCCAGAGCGGTGGCCTCCTCGATCCGGGAGGCGTCCGTGCCGTCCACCTCACAGCCCTGCGCGTAGTCGATGCCCGCACCTGGGAACTCCTCGCGGAGCGCCTCGAGCACGGTCGGCACGTCGATTCCCATGGCTGTTCCGGGATGCTGGACCCCGACGTGGCTGGGGAAGGAGTAGCAGCCGAGCATGGCCAGCGGGTCGTCGGCGCGGGGTCCCACGACCGCGATCCGTCCGGTGCCGCTCAGCGGGAGCGCGGCCTCCGGGTTGGCCAGCAGGACACAGGACCGCTCGGCGAGCAGCCGGGCCAGGGCGCGGTTCCGCGGCGGGTCCAGGTCCACGGTGCCGCGTGCCTGCTCGGGATCCAGCCCGTCGAGCACGGCGGGCAGGACCGTGCGGTCCGGATCGAGCAGGCCGAGCTCGCACTTCTGCAGCAGGACCCTGCGCAGGGCGCGGTCCACCAGGTCCTCCGCCACGAGTCCGTCGCGCACGGCGGCGACCAGGGCGTCCCCGTAGCTGCGTACGGTGGGCAGCTCCACGTCGACGCCCGCGGTGAGGGCAAGGCGTGCGGCGTCACCGCGGTCAGCGGCCACCTTGTGCAGGGTCTCGAGGAAGCCGATGCCGAAGTAGTCGGCGACGACGGTGCCGGTGAATCCCCAGGTGTCGCGGAGGAGTCCGGTGAGCAGCGACGCGTCGGCGGCGACGGGTACGCCGTCGATCTCGGCGTACGACAGCATCACCGAGCGGGCACCGCCGTCACGGATCGCCATCTCGAACGGGGGCAGGATCACGTCGGCCATCTCCCGGGTGCCGGCCCGGACCGGGGAGAGGTTGCGGGCGCCGGCCGACGCCGAGTAGCCCGCGAAGTGCTTGAGCGTGGCGACGACCCCCGAGGACTCCAGGCCGCGGATGTAGGCCGTACCGATGGTCGCGACGAGGTAGGGGTCCTCGCCGATCGTCTCCTCCACGCGGCCCCAGCGCAGGTCCCGCACCACGTCCAGGACGGGGGCGAGGCCCTGATGGACACCGACCGACCGCATGTCGCTGCCGATGCGGTGGGCCATCTCGGCGACCAGCTCCGGGTCCCAGGCGGCGCCCCAGGCGAGCGGGACCGGATAGGCGGTGGCGCCCCAGGCGGTGAAGCCGGCCAGGCACTCCTCGTGGGCGAGGGCGGGGATGCCGAATCTGCCCGCCGCGGAGATCCTGGCCTGCGCGGTGGCCAGGGAGACCGCGCCGACGCCGGGATCGACCGGTGCGGTGCCGAACGGGCGGGTGAGCTGGCCGAGTCCGCGCGTGGTGATGTCCTCGAAGTCGACCGGGTCGACCATGTCGTTCTGGTGCGGCGCGACTCCGTCGCCCTCCGCGTCGGCGCCCACCCAGATGCCGTAGAGCTGGGCGGCCTTCTCCTCGAGCGTCATACGGGCCGCGAGGTCGGCCACCCGCTCCTCGGGGGTGAGCGACGGGTCGCTCCACGGGCCGTCGACGGTGGTGGGCGTATCGGCCCGGCGGGTGTGTGGGGCGGGGTGGATTGCCATGGCGGCAGGGGTTCCTCTCATGAGTGCGGTGGTCCGGAGCGGCGTCGATGTGCTATTTGCCGCCCACCCCCATCAGTCCGCTGATCAGCGCCCGCCTCGCCACGAGGTACACGGCGAAGATCGGTATGACGGAGAGGATGATCGCCGCCAGTACCGCGGGGATGTTCACGCCGAACTGACTCATGAAGTTGAACAGCCCGAGCGTCAGCACGCGTTGCTCCTCCGACTGGGTCAGGATCAGCGGGAAGAGGAAGCCGTTCCACGCCTGCAGGGCGGAGAAGATCGCCACCGTGCTGATCCCGGCCTTGGACAGGGGCACCGCCAGCTGCCAGAGCATGCGCACGGGCGAGGCGCCGTCGAGGGCCATCGCCTCGTACATCTCCTCGGAGACGTCGCGCATCGTGCCGCTCAGCACGAGGACCGCTACGGGCATCGCGAAGGCGGCGGTGGGCAGGATGATCGCCCACAGGGTGTCGTACAGCCCCATCTTGCCGATCATCAGGTACAGGGGCACGATCACCGCCTGTGCCGGGATCGCCACCCCGAGCAGGAAGGTCCGGAAGGCGAGCGACGAGAGCCGGCTGCGGGTGCGCACCGCGACGTACGCCACCGGGACGGAGAGCACCAGCACGATGGCCACCGTGGCCACGGCGACGATCGCGGTGTTGCCGATCAGCGAGAGGAACCCGCTGTCGAGCACGAAGATGTAGTTGTCGAGCGTCGGGTCCGAGGGGATGGCCAGCGGGTCGCCGTTCAGCGCCTCGTCCTGCCGCATCAGCGACGCGGAGACCAGCGTGTAGAGCGGCACCAGGACGATGACGAGCCAGATCAGCGAGCCGATGCCGGCGACGGGGTTGCCCAGGGGCCTGCGCCGGCGGGCCGGTCGGCCGCGGTGCGGCGGGGCCGGTGTCGTGCGCTGCCGCGGAGAAGCGGGGCGGGTGTCGATCGACATCGTCACATACCTTCCCGGGTGGAGCGCATGGTCCCGAAGCCACTGAGGCGGACCATGATCAACGAGATACTGGTGGCCACGACGACGAGAGCCGTGGCGATGGCCGCCGCGTAGCCGAGGTCGTACGTCTGGAAGCCGGTCCGGTACATCAGGTAGGGCAGGATCGTCGTGTCCGTGCCGGGGCCGCCCTTGGTCATGATGAGGACGGTGTCGAAGTACGTCAGCGAGCCGACGATCATCAGGATCGACGAGGTCGTCATCGTGTGGCGCAGCTGCGGCAGGGTGATGTGGAAGAACTGCCGCACCATGCCCGCGCCGTCGATGGAGGCGGCCTGGTAGAGGACCTCCGGGATCTGCCGGGCGCCGCCCTGGTAGATCAGCGTGTGGAAGGGCATGAACTGCCAGCCGCCGACGAACGCCACCACGAGCAGGGCGCCGGTGGACGATCCCATGACGTTGGGGTCGATGCCGAGCCAGGGCCCGATCGTCCGGATCACACCGAAGTTGGGGTCCAGCAGGGCGCGGAACAGTATCGCGATGGCGGTGGTGGAGAGCAGGAGCGGGATGAAGAAGATCGCGGACAGGAACGCGCGACTGCGCTGGCGGCCCGCGGCCCACACGCCGAGCAGCAGGGCCACCGGAGTCTGGAAGACCCAGCTGATCGTGGTGAGCAGGAGGCTCAGCCAGGCGGCCTGGCCGAACTCGGAGTCGCTGAACAGCCGGGTCCAGTTGTCCAGACCCGTGAAGGTCGGGGAGTCGAGTCCGTCCCACTCGGTGAAGGAGAGATAGACGGCGATCGCCAGAGGGACGATCGCGAAGACGGCGAAGAAGAGGATGCCGGGGACGGCCCAGGCGACCGGCGGGCGGCCGACGTTGCCGGCGGCCGCCTTCCTGTCTCCGTGGCTCTTCGCGACCGGAGTGTGGTGGGACATCGTTACTTGGCGGCCTTCATTGCTTCGACGAACTGCTCGGGGGTGGTCTTGCCGGCGAACAGCTTGCTGATCTCCGTGAGCAGTGGCGTGGCGTACTGGGATTCGAGCGCCTGGTCCCACGAGAGGGTGAAGCTCGGGGCCTTCTCCACCATTTCGTACTGGTCGGTGGCGAACTCCGGGTTGGGCGAACCACTCAGCATCGACGCCGCGTTGGACGTGGTGGGTACGTCACCGTTGTCGACGAGGGCCTGCGCGTAGGTCTTCGACGCCATCGTCTTCAGGAACGCGATGGCGGTGTCCTTGTGCTTGGTCCGGGCGTTGACGGACCAGTAGTTGGTGGGGTTGCCCACCACGTTCGCGGGGTCCCCCACGCCTCCGGCGACCGTCGGGAAGGCGGTCCAGCCGAGGTCCTTCTTGGCGAACTCGGGCGCCTTGCCCAGCTGCGTCGAGTACTCCCACGAACCCATGAGGTGCATGGCGGCCTTGCCCTTGCTGAGCAGTGTCGGCGCCGCTCCGCTGCCGTAGTCCACGGAGTTGAAGTTCTTGCCGAAGGCGCCCTGGTCGATCAGCTGCTTGACGGTCTGTGCCGTCTTGAGCACCGCGGGATCGCCCCAGCCGTCGGTGTCGCCGTCCTGGATCCTCTTGAAGACCTCGGGGCCCGCGATCCGGTCGAGCAGGTATTCCATCCACATCAGCTCGGGCCACTTCTCCGAGCCGCCGAGCGCGAAGGGGATGATCCCGGCGGCCTTGAAGGTCTTGATCGCCGCCTGGAGGTCTTCCCAGGTCTTCGGCGGCTCGATCTTGTGCTCGGCGAAGAGGGTCTTGTTGTAGAAGAGCATCACGGGCTGCATGCCGCGCATGGGCACCCCGTAGACCTTCCCTTCGAGACCGCCGGCCGTCATGATCGAGGGAATGAAGCCGTCCTTGAGCGTGGCGTCGTTCTTGACCGTCGAGGTCAGATCGACCAGGTCCTTGGAGTCGACGTACGGCTTGATGGACCCGCCGCCCCAGTTGAAGAAGACATCGGGGGCGCTGGGCGAACCCATGGCGCTGCGCAGCTTGTTCACGTAGTCGGCGCCGGGGACCGGAACCAGCTTCACCTTGACCTTGGAGGTCTTGTTGAACGTTTCGACCGCCGCCTGCTGAACCTTGACCGCGTCGTCCCCGTAGACGTAAGCGGTGATGGTTCCGCCGTCGCTCCCGCCGCCTCCGGAACCGCAGCCGGCCAGCACGCCGGCCATGAGCATGGCCGCGCCCGCCGCGGCCCATCTCGTCGTACGTGTGCCCTGAGTAAATATCCCCGACCGCATGACCGCACCCTCTGTCGAATGTTTCGGCGTGCCTTTCGAATGTTGCCGGAACCGTACGGTCGTGTTTCGGGCGCGTCAAGAGGGCGGGAGCAAGGATTTACCAACCTTGCCCAGACGCCTGCCCAGAGCCGCGGGGGAGCTACGATTCGTGCATGAGCCCCGCAAAGGTCCAGCCCCAACAGGAGAAGGCGCCCGTCGGCGAGTCGTCGGAGAGCACCGCCACGCTGGCAGAGATCGCCCGAGCGGCCGGAGTCTCGGCTCCGACAGTTTCGAAAGTGCTGAACGGTCGCGCCGATGTCGCCCCAGGTACGCGCACGAAGGTGGAGGAGCTGTTGCTGCGGCACGGCTACCGCCGCAGGCGCGGTGCCTCCCAGCAGTCACAGCTCATCGACCTGGTCTTCCACGAGCTGGACAGCGCCTGGGCGATGGAGGTCGTCCGGGGCGTCGAGAACGTCGCGCGGGAGGAGGGCCTGAGCCTGGTCCTCTCGGAGAGCGCGGGCCGGCTCACCCCGGGCCAGACATGGGTGGACGGTGTGCTGGCACGCCGGCCGGCAGGAGTGATCCTGGTGCTCTCGGACCTCGACGCGGCGCAGCGTGCCCAGCTGACGAGCCGCTCCATCCCGTTCGTCGTCGTCGACCCGGCGGGCGACCCGGGCGACGACATCCCCTCGGTCGGTGCGGCCAACTGGCAGGGCGGGCTCGCCGCGACCCGCCACCTGACGGGTCTGGGCCACCGGCGGATCGGCGTGATCGGTGGACCGGCACGCATGATGTGCAGCCGCGCCCGGATCGACGGCTACCGCGCCGCCCTGGAGACCTCGGGCGTCCCGATGGACCCCGACCTGGTCCGGGAGGGCGAGTTCAACCACGAGGGCGGCTACACGGCGGCCCTGGAGCTGCTGCGCCTGCCGGAACCGCCGACGGCGATCTTCGCGGGGGACGACCTGCAGGCACTCGGTGTCTACGAGGCCGCGCGTGAGCTGGGACTGCGGATCCCGGAAGACCTCAGCGTGGTCGGCTTCGACGACCTGCCGCTCACGCGCTGGATCGGCCCGCCGCTCACCACGGTGCGCCAGCCGCTCATAGAGATGGCCGAGACCGCGGCCCGGCTGGTCCTCGACCTGGGCCGGGGCAGGAAACCGGCGACCACCCGGGTCGACCTGGCGACGAGCCTGGTGGTGCGCAGCAGCACGGCTCCGCCTGCGCGCTGAGGGTGGCCTCGTCCCCCCTGGGTGACGACGGACGCCCGTGCGCTCGGTGTCGGCGTGGTCCAGGGTGCGCTGCCTCGCCCTGCCCCTGCGGCATGGGCCGGCGCCGCGTCTCCCGGCCGTTGTCAGTGGCCGGGTGCAGACTGACCCCGACCGGCACAACGGCGTCTCGGAAGGTCCAGTCATGACCGAAGTACTGCTCACCGTAGGCACCCGCAAGGGACTCTTCATCGGCCGCAGACACCGCGGCTCGTGGACGTTCGGCGATCCGCATTTCAACGCGCAGGCGATCTACTCCATCGCGATCGACACCCGCGGCGAGAAGCCCCGGCTGCTGGTCGGCGGCGACAGCGCGCACTGGGGCCCTTCCGTCTTCCACTCCGACGACCTGGGCGCGACCTGGGTGGAGCCGAAGCAACCTGCCGTGAAGTTCCCGCAGTTCACCGAGGCGTCGCTGGAGCGGGTCTGGCAGCTGCAGCCCGCCGGCCCCGAGGCCCCCGGCGTCGTCTACGCGGGGACCGAGCCCGCGGCGCTGTTCCGGTCGGACGACCGCGGCGAGTCGTTCGAGCTGGTCCGCCCGCTCTGGGAGCACCCCACGCGGTCCAGGTGGGTGCCGGGCGGAGGCGGCGAGGGGCTGCACACCATCCTGACCGACCCGAGGGACGCCGGAGCCGTGACCGTGGCCGTCTCCGCGGCGGGAGTGTTCCGGACCGAGGACGGCGGCGAGCGCTGGGCCCCGTCCAACAAGGGTGTCTCCGCCGTCTTCCTGCCGGACCCGGACCCCGAGTTCGGCCAGTGCGTGCACAAGGTGACACGGGACGCGGCGGACCCCGACCGGCTCTATCTGCAGAACCACTGGGGCGTGTTCCGGAGCGACGACTCCGGGGAGCACTGGAAGGACATCGGTGCGGGCCTGCCCTCGGACTTCGGCTTCGCCGCCGCCGCGCACCCGCATCGCGCGGACACGTTCTACGTCTTCCCGATCAACGCCGACGCGGACCGGGTCCCCGCCGGCCACCGCTGCCGCGTCTTCCGTACGCAGGACGCGGGAGAGACCTGGGAGCCTCTGACGCGGGGCCTCCCGGACGGTGACCACTACGGCACGGTGCTGCGGGACGCTCTCTGCACGGACGACGCCGACCCGGCGGGGATCTACTTCGGCAATCGCAACGGCGAGGTGTACGCGAGCGCGGACGACGGTGACACCTGGGAGCAGTTGGTCTCCCATCTGCCGGATGTCCTGTGTGTGCGGGCGGTGGTGCTCCGCTGACCGGTCATGCCGCGGTGAACGGGCGGACGACGGGCGCGGTCATCGCCCCGTCGGCGCACCAGTAGAGTGCGCCCCGTGGCAGCAAGACCGTTGAAAGAGATCGTCGAGCCGGGATGGGCGCAAGCCCTTGAGCCCGTGGCCGAACGCGTCGCCGCAATGGGCGACTTCCTCAGGGCGGAGATCGCCGCGGGGCGTACGTACCTGCCCTCGGGGCCCAACGTCCTGCGGGCGTTCCAGCAGCCGTTCGAGGAGGTGCGCGTCCTGGTCGTCGGGCAGGATCCCTACCCGACGCCGGGGCATGCGATCGGCCTCAGTTTCGCCGTGGCCCCGGACGTCCGCCCGCTGCCCGGAAGCCTGGAGAACATCTTCCGGGAGCTGCACGCGGATCTGGGGCTTCCACGGCCCTCCAACGGCGATCTGACGCCCTGGACCCGGCAGGGGGTGCTCCTGCTCAACAGGGCGCTCACGACGGCTCCCAGGCGTCCTGCGGCCCACCGGGGCAAGGGCTGGGAAGAGGTCACCGAGCAGGCCATACGCGCGCTGGCTGCCCGGGGGACGCCGCTGGTGTCGGTCCTGTGGGGGCGCGACGCCCGCAACGCGCGTCCGCTGCTGGGTGATTACCCTGCGGTCGAGTCCGCCCACCCCTCCCCCATGTCGGCCGACCGCGGCTTCTTCGGTTCCCGCCCCTTCAGCAAGGTCAACGAACTTCTCCAGCGCCAGGGGGCACAGCCGGTCGACTGGCAGCTGCCGTGACCGGCGCCCCGCACCGGCCGTTCGCCGTGGGCGTCGACTCCGGCGGATCCGGGCTGCGCGTGGCGCTCGCACCGGTGGCGGCGGGGCACCCGGCGGTCACCGCCGCGTGCGCCGAGCCCGTACGGACGGGTGCGCGAGGCATCGACGCGGGGCACCTCCTGGAGCAGCTGCTGCCCGCCGTCCGCCGGCTGCTGGAACAGGCGGGGCCCGGGGCGGCCGTCACCGCGGCGGCCGTGGGGGCCGCGGGGATGGCGACCCTGGGCGAGGAGCTGCGGGCCCAGCTGCCCGGCGCGCTCGCGGACGCGCTGGGCGTCCGGCGGGTGGCGCTGGCCGCGGACGCGGTGACCGCGTACGCCGGGGCGCTGGGACAGCGCCTCGGCGCGGTCGTCGCGGGCGGCACCGGCATGATCGCGCTCGGCACCGACCTCACGTCATGGCACAGGGCGGACGGCTGGGGGCACCTGCTGGGCGACAGCGGCGGCGGCGCCTGGATCGGCCGCGCGGGGCTCGACGCGGCGATGCGGGCCCATGACGGCCGCCGCGGAGGGTCGTCCGTCCTGCTGGCGCGGCTCGAGGCGGTCTTCGGGCCTGTCAGCGGCCTTCCGGGCCTGCTCTATCCGCGTACGGACCGTCCGGCGCTGCTCGCCTCGTTCGCCCCCGAGGTCGGGGCCTGTGCCCTTCAGGACGATGTGGCGGCGGGCATTCTGCGGGGGGCGGCGGCCCACATCGCCGAGGCGGCGGCAGCGGTGTGTCCGCGCCCCTCAGGATCCCGCACCGATCGGTGTGAAGTCGCTCTGACCGGTGGGCTGTTCCGCATGGGTGAGCCTCTTCTCGGCCCGTTGCGGGAGGAGCTGGCGCGGCAGGTCCCGCAGGCGCGGGTGGTTCCGGCGGAGGGTGACCCGCTGCACGGTGCGCTGGAGATCGCCCGGGCCCTCGCAGGCCCGGGGCTGCGACTCCCGGCCCACCCGTCGCTGCTCTACGTACCGGGAGTAACGTAGACGTTTCGAGCGCTCGTCCGCCGGGACGGAGCAGGTCAGTCGCCTGCTATGCCATTCAACAGACATATACGGACAGATAACGCCTGACGACCCCCTCCCCGAACAGAGGGGCACCCAAAACCAGTAGCATGCGGCGCCATGAGCACCCCCACTGGGCCCGCTTCCGGCCTGCCTGTACGAATGCCGCGACCTCGCCAGTCCGGACGGCACCGCCGCCCGGAGCCCGTGGTCGCACCTGAGGGCGCAGCCGCGCTCGTTCTTGCCCTTCCCGGTACCCCTTCCCCGGCCTCGCGCAGCCTGGCCGAGGAAGTGATCAGCATCGCCCGGTCCGAGCTGCCCGGTCTGAACGCGCAGATCGGCTATCTCGACGGCGACGACGCCGGATATCCCACTCTTGTCTCCACGCTCACCCACGCCGCCGCCGAGCGCACCGCGCGCTACGAGCAGGCCGTCGCCGCCGGCCGCGAGGTCGCCGAGCCCTCGGGCCCGTCCGCCGTCGTGGTACCGCTGCTGGCGGGCCCGGACAGCGCCCTGATGCGACGCATACGGCAGGCCGTCATGGACAGCGGCACGCAGGCCGAGCTGACCGACGTACTGGGTCCGCACCCGCTGCTCGCCGAGGCACTGCACGTACGCCTTTCGGAGGCCGGGCTGGCGCGCGCCGACCGCGCGCGGCTGTTCACCGTGGCTACCGCGGCCGACGGCATCGTGCTGGCCACGGTGGGCGGCGAGGAGGCCGTGCAGGCCGCCGGGATCACCGGCATGCTGCTGGCCGCCCGTCTCGCCGTGCCCGTGATGGCCGCGGCCCTGGACGTGGAGGGCTCGGTCGCCTCGGTCGCCGCGCAGCTGCAGAACTCCGGCTCCGCGCAGCTGGCGCTCGCGCCGTACCTGGTGGGGCCGGAGATCGACGCCGGGCTGCTGGACGCCGCCGCGAAGGAGGCCGGCTGCTCGGCAGCCGAGCCGCTCGGCGCGTACCCGGCCATCGGCAAGCTGGTTCTCTCGCTGTACGCGACGACGCTGGGCATCACCCCGGAGACCCCTCAGGGGGTCCAGGGGGCGCAGGCGCACTGATCAGCGCCCTTCGCACCGGACGGTGCGGCGCGGACCGGCTCCCACGGTCCGCGCCGCATGCCGTCTCCGGGCCGGGCGTCAGGCGAAGACCACGCAGGAGGCGGCCGGAACCTCGATGGAGCCCGCGTGTGCCGGGATTCCCGTCTCGGCGTCCACGGCGAACCAGCTGACGTTCCCGGAGTGCTCGTTGGCGGCGTAGAGCCACTGGCCTGTGGGGTCGAGGGTGAGATCACGGGGCCAGCGTCCGCCGCAGCCCACGGCCGCCGCCAGGGCGATTTTCTCGGCCGTCTCGTCGAGTGTGAGGACGGAGATGCTGTCGTGGCCGCGATTGGCGGTCCACAGGAACCGTCCGTCGTGCGAGACCACCACTTCCGACGGGTACGTACGGGCGTCCTCGCCCTCGTCGTGGTCGTGCGGCAGCACCTGCGTCTCCCCCAGCGGTTCGAGCAGGCCTCCGGCCGCGTCCCAGCGGCACACGGTGACCGTCGGCTCGAGCTCGTTGAGGACGTACGCGTGTCCCCCGGACGGGTGAAAGGCGAGATGACGCGGTCCGGTCCCCGGCCGCAGTGCCGTCTCGGCGTGCAGCCGCAGGGAGCCGGTGGCGGGGTCGAGCGCGCAGACGCGGACGGAATCCGTACCGAGGTCCACGCTCAGCACCCAGTTCCCCGAGGGGTCGGCCACCACCTGGTGCGCGTGCGGGCCGGACTGGCGGCCCTCGTCGGGGCCGCGGCCCTCGTGCCGCAGCACGCCGGCCGCCGGGCCGGGTGAGCCGTCGTCCCGGACCGGCAGCGCGGTGACACTCCCGGAGCCGTAGTTGGCCGTCAGGAGGTGGCCCGCGGCGAGGGTCAGATGGGTCGGGCTGCTCCCGCCGACCGGCCGTACCTCGCCGATCAGCCGCGGTGTGCCGTCGTCGTCGACGGCGAAGGCCGCGGCGGCGCCGTCGGAGGTCTCACTGACCGCGTAGAGCACGGGGCCGCCCGTCCCGGGGCTGCGGCCGACCGCGAGGAAGGAGGGGTCCGCGACGGCGTCCGTGGACGCGAGCACGGACGGCGCCCCGGTGTCCCGGTCGATGGCGGCGACACTGATGCCGAGTCCGCCCGCCGACGTGAACGACCCTATGAATGCCCGCTTCTCCTGATCGGCGCCCATCCCGCTACCCCTCTTCACGTCCGTCACGATCTTCCCGGCCGACGGTAGCAGGCGCCCTGTCCCGCTCCCGGCCTGAAAGCGGGAGGGGCAGGGCGCCTGTCGCCGGAGGGCGGGGGCGTGGTCCGAGCCGGGGTGATGCCCGCCGATCCCGCCGTGGACGACGGCTCAGGCGCCGGCCGGGGCCGGGCGGGACCTGCGGAGGGGCACGGCGAGTTCGAGCAGGGCCTGCTCCAGCGCGTGGAGGTGGGCGAGCATCTGATCGGCGCCCGTCGGCTCCGTGGCCGTCGTGTCGGCGGGCCGGAGGCGGTGCCCGACGGCCGGCGCGTCGGTGAGGGCCTCGACGGCGGCCTCCACCCGCCAGCAGGCCGCGGCGAGCCGGACGTCGTGCGAGGCCTCCGGGTCGGCAGCGACGGCGGCCAGGCCGCGCACCTCGCGCACGCAGTCGTCGAGGAGCGCGAGCACCAGCCGTGCCCGTCGTTTACGGGCCCGCAGCGGGTTGAGCGGGTGCACCAGCGGCGCGAGCGACAGGCGCACGCGGCCGAGGATCGCCTCCAGTTCGACGACGCGCCCAGGCGGGTCGGCGTCCTCGCTCCCCGCGAGCCGGGCGGCGGCCTCCGCCGTGCACGTATGAACACATCGCAGCGCCCGCTCCACCCAGGCCTCGGTCACCGAGTGCGTGGTCACCGGCAGCACGAACAGCACCGCCAGTACGGCACCGAGCGCACCTGCCGCCGTCTCGGTCACCCGCAGCACGAGCAGCCCGGTGTCGAGCACGCCCAGCAGCCCGTACAGCATGCTCGCCATGACGGTCACGGCCAGCATCATCCAGGTGTAGGAGACGGCGGCGGCGTAGAAGATCCCGAACACACTGGCCGCCACGACCACGGCGGCCACGACCGGCTCATGGTGCAACGGCACGGCCACGGCGAAGCCCAGCCCGATCCCGAGCACCGTTCCCAGGAAGCGCCGGAACCCGCGGACGACGGTCTCGCCTCGCGAGGTCGTGGCCACGAACACCCACCAGGTGGCGCCGACAGCCCAGTACCAACGCTGGTCGGAGAGCACCTGCCCCACGGCGAGCGCGAAGCCGGCCCCCACGGTCGCCTGCACGGCCTGCCGCGTCGTGATCCGCGCGAGCCCGGACGCCCCGGAGGGGAGGGCGACCGCCACGGGGGCCCGGAACCGCCGCTCGTAGCACCACACGCCGAACCGCACCGCCGACGACGCGGCGAGCGACAGCAGCACGGCCGCGTACAGCTCGGGCAGCCGGCCGGGCACGGTGTGCAGGAACTGGGCGGAGAAATACGACATGAAGCCGAACACGCCCAGCGAGTGTCCGCGAGGCCCCCACCGCCTCGCGTACACCCCGGCCCCCACGACGGCGAGGAACGCCAGGTCACGGGCGACGGGTACATCGTGCAGCACAGCGGCCAGCGTGAGCACCGGGAGACCGACGGCGGGGAGGAAGGCGGTCGTGATCGCCTGCCCACGCACCGTCGCGTCGGTCACCGTGAACAGTGCGAGCAGCGCTGCCAGGCCACCGGTGACGGCCGCCTCCAGCGAATGCCCGGCGGCCCCGCACAGCGCGACGGCGAGCCCGATGCCGAGCACGGCCCGGGACGCGAACCGCAGTCGCATCCGTCCCGGATCCGGTGCCACGAACGCCCTCTTCAGCAAGTTGCCCCCTACCTTCCGCACGTGAGCCGGCGCAGACACGAGAAAGGCGCCGCGGTGATCCCCGAGGGACCCGCAGCGCCATTGATAGCTCTATTTCAGCACCAGGGGGACTGATGGTTCAACCGACACCCGATCTCCTGTGCCAATGGCCCATGAACGGCCGACACCGCTCGGCCACGGCAGAGCCAACGGACCAGCCGGAGGCGATACGTCGCACGAACGGCTCAGGAGTCCGGACGGCGGAGCCGCCACCCGGGCCACCGGTGGCCGGCCGTCAGCTCCCGATCCCGCCGTCACTGCTGAGCAGTTGCCCGTTGATCCATCCGCCCTGCTCGGAGCAGAGGAATCCGACCAGGTTCGCGCAGTCCCGCGGGACGCCCAGGCGGCCCAGCGGTGTGGCCTCGGTCAGCCTCTCCTTGAGCGGGGCGGGCATCCAGCCGTTGTCCACCGGACCCGGGTTGATCACGTTCGCGGTCACCCCGAGCCCGGCGAACTCACGGGCGGCGGCCAGGACGATCCGGTCGAGGGCACCCTTGCTGGCCCCGTAGGGCAGATTGTGCGCCGTGTGATCGCTGGTGAGGGCGACGATCCGGCCGCGCCCGGGCGTTCCCGCGAACCGGGCCCCGTACTCCTTGAGCAGCAGCCAGCTCGCGCGGGCGTTCACGGCGAAGTGGCGGTCGAAGCTCTCGACGCTCGTGTCGAGGATCGAGGAGTCCACGGACTCGGCGTGGCACATCACGAGGGCGTCGACGGGGCGTCCGCCGAACCGTCCGGTGACCGCGTCGAAGAGCTGCGCGGGGGTGTCCGGGGAGGCCAGGTCGGCCTCGAACCCGGCGGCCTCCGCGCCCAGTCCGGCGAGTTCGGTGCTCAGTCGGTCCGCCGCGCCCGGGGTCGCGCCCCAGTCCATCCGGGCGTCATAGGCGGTCAGATAGGTGAAGGCGACGTCCCAGCCGCCACCCGCGAGTTCGAGTGCGACTTCATACGCGATGCCCTCGGGACGGCCGGCTCCGGTGACGAGCGCGAGAGGACGGGCGGGCGGCGTGCTGGGCTGCGGTGAGTTCGTCATCGCACGACATCCTGGTATGCGGCCGCGTCCGCCGCATCCGAATTGCGCGACCGTACGTCTCGCACCGGCGCGTGTTCGTCATCCGCGCCCGCGAGACCCGCCGGCGGTGCTGCGCCCGGGGTGCCGGCCGCCCCTGGACAGGTGACCGCACGGCGGTGCGGTCACGCTCCGTGCCGCCCGTCAACGGCCGTACGTGGAGCGGCACAGGTCGACGATCTCGGCGGACGCGACCCCCTGCCCCGTCGCACAGACGGTGCGCATGTCGTACGTCCGGCCCGGGCGGGGCCGGTGGGGCGCGCCCACGCCGCGTGGCGCTCGGGGCCGGTCGGGAGCGGCACGTAGCGGCTGGTTCCGTGCCTCCTGGCGGACGGGCGGCGCGACGACGTCGGCACGCCGGGCCGGGGCACGTGACCCCTTCTTCTTCTCCTTCCCACTGTCCGCACGGTCCGGCCCCTTCTCGGTCCTCCCGAGCGTGTCCTGGACGGCCGCGGGCTCGGTGGGTACCGGGGGCGCCTGTGCGGCGGGCCTGTTTCCGGAAGGTACGGAGGCGGAGGGCGAGGGCCTCTCCGCTTCGGCCGGGACGGAGACGCAGCCGACCGTACTCAGGAGGGCGACGATCACGAGGGGGATGGACCGCAGGTTCATGCCGTGGTCAACGACGGGACGCGCGAGCGGACACGTCCGAAAGCGCCGGTCAGGGCGCTCAGTCGGACAGACCGGAGCGGGCGAGCCCCAGCGCGCGGTGGATGGTGCGTGACAGCGAAACCGGCTGCGGGTCCGCGCTCCACGCCCACTGTTCGACGGCGACGCGGAGGGCCCCGTTGAGCAGGGTCGCCTGCAACCGTGGTTCGAGGTCGTCCGGCCCGCGGTCCGTCCGCTCGGCGATGACCGCGGCGAAGGCCGGCTCCGCGTCATGGTGGACCTGCAGCCATACGGCGCGCAGCGCGGGTTCGGTCCGGGTGAGCAGGACCAGGTCGCGGAGGGCGCCCGCGTCGGTGTCCGCCGATGCGGGCGGGTGGGAGGACGGGGTTCCGGCGACGGCTTCCGCCAGCGGCCGGTCGCGCGGCCACGACCTCATCAGCGCGATGACGAAGTCGAGCGCGTAGGTCAGCAAGGGGCGGACGCACAGCTCCTTCGAGGAGGTGTAGCGCCACAGGGTCCGCTGCGAGATCCCCGCGGCGGCGGCGATCTCCTCGGCGGTGGTCGCGGCCACACCCCGGTCGGCGAAGAGGCGCACGGCTTCGCGGGCGATCTCCAGCCGGGTCGCGGCCTTGCGCCGTTCGGTCAGCGGCGGGCGTCCGAGGCGGGCGCCGCCGACGGCTCCGGCGGCGGCCGAGGCAGGGTCGGGCACCCCTCCGGCGTGCGCGGTTTCCACGGTTTTCGGCCACCTTCCCTCACGGCTGTACCCATCGTAGCGACACTTTTTATGGCACCACTTGCCATATTGGCACTCGCCGCCATTAAAGGTAGCGTTCCTGCCCTGTCGACGAAGCCGAGGAGCATCACGTGAACACCACCACCAGCGGCCCGGGCCGCAGCGTCATCGTCACCGGCGCCGGATCCGGCATCGGCCGGGCCACCGCCCTGCTGTTCGCGAAGGAGGGGGCCCGCATCGTGATCGCCGATGTCGACGAGGCGGCCGCCCGGACCGTCGCGGAGGAGGCGAAGCAGGCCGGCGGGACCGCGGTCACCGTGATCGGGGACCTGCGGGACCAGACCGTCGCCGACCGGGTGGCGGCGACGGCGGCGGAGGAGTTCGGCGGCATAGACGTCCTGGTCAACAATGCCGGAATCATGGACAGCATGTCGGCCGCGGCCGACACCGGTGACGACGAGTGGGAGCGCGTCATCGGCATCAACCTCACGGCTCCGTTCCGCCTCACACGGGCCGTGCTGCCGCACATGCTCGCCGCGGGGAAGGGCGCCGTGGTCTTCACCGCGTCCGAGGCCTCCCTGAGGGGCAGCGCCGCGGGTGCCGCCTACACGGCGTCCAAGCACGGCATCGCGGGCCTGACCAAGTCCTTGGCCGTCATGTACCGCGACAAGGGCATCCGCTCCAACGCCATCGCGCCCGGCGGCACGGTCACCAACATCCGGGTCGACGCGGACCGGGGCGCCCACGGGCCGGCCGCCCTCGCCCCCTACATGGGCAATGTCGGTTCGCCCGCCCGGGCCGAGGAGCAGGCGGCGGCGATCCTCTTCCTGGCATCCGACGCGGCGAGCAACATCAACGGGGCGATCCTGCCTGTCGACAACGGCTGGTCCGCGGTCTGAGCACCCGCTCACCCGCCGGGGCGTGCGAGCAGGCGTAGCGGAGCGCTCAGTCGAAATACGATTCGAGCGTTCCGCGGCGCCTGACGTCGAGCGTCGCGCAGTGGAAGGAGCCTCCGAACGGCGCGTAGTGCAGGAGATCGCACGGGATCGGCTCGAAGCCCCACTTCTCGAGAGCGCGCAGCATGCCCGTGTGGCGCCGCTCTGCGATGACCCGCTTCTCGTCGACCATGAGGATGTTCATGCTGAGCCACTTGCCGCAGAGCGAGGTGAGCTTGAGCAGCCGGTCGTCGATCCGGTCGGGTTCGGGGGCGATCAGGATGTCCCACGACCGCAGTATGTCGGGCAGGCGGTCGACGTCGACGTATTCGGGATTGACCAGCACCTTGCCGGGAGCGAGCACGAGGAACGTCGTGTCGATGTGCATGGGGGTGCGACAGCGGCTCTCGATCTCGTGGATCCGGTAGCGGGGCCCGAGATGGCGGCGCAGCCAGTCGATGCCCATGCGGTTGGTGACGTTGCTCCGGGTGACGAACAGATCGCGTCCGGCGCGCACGAAATCCGCGGCGTCGAACACCGGCTCGAATTCGGTGAGGATGTAGCGCATGGGCTCGCCGGCCGCGGGGGGCCGGAATTCCGGGTCGAACAACTCATCGGTGAGCTGCGGCTTCGGTGCCGCCGTCCAGCGCGCGCCGCGCGTGAAGTAGTCCTTGAGGAGCGAGCGGTAGGAGTGGGTCTCGTAGTACCTGCACGGCCAGGCCATCGGGGTCTCGATGATCTCGTCGCCGATCACGAGCATGCTGTCCCGCGGGCAGGTGTTGCAGAATCCACGCGATGTCCACTCGGGGGTGCTGAACCGCCGCTTGTGGTCGACCGGGTCCGGGCGCCTGACGGTGACGTCGAGGGACTCAAGCAGCTCGACGAACCGGTCGAGTTCCTCCTGCGCGGGCTCGACCAGCCGGCGTGGGTAGGCGAGGCCCGACGCCAGCCCCTGCAGGCGCCCCGCCCAGGGCGGGATGTTGCACGACACGACCGGATGACCGGAGGGGATCGTCGCACCGTCGAGCCGCCCGACGATGATCTCCTCCAGCGGGTCCCACTCGTTGTGTGAGTGCACCGGCGAAGCGAGAGCCATGTTCAACCGCTTTCGGTCACAGACCGGGAGTAACCCTATGAAACCTTTCCACCGCTCAAAGCAATCACGCCCTGTCGGCACCGTCAAACGGTCACCGCGACCGACCTGGCCTGCCGGGCGCGCCGGCGCCCTGGGCAAGACCTCACGGCCGGGGTGACCCACGCCCTGGGCAGACCTCACGGCCGGCGCCGTGCCGGGTGACCCACGCCCTGGGTAGAGTCGGGCGACCGATCTCCGGCCCAGGAGGAGCACAGCCCGGCATGGCGGTGGACGCTCTCGACACCCGTATCCTCCGGCTGCTCATCGAGCAGCCCCGCACCAGCGTGCGCGAGTACGCGCGCATCCTCGGCGTGGCGCGCGGCACCCTGCAGGCCCGGATGGACCGGCTGGAGCGGGACGGAGTGATCACGGGCACGGGCCCCGCCCTCTCCCCCGCGGCCCTCGGACACCCCGTACTCGCCTTCGTGCATCTTGAGGTGACCCAGGGGCATCTGGACGAGGTGGGTGACGCGCTCGCCGCCGTGCCGGAGATCATCGAGGCGTTCTCGACGACCGGGGGCGGCGACCTCCTGACGCGCGTCGTGGCCCGGGACAACGGGCATCTGGAGGATGTGATCCAGCAGCTGATCCAGCTCCCCGGAGTGGTCAGGACCCGGACGGAAGTGGCTCTGCGCGAGCGGGTGGCACACCGGGTCCTGCCACTGGTCGAGACGGTGGGGCGGGCGGCGGGCCCCGGCTGATCGCCTTCGGGCATGCTGGAGGCCATGAAGACCGCGCCCCTCCCCACCCCGCCCGTCCTCTTCGATCTCGACGGCACCCTCGTGGACAGCGAGCCGAACTACTACGAGGCGGGGCGCCGGCTCCTCGCCAGGTACGGCGTGCGGGACTTCAGCTGGGAGAACCACACCCGCTTCATCGGGATCGGCACCCGGGAGACCCTCACGGTCCTGCGGGAGGAGTACGGGATCGAGGCGCCGGTCGACGAACTCCTGGCCGGCAAGAACGCCCTGTACCTGGAGCTCGCCGGGGCATCGACCGAAGCCTTTCCGGAGATGCGCGCCCTCGTCGAGCGGCTGCACGAGGACGGGGTGCCGATGGCGGTGGCGTCGGGGTCCTCCCGGGCGGCGATCGCGGCTTCGCTCGCGGTCACGGGACTGGACGCGTACCTCCCGCTCTACGTGTCCGCCGAGGAGGTGGCACACGGCAAGCCGGAGCCCGACGTCTTCCTGGAGGCGGCCCGGCGGCTCGGTGTGGCGCCCGGCTCGTGCGTGGTCCTGGAGGACGCCGTCCCTGGTGTCCGGGCGGCTCACGCGGCGGGCATGCGGTGCGTCGCCGTACCCGACGCCCATGCGACGGCGGACGGCGCGGAGTTCGGGAAGGCGGATTTGCTGTTTCCGGGCGGACAGACGGAGTTCACCGCTGCCGCGGTGCTGGAGTGGCTCCGCGGCGGGTGAGAACAAGCCGGTCCGGTCCGCCGATTGGCCGGATCCCGCGTCTCGCGCCTAGGCCGGGCGAGCGGCGGCCCCGGGGACGGATATCCTGATCATGCCGCGCACCCCGACGCACCGTACCGAGGCGATGAGCCCGATGAGGTCGCCGCCGCGGCAGTCGGAGAGGGCCATAATTCGAGATTGGTGTGCACAGGTGCTGGTTGCTGGGCGGTACCGGCTGATATCCCCCATCGGCCGTGGCGGTATGGGTGAGGTGTGGCGCGCCACGGACGAAGTGCTGGGCCGTGCGGTGGCGGTGAAGCTGCTGCTGGGCGACCAGGCCGATGCCTCGTCGACCGCGCGTTTCCGCCTCGAGGCGCAGACGGCAGCGCGCCTGAGCCACCCTCACCTGGTGGCCGTGTTCGACTTCGGCTCCTGGGAGGACCGCTTCTATCTCGTGATGGAGCTGGTCGAGGGAAGGAGCCTCGGGGATCTGCTGGAAGCTCAGGAGACCGTCCATCCCGAGCAGGTGGCCCATATCGCCGGCCAGGCCGCCGCCGGTCTTGCCGCCGCCCACAGGCAGGGCATCGTCCACCGGGACATCAAGCCCGGCAACCTGATGCTGGACGCCGACGGGTCCGTGAAGATCGGGGACTTCGGCATCGCCCAGTTCGTCGACGACCCCTCCACGGCGCTGACCACGGCCGGCCACATCGTCGGTACGAGCCTCTACCTGGCTCCCGAGCGGGCCCTCGGCCGTACGGCGGACTCCGCGTCGGACATGTACTCGCTGGGCTGCGTCATCTATCAACTGCTGGCCGGTCAGCCGCCGTTCCGCTCGGACACGGCGACGGCGACGCTCTACCAGCACGTGGACACGCCTCCGGTGCCGGTCAGACAGCGGGGGGTGGACATCTCCCCGGCGTTCGATTCGTATCTCCTGGGTCTGCTGGCGAAGCAGCCCGAGGACCGGCCGAGCGCGCAGCAGGTCTCCGACTGGTTCCGTACGGATGCCTGGCGCGGCCGGCCCGAGCCGCTGCCGCACCACGCGACCGCCGCCCCGCGGCCCGCCGCGCATGTCCCTCCCGCGCCGGCCCCGAACGCCCAGGCGGCCGGGGGGCCGTCGACGTACCGGCTGCCGCAGTCCGGCGGGCGCAGACGGGCGGCTCCCGCGCCCCGGACGTCCAGATCCGCGGCCAGACCGGCCACGACGCGCCGGATCAAGACGAGTGAGGCCATCCGCCGCCGCCCGCGCGTGGCGAGTGCGGTGGCCGGTACGGTCGCCTTCCTGGCGGCGGTGTATCTGGGCACGGTCCTTTTCGCACCGGACACCGGCGCGGCGGACACCCCGGATCCCGGCTCCTCGCCGACCGCTGGGCTCGAATCGCCCGCGCCGACCGGACCTGCGGCGGAGCCGGGCCAGGACGGCGAGGGCGAGGAGGACTGAGCCTCGGTCACCAGCGCGAGTGGACCTCCGCGCGGATCCGGCGGTCGTACAGGTCGCGCACCGCGTCGAGGGTGCTCTGCGGAAGCGGCGGGAGAGCGGCGGCCGAAGCGTTGGCCCGGGCCTGCTCCACCGACCGGGCACCGGGGATGACACCGGTGACACCGGGCTGCTGGATGATCCAGCGCAGCGCGGTCTGTGCCGGGGTGGCACCTTCGGGCGCGAGACCGGCGAACTCCGACGCGGCGGCCACGCCCGTGGCGTAGTCGATGCCGGAGAACGTCTCGCCCTGGTCGAACGCCTCGCCGTGGCGGTTGTACGTGCGGTGGTCCTCCGGAGCGAAGACGGTGTCGGCGGTGTATTTGCAGGACAGCAGTCCGGAGGCGAGCGGCACGCGCGCGATGATGCCGACCCCGGCCTCCGCCGCGGCCGGGAGGACCTCGTCGAGGGGCTTCAGGCGGAAGGGGTTGAGGATGATCTGGACACTCGCGACTCCGGGCCTGGCGATGGCCGTGAGCGCCTCGGCGCAGGTCTCCACGCTCACCGCGTACGCGGCGATCCGCTGCTCGGAGACGAGCGTGTCGAGGGCGTCGTACACGGCGTCGGAGGAGTAGACCGCCGTGGGCGGGCAGTGCAGTTGTACGAGATCGAGGGTGTCGACGCCGAGGTTGGCGCGTGAGCGGTCGTTCCAGGTACGGAAGTTGTCCAGGACGTAGTTCTCCGGAAGCTGTTCGGCACGCCTGCCCATCTTGGTGGCGACGAAGACCTCCGCGTCCGGGCGTTCCTTCAGATAGCGGCCGATCAGCTGTTCGCTGCGGCCGTCGCCGTAGACGTCGGCGGTGTCGAAGAAGGTGACCCCCGACTCGACGGCGGCGTCGAGGACGCCGAAGGCATCGGCCTCCCGCACCTCTCCCCAGTCCCCGCCGAGCTGCCAGGTGCCCTGTCCTACGACCGATACGTCACGGCCGGTCCTGCCGAGTGTGCGCTGCTCCATACGGATCATGCTACGTCCGCACGCGGACCGGCGGCGGTGGCCGGCGCCGGTCCGCGTCCGTGCTCAGTCGGCTGTGGTCACCCGGACGTAGTCGACGACGAGCTGCTGCGGGAAGCTGGTGCTCCCGTCGGGGTCGCCCGGCCAGTAGCCGCCCACGGCGAGGTTGAGGATGAGGAAGAACGGCTTGTCGAACACCCAGGGGTTGCCGTTGAGGTCGGCGGGTGTCCTGCGCTGGTAGACGGTGCCGTCGACGGACCAGGTGATGGAGTCGGGGGCCCAGTCCACGGCGAAGGTGTGGAAGTCGTCGGCGAAGGCGGCTCCGCCGGGGAGGGTGTATCCGGCGCCGATGCCGCCCGAGCCGGAGTAGCCGGGGCCGTGCAGGGTGCCGTGGACGGTGCCGGGTTCGAAGCCGACGTTCTCCATGATGTCGATCTCACCGCTGTTGGGCCAGCCGACGCTGCCGATGTCGGCGCCGAGCATCCAGAAGGCCGGCCAGATGCCCTGTCCGCGCGGGATCTTCATCCTGCTCTCGACGTGTCCGTACGTCGCGGTGAACTTTCCCGAGGTGTTGAGCCGGGACGAGGTGTACTCGCAGGTTCCGTACCAGCACCGGTAGTTGCCCGGGTTCTCCTTGCGTGCGGTGATGACCAGGTTGCCCTGGCCGTCGAGGGCGGCGTTGCTGTTGCCCGCCGTGTAGTACTGCCGCTCGTGGTTGTCGACGTTGTCGCCGGTCTCCGTCAGCCACTTGCCGCCGTCGACGGCCGAGCCCGCGGGGCCGTCGAACTCGTCGGCGAAGGCCACGGCCGCCGTCCGGGAAGCGGTGGAGGACGCAGCCGTGTGGGGGTCGGGTGCGGCCGAGGCTCCGGCGGGAAGCGCGGTCATGACCACGGAGCAGCAGAGCAGGGAGAGCGCGGCGTACAGCGTCGTACGGCGCCTCTTCGGGAGGCGGCGTCCGCTGTGGTGGGGAGAATGCACGGTCTCACTTCTTTTCGGGGTGGGGGGATGAATGTCATGCGCATGACAGATGAACGCCGAGAGGTGAACGCTTGGCACACTCACCCGGGCGGCATCTTTCAACACTTGATTTAAGAGAGTGGCCCGAGGCCCGTCAAGGATCTGGTCCGGACCGGGCGGGCACAGGTAGAAGTGGACGTGGCGGGGAACGGACAACTCATGCGCATCCGTGCCGAAGTGACCGTTCCCGCCACCGTCGCCCTGGCCTTCGCCCTGCTGGCTCCGGCCGGCGCCGCGACGGCCTCCTCCGCCGCGCCCCCTGTCCCGACGTGTCGGGAGAGCAGCCTGGACGTCGCCGCCGCGGCCTCGGACCAGCCGGAGACGGTACGGATCAGCGTCACCAACCGGGGCCGGCATGCCTGCGTCGTCGACCGCGTCCCCACGGTCGTCTTCGGCGGCCTGGACGGCCCGGCCCTGCCCGTACCCGAGGGCGGGAGCGGTCCGTACCGTCTGCCGGCGGGCGGATCCGGCTACGCCGCGGTGCGCACGCTGGACCCGGCGGCCACGGAACTGCGGGTGGTGGACCGGCTGACGGTCGCCGGGGACCCCGCGCACCGCGGGCGGACCTTCGACGCCGCCTCACCGGGGGCACCGGACGGGATCCGGGTGTGGGAACCGGTGACCACCTGGTGGCACCGCTCGGGCGCGGCGGCCGACCGGACACTCGCGCGGTACACCGGCTGACCGGAGTCGCCGCGCGGCTTCCGCCGTGCGGCGCGCGGCCGACGGAAGCACAGTGGAGGCATGGACTGTGCGGTGCCCGCACGGCCTCGACCGGGCAGGCGCGCATCGTCCGACCGCATCCCGGCGGAAGGATCAGGCGTGGACAGCGAGAGCACACGGCGTTTCGTGGTGCAGATCCACGACGCCCGGCGCATGCATTTCGATTTCCGTCTCGAGGTCGGCGGCGTCCTGAAGTCCTGGGCCGTGCCGCGAGGCCCGTCGGACAATCCGAGCGACAAGAGGCTGGCCGTTCCGACGGACGACCATTCCCTCGAGTACCGCGAGTTCGAGGGGGTCATTCCGCAGGACGAGCAGGGCAGCGGCACGGTGATCGTCTGGGACCAGGGCACCTACACCCCGACCAGTCACGACCTCGCGGGCGACCCCGTCCCGTTCGCCGAGTCCCTGGAGCGAGGACATGCCACGTTCCGGCTCGAGGGGGCGAAGCTGCACGGGGAATTCGCGCTCACCCGCTTCCGTATCGACGACGAGGAAGGGACCCGGGGGCCGGAGGCCTGGCTGCTGATCAAGGCCGACGACCGGCAGGCCGTCCACGACCGGCCGGGCACCCCCGACCCGTACCACGCGCGTTCGGCCCGCACCGGCCGCACGCTGCACCAGGTCGCCGTGGCCGAGCGGGAGGGCGCCCACTGAGCACTCACCGGAGGGGCGGCGCGCCGCCGGACCCGGTGAGCCGGTCCAGGACGTCTGTATAGCGCGAGCGCTTGTCGGGACGGGCCTGGCCCGCGGCGTGCCGCAGAGCGGGGACCGCGGCTCCGCCCATCAGCAGCAGCCCCTCGGCGGCCTCCTGGCGGACCGCCGGATGCGTGTGGCCGAGCAGAGCGACCAGCGCGGGAACGGCCGGCTCCCAGGCGGCATGGCTGAGCGTCCTGATGGCCGTGCGTCTGACGTCCGGCTGCGGGTCGTCCAGCAGGACGGCCGTGTGGAGCAGGTGGGCCGGCCGGTCGAGCATGGTGCGCGAGATCCGGTGGGCGTGCAGCCTGACCTTGGGCCGGGGATGGGTCAGCAGCTCACCGATCACCTCCTTCAGGGCGGGGTCCGGGTCCGGCGCGCGGCCGGTGTGCTCCTCGGCGAGGCGGGTGAGGGCCCTGCGTATCTGCTCCGGTCCCCCGGTCCGGGCCAGGCGGAGCAGTTCGGCACGCCCGGGCCGGTGGACCGCTCCGGCGGGAGCCGTCGTGCGGGGGACAGGGCCCCCGTCCAGGAGAAGCCTCTCGGCGAGGTCGTCCCGCCCCTCGGCGCACAGCCGCTCCCGGACTCTCGTCCTGTCCGGGGAACCCAGCAGCGGCCGTCCCGCCAGCAGGTCCAGGAGTCCCCAGGCTCCTGCCTCGATCCGGGGCAGGAGGTGCTCCGCCAGGACTTCGGCGGGCGCCGCCCGCAGGGCGTGGGCGGCTTCCGCCCGGAGACCGGCGGGGCCGTGCTCCCACCATCCGAGCAGCAGCGGGATCAGGGGCACGAGGTCCCAGGGGCCCAGGTGCGGGGCGAGGCCGGTCACCCTGGCGGGCACGACCTCCTCCCCGCTCAGCTCCTCGGGGGCGACGGTGGCCAGGGCGCGTGCCAGGCGCTCTCCGGGCGGCAGGCCGACACGTCCTCGGAGGTGGGCGTCGAGGACCGCCCGGGCCGTATCCGGCTCCGGCCAGTCCAGGAGCTGCCGGGCGGCGCCGGATCTGCGGCCGGGGTCGGGTGCTTCCAGCAGGTCCATCAGCCGGGTGCGCCGCTCGGCGGAACGCGGCCGGCCGTGGTCGTCGCGTACGACTTCCGAAGCCGGGCCCGTCGGCTCCGAGAGCGTCCACGGGGGCGCTCCCAGCGGCTGAATGCCCGTCATCCAGTCGACGAGGAGGGCGCGTACACCGTTGTCGTCGGCCTGGGAGTAGGCGTCGACGAGGGCGCGAAGGCACTGCCGGGAGTCCCCTGCGTACGGGACACGGCGCCGGAACTCCTCCAGAGCGCGGCGGGTGCGGAGGGCCAGGCGCAGTGCGGACCGCCACGCTTCCGTCTCCTTGCCCGGCGTGGGCGGCTCCTCCGGGATACCGAACGCCTCACGCAGTACGGCGGTCTCGGCCTGCTGTACGTCGTCGTCGAGGCGGGCGGCGGCCAGGGCCCGGTCCAGGTCGCCTCTGACCGGAACGGCGTCGCAGGCGCGGAGCAGCCGCAGCGCCGGCACGTGCTGTGGGGGCGTCATGGCCCGTACGGCGTCGGCGAGCGCCATGCGCTCGGGCCAGGGCAGCCGTGGCGCCACGGCCTGGAGCACGGCGAGGAGTCCGGCCCGGTGTTCCCGCTGACCCGCGAGACCGTCCGTCAGCACCTGGACGGAGTCCGCCATCTTCTCCAGTTCGTCGGCCGGCCACGGTGCGGGGCACAGCCGCAGCACGAGGCCGATGACCCGGTCGCGGGCGGCTTCCGGTACGGACCGGGCCAGGCGGAGCCACTCCGCGAGCATCGGCCGCAGCTCCCTCAGGCGCTGCGGCGGCAGCGCGTCGGGGCTGTCCGCCAGGCACAGGGCGACCGGTGCGCTCCAGCCGTGGCCGACGAGCCGGGCTGCCCATGAACCGGCGTCCCCGGCCGACGGACGGCCGGGCGGTGTGATCCCGTACGCGGCCGACAGCTCCGCGAGGCCGGCGGCGCTCCCCGCGCCGAGACGGATCCGGCCGTCGGCCACCGCGGCGAGCAGATCCGGCACGAGCGGGGAGCTCTGATCGGCCAGGGCGACGACCGTGCGGGCGGTGAGGTCGCCGGTGAGGGCCCCCAGCAGCCGCGTGCGCTCACGGATGTCCCCGGTGCGCGCCGCGGCGGCGAGGACCGTGGCCGTGCAGGCGTCGCCCAGCACCGCGCGCAGCGCGGCGGCCAGTCCGGCGCGCAGCCCCGGGTTGTCGTTGCGGCCGAGGGCGCGTAGAAGGCCGGGGACCGCGGCCGGTGTCCCGGCGCTCGCGAGGACCGACGCGGCGGTCTTCCTGATGTTCATCGTGGGGTGTTCCAGGAGTGCGGTGATCGCCGGGCAGGCCCAGCGGGCCTCCGCGTGGCCGAGGGCCAGCAGCGACTGGCGTACGGTCTGGATGTCCTCGGCCCGGGTCAGGGCGATCAGTGTGGCCGACAGTGCCTGGGCGTCCTCGCCCGCCGCGCCCGCGGCCAGGGCGGCGATCGTCTGCTTGCGCACATGCGGATCGCGGTGGCGGAGCAGCCGGTGCACGCGGGGGCGGGTCTCCGCGGAGGGCGTGCGCCGCAGGACTTCCAGGAGGACGGACTGCTGACGGGCGGACAGGTCCGGCCGGTCCAGCAGGTCGAGGACGATTCCGGCCATGAGCGCGTCGCCGGCCTCCCGGGCGTCCCGGGCACCGAGCAGGCAGGACGGCCTGATCCTGCGGCGTTCGTGCAGGCGGCCGCCCAGACCGCGTACGGCGTCCACGATCTCCTGGGGGATCACGGGCTCCGTGGCACGGGCCGGTTCCGGGTGCGGGCCCGTCTCCACCGTCTCCCATGACGCCGCCAGTTCGCTCACGGTCCTCAGCAGCAGGCCGGTGAGGGCGGGCAGAGTGGCGGCGCTCCCGCGGGCCGCGAGCGCGCACAGCGCCGCCACCGGATCGGCCGGTTCGGGACCCGCGGCCAGCAGGGCCAGTTCGCGCTCGTCGGGGGCTCCGAGGTCGGCCGCGACGGCCGGTGGCGGCGCGGTGGGACCGACACGGGCGAGCAGGCGGCGCCGGAGGTCCGGATCGGTGTTCAGCTGCCACAGGAGTTCGAGTGCCCGGTGGCGTACGGGACGGAGGAAGGGCGCGATGCCACGTCCGTCGGGCTCCGGGCCGAGCGCCTCGGTCAGCGCCGCGACGGTGCGGTCCCCACCGATGGCTTCGAGCGTGTCGAGGGCGGCGGCCGGGACACGGGGCAGCAGCGCGAGGACGGCCTCCTCGGCGTCCTCGTGACGGAGTGCGCGGATCGCGCCGAGGAACGGCGCGGGTACGCGGGCGGAGGGCAGCAGCCGGGTGACGGCGGCCCCGATCGGGAGGTCTCCCGTCCCCTGCCCGGCCAGGGCGACGAGCAGGTCGAGCCGGCGTGGCGCGCCCGGGTCGTCCGCCGGGGCGTCGACGAGCAGGTCGAGGACCGTCCGGCGGCAGGTGTAGAGGACCGTCGCGACCGTGCGGGAGTCGATCGAGTGATCGGCCAGCGCCAGGCCGACGACGGCCGGCGCCTGCGACGCGTCGGGGAAGTGCCCGCGCCTGTGGAGCCCTTGCAGACAGCTGATCGCGGGTCCGCCGAGCAGCAGTGGGTCCTGGGCCGCGATGTCCAGGAGCGCGCCGATGTCACCGCGTTCCGCCAGGTCGCCGAGGAGTTCCATGGCCAGTCGGCGTACCGCCGGGGGTGCGGCGGGGTCCGCCGCCGTACGCCGCAGCAGCGCCCGGTGCCCGTGCCGGGCCGCAGCGGTGAGGGCGCGAGCCGTCACCCCGAGCGGCCGGGCGGGGTCGAGATGCGGGGCGAAGAGGGTGGCGGGAAGAGGGTCGGACGCCGCCCAGGGTTCGGCCAGTTCCTCCAGGGCGGCAGCCGCGACGGCCGTGTCGTCCCGATCCGAGCCGAGCAGCCCGGCCAGATGGTCCCTGGCGAGGCCGGGGGCCAGCAGGCCGGCGTGCAGGCCCTGCCGGATCAGCCGGACGGCCTCCGCACGCACGGCGGGGTCACGGGTCTCCAGAACCTCCGCCACGAGCCGGTCAGGCCGGTGGGCGTCCCAGGCGTCGATGGAGCGCACGGCCTGGTGGAGCACTTCGCCGGGCGGCTCGTCCCGCAGCGCGGAGGGGTCGGTGAGGAGGTCGGCCCGCAGCCAGGCGATCCGTACCCGTTCCGGCATCGGGACCGTACGCCAGGCGGGCAGTCCGCGCGGGAGGTGGATCCCGAGACGCCCGTGGAGCCCGGCCAGGAGGAGCGACTCGTCCGGCGACTCGGGAACGTCCGGCGGCAGCAGCTCCGCCAGCTCGGCTGCTTCACCGGCGGACAGGTGGGGCTCGGCCGCCCGCTCGGCGAGGAGGGCGAGCCCCAGATGCCTCGAACGACGGTCCGCGTGTCCGGCGAGCCGGCCGAGCTCGGAGACCGCGCAGAGGTCCACCGCCATGTCACGGCCCGGACGGTCGGTGTGTCGCTGCTGTATCCGCACGCCGGCGGGGCTCGTGGTCACCCCGGGATGTTAGGTGCGCGGGGGACGGCCCAGCCAGTGGATACCGGTGGCGTCAGCGGAGGGCCGGGCATCCACCCCGACGCGGGACGCCAGTTGCTCGCGAAGCCGGGTGAGGCGGGCGATCTCCGAGTCGAGGACGGCCGGCCTCCGCGCGGCGACCCCCGGGCTCTCCGTGCCCCCCGTCCCGGATGCGCCGCAGCGCTGCGGCGGATCGTCCATCAGCAGGTCGAGACGGTCCGCGCAGTGGCTCAGGTCTTCCACGGTGAGCCCAAGGGACAGCAGCTCGCGGATGAATCCGACCCGGGCGGCATCGCGTGCGCTGTACTGCCGCCGCTGCCCCGTGGTGCTGCGCGTCGGAGGAGGCAGCAGCCCTCGCTCCTCGTAGAACCGAAGCGCCCTCGGTGCGGTCCCGGCAGCCGTCGCCGGTGCGGCACGCGGCAGGGACGGGCGGGCGGTCATGGGCGGACTCCTCGTCTGCGTGCTCCGGGCCCGGCCGGCCGGGAGCACGCAGACGCTAAGCCCTCACCCGTACGTCAGGGGCAGGGGCCGGACCGCCTCAGGGGCTCTTGGTGGAGGCGAGGTGCGCGAACACCACCACATTGTCCTCGTAGTCCTTCTTCTTCTTGTCGTAGACACCACCGCAGGTGATCAGCCGCAGCTGGGCGGTGCCGTTGTCGGCGTAGACGCGGTCGTCAGGGAAGTCCTCCTTGCTGAACGTCTCGACCGAGTCGACCTTGAACGTCGCGACGGCGCCGTCCCGGCGGGTGATGTCCACCGTGTTGCCCGCCTTGAGCGTGCTGAGCAGCAGGAACACAGCGGGACCGGTCTTGGTGTCGACGTGCCCGGCCACCACCGAGGTGCCGCGCTCGCCCGGGGTGGCGCCGTCCTTGAACCAGCCCGCGAGGTTCGCGTCGTGCGCGGGCGGTGCGTCCAGCTGTCCGGAGGGGCCGATCGACAGGGGCGTGAAGGGAGCGTCGACGGCGATCGACTTGATCGAGATCCGTTCGGGCTCGGACCGGGGCAGCCCGAGGCCGGCGGGCGGCGCGGACGCGGACGGTGTGGACGAGACGGGGGCCGAGGCCGCGGGGAGGGACACCACGGCAGGGGCCGGCGGGACTCCGGCCGACGCGTCGAAGGAGTTGTAGACGAGGAGGAAGCCCAGCCCCACCGCCGCGACGGGCCACAGCAGGGAACGGCCGAGGGCAGGGGAGGCGGGGGCTGGTTCTGACGGCTGCGGGGCGGCCATGCGCATGCTGCCTTTCGCGTACGGGAGGGACGGGTGGCTGTACGGGGGAAATCGGCGCGGCCACCGCCCCGGAGAGGGCGGCGGCCACGACGGATTCGATCAGCAGTGCGGAGCGCCGGTCAGGCGGCCGCCGCACCCGAGGCGTTGCGGCGGCGCAGCTTGTACGCGACGGCACCCAGGCCACCGAGCATCAGCACCGAACCGGCGGCCAGGCCGCTGCCGGAGAGCGCCATCGCTCCACCGCCGGTGTGGACGCCACCCTCGGGCTTCTCGTGCTTCCAGGTCTGCTCGCTGTCACCGGAGCCGGAGCCGGACTCCTTGTCCTTCTCCCAGTCGTCAGCCGACACGCCGGCCAGCGCACCGCCACCTGCGTGGACGCCACCCTCGGGCTTGTCGTGCTTCCACGAGTCCGGCTTCTCGCGGTCGTCGTTGCTGCCGGAACCGGACTCCTTGTCCTTGTCCTTGTCCTTCTCCCAGTCGTCCGCCGACAGACCGGCCAGCGCACCGCCACCTGCGTGGACGCCACCCTCGGGCTTGTCGTGCTTCCACGAGTCCGGCTTCTCGCGGTCGTCGTTGCTGCCGGAACCGG
>NZ_JBVHKB010000007.1:496260-504298 GCF_055559735.1 Streptomyces sp. NPDC023573
CGGACTCCTTGTCCTTGTCCTTGTCCTTGTCCTTCTCCCAGTCGTCCGCCGACAGACCGGCCAGCGCACCGCCACCTGCGTGGACGCCGCCCTCGGGCTTGTCGTGCTTCCACGAGTCGGGCTTCTCGCGGTCGTCGTTGCTGCTGGCGGAGGAACCGCTGTCCTTGTCCCAGTCGTCCGCCGAGGTCACGGCGTATGCGGCGGGAACGGAGACCGCGAGGACCGCCGTGACGGCGGCCGATGCGAACAGGGTGCGGGCAGAGCGCATGGATACACAGTCCTTTCGCCACCCCCGCGCTGGCCGGCTGGTTGCCGGCTCATCGGATCACGGGTGCGACGTGATCCACCGTCAGCTGAAAAGCGCGGGCCCACCACTCGGGAAGGCCGCATTCGAGGGAAGCGGTGGGCTCATCGTGTGACAGGGAGCCAGATGTCACCCGTTGGACGGCACGCCACGCCGGGAGGAGGTTTGGGCGGAGACGATCATCGGTGTAGGGGGCTCAGGAGTGCTCGTAGGATCACGGCATGGACGACATAGCACCTGCCGGCTGCTGCTCACCCGGCCGTGGGAGGCCTGACGGCCCGTCCGGGGCTGTCCCCTCCGTCCGCCCCGGGCGGACCCCGGCCGCCCCCGCGGTACCGGCGTCGAAGGAGGGCGTCGACGGCATGGTGCTGCTCCCGGGCGGACCCTTCCTCATGGGGACCGAGGACCCCGACGGGTTCCGGGCGGACGGCGAGGGCCCGGTCCGCGAGGTGCGGGTGTCCGCCTTCCGCATCGACGCGCACGCGGTCAGCAACGAGCGGTTCGCGGAGTTCGTCTCGGCCACCGGTCATGTCACCGAGGCCGAGCGTTTCGGCTGGTCGTACGTCTTCGCCGGGTTCCTGCCGGCCGCGCTCCGGCGCGGCGCCGGCCGTCCGGAGGGCGCCCCGTGGTGGTGCGGGGTGGAGGGCGTGCGGTGGGACAGGCCGGAGGGTCCCGGCAGCGGGATCGAGGACCGCGCGGACCATCCCGTCGTCCATGTCTCCTGGAACGACGCACGCGCGTACTGCCGTTGGGCGGACGCCCGGCTGCCGACGGAAGCCGAGTGGGAGTACGCGGCCCGGGGCGGCCTGGTGCAGGCACGCTTCCCCTGGGGCGACGAGCTGACCCCGGACGGGGAGCACCGCTGCAACGTCTGGCAGGGGCACTTCCCCACGAAGAACACCTCTGAGGACGGCTACGCGGGCACCGCACCGGTCGACGCCTACCGGCCGAACGGATACGGCCTGTACAACATGGCGGGAAACGTCTGGGAGTGGTGCGAGGACTGGTGGAGCACCGACCGCGGGGCGGCCCGCCGGAGCGACCCGCGCGGCCCCGGCACGGGCGACGCCAAGGTGATCCGGGGCGGCTCCTACCTGTGCCACCGCTCGTACTGCAACCGCTACCGGGTGGCGGCGCGCACCCGCAACACGCCGGACAGCACGACGGGGAACCTCGGCTTCCGCTGTGTGCGCCCGGCCTGACCCCGCCGTCGTTGCGGCAACATGAATATTTTTCCGGGTCATTGACCAAAAAATCGCGCGGTCATCATGCTGGGCGCCATGCACTCACACGGTGGACCTCTCTCGCGGCTGAGGCGCGGGCACGAGGAACGCGTACTCGGTCTGCTGCGCCGTCACGGACCACAGAGCCGAGCGGAGCTCGGACGCCAGGCCGGACTGTCCCGCACCACGCTGTACGACATAGTCGGGACCCTGGTCGCGAGCGGTGCCGTCGTGGCGGCCGCCGCGGAACCGGGTCCGCGCAGGCGTGGCCGACCGGTCGAGCACCTCACGCTCAACCCTGCGGCCGGCCAGGCCGTCGGCATCGATTTCGCCCGCCGAGCCGTTCACGTGGCCGCCGCCAACGTGGCTCACGAGGTGATCGGTTCGGCGAGCCGGGCCCATCCTCCCGGGCTCTCCTGGGAGCGGCGGGTGGAGCTGGCGGAGCGGCTGGTCGCCTCGCTGGCGGGCGGCACTCTGCGGCTGGCCGCCCTCGGCACGACCGGTGCGGTCGGGGTCGGTGTCGTGGGCCCGGTGCCGACGGCCGCGGGCGCGCCCGAGGAACCGCTGGCGAATCTGGCCGGGCTGCTGGGCAAGCGGTTCGGTGCGCCGGTCCTGCTGGACAACAACACCCGGCTCGCGGCCCTAGCGGAGTCCACCTGGGGGGCTGCGGCGGCGAGCCAGGACGTGCTGTATCTGCGGCTGTCGCACGGAGTGGGCGGCGGCCTCGTCGTGAACGGTTCGCTGCACCGCGGCGTGGACGGACTGGCGGGCGAGCTCGGGCACATCACCGCGGACCCCGAAGGCCGGCCGTGCGAGTGCGGGGGCACGGGATGCCTGGAGACGATCGCCTCGATCGGGCCCGTACTCGCCTCCTTCCGTGCCCTGGGCGGACGCGCGGACGACGTCCCGACCCTGCTGCGGGCGGTCGAGAACGGCGACCGGGCCGCACACGAGGTGCTGCGGACGGCAGGGGCCCGGACCGGTGCGGTGCTCGCGGGGGTCGTCAACGCGGTCGGCCCGGGTGTGATCGTGCTGGGCGGTGAGCTGGCCCGGGCCGGCGAGGCGCTGCTCGCTCCCGTGCAGGAGGCGCTCGACGCGCATGTCATGCCGCTGGCCCGCGGGCGCGTGACGCTGCTCCCCGCCGGGCTCGGCGAGGCGGGCGGTGCGCTCGGCGGCGTCGCCCTCGCCCTCCATGAATCCCCTCTGCTCGCCCGCTACCCGGGTCCGGGCGTCGACGACCTTCCCGAGGACGCCACATGAGTTCCACGGAGACACCCCTGAAGCAGGCCGGGCCCGTACTCGAGGACGCCGTACCCACCCGCGTGCGCAGGCGAAAGCGCCCCCGCGTCCCCGCGGTCGTCCTGAACCTGATCGCCCTGGCGGCGGGCATCGGCCTGTGGGCCTGGCCGGCCTCGCTCGGGGTGCAGGCGCTCCCGGGGCCCGCCGCCGTGGCGGGCAGGGCGGGCGAGCTGATCGCTGACGGCACGCTGGCCGACGACTCGCTGGCCAGCCTGCGCCGGGTCCTGAGCGGCTTCGCGCTGGGCACCCTGCTGGCCGTGCCCGTGGGCTTCCTGATGGGCTGGTACCCGCTGGCACGCGGGCTGCTGGAGCCGTACGTCCAGTTCTTCCGCACCGTGCCGCCGCTCGCCATGATCCCGCTGGCCATCGTGCTGCTGGGCATCGGCGAGGTGCCCAAGGTGTTCGTCATCTTCCTGGCGGCGTTCCTGTCGAGCGTCGTCGCGGCCTTCCAGGGCGTCGTGGGGGTCGACAGGACGCTCATCGACGCGGCCCGGGTGCTGGGCGCCCGGGACGGGACGATCTTCCTCAAGGTGGTCGTCCCCGCCTCGGCTCCGTTCATCCTCGTCGGGATGCGGATCGGCCTCGGCTCCGCCTGGGGAACCCTCGTCGCGGCGGAGCTGATCGCCGCCCAGGAGGGCCTCGGCTTCCGGATGCAGAACGCTCAGCTCTACTACGACCTCCCCACCATCTTCGTCGGTCTGATCACCATCGGTCTGCTGGGCCTCCTGATGGACCGGCTGCTGCTGCTCGCCGAACGTCGCCTCACCCGTTGGCAGGAGACCCGATGACCGCCAAGATCTCCTTCCGGAACGTGTCCCGGACGTATCCGCTGAAGAGGACCGTCTTCACCGCCCTGGACGAGGTGTCGCTGGACATCGGTGACGAGGAGTTCGTCACCGTCGTCGGCCCGTCCGGGTGCGGCAAGAGCACCCTGCTCAATCTGGCCGCCGGCCTCGCCGTCCCGACCTCGGGCGAGGTCCTCGTCGACGGGCGGCCCGTCGACGGCCCCGGACCGGACCGTGGGGTGATCTTCCAGCAGTACGCGCTCTTCCCCTGGCTGACGGTGCGCGGCAACGTCGAGTTCGGGCTGAAGCTGGCGTCCGTGCCCGCCGCCGAGCGGAAGCGCCGTGCGGAGCACGCCATCGAGCTGGTCGGTCTCGCCGACTTCGCCGACGCGCTGCCCAAGACACTGTCGGGCGGGATGAAACAGCGCTGCGCGATCGCCCGAGCCTACGCGGTCGATCCGCAGGTGCTGCTGATGGACGAGCCCTTCGGGGCGCTGGACGCCCTGACCCGGGTCCAGCTTCAGGACCAGCTGCTGGACACCTGGAGCCGGGACAAGCGCACGGTCATGTTCGTCACGCACGACGTGGACGAGGCCGTGTACCTCGCGCGCCGCGTCGTGGTGATGGCAGCGCGGCCGGGCCGCATCCAGTCGGTCATCGATGTCGACCTGCCGTATCCGCGTACCGAAGCCATCCGGCTCTCCCCCGAGTTCGCCCGGATCCGCAATGCCGTGTGGACCTCCGTCTACCACCAGTCCCCGGCCGCCTGAGACCTCCCCCTCCCCCTCCGAACTCCCGTAAGGATCCTGCGTCATGCGTCTGCCTCAGCGCGCCCTGAAAGCGGCCACCGCCGTGTCCGCCCTGGCACTCTCCGTCACCGGGTGCTCCGGTGGCTCGTCGTCCGACGGGGCCACCGTCCGCTTCGGCTACATCAGCGACTACAACGGCGCGAGTCTGCTGGCCATCGCGGACGAGCAGGGGCTGTGGAAGGAGGAGGGACTGAGTCCCGAGTACAAGACGTTCACCAACGGTCCGCTCCAGATCCAGGCGCTGGGATCGGGCAACCTCGACTTCGGTTACATCGGCCCCGGCGCCATGTGGCTGCCCGCGTCGGGCAAGGCCAAGGTCGTCGCGGTCAACACACTCGCCCGCGCCGACCGGGTCATAGCCCAGCCCGGCATCACCTCCATCGAGGGCCTCAAGGGCAAGAAGGTGGGTGTACCCGAGGGCACCTCCGGTGCGATGGCGCTCGATCTCGCCCTGCAGAAGGCCGGGATGTCGGAGAAGGACATCGAGAAGGTGCCGATGGACCCCTCCACGGTCGTCTCGGCGTTCGTCTCCGGGCAGATCGACGGGGCCGGCCTCTGGTACCCCCTGATCGACACCATCAAGACGAAGACGCCGAGGCTCAACGAGGTCGCCAGCACGGCGGACTTCAAGGACCGGGCCTTCCCCACGGCCTTCGTGGCGCCCGCCAAGAGCGACGAGAAGCTGAACAGCAAGGTCGTCAAGGTCCTCCAGAAGGCCAACGACTGGCGCGCCGCACACCCCGACGAGGCCGTCGACGCCGCCGCCTCGCTGCTGAAGACCGACCGCGCCGAGGTGGCGGCGGACGCGGCCAACGTGGAGACGCTGTCGACGGCCGATCTGGTCGCCAGGACCGAGGACGGCACCGTGGACGGCTGGCTGGACGAGCTCGGCGAGTTCTTCGTGGCCACGGGCCGGCTGGAGAAGGCCCCGGCTGCGGACACGTACTACGAGGGCGACGTCTACACGAAGGCGTACAAGAAGTGAACCTGCTGTTCCTGATGACCGATCAGCACCGGGTGGACACCCTCGGCTGTTACGGCAACCCGCATGTCGCCACCCCTCACCTGGACCGTCTGGCGGCCACCGGCACACGCTTCGACCGCTTCTACACGCCCACCGCGATCTGCACCCCCGCGCGCGCGAGCCTGCTCACCGGACAGGCCCCTTTCCGCCACCGGCTGCTCGCCAACTACGAGCGCAACGTGGGCTATCTGGAGGACCTGCGCGAGGACGCCTTCACCTTCCCGGCGGCCCTGGCCGAGCGCGACTACCGACTGGGGCTCATCGGCAAGTGGCACGGCGGGACCCATCGCAACGCCGCCTCGTACGGTTTCGAGGGCCCGGACCTTCCGGGGTGGCACAACCCGGTCGACCACCCGGACTACCTGGCGTATCTGGAGGAGCGGGGGCTGCCGCCGTACCGCATCTCCGAACCGGTCCGGGGCACCGCCCCGGGCGGCAACCCGGGGAATCTGCTGGCCGCCCGGCTGCACCAGCCGGTGGAGGCGACGTTCGAGCACTACCTCGCCACCCGCGCCATCGAGCACCTGGAACGATACGCGGCCGGCGAGGAGCCGTTCTTCCTGGCGACGCACTTCTTCGGCCCGCACCTGCCCTACCTGCTCCCGGACGCCTACTTCGACCTCTACGATCCGGAGCTCGTCGAGCTGCCGCCGTCCGTCGCCGAGACCTTCGAGGGCAAGCCACCCGTGCAGCGCAACTACAGCGCGCACTGGGCCTTCGACACCATCCCCATCGAGACGACCCGCAAGCTGATCGCTGTCTACTGGGGCTACGTGACCCTCATCGACGAGCAGATCGGACGCATCCTCACCCGCCTCGACGAGCTGGGGCTCAGCGAGGACACCTCGGTGTTCTTCACCGCGGACCACGGCGAGTTCACCGGCGCCCACCGGCTCCACGACAAGGGCCCCGCGATGTACGAGGACATCTACCGCATCCCCGGCATCATCCGGGTCCCCGGGGCCGCCCCACAGGTCAGGGACGAGCTGGTCAGCCTCACCGACTGCACCGCCACGCTCCTCGAACTGGCGGGCTGCGACCCGTCCCCGGCCGTGGACAGCCGCAGCCTGGTCCCGCTGGTCAGGGGCGAGACCCCGGACTGGCCGGCTGAGCTGGTGGCGGAGTTCCACGGTCACCACTTCCCCTACCCGCAGCGGATGATCCGCGACGACCGCTACAAGCTCGTCGTCAATCCGGAGTCGGTCAACGAGCTGTACGACCTGGAGGCGGACCCCCATGAGCTCAGCAACCGCTACACGCACCACGAACTCGGGCCGGTCCGTGGCCGGTTGATGCGGCGGCTGTACGAGCTGCTGCGGGACAGGGGCGACAACTTCTACCACTGGATGACGTCCATGTACGACATCGGCGCCTCCGACCACGACCCGAGCCTGAGTGCCTTCGAGACGGACGACACGACCTGGCACCCGGCGGCGGATCCGGGCGGGGCAGGGGCAGAGACCTCATGAGACGCACAGGAAGGGCTGTCCGCACCCGCTTCCAGCCATCAGTTCTTGTCGGCAACCGGACCTGAGATACCTGCTGTTGCACATCTCTTGACGTGTCCGTAACCAAGGTGGAGTATCTCGCACAGCCGGAGAGAGCGCTCTCTGGCTGTGCGCGTCGTGTACCCGCCCCACGACTCAGGAGACCCCATGTACGCACCTCCGAACCTCCACAGACCCGTGCTCGCACCGCTCGGGAGACGCAGCGGCGTGCTGGCCGTCATCGCCGGCCTCGTCCTCTCGCTCCTGGCCTTCGTCCCCCAGTCCCCCGCGAGCGCCGCGCCCTCGCTGCTCTCCCAGGGGAAGACGGTCACCTCGTCCAGCCAGGAGAACGACGGCACCCCCGCCGCCGCCGCGGTGGACGGCAACAACGGAACGCGATGGTCCAGTGCGTTCTCCGACCCCCAGTGGATCAAGGTCGACCTCGGCACCGCCGCCTCGGTCAGCCAGATCGTGCTCCGCTGGGAGGCGGCCTACTCCACCGGCTACCGGATCGAGTTCTCCTCGGACAACAGCAGCTGGAGCACCGCCTACTCGACCACCACCGGCCCCGGCGGCACGGAGACCCTGAACGTCTCCGGCACCGCTCGCTACGTCCGGCTGACCGGCACCGCCCGCGCCACCGGATACGGTCACTCACTCTGGGAGCTCCAGGTGTTCGGCACGACCGGCGGAGGCGACCCGCAGATCCCCGGCGGGGGTGACCTCGGCCCCAACGTGCTGGTCTTCGACCCCTCGACCCCGGACATCCAGGGCAAGGTCGACACGATCTTCAAGCAGCAGGAGTCCGCGCAGTTCGGCACGGGCCGCTACGCGCTGATGTTCAAGCCCGGCACGTACGACGACATCAACGCGCAGATCGGCTTCTACACCCAGATCGCCGGCCTCGGCCTCAAGCCCGACGACACCACCTTCAACGGCGATGTCACCGTGGACGCGGGCTGGTTCGACGGCAACGCCACCCAGAACTTCTGGCGTTCGGCCGAGAACCTCACCCTCAACCCGGTCAGCGGCACCAACCGCTGGGCCGTCTCCCAGGCCGCCCCCTTCCGCCGCATGCACGTCAAGGGCGGACTCAACCTCGCACCT
>NZ_JBVHKB010000008.1:0-413102 GCF_055559735.1 Streptomyces sp. NPDC023573
ACCGGGGCCCTCCGGGCGCTTCCCTTCTGTTCTTGCGTTTCCGACTCTATCAGACTCTTTCGTGTCCGATTCCCGGCCGAAGCGGGTTCCTGCTCAATCGCTTTCCAGTTCTTCGCTTTCGCGTTTCCCTTTCCGGCGAGTCCGACTCTATCAGGCCTTTCTCGTTCCTTTGACCGGGGTCTCGCGAGCATGCGAAAGCCATAATCAAAGTGAAGGTCTGGGCTTGGGAGTCGCTGTCCGCCCCCGACTCGAAGTCGTATGGGGGCCGGGCAGGGATACGACAGTACAGGCCGCCGCGAGACGAGGCAAATCGTTTCCGGTGCACCTCCAGGTCTGCCAACCGGTAGCTCTCGGGCGGAACCGGGACTTCATATGACTTACGCTGCTGACCAGTAAGCCGCCCTCCTTCAGTCGTGGCGGTGACATCCGGATCCCCACCTCTGGGAGGCTCTCCATGACCACAGTGACGTCCCCTCTTGCCGGCCGCGCCATCGGGCTCACCGCGGTTCCCGACCCCGTGTTCTCCGGAGCGATGGTGGGCCCCGGTACTGCCATCGACCCCGTACGCGAGCCTTCCGAGGCCGTCTCGCCGGTCGACGGCATCGTCGTCTCCCTCCATCCCCACGCCTTTGTCGTCGTCGACGACGAGGGCCACGGCGTGCTGACCCACCTCGGGATCGACACCGTCCAGCTGAACGGCGAGGGCTTCGAGCTCCTCGTGAACAAGGGGGACACGGTCACCCGCGGTCAGGGCATCGTCCGCTGGGACCCTGCGGGCGTCGAGGCCGCCGGCAAGTCGGCGATCTGCCCGGTCGTGGCCCTGGAGGCCACCGCCGAGTCCCTCTCCGAGGTGCGTGAGGACGGCGACGTGAAGGTCGGCGAGACTCTCTTCGGCTGGCAGTGACACCCTCGGCTCGATGAACAGCCAGTTGGGAATCCACCGCGGTGGCGCAGCCACCGCACAATCGGAGACGGGTGAAATGGAGACAACGCTGCGAGGCGTCGGCGTGAGTCACGGTGTGGCGATCGGCGAAGTTCGGCACATGGGCACCGCGGTGCTCGAGCCGCCGGCCAAACAGATCCCCGCGGACGAGGCCGAGCGCGAGCAGGGGCGTGCCCGCCAGGCCGTCGAGGCCGTGGCGGCCGACCTCATCGCGCGCGGCAATCTGGCGGGGGGCGAGGCACAACACGTGCTCGAGGCCCAGGCCATGATGGCGCAGGATCCCGAGCTCATCGCCGATGTCGAGCGTCGTATCGCTGTCGGGAGCACCGCTGAGCGTGGCGTGTACGACGCGTTCGCGGCGTACCGGGCGCTGCTGGCCAACGCTGGGGAGTACCTGGCGGGGCGCGTCGCCGACCTCGACGACGTACGGAACCGGATCGTGGCGCGGCTGCTCGGCGTGCCGATGCCGGGTGTGCCCGACAGTGACGAGCCGTACGTGCTGATCGCGCGTGACCTGGCTCCCGCCGACACGGCTCTGCTCGACCCCACGCTGGTGCTCGGCTTCGTGACGGAGGAGGGCGGGCCGACCAGCCACAGCGCCATTCTCGCGCGGGCGCTCGGTGTGCCCGCCGTCGTCGCTCTCCCCGGAGCGGGTGAGATCGCCGAGGGTACGGTCGTCGCCGTGGACGGCAGCACCGGTGAGATCTTCGTCGAGCCCAGCCAGGAGAAGCGCGCCGAGATGGAGAGCGCCTCGGCGGCCCGGAAGGCGGCGCTGTCGGCGGTGACCGGTCCCGGTGCCACCTCCGACGGTCACAAGGTGCCGCTGCTCGCCAATGTCGGCGGTCCCGGTGATGTTCCCGCTGCGCTGGAAGCCGGTGCCGAGGGCGTCGGACTGTTCCGCACGGAGTTCCTCTTCCTGGACGACAGCAAGCAGGCGCCGTCCGAGGAGAAGCAGATCGCGGCGTACCGCGCTGTGCTGGAGGCGTTCCCCGAGGGGCGTGTCGTGGTGCGGGTGCTGGACGCCGGTGCCGACAAGCCGCTGGACTTCCTGACGCCGGCCGACGAGCCGAACCCCGCGCTCGGCGTGCGTGGGCTGCGCAGCCTGCTGGACCACCCGGATGTGCTGCGGACCCAGCTGACGGCATTGTCCAGGGCGGCCGAGGGGCTGCCGGTGTACCTCGAGGTCATGGCCCCGATGGTGGCCGACCGTGCCGATGCGAAGGCGTTCGCCGACGCCTGCCGTGAGGCGGGACTGCAGGCGAAGTTCGGGGCGATGGTGGAGATTCCGTCCGCCGCGCTCAGGGCCCGCTCGATCCTGCAGGAGGTGGAATTCCTCTCGCTGGGTACCAACGACCTGGCGCAGTACACCTTCGCGGCCGACCGGCAGGTAGGGGCCGTGTCCCGGCTCCAGGACCCCTGGCAGCCCGCACTGCTCGACCTGGTCGCGCTGTCGGCCGAGGCCGCCAGGGCCGAGGGCAAGAGCTGCGGCGTCTGCGGTGAGGCCGCTTCGGACCCGCTGCTGGCGTGCGTACTGACCGGTCTGGGTGTCACCTCCCTCTCGATGGGTGCCGCGTCCATTCCCTATGTGCGGGCGACGCTGGCGAAGCACACGCTCGCGCAGTGCGAGCGTGCGGCCTCCGCCGCGCGTGCGGCGGACTCCGCCGACGACGCACGGCGCGCGGCGCAGGCGGTGCTGTCGGGCGAGTGACGTCGTCCGCCGCGCACGGTCGGATGTGAAGGGGTTCCCGCCGGTTCCGGCGGGAACCGCTTCGGTCTTTCAGCGGTGGACCTCCGGGTCGTCGGCACCGATGGCGAAGCCCGCGCAGTACTCGACGCCGGATTCCGGCGACACGGGCTCCCCGGTGTCGGCGTCCGTGCAGTAGGCGCTGAAGACCTCGCCCGCGGTGAGCGGGAGGAGGCTGCCCCGGTTCAGCCGCCAGCCGTGCACCCGGTCCGGCGCGTCGGGGGCCGTGGTGCGCAGTACGACACCGCCCTGGGTCTCGAGCGCGACCCCGACGGCGAGCACGGTGGCGAACTCCGCACCCTCCGCCGGTCCGAGCCTGGCGGTTCCGTCCGTGTCACGGGCGGTGTGGAGGACGGCCAGGAGCTGTTCGTTCTCCATGGGCATGCTGCAGACGATGTGATGGTTGCCCGGACCCGCCGTGTCCAGCAGGCGCATCAGCAGGTGGGACGCCCGGTCGAAGGCGGCCTGCCCGATGTCCTGGCCGCAGTCGGCGCAGTCGCCGAGGCCCGCCAGCAGCATCGTGGCGTACTCCCAGGTCGCGCGCCGGACCGCTTGTGAGACGAGCAGCGGGATCAGCGTGTCGATGGGCTGGCCTGTGTAGGCCACGGTGGCGCCGGCCGAGGCGACCTCCGCGACGAAGCGGCTCCGGCTTGTGCGTTCGTCGGGTTCCAGGCCGGACTCGGTGCAGAACTCCGCGTAGTCCTCCGGGTCGAAGAGGGCCACGGTGGTGTGCATGCCCTGCGCGGCGAGCGTCCGCAGCAGGCCCTCGACCTGCTGCAGGTAGACCGTGTGATCCTCGAAGGTGAAGCTCCGGTAGTGGCGCATGGCCGCGAAGTCGTCCGGGTCGACCAGGAGGCCGATGGTGCTGGGTGCTTCGCGGCGCAGTGCGCGTCGCATGGATGTTCCGGCGCGCCGCCGGCTGCGGTCGGTCTGTTTGATGTGCGCCATGAGTCCCCCTGTGCGCTGTCGATCGATGCTCACTCAGCGTAATCAGGGGGACTGACAACGGGCTGTCCGGCGGCTGGTTCAGTGGCGGTCGCGGGCGAGTTCCTCGTAGAAACGGAGGAGTTCGAGGTTGTCGACGGAGCCCGGGTTGACCGCCTTGGAAAGGGCTGTGCCCTGGAGGAGGCGCTTGACCGGAACCTCGATGCGCTTGCCTGTGAGGGTGTGCGGAATGCCGGGGACCTCGATGACCTCGTCCGGTACATGGCGGGGTGAGAGGTTCTCGCGGATGGTCCGTTTGATGCGGTCGCGGAGTCCGTCGTCGAGCGTGGCGCCCTCGGCGAGGTGGACGAACAGGGGCATCCAGTAGCCGCCGTCCGGCTCTTCGAGGCCGATGACGAGGGACTCGCGGATCTCGGGGAGCCGTTCGACCGCCTCGTAGATGTCGGCGGACCCCATCCGGACGCCCTGCCTGTTGAGCGTGGAGTCGGAGCGGCCGTGGATGATGACCGAGCCGCGGTCGGTGAGGGTGATCCAGTCTCCGTGGCGCCACACGCCGGGGTACACGTCGAAGTAGCTGTCGTGGTATCGGCGGCCGTCGGGATCGTTCCAGAAGCGGACCGGCATGGAGGGCATGGGTGCGGTCACGACGAGCTCGCCGACCTCGCCCGTGAGCGGCTTGCCCGAGGGGTCCCAGGACCGGAGGTCGGTTCCCAGACAGGCGGCCTGCAACTCGCCGATGTGGACCGGCAGGGTGGGCACCGCGCCCGCGAAGCAGCTGCAGACGTCCGTCCCGCCGCTGACGGAGGCGATCCACAGGTCGGTGCCGGTGTCGGCGAACTCGTCGTGCAGCCAGCGGAAGCCGTCGGGCGGGAGCGGGGAGCCCGTGGTGGCGACGCACTGGACACGGCTGAGGTCGTGGTCACGGCCGGGGTGGATGTCCGCCTTCCGGCACGCCATGACGTAGGCGGCCGACGTACCGAAGAAGGTAGCGCCGGTCAGTTCGGCGACACGCCACTGGGCCTGGACGTCCGGGTAGCCGGGGCTGCCGTCGTAGAGCACGACGGTTGTACCGGTGAGCAGACCGGAGACGAGGAAGTTCCACATCATCCAGCCGGTGGAGGTGTACCAGAAGAAGCGGTCGTCGGGGCCGAGGTCGCAGTGCAGCCCGATCTGCTTGAAGTGTTCGAGGAGGATCCCGCCCTGGGACTGGACGATGGCCTTCGGCAGTCCGGTCGTGCCGGAGGAGTACAGCACCCACAGCGGGTGCTCGAAGGGGACCTGCTCGAAGACCGGTTCGGTGTCCGAAGCGGTGAGCGCCGACCATTCGAGGGTGCCTTCCGGCGCGTCCGTGCCGAGGAGCGGGATGTGGACGACCGCGCGCAGGCTCGGGAGTTCGCTGCGGAGTTCGGCGACGGTGTCCCTGCGGTCGTGCTCCTTGCCGCCGTAGCGGTAGCCGTCGACGGTGAACAGGACGACGGGCTCGACCTGCTGGAAGCGGTCCAGGACACTGCGGGCGCCGAAGTCGGGGGCGGAAGAGGTCCAGACCGCGCCGACGGCGGCGGTGGCGAGGAACGCGACGACCGCTTGGGGGATGTTGGGGAGGTATCCGCTGACCCGGTCGCCGGGGTTGACGCCGAGGGCGCGGAGTTCGGCGGCGAGTGAGCCGGTCTGGCGCCGGAGTTCGGACCAGCTGATGGAGGCCTGGGCGTGGGTCTCGTCGACGTAGAGCAGCGCGGGGGCATCCGCGCGGAGCGGGTCGTCGGCCGTGCGCAGGGCGTGCTCGGCGTAGTTGAGGGTGGCGCCGGGGAACCACTGGGCGCCGGGCATGGTGCGGTCGCCGAGGACGGCGTCGTACGGGGTGGAGAAGCGTACGTCGAACCAGTCGGCGACGGCCTCCCAGAAGGTGTCGAGTTCGTCGACCGACCAGCGGTGCAGCGCCGCGTAGCCGCCGTCGGCGGGTGCTCCGTGGCGTCCGGCCGCCCATCGCTGGAAGCGGGTGACGGCCGCCGCCTCGACGCGCTCGGGATCGGGCTGCCAGAGGGGGGCTTCGCCGGCTGCTGAGGTCATGGAGGCTCCCTGGCCTTTCGGGTGTACGCGGGGTGTGCGTGCGTCGCGCGCACGGGCTGGGGTGTGCGCGTGGACGGCTGTCACGGACGATGCCATGTGATCGTCTTGCGCACCAGGGTCCCCCTGCCATGACCGCGTGTCCGGTTGTGTGGTGAAGCCACAGGTGAACGGAAGCTGAACGGAGCACGCTTCGGTCCGGGCGGATGGCAGGGTGGCCCGCATGGATGGTCGTGACCTGGTGCGCTCGGTGAAAATGGTCGGTTCTGTGCAGGGGATGCGCACGGTCCGCTCGGCCTGGCGGCGCCGGCGTGCCGACGCGCGGGCCCTGGCGGCGCGTGGTGCGGAGCGGGCGCGGGTGCCCGGGCTTCTGATCGGTGCGGAGCCCGGGCCGGGCGGTGGAGTCGTGCGGTTCGCGCGTTCGCAGCTGCGGGTCAGGGTGGCGGCGGGCGGTGCGGTGTTCTGGTCCTGGGACGGCGCCGGGCCGCTGCCCTCGTACGCCCTGCCGGGGGACGGGCCGGAGGCCGATACGCGGGCGCGGCTGGAGCCGGACACGAACGGCGGCTGGCAGGTGGTGGCGGAGCGGCTGACGGTCGCCGTGTCGCGGCACGGGGCGCTGGAGTTGCGGACGCCGGGCGGAGTGGTGCTGCGCCGGGAGCTGCCGCCGCGCTGGTGGGAGCCGGTGGAGGGAGGTCCGGCGCGGTGGGTGCAGCGGTCCGAGGTCCCCGCCGACGCCCGCTTCTTCGGGCTGGGCGGCCGAGCCGGCGGTCCGAGGCTGAGGGAGGGGACGTACCGGCTGTGGAACACCGATCCGGGCGGTCGTTTCGGTCCGGAGGACGATCCGCTGTATCTGACGATGCCGGTGCAGATGGTGGTTTCGGACGCGGGGACCCATCTGGCGTTCCACGACAACTCCTGGGCGGGCCGGGTGACGCTCCGCGAGGGCGAGGAGGGCGCGGGGTCGGGACACGACCGGCCGGGGGCGTGCGAGGTGCGGATGGAGGGCGGCCCGCTCCGCTGCTGGGTGGTCGTGGGTACGCCGGCCAAGGTGCTGCGGAGCTGGACGGCGCTGACGGGCGCGCCCGCGCTGCCTCCGTCGTGGGCACTGGGCCCGCAGCACGCCCGCTGGGGGTTCGGCAGCGAGCAGGAGGTGCGGCGGGTCGTCGCGGGGTACCGGGAGCGGGAACTGCCGTTGTCGGTGCTGCATCTGGACATCGACCACTACGACGCGCATCAGGTCTTCACGGTCGACCGGGAGCGGTTCCCCGGTCTCCCCCGGCTGGCGAAGGAGCTGCGCGAGGACGGCGTCAGGCTGGTCTCGATCGTCGATCCCGCGGTGCGGGCGTCGGCGGGCAACGCGGTGTTCGACAGCGGCCTGGAGGTCGGTACGGAGGGCGCGTTCGTCCGGGACCCGCAGGGCGTTCCGGTGCTGGGTGAGGTGTGGCCGGGCGAGTGCGTCTATCCGGATTTCACCGATCCGCTGGTGCGCGCGTGGTGGGGTGCGCTGTACGAGGAACGGCTCGGTCAGGGGTTCGCCGGGGTGTGGCACGACATGAACGAACCGGTGTCGTTCTCGGCCTTCGGGGATCCGTCGCTCCCCCGTTCGTCCCGGCATTCGCTGGAGGGGCGTGGCGGGGACCACCGGGAGGCCCACAACGTGTACGCCCTGACGATGGCGAGGGCCGGGTACGAGGCCCTGTGCCGGCTGCGCCCTGACGAGCGGCCGTTCCTGTTCTCCCGTTCGGGCTGGGCGGGGCTGCAGCGGTACGGCGGGACCTGGTCCGGTGATGTGGCGACGGGGTGGCCGGGGCTCCGGGCCTCGCTGGCCCTGGTGCTGGGTCTGGGGCTCTGCGGGGTGCCGTACTCGGGGCCCGACATCGGCGGGTTCGACGGTTCGCCGTCGCCCGAACTGTATCTGCGCTGGTTCCAACTCGGTTCGTACATGCCGTTGTTCCGTACGCATGCGGCCATCGACGCGGGGCGCCGGGAGCCATGGGAATTCGGGCCGGAGGTCCTCACGCACGCCAGGCGTGCGCTGGAGGAGCGGGAGCGGATGCACCCCTACTTCGTGACCCTGGCCCAGCTCGCCCGGCTGACGGGTGCGCCCTATGTGCGGCCGGTGTGGTGGAGCGCCCCGGGGGACCGGGAGCTGCGGGACTGCGAGGACGCGTTCCTGCTGGGTGACGCGCTGCTGGTCGCGCCGGTGCTGGAGGAGGGCGCGGACCGCGTCGCGGTGCGGCTGCCGCGCGGGCGTTGGTACGACACGGCGACCGGGCAGGCGTACGAGGGCCCTGGCCAGGCGGTGGTGGACGCGCCGCTGTCCCGGATCCCGGTGCTGGCGAGGGCCGGAGCCGTGATCCCGGTGCGGGGCCCGGACGGCGCTCTCGAACTCGAGGTGTGGGCTCCGCCGGCCGGGCGTACCGGGGGCGGGCTGGTCGTGCGGGACGCGGGCGACGGGTGGGAGTGGTCCGAGGTGGAGCGCTATACGTCCCGCCTGAGGGCCGGCCGCGTGGTGGTCGAACGGGACGGCGAGGAGTCGCGGGTGCCGTACCCGGTGCGCGTGCGGGGGCTGCCGGCTCAGCCGTAGGCGCCGGCGAACCAGGAGCGTACGGCCTGGGTGTGGAGGGGGAAAGCGAGTTCGTCCGGGGTGTGCAGTACGGCGTGTCCCGAGGTCTCGTCCGTCGGTGCGGAGGGCGGGAGTTGCCCGGCGGGGCGTGGCGGGAGCAGGCCGAAGAGCAGCAGGTGGCCGTCCGGGGAGCTCAGGGCGTCGGCGAGGCGTACGTCGGTCTCGTCGGCGCGGATGCCGGTCTCCTCGCGCAGTTCGCGTACGACGGCGTGGCGCCAGTCCTCGGTCCGGTCGATGTAGCCGCCGGGCAGCGCGATGCCGCCCGGGTGCGGCGGGATCGTGCGGGTGATGACCACGAGGCCGGTGCCGTGCGGTCCGGTGACGGGCAGCAGGGCGACGGCGACGGGCAGCGGGTTGCGGTAGGCCGTGCGAGCGCAGACGGTACAGGTGCGGGGCCAGGCGTCGGTGGCGTACGGGGCCCCGCAGCCACCGCAGTGGGAGTCCTTCACGGGCGGACTGTATCCGATCACTCTTCTCTTGCGGCTCCGGAGCTGATAGACGGTGTGCCCATGACAGGAACTGCTCGTCTTCTCCGCGCCCTGGCCGTTGCCGGCGCCGCTCTGCTCGCCGTGACCGCCGCCGCCCCGGTGGCGGTGGCCAGGCCCGAACCCAAGGCTCCGCCGGAGTTCGTCGACCTCCGCTCCGTCGATCCGACGATCATCACGGAGATGCGCTACACCACCGCGCACAACTTCATGGGAGAGCCGGTGGACGGTTACCGGCAGCCCGTCTGCATCCTGACCCGGCCGGCCGCCCGCGCGCTGCAGACGGCCCAGCGGAGCCTTCTGCGCCAGGGGTATTCGCTCAAGGTGTACGACTGCTACCGGCCGCAGCGTGCCGTGGACCACTTCGTCCGCTGGGCGAAGGACCTCGACGACCAGGCCATGAAGGCGGAGTTCTATCCGATGGTCGACAAGACACGGCTGTTCGAGGACGGTTACATCGCGGAGAAATCCGGGCACAGCCGGGGCAGTACGGTCGACCTCACCCTGGTGAAGCTGCCGGCACTGCCGACCAGGCCGTACGAGCCCGGCGAGGAGCTGGCCCCGTGCTACGCGCCGAAGGGTGAACGCTTCCCGGACAACTCGGTGGACATGGGGACGGGTTACGACTGTTTCGACACCCTGTCGCACACGGACGACCCGCGGGTGCGGGGAGCGCAGCGTGCCAACCGGCAGTTGCTCAAGGAGACCCTGGTCGGCCTCGGGTTCGTGAATCTGGCGGAGGAGTGGTGGCACTTCACGTACAAGCCGGAGCTCTTCCCCGACACCTACTTCGACTTCCCGGTGGCCAGGCGCTCCGTGGCGGGCCACTGACGGGACGGGAGGGGAACGGGCGACCGGGACCACCCCCGTGGGCTCCGGCCGTCCGTTCATGGTCTCGGACGCGGAACTGCCGTATCCGGTTGCCGGCCGAGCGATTACGGTGCCTTCATGTCACAGCAGACGTTCGGTTCGTATGAAGAGTTCTGGCCCTATTACGTCGCCATGCACTCCAGGGCGGCGACGCGATGGGTCCATCTGACCGGGACACTGACCGGTCTCGCGGTCACCGCGTACGGTCTGGCGCGCGGCCGCAGGCGCTACGCCCTGGCGTTGCCGCTCATCGGGTACGGCACCGCGTGGCCGGCGCACTTCCTCGTCGAGAGGAACAACCCGGCCACGTTCGGCCACCCCGCGTGGTCGCTGCGCGGAGACGTGCAGATGATCCGGATGATGCTCGCGGGACGGGACGGGGAGCTGGCCGAGACCGCGGCCGAGTGGCTCGCCGAGAACCGGTGAACCCCGGTGCGCGCACAGGGTTGACGGGTCGTCACCCCGGGTGAAGACTCCTGTCACGCCCGCTGCCCCCCGCACCGTACGCGCGGTCCGTACCCCGGTCGGCGGGGGTACGGACCGCGTTACGTGCGGCGGTCGGGCCGTCAGGTCCTGGCGGGTTCCCGGAGCCGGTCGGCGTGCACCATGGCGTGCTCCACGACCGCCACGAGCACATCCCTGACGGACGCCCGGTCACGTGCGTCGCAGAGCAGCACCGGCACCTCGGGGTCGAGGTCGAGTGCCGCCCGGACCGTCCCGGTGGGGAACTGCTCGGCGCCCTCGAAGAGATTGACGGCGACGGTGAACGGGATCCCCCGGCGCTCGAAGTAGTCGACCGCCGCGAAGCAGTCCTCCAGCCTCCGGGTGTCCGCGAGGACCACCGCACCGAGGGCGCCCTGGGCCAACTCGTCCCAGAGGAACCAGAAGCGGTCCTGGCCGGGGGTCCCGAACAGGTAGAGGACAAGGTCCTCGCGCAGCGTGATGCGGCCGAAGTCCATGGCCACCGTCGTGGTGTGCTTGCCCTCGACCCCCGACACGTCGTCGAGGGGGCGGCCGGCCTCGCTCAGCCTCTCCTCCGTGCGCAGCGGTCTGATCTCGCTGACCGCGCCCACCAGGGTCGTCTTGCCCACGCCGAAGCCGCCGGCCACCAGGATCTTCAGGGTGACGGGTTCGACGTGCCGCCTTTTGCGGCTAGAGCGCCCGAAGGCCATTGATCACCTCGCGGAGAAGGCTCTCGTCCGGCAGCTCGGCCGGCGGAACGGGACGGGTGACGTGCACCAGTTCGTCCTCGACGAGGTCACCGACCAGGACACGGACCACCCCGACGGGGAGGTCCAGTCCGGAGGCGAGTTCGGCGATCGACTGGGGCATGTCGCTGCACAGTTCGACGATCTCCACGTGTTCCGGGGAGAGCGTCTGGTCGCGGCCGGGATCGTCGGCCGCCGGTTCGGGGATGACGATCGCGATCAGGTCGAGACGATGACGGGACGCGCTGCTGGTACGCCCCCGGGTCATCGCGTAGGGCCGGACCACCGGACCCGCTTCGGCGTCGTACCAGCGCGAGGAGCCCGCTCCTGCGGGCGCGGGCGGTGATCCGGGCGCGGTGTCCCGGGCGGAGTCTGCGCTCATCCCCTCGCCTCACCCTCCGGCGGGCAGACCGGTGGTCCGGGGGGCGTTGGCCAGGTGCGCCCCGACGCGCTTGACCATCAGGGTCATCTCGTAGGCCACCTGCCCGACGTCCGAGTCCGAGTCGGCCAGGACGGCGAGACAGCTGCCGTCACCTGCGGCCGTCACGAAGAGGAAGGCCTCGTCGAGCTCGACCACGGTCTGCCGGACCCGGCCGGCGTCGAAGTGACGGCCCACGCCCTTGGCGAGGCTGTGGAACCCGGAGGCGACGGCCGCCAGGTGCTCGCTGTCCTCACGGGTCAGGTCCTGGGACGTGCCGGTGGCGAGGCCGTCGCTGGAGAGCACCAGCGCCTTGCGGATGCTCGCGACGCGCTCGACCAGTTCGTCGAGGAGCCAGTTGAGTTCGCCGGAGCCCTGGCGTGAGGAGTTGTGTGCTGCGGCGTTCGGTGCGGTCATCGACCGTCCCCTCCCGGAGTGGTTCGTGGTGCTGCCTCGCCGGGGCCGGTCGCGTCCTCGGCGTTCTGCCGACGGCCGCGCTGCCAGCCGCGTTGAAGCGAAGCCATGCGGTTGCGTACTTCGTCCGCATCACGTTCGAGGTCGTCGTCGGTGTATGCGGGGGCGTGACCGGAAGTCCGCCCTGCGGAGTCCTCCCGGAGCTGTGGGGCGAGGTTCGCCTGCCGGACCCTGCGCGGGAGGCCTCCGACCGTGTCCGGTGCGGACGGCCCGGGTGCGGGTCTGAGCCTCGGCGGCGCCTCGTCGGCCGGGGACGCGCTCGGGCGTTCCTGTGCGGTGGCGGCCTCGGAGCCGGGGGCCTCGGGGGGGCCGTCGTTCGTGCCGGGGTGCGAGCGGCCCCCGTCGCCGATCCGGCGTCCATGGCCGGTGCCGGGTGTGTGCGGCTTGCGGCGCGGCAGCGGGACGGGGCCGGAGGGCCGCATCGGCCGGACGTCCGCCGAGCGGCCGTCCGAGGGGTCGAAGGCCTGTTGGTGCTGTTCCCGGTCGGCTTCCCTGCGCAGGTCGCGGGCGCGGAAGATGCCCCCCCGCTCGCTCTCGGTGTCCTCCAGGTCGGATACGCCGTCGAGGACGGGTCCGAGTGCCGGATCGAGTTCCCGGTCGCGAGCCGGGTCGGTGAACCCGAGTGTGCCCACCGGGCCTTCGAGCTCGACCGGGCCGTCGAGCACCGACGGATCGGTGAGACCCGTGGGGACGGGGGAGAGTCCGGAGGGCCTGCCGGGGATGCTCTTGTCCGCGACTCCGTCCCTGCGGGCCTTGTCGCTGCCGGGCGCGTCGCTGCCCGGCCGGCCGCCGCCGACCGCCTTCTCGGCGCGCCGGTCGAGGCGGAAGCCCGTGCCGTGCGTCTCCGGGGCGTCGGTGAGCAGCTGTGCCGGGATGAAGACGACCGCGGTCGTCCCTCCGTACGGTGAGATCTGCAAGGAGACGCGGACGTTCTGCCGCTGTGCGAGCCGGCTGACGACGAAGAGACCGAGCCTGTCGGTGTCGGAGAGTTCGAAGTCGGGCGTCTCGGCGAGCCTGAGGTTGGCGTCCAGGAGGACTTCCGGGGCCATGCCGAGGCCGCGGTCGTGGATCTCGAGGGTGAAGCCGTTGGCCACGCGTTCGCCGTGGACCTGCACCGCGGTGTGCGGGGGCGAGAACACCGTGGCGTTCTCCAGGAGTTCCGCGATCAGGTGGGTGAGGTCGGCGACGGCCGGGCCGCCCACTCCGATGCGGGGCAGGCGCCGGACCTCGATCCGCTCGTAGTCCTCGACCTCGGCGACGGCCGCGCGCACCACGTCCATGAGCTGGATGGGCTTGCGCCACTGCCGGGACGGGGCCGCCCCGGAGAGGATCACGAGTCCTTCGGCGTGGCGGCGCATGCGCGTGGTGAGGTGGTCGAGGCGGAAGAGGTCGGCGAGCTCGTCGCTGTTCTCGGTGCGCCGCTCCATGGTGTCCAGGAGCGTCAGCTGGCGGTGCAGGAGCACCTGGTTGCGGCGGGCGAGGTTGACGAAGACCTCGGACACTCCGCGACGCATGTCCGCCTGCTTGACGGCGGCCTCGACGGCGGCGCGCTGCAGGGTGTTGAGGGCCTGCCCGACCTGGCCTATCTCGTCGCGTTCGTAACTGAGGTGAGGCGCTTCGGTCTCCACGTCGACCTGCTCGCCCGCGGCCAGCCGCCGCATCACACTGGGGAGCCGCACCCCGGACACCTCGTGCGCGTCCTTGCGCAGCCGGGAGAGGTCGCGGACGAGTTCGCGTCCTACGCGTACGGAGACGAAGACGGACACGAGCAGGGCGACGAATCCCAGGACGCCGGCGACGCCCGCCTGGATCAGGACCCGGTAGCCGGCGGGTTCCGCGCGGTCCTGGAAGCGGTTGGACATCTCGGTGCCGTCGTTGGCCAGGTGCTCCAGGACGGGTGGCGCCACTTCCTCCCAGCGCGCGGAGTCGATGGTGCCCGGCTTCGTGATCGGGCCCGCGGCGATGAGCCTCTGCTCGGCCGTCCGCAGCGGCTCGGTGTCGGGGCTGCGCCAGTACTGCTCCATGCGGCCGCGCTCGCTCGCCGGCAGGAGTTCGAGGTTGACCTCGTACAGGAGCGTGCGGCTGGCGGCGAGGTCGGAGACGACACGCAGCTCAGGGGCGCCGAGCCGCCCCGCGATGAGGCCCGACGCGATCAGGGCGTCTTCACGGGAGAGCATCTCGCGCGCCCTGGAGATGCCGACCAGCGCCCGGACCTGCTTGTCCATGGACACGTTCTCCATCGTGTGGAGACTGTTCAGGAAGCGGTAACAGGGGTCGACGAGGCCGTTGTAGAAGTCGAGGGCCCTGGTCCGGTCGATGGTGCGCTTCTCGACGGATCCGCGCAGCGCGTCCAGGCCGTCGATCTCGCCGAGGATCGAGTCGAGCTGGGCCTCCGACTCCGGGCTCAGTTTGTCCCGTACGTCCTTGCTCTTCGCACTCCGCCTGACCTCTGCCACGACCCGGTCGGTCCGGGCGCGCTCGCGGCGCAGGAGGGGCAGGGCGTCCGAGGCCCGGGGGTCGGCGAGGAAGACGAGTGTCCGGCGGCGTTCGCCCTGGACGGCCCGGATGGTGTCTTCCAGCGGGTGGCCGACCTGCTCCACGATGGCGCTGGCGCCCATCAGTTCACCGGCCTCACGGCCGGTGACGTAGGTGGCGAAGACCCAGAGACCGGTGAGGGAGGCGAGCGGCACCAGGAGCAACGCCACGATCTTCCTGCGGATGGACTTCCCGCGAAAGCGCATGGCCTCCCCCAGCTCGGCCCCGCACCGCGGGGGTGGTCGTGCCGGAGCCGGTGGTTCCGGTCGCCCGGTCTTCGTGGTCGTTCGGGTGTTCCTGCCGCAGCCCACCGAGCGTCGGCCGGAGTTCCGTCAACAAACGGCGCGAGCCTACTACTGACCTACCGGTAACTCGAAGGCGTGTCCGGACGATTTCAGGCCGCTCTTCCCTGAGTTGCTCACCAGTTGTCCCGGTATTCCCTGCGAAGAAACTCGCGAAAGCGACAGAGAATCCCTGGCCGAACGCGGTGCTTCCACACAAGGCAGTTGGCTGGAATTCTTCCTTCCGTGACCTTTCGGGGCTGGTTGCCACCCCTGGGCGGGAATCTTCGCGACCTGGCATTCGTCCACACGTACGGGGCAGAAGAACCTCACGGGGGTACGTGCGACAGGCAAGCGGCTCCGCCCGCGTAAAAAGGGCGCAGGCCGGGCAGCCACCCCCCAGTCGGACAGTGGTGGGGAGTTGAAGGTCCTTGGACACGGATGAGCGCCGGGGCGCGGCGGCATCGTCGGCGGTCCCGTCGGAGGCGGTCCCGTCACAGACGGGTGCGCGGGCGGCCGGCGGGGCGCCCGCCGGTGCCCGGATCCCCCGGCAGCTGTGGGTGGACGAGCCCGCTGAGCGCCGGAGAATGCCGGATCCGGTGCGGACGGCGGCCGTGCGCGCCGTCCTGATCATGTCACTGACGATCATCCTGGCCATGGTGGCCTTCCTCTGCACGCTGGCCGGGTCCTGGCTCGCCTTCCCGATGGTGCTCACCGGGGTGGGGGGCACTGTCGTGGCGACGTGGTCCGTGCTGGACGTGTGGGTGACCCGGCAGGTGTGGAACCAGCGCAACGGCGTGGTGTCCGTCCCCAGCAGCACGGCGCGGCGCATGCGCCGGGAGCGCCGCGCCGCCAGGCGGGCGGCACGGTCCCGGGCGCGCAGGGAAGCCCGGATACGACGCCGGGGCGAAGGCCGGCTCTCCCGGGCCTGACCGCCTGCGCCCCGGCGTCCCCTACCGCTTGTCGGTGGCCTGCTGTGCGGGCTCCGTGCGCGTGTCCGTCATCTCCGTACGCATCTCCGGGACCGCCGGCGCGCCCGCCGGGCCGGTCGTCTCCGCGCTCCGCTTGAACATGCGGGTCGCGGTGATCTCGCCGTGGACGGTCTCACCGGCGGGGTCCTGCTGGGGCAGCCCCGGCCTGAGGTGCTCCTCGACGCTGATGTACTTCAGTCCGGCCCGCAGGTCCGCGTCGTTGCGGAGGCGGATCACGAGCGGAAATTCGGCGAGCGCCGTCGTGTCGAACAGCCCGGTGGTGTAGAGCAGTTGGACTCCGAGCGCGTCGGAGACCGCGCGCTGCAGCTCCAGCAGGTACGTCGCGTTGGCGCGCCCGATGGGGTTGTCGAGGAAGAGCGTGCCCGCGTGCCGGTGCCGGTCCCGGCCCCTGTCGTTGCTGCGCAGGGCCGCCATCGTGCAGTACAGCGCGATGGCGGCGGTGAGCAGCTGGCCACCGGAGAAGACGTCGCCCATCTGCCCGACCGGGACGCGCTCGGCGCGGAGCACCGCGTCCGGCTTGAGGATCTCCACCGCGATGCCCTTGGGCTGGAGAGCCGCCTGTACGCCCCGCAGCAGGAGGGACATGCCGTCCCTGCGCAGGTCGGAGTTCTTCTTGAGGGCCGCGTGCGTGGCCTCGTCGATGACCTCGCCGAGCCTCTCGGTGAGGGTGGCCTGGTCGGGCTCCTCGAAACGGATCCGGAGGAATTCCTGGCCGGACCACTCCCCCAGCCCCTCGGGCAGCTGGGAGAGCCGCTGGGCGGAGCGGAGCGTCGTGAGGGCCGATTCCACGAGGCCTCGGAGCCGGTCGACGATGGAGTCGCGGTTGCGCTCCAGCTGGACCAGCTCGTCGGTGAGCACACGCAGCCTGGGCGCGAAGGCCGCGGCCCACTTCTCGGCGTGGTCGGGCAGGGCGGCTGCCGGAAGCTCCCGGATCTGCTGCCGGGCCGGGGTGCGGACCTGTTCGTAACGGGTGGAGTTGGCGTGCCGTACGAGAACGTCGCTCGCCTCCCGTACTGAACTCTCCGCTGCTGAGAGGTCCGTGGAGCAGCCGCGCAGTGAGCGGCGGGCCTCGGCGGCGGACTGCCTGGCCTCCTCCAGGGTGCCCGAATACGGGTCGGGGGACTCGGTCTCGTCCTCCGCGCCGTGGTCCCTGAGCAGGTCACGCAGGAGTGCGGCGGTCTCGTCGAAGCCGCTCGCCGAGCCCTCGGCGGTGCGGTGGGCGCGCAGCAGCTCGGCGTGGGCCGCGCGCGCGGTGTCCAGCGTCTCGGTGGCGGAGGCGAGTTCGGCGGTCGCCGTACGGAGCAGCGCCTGGGCCTGGTCGGCGTCGGCCGGGGACAGGTCGGCGGGGAGCTCCGTGTGGTGCGGTGCCTCGTCGGCGGGTGCGAGCCGTTCGGCTTCACCGCGCAGCCGGCCGAGCTGCTCGCTGGCCGTGGAGGCCCGGGTCTCCAGGAGCTGGACGTGGGACTCGGCGCGGGCTGCGGCCGCCTGCCGGGAGGGCCCGTCGGCCCCGTCGGTGCCTTCGAGCAGCTGGGCGGCACGGGTGCGGACCTTGTTGGTGAGGCGGTCGAGCTCGGCCAGGGCGGCGCTCTCGTCGCTCTCGGCGCGCGCCTGCTCGGCGCGCAGGTCGGCCCCGACACCCACCTTCTCGTACAGCCTGGAGGCCGCTCGGTAGGCCTCGCGCAGGGCGGGGAGGGAGATGCGCGGGCCCGAGGCGTCGGGCTCCGGCAGCGTTTCCGGGGCACCCGCGATCTCCGCTCGCTCGGCGCGCAGGGCACGGGCTGTGCGGTGGGCGTCGTCCGCGGCGCGCTGGGCGGCACGGCGGTCCTCGTCGGCGGCGCGTGCCCGCTCCAGGCACGCTGTGGCGCGCGCCTCCGATTCGGCTGCCTCGTCGGTGAGTTCACGCAGTCGCGCCTGCCAGCCCGCGCGGTCGCGGAGACGGTGGGCCAGGCCCGCGAGCGCGTCGGCGGCGCGGCGGGCCCGCTGGGCCGCCTCCTGCCGCTCGTCCCGGACGCGCGCGGCGTCCGCGGCGGCCTCGTCGGCCTCGGCTCGCACGGTGCGGGCCTCGGCGAGTGCGGCCTCGGCGGCCTCCGCGGCGGCGCGGGCGGTGCGGGCGGCGTCGCCGAGCTCGGCGAGCATCCCGGGCGGGCAGTCGGCACGCCACGAGCCGATCCGGGCGGCGAGGGCGCGGTCGGCGGCGAGCCGGGCCGCGAGCGACCTGATGTCCTCGTCGCGCGCCGCGGCCCGGGCACGGAGCGCCTGGCGCTCCTCGTCCGCGGCGTGTTCGTCGTGCATCGCGGGGTTCGGCGGGACGAGGAACACGTCGTCACCGCCGGTGCCCGCGCCGCCGGGCGGGGGTACGGGGGCGAGGAGGGCCGCGGTGGTGCCCACGGCGACGGCCGACCGGGGCAGCAGGGCGGCGGCGGCCAGGACCTCGCGGGCGCGGGTGTGCGCGTCCGGGTCGGTGATGACGACACCGTCGACGAGCTCGGGGCGCGCCGCCAGGACCGCCGCGTGGTCGGCGGGGTCCACGGCCTGGGCGAGGTAGCGCCAGCCGGGCAGGGCCGGGATGCCGTGCTCACCGAGGTACTCGACGGTGGTGAGGACGTCGGGTCCGGGCGGCAGCAGTCCGCCGTCCCCGAGGGCGCCGAGGATGCGGGAGTCGTCGGCGGCCGCGGTGCGCAGGTCGAAGAGCCGTCGTTCGGCGGCGAAGACGCCTTGGTCGAGGAGTTCCCTCAGCTCGTCAGCGGCGGCATCGAATTCCTCGGCCGTGAGGGACGGCGCGTCCCCGCCGGTGGTTTCTTCGTTCCCGTCCGTTCCCGCTGCGGCGCCGCGGGGGCGCGGGACACCGCCGCCGGTGGCCGCCGGGAGGCCCAGCAGGTCGGCGAGGCGGTGGTCGGCTGCGATCGATTCGGCGGCCCTGCGCTCGGCCTCGTAGGACTGTTCGGCGGCCTGCGCGCCGTCGGCGGCGCGGGCCGCGGCGAGCTCGGTGCGGCTCTCGGCCGCGGCGGCTTCCCTGGCCTGCTCGGCGGTGGCCCTGGCCGCCTCGCGTGCGGTGTCCCAGGCGGCGACGGCGGTCTTCTCCGCGTCGTTCGCCGCGAGGGCCGCGCGGGCCGGGTCGGCGTCCGGCGCGGTGTCGTCGAGCCAGCCCGCGCGTACGGCTTCCGCGGTCTCCTGTTCGACCTCGGCGAGGCGCTGGCGCAGGTGTCCGGCCTCGCTGCGGGCGCGCTGGGCCTCGGTGGCGGCGGTGGTGGCGTCCCGGTGGGCTTCCTCCCCGGTGGACTGCAGGGTCGCGGACCGCTCCTCCTCCTCGTCCGCCACCCGCTCCCCCGCCTCCGCGGCGGTGTGCAGGGCCCGTACGAGGTCGGCGGCGGCCGTGGCGCGTGCGGCCAGGGCGGGGGCCGCGTCTCGCTCCGCCTCGCGGATGGCGACGGCGACGCGTGCAGAGCGGTCGGCGGCGGCGCGGTGGCGCAGGACGGCTTCGGCGGCCTGCCAGGCGGAGTGCAGGGTGCGTGCCTCGCCCAGCTCACGGCGCTGCGCCGCCGCGCTCTTCTCGGCGGCGGTGAGGGCCAGGGACGCGTGCCGGTAGGCCAGTTCGGCCGCGATCAGGTCCCGGCGGCCGCGGGCCGATTCGGCCTCGGTGACGGTGTGGGCGGCGTCCGCGACCTGCTGGGCGAGCTCCGCGGTGCGGCCGCGCTCCTCGGCGGCGCGGCCGGAGAGCCTGCGGGCGAGGGTGCGGGTGCGGCGTTCGGCACCCGCGTGGACGTCGCGGCTGCGGGCCCTGGTCGCGGTGGCGTCGACGATCCGGCCGAGCAGCTCGACCGAACCGGCGGTGAAGTCGCGTTCGGCGGTGAGCTCGGCACGGCGGCCCAGCTTGTTGCCGAAGCCGCTGACGAGGTCGGCGAGGCCGTCCGTGTCACGGGTGTCGGTGACGGCCCGGAGCAGCAGGTCGGTGAAGTCGGAGTCCTTCTTGACCGCGAAGAGGCCGGCGGCCTCACCTTCGTCGGCGTTCATCTCCCGCTGGTAGCGGAAGAGTTCGGGGTCGAGTCCGAGGTCACCGAGGTGTTCGTTCCACCGGTCGTGGATCTCTTCCCAGTGCACGTCGAGGTGCGGGTAGAACTTGCCGGCGTCCGTGAGCGCGTCGCGGAAGCCCTTCATCGTGCGGCGTCTGCCGCGGGCGTTCGAGACGCCTTCGGCGGGGCGGCCCACCGAGCTGGCCTCGGCCACGGGGAGGCTGTCGAGGCTGAGTCCGGGACCGGGGCGGAAGGAGTACCAGGCCTCGGCGAACTTACGGGGGTCGCTGGAGACCTGCCGGCCACGCCATTCGCTGACCTTGCCGACGACGACGCACTCGCCGGTCAGGGTGTGCTGCCACTCCAGGGCGACGTGGCCGCAGTCGTCGGCGAGCAGGAACTTGCGCAGGACACCGGAGCTGGCGCCGCCCAGGGTGTTGCGGTGGCCCGGCAGCATCACCGAGAAGATCAGTTTGAGCAGGACGGACTTGCCTCCGCCGTTCTCCAGGAAGAGCACGCCGGCGGGCGCCGGGCGGCGCGGGGGGCCGGCCGGCTCTTCCTCGAAGAACTCCGCCTGGGCCGGCGCGGGCCTGGGCACCGGCTCGCCGACACCGCGCAGGTCGAGCACGGTGTCGGCGTAGCGCGCACCGGCGGGTCCGATGGAGTAGAGGCGGACCCGGGACAACTCGTACATGGCGGCGGACTCTCGTCGTTCTGGCGGCGGGCGGGCTGGAGTGCGGGCGGCTGGAGCGGGCCGGGGCGCGGTGGTTCAGGAGTGGAAGGGGAGTCCCGCGTCGGCGGCCAGCTCCAGGCCTTCGTCGTCGGGCGGGGGCAGCAGGGTGGCCGATCCGTCCGTGACCGGGACCACGCCGAGCTCCAGCAGTTCGGCCATGGCGGCGCTGCCGGCCATGTCGCGCACCTGGAGCTGGTAGCGGGCGGTGGTGCGGTAGGCGCCGCCCGCGTCGTCCCCGGTGCGCTGGAGGAAACCCGAATCCGTGAGGAAGGCGACTGCCTTGCCGATGATGCCGGTGGTCGAGCCGGCCAGCCGGCGGGCGTCCTTGGTGGCTCCGGTGGCGCTGCGGCGGGAGTAGATCCGCCACCCGGATTCCAGGCCGGGCGCGTCGGTGGCCGGGTCGGTGTTGTCGCCCTGCTCCTCGGCGCGCTCCTCCAGGCGTTGGCAGGCCTGGCGGACGAAGGCGTCGACGCCGTTGACGGTGATGCGGCCGATGTACGAGTCGTCGGCCAGGTCCTCGGGGCGGGGGAAGGCCATGGCGGCGACGGCGAGGTGGGCGAGACCGTGCAGGAAGCGGTCGGCGGAGTCGGGGGACGCGCGCCGGGCGTAGTCACCCATGCGCACGGCGAAGACCGAGTCCTCGCCGGCGGTCACGGCCATCCCGGCGCGGGTGGAGACCTCCAGCACGATGAGCCCGAGCCCGGTGGCGACGGCGTCGGAGAGCCGGGCGAAGGCGGGCTCCTCGCGGTAGCGGCGGAGCAGCTCGGTGTACTCGGCGTCGCGGGCGGGCATCAGCTTGGGCTGCAGCCCGAAGGAGACCAGCCGGGCGGCGTCGGCGGCGTCGGCGGGCGTGACAGCGGCCGGCCGCGCGGCGTCGGCCGCCTGCGGGAGGTGCTGGTCGCCCCACGCGTCGGTGTGCTCGGCGTGCTGCTCGCTCAACTCGGTGACTCCTCGGTACGGGTGCCGCATCCGGGCGGCAGGGGTCGGGTGGTCGGGCCGGGGACGCTCACGAGGCGTCCTTGCGGTCCGCGGCCATGCCCGCCGCGTCCAGCAGGGCCATGCCCACTATCAGGTCGGCTCCGCCGAATTCGTGGTCCTCGAGCTGGGTGCCGTCGTCGACGGCGAACAGCAGCCGTCGCTCGCCCTGGCGGTAGGCGGTGCCGACGGGAGGGCTGGCCGCGTGGACGGCCAGCAGGGCGACGAGGTACGGCAGCTCGGGGTCGCGCAGCCGTGCCTCGGCGAGGAGTCCTGAGAGCCGGCGGGGGGCGTCGTGCTCCAGGTCGAGCAGCTCCATGGCGTGTCCGAGCTGCTCCTCGCTGAACCGGCTGTCGTCCGGGGTGGCGATGAGGTCGGGCTCGGGCATTTCCGCGCCGAGGTGCTCCCGCTCGACCGGGGGCATGAGCAGCAGGTCGACGAGGTCGCCGACCCGGACGGAGGTGGGTGTGCGCAGCCCGGTGCCGTGTGCGAAGAACGCGTCGGTGGCCCGGGTGGCCTGCTCGACGGGGAGCGGCAGCAGGGGCACGACGAGCTGTCCGTAGAGGTCGAGGCCCGCCTGCGCGGTGGGGGTGGCGAACGCCTGGCGGTCCTGCTCGGCGCGGAAGAGGGGCCCTGCCTCCAGGAGCCTTGACTGGAGCTGGGTGTGGCGTCGGATGCAGTCCTTGACGATGTCGACCAGCTCGGCGGCGCGGCGCTTGTGCTCGGGCTCCTCGGCCTCGTCCCTGGCCTTGCGGATGTTGGTGAGGATCGCGTTCTCGTGGCGGTAGCGGTCGGCGACGTGGTCCAGCGCCTCGGCGATCATGTCCGGCACGGCGTTGAGCCAGTCCACGGCGCGGACGTTGCGGCGGGTCGCGTCCAGTGTCCTGCGGAGCGTCTCGGCGTACTGCACGGTGCGGTAGCGGGCCTGTTCGGCGGCGAGCTGGGCGTCGGCGAGGCGGCCCCTGCTGATGAGGACCTCCAGCTTCACCTCGGCGGCGATCTGGGCGCTGGTGACGTCCGTGTCCAGGGCGCCCACCAGGACGTTGACCGCCTCGTCGGTGGCGCGGAGGTAGACCGCCCCGCCGTGGCCGGGGACTTCCTCGACGAGCTTGAAGTCGTAGTCCCTGCGGACGTAGACGCCGTCGGGTCCGAAGGTGCCGTACACCGCGCGGAAGCCGCGGTCCACGCTCCCGACGTTGATCAGGTTCTCCAGCACCCAGCGCGCGACCCGCTCGTGCTCGGTGACGGGCCGGCGGGGTGCCTGGGCCGCGATCCGCGGGAGGAGCCTGGCCACTATCTGGTCGTGGTCGGCGCCCGTGTCGAAGTCCATGTTGAGGGTGACGAGGTCGATCGCGGCGAGGGCGACCTCGGCCATCGCGTAGACCGTGTACTCACCGGCCAGATTGGCCTTGCGCACGTCGAGGTCGTGCAGCGGGGCGGTGCAGGCGAGCGCGCGCAGCCGACGCGAGAGCCCCTCATCGGCGGCGGGGCCCGGGGCGGGCCTCGGTCCCGCGCTGAGCTGGGGCGCAGCGGTGTGGGTGGCGGCAGGCGAAGTCACGCTGCACAGATTAGGTCCTCGCACCGACAACGGTCGAAACGGCGCAGAAGCGACCGGTCACGGCCGCCCGTAACCGCCCCCTCCCGGCGTGCGCAGCACCAGGACGTCCCCGGTGTCGAGCTCGGCGGTGTCACAGCCTTCGAGCGGCGTCACGCCGGCCCGGCCGGCCCGCTCGACGTACTGTTCACCGAGGGCTCCGGGGCCGCCTCCCGCCATGCCGTACGGGGGCACCCGGCGGTGTCCCGACAGGAGTGCCACCGTGACGGGTTCGAGGAAGCGGAGCCTGCGTTCCACCCCTCTGCCGCCGTGCCACCGGCCCGGGCCCGCGCTGTCCTCCCGTACGCCGAAGCTCTCCAGCAGCACCGGGTAGCGCCACTCGAGGATCTCCGGGTCGGTGAGCCGGGAGTTGGTCATGTGGGTCTGCACGGCGTCGGCCCCGTCGAATCCGTCCCCGGCGCCGGAGCCGCTCGCGACGGTCTCGTAGTACTGGACCCGGTCGTTGCCGAAGGTGAGGTTGTTCATGGTGCCGGAGCCCTCGGCCTGGACGCCGAGAGCCGCGTAGAGGGCGCCGGTGACAGCCTGGGAGGTCTCGACGTTGCCCGCGACGGTCGCCGCCGGGTGGACGGGTGCGAGCATCGAACCGTCGGGTACGCGGATGTCCAAGGGTTTCAGACAGCCGCTGTTGAGGGGGATGTCCTCCTCGACGAGCGTCCGGAACACGTAGAGGACGGCGGCCGTCACCACGGACCTGGGGGCGTTGAAGTTGCCGGTCTGCTGCGGGGACGTGCCCTCGAAGTCGATGACGGCCCGGCGTGCGTCGCGGTCCACCCGCACGCTCACGGCGATGACGGCGCCGTTGTCGGTCTCGTAGCGGCAGGAGCCGTCGCGCAGCCCGGCCACGATGCGGCGTACCGATTCCTCGGCGTTGTCCTGGACGTGCCCCATGTACGCCTCGACGACGTCCTGCCCGAACTGGCGCGTCATGCGTCGCAGTTCCGAGATGCCCTTCTCGTTGGCCGCGATCTGGGCGCGCAGGTCGGCGAGGTTGGTGTCCGGGTCGCGTGACGGGTGGGGCGCGGTCGTGAGCAGCTCCCGGGTCTCCGCCTCGCTGAATGTCCCGTCGCGTACCAGCGGCCAGTTGTCGAACAGGACGCCCTCTTCGTCGACCGTACGGCTGAAGGCGGGCATGGAGCCCGGGGTGATGCCTCCGATCTCCGCGTGGTGGCCACGTGAGGCGACCAGGAAGCGCAGCCGCTGCTCCTGTCCGTCGGCCGGCTCGTCGAACACGGGCGTCACGACGGTCACATCCGGCAGATGGGTGCCGCCGTGGTAGGGATCGTTGACGGCGTACACATCACCGGGCCGGAGGGTGTCCTCGTTGCGCCGCAGCACCTCTTTGATGGACTCCCCCATCGAACCCAGGTGGACCGGGATGTGCGGGGCGTTGGCCACCAGATCGCCGTCCGCGTCGAACAGCGCGCACGAGAAGTCCAGCCGCTCCTTGATGTTGACGGAGTGCGCCGTGTTCTGCAGTCGTACGCCCATCTGTTCGGCGATCGACATGAAGAGGTTGTTGAACACCTCGAGCATGACGGGGTCCACCCGGGTGCCGACGGCGGTCCGCCCGGGCCGCGGCTCGGTCCGGCGCAGCACGAGGTGTCCGGCCGGCCCCGCCGTCGCCTGCCATCCGGGGTCGACGACGGTGGTGGCGTCGTCCTCCGTGACGACGGCCGGGCCGGTGACGGTGTCCTCGGCGCGCAGTGTCGCGCGGCGGTACAGCCCGGCGTCGCGCCATCCGTCCCCGGTGAACATCGTCACGGTTCCGAGGGGGCGCAGCGGTCCTTCTCCCGCGCCCGCTCCCACCCGGGGAGGGGTGTGCGGGCCGGCTGTTCCGGTGGCTTCCACGGAGACGGCCTCGACCACCAGGGGCTTGTCCATGGTGCATCCGTAGCGCGTCCGGTGGGCTTCGGTGAAGTCCGCGGTCATGGCGGTGGCGGTGCCGTGGGCGACGGGCAGGGCGGCGTCCGTGCCCGCGTAGCGCAGGAGGATCCGCGCCCGGGTGGTGATGGCGCCGTCGGGGACACCGTCGGCCCTGAGGTCGGCCCGGGTGCGCTCGGCCAGGGACTCGCAGAGGCCACGAACCCGGGTACCGGTCGCGTCGTCCAGGGGGGCCTCGACGGACCGTTCGCGCATCGCGGTGGCGTCGGCGAGACCGATTCCGTACGCGGAGAGGACGCCGGCGAGCGGCGGTACGAGGACGGTGTCGATGCCCAGGGCGTCGGCGACGGCGCAGACGTGCTGCCCTCCCGCGCCGCCGAAGCCGGTGAGGGCGTAGCGGGTGATGTCGTGGCCCCGTTGTACGGAGATCTTCTTGACGGCGTTCGCCATGTTGAGCACGGCGATCTCCAGGAAGCCCGCGGCCACTTCGGCGGCCGTACGCCGGCTTCCGGTGGCGGCTGACACCTCCTCGGCCAGGGCGTCGAAGCGCTGCTTCACGAGACGGGCGTCGAGCGGCTGGTTCCCCTCGGGCCCGAAGACCGCGGGGAAGTGCTCCGGGCGGATGCGGCCGAGCATGACGTTGGCGTCGGTGACGGTGAGCGGCCCGCCCTTGCGGTAGCCGGCGGGCCCGGGGTCGGCCCCGGCCGAGTCGGGGCCGACCCGGTAGCGCCGTCCGTCGAAGTGCAGGACGGATCCGCCGCCGGCGGCGACGGTGTGGATGCTCATCATGGGCGCACTCATCCGCACCCCTGCCACCTGCGTCCCGAGCTCACGTTCGAATTCGCCCGCGTAGTGGGAGACATCGGTGGAGGTGCCGCCCATGTCGAAGCCGATGACGCGGTCGTGGCCCGCCTGGCCCGACGTACGCACCATGCCGACGACACCCCCTGCCGGGCCGGAGAGCACCGCGTCCTTGCCGCGGAAGTGCGCGGCTTCACGAAGCCCGCCGTTGGACTGCATGAACATGAGCCGGATCCCGGGGAGTTCGGCGGACACCTCCTCGACGTAGCGGCGCAGGACCGGTGAGAGGTAGGCGTCGACGACGGTGGTGTCGCCGCGCGGCACGAGCTTGATCAGCGGGCTGACCTCGTGCGAGCAGCTGACCTGGGTGAAGCCCGCTGCCCTGGCTTCCTCACCGACGGCTCGCTCGTGCTCGGGGTGGCGGTAGCCGTGCATGAGCACGACGGCGGCGCTGCGGAACCCGTCCTCCGCTGCCTCCCTGAGCCGCCCGGCCACGGCGTCGCGGTCGAGTGCCTTCACGGTGCCCCCGCGGGCGTCGACGCGTTCGGGGACCTCGACGACCCGGGCGTACACGGCCTCGGGGAGCAGGATGCGGCGGTCGAAGAGCCGGGGCCGGTTCTGGTACGCGATCCGCAGGGCGTCCCGGAAGCCTTCGGTGACGACCAGGACGGTGGGCTCGCCCCGTCGCTCCAGAAGGGCGTTGGTGGCGACCGTCGTGCCCATCTTGACGCCCGCGACCCGGTCGGCGGGGACCGGGTCGCGGGGGCCGAGCCCGAGAAGGAGCCTGATCCCCGCGACGGCGGCGTCACGGTAGCGGCCGGGGTCGTGCGACAGCAGTTTGCGGGAGACCAGCCGGCCATCGGGCTCACGTCCCACGACGTCCGTGAAGGTGCCGCCGCGGTCGATCCAGAACTCCCAGCGTCCGGTCATCCCTCCATTCTGGCGCGCGGGACGTACCACCGCAGAAAGGGCGTACGGCGCCCCCGGAACGGGTGGTGGCCGTCGCCTCGGCCCGTGCGATGACCAGCGGCTGGCGGCCGCGGGCGGCGAGGTGCCGGGCGGTCCGCAGGGTGCGGTGGGCCACACCGTTGACGTCGGGAGGAAAGGATTCGCTGACGATGACGACCCGCACACGGGTGTTGTCACCGCGCCGGGCGTGCCCGTGCCGACTCGGATCTTTCCGTCCGGGACGTCCTACGAGCGTTCGCGCCGCGCTCCCCCGGCGCGCGGCGTCCGGGCTCCGTGCGTCAGCGGAGCGCCGGCTCAGACGGCGGGCGCGTCGGGCCCGATCCTGCTGCGTACGGCGGACTGGACCTCGGCCTCCTCGGCCGGGTCGGCGGCGAGCCGCCTCAGCCGTTCGGCGACCCGGATGTCCCCGGTCTCCGCGTGATGTGCGGCCAGCTCCCGGGTGGTCTCCTCGCAGTCCCAGAGGCACTCCACGGCGAATCCGCTGGCGAAGGAAGGGTCGGTGGCGGCCAGGGCCCGGGCGGCGCGGCCACGCAGGTGTGAGGAGGACGTCTCCCGGTAGACATGACGCAGCACGGGCGCGGCACAGGCGATGCCCAGGCGGCCCGTGCCGTCGACGAGGGTCCACAGGTGCGGGGCGTCGGGCCCCTCACCCCGGACCGCCTCGCGCAGCGCGGCGAGGACGAGCGGCGCGTCCTGTGCGGCGCCGCGGCAGGCCAGGACCCCGGCCGCCGAGGCCCCGAGGGTGTCGGGCCGGTGGGCCCAGCGCCGGGCCCGGTCGACGGCCGCTTCGCCGCACATCCGCTCGAAGGCGGCGACGGCCGCCTCCGCCACGGTGGGGGACGGGCCGGCGACGGCCCGCTCGATCAGGTCGAGCACGGCGGGGTCCTGGACCTCGGCCAGATAGTGCAGGGCGGCGCAGCGCGCGCCCTCGGAGCCGCTGCCCGCGGCCTCGACGATCAGGGGCCGGTCCTCGGTCCCGGCGACTGCGGAGAGGCAGCGGGCCGCGGGTACGTGGAGCACGCTGCCGCGTTCCAGTCCGGCCTGGGCCCAGTCGAACACGGCCTGGACACTCCAGCCGGGGCGCGGTCCGCCCGGCCGCATCTGCCGCTGCCATCGGTCGAAGGAGCCCTGCTCGCTCGCCGCCCTGACCCGGGCGGCGACCGGTTCGCGTGAGTCGTCGGCCCAGAGCCGCCAGGGGCGGGGCTCGAAGGCGTCGCGCACGGCGGCGGCCAGCTCGGCGGCGCCCTCCGCCGTGACGGGGAACCGCCCGAGCACCGGCTCGGCCAGGGAACGCAGTCCGGCGTCGTCGTCGCGCAGGGCGAGCTCGTCGAGCGCCCAGGCCCAGTTGGACCCGGTCGCGGCATACCGGCGCAGGAGCACGAGGGCGTCGTCGCGCCCGTAGGAGGCGAGGTGGCCGAGCACCGAGAGGGCGAGACCCGTGCGGGAGTCGTCGGTGTCGAGGTGGTCCTCGGGAGCCCACAGGTGCTGCTCGATCTCCTCGGTGCCACCGTCGAGGTCGAGGTAGAGGCGTGCGTAGTAGAGGGAGCGGTTCTCGACCTGCCAGTCGTGACGCGGATCGCTCAGGACGCAGTGGTTGAGAGCCGCCAGGGCCTCGGGGCGTGGGGCGGCGAGCGCGTGGAGCGTGCCGTCGCCGCGGCCCCTCTGCAGCAGGCCGAGCAGTGTGCCGCTCGGCGCTATGAACGGATCGAACATGGGGAAAGCCTCACATCAAGCTGTCGACGCGACCGGGACTGTGCTGTTCCATGTGCCGGGGTGAGATCCCCTAGGCCGCGCAGCAACATGATCGGCCGACTGCCGTCTTCTGCCTGGTGCTCATCTTCCTCTGCCTCTCGTCGGTGGTCCGGAACGGACCCGCGACGTCATGATGACCCAGCCATTTCGCCGACGCGACCACATTTACGACGCACCGGCCGGCCGGCCTCTCAGCGCGCACCGAAGAGTTCCAGCAGGTCGTCCTTGCCGAACATGCGCGCGGTGTCCACGGCGGAGGGTGTCCCGGCGGCCGGATCGGCCCCGGCCGAGAGCAGTGCGTCGATCACTTCACGCTCGCCCTTGAAGACGGCTCCGGCCAACGGGGTCTGCCCCCGGTCGTTGGCCCGGTCCGGGTCGGCGCCACGGCCCGCGAGCGCGACGACGGCGGGAGCGTGTCCGTGGTACGCGGCGAGCATGAGCAGGGAGTCGCCCCGGTCGTTGGTGAGGTTCGCGGGGACACCCGCGTCGACATAGGCGGCGAGCGCGTCGCTCTCGCCCCGGCGGGCCAGGTCGAAGACCTTGGCCGCCAGCTCGATCACCTCGGGGTCGGGGGTCTCGCTCATCGGAGGGGCCGCCTTCCATTGCCGTTGTCGCGGTCGCTGACCTGGTGGGGAGTACGACGGGGGGCCGTACGAGTGAATCGACAGAGTACTGCTCCGGCGCAGTCCTCAGCCTGCCCAGGACCGACGGGAGATCACCCCGCGGGCATCACTTTCCGGTGAGGACAGGGCCTCTGCGGCGCCAGGACCCCCTGGCCTGCGCCTTTTCGACCACCGGTCGAGTGAAAACAAGGGGTATTCACTCAGTTGCACCTTTTATCGTATAGGTACATCTTGTGATCCTGGAAGTACTCATGGTGACTGTCCCCTCAACCAGGAGAACCGCTCATGATCCTCTCCATCTCGGGCGTGGTACTGCTCGGCATCATCGTCTTCCTGTTCTTCAAGAAGGACGGGCTCAAGGCGTCCCACGCCCTCATCTGTGCTCTGTTCGGCTTCTACCTGGCCGGCACAGCCATCGCCCCCAGCATCACGGCCGGCGGGGCGAGCCTCGCCAGCATGCTGGGCGGGATCAAGTTCTGACGCTCCGAAACCGCTCCCACCTCTCCAGGAGACCGACGTGGCCCGGCGACCACTCCCCCGCATCCTCAGGAGCGGCAGCGCTTCGATCACCCGCAGCCGCGAGATCGCGCGCACGGCCGCCGACAGCGCCACCGACGTCCTCCATCCGCTGATCACGGTCACCCGTGGTCTGCGGCTGCTGGCGGGAGCAGGACGGCACAAGTGGGCCGCGACACCGAAGGACCGCCGCGGACACGTGCTGTTCCTCGTCGCGGCCTGCGTACTGGCGGTGGCGCTCATCCCCTACGGGCCTCTGCTGGCCCTCATCTCGGTGATGGGCGCCGCCGCGTGGCGAGGGCGCGACCGCACCCCCGCGAGCACCGGCCCCGCCGAGGCGGAGGCGGCACGGCTCCAGGCGCTGTACGAGGCGCTGGTGCCGCACTTCTCCGTGGCCGATGACCCCGGTCCGCTGTTCTCCCACGGCGGCGACTGGGAGAAGGCCTTCGGCACGTCGTACGAGTTCGACGGCAACGGGCGTCTCACCCGGCTCCAGGTGAACTATCCGGCGTACTTCACCGACGGGGACCCCGCGTCCCGGGCCCGTGTGGAGCAGGTGCTCCACGCCAAGTCCGGCCGGGGCCGCGAGCACCACTTCGTCTGGGACGAGGAGAGCAACCACCTCCTCATGACCGTGCTCGCCGCGCTCCCCACCACGATCACCGCCCAGCGCTTCGTCACCGCGCCCGGCGAGACCGTGCTCGGCTTCACCGACGCGGACGCGGTCCGGCGCACCGTCCCGGTCCAGGACGGCGACGGGACGCGGGACGCCTCGCCCGTGATCTGGCGGACCGGCGCCCGTTCGACGGAACCCCATCTGCTGATCGCCGGGCACCCCGGCAGCGGCACGACGACCCTGCTGCGTTCGCTCGCCCTGCAGGCGCTCCAGCACGGCGACATCCTCGTCGTGGAGGGCGGTGGCACCGGCGAGTACGGCTTCCTGACCGGCCGGGACGGCGTGCTGGCCGTGGAGTGCGGGCTGGCCGGGGCGCTCGCGACGCTCGAATGGGCGGCGCACGAGACCGAGCGCAGGCTCATCGCCGCCAACCGGGCCCGCCAGGCCGGGCACCCCGAGCCCGAGGACATCAAGCGCCCCCTCTGGATCCTGCTCGACCGCCCGAGCGCACTGGGGCACCTGGCGGCCGCCGACGGCAGGCGGGATCCGCAGGAGCTCCTCCAGGTGCCGCTGCGCCACGGCCGCGCCGCCGGGGTGACGGTCGTGGTGGCGGACCAGTTCGACAGCCTGGACACCCTCACCGAGACCGTGTGGACCCACACCAGGGCACGCGCCGTCCTGGGCCCCGCGGACCGCGAGCAGGTCGAAGCGGTCCTGGGCGTCCAGCCGCACACCACGCCCGTCCCCGACGTCCCGCCGGGACGCGGATACACCCGGCTGGGCAGTGGGCCGGTCCTGCGGTTCCAGGTGCCGGCCACCCCGGACCCGTACGACGAGGCCACGAGCGAGGCCCAGCGGCAGGCGGTGCTCGACCTGCTCCCGGGCGGGGTGCCCGCGGTCGGACAGGCCGTGCCGGAGGACGCCGCCGCGCCCGCGGCCGTCCACACGGAACAGCTGGTCGGGACGCCCGCCGTCGCGGAAGGGTGACGTCGGGGGCGCCTCAGGCCACGGAGAGCCGGGGCACCTCAGGCCACGAAGGTCCGGGGCGCCTCGGCTCCCGCGCTCGCCCCGGAACCGACCAGCTCCGCGGCGGCGGCCAGCCGCAGCGCCGCCTCGTCCGCCACCGGGCCGCCCACCGTGAAGGGCAGTCGCACATAGCCCTCGAAGGCACCGTCGACCCCGAACCGGGGCCCCGACGGGACGCGGACGCCGACCCGTTCGCCCGCCACGGCCAGCCGGGACCCGGAGAGCCCGCCGCTGCGTACCCAGAGGGTGAGGCCGCCGGCCGGCACCTCGAACTCCCACGCCGGGAGCTCCCGGCGCAGGGCGCGCACCAGGTCGTCCCTGTTCTCCCGGGCCTGCTCGCGCCGGATCTCCACGGCCTGCTCCCAGCCGCCCGTCCGCATCAGCCAGTTGATGGCGAGCTGTTCCAGCACCGGCGTCCCCATGTCTGCGTACGCGCGTGCCGCGACCAGGCTGCGGATGACGTCCGGCGCCGCCCGCACCCAGCCGATCCGCATGCCGGCCCAGAAGGCCTTGCTCGCGGAACCGACGGTCAGGACGGTGCTGCCCGCCGGATCGAACGTGCAGACCCTGCGGGGCATCTCCACGTCCGCGTCCAGACGCAGTTCGTGCATGGTCTCGTCGACCACCAGGACCGTACCCGCCGACCGGGCGGCCTCGACCAGGGCGCGGCGCTGCTGCTCGTCGGCGAGGGCCCCGGTGGGGTTGTGGAAGTCGGCGACGACGTAGGCCAGCCTGGGGGCCGCGTCCCGCAGGACCTGTCGCCAGCGGTTCATGTCCCAGCCGCCGAGGCCCTCCTCCATCGCCACGGGCACCAGTCTGGCGCCCGCCTCGCGCATGAGCTGGAGGATGTTGGCGTAGCTCGGGGACTCCACGGCGATCCGCTCGCCGCGCCCGGCGAAGAGATGGCAGATGGCGTCGATGGCGCCCATCGCCCCGGTGGTGACCATGATCTGTTCGGGCATCGTGGGGATGCCGTGCCCGGTGTAGCGGTCCGCGATCATCTGCCGCAGTGCGGGAAGACCGGCCGGGTAGTCGCCGTGGGTGTGGGCGTACGGCGGCAGCTCCTCCAGGGCGCCCTGGACGGCCCGGGTCAGCCACGGCTCCGGGGCGGGCAGCGAGGCGCAGCCCAGGTCGATCATCGAGCCGAGCGACTCGGGAGGCAGCGGTTCGAGGCCCCGGGCGGGCAGCGGGTTGCCCGCGGGGACCGCGGTCCAGCTGCCGGCGCCGCGGCGCGACTCCAGGAAACCCTCCGCCCGCAGCGCCTCGTACGCCGCGGCGACGGTGGTCCGGCTGAGGGAGAGGGCCAGCGCGAGCTCGCGTTCGGCGGGCAGCCGCGCGGCGACCGGGACGCGGCCCTCCAGGACGAGCAGGCGCACACCGTCGGCCAGGGCCCGGTAGGCCGGCGGCTTACGCGAACCCGGCGGCAGGGGACGAGCCTGCTGCCCCTGCAGCTGGCGGGCGAGCTGCGCCGCACCGACGGTCGAAGTCCACTGCGCCATGTAAATCAGTCCACCTTCCTCGGATTGGCCATAGTTGGCAGCCAATCCCCTGCCACAGAGTGACACGCAGCAGTCCACTACCACCACACAGGGGGCACCACTTGTCCGACACCACATCCCGGAGCGGCGCCCGGCTCGCCCGGCGGCTGACCCATCTCTACGTGGGCCTGGCCCTGTACGGGGCGAGCTCCGCGCTCCTGGTCCGCGCCGGGCTCGGACTCGAACCGTGGGGCGTGCTGCACCAGGGGCTCGCCGAGCGGACCGGCATCTCCATCGGAGTCGTCTCGATCATCGTCGGAGCGGTCGTGCTGCTCCTGTGGATACCGATCCGGCAGCGCCCGGGGCTCGGCACCGTCTCCAACGTCTTCGCCGTCGGCATCGCGATGGACGGCACCCTCGCCCTCGTCCCGGATGTGCACGGCCTCGGGGCGCAGATCCCGGTGATGGCCGCGGGGATCGTGCTCAACGGGGCCGCCACGGGCCTGTACATCTCCGCGCGCTTCGGCCCCGGACCACGCGACGGCCTGATGACGGGCCTGAACCGGCTCACGGGCCGCTCCATCCGGCTGGTGCGTACGGCGATCGAGGTGGCCGTGGTCGTGACCGGCTTCCTGCTCGGCGGTTCGCTGGGCGTCGGCACGGTCCTCTACGCCCTGGCCATCGGGCCCCTGGCCCAGTTCTTCCTGCGCTTCTTCGACCTCCCCGCGCCGGATGCCCGCACCGTGCCCGTTGCGGCCCGGACACCGGAAGGGGCGATACTTCCGCGGTGACCGCAGTGACTTCGGGGCGCCACCCCTATCTGGACCATCCGTCGACGATCCCCTTCGCCCACCGGGGCGGGGCGGCGGACGGCATGGAGAACACCGCCGCCGCGTTCCGGCGCGCGGCCGGCGTCGGCTACCGCTACTTCGAGACCGACGTGCACGCCACGGCGGACGGCCGCCTGGTCGCCTTCCACGACGCGACCCTGGACCGGGTGACGGACTCCCGGGGCCGGATAGCCGGGCTGCCCTGGAGCGAGGTGCGCCGGGCCAGGGTGGCCGGCAGCGAGCCGCTGCCCCTCTTCGAGGAGCTCCTGGAGGAGTTCCCGGACGCCCGGTGGAACGTGGACATCAAGGCGGAGTCCGCCCTCGTCCCGCTCGTCGGCCTGATCCGCAGGACCGGTGCGTGGGACCGGGTGTGCGTGGGGTCGTTCTCCGAAGCGCGCGTGGCCAGGGCCCATCGCCTCGCGGGCCCCCGCCTGGCCACCTCGTACGGGGTGCGCGGGGTGCTGGGCCTGAGGCTTCGCTCGTACGGCATTCCGGCGGCGCTCCGGGCGGGCGCGGTCTGCGCGCAGGTCCCGGAGAGCCAGAACGGCGTCCGTGTCGTCGACCGGGGCTTCGTCCGCACGGCGCACGCGCGCGGCCTGCAGGTCCACGTCTGGACGGTCAACGAACCCGGACGGATGGCGGCGCTCCTGGACCTCGGAGTGGATGGCATCATGACCGATCACATCGAGACGCTGCGCACGGTGCTGAGCGAGCGGGGGGCCTGGGCCTGACGCCGGGACCCGCCGCGTCCGCACGGGACGAACGAGGGGGCGCGGCGTGAGCACGGACATCGCAGGGACGGAGGATCCGGCCGGACCGCCGGCCGAGGCGGCCACGCGCAGACGAGAGCAACGCGGCTGGTACTTCTACGACTTCGCGTGCTCCGTGTACTCCACCAGCGTCCTCACGGTCTTCCTCGGCCCCTATCTGACGTCGATCGCCGAGGCGGCGGCCGACGCGGACGGGTTCGTGCACCCGCTCGGCATACCCGTGCGGGCGGGGTCGCTCTTCGCGTACGCGGTGTCGGCGTCCATCGTGGTGGCCGTGGTCGTCATGCCCGTCGTGGGCGCGGCGGCGGACCGTACGGGACGGAAGAAACCCCTGCTCGCGGCGGCCGCGTACACCGGTGCCACGGCGACGGCCTGCATGTTCTTCCTGGAGGGCGACCGCTATCTGCTGGGTGCCTTCCTGCTGATCGTGGCGAACGCGTCCATCTCCGTGTCGATGGCGCTCTACAACGCCTACCTCCCCCAGATCGCCACCCCGGCGGAACGCGACGCGGTCTCCTCCCGCGGCTGGGCCTTCGGCTACACCTCGGGCGCGTTCGTCCTCGTCCTGAACCTGGTCCTCTACACGGGCCACGACTCCTTCGGGCTGTCCGAGCCCGACGCGGTCCGGATCTGCATCGCATCGGCCGGTGTGTGGTGGGGCGCCTTCGCCCTCGTGCCGCTGCGCCGGCTGCGTGACCGCCGGGTGGCACCGGGCGGCGACGGCGCGGTCGGCTCCGGCTGGCGGCAGTTGCGGGCGACGCTGCGCGACATGCGCCGCCACCCGCTCACGCTGGCCTTCCTCCTCGCCTATCTGGTCTACAACGACGGCATCCAGACGGTGATCTCCCAGGCGTCGCTGTACGGCTCCGAGGAGCTCGGCCTCGACCAGACGACCCTGATCACCGCGGTGCTGCTGGTGCAGGTGCTCGCCGTGGCGGGGGCACTGGGGATGGCGCGACTCGCCCGGCGGTACGGAGCCAAGCGCACGATCCTGGCCTCGCTGGCCGTCTGGACGCTGATCCTCGCCGCGGCGTACGTGCTGCCCGCCGACGCGCCGGTGTTCTTCTACGTCCTGGCGGCCGCGATCGGCCTCGTGATGGGCGGCAGCCAGGCCCTCTCGCGGTCACTGTTCTCGCACCTGGTCCCGCGGGGGAAGGAGGCGGAGTACTTCTCCGCCTACGAGATGAGCGACCGGGGACTCAGCTGGCTGGGGCCCCTGGTCTTCGGTCTCGGCTACCAGCTCACCGGCAGTTACCGGGACGCGATCCTGTCCCTGGTGCTCTTCTTCGCGCTCGGCTCGGTGCTCCTGGCGAGGGTTCCCGTACGGGCCGCGGTGGCCGCCGCGGGCAATCCCGTGCCGGACCGGATTTAGACGTTGAAGTGAAAGGCCGGTAGTGTACGCCTTTGGTGTGCTCGGCGGACCGTTACTGCGGGTGGAAGAAGTCGAACCGTTGGGTGACAACTTCGACCAGAGGTGACAAACCGGGCACCGGTGGGTAGTAGACCCAGACCAAGCAGCGGCACGACGGGCGACGCATGACCGGCAACGGGAATCTTTACCGCCGACCGGACGTTGACCGGATGACGACGACAGCGACACCTGTCCTGTGGGCGACAAGCCCGGGAGGCACGATTCATGAGTGAGCGAGCTCTCCGCGGTACGCGACTCGTGGTTACCAGCTACGAGACGGACCGCGGCATCGATCTGGCCCCGCGCCAGGCGGTGGAGTACGCATGCCCGAACGGACATCGATTTGAGATGCCGTTCTCGGTAGAGGCGGAAATTCCGGCGGAGTGGGAGTGCAAGGCGTGTGGCGCCACAGCACTCCTGGTGGACGGGGACGGCCCCGAGGAGAAGAAGGGCAAGCCTGCGCGTACGCACTGGGACATGCTCATGGAGCGGCGTACACGCGAGGAGCTCGAAGAGGTGCTGGCCGAGAGGCTGGCGGTTCTGCGCTCCGGTGCCATGAACATCGCCGTGCACCCGCGGGACAGCAGGAAGTCTGCCTGACCGCGTACCACCGCAAAGATCAAGAGCCGCGGGCCGCGACACAGAACATGTGTCGCGGCCCGCGGCTCTTCGTCGTCCAGCGGACCGCGGCTTGTTTCGCCCGGCCGGCCGCGGCTCTTCGCCGCCCGCCGGCCGGGCGGCGTCTCAGGGGATCAGCGGCGGGCGGTCCGGGCCCTGGCCGTCGTCCGGGCGGGGCCGGGCGGGCGTGCCGTCCTCGCGGATGACCTCGCCCGGGACCACCTTGCCGTCCGGGCGGTGGATACGGGCCTGCTGGAACGCGTCGGAGAGGCCTCCCGGCGTCGCGGCGCGCATCCGGCGCTCCAGGGAGCGTTCCGCGTAGCGTCCGAGCACGGAGCGGACCGGGGGCAGCAGGAGCAGGAGCCCCGCCGCGTCGGAGATCACGCCGGGGATCATCAGCAGCAGCCCGCCCAGCATCAGGAAGCCGTTGCCCTTGCTGCCGGCCGGGGCGGGGGCCGGGGTCGCGGGAGCACCGGGCTGCCCCGGCATCTGCTGGAGGGTCTCGGTGAGGTTGCGGAAGGCCCGCCGGCCGGCCCGCTTGATCACCGCTCCACCGAGCACGGCGCCGGCGACCAGGAGCAGCAGCACGGTGAAGCCGCTCGCCGCACCGGCGATCACGGTCAGCAGCCAGATCTCCAGCACCAGCCAGGCTGCGACACCCAGCGGCAGGAGGGTTCGGGCGCGTGAGCGCCGTGGACGGTTCGGAGGCGGTGTGCCGGTCGTCATGTCCCCAGTGTGCCTGTACGAACGTGCGAGCGGCGTAAGGGGGTGATCAAGAGACCCCGTCGCGGGCGGTCAGGGAGTCTTGCGGCCCAGCACCTTGTTGGCCCGGCCGGTGATGCCCCAGCCGGTGACCCGCCACAGGGCCTCGACGAGGATGTCGCGGCTCATCTTGGAGTCACCGATCTCCCGCTCCATGAAGGTGATGGGCACCTCCACGACGTGGTAGCCCGCCTCGACGGCCCGGCGGGCCAAATCGACCTGGAAGCAGTAACCCTGCGAGGCGACCTCGTCGAGGCCGAGACCGTCCAGGGTCCCGGTGCGGAAGGCGCGGTAACCGCCGGTGACGTCACGCACCGAGAGGCCCAGCAGCATCCGGGAGTAGAGGCTGCCGCCGCGCGAGATCATCTCGCGGTGCCTGGGCCAGTTGACCACGCGACCGCCGGGAACCCAGCGCGAGCCGAGGACCAGATCGGCGCCCTTCAGCGCGGTGAGGAGCCGGGGCAGTTCCTCGGGCTGGTGCGAGCCGTCGGCGTCCATCTCGACCAGGACGCCGTAGCCGTGCTCCGAGCCCCAGCGGAAGCCGGCCAGATAGGCGGCCCCGAGTCCTTCCTTGCCCTTGCGGTGCAGGACGTGCACCTGGCTGTCGCCGGCCGCGAGTTCGTCGGCGACCTTGCCGGTGCCGTCGGGGCTGTTGTCGTCGGCGACGAGGACGTCCGCTTCCGGCACGGCGGCGCGCACCCGGGCGACGATCAGCTTGACGTTCTCGGCCTCGTTGTAGGTCGGAATGATCACCAAGACTGTGCCGAGCGGGCCGAACTGCCTCTGACCGCCGTCGTTCACTACTGCCCCTTAAAGTCCGTACGCAGGTGCACACCATATCCAGCACGACGCGCCCGGACTCCGACGCGGTCACGGGGCGGCGTGTGGCGCGCGGACAGAAGCGTGGAACTGGGGACAGAAGGGCAGCACTGCGGATCGGGGCCCGGCGTCCTTCGGGCCGACCTGGGACCCGCTGGCTGCGGGTCGACCGAGAGCCGTTGTCTACTGAACCTCCGGGCCCCACCCGGGTCGCACCTGCCGTCCGGACGAAACCTTCCCTCGCCCCCGAGGCGCGGGCGCTGAACCTGGCTGTCAGTGGTGGTGCACCGGTGCGGCACACCGCCCCATGACCCAGCGGCGTTCGACGACTGCGTGGAGGTTTGACCGGTCGGACGTCCAGTGGTGGACCCGGCCGAACCTACCGGCCCCTGGGCACATGCTGTCAACAGTCACCCTACCTGCTGCTTCTCCTGAAAACGCCTGGTCAGCACCGAGGGCGCACAGGTCGTGGCGGAGTCCTGGCGCCTTCGATCGGCGGTACGGAATTTCCTGACGTCACTCGTTCGGCCGTACGTAGACAGTCTGTCCGAAGACCACCGTCCGCAGACAGACCGGAAGCTCCGCTCCCGGGGTGAGATCGGGCAGGCCGGGGGTGCCGGAACGAGGATCGGTGGACCACCGCGCCACCCGGTCGTCCGGAGCCTGTACCAGCAGGTCACCGGTACGCCAGACGGCGTAGTCGGCCGGGGCCCCCGGGACGAGCACACCGCCGTCGTCCCGCCCGACGGCCCGCCAGCCGCCCCGCGTGTGGGCGGTGAAGCCGGCCCGTACGGAAACGCGGTGCTCCGGTGTGCGGTGATGGGCGGCGGCCCGCACCGTGCCCCACGGGTCCAGGGGGGTGACCGGGCTGTCCGAGCCGAAGGCGAGGGGCACTCCCGCGCGCAGCAGAGCCGCGTAGGGGTTGAGGGTCGCGGCGCGCTCCGCGCCCAGGCGGCGGGCGTACATGCCGTCGGGGCCGCCCCAGGCGGCGTCGAAGGCGGGCTGGACGGAGGCGGTGAGGCCCAGTTCCGCGAAGGCGGCGACGGTCTCAGGAGTGAGCATCTCGGCGTGCTCCACGCGGTGCCTGGCGGCCCTGATCCGGGCGAGCCCGAGGGTTTCGGCTGCGGTCCGGACACCGGCGACCACGGCGGAGACGGCAGCGTCACCGATGGCGTGGAAGCCGGCCTGGAGCCCCGCCTCGGTGCACGCCGTCACGTGTGCGGCGATCCGCGCGGCGTCGAGCCGGCCGGTGCCGGTGTGCGGTGCGTCGGCGTACGGCTCGTGCAGGAGGGCGGTGTGCGAGCCCAGGGAGCCGTCGACGAAGAGGTCTCCGGCCGCGCCGACGGCACCGAGTTCGCGGACGCGGCGGGCACCCTTCTCGTCCTCGACGGGCTCCGCCCAGTATCCGAAGACCCGGGGGCCGGGGTGCTCGGAGGCGAGCTCCAGCAGCCCGGTGAAGTCCTCCTCGTCCGAGATGTCGGGGCCCGCGCACTCGTGCACGGTGCCGATCCCGAGCGATGCGGCGTGTGCCAGGGCGGCGCGCTGGGCCAGCGCCCGCTGCGCCGGTGTGACGGCACCGTGGGCGGCCGCGCGCACCGCGTGGTGGGCGTCGCCGGTCAGCGGGGCGTCGGGGTGGTAGCCGGCCAGCGCGGTGACGCCCGGGACCAGGTCCAGGAGCGCGGTGGTCACGACGGCCGAGTGGACGTCCACACGGGGCAGATAGACGGCCCTGCCACCGGCCGCCTCGTCGAGCTCGCGGCGCGACGGGTGGCGCTGCTCGGGCCAGCGGGCGGCGTCCCAGCCGTGCCCGAGGATCACCCCGGCCCCCGCGTGGGCGTTCGCGAACGCACGCACGAGTCCGAGGGCTTCGGCGAGCGAACGCGCACCGGAGAGGTCGAGACCCGTGAGGGCGAGTCCGGTCGACGTGGTGTGGACATGGGAGTCGGTGAAGGCCGGGGTGACCAGTGCCCCTTCCAGGTCGATCACCTCGTCGACGCCGCTCGCGAAGGCGTCGGCCGCCCCCTCCGAGCCCACCCAGGCGACATGGCCGCGTTCGACGACCATCGCGGTGGCGAACGGGTCGGCGGGGCTGTGGACGTCTCCACCGCGCAGCAGCACGGTGCGGTGTTCGCTCTGGGGGGCGGCGTTCTCGGTCATGGGACCAGTCTCCCGCCTGCTGGGTCCCGCGCCTCCCCCGCCCCCTCCGCAACGCCGGGCGGAACCGTCAGATGCGCGGCGGACGCGCCTCGTAGGGCGTGGAGAGGACGACGGTCGTGCGGGTGGACACGCCGGCGAGGGTGCGGATGCGGGTGAGCAGGTGCTCCAGCTCGAGAGGGCTGGAGACCCGCACCTTGAGGATGTAGTTCTCGTCGCCCGCGACGCTGTGGCACGCCTCCAGTTCCGGGACGCCGGCGAGCCGCTCGGCGATGTCGTCGGGTGCGCTCGGGTCGAAGGGTTTCACCGAGATGAACGCAGTGAGAGGCAGGCCGACGGCTTCGGGGTCGACGACCGCGGCGTAGCCCCGGATCACCCCGCGCTGCTCCAGCCGGCGGACGCGCTGATGAACGGCCGAGGTGGACAGGCCCGTGGCCTTGCCCAGGTCGGTGTAGCTCATCCGCCCGTCCTTGACGAGCAACTCCACAATCTGACGGTCCAGCTCCTCCATGCGGATCAACCTATGGCCCCGGGCCCTCCAGGCACAGCCGTGGGACCCCTGGAAGGGCACGTTCGAGGAGCATGTGACGAATGCCACAGGTTTACGGGTCGGTAGCCGAGGGCCTCGCGGTTACGGCCGACTTCCTGCGGGAAGTGCTTGCTGTGGCCGAGGCCGTGGCGCCTTGCCGGCCCACCCGAGGGGGGAAAGAACCATGCAGAGCCTGAAGCTCACCGGACGTACCGAACCGGAGCCCGACGATTACGCCGCCCAGGACGAGGACGCCGCTCCCGACGCGTACGACATGTTCGAGATGTACCGGGTGATCTGCCCGGACTGCTCCCAGCCGATCGCCCTGCTGGCGGACGAGGACGTACTTCCCGAGCACGCGCTGTGCCCCACGCCGTGGAACCCGTTCGTCCTGACCGTCTGCCCCGGTACGAACCGTGACGCCTCCGAGGCGCGCCCGGCCGACGAGTCGCTCGACGTCCAGGAGCAGGAGACCGCCCTGCTGCTGACGCTCCCTCAGGGTCTCGACTGGCGGATGCAGCCCTTCTCGCACGCCGGCGGCCCGGGTTCTCGCCCCCTGCGGTACGTGCCGCAGGCGCGGCGTCACGCCGCCTGACGTCTCCACCCCCGAGGGTGTACGCGCGCACCACGACGGCCGGGCCGGCGTGGTGCGGCCGGCTCACCTGCGGCGGTACCCGAGGAACGGGCGCGCGAATCGGCCGGGCAGTGACCCGGGACCCCGTGGCGCGTTGGCTCTGTATGACCACGCTGCATTCAACGGCCGGCCCCGTACGCCGCCGTCTCGCCGCACCGACGTCCGGAGAATCGGTTCCTCTGCCCGGACCGCCGGCCCGGGAGGCCACGGGGCCGTCCGCGCCGCACTCCACCGACCCGCCCATCTACCGGGCCATGCTGCGCCAGTGGGAGAGCTCGGGCCGGACCCTGCCGGGCCGCCATGACCAGGAGTGGAACCGGATCATGACGACACCGGTCTGGTCGGACCGGCCCGTCCGGGTCAGTGCGTCTCGGGACCCGCGAGGTGACGGGCGATGACCATGCGCTGGATCTGATTGGTGCCTTCGACGATCTGGAGCACCTTGGCCTCGCGCATCAGCCGCTCGACCGGGAAGTCGAGGGTGTAGCCGTAGCCACCGAGGACCTGCACCGCGTCGGTGGTCACCCGCATGGCCGCGTCGGTGCAGAACAGTTTCGCCATGGCCGCCTGCCGCGAGAACGGCATGCCCGCGTCGCGGAGCCGTGCCGCCTCCAGGTAGAGCGCCCGGCCGGCCTCGATTCGGGTGGCCATGTCGGCGAGCATGAAGCGCAGCCCCTGGAAGTCCGCGATGGGCCGGCCGAACTGCCGCCGGTCGGTGGCGTATCGGACTGCCTCGTCCAGGGCCGCCTGGGCGACGCCGATGGCGCAGGCGGCGATTCCCAGCCGCCCCGAGTCGAGCGCGGACAGCGCGATGGCGAAGCCCTGCCCCTCGTCACCGATGCGGCGGTCGCCGGAGATCCGTACGCCGTCGAAGTGCAGCTGGGCGGTGGGCGAGCCCTTCATGCCCATCTTCTTCTCCGGCAGGGCGGCGCCGAGGCCCTCGGCGTCGCCGGGCACGAGGAAGGCGGTGATGCCGCGCGGGCCGTCCTCCCCCGTGCGGGCGAGCACGGTGTAGAAGTCGGCGATGCCTCCGTGCGTGATCCAGGCCTTGGTACCGGTGAGGACCCAGTCCTCGCCGTCCCGGACGGCCTTGGTGCGCAGCGAGGCGGCATCGGACCCCGAGGACGGCTCGGAGAGGCAGTAGGCGCCGAGCAGGCCGCCGGCGAGCATCGCCGGGAGGTGGGCGGTCCGTTGCGCCTCGGTGCCGTATCCGGCGAGCGCGTGGCAGGCCAGCGAGTGGACGCTGACGCCGAGGCCGACGGTGAGACGGGCGGCGGCGAGCTCTTCGAGCACCTGGAGGTAGACCTCGTACGGCTGGTCGCCGCCGCCGTACGCGGAGTCGTACGGCAGCCCGAGCAGGCCGGCTTCGGAGAGCAGGGTGAAGACCGGACGCGGGAAGAAGCCCGCTTCCTCCTCCTCCGCCGCCCGGGGAGCGATTTCCTTCGACACGATGTCGCGTACGAGCTCGACGAGCTGCCGGGACTCCTCGGTGGGCAGACGGCGTTCCACCGGCTGCGGGGCACGGTCGGACATGACGGCGCTCTCCTCCCTGTCGGGCGTGACGGCGGTCGCGCGCGGGGTGTGCGCCGCACCGCCGGGTGGTCCCGGGCGATGCCCGGAAATCTACGGCTCCGCAGCCGATCCTGCCTTCCCGGATCACGGGAGGCGCCGGCCGGCGGCTGTGGCGCGTTGAGTATGCCCGATCGGAGCGCACGCGTCACCGGGCAGCCGGAGCCATGACCAGGGAAATTGGTCCGAACCATTGACCCAACTGGTCTAGTCCTTCTACGGTCTCCCCCAATGCCTCATCGCGTCCATGCCAATTCTGGATGGAGCAGGGCAGGCACCCCCCACGCCCAAGCCCTCCCCCACGAGGAGCCACAATGACCGGACTTCACCGTCCTCGCGCCCGCCTGCGGGCGCTCACCGCCACCCTCTGCACCGCCGCACTCGGAGCCGCTCTGCTCGGCGTCGCCGGTACGTCCTCCGCGGGTGCCGCCCCTGCCGCCGTCGATGTCTCCGCGCCGGCAGCCGCCGAAGCCGCGCCCACCGCGGCCGGCGGCAAGGTGGTCGGATACTTCACCAACTGGGGTGTCTACGACCGCGATTACCACGTCAAGAACATCGAGACGTCGGGCTCGGCCGACAAGCTGACGCACATCAACTACGCCTTCGGCAACGTCCAGGGAGGCAAGTGCACCATCGGCGACAGTTACGCCGACTACGAGAAGGCCTACACGGCGGACCAGTCGGTGGACGGCGTCGCGGACACCTGGGACCAGGAACTCCGCGGAAACTTCAACCAGTTGCGCAAGCTGAAGAAGTCGCACCCGGACCTGAAGGTCATCTGGTCCTTCGGCGGCTGGAGCTGGTCCGGCGGCTTCGGTGAGGCCGCGCAGAACCCGGCCGCCTTCGCCGATTCCTGCTACGACCTGGTCGAGGACCCGCGCTGGGCCGATGTCTTCGACGGCATCGACATCGACTGGGAGTACCCGAACGCCTGCGGGCTGACGTGTGACACCAGTGGCCGCGACGCGTACGGCGAGCTCCTGTCGGCGCTGCGCTCGAAGTTCGGCACCGACAACCTGGTCACCTCGGCGATCACCGCGGACGGGTCCGACGGCGGCAAGATCGACGCGGTGGACTACGCGGGGGCGGCGAAGTACCTGGACTGGTACAACCCGATGACGTACGACTTCTTCGGCGCCTTCGCGGCGCAGGGGCCGACGGCTCCGCACTCCCCGCTGACCTCCTACCCGGGCATCCCGACGGAGGGCTTCAACAGCGACGCGGCGATCTCCAAGCTCAAGGGCCTGGGCATCCCCCCGGAGAAGCTGCTGCTGGGCATCGGCTTCTACGGCCGCGGCTGGACCGGTGTCACCCAGGAGGAGCCGGGTGGCACGGCGACGGGGGCCGCCCCGGGGACGTACGAGGCCGGCATCGAGGACTACAAGGTCCTGAAGAACAGCTGCCCGGCCACCGGCACGGTCGCCGGGACGGCGTACGCCCTCTGCGGCACCGACTGGTGGAGCTACGACACCCCGGCCACCATCGCCACGAAGATGGACTACAAGAACGAGCAGGGCCTGGGAGGGACGTTCTTCTGGGAGCTCAGCGGCGACACGACGGACGGTGAGCTGATCCGGGCCATCAACTAGCCCCGACGGGGTACACGGTCCGCAGGGCGGGTCAGGGGTGGGGTGCCGGGCGGGCGCCCCACCCCACCCGTCGTCCAGGGGTCACATCAGTCCGGCCTGGGTGACGAACATGGCGAGGACGACGACGAGCGTCCAGCCCAGGATGTGCTCGAGGACCTTCGGCCCGTCCTCGGGGCCGCCGGTGCGGGCGCGGGTACGGGTCCGGTTCTCGGCTGTGGTCGCGGTCATGGCATCTCGCTCGGTCGTTCGGCAGTGGGCGTCCCCCGTGACCCGACCACAGTGCCAGCGGAGGCGGGCGACGCGGTAGAGATCCGGGTCACAGCGGCCGGCGGGACGGCAGCCGGAGGAAGGCCCGCATCCGCGCCCCCGCAGGGGGATCGGCGGGCTGAGGACGCCCCGCGCGGGGGACCCGCTGTGCGCTATGCCACACCCGTCGTCGGCCCCGGGTGCGGAGCGACGAGCCGCCGGGGGACGCGACGGCGGCCGACGTCCCGGGCACCCCCGCAGCGCCCCCTGCCTGCCCGTCTCCGGCGCCCGCCGGGGTCATCGGCGCCCGCCCGGCCGGGGTCAGGAGCTGAGGTCCCTCAGCTCCGCCGCGAGTGAGCTGACGGCCGCCGGGTTGCGCGGGCTCTCGACGAGGTCGACGTAGTCGAGGACGACGATCCGGTCGTTCTTGATCGCCGAGACGTTCGCGAGCGGCCCGTAGGACTTCAGGAACTTCCGCTTCCGGTCAGCGGTGGTGTCCCCGTAGTTGTTGATCACGATGACCTCGGGGTCGCGGGCGACGACCGTCTCCCAGCCCACCGTGGTCCAGCTGTCCTTGAGGTCCTTCATGATGTGGTCGCCGCCGGCCTTGGTGATGATGTCGTGGGGGCCGGCGTAGGCACCCGAGGTCAGAGGCTTGTCCTGGCCGTCGTCGTAGAGGAAGACGCGCGGCCGGTCGGCGCCTTCCGGGGCCTGCGCCTGCGCTTCGGCCACCTGCTTGCGGAACGAGGCGATGAGCGTGCCGGCCCGGTCCTCGACGTCGAAGATCCTGCCCAGGTTCCGCAGGTCGGTGTAGAGCGCGTCGAGCGGCGCCATCACTCCGCGGGCCTTGCCCCGTCCGTTACGGCACGACTCGCTGAGCAGGTACGAGTCGATGCCCACCCGCCGCAACGCGTCGGGCGTGAAGCCTTCGCCCTCGCTGAATCCATAGTTCCATCCAGCGAAGACCAGATCGGCGCCGGCGTCGAGGACCAGCTCCTTGTTGATTCGCTCCTTCGAGAGCCACGTGGTCTTGCGGTAACCGTCCTTCCAGGGGACGGATGTCAGGTCCCCCTTGTCGTCGGGCATGACGTATCCGGCCATGTGGTCCTCGAGACCGAGGGCGAACATGATCTCGGTGATGCCGACATCGTTGGTGACCACCCGCTGCGGAGCCTTGTCGTACGTCTTCCTCTCCCCGCAGTTCTCCACGGTCACCGGGTAGTGGCCGCCGGCTGCACGGGCGCCGTCCTCCTTCCCTTCCTGCGAGGTGACCTCCGCCCCGCAGCCCGTGAGGGCGAGTGCGGCGGCGAGGGCCAGTGCGGCGGGGCGTACGAGATGACGCATGGCGTGAGGACTCCTTGGGGCGGGGGACGGGGCGTCATGCGGGGGGAAGCCGGTCGAAGAGCAGCTGCGGCGCGCCTGTCCCGGGGTGCGTTACGCGGTGCGCGCGGACGCCGAACACCTCGGCCAGCAGCCCGGGCGTGAGGACGTCGTGAGGTGGTCCGGAGGCGGCGATCCGCCCACCGTCGATGACGTGGACGACGTCGCAGTGGCGTGCGGCGAGGTTGAGGTCGTGCAGGGCGGTGAGTGCGGTCAGACCGCTGCCGCGTACCAGCGCGAGGACCTCCAGCTGCTGGCCGATGTCCAGGTGGTTGGTGGGCTCGTCGAGCACCAGCACCTGGGGCTGCTGGGCGAGCGCGCGGGCGATCAGGACCCGCTGCTTCTCCCCGCCGGAGAGGGTGAGGAAGCCGCGGTCGGCCAGGTGGCCGGCCCCGACGCCCTCCAGCGCGGCCTCACATGTGCGGCGGTCCTCGTCGGTGGTGCGGGTCATCGGCCCCTGGTGCGGCAGCCGGCCCATGGCCACGGTCTCGGCGACGGTGAAGTCGAACTCCGCGACCACTTCCTGCGGAAGCGCGGCCAGTCGGCGCGCGCCCTCACGGGCCGTCATGGTCCGCAGGTCCTCGCCACCGATCCGCACCGCGCCTGCCGAGGGACGGAGCGCCCGGTAGACGCAGCGCAACAGGGTCGACTTGCCGCTGCCGTTGGGGCCGACGAGACCGACGAGCTGTCCGCTGCCGGCTCGCAGCGTGACGTCCTCCACCAGCCGCGCACCGGCGATCTCGACCGTGAGTGCGTCGATCTCGATCCGCATCACACGCCTCCGAAGGTGTAGGCGCGGCGGCGCATGAGCAGGACGAAGCACGGCACGCCGACGGCCGCGGTCAGTACGCCCACCGGCAGTTCGGCGGGGGCGAGCACCACGCGCGAGAGGATGTCCACCCAGATCAGGAGGGTGGCACCGGCCAGGGGCGCGACGGCCAGCAGGCGGCGGTGGTCCGCGCCGACCAGCATCCGTGCGGCGTGCGGGACCATCAGGCCCACGAAGCCGATGGCCCCGCTGACCGCGACGACCGCCCCGGTGACGGCGGCGGAGACGAGGAAGAGCTCCTTGCGCAGACGGCCGGCGTCCACACCGAGTGCGGCAGCGGTCTCGTCGCCCATGGCGAGGGCGTTCAGGCGCCGTGCCGACCAGCCGAGATGGGCGAGGCCGCCGGCCACCGCGCCGGCTGCGATCGGCACGGACGACCAGTTGGCCCCGCCCAGGCTGCCGAGCAGCCACATCATCGCGGACCGTGCCGCTTCGCCCCGCTCGGCGGCGAACACCATGAAGGTGGCCACGGCCGAGAAGCCGTAGTACATCGCCGTGCCGGTCAGCACGAGGCGCAGCGGTGTCAGGCCCCGTGCGGTCCGGGCGATCGTGTACACCAGCACCATGGCGAGGAGCGCGGAGAGGAAGGCCGCCGAGGACAGCGCCCAGACGCCGAGCGCGCCGAACGCCCCGAAGATCAGCACGGCGTTGGCACCGACGGCCGCGCCCGAGGAGATGCCGAGGACGAACGGGTCGGCGAGCGCGTTGCGCACCATGGCCTGCACGGCTACGCCGACGGCCGCCAGCCCGGCCCCGACGACCGCGGCGAGGACGGCGCGCGGGAAGCGGAGCTCCCAGACGATGGTGTACGAGGAGACCTCGTCCGGGGCTATGGCCCCGCCGGTCAGCCCCGCCCACAGGTGGTGCAGCGTCTCGCCCCATGTGAGCCCCGAGGCCCCGATCCCCGCCCCGCAGGCGAGGGAGAGCGGGAGCGCGACGCACAGGCCGGTCACCAGGAGGGGCAGGGGGAGGCGTCCGGGGGGCGCGGGCCCACTGCCGGAGCGGGTACCGCGCGGCAGCACGGCGGGTGTTCGGTCACGGGGCGTGGCCACAGGCGGTTCGCTTTCGCCTCGGGCCGTGCCTACGTCATCCAAGGAGCGGCTCGGGACGCCAGGCGCGCCGTACGCAGCACCTCTCGCAGTCCACGGCGATCGACAGGAGCTTCGCCACCGTGGGTGATCGGGCTTACGGAACCGTGTGTGGCTCCGCCTACCGTTGCGGGTCAGCGCCGGAATTCGACCGGACTTCCCCCACGAGGCGCATGCAGCCTATCGCGTGCCGGACGGCTGCCCGCCAAGGGGAAAGCCGCCGGATGACGGCGCCCACACGTTTCCGGCCAGCCGCGCCATCCGATTAAGTCAGTCGATTGATTTGCATGGAGGCGTGCTGTCTAGTGGTCGGGGAGCCGGGACCCCTGAAACGTGTGGAGGAAGCCATGAGCGCAGTCAGGAAGGACCGCCCGCTGGACTGCACGGTCGTCGCCCCGGACTCCGGAGACGAAGTTCGTGTGCGGCTCCGGGTGTTGCGCCGACTCCCGCGGCTCAGGCCCGCCGTGGACCCCGCTGCCCTGCGGCGCCATGACGGCGTGCTCACCGGTCCGCCGCGCGAGGTTCCGGTGACATGGTGAACAGGACAGAGCCTCGCACCGGCCGGGGCGCCGGTACGCGCGAGGCCATCATGACCGCGGCCGAACGCCTCTACGCCGAGCACGGGCTGTCGAACGTCTCCAACCGCCAGATCGGCGAGGCGGCCGGCCAGGGCAACAACACCGTCGTCAGCTATCACTTCGGCAGCAGGGCGACGCTCGTACGGGCCATCATGACCAAGCACGGCACGGGTGTCGACGCCATCCGCGCGCGCCATGTGGAGGCCGTGGGCGACAGCACCGACCTGCGGGACTGGGTGCGTTGCCTGGTGCGCCCGGTGACCGACCACCATGCCGCTCTCGGTGTCCCCTCGTGGCACGCGCGGTTCGCCGCGCAGGTGATGACCGACCCGCTGATGCGGACGCTGGTGGCGGACGAGTCCCTCACCCGTGACAGCCTGCGCCGCACCCTCCAGGGACTGGGCTCGTGCCTGCACGACATCGTTCCCCCGGAGGTCCGCCCGGCGCGCGCCGAGATGGCCCGTCATCTGATCACCCATACCTGTGCGGAGCGGGAGCACTCCCTGGCCGAGGGACCGGTCCGTCCCGGCTCGTCCTGGGAGCGCACCGCCGACACGCTGGAGGACGCGCTGGTGGGGCTGCTCGCCGCGCCCACCACCCGTCGCTGAACCGACCCGGGCCCGACGAGGGCCCGGCCCCACAAGGGAGAGAGCATGAAGATCACTGTTGACGAGGAGAAGTGCTGCGGCGCCGGGCAGTGCGTACTGATCGCCCCGGAGGTGTTCGACCAGCGCGACGAGGACGGCATCGTCGTCCTTCTCGACGCCGCACCGGCCGCCGACCGGCACGAGGCGGTCCGGGAGTCCGCCGGTGTCTGCCCTGCCGCCGCCATCCACCTCGGTGAGGGCGCGTGAGCACACCGTCGGGTGTGCTCGTCGTCGGGGCCGGGGCGGCGGGTCTCGCCGTCGTGGAGACACTGCGCCGTAAGGGCTACCGCGAGCGGATCACGCTGCTCGGCGAGGAGAGCGGCGCGCCGTACGACCGTCCGCCGCTGTCCAAGCAGGTACTCGCCGGGACGTGGGAGGCCGAGCGCACGCATCTGCGCACCCGTGACGTACTGGACGCCCTGGAGGCCGAATTCGTCCTCGGCGAACGCGCTTCGGCCCTCGACGCCGCCACCCGTACCGTGCGCACGGCGAGCGGAGCCGAACTGAAGGCGGCAACCGTCGTCCTGGCGACCGGACTACGCGCGCGCAGGCTGCCGGGCCTTTCGGGAACGGCGGGGGTGCATGTGCTCCGAACCCTGGACGACGCCGTGGGGCTCCGGCGGGAACTGCTGGCGGCGCGGCGGGTCGTGGTCGTCGGGGACGGGGTGCTCGGCTCCGAGATCGCCGCCACGGCCCGCCTCATGGGAGCCGACGTGACGCTCGCCGGACCGCAGGCGGCGCCCATGCGGGAGCAGTTGGGCCCCGCCGCCGAACTGCTCGCCGCGCTGCACACCGCGCACGGGGTACGGCTGAGAACGCACACACTGGTGGACGGGCCGGCGACGGCCGGCGGACGCGTCACCGGTGTCCGCCTGGCCGACGGCGACACGGTGCCCGCCGATCTCGTCGTCTCAGCGGTCGGCAGCACCCCCGCCACCGACTGGCTGGCCGGCAGCGGGCTGGCACTGGACGACGGAGTGGTGTGCGACTCCCGCTGCCGCGCCGCCGACGGGGTCTACGCCGCCGGGGACGTGGCCCGCTTCCACCACGAGGCCCTCGGCCGGTCCCTGCGGCTGGAGAACCGTACGAACGCCACCGAGCACGCGCAGTCCGTCGCGGCGAACATCCTGGGCGAGGACCGCCCCTACAGTCCCGTCCCCTACTTCTGGACCGACCAGCTCGGCGTGAAGATCCAGGTGTACGGGCTCCCCACGCCGGCCGCCACCCTGCGGATCGTCGAAGGGAGCACGGAGCAGGGCCGGTTCGTCGCCCTCTACGTCGACGGTGAGGGCCGCCCCGTCGCGGTCCTCGGCTGGAACATGCCGAAACAGGCGCGCCTGCACCGCCGGCTCCTGCTCGACCGGTACGCCCCCACCCCCCGGCCCGAGTCCGCCGCTGCCGGAAGCAACGCCTGACTTCCGGCACGCCCGGCACGCTCAGACGGCCGCACGCTTCCGTGGCCCCTACCGACTGATCCGCGTACGCCTCCCACGCCCGCCGCGTCGGAGGCGGCCCACCCCACCGGAGAAGACCATGACCAGCACTCCCGCCACTCCCGCCACTCCCGAGGCGAGCGCCGACGGCATCCCCGGCTTCCCCCGGCCGCGCTCCCCGGAATGCCCCTTCGCGCCCTCCCCCGAGATGCGGGCGCTGTCCGGGTACGGCCCGCTCACCCGGGTCCGTTCCTGGGGCGGCAGCACTCCCTGGGCCGTCACGGGGCACGCCGAGCAGAAGGCGTTGCTGTCCGACCCGCGCCTGAGCGTGGAGTTCACCCGGCCGGGCTTCCCCAGCCCCGTGGACCCCGCGCACGCCCACGCGGGCAGCACCGACCTGAGCTTCGTCGGCATGGACGACCCCGAGCACGCCCGGCTGCGCCGCATGGTCAGCGGCGCCTTCACCATCAAGCGCATCGAGGCGATGCGTCCCCGCGTGCAGAAGATGGCCGACGACTTCGTCGACGCCATGCTGGAGGGTCCCGGCACGGCCGACCTCGTCCAGGCACTCGCCCTGCCGATCCCCTCCCTGGTCATCTCGGAGATGCTCGGTGTCCCCTATCAGGACCACGAGTTCTTCCAGACGAACAGCAAGGTCATCGTCTCGGCCGTCGCCTCTCCTCAGGAACGGCAGACGGCCCACACCAACCTCGCCGCCTACCTCGACGAGCTCGTCGGCCGTAAGCTCACCGAGCCCGGCGACGACCTCCTCTCCAGCCTCTGCACACAGATCGACAACGGCGAACTCACCCGCCGGGAGGCCGCCACGATGGGCGTACTCCTCCTCCTCGGCGGACACGAGACCACCGCGAACATGATCAGCCTGGGCACGCTCCTGCTCCTCCAGCACCCCGGGCAGCTCGCCCTGATCCGCGACACGGACGACCCCGCCGTCATCCGCGACGCCGTCGAGGAACTCCTGCGCTACCTCTCCATCGTCCACCTCGGCCGCCGCCGCACCGCCCTGGAGGACATCGAGATCGCCGGCCGCACCATCCGTGCGGGAGAGGGCGTCATCCTCCTCGGTGAACTCGCCAACCGCGACCCCGCTGTCTTCCCCGACCCCGACCGTCTCGACCTCACCCGCGACGCCCGTCACCACCAGGCGTTCGGGGCCGGCGCCCACCACTGCGTGGGCCAGCCGCTGGCCCGCATGGAGCTCCAGGTCGTCTATCCCACCCTCTTCCGCCGCATCCCCACCCTCCGCACCGTCGACGGCATCGACGCCGTCCCCTTCAAGCACGACGCCGTCATCTACGGCCTGCACGCCCTGCCCGTCACCTGGTGACGGGGCGCCGGAGCGGGCCGCTCACCTGGCACCACCGGCCGCCTGCCGGAGTGGGACCATTCTCCAGGAGCCGCCGCATGTGCCATGGAGATTCGCATCAAGCTTTGTAAATGAGAACGGAACTCCTTTAATCTGTCGCACATGCGGCCCCATACTGGGGATCGGCCCCCCGGCGCGGCTCTCCACCACCCGCCCGGGTGGCGCGACCCCGCCGCGTCCCCAAGGAGCTCTCCCCCATGTCTCTCACCTTCACCCGGCGGCCCACGGCGGCGGCCGTCCTGACGGCGGCTCTCCTCGTTCCGCTGGCCGCGTGCGGCAGCGACGACGCGAAGGACTCGGGTGACAGCACGTCGGCGTCCGGGGCCGACCTGACGGTGCTGGCCGCCTCCTCGCTCACCGACGTCTTCAAGACGGCCGGTGCGGCCTACGAGAAGGGACACCCGGGCACCGAGGTGACCTTCTCGTTCGCCGGCTCTCAGGAGCTCGCCGCACAGGTCGAGCAGGGCGCGCCCGCCGACGCGCTGGTGACGGCGGACACGAAGACGATGGACGGGCTGAAGTCCGACACGGGGTCGCCGACCGTCATCGCGAAGAACCGTCTGGTGATCGCCACGGGCAAGGGGAACCCGGAGGGGGTCGAGACCCTGAAGGACCTCGCCGACCCCGGTCTGAAGGTCGTCCTCGCGGCGCCCGAGGTGCCGGTCGGTCGCTACAGCCGGCAGATCCTGGACGCGCAGAGGACCGAGGTGAAGCCCGTCTCCCAGGAGCCCAACGTCCGCGCCGTCCTCAGCAAGGTCGAGCTCGGCGAGGCGGACGCCGGTCTCGTCTACAGGACGGACGCCGCCACGGCGACCGGCAAGATCGAGGCGATCGACATCCCGGACGCACAGAACGCCGTAGCCTCCTACCCGGCGGCGACCCTGAAGACCTCCGAGAACGGCGAGGCCGCGAGCGCGTTCGTGGCATGGCTGTCCTCCCCCGAGGCCCGGAAGATCCTCGCCGACGCCGGCTTCCAGAAGCCGTAGCGGGCATTCGCCCGTGCGGGGTCCCGTCTTCCGGGCAGGCCCCGCACGGCACTTCAGCATCAGGGATCCTCATGAGACGCCTCCGCCGCCGCGCCACCGGCCCCCGAGCCCCGATCGCCCTGGCGATCCCCGCGCTGCTGGCCATCGCCTTCCTGCTCCTGCCTCTGCTGGGCATCATCACCCGTACGTCCTGGTCCGACCTGGGCGCGCACCTGACCGACCCCGGGACGACCCAGGCGCTGAAGCTCTCCCTGCTCGTCTCGGCCTGGGCCCTCGGGCTCTCCCTCGTCCTCGGTGTGCCGCTGGCCTGGCTCCTGGCCCGGGTCGACTTCCCCGGCAAGGCGTTCGTCCGCTCTCTCGTGCTCCTGCCGATGGTCCTGCCACCGACCGTCGGCGGCGTCGCCCTCCTTCTGGCCTTCGGCCGGCGCGGGCTCCTCGGCCCTTGGCTGGAGGACACGTTCGGGATCACGCTGCCGTTCCACACCTCCGGCGCCGTCCTGGCCGCGACCTTCGTCGCCATGCCGTTCCTGGTGATCAGCCTCGAAGGCGCTCTGGGAGGACTGCGCCCACGCTACGAGGAGACCGCGGCCTCGCTGGGGGCCTCACCGGTACGGGTGTTCTTCACCGTCACCCTGCCCATGGTCGCCCCCGGTCTCGCCGCGGGCGCGGCGCTGACCTGGGCGCGGGCCCTCGGTGAGTTCGGGGCGACCATCACCTTCGCCGGAAACCTCCCCGGCACGACGCAGACGCTCCCCCTCCAGGTCTACCTGCTGCTCCAGGACAGCCCGGAAGCCGCGACCTCGGTCTCGCTTCTCCTCCTGGTCATCGCCATGGCCGTACTCGTCGCACTGCGCGGACGATGGACCGGAACCCCGCACACCGCCCGGCCTCGCGCCCCGGCCGACGGCCCGGGCCAGGCGCCGCAGATGGACACGCGTGCCGCCCCGGACGTCACGCGTGACACGGGGCCGGGCTGGCCGCTCCATGCCACCGTCACGGGTTTCAACGACCTGACTCTGGACGCGGACGCCGGGACCACCATCGCGGTCGTCGGCCCCAACGGCGCCGGCAAGACCACCCTGCTACGCGCACTCCTCGGCCTCACCCCGCGCGCTCACGCCGAACTCCGGCTCGGCGACACCGACGTGACCGCGCTCCCCCCGCACCGCAGGGGCGTGGCATGGGTCCCCCAGGACGGGGCGCTCTTCCCCCACATGAACGCCTCGGCCAATACGGCGTACGGGCTCCGCGCCCGTGGCGTCCCGCGCGCCGAGGCCCGTCGCAGTGCGCAGATGTGGCTGGACCGGCTGGGTGTGGGGCATCTCGCGCACCGCAGACCGGGGCAGATCTCCGGAGGCCAGGCCCAGCGTGTCGCGCTCGCCCGGGCGTTGGCCGCCCGGCCCCGGCTGCTCCTGCTCGACGAACCGCTGGCCGCCCTCGACCAGACCACCCGCGCCCACGTCCGGCACACGCTCCGCCGCCATCTCGACGGCTTCGGCGGCGTGTGCCTCATGGTCACCCACGACCCCGTCGAGGCCGTGGCGCTCGCCGACCGGGTCCTCGTCCTGGACGACGGACGGACCCTCCAGGACGCCCCGCCCACCGAGGTCACCCGTCACCCCCGCTCCCCCTGGGTCGCCCGGATGCTGGGCCGCAACGCCTGGCCCGGTACCGCCACCGACGCCGGCGTCCGCCTCACCGACGGCGGTCTCCTCGTGGCCGCGGACACGCTCCCGCCGGGCACGGACTCCCTCGCGATCATCGCTCCGGAAGCCGTCTCCGTACACAGGGACAAGCCGGCCGGCAGCCCCCGCAACGTCTGGTCGGGCACCGTACGGGAGATCACGACCAGCGGCAGCCGGATGCGGGTCCTGATCACCTCGGACCAGGTGCCGGACCTCGTCGCCGAGATCACTCCTCAGGCCCTCGCCGAACTGGGCCTCGCCGAGGGGAGCCCCGTCTGGACCAGCGTCAAGGCCACGGAGACGACCGTCGTCGCCGTCTGAACAGACCGGGTGACAGGAAGTCGTGGTGCCGAAGCATTCTGCGCTTGAGTCTCCATCAGGGGGAGACACGAAGGTAAGGGCATGGACGACGACACGCTCCACCCGATCGGCGAGCTGGCCCGGCGGACCGGCCTCACGGTCAAGACCATCCGGTTCTACTCCGACCGCGGAATCGTGACGCCGACCGACCGCAGCCCCGCCGGCTACCGCCTTTACGCCGTCGACGCCGTCGCCCGCCTGGATCTCGTGCGGACCCTGCGCGATCTGGGTCTGGACCTTCCCACGATCCGCAAGATCATGGACCGGGAGGTCTCGCTCCCCGAGGTCGCAGCGGCGCACGCCGAAGGGCTGGCCGTGCAGATTCGCACACTGCGCCAGAGGCGCGCGGTGTTGACGGCTGTGGCCCTACGCGGGTCGACCCCTGAGGAGACGGATCTCATGCACAAGCTCGCCCAGCTCTCCGAGTACGAACGCCGGTCCCTGATCGACGATTTCTTGGACTCCGTGTTCGGTGGTCCCGGCGCCGATCCCGTCTTCGCGGGGGCCATGCGCTCGATGACTCCCGAGCTGCCCGACAATCCTGAGGACGAACAGATCCAGGCGTGGATGGAGTTGGCCGGATTGTCCCAGGACCCCGAATTCCGCGCCGTCCTGCGGCGGATGGTCGAGGACCACGCGGCCGAGCGCGCCTGCGGCGGCTCCGCGGGGCCGCACCGCGACCTGATCGGAACGGTCCGTGACCAGGTCGGCCCGGCCCTGACCGCCGGCATCGAACCGGCCTCGCCTCTGGCCGATCCCGTCGTCGCGGCGCTCACCGCCCACTACGCCCGTGTCCTCGGCCGCCCTGACGACGTCGAACTCCGCCGCCGGCTGCTGACCCGGCTGGAAGGCGTCAGTGATACCCGCAGGGAGCGGTACTCGCAGCTCCTGGCAGTGATCAACCGCTGGCCGGCCCCGGAGACGCTGGCGCCGGTGCTCGAGTGGTCCGTCGAGGCTCTGCGTGCCAGGGTGCGGCGCTGACCGGCGCCCTCCGGTCCACCCCTGGCCGGGACGATGATGGTCCCCCGCAGCCGGTTGGAGCCTGACGCCTTGAACAACGCCGCCACGGACGCCCAGTTCGCCCGCGACCCCTACCCCGTGTACGCGGCCATGCGCTCCGAGTGCCCCGTGCGGGCTGTGGCGTCCGGATCCGGCGGACACCACAGCTACCTGGTCACGGGGCATGAAGAGGCCCGGCTGGCTCTCGGCGACGCGCGGCTCTCCAAGGACACCGCCGCCTTCTTCGCCGGCAAGGACTCGCGGCGCCGGCTGCATCCCGCCGTCGCGCACACCATGCTGGCCGGCGACCCGCCCCAGCACACACGCCTCCGCAAGCTGGTCACCGGCGCGTTCACGAGCGGCGCTGTCGCCGGGCTCCGTCCCTTCATCACCCGGCTGACCGACGAACTGCTGGACCGCTGGCCGCCCGCAGGGCCGGTCGACCTCGTCGCCGACCTCGCCGTCCCTCTGCCGGTCATGGTGATCTGCGAACTGCTCGGCGTGCCGGAGACCGACCGACCGCTGGTCCAGCACTGGTCCGCCGAACTGTTCGCCGCCGGAGAGCCCGGCCGCATCGACACCGCCTCGTACGCCGTCGCCGCCTACATGACCGGCCTCATCGCGTCGAAGCGCGGTCGCCCGGGCGATGCGCTCCTGGACCGCCTCATCGCCGCGCGCGACGGCGAGGACCGCCTCGCCGAGGAGGAGCTGGTCTCCCTGGCCGTGCTGTTGCTCGTCGCCGGCCACGAGACCACCACCCACTTCCTCGGCAACGCCGTCCTGGCCCTGCTGCGGCACCCCGCCACGATGGAACGAATGCGCAGCGATCCGGAGGCCGTCCCGCACGCACTGGACGAGTTGCTCCGCTTCGACGCGCCGGTCAGCACCTCCACCTTCCGGTTCACCACGGAAGCCATCACCCTGGGCGGGGCCGAGATCCCGGCAGGCGTCCCGGTGCTCGTAGCCCTCGGTGCCGCCAACCGCGACCCGGGACGCTTCCCGGCGCCGGACCGGCTCGACCTCCACCGGGACGCGGCCGGCCATCTCAGCTTCGGCCACGGCATCCACCGCTGCGTCGGAGCACCCCTCGCGAAGGCTGAGGCCCACATCGCCCTACGCGCGATCCTGACCCGCTTCCCCGGCATCCGGCTCGCCGTGCCGGCTGAGCGGCTGGCATGGCGGCGCACCCGCCTCGTCCGGGGGCTGGAGTCTCTCCCGGTCCTGACGTGACGCGCCGCCCCCGGCCGAATTCCCCTTGCGGAGCTCCGGCCCGCAGAGGGCCTTCGGCCCGAGGCCACACAACCCCGCCGGTGTCCGGCGCACAAGATCCCTACTTGCTGATCGCGAAGCGCATCAGCGCGTGCTCGTCACCCTGCTTGATCTTCCCCGCCGTATTGATCACTTCCAGCTTCCAGGTGCCGCCGACCCGCACGGCCTTCGCCACCGCGCAGCCGTTGTCCTGGGTCAGCAGGCTGGGCCAGATGTCGGCCACCTGCTGGGCGCTGCCGCCTGTCGCGTCGTAGACCTTGAAGCTGATGTTGCGGGCCTTCTGGAAGGAGCTCCCCTTCTTGAAGGCGGCGGCGACGAACACGATCGACGTGATGTTGGCGGGGACGCGCGCGAATTCGACCGTGACGGTCTCGTCGTCGCCGTCGCCGCGCCCTGTCTGGTTGTCGCCGCTGTGCACCAGGGAGCCGTTGCCCATGGGGTCCAGCGAGTCCAGCCCGGCCAGACGCACCGGGTCGGAGCCCTGCACGGCGATGGCGATCAGGTCGAGGTCGGTGCCGGTCTTGCGGCGCAGCATCCCCATGACCCCTCCGCTGGTGCCGGCCGTGGGGTCCCAGGACACGCCGATGGACAGGTGAGTGACTCCGTCCAGGTCCGCCGGTCCGTCTTCCTTGGTGAGCGTGATCATGTGTGGGCCGTCCTCTGCTGAAGGAAATACAACACGCAGAGTCTGCCTGCCGCCCCGGCGGCGCAATACGTCGGGCCTCACCTCTTCGGGCTGTGCCCCCGCCCCCGGCCCGGGACCGCGCCCCGGCCGTCCGGCCGGCCGGCCGTGAGCACACCGGGAGGGTGGCGGGGGTGTCGACGGGCGAGGCTCCGGCGGGGCACGATGTCCCTGGCTCGGCGAACGAGCAACGATCCGAGAGGAATCGCACGTGGTCCATGGAAGTGATGCTCTCCTACCGCGCGACACCAAGGTCCTGTCGATCGGTCTGCATCCGCGCGCGCTCGACTACAGCCGGATGCCCGGCGATCTCGATGAAGCCACACTCACCGCCCGGATCGAAGCCGGGACCACGGCGTTGCGTGAGTCGGGGTTCGATGCGGTCCCGTGCCTGATCGATGCTTCGCTGGACCGCGCCGAGGCGACCGTCCGGAGGCACCTTGCGGAGCATGCCTTCGGCTTGGCGATGATCGGCGGTGGCATACGCATGGCGCCGGAGAGCACCCTGCTGTTCGAACGGCTGGTCAACGTCCTCACAGAGGCGGCGCCCGGTATCCGGCTGTGCTTCAACACGGCGCCGGAGAACACGGTTGAAGCACTGCGACGGTGGATCCAGGCGTAGGGCGCACGGGTCGCGGGAGGGCAACCCCCGCCATGGACCGGTACGGCCGCCTCACGCGGGACGGGCAGGAGCGCTGCCGTCAGGTCGTCGAGGCGGCCGTCGGTTCCTACATGCTCAGGTCAGGCCGAGCGACCGCAGTGCGCGGCGCTGAGCCGGTGTGGAGCTGACGGGCCAGTAGACGTAGCAGACCCCTCCCGTGCCACTTCTGACCTGCCCGTTCGCGTCGTAGCGCTTCGTGCGGAGCCAGATGTCTTCCCACTCGCGCCGCTGATAGACGCGGCGCACCGCGTCGTTGGACGGCGACGCGGGGTCGTTGGCGATCACGTCGCCGTCGGCGGTGAAGCCGATGACGGTCATCAGGTGACCCGAGGTCCCGTAACCCGCTCCTGTCAGCTCGCCCTTGAGGAACGACTGGGACGTGATGACCGGGATGCCCGCGGCGATCAGCTTCTCCACGTCGGTCAGCGACCCCAGCCGGGTGACCACGGCGTTCATGTCCTTGTACGTCGCCGCGTAGGCGGCGTTGAAGGGCCAGTTCCCGCATCCGTCGTACTGGTGGTCGAAGGTGTACCGCGCCGCGTGGCACACCTGCGGGTCGGGGATGCCGGGCTTGACCCAGGCAAGGTCCTCGGGGGTGGGGGTGCGGCCCCAGTACTCGATGATCATCTGCGAGGAGGTGGGGCTGCACCAGGCCTCGCCCCCGTTGTCGTACTCCGGGTACTCCCCCACATGGACGTTCTGCGAGTAGCGGGGCACCGCCAGTTCCCGGGCCGTGCCGGGCTCCGCGGCGGGGACGGTGAAGCGGTCGGGGATGTCCGAGGCCATGGCGCCGACCCGGTGGACCGTCGGCGTGAGGCCGGTACCGGGGGTGCGGTGGAGGGTGAGCCGCAGGCGGTAGGAGGCCAGCCGCAGCCCGCTAGCCGCGTCGTCCACGGAGAAGGTGTCGGTCCAGACCGTGCTCCGGCCGTCGCTCTGGTCGTCCACGGAGGTGCGGCGGATGTCGGTGTCGGCGGCCGCCCAGCGGCCCATCACGTACCAGGGCGTGTCCGTCCCGTCCGAGTAGCTGCCGCGCAGCTCGATCTGGATCCAGGTGCCCGGCGGGGTATGGGCGTTCCAGGAGGCGATCACCTCGGTGGCGGGGACGGACGAGCGGTGGACCGGAGAGGTCCACGTCGCGTACTCCCAGGTGCTGGTCGTGCCGGTGTGCGGGTCGGCGTAGTCGGTGCTCCCGGCGGGGGCGGAGATCTCCAGGCCCGGCCGGCGTCCGGCGACCGCTCGGGTCCCGGCGGACGTGCCGCAGCGCCAGTCGGTGTACGTCGTCCAGAAGCGGTTGTCCACGAGCGAGGCTTCCGCCGGTGATGAGGAGGTGCGGGAGGAGGCGGCGTTCGCGGGGCCGGCGGAGGCCACGGCTCCTGCCCCCGCCGCTGCCGCGAGCGCGGCGGTGAGCACGGTCCTGCGTGAAGTCGGTCTGGTCATGGGCGAGACCCCCGGTCGTTGAGCGGATTGGGGCGCGGGTGCCGATCGGTGCGCCAACTATTGCGGGTCGGGGACGGATCCGGCCAGTGATTCGCCCCGTGCCGCGTCAGCAATATTGGTCTGGTCCACTGGCGTGACCTGGGCTGGGCCGCGAGGGGATCCCCGGGCTCTCGTAGGGTGGAGGCATGAACGACCTGGCGGACCGCGCGCGCCGGCTGCGCTCCCTGCCCCCGTCCTGCGGGCCGGTGCGGCTGATCGCCGTCGACGGGCACGCGGGGTCCGGCAAGAGCACCTTCGCCGACCGGCTGGCCGCGGCGCTCGGCGGCGCCCCCGTGCTGCGCCTGGACGATCTGGCCACCCATGAGGAGCTCTTCGCCTGGACGGACAGGCTCCGGGCGCAGGTCCTGGGTCCGCTCTCGATGGGTCGACCCGCACGGTACGCCCCCTACGACTGGACGGCCCGGCGCTTCGGACCGCCGAGGACACTGGACCCGGCCCCCGTGGTCCTGATCGAGGGGGTGGGGGCGGGCCGGGCCGCGGTGCGGCCGTTCCTGGCGGGGCTGCTGTGGATCGAGGGCGGGAGTGAGGCGTCCTGGGAGCAGGGCCGGCTGCGCGACGGACCCGGACTCTCGGAGTTCTGGGACGGCTGGACGGTCGCGGAGCACCGCCATTTCGCCGACGACCCCTCATATCCCTTCGCGGATGCGGTGATACGGCGGATGCCCACGGGATACATGTGGCTGGATGGCCCTCACCCGACAGCGGTGACGAGTCACATCGTCACGGACAGTGAAGCGTGAGGGGCTCCATACCGGGCGGTACGAAAAAGCCCCGGAGCCTCCCGAACCCGGCTTGACCGAGGGGCCGTACAGGTCTTACGTTCTCAATGTGCGGCTTTTCGGAGCCCCCGCAGACGCGAAGCCCCCGGTTGTTCCCCCGTGACCGGGGGCTTCGTTCTGCCCTCACACCCCGCCGGACCGGCCCGCGCTCTCACCCTCGGTCACTGCCGCCGAAGCGCCGGTTACGCACTTAACCGCTCACTCCCTGTACAGGTACGATGCGTCTCTGGTGTGGTCAATTCCCGTCCCCGGCACGGTGATTAGGGGCGCCGAGCTGGGCATGCTGTGCGGGCGGGACATTCTGGGGGCACGGTTTGTGGGGGACCTGATGGACATCGGCACGCCGGGCACGCAGGCCCCGGCCGACCTTGCCTGGCTGCGCGGGGTGGACGCCTACACCATGGGCGCGTACCCCCAGGCCGAGGAGGAGTTCAGAGCGGCGGTGCGTCTCGACCCCGGCATGGCGGACGGCTGGCTGGGTCTGCACGCGCTGCGGATCGACACCACCACGGCGCTGTTACGCATGTACCGCCACCGTGACCGCTTCGGCGAGCAGCGCACCCGTCATCGCCGCACCCTGAACTCGTGGTACTGGCTGGGCTGGTGGGTCCAGCCCGTGCTGGAGAGCCCACGCGACCTGCTCCTCGCGCACGCCTCGCACTGGCTGGACGGCCGCCATGTGCCGGAGCTGGACCGGGCGCTGGCGGGACTGCCGCCGGTCGACACCGATCCCCAGGTCCGCTTCCTGCACGCCTGCCGCTCCTACCTGGTCAAGGACTGGGACCAGCTCGTACGCACCACGGAGCCGCTCATCGACGATCCGCTGCTCGGTATCGAGGCGGGCCTCTTCGGCGGCATGGCACGCGTGCGCCTGGAGATGTACGGGCAGGCGGAGCCCCTGCTGTCCGCCGCACTGATGCGCTGCCGCAGCGAGCAGCCGCAGCGCAAGGAGCTGCGTTACTGGCTGGCGCGGGCCCACGAGGGCACCGGCCGCAGCGCGGCGGCCCTGCCGCTGTACCGGGCGGTCCACCGCGTGGACCCGGCCTTCATGGACACCTCGGCCAGGCTCGCGGCGATCTCCGAGGGGGACGGATACGACGAGGCCGCCGATCTCGCGGCGGTCTCACTGGCCGGCTTCGGTTCCGACGGCACGGGCGTGGAGGGCCGGGCGGACGGCGAGCCGGCGCTCGGAACCGACCTGGTGGACGGCCGTGAGCCCTGGATCGGCGGCGACCCGCAGGTCCTGCCCGGGGCCGTCGTGCCACCGCCCGCGTCCGACGCCGCCGGGGCGCGGCAGAAGCCCGGGACTCCGGGGGCCGCCTCCTTCCCCGCGGGCCCGAGCGACCCGGTGATGCTCGCTCAGGCACTGGCTGAGCTCGAGCGCATGGTCGGCCTCGAACCCGTGAAGCGTCAGGTCAAGGCGCTGTCCGCGCAGCTGAACATGGCACGTCTCCGTGCGGAGCAGGGACTTCCGGTGCAGCCGCCCAAGCGCCACTTCGTCTTCTCCGGGCCGTCCGGGACGGGCAAGACCACGGTCGCCCGCATCCTGGGCCGGGTGTTCTACGCCCTCGGACTCCTCGGCGGCGACCATCTGGTGGAGGCCCAACGGTCCGATCTGGTGGGTGAGTTCCTCGGGCAGACAGCGGTGAAGGCCAACGAGCTGATCGATTCGGCGCTCGGCGGGGTGCTCTTCGTGGACGAGGCGTACAGCCTCTCCAACTCCGGTTACAGCAAGGGCGACGCGTACGGCGACGAGGCCCTGCAGGTCCTCCTCAAGCGGGCCGAGGACAACAGGGACCACCTGGTGGTGATCCTCGCCGGCTATCCGGAGGGCATGGACCGGCTGCTCTCCACCAACCCGGGGCTCTCCTCACGCTTCACCACCCGGGTCGACTTCCCGAGCTACCGCCCCCTGGAACTCACCGCGATCGGCGGGGTGCTGGCCGCCGAGAACGGCGATGTGTGGGACGAGGAGTCCCTCGACGAGCTGCGCAGCATCAGCGGGCACGTGATCGACCAGGGCTGGATCGACGAGCTGGGCAACGGCCGCTTCCTGCGCACCCTGTACGAGAAGAGCTGCGCCTACCGTGATCTGCGGCTGTCCGGTTACGCCGCCGTCCCGACCCGGGACGACCTGGCCACACTCCGGCTGCCGGACCTGATGCAGGCGTACGGCGAGGTGCTGTCGGGCCGGGGCCCGGTGGGCCGGGGGAAGCAGGAGCCCGGCAGCCTGTAGGCCGTCCGCCGGACGGCCCCGGGCAGGAGCCGTCCGGCCGCGGGGTCAGCCCAGCGGGGCCATGGCCTTCGGCACCTCCACCGTGCGGCGGGGCAACGAGACGTGGTGGGCCGGGTCGCGGACCTCGCCCACGAGCATCTCCAGGACGTCCTCCATGGCGACGAGGCCGAGCACCTTGCCGGACGCGTCGGCGACCTGGGCGAGGTGAGTGGCCGCACGGCGCATGACCGTCAGGGCGTCGTCCAGCGGGAGCTCCGCCCGTACGGTGGCCATCGGTCGCCAGATCTGCTGCGGCACGGCCCGCTCGCCGTCCTCCAGCTCCAGGACGTCCTTGACGTGCAGATAGCCCATGAACGGGCCGCCGCCCTCGGCGCAGACGGGAAAGCGCGAGTAGCCGGTCCGCACGGTGAGCTCCTCCACGCGGCGCGGGGTGACGGAGGGGTCCACCGTCACCAGGGAGGCCCGGTCGAGCAGCACATCGGTGACGGGCCTGCTGCCCAGTTCGAGGGCGTCCCCGAGGCGGTCCCGCGCCTCCGGCTCCAGCAGACCGGCCATGCCGGCGTCCTCCACCAGCCGGTTGAGCTGCTCACTGGTGAAGACGGCCTCGACCTCGTCCTTCGGCTCGACCTTGAAGAGCCGCAGGACGAGGTTGGCGCAGGCTCCGAGCGCGGAGGTGACCGGCCTGCAGAGCCGGGCGAAGCCGACCAGGCCGGGGCTGAGCCACATCGCGGTCTTCTCGGGTGCGGCCATCGCCAGGTTCTTCGGGACCATCTCGCCGATGACGAGGTGGAGGAAGACGACGGAGACGAGGGCCACCGCGAAGCCGAGCGGGTGGACGAGCCCTTCGGGCACGTGTGCCGCGTGGAAGACCGGCTCCAGGAGGTGGGCCACGGTCGGCTCCGCGACGGCGCCGAGCGTGAGGGAGCAGATGGTGATGCCGAACTGCGCGGCGGCCATCATCTGCGGCAGGTTCTCCAGGCCGTACAGGACCTGCCTGGCGCGGCTCGACCCGCCTGCCGCGAGGGGTTCGACCTGACTGCGGCGTACGGAGACGAGCGCGAACTCGGCGCCGACGAAGAACCCGTTCGCCAGCACCAGGAGACCGGCGAAGACCAGTTGTACGAGGCTCATCGCACGGCCTCCAGCAGGTCCTGGGTGAGCCGACCGGCCGGAGCCTGCGGTATGTCCGTCAGCCGGACGAAGCGGACCTGCTCGGCGCGGTAGTGGCCGACCTGACGGACGGAGATCCGCCAGCCGGGGAGTTCGGCCCGGTCACCGGGTGCGGGGATACGACCCAGCAGGTCGGCGACCAGCCCCGCCACGGTCTCGTACGGCCCTTCGGGCACGTCGAGGCCTATGCCCCGCAGGGTCAGCACCCGGGTGCTGCCCTCCACGTCCCAGCCGGCCCGGCCGTCGTCGGCGACGACGGGTGTCAGCTCGGGACGGTCGGAGCCCTCCACGTCGTGCTCGTCCCTGACCTCGCCGACGAGCTCCTCGATGATGTCCTCGAGGGTGACGACGCCGGCTGTGCCGCCGTACTCGTCGACGACGACGGCGATCGGCTGCTCGCTGCGCAGCCGCTGGAGCAGCTGCTCGACGGGCAGGGTCTCCGGCACCAGGAGCGGTGCCACGGCGATCCGGCTCACCGGGGTGCGCAGCCGGTCATGGGAGGGGACGGCCAGGGCGTTCTTTAGGTGGACCATGCCGACGACCTCGTCGATGCGGTCCTGGTAGACGGGGAAGCGGGACAGGCCGGTGGCCCGGGTGAGGTTGAGGACGTCCGCCGCGGTGGCCGACGTCTGGAGCGCGCTGACCTTCACGCGCGGCGTCATGACGTGCTGCGCGGTGAGCCCGGCGAGGGACAGGGTCCGCACGAAGAGATCGGCGGTGTCCTGCTCCAGGGTGCCGGCCTCGGCGGAGTGCCGGGCCAGCGAGACGAGTTCGCCCGGGGTCCTGGCGGAGGCGAGCTCGTCGGTGGGTTCGACGCCCAGCAGCCTGACCAGCCGGTTCGCGACGGTGTTCAGCGCGGTGATCACCGGGCGCAGGACGGTCGAGAAGCGGTGCTGGGGCCCGGCGACGAACCGGGCGACCTGGAGCGGCCGGGAGACCGCCCAGTTCTTGGGCACGAGCTCGCCGATCACCATCTGGACGGCGGAGGCGAACAGCATGCCGATCACGACGCTCACCCCGGGTACGGCCCCTTCGGGCAGTCCGGTGGCGGTGAGCGGTCCGGCGAGCAGCTGGGCGAGCGCCGGTTCGGCGAGCATGCCGACGACCAGCGAGGTGATCGTGATGCCGAGCTGGGTGCCGGAGAGCTGGAAGGAGAGTTCACGCAGGGCGGCGACGACGGTGCGGGCCCGGCGGTCGCCTTCGGCGGCGGCGCGTTCGGCGTCCGGCCGTTCCACCGTGACGAGCCCGAATTCGGCTGCCACGAAGAACCCGTTGGCGAGGATGAGAAGGAATGCCGCGAGAAGCAGCAACAGGGGGGTGGTCATGCCGCCGCCTCCGGGGAGAGGGCGGCGCAGGTACTACCGGACGATCCGTCCATTGCTGGAGGGAGTCACTCCTTGGGTCGCAGGAATGTGCCCCGCGGCCGCGAGGGCCTTCTGGTGCGGGGCGGGGCGCACCCGGTGCGCCACCGGATCCAGAATAATCGGGTTCGGGGCGTACGGGGCAGGGGGCTCAGCCGTTCTCCGTGGCGTCGTTCACTCCGCTGCCGTGGAATTCGGCGAGAGCGCGGAGGGTACGGGCGTCGCTGATGGCCCGCTCCCGGGCGATTCCGGGCTGGATGCCGAGGGCGGGCATGCTGGTGCCGTCGCTGAGGTCGAGGAAGACCCACGGGTCTCCGGCGCGCAGATTGACGCGGAGGATCTCGGCCCAGGCGAGTCTGCGGGTGCGGGTGATGTTGACCACCGTGATCCCCGTCTCGTCGGCGGTGACGCGGGGCCTGCTCAGCATGGCGAGGACGCCGAAGAAGAGCAGGGCGACGAAGACGAAGCTGGTCCGCTCCCCCGCGCTGAGGTTCTCCAGTATCAGCGCGACCGCGGTGATGACGACGAACATCGCCGCCCCCACGGCCAGCAGGACCACTCGGGTGAGGGTGGGCCTGAAGGTGGCCGGGAGAGCGGGGAGTTCGGTCGGCCGGGGCGCGGGGGCGGACATGGCGGCGCTGTCGTCCTTCGGTGTGCTGGTGGTCCTGCCGTCAGAGGCGGCAGGCGTGGATGGCCGTCGTGAGGATGGCGCGGGCGCCCAGTTCGTAGAGGTCGTCCATGATCCGCTGGGCCTCCTTGGAGGCGACCATGGAGCGGACGGCGACCCAGCCCTCGTGGTGCAGCGGGGAGATGGTCGGCGACTCCAGGCCCGGGGTGAGGGCGACAGCGCGCTCCAGGTGCTCGACCCGGCAGTCGTAGTCCATCATCACGTAGGTGCGGGCGACCAGGACTCCCTGGAGGCGGCGCAGGAACTGCTGCACCTTGGGGTCCTCGGCGTCGGCGCCCTTGCGGCGGATGACCACCGCTTCCGACGTCATGATGGGCTCGCCGATGACCTCGAGTCCGGCGTTGCGCAGGCTGGTGCCGGTCTCGACGACATCGGCGATGACCTGGGCGACACCGAGTTCGATGGCGGTCTCGACCGCGCCGTCGAGGTGCACGACGGAGGCCTCCACGCCGGCGTCGGCGAGGTGCGCGGCGACGATGCCCTCGTAGGACGTGGCGATCGTCATCCCGCCGAAGTCCTTGGGGCCGGTCGCCGTGCCGGGCTTGGTGGCGTAGCGGAACGTCGAGCGCGCGAAGCCGAGCTGGAGGATCTCCTCGGCCTCGGCACCGGAGTCCAGCAGCAGGTCGCGGCCGGTGATGCCGATGTCGAGACGGCCGGAGCTGACGTAGATCGCGATGTCCCGCGGGCGCAGGTAGAAGAACTCGACCTCGTTGGTCGGGTCGACCAGGACGAGTTCCTTCGACTCCTTGCGCTGCTGGTAGCCGGCCTCATGGAGCATCGCCATCGCAGGCCCGGAGAGTGAACCCTTGTTGGGGACGGCGATGCGCAGCATGAGGTCGGGTTTCCTTTGTGCGGAGGGATGTTCGGGGGGACGTGCGGGCGTGGCTCAGAGGTGGGCGTAGACGTCGTCGAGGGAGATCCCGCGGGCGACCATCATCACCTGGACGTGGTAGAGCAGCTGCGAGATCTCCTCGGCGGCGGCTTCCTTGCCCTCGTATTCGGCGGCCATCCAGACCTCGGCGGCCTCCTCGACGACCTTCTTGCCGATGGCATGCACGCCCTTGTCCACCAGCTCGGCGGTGCGGGAGGTGGAGGGGTCGCCGTCGGCGGCCTTGAGCTGCAGCTCGGCGAAGAGCTCTTCGAAGGTTTTGTTGGCCATGATGGTCCTTAGAATACGGGGTCCGGGAGCGCTGCTCAGCGCCAGGGTTCGCTGACGGTGCGCAGTGTGGCGGCGGTGGCCACGGCGGCGGTGACCGCTTCGTGCCCCTTGTCCTCGTTGGAGCCTTCGAGCCCGGCCCGGTCCAGGGCCTGTTCCTCGTCGTCACAGGTGAGCACGCCGAATCCGACGGGTACGCCGGTGTCGACCGTGACCTGGGTGAGGCCGTTGGTCACGCCCTGGGACACGTATTCGAAGTGGGGAGTGCCACCTCGGATGATCACCCCGAGGGCGACGATCGCGTCGTAGCCACGGCCGGCGAGGACCTTGGCCACGACCGGGAGCTCGAAGCTGCCGGGGACCCGGAGCAGCGTCGGCTCGTCGATGCCGAGGTCGCGCAGTGCGCGCAGGGCCCCGTCGACGAGCCCGTCCATGACCTTCTCGTGCCACTGGGCGGCGATCACCGCCACCCGCAGGTCTCCGCAGTTGCGTACGGACAGTTCGGGTGCGCCCTTGCCGCTCATGTCTCTCCTGAGTGTTCGTCGCTGCTTACTGGTTGCCGCAGGCCGACGCCGCGGCGTCGAGCCAGGGCAGGTCGTGCCCCATCCGGTCCCGCTTGGTGCGCAGGTACCGCAGGTTGTGCTCCCCGGCCTGTACGGGCATGGGTTCGCGCCCGGTGATCTTGAGCCCGTGCCGTACGAGGGCGGCGGTCTTGTCCGGGTTGTTGGTCATCAGCCGCAGGGTCCGCACGCCGAGGTCGCTCAGGATCTGGGCGCCGGCGGCGTAGTCCCGGGCGTCGGCGGGCAGCCCGAGTTCGAGGTTGGCGTCCAGGGTGTCGGAGCCGCGCTCCTGGAGCTCGTACGCGCGCAGCTTGGACAGCAGTCCGATGCCGCGGCCCTCGTGCCCGCGGAGGTAGACGACGACCCCCCGTCCCTCGGCGGTGACGCGCTCCATGGAGGTGTGCAGCTGGGGGCCGCAGTCGCACCGCTGGGACTGGAAGATGTCCCCGGTCAGGCACTCGGAGTGGACCCGGACGAGGACGTCCTCGCCGTCGCCGATGTCGCCGTGGACGAGTGCGACGTGCTCGACGCCGTCGACGATGGAGCGGTACCCGTACGCGGTGAAGGCGCCGAAGGTGGTGGGCAGCCGGACCTCGGCCTCGCGGCGCACGGTGGGCTCGGAGCTGCGGCGGTAGGCGATCAGGTCCTCGATGGAGATGATCGTGAGGCCGTGCTTGCGGGCGAAGGGGACGAGCTCGGGGAGCCTCAGCATGACGCCGTCCTCGCCCGCGATCTCGACGATGGCGCCCGCGGGGCGCAGCCCGGCGAGCCTGGCCAGGTCGACGGCGGCCTCGGTGTGGCCGTTGCGCACGAGGACACCGCCGGAGCGGGCGCGGAGCGGGAAGACGTGGCCCGGGCGCACGAAGTCGCCGGGGCCGGCCCTGCCGCCCGCCAGCATCCGGAGCGTGGTGGCGCGGTCGGCGGCGGAGATCCCGGTGGTCACGCCGTGCGCGGCGGAGGCGTCCACGGAGACGGTGAAGGCCGTCTGCATCGACTCGGTGTTGTGCGTGACCATCTGCGGGAGTCCGAGGCGGTCCAGCTCGTCGCTCTCCATGGGAGCGCAGATCAGACCGCGGCACTCGCTCATCATGAACGCGATGATCTCGGGGGTCGCCTTCTCGGCGGCGATGACGAGGTCGCCCTCGTTCTCCCGGTCCTCGTCGTCGACGACCACGACGGGCCGTCCGGCGGCGATGTCACGGACCGCCTGTTCGACGGGGTCGAGCGAGAGGTCATCGAGGGTGCGGTCGTGCAACCAGGTGGGCTGGGCAGTCATGCCGTGGCTCCTTCCAGAGCGGGTGTCCGCGTACGCAGCCACCAGTCGCGCATGCCCCACAGGACGAGGGCGCCGTAGACGACGTAGATGAGACCGGAGAAGGCGAGTCCGCTGTGGAAGTTGAGCGGTACGCCGACGAGGTCGACGAGCAGCCAGGCGAACCAGAACTCGACCATGCCGCGGGCCTGCGCCAGCATCGCGACGAGCGTCCCCGCGAAGATGTACGCGTCGGCCCACGGGCTCCAGGAGAGGGAGGGGAAGGCGGTGAAGAGGCCGCCGACCGCGAGGGTGCCGATGACGGCGCCGCCCAGCAGGTAGGCGCGCTCGCGCCAGGTGGCGAAGCGCACGGCGATGGACCCGTCCTGCGCCTTCTGCCGGCCGCGGGTCCACTGCTGCCAGCCCCACACGGCGACGGCGATGACGATCAGCTGCTTGCCGACGCTGCCCGCCTGCTGCACGGAGACGTTGGCGGCGACGAGGACGACGCCGGACAGGAGCTGGGCCGGCCACGTCCAGACGGAGCGGAGCCAGCCGAGGGCCAGAGCTATCAGGCCGATCGTGTTGCCGAGCATGTCCGACCAGATGATGTGCTGCCCGAAGGCGGTGAACGCCTCGGAGTTCAGCCAGTCCAGGGCGTTCATGCGACCGGCTCCACGGTCTCGGGCGCCGTGGTGTGGCCGAGCAGCCGTTCGACGTACTTCGCGAGGACGTCCACCTCGAGGTTGACCGGGTCGCCGGGCTCCTTGATGCCGAGCGTGGTCAGCGCGAGGGTGGTGGGGATGAGGCTGATGGTGAAGTGGTCGGAGCCGGCGTCGACGACGGTCAGGCTCACGCCGTCGACGGTGATCGAGCCCTTCTCCACCACGTAGCGGGTCAGACCGGCGGGCAGGGAGATCTTCACGATCTCCCAGTTCTCGGAGACCCGGCGCTCGACGATGTGACCGGTGCCGTCCACGTGCCCCTGGACGATGTGGCCGCCGAGGCGGCCGCCGAGGGCCATGGGGCGCTCCAGGTTGACCCGGGAGCCGACGGCGAGCGCGCCGAGGCTGGAGCGGTTCAGCGTCTCGGCCATGACGTCGGCGGTGAACTCGTTCTCCCCGAGGTCCACGACGGTGAGGCAGACGCCGTTGACGGCGATGGAGTCGCCGTGTTTGGCGCCCTCGGTCACGACGGGGCCGCGCAGTCGGAAGCGGGAGGCGTCGTCTAGCTTCTCGACGGCGGTGACCTCACCCAGTTCTTCGACAATTCCGGTGAACACTCAGTTTCCCTTCCGAGCAGGAACGGGGACGGCGGTGATGCGCAGGTCGGGACCGATACGGACGGTCTCGGTCACGTCGAGGCGCAACGCCTGGGAGATGGTGGAGATTCCGGCGTCCGCGAGGGCTGCCGGGCCGGCGCCGAGGAGAACCGGAGCGAGGTAGCCGACGACGGTGTCGACCGCGCCCGCGGCGACGAAGGAGCCGGCCAGGACCGGCCCGCCTTCGAGGAGTACGGAGCGGACACCGCGGCCGTGGAGGGCTGCGAGCATCGCGTCGACGTCCAGGCCGGGCCCCTCGGCGGCGCGCGGCAGGCGCAGCACGGCGTCCTCGGGGAGGTGGCCGGCCTCGGCGTCGTCGGCGACCGCGATCAGGGTGGGCGCGGACCCGTCGAGGACCCGGGCCCCGGGGCGGACGGCGGTGGCGCCGGTGTCGACGACCACCCGGAGCGGCTGGACGGCGCCCTCGATGCCGCGTACAGCCAGCTGCGGGTCGTCGGCCCGGGCGGTGCCGGAGCCGACGACCACGGCGTCGGCCTCGGCGCGCAGCCGGTGGACGTCCGCGCGGGCCTCGGCGGAGGTGATCCAGCGGCTGGTGGCGTCGGCGGCGGCGATCCGGCCGTCGAGGGTCGCCGCGTACTTCCACAGGACGTACGGGCGGCCGAGGCGGACCGAGGTGAGCCAGGCGGCGTTGCCGGCCTCCGCCTCGTCGGCGAGGAGACCCTGTTCCACCTGGACGCCGGCGGCACGCAGGGTGTCCGCACCCCCGGTGGCCTGCGGGTTCGGGTCACTCACCGCGTACACGACACGACTGACGCCGGCCTCGACGAGCGCCTGGGCACAGGGTCCGGTGCGCCCGGTGTGGTTACAGGGTTCGAGGGTGACCAGGGCGGTGCCGCCCCGGGCCCGCTCGCCGGCCTCGCGCAGGGCGTGGATCTCGGCGTGCGGCCCTCCGGCGCGCTGGTGGAAGCCTTCACCGGCCTGTTCCCCGGCGGCGTCGAGGATGACGCATCCGACGACCGGATTAGGGCTGGTGGAGCCGATTCCGCGGGCTGCGAGCATGATCGCCCGCCGCATGGCGGTTCTTTCGGCTGCGGTGGCCACCGGGTCCTCCTGCCTCTTCGGGCACGGACTCCGGGGCCTGTCGATGACGACAGATGAAGCGGAACGCAACAGGGGAACGCCGAAACCGAAGACACGGATGTGGGCGTCCCGGAACCTCCCGGAACACATCCGCCGACGGCGGCGTACCTGTGACGGCCCGCCGCGCACTGCCTCCCATCCGGACTTTCACCGTCGGTCCAGGAATCTCACCTGGTCAACCGGCCGCTGGATGCGGACGGGTCGCGGACTATAACCGCCGGTTCGGAATTACACCGACCCCGGAGTGCGCTGCTACTGGTACACGGTCATTGTGCCACGGAGGGGAGCGATCCGAACGGGTGACTTTTGTGGGGCGGCTCACAGCTCCCGATGCGGCTGCGGGGGCGGGGCAGTAGCCGGGGCTGACGGCCAGGCGAACGTTCCAGCCCGGCTCCGACCCGGGGAGCCAGATGCCCGCCCCCATGGACCGGGCGTCCCATGAGCCGCGCGTTCGCGACTTGGCTGCGAAGTCGGCCGCCGGTGAGCAATGATCGTCATCATGGCTCAGCTCGAAGCGCGGGAATTACCCCTGCACTAGGTCTTCTGCAGTGACTACGATTTCCGGATTCCGGACTATCAACGCCCTTATGCATGGCAGACCGCACAGGCCCAGCAACTCCTCGCCGACCTCGAGGAAGCGCTTCTACGGGGCGACGGGGAGCCCTACTTCCTCGGCTCCTTGGTGCTCGTCAAGGACAGTCGCGCCGCCGAGGCCGACGTCATCGACGGTCAGCAGAGGCTGACGACCCTGACCATCCTGCTGGCCGTCATGCGCGACCTGGCACAGCAGCCCGATGTTGTGACCAACCTGGTGGCAATGATCTCGGAGCCCGGGAACACCGTTCTCGGCCTGAAGGCCAAACCCCGACTCACCCTGCGCCCTCGGGACGCCGGCTTCTTCCACCAGCACATCCAGACTTCCGGTTCCATCAAGACCCTCCTGGAACTGAACCCCCATAACCTGAGAACCGACGCACAGAGGGCCGTACAGGCCAACGCCCGGGCTCTCCACACTGCCTTGTCCGCCTGGACCGACGATCAGCGTCTCGCCCTGTGCACGTTGATGGGCGTCCAGACCTTCCTCGTCGCCGTCAGCACCCCGGATCTGGACAGTGCCCACCGGATTTTCAGCGTCATGAACTCCCGAGGCCTTGATCTTTCGCCTGCCGACATCTTCAAGGCGCAGATCATCGGCGAGATCGACGAACAGGTCTCGGAGACCTACGCCAGGCGGTGGGAGGATGCAGAGGAAAGCCTCGGCCGCGAGGAATTCTCCGACCTCTTCATGCACATCCGCATGATCTTCTCCGGCGAGCGAGCACGGCAGGAGCTGCTCAAGGAGTTCCAGACGCAGGTCCTCGTCGACTACAAGGGAGGACGGGCCAAGGAATTCGTCGACGAGGTACTCGTCCCCTACGCCGACGCGTCCGCGATGATTCGCGACAAGACGTACGCGGCCGGAGACGGATCGCCACAGGTCAATGCGTGGTTCCGCCGGCTGCTGCAGCTCGACAACAACGACTGGTGGCCGGCCGCGCTGTGGGCGCTTCGGTCCCACGGGGACGATCCCGTATGGCTGGGTTCGTTCTTCCGGTTGCTGGAACGCCTCGCGGCCAGCATGTTCGTCCGGCGCATCTACACCACTCCGCGAGTGCTCCGTTTCGCCGAGCTGCTGACCGAGCTCAACGCCGGCCTCGGCCTGGAGGCCCCTGCCTTCCAGCTCACGGAGGCCGAGCGGACCGAGACTCTGGCCCGTCTCGACGGCGATGTGTACTACGAGCTGAGGACGCGCCGCTTCATCCTGCTCCGGCTGGATGAGTTGGTGGCCGAGGACGACATCGTGGCCACGTACGACGCCCCGCGCATCACCGTCGAGCACGTGCTCCCTCAGAACCCGGGACCCCAGTCACAGTGGCGCGCGGACTTCACCGTGGACCAGCGCAAGGAGTGGACGCACAGGCTCGCCAACCTGGTGCTGCTCAGCCGCACGAAGAACTCCCAGGTCCAGAACCTCGACTTCGCGGAGAAGAAGGAGCGGTACCTCAGGCGGGGCGTCGTCACGTTCCCTCTGACCACGCAGGTACTGGGGCAGGGCGCCTGGACGCCGGAACACTTGGAGAAGCGGCAGGTCGAACTGCTGGGGCTGCTGGCCGAGGAGTGGCGGCTGTAAGTCGAACCAAGCGGGACGCCCCCCAGACCACGCCCGCCGTCGCACCCTGTCGTTGTGAGGTCAAGGACAGAATCCCGTCCGGAATGGCCCTCGCCTCTGTCCTTCTCCTCACAACGACCGGGTGTGCTCGGCTCAGCGCCGAGGACGGCCGCGCGAAGCCGCGGGCGGAATCCGCTGGCTGAAGACCCACACTCCTTGGGAGACGGTCGCCCCCAGCATGCGCCCGGACGTCCGCAGCCACGGATTGGTCTCCTGCAACGGTGCGAAGTTGTCGTTGGAGACGATGACTCCCCCGACGGCATCGGCGATGTCGACGACGAGCCCGTCGCCACGGCCTTCCGTACCGGCAGGCGGTTGCACCACCTTCCCGGCGTCGATGGCCGCCTCAACGGCCTCTCGCTCGGATTCCTCTACGTCGTGACGGAGTGTCGCGTCGACCACCACGTGCATGTCTCGCTCCGGGTACCGACTGAGCAGGGCTGCCACTCCGGCTTCGAGCCTCGCGAAACTGGGCTTGCCTCCGGCGGCCCGACTGGGGCTGGAGACCCAGGCAAGGTTCGATCCGTCCACGACCAGGGGCCGTGTATCGGCCTGTCCGGACGACTCCTTTCCTGTCTGTGGAGCCACGAACGCGGGCTGCGGCTTCGTCACGGGTCCCGGACGCGGAGGGTGAGTGGGACGAGGGGCCGCACTCTTGGGCGTCGTGCGCAGGGTAAGGAGCTCGTTGAGTTCCTTCTCCACCTCCGGTGACGCACCGGCGGTGCCGAAGTTCGACACCAGCTCGTCCAGAACGATCTCCCCTGTCTTGACCAGGGTGGCCTTGACCTCCAGCAGGCCGTCCTGGGTATAGGTGTAGTGCAGTTCGAAGGTGCCGTTCTCGGCCGAGCAGCGCTTCTTGTAGTTCAGGGTCAGAACGGTGAGACATACGTTGTCCGGATGATCTACAGCCTTGTCCGGGTCCCCTTCCCACACCTCGACCTCGAGCGAGGCGAGGTTGTCCTTCGTGGGGGTGTACGTCCTCTGCCGGATCTGCGGAAGGGTCTGGTTCCGGGGGATGACTGTGCTGAAGGTGCGCAGGCCGCCGGGCTGTGTCGTCACCGTGCCAAGAGCGTGGGAGTTGACCACCTGCACAATGCTGTCCAGCTCACGGTTGAGGGCGGCGGACGCGATCGCGGCTCCCTTGGCGACCGCGGTCATCGGGTCACAAAGGTCCGCGCCCACGGGCACGATGTCCAGGGCTTCGGCAACTGCCGCGCGCACGGCCGGGATCTGGCTGCTGCCACCGATCATGAGTACGGCGGTCAGCTCGCCGGAGTCCATGCGAAGGTCGTCCAGGCACGCCTCCACCGGGTCCAGGGCGCGGTTGATGAGGTCCTGGATCTCCGTCGAGAACTCCTGCTGCGTGATCTGCACGCTCTTCCCGTCGGGTGTGCGCACAAGAACGCTGTCCTCCTGCGACAACTCGATCTTGGAACGCTCGATCTCCAGCATGAAGAAGCGCTCGTCGGCAGGCGACCAAGCCTGCCGCTGCGGCTCCCTGTCGAGGACCATGCGGCGCAGCCGGGCGTCGATTTCGAGGCCGCCCAGCTTGTTGACCCCCCGGGAGGCCTTCTCGTCGAAGAATCCGTCGCGGTGGAGCAGCAGAGTCGCGTCCATCGTGCCCCCGCCCCAGTCGAAGACGAGGTACGAGCCATCTTTCTTCAGAGCGTGTGCGTAGGAGATGGCGGCAGCCGTCGGCTCGTTCAGCAGCGCCTGTACGGTAATGCCCGCGAACCTGGCGGCCTCACGGGTTCGGTACCGCGCGGCGCCGGTGGCGTTGGCGGGTACGGTGACGACTGCGCTGCTGATGTCGGTAGCCGCCTCCTCCTCCGCGGCCCTGGACATGGACCGGAAGACACCGGCGGCGGCGGTCGTGGCGGCGAAGCGCCGGTTGCCGATCGTCACGAGTTGTTCGTCACGCAGCATGCGCTTGCACGCGTCGACAGCGCTCTCCGAGCGCAACTTCGCCTCCCATCCGAAGAGCGTGCCGGGACGCGTGGAGCTCGTTCCCACGACCGAGGGGAAGAGCTTTTCGAAACCGGGGCGCCGCCAGTCCGCGTCGAGTCCAAAACTGCCCAGCTCCAGTACCTCCACGTACTCGCCGTTCCACTGGGCCGCGACGGAGTTGGTGGTGCCGAAGTCGATGCCTGTCGCGCTCATCGAGCGCCCCCGTTCGTCGTGCCGTCCAGCTCTGTCACAGGGCGTTCCATCCGGCGCACCTGGCCGGAGAGTGCGAGTTTGCCGGTGGCCTCGTCGATGTATGCCGGCCGGAGCACCTCGAAGTGCTCGCCCGTCCCCTCCGTGACCACGAACAGGTCCACCTGTGTGCTGTCGGTGATACGGCTCAGCCGCAGATGGCGCAGGTGCTCGGTCATCGAGTCCCGCACCGTCGGTGGCACTGGCTGCGCCTGGAGCAGCGCGTCGATCTCGCACAGTCGCCCCACGAACTGTGCCCGGGTGCGGAACTCCGTGAGGACTGCGGTGCGCACCGCACCGGTGAGCGCGCTGTTCGCTGTTGCGGGACTCGCGTCAGGCCCCAGCTCGGCCAGCACGGCCGGTATGGCGGCAGCAATTCCCTTGATCAGCTGAGCGGCATCGAGAGGCTCAGTGGTGCCCGACCATGCGCCCTCCGCGGCTCGGCGTATGCCCAGGCCGGTAGCTTTGGGGCGCTTGGCAGTGGCGTTCGTCCGCACCTGACCGCAGTGTCGGCAGACTTTATGGGACCCGCGTTGTCGCCTGTCCGGCTTGTTCTGCTTCTTCGTGTTCTTCTTCTTGATGGTGGTCTGGTTCCGGGTGACGTTCACGGTCAGGTGGCTTTCCTGGTCTACGGAGGCGGATTCGGGCGCTGCGCGATGGTGCGTCTGCTATCGGCGGTGACGGTCGAGGTGCGGGACCGTGAGGCGGAAATCATCGAGCAGTTCGACTGCGGCCCTCGCCCGGACGGCTTCGATCTCCACACCACCGGTGGGCGCTGTTCGACGCTGCAGAGGCACGAGCGGAGGCACGATGGACCGCGGGACGTCGCGCGGTGTTTCGTACCTCGTCATGTCGAGGGGAAGCCGGAAGAAGACGTCGTCCTCCGCCCCGTGCAGGCCCGCTTCCTGGATGCGTCCCCGTATCCGGTTCAGCCGTGCGTATTCGGTGACGTCGTCCTGGGCGTCGCGGACAAGGTCGCGATACCGCGCCTCCCACTCCGTGCAACCGTGCGGAAGGCAGAGATCGAGATACGGATTCGTCAACGGGCCCCGGTCGTTCTTCGGTGTCTCCCGCCATGCGCGCACCAGCCTCAGGTTGTGCGTGACGAGCGGATCCATCGGCTCGGCGCGTGCGAGGAGTTCCTCGGCCGTCTTGAGGTCGTCGGCCGCGAGAGCGGCGTACGCGGTGAAATTGAGCGCCTCGGCGAGAACGTCCTGGACCCCGGAGGAGGGCGTGCCTGCACTCTTCGCCGCCCGATCGAACGCCTCGGCCTGCTTACCGGCCTCTTCGATTCGTCCTTCCAGCACAAGGTCGTACGTCCGCCGAATGGCCACCCAGGCGTGGAAGTCACTGAGCCGGGGATTGACAACGTCCTGGGGGTCCCACAGGGCGTTCATCAGCGCCCAGAGTCCGCGATCTTCCAGGAACGAGGGCGGCCAGCTCCCCACATAGGAACCGGCCTTGAGGTTGCGAAGTTGTGTGCGCTGCTCCACCGGGAGCACGGCATCGAGTTCGTGCATCCTGCTCAGATCACCGTCGGCGACTTCTGTGAGCAGGTCGTACACGTCCGGCTGCGCTTCAGCCCTCTCCAGCTCTTCGCCGGCGACGAACGCCTCCCGTCGGACGAAGGCGGTCCACCCGAGGGACTGGGCCTCGTCGCGGGTCAGCTTCCGGGGCGTCAGCCTCGCGCGCAGATACAGGCGTTCATTTTCCGGGCGATGCTTCCACGGCATGTCCTCCGCGGTGATGGCACCCCGGTCCATGAGGTCGTCGACCACGGACCGGGGTGCCCAGCTCAGCACCTCGGGAAGCAGACTGCTCGGCATGGGCACCGCTCCCCCCATGGCCACGGAGGTGAACAGCGTGTAGGCGGGACCGCCTGTGGGTCGCCGCCTGGCCTGGGACAGCAGCAGGCTGGGCGCGGTCGAGCAGAGGATGTCCTGTCGCGCCATGCCTCCGGGCGTGAACCACTCGACCTCAGCCGCGTGGAAGGTACGGAGGTGGTTCAAGACATCGCCAGGCGCGCACCTGCGCAGGGCGGCACTGACTGCAGGGAGCAGACCATCGGCGTCCGGGGTCCCGTCCAGCGCTTGGCGTATGTGCTGTTCGTACCCGTCCTGGAGGTGCTCGCGGACATCCGGCGACCGGAGCATTTCCGCGAGGGCGTCCCGCACGGCGATGACGGCGTCCGCACCGTTGACTCCGAGCCATCGCCACTTGCGGAGCACGAAGCCGTTGGGCCGGTGGCTTGAGCGGGCGTCCCGCGATTGCTGCCGCTGTTCCTGCTCGGCCAGCCGCCGCAGTTCAGCCTCGACGGCAGCCTGATGAGCCGCCACAGGGTCGGTCATGTCATACACCCGAGCAGCGTAACGGTAAGCACTGACAAAAGTCCTGACCTGCTCATTTCACCTATGTCTCGATCAGCCGGGGGATGTCGTACGGCGTCCGGACGAGGTTCTGCGTACGGCGCGGGTGTGTCCTTTCCGTCTCGGTCGGGATACCGCACGGCTCGTCCGACACGTCGTCAACAGACCCATTTCAGCTGGGGTGTACGCCGTCGTAGATGGTGAGGAGCAGGTCGAGGTCGGCCCGTTCCCGCGCGGTCAGGTCGTCCGAACGAAGGCGATTGTCTGCCCCGTGCCGGACACGGCGCAGGTAGCCGGTCCGCTCCAGGTGCCGCCACAGCAGACGGAACGCCTGCTGGTGGTCGTAGAGAGTGGTCTCGTACGAACACGAGGTGACATGCCGCGCCTGCACCACCATGGCCTGGAAGTTCAGCACATCGTCCCTTGTGCTGAACTCCGCCTGATGCCGGTCATGGACGGGCGTCTCCCACCCGTCCACCTCAGCCGGGATGGGCCGCTCAGCCGACACGCTTCCACTCCTGACAACGGGTGGACTTGAAGACCTCGCCCTTGTTGACCGTGACCCGGCCGCTGCCGTCCAGGTTGCCGTTGGCGATGATCGCGTCGAACTCGCCGCTGGCGTTGCTCGCCCGCTCCCAGTAGCACCCGAAACTCCCCTCGGGCCCTGCGGTCTTGTAGGTCCCCGCCTTCATGTCCTCACCCACCAGGTACTCGCCGTCTCCCTCGACGGTTGTGGGCGGCCCCTTCGGCTTCGGCGGCTTGGGCGGCGGGGCCGTGACCGTGGCGGTCTTGGTCACGGTCACCGTGGGACCGGGAACCTCCACCTCCTTGGTGACCGTCTTGGTGACGGTCACCTTCGGTCCGGGCCCCGCGGAGTCCGTGGCCTGGGCCTCGTCGTCCGAGACGCCGATCCCGACTCCGAGAAACAGGGCGACGAGACCGACGGCTCCGTGGGTGAGCCACTTCTTGCCCTGCGACGGCTTCGCGGGCGGGGCGGGCAGGGGCGTGAACCCGCCCGGGTACGGGCCGTGCGGCGGCGGGGCGGACCGAGCCGGGTCCGCGCCGAAGGAGGGAATGCCGGTGGGGCGGGGCGTGCCGGGCTGCTGCGGGCTGTCGGAATGCATGGTGTGGGCTCCTTGGGCGTCGCGATGGGGCGTGGGCAGGTCAGGCGGCGGTGGGTCTGGCACCGGTGCGTCTCGGTGAGGGGCGGTCACTGCCCCCGGATGCGCCGTCCCGCCTCCGTGCCCGGGTAAAGCATCGCGTCGGCCACACGGCCGCCGGAGTCCTTCACGCCGCCGCTGAAGTTGAGGCGCCCGGTCGCGCCGGCCTTGGCCGCCACGCCGTCCCAGTAACGCGCTTCGCGCTCCCACCGGATCTCGGCGAGGAGCCGCTGAAGCGCTTCGGCGCTCAGCGCGTTCGCAGGGTCGGCCCACGGCGTCGTGTGATGCACAGCGATCCCGAGCCCGGCCAGCACGGCGGGCGCGGTGAGGGCGCTGCGCGAGACGAAGTGGGCGCTGTGCTCGGAGATGAGCCGGGCGAGCAGCGGGACGACGCATCCCTCGACCTGAGCGGTGTCGGTACCGGCGGGGAGCTCGTCCTCCTGGACGGTCTCCGCGGACCGGGAGAGCCCGTTGCGGCCGTAGACCGCCGTGATGACCAGTGCCCGCAGGGCGGAGAGGGTGATGACCTCGGGATCGGACTTGCCGACCTGACGCTTGCTGGCGTTGACGAGTTTGGTGAACGGTACGAGCTTGCCGTCCACATCCACCTTGACGGCCTCGGCGACTCGGTGGGCGAGGCGGGTGGCGAAGTCCCGCTGGTCCATGGACATGGCCAGGTTCTTCGCGACGGCCACGCCCTGGACGTTGCGGTCGTAGAAGATCTGTCGTGCGTCCGCCACGGTCAGGTCCACGTACAGCTCGAAGGGCACACGGATCGCCGCGAGTTCGGTGTAGGTGAGCCCGAAGTGCTCCGGGTCGTCGTAGAGCTCGTGCCAGGCGGTCGTCTGGGTCTCGCCGTCGATGGCGACGACCGCGGTGCCGGGCGTGATGGTCAGGGTCCGCAGTCCGGTACCGGGCAGCAGTTCGTCGCTGAGTGCGGCGAGCGGTCCGGCGTGCCAGAAGGTGATCGGCGGCGTGGACCAGCCGGCGCCCAGCTCTCCCTTGACGCCGTCGGCGATGTACTCGGCGTACGAGCCGACGTTCTTCCCCTTCTGTGTGGACTTCAGCGCCCGCTGCACCAGCGAGCGCAGCTCGGCGTGGCGGCGTACGGCGCCGGAGGCGGCCTTGAGTGTCTTCGTGTCCTCCTCACGGCGGGGCGAGGGCACGAGCTGGACGAGTGTCGGGACGGACATGGTCCCGATCACAGCGTCCGCCCGGAAGGGCATGACGGTGAGCTGGGTGCCTTCGACGACAGCGGTCGGCATGGTGATGCGCATGGCGATTCCCCCCACGGGATCGACGAGTTGCCTGCTCGGCCCCCCTCAGGGCCGAGCCGCTTCACTTGGAAGCAACACCAGAGAAGCATCATCGTGAAAGCATTGTCAAACAGCTTGACGCGTTTGACCGACGGTGTAGGTTGTGAGCTGTCAGCTACCGAGAGGCCCAGGACTCCCGCCATGCCCCAGCCACCCGCCCAGGTGACCGCCGCCGAGATCTCGCGCATCGCCGGGGTCACGCGCGCCACCGTCAGCAATTGGCGCCGTCGGCACGACGACTTTCCGGCGCCCTCCGGGGGCACCGACTCCAGCCCGCTGTACGACCTGGTGGACGTGCGGAAGTGGCTCGGCGCCCGAGGACACGCTTCGACGGCCGATCCCGCGGAGGAGCTGCGCACCACGTTGCGCCTGCACCCCGCGGGCGGCGGACTGACCGCCACCCTGCTCCCCCTGGTCCTGGCCACGGCCCGGCGCACCCCCGAGGAGCGCACCGCGCTGGCCGGCCTGTCCGACACCGAGCTCGTCGCCCGCGCCGACAGCGCGGTGGCCGACCTCGCGGAGCTGGTCCCCGGGGCGGAGGCCGTCCACTTCGCGGCGCCTGACGTCGATGTCCTGCGGGCGCTGCTGCGCTGCGTACAGGACGACACGAGCGGCGAGGCGGCGCTCGCCGTCCTTGCGGAGCGGGAGCTGGAGGACAGCGCGGCGAGCGGCACCTACCGCACCCCGGCGCAGCTCGCCGACCTCGTCGCCCGACTGGTGCCCGGCCCCCACGCACGGGTCATGGACCCGGCGTGCGGCAGCGGCTCCCTGCTCTCCGTCGCCGCCCGGCGGGGCGCGACGGCGCTGTACGGCCAGGACAGCGTCCCCGTGCAGGCGCAGCGCAGCGCGGTGAGCCTGCTGCTGGCCGCCCCGGACGCGGACACCGCGATCCGCACGGGCGACAGCCTCCGCTCGGACGCGTTCGGCGGGGTGACCGTGGACGCCGTCCTGTGCAACCCGCCGTACGGCGACCGTGACTGGGGCCACGACGAGCTGGCCTACGACGCCCGCTGGGCGTACGGCGTACCGCCGCGCGCAGAGTCCGAGCTCGCCTGGGTCCAGCACGCGCTGTCCCACCTGGTACCCGGCGGCCACGCCGTCCTGCTCCTGCCCCCGGCCACCGCCTCCCGCGCCTCGGGCCGCCGCGTCCGCATGGAGCTGGTGCGCAGCGGGGCGCTGCGCGCGGTGGTGGCGTTGCCTCCGGGCGCGGCGGCGCCGTTCCATGTGGGGCTCCAGATCTGGGTGCTGCGACGTCCTGAACCGGCCGGCCCCGCTCATACGTCGGTGCTGTTCGTCGACACGTCCGAGGCGGCGGCCGACGCGGACACCCGTACCGGCGGCACGGCCTCCGGTACGCGCGGAAGCCGCACCCCGCTGAACTGGACGGCTCTTACGGAGACGGCCCTCTCCCAGTGGTCGGCCTTCGCGAAGGACCCGGACACGTACGCCGATGAGCCGGGCACCGCCCGCGCGGTCCCCGTGGTCGACCTCCTGGACGACGTCGTGGACCTCTCCCCCGCCCGCCACGTACGCGCCTCGCGCACGGACATCGCCCCGGCGGAGCTGGCCCGGGAAGCGGACGAGGTACGCCGACGGCTCGTCGTCGGCGCCAAGTCCCTGGGCAAGGCCGCCGGTTACACCGACTGGAGCCCGGCCGGCCCGGCCCCGCGCGAGTGGCGCACGGCGACGGCGTCGGACCTGGCCCGGGGTGGCGCGCTCACGCTGATGCGTACGGCGCCGGACGCCCGGGGCTCAGCCGGTGAGGCGCCGGCGACGGCGGTCCTCACCGGCATGGACATCGCGCGCGGCACGGCCCCTTCGGGCGATCCGGGAAGCGCGCGGGCGGACGCGGCGCCGGTGATCGCTGCGGGCGACGTGCTCGTACGTGCGGTCGCGGGCGGGAGTGGCGCCATGGCCCGGGTAGCGGACGGCGCGGACGCCGGAGCCCTGCTCGGCCCGCAGGTCCACCTGTTCCGGCCCGACCCCGCGCGCCTCGACCCGTGGTTCCTGGCGGGCTTCCTGGGCGCGGAGGAGAACATCGCGGGAGCATCGACCGGCAGCACGGTCCTGCACGTCAGCCCGGGGCGGCTGCGTGTGCCGCTGCTTCCGCTGGAGGAGCAGAGGCGCTACGGCGACGCGTTCCGCCGCGTGCACGCGCTACGCGCGGAGGCGGCGCGCGCCACGGAGCTGGCCGAGGAGACGGCACGGCTGCTGGTCGGCGGGCTGACGGGGGGCGGGCTGGTTCCGTCGGCTCCGGCGGCGGACGAGAGGGGCGCCGGCCCCACCGAGTCGGCCTGAAACGGCAGTACAGCCTTCACGTAACCACCACACTTGTCAGGACCCGCTCCGGTAGACCGGTTGAGCGGGGGGTCCGAAAGGAAACCGGGGAATCCCTTGAACAGCAGCAAGCACACGGAGCTGGCGAACCACGCCTGGTCCGTCGCCGACCTTTTGCGCGGCGATTACAGGCAGTCCGACTACGGAAAGGTCATCCTTCCGTTCCTGGTGCTGCGCCGCCTCGAATGCGTCCTGGAGCCCACCCGGGAGAAGGTCGCGGAGACGGCCGCCCGCTTCGAGGGCCAGGAGATCGACACGGACCACTTCCTTCGCCGGGCGTCGGGCCACTCGTTCTACAACACGAGCAGTCTGACCCTGCGGAAGATCGCCGGCGACGCGAGTAACGCGGCGACGAACCTCCAGGTGTACATCGGGGGTTTCTCCCCCAACGCGCGTGAGGTCATGGAGAAGTACGAGTTCGCCCAGCAGGTCCGCAAGCTGGACGGTGCGAACCTGCTCTACCAGGTCATCGGCAAGTTCACGGACCTGGACCTGCGCCCGGAGGTCGTGCCCAACCACAACATGGGCTACATCTTCGAGGAGCTGATCCGGCGCTTCTCCGAGCAGTCCAACGAGACCGCGGGTGAGCACTTCACCCCCCGAGAAGTCATCAAGCTGATGGTCAACCTGCTGATCGCCCCGGACGGCGACGCGCTGAGCATCCCTGGTGTCGTGCGTACGGTGATGGACCCGGCCTGCGGCACGGGCGGCATGCTCAGCGCGGCCGAGGACCACATCAAGGCGTACAACGAAGACGCCACAGTGGAGGTCTACGGCCAGGAGCTCAACCCGGAGTCCTGGGCGATCTGCCGGTCCGACCTGATGATCAAGGAGCAGGACCCGGAGAACATCGCCTTCGGTAACTCCTTCTCGGACGACGGCCACGCGCGGGAGAAGTTCGACTACCTGCTGGCCAACCCGCCGTTCGGTGTGGAGTGGAAGAAGGTGAAGGAGGCCGTCGAGTTCGAGCACAACAGCCTCGGCGACTCCGGCCGCTTCGGCGCGGGCCTGCCCCGCATCAATGACGGCTCGCTCCTCTTCCTCCAGCACATGATCTCGAAGATGAAGCCAGTGGACGTGAACGGCGGGGGCGGCTCGCGCGTCGCGATCGTCTTCAACGGCTCGCCGCTGTTCTCGGGAGCGGCTGGCTCGGGTGAGTCGGAGATCCGCCGCTGGATCCTGGAGAACGACTGGCTTGAGGCGATCGTCGCCTTGCCGGACCAGCTCTTCTACAACACAGGAATCTCCACGTACTTCTGGATCCTGACGAACCGCAAGGACGCCCAGCACAGGGGCAAGGTTGTGCTGCTCGACGCGCGCGACCAGTGGATGAAGATGCGGAAGTCGCTGGGCGACAAGCGCAAGGAGTTGGGCGACGGAACGGGCGGCAAGCCGAACCACATCGGCGACATCACCCGCCTGTACGGGGAGGCCGTGACAGCCGCGGCAAACCCGGAGCACCCGATGCACGCCAAGGTGAAGGTGTTCGACAACACGGCCTTCGGCTACCAGCGGATCACGGTGGAGCAGCCGTTGAAGCTGCGGTTCGAGCTGTCGGAGGAGACGCTGGCGGCGCTGCTGGCATCAAAGCCAGTGCAGAAGTGGGCGGAGGAGCGCTTCCTACCGCGTGAGCCGGAGCTGGCAGCGAAGGCGAAGGCCCGCCGGAAGCTGACGGCCGAGGAGCAGGCACAGTTCCAGAGGCTGGCTGACGCCGAGGCGCAGGTGCTCGGGGACGCGCTGAGCCAGCTGCTGGGCAGCGAGTGGGCCACCAAGTCTGAAGCGCAAGTCGCGGTTCGAAACGCCATGGCGGAGGCCGGCGTGCAGGGCCTGACCGGCGCCCCGTTCACGAAGGCACTGCGGGACACGGCTGGGGTCCGGGACCCGGAGGGTGAGGAGCAGTTCCTCAAGGGCGGGGAGAAGGAGCCCGACGGCGAGCTGCGGGGCTACGAGAACGTGCCGCTGGGTGAGGATGTCGAGGAGTACCTGAAGCGGGAGGTGCATCCGCACGTGCCGGACGCATGGATCGACCTCACGAAGACGAAGGTGGGGTACGAGATTCCGTTTACGCGCTACTTTTACGTGTACCAGCCGCCGAGGCCGTTGGCAGAGATCGATGCGGACCTGAAGGAACTCGAGGCCGATATCCAGGCACTGCTGCGCGAGGTAACTAAGTGAACACTCCCTCTCGCAATCCAGCCCCGGAGATCGATTGGCTGGGGCAGCTAAACCACAAGTGGCCAGTGACAACTCTTGGCCGAGTCGGACGATTCCACACGGGAACGACGTTCCCTCACGAATTCCAGGGAAATGAAATCGGGAAGTTCCCTTTTATTAAAGTATCCGATTTCCCTTTGGCCGACAGGGACGGATTTATTTCTAACGCTAAAAACTGGGTCAGTACCGACGCCGCCCGCCACCTCGGGGCCCATGTACTGCCGCAGGGCTGTGTTCTTTACCCGCGGGTAGGGGCCGCTCTACTTCTAAACCACCGCCGCATCACCGCCCGCCCCTGCATCGTGGATGATAACGTTCGAGGGTTTGAGCCCTATTCAGGAGACGTCCGATTTTGGCGTTACTTGATGACATTGCTCGACATGGGGCGAATTACCAACCCGGGGCCAGTCCCGTCGGTCAGCGAAACACAAGTAGCCGCCGTTCGAGTTCCATTGCCACCCCTCACCGAACAGCGCCACATCGCAAATTTTCTCGACGCGGAGACCGCACCCATCGATCAGCTAACCATGCTCCGGAAAAAGCAGCTGGCACTATTGCGAGCCAGGCGATTCAGCCTGGTGCGAGACATCCTTACGCGGGGACTGAGAGGTGCCGTCACACGGGACACAGGCCTGGGTTGGTTGCCGCAGCGGCCCATCGACTGGGAACTCGTGCCACTCCGCCATCTTACGCAATGCCTCGACGGAAAGAGAGTTCCCCTAAGCGCAGAGGAACGATCTTCCCGCCAAGGTCCGTACCCCTACTATGGAGCGAGCCGAATCGTCGACTACATCGATGATTACCTATTCGACGAGCCGCTCGTCCTACTAGGTGAGGATGGGGCGCAACTAGGAAACCCGGAACTCGAAGTTTCATTCTTCGTTGATGGGAAGATTTGGGTAAACAATCACACCCATGTGTTGAGACCAACCGGCATCAACGGTCAGCTCCTATCTGAGATCCTTAATGTTTTTGATCGCGAACTATGCATGAGCGGCGCCACTCGCGAAAAGATCACCCAGGAGGAAATGAATCGCATCATCCTCCCGGTTCCACCGATCAACCAACAACATGAGATTGTTGAATTTATCTCTTTCGAGCGAGCTAAAATCAGCTGCCTTCAGGACGCTTTGCGACGTCAAATTTCCGCGATCGCCGAGCGCCGCCAGGCCCTCATCACCGCCGCCGTAACCGGTCAGTTCGACGTCTCCACCGCCAGCGGCCGCAACGTAACGGACGGAGTCCCGACATCGTGAGCCCCATACACAACGAGTCCGCCTTCGGCGACGCCATCGTCGCGGCGATGGCCGAGCGCGGCTGGCGCGAGGCACGCCCCGAGGACTACCAGGCCGACCTCGGCCTGGACACCAACGAGCTGTTCGGCTTCCTCGACGCGAGCCAGCCCCGCGAGTGGGCTGAACTCGTCGCCGTCTACGGCAACGACGTCAACGCCGCCCGGCGCGGCTTCGCCCAGCGCCTGGACAAGGCCATCAGCGACGACGGCCTCCTCAACGTCCTCCGCAACGGCGTCAAGGACCGGGGCGTCCGCCTCCGCGTGGCCTACTTCAAGCCGAACCTCGTCGCCGACGACTCCGTCCTCGACGGCTACCGCGCCAACCGCCTCACCGTCGTACGCGAACTCGCCTACGCCACCAAGCAGGCCGACTGGGGCAACAAGCTCGACCTGACCCTGTTCCTGAACGGCATCCCCGTCGCCACCGCCGAGTTGAAGAACCCGCTCACCCGGCAGGGCGTCGAGCACGCCAAGGAGCAGTACCGCACCGACCGCGATCCCACCGAGCTGATCTTCACCCGCCGCGTCATCGCCAACTTCGCGGTCGACCCGGACCTCGTCTTCGTCGCCACCCAGCTCCGGGGCAAGAACACCCGCTTCCTCCCCTTCAACACCGGCTCCAACGGCGCCGGCCTGCCCGGTGGCGCCGGAAACCCGGCCCCGACCGCGTACGGCACGTACGCCACCTCCTACCTGTGGGAGCAGGTCTGGGCGCGAGACAACTGGCTGGACCTGCTCCAGCGGTACGTGCACCAGCAGAAGACCAAGACCCCCGGTGGCGGGACCACCAAGTCGACGATCTTCCCGCGCTTCCACCAGTGGGACGTGGTCAAGAAGCTCACCACCCACGCCGCGACCTTCGGCGTGGGCCAGAACTACCTCGTCATGGCCTCCGCCGGCTCCGGCAAGTCGAACACCATCGGCTGGCTCGCCCACCGCCTGAGCGACCTCCACGCGGACACCGACCCCCGCACCCTCGACTCGGATGCGCTGTCCGCCGGCCGGATCAAGCCCGGCACACCGGTCTTCGACAAGGTCATCGTCATCACGGACCGCCGCAACCTCGACGCCCAACTCCGGGAGACGGTCGGCAGCTTCTCGCAGACCGAGGGCCTGGTCGTGAAGGTGGACGAGAGGCACGGCTCGAAGAGCGAACAGCTCGCCCGTGCGCTCTCCCGGGACACCGGCAAGATCGTGACGGTCACTCTCCACTCGTTCCCCGCGCTCATCGACTACATCGAGCGCAACCCGACGGAGATCAGCGGCACGAAGTTCGCCATCGTCATCGACGAAGCACACTCCTCCCAGTCCGGTGACGCCTCCACTGCCGTCAAGGCGGCACTGCGTGACCTCGGTCTGGACGCCGACTCGGAGGAGCAGGGCGCGAGCGCCCTCACCGTCTACGAGAAGCTGAAGAAGAAGGCCGCGGAGCGCTCACGGGCCGCGAACCTCTCCTACTTCGCCTTCACAGCCACCCCGAAGGCGAAAACCCTCGAACTCTTCGGCACGGAAGACACCGTGGACGGCAAGGCGGCTTACCGCCCCTTCCACACGTACTCCATGCGCCAGGCCATCGAGGAAGGCTTCATCCTCGATCCGCTGCGGAACTACGTCACGTACAACACGTACTGGAAGCTGGTGAACGAGAACCCCGACGAGCGCGAGGTGGACCCCTCCAAGGCCAACGGCCTGCTCGCCCGGTTCGCGCTCACCCACGAGTACACCGTCTCCCAGCACGCCCAGGTGATCGTCGAGCACTTCCTGGCGCACTCCCGCGGCCGACTCGGTGGGCGGGCCAAGTCGATGGTGGTCACGTCCTCGCGGCAGTCCGCCATGGAGACGGCGCGGGCGATCAAGAGCTACATCGCGGACCGGGAGTACGACACCAAGTATCCGGACCTCGGTGTCCTGGTGGCGTTCTCGGGTGCCCTGAAGATCAGCGAGGACGAGGAGACGACCGAGTCGAAGGAAAACGGCGGCATCCCGGAGAGCGCGTTGCCGAAGGCGTTCGCGTACACGCGCGCCGACGACAAGGCGGTCGGCGCGGGCGGCCGGGGCCAGCAGGAGTACAAGATCCTGGTGGTGGCGGAGAAGTACCAGACGGGCTTCGACCAGCCGCTCCTGACGACCATGTACGTCAACAAGACGCTGACTGGCATCTCCGCAGTCCAGACACTCTCCCGACTCAACCGCACCGCCGACCGCAAGACGCAGGCAGACCTCGCGGTCCTGGACTTCGTGAACGACGCCGAGGACATCCGGGACGCGTTCCGCCCGTACTTCGAGGAGGCCAACACTCTCCCGTCCGACCCGAACCTGCTCTACACCGCGCAGAGCCGGGTGATGTCGGCGCCGATCATCTCGGAGTCGGAGATGGACGAGTTCGCCGCGGCGTACTTCGAGGCGAAGGAGAAGGCGGCCGGGTCCCAGGCGAAGTGGGAGAAGCTGCACGCCGAGCTCTACCGGCTCCTCTCCCCCGCCGTCGCCCGCTTCACGCCCCTCATGGAGAGCGATGAGGACGACGACGTGGAGACCGCGGAGGGCTTCCGCGCGGACCTGAACGACTACGTGCGCAAGTACGGCTTCCTCGCCCAGATCGTCCCGTACCGCGACCACGAGTTGGAGCGGCTCCACCTCTACGGCCGCTACCTCCTCAACCGGCTCCCCCGCCGTGCGGACGGTGGCGTGGACATAGGCGAGATCGACCTCAGTCACCTGCGGGTGGAGAAGACGGGCGAGTACGACGTCTCCCTGTCGTCCGAGGGTTCCGCCCAGCTCCCCGGCTTCGGTGACGGCACGGGCGGCGCGGCGGAGGCGGAGAAGTCTCTCCTGTCGGAGCTGATCGATGCATTCAACGCCAAGTTCGGCACGGACTTCACCGAAGAAGACGTCCGCAAGCCGTTCAACAAGACCACGGAAGACCCCAAGGTCCGGGCTGCGGCGGTCGTCAACGACGAGGCCAACTTCGGCAAGGTCTTCGACCGGGCCTTCGCCGACAACATGGCCGACCACATCGAGGCAACCGCCGGCATAGGGCGCCAGTACTTCGGCCCCGACAAGAGCTTCCGGTCCAACCTGGACCGCAGCGCACGCCGGGCCGCGTGGCGGATGATCCGCCGCGAGGAGAACGTGGACGAGTAGGTCCAGTACGTACGAGGGAGGGCCCCACCGCACGCCGGTTCGGCGTGCGGTGGGGCCCTCCCTCGTACGTTGCTCAGTCGACGACGAGCCCGAGGAACCCGGCCCAGGCTCCGGGGCCGACCGTCAGCACGGGGCCGCTGGCCTGCTTCGAGTCCCGGATGTGCACGTGCGTGGCTACGGCGGCGAACTCGACGCATTGGCCGCCTTCAGCTCCGCTGTAGCTGCTTTTACGCCAAGCAACTTCCACACACTCGCCACCGTTCCCGGTGCTGTAACTGCTCTTGAACCACGCCAAATCGAGGGTCGATAGCCTGGTGGGGTGAACGGTCATTTCTCTCCCAGAAGTTTCTCGATGAACTTCGAGGACTCACGAGGAGTGAGAGCCTGTGACCGGATGATGCCATAGCGGGCTTCAAGCTCGCGGACCGCTGCACGGCCTGTGTAGAGACGGCTGTCACCTTGCACTTCGGCATAGGCAATGCGCTGCCCCTGTTCGGTGTCGATCAACGTGAACGGCCCTCCGAGTGCTGCATGATCCTCTCGGTCCAGGGGCATCACCTGCACTTCAACGTTGCGCTTCTCAGCAACGCGCAGCATGCGTTCCAACTGGCCAAGTAGCGTTGAACGACCACCGATCGGCCTGCGGAGTACGGCCTCATCCACGATGAAGCTCAGAAGCGGCGCAGGACGTCGGTCGTAGATCTCCTGCCTGGCCAGCCGAGCAGTGACCCCCTGCTCAATGACCTCGTCGTCAAGCAGCGGGCGTTCCTGCTGGAATCCCGCGCGCGCATAGTCTGCCGTTTGCAACAAGCCCGGCACTGCGTAGAGGCCGTACACACAGAGGGCCACCGCTCTTGCCTCCAGCCCCGCCATATCCCGGAAGAACGCCGGATACTGCGACCGGGCCAGCTCCTCCTTCAACGCCACGAGCAGTCCACCGGCGTCCAGCAACCGGTCCGCCTTGTCCACGAAATCCGGCTGCGGGATGCGCCGCCCCTGCTCGAACGAGGCCACCGACTGAGCCGCGTACCCCACCCGCTTCCCGAACTCCTCCCGTGTGAGCCCCGCCCGCACCCGCAGCAGCTTCAACTGCCGCCCGAACGCGACCGCCACCCCGTTCTCCGGCTTGCCCTCCGGCTGCGCCCCCGACGAGGCCACCGCCCCCGCGCCCATGGCCGCCTCGCCCTGCGTCATCGCCACCCGCCTGTCCCACGTACGTACACGCCTCGGCCCATCACGTACAACCAGCCTCTGGGGGAGGGCTCTTCGAGGTTCTGCCACACCGACGGCACCGGCCCCGGAAGGCAGCGCCCGCTCCGGCTCGTCCCACTCGGGCACCGTAACGACCCGCCCGCCCGCACGCACCTCATTCCGCCCGCGTTCCATCGAAGGAGTGGCCCGACGCTCGGCGCCCGAGAGCCGAGCTTCGAGCGCCGGGATGGGCTCGTTCACTCGTTGGAGGGACGCGATCACGGGTGCGGGCCCGACGCTTGAGCTTTGGGATTCGAGGGCCGGGATACGAGCGTCGAGATCCGAGCGATGTTGTTCACCCGGTGGGTAAAAGAAGGGCTTTGGGAAAACCTCCCCACCCTCCCTACCCCGTCACGGCCAGCCGGTATGACTAACGGTGATCAGCTTGCGGCTTACCGTCACGGCTGCTTACGGTGCCCCCAACGAATCGACCCCGACGAGGTGCGCAAACACCAGGCCGGGGTCTCACCCCAAGATCGAACGGACGATCTCGTGGCTACCGAGCACCTTAGCCCTGCCCTTCGCGCACCCGCATCCTCGCGCCCGTACGCCAAAGCCCGCCCCGGCTACGGCAAGCGAACCGCACCAGGGCAACGCCCGCCCCGTACCGATGACTTCGCGCTGATGCCGGAGCGCGAGCGATACATCGCCGGATACGTCGACCGGCTCCCCGACGGCGCGGCCATGGACATCAAGTCGCTGGCCAAGAGCCTCCCGCTGTACGGTCAGATGGCCGTTTCCAGCGCGCTGAAGGCCCTCGGAGTGGCAGGGCATCTGCGGCGCGTACGCTGCCTGGCCGGCGAGGGGGACCAGGTCCGCTGGGTCTCCCGGACCTACTGGTCCCGTACAGCCCGCGACAACGAGTGGTGGGGCGCGTTCCTGGCCGCGGAGAGCAGCTCCGCCCCGGAGGCGACACCCGCTCCTCCGCCGCCCAGCGACACCACCCCGACCGCGCCGCTCGCCACCACGCCCCCGGCTCCGCCTGCTCCCGCGCCCGCATCCCCCGCCGTACTCGTGCAGCGCACCGCCGAGGCACCTGCGACCGTCACCTCCCCCGCCTACCTCGCCCTGGCCCAACTCGGCCGTCTGGACACACGCCTGGCACTCTCCGCAGCGGACTGCCGCGGCCTGGAGCCGCTGGCCGCCAGCTGGTTCGCCCGCGGTGTGGACACCGAATACCTCATCCAGGCCCTCACCGCCGGTCTCCCGGCCCAGGTCGACTCCCCCGTCGGTCTCGTACGCCGCCGCCTCACCGACAAGCTTCCGCCGCTCACGGCGAGCAGTCCGGCACCTGCCACGACCGTCTCCCCGAAGCGCCGCGTCCTCGCCGAGTGCACCGAATGCGGGCGCCCCGGCCCACCCGAGGCCCTCCCCGACGGCCTCTGCCGCCCCTGTCGCACCACCCCGCAGGAGGCATCCGCCGCTCCACCCGCTGAACGCGACGTCCACGCGCTGGTCGGACAGCTGCGCGAGTTGACCCGCCTGCCCTGACCTTCCGCGATCAACTCGGGGCGTTCGCGCCGAACCGTAGGGCATGGGGCCATAGAATCCGCCGTGAACGCCGACGACGTCTGGTCGTTGGGCGTCCCCGCAGGAGGAGATCGCATGCAGGGCCCTTCGGACTCGACGGAGATACCCGAGCCCGAGGGGGGCGGCCGGGCTGATTCCGCCGACTCACCCGGGACGGACGGTCCGGCACCGAGCCCGGGCGTCGATTCGTCACCCACGTCGACGGTCATCGCGGAGGTGCTCCCCGGTGTGGCAGTCGTCTGTGGTGAAATCCCGGCGGAGCTCAAGCCCGATCTGATCGACTTCGGCATCGTGCCGGCTGCCGACCGCAGGCAGATCTCCGCAGTCCTCGCCTCGCTCGGGAACGCGGCAACCGTGGCCGGCAACCTCGGAAACGCCTTCGCGAGCGTGCAGGGGCTCTACAGGCTCGGTCACGCGACACAGGCCCTGCTGAACAGCGGTGCGAAGCTCGCCGTCAAGGACGGCGCGAACATCGGAACGGTGATGCTTCCTGGCCACATCCTGCGCCAGGCTCGTCTCTACCCCGTGAACGCGGTGAGCAAGGCACAGGGCGCGGCCTCGATCGGGCCGGGGCTGGCCATGATCGCTCTTCAGATGATGCTGAGCGAGGTCTCCGGCCTCGTCAGGACCAACCTCGCGGTGACGAGCCAGGTCCTCACCGCCATCCGTAAGGATCAGTGGGCCGAACTGACCGGGCTCGTCGCCGCCATCGACCGGGCGGTCGACCAGGCGCGAGAGATCGAGTCGGTGCCGACGTCCCTGTGGGACGACGTCGCGGGCAGTGGAGCGTTGCTGCAGAAGCAGCTTGAGCTCTACCGAGGGCATGTCGGCGACCACGTGAAGCAGATCGACCGGGCCGACGCACGCAGCCACCACGAGTACCTGCAGACGAACGCCGAGGCGATCGCCTTCGACGCCTATGCCCTCCTGTCCGCCCTCAAGGCATGGACCGGCTATCACGCGCTGCGCGCCGCGAGGTCGCGAGCTGCCGGGCGCGAAGACGCGGCCGAGGCTCAGTACGCCGAGGTCATCGCGCGCGACACCCGAGCGGAGTTCGACTCGTCCCTCGCCGAGTCGACAAGCCTCATCGCCTCCCTCACTCGCGAACTACGCATCATCGCCGAGCTCCCCGGACGCGACACGTTGCCCCTGCCCGGGAAGCGGAAGGACTCGAAGGCAGCCCGTCAGACCGCTGCCCGCCTGCTGGAGGCGATCGTGCCTCTTGCCGATGCTCTCCGCCCGCCGGCCCCGCCCCTCGTCGCTCCGGGCGTCGTCTGCGCACCCGAGTCGCAGGTTCTCGATCCGTACCTCCGCATCCTGCGATGGCTCCTCGATGACGGCGAGGCCCTCCGCGTCCTCGGCCTCGCCGATCAGCTCGACGCTCTCGGCCCCGTGTCCGCGATCTTCAGCGGGGCGAAGGAGAAGTTGGCAGCCGCACGGGACAAGGCAGCTGCGAGCACCCTGGTCGCCATCACGGATCGCCGCATCATCACGGCCAAGGCCGGCGCGTTTCTCGAACAAGCCGAGATCCGCGCGGACATCCCGATCGACCAGGTGCGATACGTCCGTGCAGGAACCGTCCAGGACAAGGGCGCGCGTCGGGCCGTCGACCTCATCACGCGCGACGAGAACATCCGTTGGCTCTTCCACGCCGACACGGTCGGCACGCGGGTGGACGCGTTGGCCGGCGTGCTCGCCGAGTCGATGGCGATCCCGGACGCGGAACGCGACGCACTGCGACAGCATCGCCTTACGGCCATCGAGGCGGACGGCGAGAGCGGCAGCACCGATGCCAGCTCGGCGGATCCGACCGGGTCCGAGGCCGAGACCTCAAGCGCAGGGTAGGACCCAGAGCGGCTGCCTCGGGCATCATGCCTGCCCTTTCTGCGTACGGGCTGGTTCGGGCCGCGTACATCCGAACCATGACAGCGCGTAACCTCTGGTGACGTGCGGTCATGGTTCGTCACCGTGGAGCAATGACCGACAAGCAGCCGCTCCTCCCCCTACGACCGATGCGCGCCCCGCGCACCCGATTCCCCTGGCACCACTTCACGATGCGTTTCAGCTCCACGCCGCGGGGAGCCCGGCTCGCCCGGCGCCTGGCCGGCGAGCGCCTCGACGCCTGGGGTGTCCCGTACGGGAGCGACGCACACGATGCGTTGCTGCTGATCGTCGCCGAGCTCAGCAGCAACGCCGTACGCCACGGTCACGTATCCGGACGCGACTTCCGGCTCCGCCTGTCCGCCGAGGGCACGGCCATCCGTGTCGAGGTCACCGACACCCGGGGCGAGCGCCTTCCCACCCCGGCGAACCCGGCCTCACTCGATCAGGAGGGCGGCCGTGGCCTCCTGTTGGTCGCCGCCCTGGCCGACCGCTGGGGCTGGTATCCCTGCGCTGACGGTCCAGGCAAGACGGTATGGGCGGTCCTGGAAGTCGCCCCGTGCCCCAGGCAGCAGAATTCCGGCCAGTAGGCGATTTACGTTGCACTCGAAAATCGGTGCGTGTGATGATCCCACGCATGACCACGGGTGGGGACGGGATACCGGAGCAGCAGCGCCGACGATCACGGCTGGCGGACTTGGACGATCTTTCGGGGCCGCCGCCGCCCGAGCGGGCACCCGCTGCGACGTCGGTGGAGGACGGCCAGGAGCAGTTGCGTACGGCCCGCCGCGAGTTTGCAGTGCTGCTGGGTGAATTCCGGCGTACGGCGGTGCTGGTGCCGCTGGATGAGGCCGGGGATCTGTGGTCGGCGGAGCAGAACGGTGTGCGCTGGATCTGTGCCTTCTCGGACGAGGAGGCGTTGGCCCGATTCGCGTTGGCTCGTGGGGAGGCCGGGCGGGAGTGGACGTATCAGGCCGTTCTGGGGGCGCGGTTGCTGGATGTGATGGTGCCGTTGTTGCCGGGGCCGGCGGGGGTGGCGCTGGATGCGGGTAGTGCGGACGGGATGTTGTTCCCGCCGGTGGCGGGCATCGTGCCCGACGCGGTCGCGGTGGATCTCGGGGGGATGCAGTGAGCGGGGAGAACGCGAATCTTCAGGTGCCGCCGGAGGCGTTGGCGGAGATCGCGAAGGGGATCGATCTGGCGCATGCGGAGCTGAAGGAGCTCGGCATGATCGGGGAGGCGTCGACGGGCCGAGGGTTCTCGGGTCTGGCGTTGTCGGGCCTGGAGTTGGGGCATGGCGGGCTGACGTCGGAGTTCGAGACGTTCTGCAACCGCTGGGAGTGGGGTGTGCGGGCCCTGACGCAGAAGGGGAACGGCTTCGCCCTGGGGGTGGGGCTGTCGGCGGGTTCGTATGCGGAGCAGGAGCAGTACGTCAAGGACTCGATCAAGATCGGTGTGAACTCCCTGAACGGGAATCCGCATGCGACCGAGGACGAGGTCAAGGGCATGAGCTGGGACGCGATCAGCACCCAGTCCGCGTACGACAACCCGGACTGGAGCTTGGAGTCGATGAGCCAGGCCCAGGACGAGGTGAACCAGACCTGGAAGGACACCGCCTACGACGTGGAGGACGCCGCGCTCGACTCCATGGAGCGCAACGGGATGGTGGACCCGTCGTTGCGTTCGGAGGTGGATGAGCGGCTGAAGGAGCACCTGGATCCTTCGCAGGAGACGATCGACCAGGCTGACCAGCCGCGGTGGGGGGAGAGTCGCTGATGGTCGACTGGGGGAAGTGGGGCGACGCCCTTTACGACGGTGCGGGCAATCTCGTTGACAAGGGCAAGGAGGTCGTCGGCGAGGGCATCGACAAGGGCACCGACATCGTCGGCTCGGGGCTGGAGAAGGTCGGTGCCGATGAGTGGGCCGACAACGTCGAGGACTGGGGCGATGAGACGGCGTCCTCGCTGGGTGCGGATGTCGGGGAGCAGCAACTCGGTCAGACCGAGGAAGCGAACGAGCTGATCCATGGCACGCCGGAGAAGATCAGCGCGGCGGTGAAGAACCTCCGCGACTTCCAGAAGGCGTTCGATCTCGTCGGCGGCGGGATGAAGAAGCTCGACTCCGGCCACTGGAAGGGCGAGGCCGCCGACGCCTTCCGCGCCAAGTTCCAGACGCTGCCCACCGACTGGCTGCGCGCGGCGAACGCGTTCGAGGACGCGGCCAAGGCTCTGGAGACGTACGCCGGGACGGTCACCAGCGCGCAGGCCAAGGCCGGTGAGGCGATCGCCCTCTACAAGGAGGGCAAGCAGGACTACGAGACTGCTGCTGCCGCTTTCAAGGAGAAGGCGGAGGCGTACAACGCGGTCCGCAACACCGACCACCCCCTCCCGCACCCCGGCACCTTCTCCGACCCGGGCACGGCCAAGCGCCGGCACGCTCAGGAGATCCTTCAGCGCGCCCGGCAGGCACGTAACGACGCAGCCGAAACGGCCAAGGGCGCGATCACGGCAGCGATGGCCCACGCTCCGAAAGAGCCCACCGGCCTGGACCGGGCCAAGCAGGAACTCATCGACTACGGAATCGGCCAGTCCATCGAGCTGGCGCATGTCGGCGGCGGTGCCATAAAGGCCTCCGCGGGACTGGTGAACTTCGTCCGCTCGGTCAACCCGACCGACCCGTACAACCTGACACACCCGGCCGAGTACTACAAGGGCGTCAACATGACGCTCGCCGGCCTCGTCTCCACCGCCGCCAACCCCGACCGCGCACTGAAGAACGCCTGGGACGCGGCCAAGGGAGACCCCTCGGAATTCATCGGCCGGCTCCTGCCTGAGCTGCTCGGCACCAAGGGTGGGGGACTCATCAAGGGCGGCCTGCGGGCCGGGATGAAGGACCTCCCCGAATCCCCCAGGGGCCCTAACCGCCAAGGCCACGAGGGGAACCCCGACTCCAATGGGCAGCAATGCAGCAAGGTCAAGTGCAATGGGGACCCCATCGACGTCGCCACCGGGCGCATGCTGCTCCCCCAGACGGACATCGTGCTGCCGGGATCGCTGCCCCTGGTCTTCGAGCGCGTCTTCGACTCCTCGCACCGCGCCGGCCGCTGGTTCGGCACCGGCTGGTCGAGCACGGTCGACCAGCGCCTGGAGATCGACGCGGAAGGTGTGGTCTTCAGCTGCAACGAGGGCAGCCTCCTCGCCTACCCGCACCCGGCGCCCGGCGCGCCCGTCATGCCCACGCACGGCCGACGCTGGCCTCTGGACCGGGTGAGTGACGGCTACACCATCACCGACCCGGAAACCGGCCAGGTCCGACACTTCGTCGACCAGCCCACCGGGGATCTGGCGCTCCTGGCCCAGATCGACGACCGAAACGGCCGCTGGATCGCCTTCGAGCACGACGAGACAGGCGCTCCGACCTCGATCGTGCACCACGGCGGCTACCACCTGAAACTGACCACGCACGAAGGCAGGGTCACCGCCCTGCACTTGGCAGGCGCCGCCCCTGACGGCACCGACCAGGAGATCCTCCGCTACGGCTACACCGACGGTCACCTCACCGCAGTCACCAACTCATCGGGCAAGCCCCTACGCTTCGACTGCGACGAACTGGGTCGCATAACAGCGTGGACGGACACCAACGGCAGCCGGTACGAGTACGTCTACGACGAACACGACCGCTGCGTCTACCAGACCGGCACCAATGGTCACCTCGAGGCCCACTTTGCCTGGGACAACACCGACCCCGACACCGGTCTGCGCATGACATCCATGACGGACAGCTTTGGCCACACCACCCGGTATGTGATCAACGACCGCGCGCAGGTCGTCGCCAAGGTCAACGCTCTCGGCGCGGTCACCCGCTACGAACACGACCGATACCACCGACTGCTGTCCGTCACCGACCCACTCGGACTCGTCACCCGTTACTCATACGACGCGCAAGGTCGGCCTGTTGCCCTGGAGCGACCTGACGGGCGCAGGACAACGGTGGAGTTGAACGCACTGAGCCTGCCCGTTCTTGTACGTCGAACAGACGGCACCGTTCTGCGTCATGCCTACGATGCACGGGGAAATCGTGTCTCGACAACAGATTCTGCAGGCTCGACGACCCGGTTCTCATACAACGACTCGGGTCATCTCATATCTGCAACGGATGCCCTAGGCTGCACCTCGTGGATCCGCTGCAACCCCGCTGGGCTTCCCGTTGAGTTCACCGATGGGGCAGGCGCCAGGATCCGATACGTCCGAGACGCCTTCGGCCGCCTGTCCGCAGTCACCGACTCTCTCGGCGCAATCACCCGCTTTGAATGGACAGTCGAGGGGAAGCTTGCCCGCCACGTCGCCCCGGACAATAGCACTCAGTCCTGGATATACGATGGCGAGAACAACTGCATTTCTCACACCACGTCGACCGACGAGACAACCCATTTCGAATACACGGACTTCGATCTGCAGGTGGCCCGAACCGGTCCGGATGGTGTCAGATTCGAGTTCAGTCACGACGCCGGGCTTCGTCTGACACGGGTTACCAACCCACACGGGCAGTCCTGGACTTACGACTACGACCCGGCCGGCCGGCTCGTGGGCGAGACTGACTTCGATAACCGCACGCTGAGTTACACGTACGACCACGCAGGCCATCTCAAATTACGTACCGATGGTATTGGTCAGACTGTGGAGTACGAGCGCAACGCGCTTGGCCAAGTGCTCCGCAAGACGGCACCTGACGCAGTCACCACATTCGAATACGACATATTTGATGAACTCGCTTTGGCTACCAGCCCAGATGCGACATTGATGCGACTGCGTGATCGATATGGCCGACTAAAGTCAGAAACTGTCAACGGCAGGACACTTGAGTTTACTTACGACGATCTCGGCCGCAGAACAGGACGTGTCACACCGAGCGGTGCGATCAGTACGTGGAATTATGACCTATCCAGCCGTTGCAGTGAACTGACTACTGCAGGACGCACGTTTCAGTTCGAATATGATTCAGCTGGTCAGGAACTCGTCCGGCGGGTCGGCACATCACTATCCCTGCAGAATGCCTTCGACATTACAGGTCGAGTCACCAGCCAATCCGTGACTGGCCCAGAAGGCAATTTCATCCAGCGCCGCGCTTACGGCTATCGCACCGATGGGCATCTTACGAGTGTGTACGACGATCTCAACGGCACCCGCACCTTCGGCCTCGACATTGCGGGCCGGGTGACCACGGTACTCGCGGGCACGTGGACAGAACGGTACGCGTATGACGATGTGGGTAACCAGATCAGTGCGGTCTGGCCAACCTCGCATCCCGGGCAGGAAGCCACAGGGCCTCGCGCCTACAGCGGTACTCGCATCACACGGGCAGGAAATGTTACCTATGAGCACGACGCACAAGGACGCGTTGTGTTGCGCAGAAAGCAGCGAATTTCCCGCAAACCGGATATCTGGCGCTTCCAGTGGGGCACCGAAGACCGCCTCGCCGCCGTGGCAACCCCTGACGGAACTCTTTGGCGCTACCTCTATGACCCTCTGGGGCGACGTGTAGGAAAACAGCGGTTTACCTCTGACGGCATAGCGGAAAGGGTGGAGTTCACCTGGGACGGCCCCATTTTGTGCGAGCAGGTGACACACTCTGCGACACTCCCTCACCCAGTCGCGCTGACCTGGGACTATCACGACACGCGTCCAGTTGCCCAGACGGAACGCATACTGAACAAGGACACACCTCAGAGCGAGATAAACGAGCGCTTCTTCGCAATCGTCACCGACCTTGTCGGCACGCCGAGCGAACTCATCGACGAGCAAGGGTGTATCGCATGGCGGACGCGTGCCACCCTGTGGGGAGCGACCACCTGGGCAGCCTCCAGCACCTCATACATGCCGCTGCGCTTCCCGGGCCAATACTTCGACTCGGAAACAGGGCTGCACTATAATTTCCACCGCTATTATGATCCCGAGACAGCGCGGTACTTCAGCGCTGATCCACTCGGTCTGTCGCCTGCACCAAACCCCAGCACCTACGTTCACAATCCCCATACGTGGACAGACCCTCTAGGGCTGTCACCATGCCCTCGTGGGCCTTACGACTTCCGAGAACCAAATCCTTCCCACCCACCCAGCGGAAACCTCACCGACGCAATGAGAGCGGCACCCAGTGGCCCGGAGATCGACTGCTCTGATATCGCTTCCTTCATATCTCGAAGAGCAGATGGCGAAGGCAGGATAGTGCACTACACAACTTACTCAGGCAGCGACATCAGGATCCCTGAACGCGGCGGCGCCAATATCGAGGACTACCTCTTCCATGAGGTATACACAGACGGACGTTATATCTACGACCCAACCCTCAGCAACAACCCTATCCCCCTTGGGGATTACGAACGAGCGCTGCGACTGACAAACGACGGGGAGAAAATAATTCGAAATAATGGAGATTACAAGATGCCGCCCCCGTGGGGTCGGCGTTGAGGACTGCAGGTAAGGCAGACATGAAGCGCAACGAGCGGGCAAAACAGGTACTGAGTCGATTCGGTGACGTGGTGTGGTTCAGGTCGCCGACAGAGCGTCACCCCGTCTATGGATACCTTCAAGTAGCATTTATTGGGTGGCGCTATGCCGAACCTGATGAACAGTTGAAAAAGATCTTCGAATCGGCCGTTCGAGAAACCCCAAAGCAGGTCGAGTGGACGTTCAAGTCGACCAGGAACTGGATGATCGTCCCCTCGCGATTGATCCAGGAGGCCGGGCCTGATGGTCAGAACTTCAACCAGGCAATGGACTTGATCAGACAGTCCGACCAGGGGTTCTGTGCAAAAACCGCTGGAGACCTTGAAAAAATCTTCCAGACACTCTCCGAGGCCCCCACTACCCGAAAAGAGATTCAACCTGAATAGGGAACTTGACAATCGGGCTACGAATCGTATGAACTTGCGGGCCCCAGACTCACGAAGCACGTTCGGATGATCACGAGGCAGCTGTAACGCGAGATGCGGTGCCGGCCTCAGCGGACCGGAACGGAGCGCGCCCGGCGATCCGCCTCCGGTGACCGGAAAGTGACGCCCCCTCACTCGCTCCCCCAGCTTCGCTGGACTGGAGATTGCCGCACGGAGAGACTTGGCCCCACCACGTCGGGTCCACGCGCCAACACGCGTCGGCCCTCAGTACACGCACACACGGGGGCAAGGTGCCGGACCAACCGATCGCCGGACGGTACGAGCTCCTGGAGGAGCTCAACAGCGGCGGTATGGGAGACGTATGGCGTGGTTTCGACGCCGTGCTGGACCGGCCCGTCGCCGTGAAGGTGGTCCGGCGGCAGGCCGTCGCCGGTTCACCGCAGCTGGCCGAGGAGTTCGCCAAGCGGTTCAAGCGCGAGGCGCGCATCACCGCGCGCATCCAGCACCCCGGCGTGCCGCAGGTGTACGACGCGGTGCTGGACGACACCTTCGAGCGGCTCTTCCTCGTCATGGAGCTCGTCGACGGCATCCCCCTGTCCGCGTACATCCACCCGGATCATCCGCTGCCCGTCAGCTGGGCGGTCGCCGTCGCCGCGCAGGTCGCCACCGTGCTGTCACACGCCCACGACGTGCCGGTGATCCACCGCGACCTCAAGCCGTCCAACATCCTGGTCGCCCGGGACGGGACGGTGAAGGTCCTCGACTTCGGAATCGCGGCGATCCTGCGCACGGACGTCACCAAGCTCACCGCGACCGGCAGCCCCATCGGCACCTACCAGTACATGGCACCGGAGCAGGTCCGCGGCGGGCGCATCAGTCCTCAGACCGATCTGTACGCGCTGGGCTGCGTGTTGTACGAACTGCTCAGCGGACGGGCCCTGTTCACCGCCGACAGCGAGTACCTGGTGATGTACCAGCATGTGAACGCCGCTCCGACCCCGTTGCGCCTGTTGCGACCGGATGTGCCGGAGTCTCTGGAGGCGCTGGTCCTGCACCTGCTACTCAAGGCTCCGGAGGCGCGACCCGCCGATGTGCAGGAGGTGTACGAGCGGCTTCGGTACTTCCTGCCCGCGCCCGGCACGGGGCCCGCTCCCGGTGAGGCAGGACCGCAGGGAGCGCCGGATCCGACCGCGATCTTCCGTCAGCCGTACGCGCCACGTGCCCGCGCCGGTGCAGGGCGGCCCGTGCCCACCACGGTCGATCCGGCGGCCACACAGCCGGCCGCCGTCGCCGTGCCCGCGCAGTTGCGCGAGGAGATCGCGGAGGCGTACGCGCACTCCGACGCGCTGCTGGACGAGGAGCGGTTCGCCCAGGCCGCCGAGGTTCTGAGCGAGGTCATCGAGCCGGCCGCGCGTGCGCTCGGTGCTGAGAGCGGGAAGGTACTGGAGCTCCGTACCCAACGCGCCGCGATCCAGCTGCTCGGCGGCGACTACCGGGCGGCCCTGCCCGAGTTCGACGCCCTGGCCGACGCGTACGCGCGTACCGGTGGCCCCAGCAGTGCGCAGGCCCGTGCGTGCCGGGCCCAGGCTGCTCGGTGCCGCGCCGAGCTGGGCCAGGCGACCGACGCGCTGGTGGCGCTGCGGGCGGTCCTGGACGTCGTCCGGGCCGTAGACGGAGACGTGAGCGACGAGGCGGTCGAGCTGCGCCGGGACATCGGCATGCTGTTGCTGGCCCAGGGCGAGGCACCTGAGGCGCAGTTGATCCTCGCTCCCCTCCACGAGGACCTGTGTCTGGTCTACGGGCCCGCGGACGAGCTGTCGCAGGAAGTCGCCGATGCCCTTGCCCTGATCGAGCTCGATCTCGACGGACCGGCCGCCTGACCCTCCAACCCCTCCGACGTCAACCGCTTCCCCGGAGAGTCCGCCCATGCCCCACCTCGCGTTCGACATCGACTTCTGCGCACAGCTCAGCAAGCTCCAGGGAAGCGTCAAACAGGGAGTGTTCGACGCCTGGGAGAAGTTCGAACGTCTCACCCTGGACCAGCTCTTCAAGGACCAGGGGCTGAAGCTGGAAACGCTCAAGCGGGCCCGCGACCCGCACATCAGGACCATCCGCATCGATCAGGGCACGCGCGGTGTCGTCCTCGCGCCGGACAGCGGGGACACCTACGTCCTGCTGCGGGTGATGCCGCACGACAAGGCGATCGCGTGGGCGATCAAGCAGAAGGCCAGCATCAACACGGTGACCCGGGCCGTGGAGATCCGGGACATCGCGATGCTCGACGAGCTGACCCCGGCGTACGAGCGCATCGCCCCGGCTCCCCATCAGCGCCTGTTCGCGCACGTGTCCGACGGTGACATGACGGCACTCGGTATCGACGGGACCACGCTCCGCCAGGCCCGCGCCCTCACCGACGCGGAACAACTGGAAATCTTCGCCCCGTACTTCCCTCAGGACCAGCGCGAGGTCCTGGAATACCTGGCGGCGGGCTTCAGCGTGGAGGAGGTGTGGCGCGACGTCGTGTCCGTCAGTATGTCCGCCGTGTCCGCCGGCGACCCGCCCGTGGACACCGAGGACTTCGCCACCGCCATCCGGCGCACCCGGGCCCGTATCGCTCTCGTCACCGCGTCCGAGGAGCTCCGCGAGATCCTCGCCAAGCCGTTCGCCGCCTGGCGGGTCTTCCTCCACCCGTCACAGCACAAGGTCGCCTACCGGCCCTCCTACTCGGGCCCCGCCCAGGTCACCGGCGGTCCGGGCACCGGCAAGACGGTCGTCGCCCTGCACCGGGTACGCCACCTGCTGGGGTATCTGCGCGACGGGGACCGGATCCTGCTCACGACGTACACCAACACGCTGGTGGCCGCGCTGCGAACCGGGCTGGCCGCACTGGTCGAGGACGAGGTGCTGCGTGACCGCGTCGACATCATGACCGTCGACGCGTTCGCGGGGAGGGTCGTGTCGACGTCACGGCGGCCGTTGCGGGGCGGTGAGGAGGAAGCCAGGTGGGAGCAGGCAGCACAGGCGAGCGGTTTCACCGGCACCGCGCAGTTCCTCGCCCAGGAGTACAAGCACGTGGTTCTCGCGCAGAACCTGCGGTCCCTGGAGGAGTACGAGGGGTGTGAGCGGCGGGGGCGCGGCAGTGCGTTGCCGGCGTCCTCCCGCAGGCTCGTCTGGCGCACGATCGTGGAGTTCCGCGAGCGGCTCACCGCGGACGGGCTGCGCACCTACCTGGGCACGTGTGCGGAAGCCGCCGATCTGCTGGAGAGCGTCGGCCCCCGCTTCCGGCACGTGGTCGTCGACGAGGCACAGGATCTGCACCCCGCCCAGTGGCGGCTGCTGCGCGCGGCGGCTCCGGCCCGGCCGGACGACCTCTTCATCGCGGGCGACCCCCACCAGCGCATCTACGACACGAAGGTGTCGCTGAAGGCGGTCGGCGTCCGGGTCTCCGGTCGGTCCACGAAGATGCGCAAGAACTACCGGTCGACCCACGAGATCCTCAGCTGGTCGACCGCCCTCCTCGTCGGCCGGCCCTTCGAGCAACTGGCGGACGATGCCCGCAACGAGACGCTGCTCGGCTATCGGTCGGCCCTGCACGGCAACGGACCCGAGACGTACGGCGGAAGCTCGGAGGCCGCCGAACTCGACGCCCTCGTCGCGCGGGTGCAAGCGTGGCTCGACAGTGGGATCGAGCCGGGTGAGATCGGGATCGGCTCCCGGTTCAACAAGAGTTGCGACAAGGCGGTCGAACGGCTCACGGCGGCGGGGATCCGCGCCGCGCGTCTGCGGGGCGATGCCGCCTCCGACCCGGCCGCCGTCCAGGTCGGCACCATGCACGCGTTCAAGGGTCTGGAGTTCCGGTGCGTCGCCGTCATAGGCGTGGGCAGCGGCGCTCTGCCGTATCCGAGGGCCGTGACTCCGGCGGACGTGGACCGGCTTCAGCACGAGGCCGACGTTCTGGCTGAGCGCTGTCTGCTCTTCGTCGCCTGCACCCGCGCGCGGGACAGTCTGTACGTGTCGTGGTGGGGTGAGCCGAGCGAGTTCCTGGTGGAGACGGGGGCCGTCGGGCACCCGAGCTGAGGACCCGTTGCGGGTCTGACCCGGACGTGTCCCCCACCCGCCCGGCGTTCATCCCCCCACGCCGAACAGCGCGTCCTGCGCCGCGTCGCGCGCCGCGAACAGTGCTCCGCGCAGGACCGCGCCGCCGCCGAGCGTCCCCGCCCTGACCTCCGTACGCAGCGGTGACATCCGGGCCAGCCGTTCCTCCACCCGCGCGGCGAGCGCGTCGCCGCCGGCGCGGCCGACCTCGCCGGCCAGGACGATGCAGCCGGGGTCGAGGACGGAGACGACGGCGGCGGCTCCCAGTGCGAGGCGGTCGGCGAGCGCCGCCAGGAAGGCCTCGGCCTTCCCGTCGCCCGCGCGCAGCGCGGCCCGGACGGCGGACGCGGCGGCGGGATCCTGCTCCTGCGCGCCGTCCTCCACAGGGCCCCACGTCGTGATGCCGTGCTCCGCGGCCAGCCGGCAGACGGCGGCGGAGCCCACCAGGGAGTGAAAGCCTCCGTCGCAGTTGACCGCCGAGGGGACCCCCGATGTGCCGGGCACCGGGAGGAAACCGATCTCCCCCGCTCCGCCCGAGGCACCGCGGCGCAGCTTCCCGTCCAGCATCACGGCGGCGCCGATGCCGTTGCCCAGCCAGAGCAGCACGAAGGTGTCGCGGTCCCGGGCGGCTCCGTCGCGGTGTTCCGCGACGGCGGCGAGGTTGGTCTCGTTCTCCACGAGGACGGTGGCGGAGAGCCGCTGCTGGAGCTCCCTGACCAGACCGCCGTGCCAGGCGGGGAGTCCGGCGGTGTTCCTCAGCTCGCCGGTGACCGGGTCGATCAGGCCGGGGGCGCCGATGCCGACGCTGTGCAGCGGGGCCGTGCCCGCGGTACGTGCGGTGCGCTCCAGCATCGCCACGGCACGCTCGACGGCGGGCCGCGTCCCCGTGTCGCCGCCGATCGGCAGCGTGGCCTCGGCGAGCGTGACGCCGAGCAGGTCCGCGACGGCCACGGCGACGCTGTCCGTGCGTACGTCGAGGGCGGCCAGGTGCGCGCGGTCGGCGACGATCCCGTACAGCCGGGCGTTGGGGCCACGGCGGTCGGAGCCGCTCTCCCCGACGACCCTGACCAGGCCGGCGTCCTGGAGCCGGTCCACCAGATCGGCGACGGTGGGGCGGGACAGGCCGGTCAGGGTCTTCAGCTGAGTAGCCGTCAGCGGGCCGTCCTGCTGGAGAAGTCGCAGGGCGAGCCGGTCGTTGATGGCCCGGGCGGTGCTCGGGGATGCGGGCATGCCGGGATCCTTCCAGATCACTGAGCGGCCGACGCCGTGGGGTTATTTATCAGGCAGGGTTCCTGATAGTTTACGCTGCGCACCGCGAGACGCGCCGCCGGGGGCACCGGCGGGCCGCTATTTCCAGGGGAGGGCACGGCGTATGACAAAGGATCAAGCGGTCCCGGTCTTCGGCATGGAGCAGATAAGGCGGGCCAGATACGCGGTCGGCGCCGTCTTCGCCGTGCACGGGGCGGTGACCGGCAGCTTCGCGACCCGGGTCCCGTGGATCCAGGACCACGCCTCGGTGAGTGCGGGTCAGCTCGGTTTGGCACTCGCCTTCCCGGCCATCGGAGCCTCGCTGGCCATGCCGCTGGCCGGCAGCGTCAGCCACCGGTTCGGAGCACGGACGGCTCTGCGGGGGCTGCTGGCGCTGTGGACGCTGGCGCTCATCCTGCCCGCGCTCGCCCCGAACCTGCTGACGCTCTGCCTCGCGCTGTTCGTGTACGGCGCCACGGCCGGGATGTCGGACGTCGCGATGAACGCGCTGGGCGTCGAGGTGGAGAACCGGCTCGACAAGTCGATCATGTCCGGGCTGCACGGCATGTGGAGCGTGGGCGCCCTGATCGGTTCGGCGGCGGGCACGGTCGCGGCGCACATCGGGGCCGACGCCCGGCTGCACCACACCCTGGCCGCGCTGGTGCTGACGGCGCTCGGTCTGGCCGCCTGCCAGGGGGTTCTGGACCTGCGCAGTTCTCCCGACGAGGAGCCGCCGCCGCGCTTCACCCTGCCGCCGAAGTCGGCGCTGGTCATCGGGGCGGTGGGCTTCTGCGCGGTGTTCGCCGAGGGGGCCAGCATGGACTGGTCGGCGGTCTACCTCCGGGACGTCATGGGCAGCTCCGCCGGACTCGCCGCGGCGTCGACCACCGCCTTCGCCCTCATGATGGCCATCGCCCGGATCGCCGGCGACAGGGTCGTCGACCGTTTCGGTGCGGTAAGAACCGTACGGGTCGGAGGCGCGCTGGCCACAGTCGGCGGGCTGCTCGTGGTCCTGTCGCCCGGCGCCGCCCTGGCGCTCACCGGCTTCGGGCTGCTGGGCCTCGGCGTGGCGGTCGTCGTACCGCTGGCGTTCGCCGCGGCCGGGCGCAGCGGCACGAACCCGAGCCGGGCCATCGCCGGCGTCGCCACCATCACGTACACCTCCGGCCTCATCGCCCCGTCCGCGATCGGCTCACTGGCGGAGGCGACCTCGCTGCTCGTGTCGTTCGGCCTGGTCACGGTGCTGGCGTTCGGCCTGGTTTTGGGGGCCGGGGTGCTGCGGGCCGGTGACCGCAAGGTCGCGGAGGGCGGCGTTACGCGGCCGGCGCCGGACAGGAGCCCGGCGGGCGGCTGACAGCCGGGCGGCGCGGAGCGACAGCCTCCACCTGCGGCGGGGCCGAGCGCGAGGCCGCGCCGGCTCGGCACTACCATGGCCCTGATCTTTTCCGCGGGTGGACCCCCAGGGCGCACCGCACACACCAATCAGGGAGCGACCATGGGCCTCGGCGTGCGCTGGACCTTGCACGGCGACGGAAAGACGCCCGCACCGGGCGCGGTGGTGCGCCCCGACGAGCGGCTCTCCTGGCCCCGTACGTTCGGGCTCGGCGCCCAGCACGTGGTGGCCATGTTCGGCGCGTCCTTCGTCGCGCCCGTTCTGATGGGCCTCGACCCGAACCTCGCCATCATGATGTCCGGTGTCGCCACGGCCATCTTCCTGCTGGCGACGAAGGGCAGGGTGCCCAGCTATCTGGGGTGCTCGCTCTCCTTCGTGGGCGTGGCGGCCACCATCCGGGCCAGCGGCGGCAGCAGTGCCACCGTCACCGGTGCGGTCCTGGTGGTCGGTGCCGTGCTGTTCCTGGTGGGGCTCGTGGTGCAGCGGTTCGGCGCGCGGATCATCCACGCGGCGATGCCTCCGGTGGTGACCGGCGCCGTCGTGATGCTCATCGGCTTCAATTTGGCACCCGTCACCGCGTCGACGTACTGGCCGCAGGACCAGTGGACGGCCCTGCTGGTGATGCTGTTCACCGGGCTGGCCGTGGTCTGTCTGCGGGGGTTCTTCTCGCGTATCGCCATCTTCCTCGGGCTCGTCTTCGGCTATGTGCTGTCCTGGGTGCTCGACCTGGTCTTCGGGAAGATCCACTCCCCGGCCGGCGGCGCGGAGGCCGTCGACCACTGGCGGCTGGACCTGTCGGCCGTGGCGGACGCGGACTGGATCGGGCTGCCGTCCTTCCACGCGCCGAGCTTCGAGTGGTCCGCGATCCTGGTCGCGCTGCCGGTCGTCATCGCCCTGATCGCCGAGAACGCCGGGCATGTGAAGGCCGTCGGCGAGATGACCGGCGACTCGCTCGACGACAAGCTGGGCACCGCGATCGCCGCGGACGGTGCCGCCTCGATGCTGTCCACGGCCGTCGGCGGTCCGCCCAACACCACGTACTCCGAGAACATCGGTGTGATGGCGGCGACCCGGGTCTACTCCACCGCGGCCTACTGGGCGGCGGCGTTCTTCGCGCTGCTGTTCGGGCTCTGCCCCAAGTTCGGCGCGGTCGTCGCCGCGATCCCCGGCGGGGTGCTCGGTGGCATCACCGTGATCCTGTACGGCATGATCGGCCTGCTGGGCGCCCAGATCTGGCTGAACGCCAAGGTCGACCTGCGCAACCCCCTCAACCTCGTACCGGCCGCGGCGGGCATCATCATCGGCGTCGGCGGTGTCAGTCTGAAGATCACCGACAACTTCGAGCTGAGCGGCATCGCGCTCGGCACGCTCGTCGTGATCACCGGCTACCACGCGCTCCGGGCGTTCGCCCCCGCGCACCTCAAGACCCAGGAACCCCTGCTGGACTCGGGCACGTCCCAGTACGACGAGGACCCGCCGGTCGGGAAGGACTGACGGGTCGGTGCCGGTGGTACCGCCGGGGATCGCGGTCCCCGGCGGACTTCACGGGTCCCGGAGGTGGGGAACGCTGCCGGGCAAGGGCTCCTCAGAGTTATTGGGCCGGGTCGCGCCGGTGGTCCGGCGCCTGACCCTGATGACCGTGGCGGTCACGATCAGGGTGAACAGTGCCAGTCCGGCCCAGAGCACCGATGTGTCCGGCCACGGGGCAAGAGGGGGGTCCTCCGGGGGGTGTCCCCCGTCCACGCCGGTGGCGATGACAGCAACCAGGCCCAGGACCGTGGCCGCCGCTCGCCGAATCCGGCGACCCGGGGTACGACCGAGGGCTTCGCGAATCTTGATCCCAAACGGTCCGGCTGAGCCACGCAGGGCCCCGCCCCCGCCGACAGTGGCCCGACTGTCGACAAGGCCGAACGGCACCTGGCCGCGGCGGGACCGTACCTGAAGCCGGGAGATGCCGAGTTCGTCCGCGACCTTGTCCGGCAGGCGGAGACTCTGGCGCCGCCGGAGTGGGTGGAGACCCACGACGATTTCCAGCTCCCCCATTAGCCGAGCCACTTGTCGGGGTTGAGGTTGTCGCCCTGCCCTGTTCGACGAGGTAGTCGGCTGCGGGGCATGCGGCGGGATGGCGGGGTGGCTATTGGGCGACGTAGCCGCCGTCGACGGGCAGGGCGATGCCGGTGACGTAGCTGGCGCCGTCGCTGCAGAGCCAGAGGACGGCCTGGGCGATCTCGTCGGCGGTGCCGAGCCGGTCGATGGCCTGGCCCCCTTCGGCCTGGGAGCGGTCGAGTTCTCCGCCTTCGACCATGGCGTCGACCATGGGGGTGCTGATGGTGCCGGGGCAGACGGCGTTGATCCGGACGCCTCGGGAGCCGTATTCGAGGGCGACGCTCTTGGTGAGGCCGATGACGCCGTGCTTGGACGCGTGGTAGGCGGCGCGGCCGGGATTGCCGACCAGGCCGCCGAGGGAGGAGCAGTTGACGATCGTGCCGCTGCCCTGGGTGCGCATGTGGCGCAGTTCGTGCTTCACGCTTGCCCAGATGCCCCGGAGGTTGATGCCCTGGACGCGGTCGAACTGCTCGGCGCTCTCGTCGGCGGCGTCGGTGGGCGGGGGCATGATCCCGGCGTTGTTGTAGGCCATGTCGAGCCGCCCGAACGTCTCCACGGTGCGGTCGACGGCGGCGGCGGCGACCTGATCCTCGTCGGTGACATCGCAGACCAGGGCGAGGACCTGGTGCCCGTCGTCGGTGAGCTGCTCGAGGGCGGCGTTGACGGCGTCCTCGTCGATGTCGGCGAGGGCGACGGCGGCCCCGGCTTCGGCGAAGGCGCGGGCGGTGGCCAGGCCCATGCCGGATGAGGCGCCGGTGACGAAGGCGACCTGACCGGTGAAGTCGTACGCGGGGTTCATGACGGTGGCTCCCAACGAAGGTGTACGGGCGTGAAGCTCAGCGCGCGGACGTCGCGGTGGCGTCCACGGTTGGCGGGTGTCCGGTGTCGGTGGTGTGGTGGGCGACGATCCGGGAGGGGCCGGTGGTGCCGCGCAGTGCAAGGGCGATGAGGGGCAGCAGGGTGAGCGCGGCGAAGACCGCGCCGACCAGGGCCGGGCCGGTCAGGCCGAGCGAGGAGTCCAGCGCGTGGCCCGCTGCGAGGGAGCCGGCGGCGATGCCGGTGTTGTAGCCGGAGGTGGTCAGTGCCGAGGTGAGGGTGGGGGCGTCGCCTGCGAAGCGGACGGCGAGAGAGGTGACGACCGGGTTGACGGTGAACCCGGCCAGCGCCATACCGAACACCAGGACCACAGCGGCCACCGGGCTGTCGGAGGCGGGAATCAGGGCCAGCAGGATGAGGGAGGTCGCCGCCGACGCGGTGATCGTCGTGACCATCGGGCGGTGGTCCCCGAGACGGCCACCGATCGCGGTGCCGCCCAGCGCACCGATCCCGAAGGCGATCAGCACCAGCGGCACGGCACCGGCCGGGATGCCCGCCCGGTCGGTCAGCAGCGGCGTGATGTACGTGTACGTCGCCAGGACCCCGCCCATGATCAGCACCGCGGCGCCGAGCGCGAGCCACAGCCTCCCCTGGCGAAGGGCCCGGACCTCGGCGCGCACCGACACCTCGGCCCGCTGCTCGGTACGGGGAATGGACCGGCCGACGAACGCGGCGGCCAGGGCGGCGAGGACGGCCAGCGCCCAGAACGGGCCGCGCCAGCCGGTGTAGTGGCCGACGAACGAGCCGATCGGCACACCGATGACGTTGGCCAGGGTGAGGCCGCCCATCATGACGCCGACCGCCCGCGTGGACCGGGCCGGGCCCGCCGTGGTGGTGGCGATGACGAAGCCGACGGCCCAGAACGCGCCGGTGGCCAGCGCGGTCACGACCCGGGCGGTGAGCACGACGGTGAAGGAGGTGCTTAGCGCGGCGACCGCGTGCCCGAGGGCGAAGACGGCGAGGGCGCCGATGAGGGTGTGGCGCCGGGGCAGGCGCAGGGTGGCCATGGCCATCGTGGGCCCGCCGACGATCATCCCGACGGCGAACGCGGTGATCAGCAGACCGGCGCGGGACACGCTGACGTTCAGGTCTGCGGCCATCTCGGGTAGCAGTCCGGCGATGACGAACTCGGTGGTGCCCATCAGGAACGTGCCGGTGGCGAGCACCCGGACGACGAAGGGCAGCTTGCCGGGGGCGGACCCGGTGGCGGAGGGCATGCGAAAACTTCTTCCCGTACGAGGAGGGGTGGTGCTGGGGGAGGTCAGGAGGCGGCCTCGATGGTGATCCGGTCGGCCCCGGACAGCAGATCGGAGTCGGCGTCGATGTGGCCGAGGACCAGCAGGTCCTCGGAGGCGGAGGGGCCGTCCTTGTAGAAGATGGCGAGGTTGCCCCAGGGGGCGTAGTAGGTGAGGTCCCCGGTCTTCGGCGCCTGCGGTTCCGGGGCGTTCTCGGTGGTCAGCTTCCTCGGCGGGTCCGCGATCCGCTCGGTCCCGTGGAAGTCCTCCAGATCCAGGGTGAGCGGAAGGAGGGAGGCCAGGTCACGGGCGGCGGGGCTGTCGTTCAAGGTCGCCTCGACCTCCTGGCCGTCGATGGTGACGCGGATGTCCACCGGAGTACTCCTGTCTGATCCGGACGGGCTCGCGGGCGCCGTGGTCGGCGGTTCTCCGGACGCCGGGGCGGACGACGAGACGGAGGCGGTGGGGGCCTGCTCGGCGGACGAGTCGTCGGAGCAGGCGGTCGCGGCCGGCAGCAGCGCGCCAACGGTGGCGGTGGTTGTCAGGGCGCGGCGGAGGGTGAAGGTCATGGGGTGCCGTACAGCGGGTCGGGCATGGGCTCGGCGTAGTGGCGGAAGCCCTTGCGGTCGGTGTGCAGGCCGTACAGCGACTCCGCCAGCTTCTCGGGGCTGGAGGTCGCGGAGTCGGGGCTGATCGCGCCGGGGACGATGAGCTGCGCGACGTGGATGTTCTCGTCGGCGAGTGTGGTGTGGAGCATCTGCGCGTACGCGCTCTCGGCGGCGAACGCGATCGAGGTCCCGGCCACGCCGGCCTTCGGGCGTACCGCGCTGCCGCCGTTGACGAACAGCAGCGTGCCCCGCCCGAGCTCCCGCATACCGGGCAGAACGGTGTTCACGCAGGTGAGCGGTCCCTTGACGGAGAAGGCCAGCGGGTCGTCCAGGTCGGCCGCGGTGGTGTCCAGGACCGGCTTCATGAAGTCGCTGCGGGGTACCGGGCTGAACTGGAGGATCTCGACGGGCCCCAGCGTGTCCGCGGCCTCTTGCAGGGCTGCGGTGAGGGAGGCGGGGTCCAGGACGTCGGCGGCGAAGCCGCGGGCGTGGATGTTGTCCCTGGCCAGTTCAGCTACCAGAGTGTCCTGGTGCTGGGCGCTGCGCGAGAGGAGGGCGACGCGGTGGCCCGCTTGGCCGAAGCGACGGGCGGCAGCCAGCCCCAGACCGGGGCCGGCACCGACGAGAGCGAAGGTGGTCACGGGAGTTCTCCTCAACGACGTGGGTGGGGGTGGGCCGCATGAAGGCCGGGGGAAAGAGCGGTGTGCGCCGGGGTTCAGCCGGTGGCCGGGGTTGCGGTGTATTCCTCGTCGGTGACGGGGTTCAGCCAGTGCACGATGTCGTGGGTGTCGTCGCCCTCGTTGATGGCCAGGTGGACCATGAGCCGGTTCGGGGCGGCGCCGTGCCAGTGCTCCTCGTCGGCTTCGAACAGGACGCGGTCACCGGGCCGGATGACTTCCACCGGGCCGCCGCGGCGCTGGCACAGGCCGACGCCTTCGGTGACGAAGACGGTCTGGCCCAAGGGGTGGCGGTGCCAGTGGGTGCGGGCGCCGGGCATGAAGTGAACCATGGACGCGGTGACCCGGGACGGGGCGGGCGCGGCGGCGACGGGGTCGATGTAGACGTCGCCGGTGAACCAGTCTGCCGGGCCCTTGACGGTGTCGATCGAGCTGCGGGTGATCTGCACGGTTGCTCCTTGTGCGGTAGGGGGTCAGGGCTTGAGGAGGGTTTTGATCGCCCGGCGCTCGTCCATGGCCTTGTAGCCCTCGGCTACCTGCTCCAGGGGCAGGGTGAGGTCGAAGACCTTGCCCGGGTCGATCCGGCCCTGAAGGACGCGGTCGATCAGGTCGGGGAGGTAGCGGCGTACGGGGGCGGGGCCGCCGCGCAGGCCGACGTGGGAGAAGAACAGTTCCTGTCCGTCGACGGCGACCTCGTGGGGGACGCCGACGAAGCCGACGTTGCCGCCGGGCCGGGCGGAGTGCAGGGCCTGGCTCATGGCCTGAGCGGTGCCGACGCACTCCAGGACCGCGTCGGCACCGATCCCGCCGGTCAGCTCCTTGATCCGGGCGACACCTTCCTCACCGCGCTCGGTGACGATGTCGGTGGCGCCGAACTCACGCGCCAGTTTCTGGCGGGAGGCGTGCCGTGACATGGCGATGATGCGCTCCGCGCCCAGCTCCTTGGCCGCGATCACCCCGCACAGGCCGACCGCGCCGTCGCCGACGACCACGGCGGTTGAGCCGGGCCTCACCTCGGCGGCATCCGCGGCCCACCAGCCGGTGCCCATCACGTCGGACACGGCAAGCAGACCGGGCCACAGATCCTCGCCCGGCACGTCCTCGGTGGCGACCAGGGTGCCCTGGGCGTTGGGGATGCGGACGTACTCGGCCTGGCAGGTGGACATGAACTCGCGGTTCAGGCAGTTCGACTGGAAGCCGTTGCGGCAGTTCGCGCAGGTGTTGTCCGAGGTGGCGAACGAGCCGACGACGAACTGGCCGGGCTTCACCGAGGTGACCTCAGATCCGACCTCTGCGACGAAACCGACGTACTCGTGGCCCATGGGATGTGCGTGCTCCGTCGGCTCCGCGCCGCGATAGGGCCACAGGTCGGAACCGCACACGCAGGTCACGGCCGTCCGGATGACGGCGTCGGTCGGCTTGACGATCTTGGCATCGTCCACGGTCTCGAACCGGATGTCACCGGGGGCGTGGATCACTGCTCCGCGCATGAGGAAGACTCCTTGCCTGCTGAAGCCTGCCGACGCCGGGAGGGTTCCGGCAGGCCACCGAATGGGTGAGGGCCCCGGCGCCGGCAGCGATTCCGCCGCCTGCGGGCGCAGGGGGCCCGGCGCCCGTCCGCCCGTCGCGACGGGCGGACGGCGAGCGCCACGTCAACCAGGTAACCCCCATCCCGCGCGGACAGCGAGTCACTGACGAGGGGTGTACCAGCAGTACATCCCTCCCGTCCCGGGCAGGCCGTACCGTCGAAGGCATGGACAACCGCGAGGAGGTCCGCGAGTTCCTCACCTCGCGGCGAGCCAAGATCACCCCCGAGCAGGCCGGACTGCCGGCGGGCCCTCGACGCCGGGTCCCCGGCCTTCGCAGAAGCGAGGTCGCTGCCCTGGCCGACATGAGCGTCGAGTACTACGCCAAGCTCGAACGCGGCAACCTCGCCGGCGTCTCACCGTCCGTCCTGGAAGCTCTCGCCCGGGCCCTTCAGCTCGATGACGCCGAACGCGCCCACCTGCTGAACCTGGCCCAGGCCGCCGACGGATCCGACGTCCTCAACCGCCCCCGCCGACGGCGTACGAAGGACCAGTGGCGGCCGCACCGCAGCCTGCAATGGACCTTGGACGCCATCACCGCAGGTCCCGCGTTCGTCCGCAACGGCCGCATGGACATCCTGGCCGCCAACCCGCTCGCCCGCGCCTTCTACGCCGACGTCTACGCCGCCCCCGGCAACCAGGCGAACCTGGCCCGGTTCAACTTCCTCGACCCCGCCTCGCGCCGCTTCTACCCCGACTGGGACCTCTTCGCTGACGTCGCCGTGGCCATCCTGCGCACCGAAGCCGGGCGAAATCCGCACGACAAGGACCTGCACGACCTCGTCGGCGAGCTGTCCACCCGCAGCGAGGAATTCCGCACCCGCTGGGGCGCCCACAACGTCCGCCACCACGGCACCGGCACCAAACGCTTCCACCACCCGGCCGTCGGCGACCTCACCCTCGCCTTCGAGGGCCTGGAAATGGCCGCCGAACCCGGCCTCACCCTCACCGTCTACACCGCCGAACCCCGCTCACCCTCCGAAGAAGGACTGCGCCTGCTCGCCTCCTGGGCTGCCACCCGGAACAGCGACAGCCCCTGCACCACAGAGAACGCGGGCCGGTAGCGGCACCACACCGGGCAGCTGGGCCACAACGAACCATGGTGGTCACCTCTCATGGTGTTCGGCGCGGATCCGGTCGACGACTAGCGTCACTTTGCGGTCCTGTCGTGGCGGTGTTCATGGGAGGTGCCCAGCTCCAACCGCCCTCCTGCCCGGCGGCAAGCCCGAGGAGCAGGACCAAGGCGACCCCGTGTCCACCCTGCGCCGCGAAGCAGAGGAGGAGGCAGCAGCCCGATTCGGAAGCGCCTTGCCCCTCGGGCACGTCACCGATTCCCAAGGACAGCGCGCATACCTGCGCTACGCTGCAGCACTCACCGGCGTCGGCCTCGCATGGCCCGACCCGGCCACAGGCCACACCTACATCCGCATCCTGGCGGCCCCGGAACAGGCCATGCATCTCCGACTGGGGGCCGCCCGCTGCCGCCCACCAGGCTCGTCAGCACCTCGGCATCCCCGGAGCCGCTCTCCAGCCCGTCACCGAACTCACCGACGCCATCAGACTCCACCCGGGCAATACCTGACAGGAGCACCGCCGTTGCCGGACACTGAGGCCTTCACCCATGCCTGGCACATCGAGGACGAGGTCTACCGTCGTCATGAGGAACGCCGGGGCCGACGCTTCGCGTACACAAGTCTCGACCCGGTCCGCACCGCACTCGTCGTGATCGACATGGTGCCGTTCTTCGTCGACGCCAACCCATACGCCCGCGGCATCGTCCCGAACATCCAACGGCTCGGCGACCGCCTGCGCTCCGTCGGCGGAACGGTCGCCTGGGTCCTGCCCGCACGCACCGAACGGACCCCGATCGGCGACGAATTCCATGGCCCCGAGGCAGCCGAAATGTTCCGCAACTCCGGCGGCACCGGGCCCCTCCGGCCCCGGCTGTGGCACGAATTCGTCACCGGTGCCGACGACCTCTTGGTGGAGAAGTCCGCGCCCAGCGCCTTCTTCCCCGGCCGCAGCCCCCTCCCGGAGCTTCTCCAGGAGCGAGGGGTCGACACCGTTCTGATCACCGGCACGGTCACGAACGTGTGTTGCGAGAGTTCGGCCCGCGACGCCTGGACACTCGGCTACCGGGTCGTCATGGTCGCCGACGCCAACTCCACCGGCCGCGACCAGGAACACAACGCCACCCTGCGCACGGTGTACCGCTCCTTCGGCGACGTCCGCCCCACGACGGACGTGCTCGCTCTCATTGACACGTTTTGTCGACGACCAGTGGAGCAGAGCTCTTATCGGCTGAGCCGGTTCGTGGAGAACACCGCTCGCAAGTCGGACCGCTAGGTCGCTGATCATTGATCCCGTGGCGAGTCGACGGACGCGGCGTCGGAACGAACAGAGCCCTTGTTGCCGCGGGTGGACAAGCGTGCGGCCGCCCCAATTTCGCTTCGGCAGTGCGGTGGGCGGCGGTGCCGGTGGTACCGCCGGGGATCGCGGTCCCCGGCGGACTTCACGGGTCCCGGGGGTGGGGAACGCTGCCGGGCAAGGGCTCCTCAGAGTTATTGGGCCGGGTCGCGCCGGTGGTCCGGCGCCTGACCCTGATGACCGTGGCGGTCACGATCAGGGTGAACAGTGCCAGTCCGGCCCAGAGCACCGATTTGTCCGGCCACGGGGCAAGAGGGCCGTCCTCCGGGGAGCGTCCCCCGTCCACGCCGGTGGCGATGACAGCCACCAGGCCCAGGACCGTGGCCGCCGCCACGATGCGTCCGAACAGCCGCGCGCTGATCGGCAGCGCGATGTCGCGGCGCCGTGGGCCACGCGCTTTCAGGCGCTCGCTCGGGCGGGCCGGTGCCATCAGGCGGACCAGGAGCAGCACGGCGATCGGAATCTGCAGCGCCCAGAGCATGGTGCGGAACGGCCCGTCGTACCACCCCTGGGTGGTGTAGAGCAGGGTGTGCCAGGCACTGAGGATGTAGACCACGATGGCGAAACGGTGCAAGGCCAGCCACACACGGGATCCGGTCCTGTGCCGCAGATAGAAGGCGAACCCCAGAGGGATGGCCAGATAGAAAGCCAGCAGGCCCACCAGGACAGCGACTCGCCCGGTGCCGGTGGCGTATCCGCCGGGCACGAACACATCGACGAAAGCGGTCCACACGCTGCGCCCGAGCGGCCACTGATCCTGATTGGTCCGGATCTGCTCGGTCAGGAAGAAGAACGCGTGCATGAACATCAGACCGATGGTGGTGAGGCTCGTTGTGCGGTGCCACTTCTCCAGCCTGGCTGCGGACAGCCAGGTCACACCAGGTCTCGGCCCGGAACGTAACAACCCGAATATCACGGTCGCATAAGCCCATAGCATCGCCGACCAGCCGAACGCCTGACACATCCAGTACATCCAGAACTCGTCGGCGTCCTCGAGCATCGGCATGATCTTGATGGTCGCCGAAGTGCCGTTCTCGATGCGGACGTAGAGCAGCCAGTAGATCAACCCGGTGACCACCAGGGCCAGCGAGGCGTCGGGAAGCGCTCCTCGCAGATCGGCACGTAGCGCCGACCAGTCGAATCGAGTCCCTTCCTTCGTCCGCCGCGCAGGCGGCTTCACCGATCCTGAAGAATGCGCCACCACTCGACTCCGCCTTCCCCGCTACTTACCGCAGAACAGCGAAAGCGGAAATCCGTAGCAGCACTTTTGGTTTCCAGGCTTCTCACGGTGGAGGGTAACGGCACTCTTCCCGTCGGGGGAAGACGGCGATCAAGCACCCATTTGTATACGCACAAGGGAATTCAGCTCCCTTGTGCCGGTATTTCACCGCCCTCCGTCTGCTGTCGACCGCTCGGGCTGTGGCGGGGATCTTGTCAACGCGTCACGTCACGGATAGGACTGTCCGGGTGGATGATCACCGGAATCCACGCGTCCTGCCGCGACAGCCGATGGGGAGCATGTGATGAGCGACGCGCAGAGCACAGGGCAGATCCCGGGACAGCACGGAGGACTGAGCCGCCGCCGCGTACTGGGTGGCGCCGCCGGGCTGGCCGTGGTCGCGGCGGGGATGCCGGCAGGGAGCGCGTCCGCGGCGTCGGACACGGCGTCGGACACGGCCCGCCGGCGACGACACGCCGCACGCGTGACGATCACCCGCGACGACTGGGGCGTCCCGCACGTGGTCGGCGAGAGTGACGCCGACGCGGTGTTCGGAATGATGTACAGCCAGGCCGAGGACGACTTCAACCGGATCGAGACCAATTACCTGACAGCTCTCGGACGGCTCGCCGAGGCCGAGGGCGAGAGCGCGATATGGCAGGACCTGCGCCAGCGGCTCTATCTCGACCACGAGGAGCTGAAGAAGGACTACGCCCGGTCCCCCGCCTGGCTGCGCACCTTGATGCAGGCCTGGGCGGACGGCCTCAACCACTACCTCGCCACCCACCCCGACGTGCGCCCTCGTGTACTCGACCGCTTCGAGCCGTGGATGCCGCTGAGCTTCTCCGAGGGCAGTATCGGCGGCGACATCGAGTCGATCCCGCTCAGCCGGCTCGAAGCCTTCTACGCCGAGCGGGAAGTGCCGATGACCGACGACGAGATGGGCCTGACGTTCCGCGAGCCGACCGGATCGAACGGCATGGCCATCGCGCCGAGCCACACCCGCGACGGGCACGCCCTGCTCCTCATCAACCCCCACACCAGCTTCTTCTTCCGCGCCGAGCAGCACGTGACGAGCAGGCAGGGACTCGACGTCTACGGGGCCGCCACCTGGGGCCAGTTCTTCATCTACCAGGGCTTCAACGCCGACACCGGCTGGATGCACACGACGGCCGGGGTCGACAACATCGACAACTTCGCCGAGACGGTCGTGAGCGGGCCGGACGGAAAGCACGGGAAGCACTTCTACCGTTACGGCGACGAGCTGCGCCCCGTCGTCAGGAGGACGGTCACGCTGTCCTGCCGCACCGAGGACGGCGGCCAGGAGGAGCGGAGCTTCACCACCTTCGCCACCCACCACGGCCCGGTCGTCCGCGAGGAGGACGGCAAGTGGATCGCGTGCGCGCTGATGAACAAGCCCGTCGACGCGCTCAAGCAGAGCTTCCTGCGCACCACGACGAAGAACTACAAGGAGTACATCCGGGTCGCGGAACTCAAGGCGAACAGCTCCAACAACACTCTCTTCGCGGATTCCGGGGGTGACATCGCCTTTCTGATGCCGCAGTTCATGCCGAGGCGCGACGACCGCTTCGACTATCTCGAGAACGTCGACGGCAGCGATCCTGCCACCGACTGGAACGGACTGCACAGCCTGGCGAGCCTGCCGCAGGCCGTGAATCCCAAGAACGGCTGGGCCTTCAACACCAACAACTGGCCCTGGACCGCAGCCGGTGACGAGAGCCCCGACGCCGCCGACTACCCGCGTTACTTCGACAAGGCCGGCGAGAATCCGCGCGGGCCTCAGGCGATCCGGGTCCTCACCGCACGCAAGGACTTCACCCCGCGGACGCTGATCGAGGCCGCCTTCGACCCGTACCTCACGGCTTTCGCCCGGTTGCTGCCCGGCCTCGTCGCCGCGTGGGACGGGCTTCCCCGTGGCAGCGGGCGGAGGAAGCGGCTCTCCGGGCCGATCGCCCTGCTGCGCGACTGGGACTGTCGCTGGTCGGCGCGGTCGACGGCCATGTCGGTTGCCGTGTTCTGGGGGGAGGACCTGTGGGCGATGACCGCGCAGGCGGCCGCGGACGCAGGACTCTCGGGGTGGGACTACATGGCCGACCGCGCCACCGACGCCGAGCGCATCGAGGCGCTCGGCACAGCGGTTACGCGGCTGGAGCGGGACTTCGGCAGCCGGTACGTGGAGTGGGGCGAGATCAACCGCTACCAGCGCAACGACGGCGCGATCGTCCAGGAGTTCGACGACGACAAGCCCAGCATTCCGGTCCCCTTCGCTTCCTCACGCTGGGGTTCTCTCGCGTCGTTCGGTGCGAAGGCCTACCCGGGCACGAAGCGCTACTACGGCACCAGCGGCAACTCCTTCGTCGCCGTGGTGGAGTTCGGGCCCCGGGTGCGCGCCTGGGCGGTCACGGCGGGCGGGGTGAGCGGCCACCCCCGCTCCCCGCACTTCGACGACCAGGCCGAACGCTACGCGAGCGGCGACCTGCGGCGCGTCTACTTCTACCCCGACGAGCTGGAGGGGCACGTGGAGCGGAGGTACCGGCCCGGCGAGTGAGGACCCGCCGAACGGGACGGCCCCGCCCCGAGGCCTGTCCCGCTCGGCCGGTGACGCGAACGGTGGCACCGACGCCTCTACGACGGTGAATTCCGGTGGTGAAGGGCTGCAACCGCTTCCCGTGGACGGCACGACAGGGCTCCCGGCTGTGTGAACGAGCCCACCGGGCCGGCCGAAGACGCCGCCCTCCGGCCCGCCCGCCGGGACGGCGGCCCGCCTCAGCCCTCAGGCAGCTCGACCGGCGCGATCTCGTCGAAGACATCGCCCGGCCCCGGGTTCGCCGGGTCGGTGGCCCCGCCGAACTGTGCCATCACGCCCCATACGGCGTTCAGCGCGGTCTGTACGGCTCCCTCGGCCCAGCCCGCCGTCCACGAGATGTCGTCGCCCGCGAGGAACAGGCCCCGCTTGTCGGCGGGCAGCCGGTCCTGCATGAAGTGGGTGAACAGACGCCGCTGGTAGCGGTAGTGGCCGGGCAGGTTCGCCTTGAACGCGCCCATGAAGTACGGCTCGTTCTCCCAGGAGACGGTGACCGGGTTACCGATGACGTGCTTGCGGATGTCGACGCCCGGATAGATCTCGCCGAGCGACTTGAGCATGACGTCCATGCGCTCGTTCGGGGAGAGCGGCAGCCACTTCAGGCTGTCGTCGCACCACGTGTAGGAGAGACAGATGACGGCCGGCCTGTCGGGCCCGTCGTCCAGGAGGTACGTCCCCCGGGTCATCCGGTCCGTGAGCGTCATGGACATCGTGTCCCGGCCGGTGGAGGCGTCCTTGTCGAGCCAGAACGGCCGGTCGACGGGCACGAACAGCTTGGAGGACTCCATGTAGTGGGTCCGCTCCATCGCCGTCCAGTGGTCGATGGGGAAGAGCGCGTCGTCGCAGGCGATCTTGGAGAGCAGCAGCCAGGACTGTCCGGTGAAGACCGCCGCCCGGTAGGTACGGATGTCACCGGAGGCGTCGGTGACCGTGATCCGGTTCCCCGCCGTGCGGTCGAGCCGCGTCACGGCGGTGCGCGGTTCCCCGCCGTGCAGGGAGGAGAGCGACGTGCCGGACGGCCAGTGCACGGTCTTCTGCGGCTCCCGCTCCCACAGGCGCAGCGGCAGCTGCTGGCTGCCGCCGACGATCCCCCGGTGGTGGTCGTCGGCCTCGGTGTAGACGACGCGGAGGATCTCCAGGATGGAGTTGGGGAAGTCGGTGTCCCAGCCGCCGGTGCCGAAGCCGACCTGGCCGAAGATCTCACGGTGCCGGAAGGAGGCGAAGGCGTCGGAGCCGCAGAGGAATCCGTAGAAGGTCTGGTCGTCGAGCTTCTCGACGAGCTCCGCCCAGATCTCCCGGATGCGCGGTACGTCGCGCTCACGCATCGCGCGGTTCATGTCGGAGAAGTCCGCACCGTCCTCCAGGCAGGAGTTCCAGGCGTCCATCACCTCGCGGTACACCTGGGGAAGGTCGTCGATGGTGCGCGCGTAGTGGGACTCACCCTTGAGGTCGACGACGGTCGAGGGGGTGGCCGGGGAGAGCGGGTTGGGGAACGGCCTGGTCTCCAGGCCCACCAGGTCGATGTAGTGCTGGAGCGCCGTGGACGAGGGCGGGAAGCGCATGGCGCCCATCTCGGCGGTCAGCGAGGGATCGCACCCGTCGAAGCCGACGGTACGCAGCCGGCCGCCGATCCGGTCCGCCTCGTAGACGACGGGCTTCAGCCCCATCTTCATGAGCTCGTAGGCGGTGATGATGCCGGAGAGCCCCCCGCCGATGACGGCGACCTCGGTGCCGTGCTCGGTGGCCGGTATCTGCCCGATGCCCGCCGGGTGGGCCAGGAAGTCGTCGTAGGCGTACGGGAAGTCCGGTCCGAACATGGTGATCGGCGGCTGCGCGTCGGTGTGCTGGACGGCGTTGGGCACCGTGGACGTCATGGGGTACGGACTCCTTGCGGGGGAAGCGCGGGGCGGGAACGGATACTCAGACCAGGGAGCCGTACAGGCCCGGCCGCCGGTCCTCGATGTAGGGGTTGGCGGCGCGCGACCCGGCGAGCAGTCCGGGGTCGGCCTCGCCGACGAGCAGTTCCTCGCCGCGGCCGGCGCGGACGCGGACCGTGCCGTCGGGGCCGGCCAGGCAGCTCAGTCCGGTGAAGTCGAACTCGCCTTCCCTACCGGCCCTGTTGACGTACGCGATGTAGAGCTGGTTCTCGAAGGCGCGGACCGGCACGACGGAATCGGCGACGAACGTGTAGGGGTGCATCAGCGCGGTCGGGACGAGCAGCAGTTCGGTGCCGGCCAGGGCGTGCGCGCGTACGTTCTCCGGGAACTCGACGTCGTAGCAGATCAACAGCCCGATCCGTACGCCGTCGAGCTCGGCCTGCACCACGGGCTGCTCACCGGGGGTGAACCACTTCTCCTCGAAGGCGCCGTAGAGGTGGGTCTTGCGGTAGTTGGCGAGCGGCGTCCCGTCCGGGCCGATGAGCTGTGCCGCGTTGAAGATCTCCTCGCCCGCCCGCTCCGGGTACCCGTAGTGGATGGCGAGGCCGTGGCGTACGCAGAGGCCGGCGACGGCTCGCGCGGCGGGTCCGTCCGCGGGTTCGGCCAGCTCGGGGACGGCGTCCGCGATGGCGTAGCCGGTGAGGAACAGCTCCGGGCAGACCAGCAGCCGGGCGCCCGCGGCGGCGGCCCGTGCCGCGGCCTCGTCGAGTGCCGCGAGGTTGTCGTCCACGGAGCCGGCTCGTCCGGAGCTCTGGAGCAGGGCGGTACGCAACGGCGGCATGGCTGACCTCGGCGGGACGGGCGGGGTGGGGAGACCTATTGAAGGTACGGCGCGGGAATCACGGTCGACAAGGCGCGATTGTTGCGCGTTCACCGTCGATCCGTTGCGTGGAAACCCCTCGCGGCGGTGATTCGTTGCGTGGGGCGTCCCTGGGGGGCCGGGCAAGTGATTTCGGTCTCCCCCGCGCCCGCCCCGGCCTGAAGACCGAGGTCAGGCGGGCGGGCCGGAGGATGAGTAACGCCGCAGCAGCGGGGAGAGCACGAGGACCGACTTGGTCCGCTCGACGTACGGCTCGCCGGCGATCCGCTCCAGCACCTGCTCGAAGTGGCGCATGTCGGCGGCGAAGACCTGCACGACCGCGTCGGCGTCGCCCGTCACCGTGGACGCGGACGCGATCTCCGGATAGGCGGAGAGGCCCCGCTTGATCGCCTCGGGGGCGGTGTTGCGGCTGCAGTAGATCTCGATGAACCCCTCGGTCTCCCAGCCGAGCGCCGCCGGGTCGACGCGGACGGTGAAGCCCGTGATGGCCCCTTCGGCGCGCAGCCGGTCCACGCGGCGCTTCACCGCGGGTGCCGAGAGGCCGATGAGGGCACCGATGTCCGCGTAGGAGCGGCGGGCGTCCTCGGCGAGGGCGTGGACGATGCGTTCGTCGAGGTCGTTCAGGCGCACGTCGGGTGGATCACTTCTCTGCGGCGGAGGGTTCCGGGGGCGGCACGCGGGCCGCCCCCGAAGTAGACCACGCGCGGGTGCTCACCGCGGCGCACGGCAGGTCAGAAGGGGAACTCCGAGCGGCCGTGCTGGACCGAGATCCACTTCTGCGTGGTGAACGCCTCGAGCATCGACTCACCGTTCAGGCGCCCGAGGCCGGAGTTCTTCTCCCCGCCGAAGGGGACGATGGGCTCGTCGTGCACGGTGCCGTCGTTGATGTGGATCATGCCGGTGCGGATGCGCTGCCCCACCCGTACGCCCCGCTCGATGTTGGCGGTGTGGACCGCGCCGCTCAGCCCGTACGGGGTGTCGTTGGCGATCCGGACGGCTTCGTCCTCCCCGTCGAAGGGGACGAGCAGGGCCACCGGCCCGAATATCTCCTGCTGCAGGACGGGGGAGTCGGCGGCGAGGCCGGTGAGGACGGACGGGCTCACCACATTGCCCTCGGTCCGGCCGTGCAGCAGTGCCGTGGCGCCCGCCGCCACGGTCTCGTCGACGAGCCTGGACACGGCGTCGGCCTGCGAGGAGCTGATCAGCGGGCCGATGTGGGTCGCGGGGTCGGCCGGGTCACCGACGCGGAGGGAGGCGACCTTGGCCACGAACTTCTCGGTGAACTCCTGCTCCACCGAGCGGTCCACCAGGATGCGGTTGGCCGCCATGCAGACCTGGCCCTGGTGGATGTAGCGGCTGAAGACGGCCGCGTCGACGGCGTAGTCCACATCCGCGTCGTCGAGGACGATCAGCGCGCTGTTGCCGCCGAGTTCGAGCACCGCGCGCTTGAGGTTGGCCGCGCAGACCGTCGCGACGTGCCGGCCGATCCTGTCCGAGCCGGTGAAGGAGATGACCTGCGGGACGGGGTGTTCCAGCAGGGCGTCGCCGATCTCGGCGATGTCGGTGACCACGACGTTCAGCAGTCCGGCGGGGAGCCCCGCCTCCTCGAACACCTTGGCGATCAGGGTGCCGCCGCAGACCGGGGTGTTCTGGTGCGGCTTGAGGACCACGGCGTTGCCGAGGGCCAGCGCGGGCGCGACCGACTTGAGCGACAGCAGGAAGGGGAAGTTGAAGGGGCTGATGACCCCCACGACACCGACGGGCAGCCGGTAGACGCGGTTCTCCTTGCCCTCGGTCGGCGAGGGAAGTATCTGCCCGGTGGAGCGCAGTGCGAGCTGGGCCGCCTCGCGGAGGAACTCCTTGGCCAGGTGCAGCTCGAAGCCGGCCTTGAGCCGGGTCCCGCCGAGCTCCGCGACGATCGCTTCACCGATCTCGGCCTCGCGCTCCTCGACGACCCGCAGGGCCTTCTCCAGCACCGCCCGGCGGGCGTACGGGTTGGTGTCGGCCCATCCCGGCTGGGCCCGCTCGGCGGCGCGGTAGGCCTGGTCGACCTCACCGGCCGTCGCGACGGTGACCGAGGCGAGCTTCTCCCCGCTGTACGGGTCGAAGTCGATGATGTCCCAGGACCCCTTCCCCGGCCTCCACTCGCCGTCGATGTACTGCTGGGCCAGGTCGGTGAAGAAGGAGCTCATGGAATCCCTTTACCGCAGAGGGGCGGGCAGCTGATTGCGGCTCATATTACTTATCCCTCAACCAAGTTGAAGGGGAGACGGGAGGGCTCTCCTGAGGAAAGGCCGGGGCCTCGGCGTACATGCGAGAAGTGCCCCTCCCCGCGCGGACTGCGGGGAGGGGCACTTGTGCGGCAGGGCCGCCGGGGCGGCCGGGCGTCAGTTCCAGCTGGCGTGGAGCGGCTTGCCCTCCGCGTAGCCCGCGGCGCTCTGCACACCCACGATCGCCTTCTCGGCGAACTCCTCGAGCGAGGAGGCGCCCGCGTAGGTGCAGGATGAGCGGACGCCGGCGATGATCGAGTCGATCAGGTCCTCCACACCGGGGCGGGTGGGGTCCAGGAACATCCGCGAGGTGGAGATGCCCTCCTCGAACAGCCCCTTGCGGGCCCGGTCGTAGGCGGACTCCTCCGAGGTGCGGTTCTTGACCGCGCGCGCCGAGGCCATCCCGAACGACTCCTTGTAGTACCGCCCGTCGGCGGACTGCTGGAGGTCGCCGGGCGACTCGTACGTCCCGGCGAACCAGGAACCGATCATCACGTTGGACGCACCGGCCGCCAGAGCCATCGCCACGTCGCGCGGGTGCCGGACGCCTCCGTCGGCCCAGACGTGCTTGCCGTGCTTCTTCGCCTCGGCGGCGCATTCCAGCACGGCGGAGAACTGCGGCCTGCCGACGCCGGTCATCATGCGGGTGGTGCACATCGCGCCGGGGCCCACACCGACCTTGATGATGTCGGCGCCGGCCTCGATCAGGTCACGCACTCCCTCGGCCGCCACGACGTTGCCCGCGACGATCGGCACGGCCGGGTCGAGCGCCCGGACGGCGGCGACCGCGCTGATCATGGATTCCTGGTGCCCGTGGGCGGTGTCCACGACGAGGGTGTCGACGCCGGCGTCCAGGAGCTGCTTGGCCTTGCCCGCCACATCGCCGTTGATGCCGACGGCCGCCGCGATCCGGAGCTTGCCGTCCGCGTCCGTCGCGGGGGTGTAGAGCGTCGCGCGCAGCGCGGCCTTGCGGGTGAGGATGCCGACGAGCCGGCCGTCCCCGTCGACCGCCGGGGCGAGCTTGCGGTTGGCGCCGTCGAGCTTGTTGAAGGCCTCACGGGGATCGATGTCCGCGTCGAGCACCACCAGGTCCTTGGACATGACCTCGGAGAGCTGGGTGAAACGGTCCACGCCGGTCAGGTCGTGGTCGGTGACGACCCCGACCGGACGGTTCTCGGCGTCGACGACGACACCGGCTCCGTGGGCCCGCTTGTGCAGGAGCGACAGCGCGTCGGCGACGGTCTGGCCTGGGGCCAGCACGATGGGCGTGTCGAGCACGAGGTGGCGCTTCTTGACCCAGCCGATGACCTCGGTGACGACCTCGATCGGGATGTCCTGCGGGATCACGACCAGACCACCGCGGCGGGCGATGGTTTCGGCCATCCGGCGGCCCGCGATGGCGGTCATGTTCGCGACGACGAGCGGGATGGTGGTGCCGCTGCCGTCCGGCGACGAGAGGTCCACGGCCTGCCGGGAGCCGACCGCGGAGCGGCCGGGGACCATGAAGACATCGTCGTACGTGAGGTCGTAGGGGACCGAGGGAGAGGCCGTGTAGCGACCGGTGCCGGGCTCAAGAAAACGCATAAGACCCATTTTTTCATACGAAACGGTGCAGGTCGTTTCCACGAAGACACAGCAATGGACCCCCGCGTTCGTCAGTTCCTCCAAGGAGGCTGCCCGGGGGCCGGGCAAGTGGAAGCCTGCCTTACCCATGGACCCTACCCGAACAGGATTCGCTCCTTCGCGATCACTATCCCTGGACCGGGTGACGAAGGGTCAGGTAGCTTCAAATCCGCAGGTCCATGCGGTAGGCGCGACACCGCCCACGCACCCGGAACACCTGTCACGCGTTTGGCCGGAGAAGATGGGGATCCGCCTGTGGAGAGCGAACTGCCCGACATCTACTGCCCGTTCCCCCAGCGGAGCAATCCGCATGTGGCTCACACCAGGGAGCACCTCGACGCCTGGACGCGGCGCACCGGTCTGGTGCACCGGGAATCGGCCAGGAAGCGCTTCGAGCAGGCCGACTTCGGCGCCTTCGTGGGCATGGTCCACCCGACGGCCGACAGTGAGCACCTCGACCTGGTCGCCGACTGGTTCGTCTGGCTCTTCCTCGTCGACGACCAGCTGGACGACGGACACCTGGGCCGCAGCCCCGAACGCGTACGCGACGTGGTCGAGCGGATGCGTGACGTGATCGAGGGCGGGGCTCCCGGGCCCCTGGCGGACGGGGAGGCCCCCGCCGCGCTCGTCGCCCTGGCCGACCTGTGGGAACGTACGGTACCGGGAGTCGCCCCGCACTGGCGCGCCCGCTTCACCTGGCACCTCATGACATACCTGACGACCGCCACCACCTGGGAGGCGGGGAACCGTGCCGACGGGGTCGTGCCGTCCGAGGCGACCTACATCGCCAAGCGCCGGCACACCGGGGCCATCCATGTGTGCATGGACCTGATAGAGATCGTGGCCGGCATCGGGGCACCCGAGTCGGTCCACAACGACGCCCGGTTCATCACGGCGCTCGAAGCCGCCTGCAACGTCGTGTGCTGGGCGAACGACGTCTACTCCTACGAGAAGGAGCAGGTGCTGGGCGAGATCCACAATCTCGTCCATCTGGTCCGGCACCACCGCGGCTACGGTGAGCGCCAGGCGCTGGAGCACGTGTGCGCGGAGATCGCCACCGAGACGAGACGCTTCCTCACCGCGGAGGCCGAGCTGCTCGCCCTGTACCCGGAGCTGGCGGACCTGCTCGTGCCGTATCTCGACGGGATGCGGAGCTGGATGCGCGGAAACCTGGACTGGTCACGGCAGACTCCCCGCTACAACCCGGCGGACGTCAGCCAGTACGCGGAGCCCGCGGCCTATCTGGAGGAGTCCGTGCTCGGAGTGAGCCCGGACCACGTGCGGCTGGGAGCGGGCGGCAGCGGCTGAAGCCGGACATGGCGGAGGCCGGGCACCCGCGGTGTCCGGCCTCCGCCATGTCCTCGGTCAGTCGTCGGGGTCGGCCCGCTCCAGTGCCGGGCGCTGTCCCGCGGCGAACTCCGTCAGGAGGTAGTCCGCCGCCGCGGTGTCCGTGACGAGGCTGGTGACCAGCCCCGAGCGCAGCACCGCGCCGATCGCCGCCGCCTTCCGCTGCCCTCCGGCGATGGCCACCACCTCGGGAATGCGGCGCAGCCGGTCGGCCTCCACGGTGATGCACCGCTCGCCCAGGTCCCTGCCGACCCTGCGTCCGTTCGCGTCGAAGAGGTGGGCGGACATCTCCGCCGCCACACCGAGCGAGGCGTAGTGGGCCCGCTCCTCGTCCGAGAGCATGTCGTGGACGGTGGAGATGCCGGGCTCCCAGGACCCGATGGAGACCGCGGCGACCGTCACCTTGTCGAAGTACTCGAAGGCACGGGCGATCCCTGTCTGGTGGCGCAGCGCGGCCGCCGTCGCCGGGTCGGGCAGCAGCATCGGCGCGTAGATCGGGTGCGCCTCGCCGCCGGACACCTGCGCGGCACGGCGGACCGCCTCGACCGAGCCGCGCTCGGCCGTACCCGCGTCGTAGACGCCGGTGAGCTGCACGACCGTGCACGGGGGGAGCCGGTCGAGTGCCGCCGCCATGTGGATGGTGGAGCGGCCCCAGGCCAGGCCCAGCACATCGCCCTCGTTCACCAGCTCGCCGAGCAGGTCGGCCGCCACCTCACCCAGGTTCTCCGGGTCGGCGGCGTCGTCCTGCTCCTCCGCGGGAGACTCGACCACGACGGCGTGCCGCAGTCCGTAGCGGGCCCGGAGGGCGTCGGAGCGCTCCGCGTCCAGCTCCGCCGGTACCCGGATCTCGATCCGTACGAGATCACGCTCGAGGGCTGTCTCCAGGACCCGGGCCACCTTGAAGCGGCTGACGCCGAACTCCTCGGCGATCTGGATCTTCGATTTTCCCTCGAGGTAGAACCGGCGGGCCATGGCCGCCGCCTGCACCAGCTCCGCGGGTCCCATCCGCATGGCTGACCGACCCGCCGAGATGCCAGACACCGCGATCTCCTCACTGCTGTTCACACGCCGATACGCCGTTCATCCTGTCAGATGCGACGATCCCTGATCAGCCCCGTCGGGCTGCGTTCATCCGAGGTTGGTTCAGTGGCCGCATGCCCAGGGTGCGGAAGCCGTGACCGTGTCCGCCTGTGCCCGCAGCGCCCGCACCGCCTCGGCCGGGTCCTCGGCCCCGTACACCGCCGAGCCGGCGACGAACACGTCCGCACCGGCCTCGGCGCACCGCTCGATGGTGGTGGCCGAGACTCCGCCGTCGACCTGGAGCCACAGCTCCAGACCGTGCTTGGAGATCAGCTCACGCGTACGGCGGATCTTCGGCAGCATGATGTCCAGGAACGCCTGGCCGCCGAAGCCGGGTTCCACCGTCATGATCAGCAGCATGTCGAGCTCGGGGAGCAGGTCCTCGTACGGCTCGACGGGCGTCGCGGGCTTCAGCGCCATGGAGGCGCGGGCGCCCTTCGCCCTGATCTCCCGGGCCAGCCTCACGGGCGCCGCCGCGGCCTCCGCGTGGAAGGTGACGGAGCCCGCACCGGCCTCGACGTACTGCGGGGCCCACCGGTCCGCGTCCTCGATCATCAGATGGCAGTCCAGCGGGGTGTCCGTCGCCTTGCTCAGCGCCTCCACGATGGGCACGCCGAGCGTCAGGTTGGGCACGAAATGGTTGTCCATGACATCTACATGGAGCCAGTCGGCGCCTTCCACCGCCTTCGCCTCCTCGGCGAGACGGGCGAAGTCGGCGGACAGGATGCTGGGGTTGATCTGGGCCATGCACCCAAGCCTGCCATGCCCGGCGGCACTTCCCCGCCTCGGTGCGCCTCAAAGCCTCACGGGATCATCACGGTTCGCGCATTCCCGGTCATTCCACCCCCATGATCACCTCGTGTGATCAGCCGGTACGGTCCTCCCCCCGTACGCACCGGGGCGCCGCCGGGGCGGTCAGCCCGTGCGGCGCAGCAGCGCGAGGTACATCGCGTCGGTGCCGTGCAGGTGCGGCCAGAGCTGGATGTCGGGCCCGTCGCCCAGGGCGGGGACTCCGGGCAGCAGCGGGCGGGCGTCGACCCACTCCGCCTCGAACGGTTCCCCGCCGCGCCCCTTGAGTACGTCCTCGACGACGACCCTCGTCTCCGCGAGGTGCGGTGAGCAGGTCGCGTAACCGACGACCCCGCCGACCCGTACGGCCTTCAACGCCTCGCGCAGCAGGCCGCGTTGCAGGGGGGCGAAGCCCTCCAGGTCCTCCGCGCGGCGCCGCCAGCGGGACTCCGGACGCCTGCGCAGCGCGCCGAGGCCGGAGCAGGGGACGTCCATGAGGACCCGGTCGAAGGAGCCGGGCCGCCACGGCGGCCTGGTGCCGTCGGCGGTGATCACCTGGTACGGCCCCGGGTTGCCGGCCAGCGTGCGCTCGACGAGCCGGGCGCGGTGCGGCTGCTTCTCGGCGGCGAGCAGGGTCGCGCCGCGTCCGGCGGCGAGCGCGGCCAGCAGCGCGGCCTTGCCGCCCGGGCCGGCGCAGCCGTCCAGCCACCGGGTGTCGTCGCCCTCGACGGGGGCGTTGGCCAGGGCGGCGGCGACGAGCTGGCTGCCCTCGTCCTGCACACCGGCGCTGCCGTCCCGCACGGCGGCCAGGGCGCCGGGCTCGCCGCCCTCGGCCATCCGCACGGCGTACGGCGACCAACGGCCGGGAAGGCCGCTCTCCTCGCCGAGTGCGTCCAGCAGCTCCTCGGTGGTGGAGCGGCCGGGGCGGGCGGCCAGCGTCACCTCGGGCCGCTCGTTGTCGGCCTCCAGCAGGTCCTCGATCCCGGCCCGGCCGCCGCCCAGGGCGTCCCAGAGGGCGGAGACGATCCACCGGGGATGCGAGTGGACGACGGAGAGGTGTTCCTCTGCGTCCTCGTCGTACGCGGGCGCGACACGTTCCACCCATCCGTCGAGGTCGTGCGCGGAGACCTTCCGCAGCACCGCGTTGACGAACTTGGCGCGGCCCTCGCCCAGCACCACCCGCGCCAGCTCCACACTGGCGGAGACGGCCGCGTGGGTGGGGATGCGGGTGCCGAGCAGCTGGTGGACGCCCATGTTGAGCACGTCGAGCACGGGCGGGTCGACCTCGCGCAGCGGCCGGTCGATGCAGGCGGCGACGATCGCGTCGTAGGTGCCCTGCCGGCGCAGCGTCCCGTAGACCAGCTCGGTGGCCAGCGCCGCGTCCCGGCCCTCGAATTCGCCCTTGGCGCGCGCCTTCTTCAGCAGCGGGGGGAGGACGAGGTTGGCGTAGGCGTCGCGCTCGTCGACGGCCCTGAGCACCTCGAAGGCGAGGAACCGGACCGGGTCCTTCTTGGGACGCCGGTGCGGTGTGGAGGGACGGCGACGCTGCTGGTCGTTCACGTGAAAGGTGCTCCGCTGAAGGTGAGGGGACGAACCCGTCCAGCGTACGTCGCCGGGGCCCGCCCCCTCCCCCGGGACCTCAGAGCCCCAGGAGCTCCCCGTGGGCGATGCGCACGCCGCGGGCCCAGTCGGCGGCGCGCATCGGCTTCTTGCCCTGGGGCTGGACCCAGAGGAGCTCCACGGCGTGCGAGCCGGTACCCACGTACACGTTGTTCTTGCCCGCGGACAGCTCGCCGGGGGTGAGATCCGTACGGTCCGGGACGGGCACCGCCTGGACCAGCTTGAGGCGCTCCCCGCGGAAGAGTGTCCACGCCCCCGGCGCGGGGGTGCAGCCGCGCACGACACGGTCGACCCGGAGGGCGGGGGCGGACCACTGCACCTGGGCGTCCTCGACGGTGATCTTGGGTGCGAGGGTGACGCCCTCGGCGGGCTGCGGGACGGCGTGCAGAGTGCCGTCCTCGATGCCGTCCATGGTCGCCGCGAGCAGCCCCGCGCCGGCGAAGGCCAGCCGGGTCAGCAGGTCACCGCTGGTGTCGGTGGGCCGGACCTCCTCGGTGAGGACGCCGTAGACCGGTCCGGAGTCCAGCCCCTCCTCGATCAGGAAGGTCGACGCGCCGGTGACCTCGTCGCCGGCCATCAACGAGTGCTGCACGGGCGCTGCCCCGCGCCAGGCGGGCAGCAGGGAGAAGTGCAGATTGACCCAGCCCCTGGCAGGCACGTCGAGCGCGATCCTGGGCAGCAGGGCGCCGTAGGCGACGACGGGGCAGCAGTCCGGTGCGATCTCGCGCAGCCGCGCCAGGAAGTCCTCGTCGCGCGGCCTGGCGGGCTTGAGCACCTCGATGCCGGCTTCCTCGGCGCGTTCGGCGACGGGGCTGGCGACCAGCCGGCGGCCCCGCCCGGCCGGAGCGTCGGGGCGGGTCACCACGGCGGCCACCTCGTGGCGGTCGGAGGCGATCAGGGCGTCCAGAGCGGGAACGGCGACCTCGGGGGTGCCTGCGAAGACGAGCTTCATGGGTGGCGGACTGCCTCTCGGGCCGGAACGTACGTGGCGAGCAGCACACCAGTCTAGGGGGTCACTCCGAGGCCCCGCCCGGCCTCCCCGGGCCGGGCCGCCAGGGGGCGTACGCAGGTCCGCACGCCCCGCGCATATGCACATACGCCCCTATTGCGTGACCACATGGCCGGGTGACGCGTTGGTCAAGTGAGATTGACCGAAGTGGGCCGCCGCCGCGCGGCCCGATCCCTTTCAACGCCGGTTCGAGAGGCTTCTTCATGGCCGACCACGCAACCCACGACGCCCAGGCGCGTGCCAGTCTGCACCTGTTGGTGCGGGACATCGAGCGGGTCCGGCGGCAGGTGGACGCGCTGCGTACCCTCACTGCGCAGCTGGGCAACGTCTACCGTCCGCGCCGCTCCGGCCCGTCCGCGGGCTTCGTCGTCTACGGCAGGGCGCCGGCCCCGACGGTCCGGCTCGCCCAGGAACTGCGGGACAGCGTCGAGACGCTGGTCACCGCGGCGGTGGACTTCGACCGCTCGCTGGGTTTCTCGTGGGACGCGGTGGGGTCCGCCCTCGGGGTCACGAAGCAGGCGGTGCACCGGCGTTACGGCGCACGCCGCACGACCTCGCAGCCCGGGTCGGCGGAGGCCGCCGCCGAGAACGCGAACCGCGCGGTGCCAGTGACGCCGGCCGCCTCCTCCGTGCTGCCGACCGTGCCCACGGCCCGCTCCATGCCACCGCAGCCGTCGGATCGCCCCGGCGCCTTTCCCGGGCCGCGCAACGGCTGACGGCGGCGAAGGCGCGGCGGATTCCGCCCCGGGCCGCCTCAGCCGATGTCCGGCGGATCGATCCTGATCCGTACGGGGTCTCCGGTGCCCTTGGCCGTCCGCGCCGCCAGTGCCGTCTTCAGGGCTGCCGCCAGCGCCGCTCCCCGCCCCGGCGGGACACGGACCAGCGCGCGGTCCCAGGTCTCGCCGGCGGGTGCGTCCCCCTGCCGGCGGGGCCTGCCGGGGGTGGCCGCCGGCACGGGGACCGGGCCGAGCACCTCCGCCTCGGGCGGCAGGTCCGCTCCGGCGAGGTAGGCGGCCACCGCTTCCGGCGGGCCGGTCACCGAGGCCATCCGGGAGACCGGAGGGAAGCCGAGCTCAGCGCGTTCTGCGAGCTCACGCCGGGCATGACCGACCGGGTCCCAGCGGACCAGGGCCTGCACGGGCCGCAGGGTCGGCTCGGCCATGATCACCACGGTGCCGCCCTCCGGCTGCCCCCGGACCAGCGCGGCGGCGGCCGTCCAGCGCCGCAGGGCCTCCTCGCCCGCGCGCAGGTCGGGCCGGCCGACCATCGCCCAGCCGTCCAGCAGCAGCGCCGCCGCGTAACCGCCCTCGGCCACCGGCTCCGCCCCGGGGGTGCTGACCACCAGCGCGGGCTGACCCGGCACGGAGTCCAGCACATGGTCCCGCCCCGACGTCCGCACCGGAACGGCGGGGAACGCCCGCCCCAGCTCCTCGGCGGTCCTGCGGGCGCCGACGATCTGCGCCCGCAGCCGGACGCCACCGCAGGCGGCGCAGCTCCAGGCCGTCTCGGCCCGCCCGCACCAGGCGCAGTTGAGGTCCTGCTGGTCGGGTGCCTGGAGCGGCCCCGCGCAGTGACGGCACCGGGCGGGTTCGCGGCAGCGCTCGCAGGCCAGCCGGGGCGCGTAGCCCCGGCGCGGCACCTGGACGAGCACGGGGCCGCTGCGCAGACCCTCCCGCACGGTCTGCCAGGCCAGGCTGGGCAGCCGCGCGGAGCGGGCGGCGCCGTCCCGCGCGAGCTCCCCGTCGCCGACGGTACGCACGAGGGGGGCGGCGGCCCGCAGCTGCTCCCGGTCCGCGCGCAGGGGCAGGGCCCAGCCGCTCTCGACCAGCTGGGCGGCCTCCACCGTGCAGCTCGTGGATCCGAGCAGGAACGCGCAGCGGCCGTGCGCCACCCGCAGCTCCAGGACCTCCCTGACGTGCGCGAAGGGCGCGTTGTCGTCGCTGTGGCTGGAGTCTCCGTCGTCCCAGAGGGCCACGAGTCCCAGGTCGGCGACCGGGGCGAACATCGCGGCCCTCGTCCCGACCACCGCGCGCACGGAACCGCGCCGGACGGCCAGCCACTGGCGGTAGCGCTTCTCCGGTCCTGAGTCGGCGGTCAGCAGCGCGTGGCGCCCCTCCCCCAGCAGCGCGGTGAGCGCGGCGTCGACGCGCCCGGCACTCCGCCCGTCCGGTACGACGACGAGCGCACCCCGGCCCGAGGCCAGCGTGGCGGCCATCGCGCGAGCGGTCTCCTCGGGCCAGTGCGGTCCGGGCAGAGCGGTCCAGACGGCCCGGGGCGCCCCGCCCTCGGCCAGTGCCCGCAGGAAGCCGGGGCCCTTGGCATAGCGCTCCCAGGTGCCGGGCGACGGGGCTGGAGGGGGCGGCAGGGGGGCCGGTGAGGGCTTGGACTCGGCGCGGCCGTTCCTCGGCGGCACCGCGAGCTGCAGCACGTCCGCGAGGCTTCCGGCGTAACGGTCGGCGACGGCGCGCGCGAGCTCCAGCAGCTCCGGTCCGAGGACCGGCTCGGGCGAGACGACGTAGGCCAGGGCCGCCAGCGCTCCCTGGTAGTCCGACGAGGCCCGCCGCTCGATCAGGAAGCCGTCGATCAGCCCGCCGCCCTCGCGTCGCCCGCCGCGGACCTGACGTCCTCCGGCCCCGAAGCGCACCCGCACCCGGACACCGGGCTGCGCGTCCGCGTCGAGCTCCTCGGGGACGGCGTAATCGAAGTACTGGTCGAGGTGGAGTGCGCCCTTGTTCACCAGGACGCGGGCGACCGGGAGCTTCGCGGCGAGCGGTGCGCCCCGCCATGTCCGCGGCTTGGCCCGCGGCACCTTGGCCCTGCGCACCGTCTCCCGGATGAGCGCAAGCTGCTCCGGTGCCCCGGACCCGGGCTCGTCGGACCGCTCGTCGTCGCTGCTCACAGCCACCTTCCTACCAGACGCCACTGACACACCCCGGCGGCCCGGAAGGCGCCCACGACCGGGGCCCGGACACTCGTACGGTGTCCGGGCCCCGGTCGTGCGGATCGGCAGGCGGTGCTAGATCCCCGCCGCCCTGCGCAGCGCGTCCACGCGGTCGGTGCGCTCCCAGGTGAAGTCCGGGAGCTCGCGGCCGAAGTGCCCGTACGCCGCGGTCTGCGCGTAGATCGGGCGGAGCAGGTCGAGGTCGCGGATGATCGCGGCCGGGCGGAGGTCGAAGACCTCGCCGATCGCGTGCTCGATCTTCTCCGTGTCGACCGCGGCGGTGCCGAAGGTCTCGACGAACAGACCCACCGGCTCGGCCTTGCCGATCGCGTAGGCGACCTGGACCTCGCAGCGGGTGGCGAGCCCGGCCGCCACGACGTTCTTGGCGACCCAGCGCATGGCGTACGCGGCCGAGCGGTCGACCTTGGACGGGTCCTTGCCGGAGAAGGCACCGCCGCCGTGGCGGGCCATGCCGCCGTAGGTGTCGATGATGATCTTGCGGCCGGTGAGGCCCGCGTCGCCCATCGGGCCGCCGATCTCGAAGCGGCCGGTCGGGTTGACCAGGAGGCGGTAGCCGTCGGTGTCCAGCTTGATGCCGTCCTCGATCAGCTGCCCGAGGACGTGCTCGACGACGAACTCGCGGATGTCGGGCGCGAGCAGCGAGTCCAGGTCGATGTCCGAGGCGTGCTGCGAGGAGACGACGACCGTGTCGAGGCGGACGGCCTTGTCGCCGTCGTACTCGATGGTGACCTGGGTCTTGCCGTCGGGGCGCAGGTACGGGATGGTCCCGTTCTTGCGGACCTCGGAGAGCCGGCGCGAGAGCCGGTGCGCCAGGTGGACCGGAAGCGGCATCAGCTCGGGGGTCTCGTCGCAGGCGTAGCCGAACATCAGCCCCTGGTCGCCCGCACCCTGCTTGTCGAGCTCGTCCTCGTCGCCCTCGACCCGCTTCTCGTACGCGGTGTCGACACCCTGGGCGATGTCCGGGGACTGCGCCCCGATGGACACCGAGACGCCGCAGGAGGCTCCGTCGAAGCCCTTCTTGGAGGAGTCGTAGCCGATCTCCAGCACCTTGTTGCGCACAAGGTTGGGGATGTCGGCGTAGGCCTTGGTCGTGACCTCACCCGCGACATGCACCAGACCGGTGGTGATCAGGGTCTCGACGGCGACGCGCGAGGAGGGGTCCTCGCGCAGGAGCGCGTCGAGAATCGTGTCGCTGATCTGGTCAGCGATCTTGTCGGGGTGGCCCTCGGTAACGGACTCCGAGGTGAAGAGACGGCGGGACACATCGCTCCCTGGGGTTGCAGCGGCTGCTGGCTGATCATTGTCGGAACTCCGGGAGCTGCGCCCGGCACATTCCGTCGACCAGTTTATCGGTCGCTTCCGGTGATTGGGGCACGTGTCTCGCCCCTTGGGAGGTCTGTGACCTGCGGCACTGTTGACGGCAGTACGACAATCCCTCCTTCCGGGAACGGGACACGGCCGAATGTCATGAGAATCTTCGCCGTGGCGGCGTGTGTGCAATCTAGCCGAAACGCGCGGCCACCAGGTCCCAAACCGTGTCGGCGAGCGCTTCCTTCGGCCCGTACGGCACTGGGGTCTCACTGCCGTCGGCGCCGAGCACGACCGCTTCGTTCTCCTCCGACCCGAAGGTCTTGCGCTCCCCCACCTCGTTCACCACGAGGAGGTCACAGCCCTTACGGCGGAGCTTCTCGCGGCCGTTGCGCAGGACGTCGTCGGTCTCCGCCGCGAACCCGACGACGAGCTGCCCCTCCCGGGCGCGGTCGGCGGCGACCTCGGCGAGGACGTCCGGGTTGCGGACGAGCGCGATGGGGGCGGGCTCCTGTCCGTCCTTCTTCTTGATCTTCCCTGTCGCATAGGCGGCGGGCCGGAAGTCGGCGACGGCCGCGGCCATCACCACGACGTCGGCGTCGGCCGCCGCCTTCAGCACGGCCTCGCGCAGCTGCACGGCCGTCCCGGCGCGCACGACGTCGGCGCCCGCCGGGTCGGGCAGCCCGGTGTTCGCCTCGATCAGCGTGACCCGGGCGCCGCGGGCGACGGCGGTGCGGGCCAGGGCGTAGCCCTGCTTGCCGGAGGAGCGGTTGCCCAGGAAGCGCACCGGGTCCAGCGGTTCACGCGTGCCGCCCGCGCTGACCACCACGTGCCGGCCGGCGAGGTCGGGTGTCCCCGCGCCCCGGGCCAGGACGCGCCGGCAGACCTCGAAGATCTCCCCCGGGTCCGGCAGTCGGCCCTTGCCCGTGTCCACCCCGGTGAGCCTGCCGACGGCGGGCTCGATGACGACGGCACCGCGGCGGCGCAGGGTCGCGACGTTCTCCTGGGTGGCGGGGTGCTCCCACATCTCGGTGTGCATCGCGGGCGCGAAGACGACCGGACAGCGCGCGGTGAGCAGCGTGTTGGTCAGGAGGTCGTCGGCGAGCCCGTGGGCGGCCTTCGCGAGCATGTCGGCGGTGGCGGGTGCCACCACGACGAGATCGGCGCCCTGCCCGATCCGGACGTGCGGCACCTCGTGCACGCTCTCCCAGACCTCGGTCGACACGGGATTCCCGGAGAGGGCCGACCAGGTCGCCGCCCCCACGAAGTTCAGCGACGCGTCGGTCGGCACGACCCGTACGTCGTGGCCGGACTCGGTCAGCCTGCGCAGCAGCTCGCACGCCTTGTACGCGGCGATGCCTCCGCTGACCCCCAGGACGACCTTCGGCTTCTCCACTGCGTCTCCCCGCACTCGTGTCTCCGCGCACTCGCGTGCGGCCTCGTGACGTACGCACCCCATGCTGCCTCACCGCCCCGGCCGGGGTCCGGGGGGTACGGCGGATCCCGTGGGTGGCGCGGGACACACCACAGGCCCGGCGGTACCGACCGCCGGGCCTGTGGTGAAGGTGCGTTTCCTGCCGCCTGCTTACTGCGCGGGGCCCTCGATGGCCTCGGAGGTCAGCAGGCCCGCGTTGATCTCGCGGAGCGCGATCGAGAGCGGCTTCTCGTGCACGTGGGTGTCGACGAGCGGACCGACGTACTCGAGGAGGCCTTCGCCGAGCTGCGAGTAGTAAGCGTTGATCTGACGCGCGCGCTTGGCGGCGTAGATGACAAGGCTGTACTTCGAGTCGGTGGCCTCGAGGAGCTCATCAATCGGCGGGTTGATGATGCCCTCGGGCGTGGTGATGGAAGAGGACACTCTCTGCCTTCCGAAGGGGATAGAGATCAAAGAGATCTTTGATCATGCTGGTTCCGCAGTGGTGATGCTCTGCGTCCGCGGCGCGGACAGGTGGATCAGTCGTCGGTACCACGGAGGCCGGAAGCCTGCAGCATCAACGTTAGCAGCTCGCGCGCCACGTCCTCGACCGAGGTGTTGACGAGCGTGACGTCGAACTCCGCCTCGGCGGCCAGCTCGACCTTGGCCGCGGCGAGCCGGCGCTCGATCACTTCCTGCGATTCCGTGCCGCGGCCGGTGAGCCGGCGCACCAGCTCGTCCCAGCCGGGCGGCGCCAGGAAGACGAGCTGCGCCTCGGGCATCGACTGGCGGACCAGTCGGGCGCCCTGGAGGTCGATCTCCAGCAGCACCGGCTCCCCCGCCTCCAGGCGGTCGAGCACGGCCCGGCGCGGTGTGCCGTACCGGTTGCCGGCGAACTCGGCCCACTCCAGCAGCTCGCCGTTGGCGATCAGCTTGTCGAACTCCTCGTCCTCGACGAAGAAGTAGTGGACGCCGTTGCGCTCGCCGGGGCGTGGCTTTCGGGTCGTCGCGGACACCGAGAGCCAGACCTCGGGGTGAACCTTGCGCATATGAGCGACGACCGTGCTCTTGCCGACCCCTGAGGGGCCGGAGAGCACGGTCAGCCGCGGACGTGCGTCCGGGGGTACGGGGGACGTCCCCCGGGATGTTGCAGCCATGGGGCGATTATCCCCGTTCTCAGGAGTGCCTGAGAACGTCAGGCGGCGCTGCCGCCGAACTCACGCTCCAAGGATGCGATCTGGTTGGAGCCAAGACCCCGGACACGGCGGCTCTCGGAGATACCGAGACGCTCCATGATCTGCTTGGCGCGGACCTTGCCCACGCCCGGCAGGGACTCGAGAAGGGCGGAGACCTTCATCTTGCCGATGACGTCGTTCTCCTGGCCCTGCTTGATGACCTCGTGGAGCGAGGCGCCGGAGTGCTTGAGTCGATTCTTGACCTCGGCCCGCTCCCGGCGAGCCGCGGCGGCCTTTTCGAGCGCGGCTGCGCGCTGTTCAGGGGTAAGGGGCGGAAGAGCCACGCCTACGTCACCTCGGATGTCGATCTGTCGGATACGGACCGGTGGGGAACCTGGTGGCACCACACCTGGTGAGCAACGAACAACCTGTGCTCATTGGCTCTCGACGGAGACTAGCGGCCAAGGCCGCCTGAGTCAGCGAGAACAGCGGAAAAGTCCTGGTCAGCATCGACCGACACGGACATTTAGGCCATAACAACCCGGAATTCTGGTCAGAATTCCGTCAACAGGCTGTTACGTGGCATGGTCAGCCTTCCGAGACGGCCGCACGGACCTCGTCCGCGAACCGTCCGGCGGCTTCGCGCAGCCCTGACGCGTCCGGTCCGTGGCGGAGCACGCCCCGGCTCACGCTCGGCACCACATTGCCGACCGACGCACCGAACACACCGGGCAGATCCGCGGCGGTCGCGCCCTGTGCGCCGATTCCGGGGGCGAGCAGCGGTCCGTTGATCGCCAGATCCGCGTCCACGTCCCCGAGCGTGGCCCCGACCACGGCGCCCACGGAGCCCAGCGGCGCCGCCCCCGCGTTCTCGGCGGCCATGTGGTCGAGCATCACCTGGGCCAGCGGCCGTCCGTCAGCGGCGGTGGCCCGCTGGACCTCCGCGCCCTCCGGATTGGAGGTGAGGGCGAGCACGAAGACTCCCGCGCCGGAGATCTCGGCGGCCTCCAGCGCGGGGCGCAGCGAACCGAAGCCGAGGTACGGCGAGACGGTGACCGCGTCGGAGAAGAGCGGCGAGTCCTTGTGGAGGTAGGTGGCCGCGTACGCCTCCATGGTCGACCCGATGTCACCGCGCTTGGCGTCCATCAGCACCAGGGCCCCCGCCGCGCGGGCCTCTTCGACGGCCTTCTCCAGGACGGCGACACCGCGCGATCCGAAGCGCTCGAAGAACGCGGACTGCGGTTTGAGCACGGCGACCCGGTCGGCCAGTGCCTCGACGACCGTGCGCGTGAAGCGCTCCAGGCCCGCGACGTCGTCGTTCAGGCCCCAGGAGGTGAGCAGGGAGGAGTGCGGGTCGATGCCGACGCAGAGCGGCCCGCGGGTGTCCATGGCGTGGCGCAGGCGCGCGCCGAAGGGTGCGAGGGTCACTGCATGACCTTCCGTGTCTCGGCGCCGACGGCTTCGGCGAGGGTGGCGTAGGGGGACGCGGCCAGGCGGGCGGCGAGGCCCTTGTGGACCGCGCGGGCGTAGAACGGGCCCTCGTAGACGAAGGCGCTGTAGCCCTGGACGAGCGTGGCACCGGCGAGGATGCGCTGCCAGGCGTCCTCTGCGTTCTCGATGCCCCCGACGCCCACGAGGGTGATCCGGGTCCCCACACGGGCGTACAGGCGGCTCAGGACCTCCAGCGAGCGCTCCTTGAGGGGCGCGCCGGAGAGTCCGCCGGTCTCCTTGACCAGGGACGCGCCGGAGCTCAGGCCGAGGCCCTCGCGGGCGATGGTGGTGTTGGTGGCGATGATTCCGTCCAGACCGAGTTCGACGGCGAGGTCGGCGACCGCGTCGACGTCCTCGTCCGCGAGGTCCGGGGCGATCTTGACGAGGAGCGGGACGCGCCTGCCTGTGACGGTGCGGTCGGCGGCCTCGCGCACGGCGGTGAGCAGCGGGCGGAGCGCCTCGGTGGCCTGGAGGTTGCGCAGTCCGGGCGTGTTGGGCGAGGAGACGTTCACGACGAGGTAGTCGGCGTGGGCGGCGAGCCGCTCGGTGGACTTCACGTAGTCGCCCACGGCCTCGTCCTCGGGGACGGCCTTGGTCTTGCCGATGTTGACGCCGACGGTCGTACGGAAGACCGGGGTGCGGGCGGCGAGGCGTTCGGCCACGGCCGCGGAGCCCTCGTTGTTGAAGCCCATGCGGTTGATCAGCGCCCGGTCCTCGACGAGGCGGAACAGCCGCTTCCTGGGGTTGCCGGGCTGCGGCTCGCCGGTGACCGTGCCGATCTCGATGTGGTCGAAGCCGAGCATGGACATGCCGTCGATGGCGACGGCGTTCTTGTCGAAGCCGGCGGCGAGTCCGAAGGGGCCGTGCATCCGCAGGCCGAGTGCCTCGGTGCGCAACTCCTTGTGGCGGGGGGCGAGGGCGGCGGCGACGAAGGTGCGCAGGACCGGGGTGCGGGCGGCGAGGCGGATCCAGCGGAACGCGAGGTGGTGGGCCTGCTCCGGGTCCATCCGCTTGAAGACCAGCTGGAAGAAGAGTTTGTACATCACGGTGTCCTCATGAAGAGGGGGACACCGTTTCCGGTGTCCCCCTTCGGAGTGGCTAGTCGCGGGCCGCGGTCAGGTGTTCCGCGTGTTCCTGGAGCGAACGTACGCCGACGTCGCCGTGGGTCAGCGCGTCGATGCCCTGGACGGCGGCGGCGAGCGCCTGGACCGTCGTCAGGCACGGCACGGACCGGGCGACGGCCGCGGTGCGGATCTCGTAACCGTCGAGCCGGCCGCCCGTTCCGTACGGCGTGTTGACGATGAGGTCGACCCCGCCGTCGTGGATCAGCTGGACGATCGTCTTCTCGCCGTTCGGGCCCTCGCCCTCGGACTGCTTGCGCACGACCGTGGCGTTGATCCCGTTGCGCTTGAGCACCTCGGCGGTGCCGGAGGTGGCGAGCAGCTCGAAGCCGTGCGCGACGAGCTCACGCGCCGGGAAGATCATCGTTCGCTTGTCCCGGTTGGCGACCGAGATGAACGCGCGGCCCTTCGTCGGCAGCGGCCCGTAGGCCCCGGCCTGCGACTTGGCGTACGCCGTGCCGAACACCGAGTCGATGCCCATGACCTCGCCGGTGGAGCGCATCTCCGGGCCGAGGACGGTGTCGACACCGCGTCCGTGGACGTCGCGGAAGCGCGACCACGGCATGACGGCCTCCTTGACGGAGATCGGCGCGTCGAGCGGCAGGGTGCCGCCGTCGCCGTGCTTCGGGAGCAGGCCCTCCGCGCGGAGTTCCGCGACGGTCGCGCCCAGCGAGATGCGGGCGGCGGCCTTCGCGAGCGGGACCGCGGTCGCCTTCGAGGTGAAGGGGACGGTCCGCGAGGCGCGCGGGTTGGCCTCCAGGACGTACAGGATGTCGCCGGAGAGGGCGAACTGGATGTTGATCAGCCCGCGTACGCCGACGCCCTTGGCGATGCCCTCGGTCGAGGTCCGCAGCCGCTTGATGTCGTACCCGCCGAGCGTGATCGGGGGCAGCGCGCAGGCGGAGTCGCCGGAGTGGATACCGGCCTCCTCGATGTGCTCCATGACGCCGCCGAGGTAGAGCTCGGTGCCGTCGTAGAGCGCGTCGACGTCGATCTCGATCGCGTCGTCGAGGAAGCGGTCGACCAGGACCGGCCGGGTGGGGCTGATCTCGGTGGACTCGGAGATGTACGAGGACAGCCGGGTCTCGTCGTAGACGATCTCCATGCCTCGTCCGCCGAGCACGTAGGACGGGCGTACGAGGACGGGGTAGCCGATCTCGTCGGCGATGGCCTTGGCCTCGGCGAAGGTGGTGGCGGTGCCGTGCTTCGGGGCCGGCAGGCCGGCCTCGGCGAGCACCCGGCCGAAGGCGCCGCGGTCCTCGGCGGCGTGGATGGCCTCCGGGGAGGTCCCCACGATCGGCACGCCGTTGTCCTTGAGCGCCTGCGCGAGGCCTAGCGGGGTCTGGCCGCCGAGCTGGACGACGACACCGGCGATCGGGCCGGCCAGCGACTCGGCGTGCACGATCTCCAGGACGTCCTCGAGCGTGAGCGGCTCGAAGTAGAGCCGGTCGGAGGTGTCGTAGTCCGTGGAGACGGTCTCCGGGTTGCAGTTGACCATCACGGTCTCGTAGCCCGCGTCGCTCAGCGCGAAGGAGGCGTGGACGCAGGAGTAGTCGAACTCGATGCCCTGGCCGATGCGGTTCGGGCCGGAGCCGAGGATGATCACCGCCGGCTTGGTGCGGGGCGCGACCTCGCTCTCCTCGTCATAGCTGGAGTAGAAGTACGGCGTCTTCGCGGCGAACTCGGCGGCACAGGTGTCGACCGTCTTGTAGACCGGGCGGATGCCCAGCGCGTGCCGGACCTCGCGCACGACGTCCTCGCGCAGGCCGCGGATCTCCGCGATCTGGACATCCGAGAAGCCGTGCCGCTTGGCCTCGGCCAGCAGCTCGGGGACGAGCTTGTCGGCGGCGGCCAGTTCGTCGGCGATCTCCTTGATCAGGAAGAGCTGGTCGACGAACCAGGGGTCGATCCTCGTGGCGTCGAAGACCTCCTCCTGGGTGGCGCCGGCGCGGATCGCCTGCATCACGGTGTTGATGCGGCCGTCCGTGGGGCGGACCGCCTCGGCGAGCAGCTCGGCCTTGTCGCCCGTCTCGCCGGTGAAGGCGAACTGCGAGCCCTTCTTCTCCAGGGAGCGCAGGGCCTTCTGGAGGGCCTCGGTGAAGTTGCGGCCGATCGCCATGGCCTCGCCCACCGACTTCATGGTGGTGGTGAGGGTGGAGTCGGCGGACGGGAACTTCTCGAAGGCGAAGCGCGGGGCCTTGACGACGACGTAGTCGAGGGTCGGCTCGAAGGAGGCCGGCGTCTTCTCGGTGATGTCGTTGGGGATCTCGTCGAGCGTGTAGCCGACGGCCAGCTTGGCGGCGATCTTGGCGATCGGGAAGCCGGTGGCCTTGGAGGCGAGCGCCGAGGAGCGGGAGACGCGCGGGTTCATCTCGATCACGATGATCCGGCCGTCGGACGGGTCGATCGCGAACTGGATGTTGCAGCCGCCGGTGTCGACGCCGACCTCGCGGATGATCGCGATGCCGATGTCACGCAGCCGCTGGTACTCACGGTCGGTGAGCGTCATCGCCGGGGCGACGGTGATGGAGTCGCCGGTGTGGACGCCCATCGGGTCGAAGTTCTCGATGGAGCAGACGACCACGACGTTGTCGTTCTTGTCGCGCATCAGCTCCAGCTCGTACTCCTTCCAGCCGAGGATGGACTCCTCCAGGAGCACCTCGGTGGTCGGCGAGAGCGTGAGGCCCTGTCCGGCGATGCGGCGCAGCTCCTCCTCGTCGTGGGCGAAGCCGGAGCCGGCGCCGCCCATGGTGAAGGAGGGGCGGACGACGACGGGGTAGCCGCCGAGGGTGTCGACGCCGGCGATGACGTCGTCCATCGTGTGGCAGATGACGGAGCGGGCGGACTCGCCGTAGCCGATCTTCGCCTTGACGGCCTCGACGACGCCCTTGAAGAGGTCGCGGTCCTCGCCCTTGTTGATGGCCTCGACGTTGGCGCCGATGAGCTCGACGCCGTACTTCTCCAGCACGCCGTTGTCGTGCATGGAGATCGCGGTGTTGAGCGCGGTCTGGCCGCCCAGCGTCGGCAGCAGCGCGTCGGGGCGCTCCTTGGCGATGATCTTCTCGACGAACTCGGGGGTGATCGGCTCGACGTACGTGGCGTCGGCGATCTCCGGGTCGGTCATGATCGTCGCCGGGTTGGAGTTCACCAGGATGACGCGCAGGCCCTCGGCCTTGAGCACGCGGCAGGCCTGGGTGCCGGAGTAGTCGAATTCGGCGGCCTGTCCGATGACGATCGGACCGGAGCCGATGACCAGGACGGACTGGATATCGGAGCGCTTAGGCACGCTGGTCCTCCATCAGGGAAACGAAGCGGTCGAAGAGGTACGCGGCGTCGTGCGGGCCCGCGGCTGCTTCGGGGTGGTACTGGACGCTGAAGGCCGGCTGGTCGAGCAGCTGGAGCCCTTCGACGACCTGGTCGTTCAGGCATACGTGGGAGACCTCGGCCCGGCCGAACGCGGTGTCCGAGACCTTGTCGAGGGGGGCGTCGACGGCGAAGCCGTGGTTGTGCGCGGTGACCTCGACCTTGCCGGTCGTGCGGTCCTGCACGGGCTGGTTGATGCCGCGGTGGCCGTACTTCAGCTTGAAGGTGCCGAAGCCGAGGGCGCGGCCCAGGATCTGGTTGCCGAAGCAGATACCGAAGAGCGGGGTCCTGCGCTCCAGGACACCCTGCATGAGGGCGACCGGGTGGACGGCGGTGGACGGGTCGCCGGGGCCGTTGGAGAAGAAGACTCCGTCGGGCTTCACCGCGTACACCTCGTCGAGGGTGGCGGTGGCCGGCAGGACGTGCACCTCGATGCCGCGCTCGGCCATCCGGTGCGGGGTCATGCCCTTGATGCCGAGGTCGATCGCCGCGACCGTGAACTTCCTGGTGCCGACGGCGGGGACGACGTACGCCTCCTTGGTGGCGACCTCGGCCGCGAGGTCGGCGCCGCTCATCTCGGGGGCCTGGCGCACCTTGGCGAGGAGGACGCCCTCGTCCTCGATCGCGTTCCCGGAGAAGATGCCGACGCGCATCGCGCCGCGCTCGCGCAGGTGGCGGGTGAGGGCGCGGGTGTCGATGCCGCTGATGCCGACGACGCCCTGGGCTGCGAGCTCCTCGTCCAGGGTCCGGCGGGAGCGCCAGTTGGAGGGGGTGCGGGCGGGGTCGCGTACGACGTAGCCGGAGACCCAGATCTGCTTCGACTCGGCGTCCTCGTCGTTCACACCGGTGTTGCCGACGTGCGGGGCGGTCATGACGACGACCTGGCGGTGGTACGAGGGGTCGGTCAGCGTTTCCTGGTAGCCGGTCATGCCGGTGGAGAACACCGCCTCGCCGAAGGTCTCCCCCACGGCCCCGTAGGCGCGGCCGCGGAAGGAGCGGCCGTCCTCCAGGACGAGTACGGCAGGAGCCTTTCCGGCTCCCCGGGTGGAGATCGTCATCGTGCGGTGCCTTCCGTCGTGCTGGTGGTGGTGCTGGTGAGGTGGTCACCGGCTGCGCCGGTGAGGTGATTGACGGCGTCGACCCACGCCTGGTGCTCGGCCGCGTGGTCGGAGCGGAAGCCTGAGTCGATCAGCCGGTCGCCGTGCTCCCAGGTGATGACCAGGAGGCCGCCCTCGGGCAGGACCTTCCCGGCGAGCGCCTTGTCGAGCCTGGCCTCGCGCAGCGCGGCGGCCGGTACGAAGAAGTCGGCGGCCCCGGGGCGTACGACGTCGAGGCCCTGCGCGGTGAGGGTGAGACCGACCCGGCTGCGGGTGCCGAGGCCGTGCGCCACGATCCGGTCGAGCCACTGCCCGGCGGTCGTCGAGGCGTGGTAGCGGCCGGTGAGCGTGAGCAGCTTCTCGCCGTCCGCGAACCCTTCGGGGGTGGCCGTGAGCTCGGGGAGGCCGGACTGCAGGCTCCCCCGCCACTTCCATCCCTGGCGCATCAGCCAGTAGACGAAGGCGATGAGGACGAGCAGTCCGAGGACCCAGCTGATGCGGGCGGACCAGTCCGTCACTTCGGCCGACTTCTCTTCGGCGGCCAGCTGGTAGAGGGGGTTGAGTGTTGTCACGCGAGCTTCCCGTCGACGACCGTGGCACGGCCCCGCAGGAAGGTGTGGGTCACTCGGCCGGGCAGCTCGCGACCCTCGTACGGAGTGTTGCGGCTGCGGGAGGCGAAGCCCGCGGGGTCCACAGCTCCACGGTATGCCGGATCGACCAGGGTGAGGTTGGCGGGCTCACCCGCCGAGACGGGCCGGCCGTGTCCTTCGAGCCTGCCGATGGCCGCGGGGCGGAGCGACATGCGGTCGGCGACGCCCGCCCAGTCGAGGAGACCGGTGTCCACCATCGTCTGCTGGACCACGGAGAGCGCGGTCTCCAGGCCCACCATGCCCATGGCGGCGGCGGCCCACTCGCAGTCCTTGTCCTCGTGCGGGTGCGGCGCGTGGTCGGTGGCCACGCAGTCGATGGTGCCGTCGGCGAGGGCCTCGCGCAGGGCCATGACGTCGGCCTCGGTGCGCAGCGGCGGGTTCACCTTGTAGACCGGGTTGTACGTCCGTACGAGCTCGTCGGTGAGCAGCAGGTGGTGCGGGGTGACCTCGGCGGTGACGTTCCAGCCCTTGGACTTGGCCCAGCGGACGATCTCGACGGAGCCGGCGGTCGACAGGTGGCAGATGTGGACCCGGGAGCCGACGTGGGCGGCGAGGAGGACGTCGCGGGCGATGATCGACTCCTCGGCGACGGCGGGCCAGCCGCCGAGGCCGAGCTCGGCCGAGACGACGCCCTCGTTCATCTGGGCGCCCTCGGTGAGGCGGGGCTCCTGGGCGTGCTGGGCGACGACACCGTCGAAGGCCTTCACGTACTCCAGCGCACGGCGCATGATCACGGCGTCGTCGACGCACTTGCCGTCGTCGGAGAAGACCTTCACTCCGGCGGCGGAGTCGTGCATGGCGCCGAGCTCGGCGAGCTGCTTGCCCTCCAGGCCGACGGTGACGGCGCCGACGGGCTGCACGTCGCAGTAGCCGGATTCCTTGCCGAGCCGCCAGACCTGCTCGACGACGCCGGCGGTGTCGGCGACGGGGAAGGTGTTGGCCATGGCGTGGACGGCGGTGAATCCGCCGACCGCCGCCGCCTTGGTACCGGTGAGGACGGTCTCGGAGTCCTCGCGGCCGGGCTCGCGCAGGTGGGTGTGGAGGTCGACGAGGCCGGGCAGCAGGATGTGGCCCGCCGCCTCGATCACGGTGGCGTCGCCCGCCTCGATGCCGGTGCCGGTCTCCGCGATGGTCTCGCCGTCGATGAGGACGTCCTGCGGCTCGCCGCCGAGGACCTTCGCACCGCGGATCAGGATCTTGCTCATGGTTACTTGTTCTCCTCGGTACGGGCGGAGGCGGACGGCAGGGCGGTCTCGGAACCGCCCAGCAGCAGGTACAGGACGGCCATGCGGGTGGAGACGCCGTTCGCGACCTGCTCGACGGCGGTGCAGCGGTCGGAGTCCGCGACCTCTGCGGTGATCTCCATGCCGCGGACCATCGGGCCGGGGTGCATCACGATGGCGTGCTCGGGCATCCGCGCCATGCGTTCGCCGTCCAGGCCGTAGCGGCGGGAGTACTCGCGCTCGGTCGGGAAGTAGGCGGCGTTCATCCGCTCCCGCTGCACACGGAGCATCATGACGGCGTCGGACTTCGGAAGCACGGCGTCGAGGCGGTAGCTGACGTCGCAGGGCCACTGCTCGACGCCGACGGGCACGAGGGTGGGCGGGGCCACCAGGGTGACGTGGGCGCCCAGCGTGTGCAGCAGGTGCACGTTGGAGCGGGCCACACGGCTGTGCAGGATGTCTCCGACGATCGTGATCCGGCGGCCTTCGAGGTCCCGGCCGATGCCCGCGTCGGGCCCGACGAGCCTGCGGCGCATCGTGAAGGCGTCGAGCAGGGCCTGGGTGGGGTGCTCGTGCGTGCCGTCCCCCGCGTTGACGACGGCGCTGTCGATCCAGCCGGAGGTCGCTAGGCGGTACGGGGCCCCGGAGGCGCCGTGCCGGATGACGACGGCGTCGGCGCCCATGGCCTCCAGGGTCAGCGCGGTGTCCTTGAGCGACTCTCCCTTGGAGACGGAGGAGCCCTTCGCGGAGAAGTTGATGACGTCGGCGGAGAGGCGCTTGGCGGCGGCCTCGAACGAGATCCGCGTCCGGGTCGAGTCCTCGAAGAAGAGGTTGACGACCGTTCGTCCACGCAGGGTGGGAAGCTTCTTGATCGGCCGGTCCGCGACCCTCGCCATCTCCTCGGCGGTGTCGAGGATCAGGACGGCGTCGTCGCGGGTGAGGTCTGCGGCCGAGATGAGGTGGCGGGGTGTCCGGGGGTTGTCCCCGGGAGGGCGCAGCATCTGGGAGTCTCCGTGAAGGGTGGAGGGATCAGGCAGGCGGGCGTGCGGAAGCAGCCGTGCGGCCGATGGGGCGCACACGGGACGGGACTCGGCTACTGCTCGCCTGCCGGGACGGTCTGCTTGACACCGAGCAGCACGGCGTCGCGGCCGTCCTCCTCGGCGAGCTGGACCTTGACCGTCTCCCGCAGCGACGTGGGGAGGTTCTTGCCGACGTAGTCGGCACGGATCGGGAGTTCGCGGTGGCCCCGGTCGACGAGGACCGCGAGCTGTACGGCACGGGGCCGGCCGATGTCGCCGAGCGCGTCGAGTGCGGCGCGGATCGTGCGGCCGGAGAAGAGCACGTCGTCGACGAGCACGACGAGGCTGCCCTCGATGCCCTCACCGGGGATCTCGGTGCGTGCGAGGGCACGCGCCGGGCGCATCCGCAGGTCGTCGCGGTACATCGTGATGTCGAGTGACCCGACCGGCGTCTTCCGGCCGGTGATCTCTTCGAGCTTTCCGGCGAGCCGACGGGCGAGGAAGACCCCGCGTGTCGGGATGCCGAGCAGCACCACGTCGTCGGCGCCCTTGGCGCGTTCGACGATCTCGTGGGCGATCCGGGTCAGTACCCGGGCGATGTCGGGAGCCTCGAGAACGGGGCGTGCCGCATTGCCGGTGTGGTCATGCTGTGCGTCCATAAGAAACGGACCTCCTTCTCCGCCTCACTGGACGGACGTTAAAGGACGTCGAAATTGCGTCATCCACGTTACCAGGGCTTGTGCGAGGCCCTGGCCCCGCCCCCGGGAGGCCGCAGTCCGGACCTTTCGGCTTGACGCAGCCAAGTAACGCTGCGTAACCTCACAGTGAGTTACCAGCCACGCGGCCCAGCCGCAGAATGTTCCAGCGTCCGGGGAGCCTCATGTCCAGCGAATACGCAAAGCAGCTCGGGGCCAAGCTCCGCGCCATCCGCACCCAGCAAGGCCTCTCCCTCCACGGCGTGGAGGAGAAGTCGCAGGGCCGCTGGAAGGCCGTCGTGGTCGGTTCCTACGAGCGCGGCGACCGCGCCGTGACCGTTCAGCGCCTTGCCGAGCTGGCCGACTTCTACGGCGTTCCGGTCCAGGAGCTCCTGCCCGGTACGACTCCCGGCGGTGCCGCCGAGCCGCCGCCGAAGCTGGTCCTCGACCTCGAGCGCCTCGCCCACGTGCCGCCGGAGAAGGCCGGACCGCTGCAGCGTTACGCGGCGACGATCCAGAGCCAGCGCGGCGACTACAACGGCAAGGTGCTGTCGATCCGCCAGGACGACCTGCGCACCCTGGCCGTGATCTACGACCAGTCGCCGTCCGTGCTCACGGAGCAGCTGATCAGCTGGGGCGTGCTGGACGCCGACGCGCGTCGCGCCGTGGCCCACGACGAGGGCTGACCACCAGCACCACCAAGAGCGTGAACGCCGGGCCGGCGGAGTCTCCAGGACCCCGCCGGCCCGGCGTTCTCATGTCCTGGCCCGTCCGCCGCGGCCGGGGCGAAGACGCCGAAGGGCCCACGGTCGCGTGCGACCGTGGGCCCTTCGTCCGGCTCTGTCGCCGCCGGAGGCTACTGCTCCCGGCGGAGATTCGGCTTGAGGTCCTTGAACCGGGCCAGCAGGCCGTTCACGAAGGCCGGGGAGTCGTCGGTCGAGAACTCCTTGGCGAGCTGGACCGCCTCGTCGATCACCACGGCGTCCGGGGTCGAGTCCATCCAGATCAGCTCGTACGCCCCGAGCCGCAGGATGCTCCGGTCGACGACCGGCATGCGGTCGATCTCCCAGTCCACGGCATAGGTGACGATGAGGTCGTCGATCCGGTCCGCGTACTGCGCGTACCCCTCGACCAGCTCCATCGTGAATTCACCGACCGGCGGCTGACGGTCGTCGGTCCGCGAGAGCCGCACCCAGTCCGCGAGGACCGTCTGCACGGACTCACCGCGCTGGTCGGCCTCGAAAAGGATCTGGAAGGCGCGCTTGCGGGCCTTGTTCCGGGCAGCCACGGTTAGCTGTTCACCCGGCCGAGGTAGTCGCCCGTACGGGTGTCGACCTTGATCTTCTCGCCGGTGGTGATGAAGAGCGGGACACCGATCTCGTAGTCGGTCTCCAAGGTGGCGGGCTTCGTGCCACCGGTGGAGCGGTCGCCCTGGACGCCCGGGTCGGTGTGCTTGACGACCAGCTCGACCGCGGCGGGCAGCTCGACGTAGAGCACCTCGCCCTCGTGCTGCGCCACGGAGGCGGTGAAGCCCTCGATCAGGAAGTTGGCGGCGTCGCCGACGGCCTTGCGGTCGACCATGAGCTGGTCGTACGTGTCCATGTCCATGAAGACGAAGTACTCGCCGTCCATGTACGAGAACTGCATGTCGCGGCGGTCGATGGTGGCCGTCTCGACCTTCACACCGGCGTTGAACGTCTTGTCGACGACCTTGCCGGAGAGCACGTTCTTGAGCTTGGTGCGCACGAAGGCAGGGCCCTTGCCGGGCTTGACGTGCTGGAACTCGACGACGGACCAGAGCTGGCCTCCGTCGAGCTTGAGCACCAGGCCGTTCTTGAGGTCGTTCGTGGAAGCCACGGTTGCGGAATCTCCTGGACTGAAGCTGGTGGACGACCGAGGGTGCGCGCCCGGGGTCCTCCGCGAGGAGTTCCCCTAGAGCGCGAGCAGCTCCTTGGTCGTAATGGTGAGTAGCTCGGGTCCGCCGTCCGCCTCGGGGCGCACGACGAGCGTGTCATCGATCCGGACACCGCCCCGGCCCGGGAGGTGGACCCCCGGTTCGACGGTGACCGGCACACAAGCGTCCAGTTTACCCATGGCTGTCGGTGCCAACTGCGGGTCCTCGTCGATTTCGAGCCCGACCCCGTGCCCGGTGCTGGGCTGGAGGCAGTCGGCGTGACCCGCGGAGTCCAGGAGATGGCGGGCCGCACGGTCCACGTCGCGGCAGGCGGCGCCGGGCACCAGAGCCTCTCTGCCGGCCCTCTGAGCGGCGAAAACAAGGTCGTAGAGCTCGATCTGCCAGTCTGCGGGACTGGTCCCGATGACGAAGGTCCGGCCGATCTCGCAGCGGTAGCCGCGGTAGTTCGCTCCCAGGCAGACGGAGAGGAAATCACCTTCCTCGACCCTGCGGTCGGTGGGCCGGTGACGGCCCAGACCGGAGTGGGGGCCTGTCCCCACCGAGGTGGCGAAAGCCGGGCCGTCGGCACCGTGGTCCACCAACCGGCGTTCCAGCTCCAGGGCGAGATGGCGTTCCGTCCGCCCCACCAGGATGGATTCGAGGAGTTCGCCGAGCGCCTGGTCGGTGATCTCCGCGGCGATCCGCAGGCAGGCGATCTCCTCCTCGTCCTTCACGAGACGAAGCTGCTCCACCGTGCTGCCCAGGTCCTCGAGACGCAGGCGGGGCGCGACAGCACTCATGGCGCGGTGGCGGGAGACGGTCAGGTCGTGTTCCTCGACCGACAGGGATTCGGCGCCCAGGCCGCCGGCGAGCTCGGCCGCCGCGATCACCGGGTCGCTGTCGGCCCCGGGGAGCACGGTCAGTCGCAGGCCCTCGTCGGGACGGCCGTGGGCGGGGTCCCCGGTCGGCGCGCGGGGACAGAGCAGGACGTCCTCGCCGGGGCCGAGCAACAGCACGGCGCCGGGCGGGGCACCGCCCGCGAGATAGCGGACGTTGGCGGGGCGGGAGACCAGGGCGGCCGCGGAACCGGCGGCGGCGTACCGGTCACGCAGCTGCCCGCGTCGGACGGCGTACACCTCTGACATGTTTCCGAGCCTACGAGCGCGGGCCGGGCCCCGCCCGGTCAGCGCACCCGACCGGGGACGGCGCGGCCGCTACCAGGCCGGGGGGCTGGCTATGGAGCGGGCCAGGACGTCGTCGAGGACCCGGGCGGTCGTCTCCACGTCGTAGGTGGAGTTGTCGATGATCGGCAGGCCGGAGCCGTACCACCCGGCCATGCGGCCGTGGATCCTGGCGACTTCCTCGTCGGAGAGCCTGCGGTTCCCGCTGCGTGCCGCGTTGCGCTCCAGGACGACCTCCAGGCCGGGCAGGAGGACCACCGGCAGCAGGCCGGGGCCCACGTGGCGCTTCCAGCCGCCGAGGCCGACGACGGGCCGGTCGGGGAAGACGGCGTCGTCGAGGATGCAGGAGATGCCGTTGGCCAGGAAATTACGGGCGGCGAAGCCGCAGGTGCGCCGGGCCAGGCGGTACTGCGCCTCCGAGTGGTCGTTCCATCCGGCCTGCGGGTCGGCGAAGCCGGAGCAGACCCATTCGCGGACGTCGTCCAGCGAGACGTGCGCGGTGGGAACCCGGCGGCGGCCCGCCCAGAGCTTGGCGACCGTGGTCTTCCCCGCTCCCGCGGGCCCGATCAGCAGCACGGCCAGGGTCGCGGCGCCGGTGCCCGCCTCGGCGGGCGGCGCGGGCAGCGGGACGGGGCCGCCGGGCGGCAGCTGGATGTGCCCGGTGGTCTCCCGGGAGGGCGGCGCCGGGGCGTGCTGGGGCGCGGGCGCCTGCGGCCGGGGCCCGGGAGCCATGGGAGGAGGAGGCGGCCCCGCCTGGCCGGGGTGGCCCTGGTGCTGGGCCTGGTGCGTCCACGGCCCGTTCCCGGGACCTTGGGGCGGCGGCAGCGGAGCCCCCACTGCGTGCTGCATCCGGTGCCACTCCGTCTCGTGCAGGCAACTGGCGCTGGTCGACGGCAACCGTACCTTCCCCGGCCGCCACTCGGTGAACGGGCGGGGAAGGTACGAAGTGCCCGGTGTCAGCCCGTCAGTTCGTCGGCCAGGGCCCGCAGGGCGAGCCGGTAGGAGCCGATCCCGAAGCCCGCCACGGTCCCGGTGGCCACCGGGGCGACCACCGAGGTGTGGCGGAACTCCTCGCGCGCGTACGGATTCGAGATGTGCACCTCGATCAGCGGAGCGGTGCGCTGGGCCGCCGCGTCCCGCATTCCGTACGAATAGTGCGTGAAGGCGCCGGGGTTGAGGACGACCGGGACCGAACCGTCCGCCGCCTCGTGGAGCCAGCGGATCAGTTCGCCCTCGTCGTTGGTCTCGCGGACGTCGACGTCGAACCCGAGCTCCTTGCCGAGTGTCCGGCAGGTCTCGACCAGACCCGCGTAGGACGTCGCCCCGTAGACGTCGGGCTCGCGGGAGCCGAGACGTCCGAGGTTCGGGCCGTTGAGCACGAGGACCCTGCGGGTCGTCACGCGGAGACCTCCCCGTAGGCGGCGAGCAGGACGGCCGGGTCGGGACCCTCCAGCACGGTGGGCTTGCCGATGCCGTCCAGGACGATGAAGCGCAGCAGGTCGCCGCGGGACTTCTTGTCGACCTTCATGTTCTCCAGGAGCTTGGGCCACTGGTCACCTCGGTAGGTGAGCGGCAGCCCGACGGACTCCAGGACGGCGCGGTGCCGGTCGGCGGTGGCGTCGTCGAGGCGTCCCGCGAGCCGGCCCAGCTCCGCGGCGAAGACCATGCCGACCGAGACGGCCGCCCCGTGACGCCACTTGTAGCGCTCGTTCTTCTCGATGGCGTGGGCGAGGGTGTGGCCGTAGTTGAGGATCTCCCTCAGGCCGGACTCCTTGAGGTCGCTGGAGACGACCTCGGCCTTCACCCGGATGGAACGCTCGATCAGCTCCGCGGTGTGCGGCCCGGCGGGCGTACGGGCGCCCTGGGGGTCGGCCTCGACGAGGTCCAGGATGACCGGGTCGGCGATGAAGCCGGCCTTGATGATCTCGGCCATGCCGGAGACGTAGTCGTTGACCGGCAGCGAGTCCAGCGCGGCGAGGTCGCAGAGCACGCCGGCCGGCGGGTGGAAGGCGCCCACGAGGTTCTTGCCCTCGGCGGTGTTGATGCCGGTCTTGCCGCCGACCGCCGCGTCGACCATGCCGAGCACGGTCGTCGGTACGGCGATCCAGCGCACCCCGCGCAGCCAGGAGGCGGCGACGAAGCCCGCGACGTCGGTGGTGGCACCCCCGCCGATGCCGACGATGACGTCGGTGCGGGTGAACCCCGTCTGGCCGAGCGCCTTCCAGCAGTAGGCGGCGACCTCGACGGTCTTGGCCTCCTCGGCGTTCGGCAGCTGGATGGCGATGGCCTCGTAACCCTGGGAGGCGAGGTCCTCACGGACCGCCTCGCCGGTCTCGGCGAGCGCCTCGGGGTGCAGGACGGCGACCCGCTTGGCGCGGTCACCGATGAGGTTGGGCAGCTCGCCGAGGAGCTGGCGGCCGACGAGCACCTCGTACGGGTCGGTGCCTGCCGTGCCGGCGATCTGGATGCGTGTGGTGCCCTGCTCGGTCATGCGTGTCTTCTCCTGGTCGGACGGGGCGGGCCCGTCTGTGCGCTCCGGCAGTTCCAGTGCGTCGAGGACCGCCTGGGCGACCTCTTCGGGAGCGCGTTCGTCAGTGGCGACGGTGACGGACGCCACCTCTTCGTAGAGGGGGCGCCGGGCGTCCATGAGCTCGCGCCACTGCCGTCGCGGGTTGACGGCGAGGAGGGGGCGGGCGGTGTTCAGCCCGACCCTCCGTACGGCCTCGTCCACATCCATGGAGAGATAGACGACCCGGTGACCGCCGAGCAGCGCACGGGTCTCCGCGTCGAGCACCGCGCCGCCGCCGAGGGCGAGGACGCCGGTGTGACCTTCGATCGCGTCCCGCACAGCCTGCCGTTCGAGCGCGCGGAAACGCTCCTCGCCGTCGTCGAAGAAGATCTCCGGGATGGCCTTGCCCGCCGTGGCGACGACGTCCGCGTCGGTGTCGCGGTAGGAACTGCCCAGCCGGTCGGCGAGCAGTTCACCCACCGTGGACTTGCCCACCCCCATCGGGCCCACCAGGACGATCAGCGGGCCGCTCACCGGATCTGGAGGTGGGAGAGGAACGACTGCACGTTGCGGTGGGTCTCGGCGACGCTGTCACCGCCGAACTTCTCCGCCACCGCGTCGGCCAGCACCAGGGCGACCATCGCCTCGGCGACGATCCCGGCGGCCGGGACGGCGCACACGTCGGAGCGCTGGTGGTGGGCCTTGGTCGCCTCGCCGGTGACGACATCGACCGTGGCGAGCGCGCGGGGCACGGTGGCGATGGGCTTCATCGCCGCGCGGACCCGCAGCAGCTCACCGGTCGTCAGCCCGCCCTCGGTGCCGCCGGAGCGGCCGGAGGTGCGCTTGATGCCGGTCTCGGTGGCCACGATCTCGTCGTGCGCCTTGGAGCCGGGTACCCGGGCGAGGTCGAAGCCGTCGCCGACCTCGACGCCCTTGATGGCCTGGATGCCCATCAGCGCGGCGGCGAGACGGGCGTCGAGCCTGCGGTCCCAGTGGACGTGCGAGCCGAGGCCGACGGGGACGCCGTAGGCGAGCACCTCGACGACTCCTCCGAGGGTGTCGCCGTCCTTGTGGGCCTGGTCGATCTCCGCGACCATCGCCTCTGACGCGTCGGCGTCCAGGCAGCGCACGGGGTCGGCGTCGAGCCGCTCGACGTCGGAAGGCTTGGGGTAGACACCGTGGGGCGCCTTGGCCGCGGCCAGCTCGACGACGTGGGAGACGATCTCGATGCCCGCGGTCTCCTTGAGGTAGGAGCGGGCGACGGCGCCGAGGGCGACACGGGCGGCGGTCTCCCGGGCGCTCGCACGCTCCAGGACCGGCCGGGCCTCGTCGAAGCCGTACTTCTGCATCCCGGCCAGGTCGGCGTGGCCGGGCCTGGGACGGGTCAGCGGGGCGTTACGGGCCTGCGCGGCCAGCACGTCGGGGTCGACGGGATCGGCCGACATGACCTGCTCCCACTTGGGCCACTCGGTGTTGCCCACCATGACGGCGACCGGCGAGCCCATGGTCAGGCCGTGCCGGACCCCTCCGAGGAAGGTGACCTCGTCCCGCTCGAACTTCATCCGGGCGCCGCGCCCGTAACCGAGCCGTCGCCTGGCGAGCGCGTCCGCCACCATCTCCGTGGTGACGGGGATACCGGCGGGAAGACCCTCCAGCGTCGCCACCAGTGCGGGGCCGTGCGACTCTCCGGCGGTCAGCCAGCGCAACCTGCTCAACGGTGCTCCCTCATGCTCGCGCCTGAAACTGCAACGGCGCGACCGGGTGCGCGGCCCTGGCCCGCCGCCCCCGATCCTCCCACGACGGGAGGGCCCACCGGCCGCCGGTCCAGCAGACGGACGTTTGACGGCCCGATCCGGACCGGTCTACCGGGGTTCGCGCGCCGCGAGTGCCTGCTCGCCTGCCGCCCGCATGGCACGGAGCGGGCCGGGGCTCCGAACGGTCATCTGCTCGACCTGGAGAACCGCCTGATGGACGAGGAGGTCCAGCCCTCCGACGACCGTCCCCCCGGCCGCCGACCAGCGAGAGGCGAGGGCCGTCGGCCAGGGCTCGTACAGCACATCGAACAGAGTGCCGGGGGCGGTCGGGACTGCGTCCGCCAGGGCGTCCGTCGTGCCGGCCGGCGTGGTGGCGATCACCAGGGGGGCATGCAGGGCCTCGTCGGCCCTGGCCCAGTCCGTGATCCTGACGTCGACGCCGAGGCGCTCGCCCCAGCCGCGCATCTCGTCGGCCCGTGCCGCACTGCGCACGTAGGCGGTGACCGGGCCCGTACAGATCACGGAGAGCGCGGCCAGCGCCGAGGATGCCGTGGCGCCGGCGCCCAGGACGGCGGCGGACTCGACCTTCTCTACCCCGCGTTCGTGCAGGGCGGCAACCATGCCGGGGATGTCCGTGTTGTCGCCGAGTCTGCGGCCGTCCTCGGTGAAGACGACGGTGTTGACGGTCTCGACGGACGCCGCCGTGTCGCTGACGCCGTCCAGCAGCGGGAGGATCGCCCGCTTGAGCGGCATGGTCAGGGAGAGCCCCGCCCAGGACTGGTCCAGCCCTTCGACGAAGCCGGGGAGCGCCGCCTCGTCCACGTCGAAGCGCTCGTACGTCCAGTTGTCCAGACCGAGTTCCGCGTATGCCGCGCGGTGCAGGACGGGCGAGAGGGAGTGGGCGATGGGCGAGCCGAGGACGGCTGCCCGGCGGTTGGCACTCACTGGTCCGCCTTGTTCTCTTCGTACTTGTCGCGGTTGCGTTCGTGCTCCTCGTTCGTCACCGCAAACAGTGTCTTGTCCTCGGTGACGGAGACGAAGTAGTACCAGGGGCCGGACGCGGGGTTGATCGCCGACTGCAGCGCGTCAGCGCCAGGGTTGCTGATCGGGCCGAGCGGAAGCCCCTTGATTCTGTACGTGTTGTACGGATCATCGATCTCCCGCAGTGCATCCACGGCACCCACGTCCAGCGTGCTCTCGTCCCGAATGTAATTGATTGTCGAGTCGAATTCGAGCCGGCCGACGGTTTCGAGGTTGTCCGGCTTGAGCCGGTTGTAGACGACTCTCGCGACCTTGTCGAAATCGTGCTTGTACTTACCCTCTTTCTGAACAAGGCTCGCGACAGTGATGAGGTCGAGCGGCGAGTCCAGGTTCAGCTTCTTGGCGTTCTGCTCAAGATCAAGCTTCCCGTACTCCTTGTTGGCCCGGGTCACCATCTTTTTCAGGGCGTCCTCGGGCTTCGAGCTCTTGGGAACCGCGTACGCGGCCGGGAAAAGGAAACCTTCCAGCGGATCCTTGACCTTGGGATCGCCATCTGCCCATTCAGGCAGCCCCAGGCTTTCGGCCTTCGTCTTCGCGACCTTGGCCGTGGTGCCGGCCTTCAGCTCTAGCCTCTTGTCGATCGCCGCATAGATGCCGATGGTGCTCGTTCCCTCGGGAATAACCAGCGCGTTCTGGCTCTTCGGGTCCAGCATCAATTCGATGGCACTGTCGGCGGACATCCCCTTCTTCAGGAGGTAAACGCCGGCCTGCAGGGAGCCCCCCTTGGGATTCCCGTTCTGCGCCGAGACGAAGGCATCGACGGATTTGACGACGCCTGCCTTCTTCAGGATGTTGGCGATCTCGTTGCCCAGAGCGCCCTCGGGGATCTCCACCTCGACCGAGCCCGTGCCGGAACCCTCGTAGTCCGGGGCCTCACCGAACTGACCCTGGTAGAACGAGTAGCCGAAGTAGCCCACTCCCCCGAGGCCGGCGACGAGGACCGCCGCGACGCCCAGGCAGGCACAGCCGTTGCGGCTCTTCTTCTTGCCCTTGCCACGGCGCTCGCCGTCGCCCCGGCGGGACTCGCGCGGGTCGTCGTCGTACTCGTCGTCTTCGCGGGAACCGCGCGCGTCGGCCGGTGCGTCCTCGCCGGTGAAGAAGGGATGCGTCTCGTCCTGCGGCGCCTCCGGATCCCAGTCCGGAGCCTGCTGCCGGCCGGGTTCCTCGCGATGCCCCGGGGGCTGCGGCGGAGGGTATGCCTCGGAGGTGCCGTAGTAGTCCCCCTGCTCGCCGTAGCCGGGGTTGTCGCCGTACGCGGGCTGCTGCGCCCCGTACGGCATCGCCGCCTGCTGGCCGGTGTCCCAGCCGCCGTCGTACTGCGGCTGCTGCTGGGCGTAGGGGTCCTGCGGCGCGCCGTACGGCTGCTGGTGCTGCTGCTGCGCGTACGGATCGTGCTGCTGGTGCTGCTGCTGCGCGTACGGGTCGTGCTGCTGGTGCTGCGGCGGCTGCTGCTGCGCGTACGGGTCCTGCTGGTAGCCCTGCTGGGCGTACGGGTCCTGGGCGTAGGGCTGCTGCTGGCCTTCGTACTGGCCCTGGCCGTGGGCAGCCTGACGGCCTCCCCATCCCTGGTCCCCGTACAAGGGGTCCTCGGGATGCCACGGTTCGGAGCCGGAGCCCCGGCCATACTCAGTCATCGATCCCCTTGAGCCGCGAGACGACGCTCCGTCTCTTCGCTTTGCTGTGCGGTGTCTGTTCGAACACCGGCGCATCGCGCGGAACGTTACCGTATCGCGATCAGACAGCCACCTCGACGCCCTCGCCGGGTGGGGTGCCTGACGCCCGTTCGGACTCCAGAGCGTTCTGAAGGATCACCACAGCGGCAGCCTGGTCGATGACAGACCGGCCCTTCTTGGACTTCACGCCCGAAGCGCGTAGCCCTTGAGTGGCCGTCACTGTGGTCATCCTCTCGTCCAGAAGACGTACGGGAATCGGCGCGATCGCCTGGGCGAACACCTGCGCGAACGCGCGGACCTTGGCGGCAGCCGGGCCTTCCCCGCCGCCCAGGGAGCGGGGCAGCCCGACGATGACCTCGATCGGCTCGTACTCCGCGACGATCTGCCCGAGCCGCCGGTGGGCGGCCGGGACGTCGCGTCCCGGCACGGTCTCCACCGGCGTGGCGAGGATCCCGTCGGGGTCGCAGGACGCGACCCCGATACGGGCGTCACCGACGTCGACGGCGAGCCGGCGTCCACGGCGCATCTGCGACATGCCGGGCGTCACGCCGTCTCGGTGACGAGGCGTTCGACAGCGGCGACGGCGTCGCCGATGGCGTCCGGGTTCTGGCCGCCGCCCTGGGCGACGTCCGGCTTGCCGCCGCCTCCGCCACCGAGGGTCTTGGCGGCGGTGCGCACCAGTTCACCGGCCTTGAGGCCGCGCTCGCGGGCCGCCTCGTTGGTGGCGATGACCGTCAGCGGGCGGCCGTTGGCCGTGGTGAACAGGGCCACGACGGCCGGCCGGCCGCCCTGGATGCGCCCGCGCACGTCGAGGACCAGCTTGCGCAGGTCGTCGGCCGTGGTGCCGTCCGGCACCTGTCCGGTCACCAGGGCGACGCCGCGCACGTCCTTGGCCGACTCCACGAGGCCGGCGGCGGCCTGGAGGACCTTCTCCGCGCGGAACTTCTCGATCTCCTTCTCGGCGTCCTTCAGCTTGCCGAGCATGCCGGAGATCTTCTCGGGGAGCTCCTCGGGGCGGCCCTTGAGCAGCTCCTGGAGCTGGGCGACGACCGTGTGCTCCTTGGCGAGGAAGTTGTACGCGTCGACGCCGACCAGGGCCTCGATGCGGCGCACACCCGAACCGATGGACGACTCGCCGAGCAGCTTCACCAGGCCCAGCTGGGAGGTGTTGTGGACGTGCGTACCGCCGCACAGCTCCTTGGAGAAGTCGCCGATGGTGACGACCCGGACCCGCTCGCCGTACTTCTCGCCGAACTCCGCGATGGCGCCCTGCTTCTTGGCGTCGTCGATGGACATGACCTCGGCCTGGACGTCGAGCTCCCGCGAGAGGACCTCGTTGATCTTCTGCTCGACGTCCGTGAGGACCGTGCCGGGTACGGCGGCGGGCGAGCCGAAGTCGAAGCGGAAGCGGCCCGGCGAGTTCTCCGAGCCGGCCTGGGCGGCCGTCGGGCCGAGGGCGTCGCGCAGCGCCTGGTGCGTGAGGTGCGTGGCGCTGTGGGCGCGGGCGATGGCGCGGCGGCGGGTGTTGTCGATGGCGGCGTAGGCGGAGGCGCCGACCGTCACCTCGCCGACCTGGACCGAGCCCTTGTGGACCGAGACGCCCGGCACGGGCTGCTGCACGTCGCGGACCTGGATGACGGCGCCGCTGTCGAGCCGGATGCGGCCCTGGTCGGCGAGCTGGCCGCCGCCCTCGGCGTAGAAGGGGGTGCGGTCGAGGACGACCTCGACCTCGTCGCCCTCGGAGGCGGCGGGCGAGGGCACACCGTCGACCAGCAGGCCGACGATCTTCGACTCGCCCTCGTTGCTGGTGTAGCCGGTGAACTCGGTGACGCCGGAGTTGTCGGCGACCTCGCGGTACGCCGACAGGTCGGCGTGACCCGTCTTCTTGGCCTTGGCGTCGGCCTTGGCGCGCTCCCGCTGCTCCTTCATCAGGCGGCGGAAGCCCTCCTCGTCGACGGAGAGGCCCTGTTCGGCGGCCATTTCCAGCGTGAGGTCGATCGGGAAGCCCCAGGTGTCGTGGAGCAGGAACGCCTTGTCGCCGGCGAGGACCGTCTCCCCGGAGGCCTTGGTCTCCGTGACGGCGGTGTCGAGGATGTTCGTGCCGCCCTTGAGAGCCTTGAGGAAGGCGGCTTCCTCGGCGAGGGCGACGGTCTCGATGCGCTTGCGGTCGGTGATCAGCTCCGGGTACTGCTGCCCCATGGTGTCGATGACGACGTCGACGAGCTCCTGGACGACCGGCCCGGTGGCGCCCATGAGGCGCATGTTGCGGATGGCGCGGCGCATGATGCGGCGCAGGACGTAGCCACGGCCCTCGTTGCCCGGGGTGACGCCGTCGCCGATGAGCATCACCGACGTGCGGATGTGGTCGGCGACGACTCGGAGGGAGACGTCGGAGCCCTGCTCGGCGCCGTAACGCACGCCCGTGAGCTCGGTGGCCTTGTCCATGACGACGCGCAGGGTGTCGGTCTCGTACATGTTCTGTACGCCCTGCAGGATCATGGCGAGGCGTTCGAGGCCGAGCCCCGTGTCGATGTTCTGCGACGGGAGGTCGCCGAGGATCGGGAAGTCCTCCTTGCCGTCGCCGGCGCCGCGCTCGTACTGCATGAAGACCAGGTTCCAGATCTCCACGTAGCGCTCGTCGTTGACGGCGGGGCCGCCCTCGACGCCGAACTCCGGACCGCGGTCGTAGTTGATCTCGGAGCACGGGCCGCAGGGGCCGGGGACGCCCATGGACCAGAAGTTGTCCTTCTTGCCCAGGCGCTGGATGCGCTCGGCCGGGACGCCGATCTTCTCGCGCCAGATCTGCTCGGCCTCGTCGTCGTCGAGGTAGACCGTGATCCACAGACGCTCGGGGTCCAGGCCGAAGCCGCCGTCGGCGACGGAGTTGGTGAGGGCCTCCCAGGCGAACTGGATGGCGCCTTCCTTGAAGTAGTCACCGAAGGAGAAGTTGCCGCACATCTGGAAGAACGTGCCGTGCCGGGTGGTCTTGCCGACCTCTTCGATGTCCGGCGTACGCACGCACTTCTGCACGCTGGTGACGCGCGGGGCGGGCGGCTTGACCTCGCCGAGGAAGTAGGGCTTGAAGGGAACCATGCCCGCGGGGACCAGCAGCAGAGTCGGGTCGTCCGCGATCAGCGACGCCGAAGGCACGACGGTGTGACCGCGCTCCTCGAAGAAGCTCAGCCAGCGGCGGCGGATTTCAGCCGACTCCATCAGTAGTCCTCATTCCGGTTGTTCGAGTTGTAGGGGAGTGTTCGCTGGAGGGCGGGCTGGGGGTCGGCCGGTGCCTCGATGCCGAGCGCCCCGCCCAGTTCGGCCTCGCGCCTGACCATGCCCTCACGCACGTCGAGGGCGAAGTCCTTCAGCTTGTGACCTGCCTCGAGCGCCTTGTCGGCGGCCTGCGCCGCGAGGCTCTCGGGGGTCAGCTGCCGGATCTTGCGGTTGACCTTGGTGGTGGCCCAGACACCGGCGGCTGCGCCGGCGGTGAACCAGAACGTACGGCGGAACATCGCTGGGTCAGTCCTTCTGTCCGCGGGAGCTTCGGCCGTTCCGCTTCCTGTCACGGGCGGACGGCACGGTACGGCCGACAATCACGGTGCGGCGGGAGGTCCGGCGGGCCTGGGCGGGCTCGGGCTCGGCGGCGGTACGACGGCCGATCGCCTGCCGCACGCCGTAGCCGAACGCGGCGACCTTCACGAGCGGGCCGCCGAAGGTCGACGCGACGGTGGTGGAGAGCGCCGAGGCGTTGGAGGTGACCTCCTGGACGTCGCTCGCGATGGCGTCGACCTTGTCCAGCTGGGTCTGCGCGGAACGCAGCGTGGCCGAGGCGTCGGCGAGCAGCGGGACCGCCTGCTCCGTCACATCCGCCACCAGCGCGGTGGTCGCCCTGAGCGTCTGGGCCAGTCTCACCAGTACCACGGCGAGGAAGGAAACCAGGATCGCCCAGAAGACAGCCACCAGGATGCCGGCCACCTCTCCACCGGACACAGTGCACCGCTCTCTGCTCGTCGCCGCATCGGCCGGGACCTGTCCCGGCCGGTATCTGCCTGTCACTGCTCGGCCGGCGGCGTGCTGCCACCACTGCCGATCGTCGTCCCCCGAGCCTATCGCGCCGGGCGTCGGACGCCGTACCGCATTACGGGCGGGCAGCGCGGGTCCGGACGTGGGGAGATTGTACGGAGAGCTTATGTGCCAGTACTCTGCGTGTTTCATGCGACGCCCTCAGCGCCCCCGCCCTACGCCCGACGACGCGGAGTCCGCCCCCGTACGTGGAAATCTCCCGGCCGAGCTGAACACCTTCGTGGGACGCGACGACGAACTGGCCGAACTGGAGCCGCTCCTGCGGCAGTCGAGGCTGGTCACCGTGGCGGGGGTGGCCGGGGTCGGCAAGACCCGCTTCGTGACCAGGGCGGCCGCCCTGATGGAGAAACGGTACTGCGATGGTGTCTGGATCGCCGAGCTGTCGGCCGTCCAGGACCCCGCGCTGCTCGAACACGCCCTGGTGGAGGCGCTGGGAATCACCGACCACACCGGCAAGCCGCCCCGCACCGTGCTGGTCGAGCACTGCGCGGAGCGCCGGCTCCTGCTCGTGATCGACGGCTTCGAGCATCTCGCCGACACCTGCGCCGGACTCGTGCGGGAGCTGCTCCGCCGGGCTCCACGGCTCCAGGTGCTCGCGGCCGGGCGCCGTCCCCTGCGGGTGGACGGCGAACTCACGTTTCCGCTGCCGCCGATGAAGGACGACGACGCCCTCGAACTCTTCACCCGGCGCGCCGCCGCGGTGTGTCCCGGGTTCGGGCCGGCCGGCGGCGACCTGGAGACCGCGCGGGAGCTCTGCAGCCGCCTCGACGGCATTCCGCTGGCCCTGGAACTCGCCGCGGGGCGGCTGCGGGCCCTGACGATGGAGCAGGTGCTGCACCGTCTGGACGACCGCTTCCGGCTGCTGACCGGCGGCAGTCCGAGCGCTCTCCCCCGCCACCAGACCCTGCGTACGGCCATCGGCTGGAGCCATGAACTGTGCACTCCCGAGCAGCGGCTGCTGTGGGCGCGGCTCTCGGTGTTCGCGGGACAGTTCGACCTGGAGGCCGTCGAGTACATCTGCAGCGGCCCCGGCCTGCCGGTCGACTCCGTGCTGGACGTGCTGGACGAACTGCTGGCGCAGTCCGTGGTGCTGCGCGAGGACTCGGCCGTCGGCAGCCGCTACCGGCTGCTGGACACCGTGCGGGAGTACGGCGCCGAGTGGCTGCGCGCGACGGGGGACGCCGAGCGGCTGCGCCGCAGGCACCGGGACTGGTATCTGGGGCTCGCCACCTGGTGCGAGCTCGACTGGTTCAGCCCACGGCAGGCGGAGGCCGCCGCCCGGGTCGACAGCGAGCTGCCCAACCTCCGCCGCGCGATGGAGTGCTCGATGGAGAGCCCGGAGGAGGTCCATCTCGCGCAGTATCTGGCGGGCACGCTCTGGTTCCACTGGGTGGGCTGCGGACGCCTCTCGGAGGGCCGTCACTGGCTGGACCACGTCCTGGAGGCGGAGTCCCCCTACGACCACTCGCGGCTGAAGGCCCTCTGGGTGCTCGGGTACGTCGCCGTGCTGCAGGGGGACCCGGCCTGCGCGGTGTCGGCGTTGCAGGAGTGCCGCGAGGAGGGCGAGCACTCGGGGGACGCCACCGCCGTGGCCTACGCCGTGCACCGTACGGGCTGCCTCTCCCTCGTCACGGACGACCCGGTCCGCGCGGAGGAACTGCTGCGCGAGGCGCTCGGGCGCTACCGGGAGATCGGCGAACTGAACAGCAATGTGCTGATGGCCCAGGTCGAGCTGGGCATGGCCGTGGCGTTCCGCGGGGATCTGGGCGCGGCCGCGGCGATCTGTGACGAGGTCCGCGACATCTGCGAGGACCACGGTGAGCGGTGGGTCCTGGCCTACGCGCTGTATGTCCTGGGCTTCGCCGCCCTGCGGTCCGGGGCGAGCGGGCGGGCGCGGCGGATGCTCGGGGAGTCCCTGTCCATCGCGCACGCCTTCCACGATCTGCTCGGCACGGTCCTCTCGATGGAGCTGCTGGCCCTCGTCACGGTGGCCGAGGGGGACGCGGCGGAGGCGGCGGTGCTCCAGGGCGCGGCCGACCGGATCTGGCCGTCGGTGGGCCTGCCGCTGTTCGGCTCCGTCCACTACGGAAGACCCCGGGCCGAGTGCGAGGAGCGGGCGCGCGGCGAGCTCGGCGACGAGCGCTACGAGGCACGACGGCGCTCGGGCCGCCGGCTGGACGCCTCGGCGGCAGTGGCGCGGGCACTCGGGACCGGCGAGGTCGACGACCCGGACCCGGAGGCCGCCCGCGCGTTTCCGGCGGAGCCCGGCATCACCCCGGGCCCCGAGGGAGTGTCCGGCGCCGGGACGGCCGGGGAAACGCGAAGGCCCGCCGCCTCCCGGACAACAAGGAGGGGCGGGCCCGAGCTCGGTTGAGCGCTACGCCTGCGTCAGCGGGCGTAGTACTCGACGACGAGCTGCTCGTCGCAGATGACCGGGATTTCCTTGCGGTTCGGGTCCCGGTCCAGGCGGAAGGCCAGGGCCTTCAGGTTCACCTGGAGGTAGCGCGGGGTCTCACCATCGGTGTCGTAGCCACCCTCGCGGGCCACCTGGAAGGGGACCTTGGCGCGGCTGCGCTCGCGGACCTGCACGACGTCGTCGGGGCGCACGCGGAAGGACGGCTTGTCGACCTTGCCACCGTTGACCTCGATGTGGCCGTGGACGACCATCTGACGGGCCTGGTAGATGGTGCGGGCGATGCCCGAACGCAGGACCAGGGCGTCGAGGCGGCGCTCGAGCTCGACGACCAGCGCCTCGCCCGTCTTGCCCTCGGCCTTACGGGCGCGGTCGTAGGCGCGCGCCATCTGGCGCTCGCTGATGTCGTACTGCGCACGCAGACGCTGCTTCTCGAGCAGACGGACCTTGTAGTCCGAGTTCTGCTTGCGGCCACGGCCGTGCTCGCCCGGCGGGTAGGGGCGGGCTTCGAAGTACTTGACAGCCTTCGGCGTCAGGGCGATGCCGAGGGCACGCGACTTCTTGACCTTGGGACGCGACTGGTTAGGCACGTTCTCCAGACCTCCGTTGTAGGTTAGGTTAGGCTTACCTTACTCAAGGAGATCGCATGTCTCGCCCTGGGAACACCACACACGTCACGGACAGCACAGACAGCGGCAGCACACCTGAAGGTGCTGCTACGACGGAAGGCCGATCTGATCGTGGTCAGCCGCGTCCCAGCGGGCTTGAAAACACTCGGATGCCGTCAGCAGCCGAGCGCACACGAACTCTCGTACAGAGTACCTGCTCCGCGGTGCTGCTCGCACCGGGGCTGTCGGTGATCCACCCGGACCAGCTGATGCCCGACAGCAGGAGCATCGGTCCCGAGGGGGACCTCTTCCTCGGCTTCCCCGTGGACTCCCCGGTCGTGCGGGCCGCGACGCGCGCCCAGGGCGACGAGCTGACCGCTGTGCTGGAGATCACCGATGTCGCACCGGTCTCGGTCCCGCACCGGATCCGCGGCCGCGTCCGGATCGGTGGCTGGCTCACCGCGGTGCCCGGGCTCGCCGAGCCCGGCCGGATGACGCTCCGGCTGGAGACCGGGGAGGCGTCGGTCGACGACCTGTGGGGGTTCGACGAGGTGGAGCCCGATGCCTTCCGGGACGCGGTCGCCGATCCGCTGGTCGCCCATGAGGCCGAGCTGCTCCAGCATCTGCACGCCGCGCACAGCGAGCGGATGGCCACGCTGTCCGCGCTCCTCGGTGACCGGGACGGGTGCGGCTGCGCGGAGCACCGGCTCGGTGCCGTCCCGGTCGCACTCGACCGCTTCGGACTCCGGGTGCGGTTCGTCGACGGCCGCGACGCCCGTTTCGACGCCCGGTTCGAATTTCCCGAGCCCGTACGCGACATCACCGGGCTGCGCCGCGCGATGCACACCCTCTTCGAAGCGGCCGCCTGCTGAGCGGCGGCCTCACGGGGAGGCCGGGCCGCCCTGCTCCCCGCGGCCGAGCCGCTCGCGCACCCGGTCCGCCACGTCGGCGTAGCGCGCCTCCGCGCCGTACCGCGTGGGTTCGTAGTAGCGCCTGCCGCGGACGGCGTCCGGGGCGTACTCCTGGGCGGCGATACCGCCGGGGACGTCGTGCGGGTAGACATAGCCCTGGGCGTGGCCCAGCTTGGCCGCGCCCTTGTAGTGGCCGTCGCGCAGATGGGCCGGGACCGGACCGGCGAGGCCCCGGCGCACGTCCTCCTGCGCCGCGGAGATGGCCAGCGTCGCCGCGTTCGACTTGGGGGCGAGCGCCAGCGCGATCGTGGCATGGCTGAGGGTGAGCGCCGCCTCGGGGAAGCCGATCATGGCGACGGCCTGGGCCGCCGCCACCGCCGTGGGCAGTGCCGTCGGATCGGCGAGCCCGATGTCCTCGCTGGCGGAGATCATCAGCCGCCGGGCGATGAAGCGCGGGTCCTCCCCCGCCTCGATCATCCGGGCCAGGTAGTGCAGGGCGGCGTCCACGTCGGAGCCGCGGATCGACTTGATCAGGGCGCTCGCCACGTCGTAGTGCTGGTCGCCGTCGCGGTCGTACTTCACGGCGGCCCGGTCGACGGTCTCCTCCAGCGTCGTGAGCGTGATCTCCCGCTCGTGCGTGGTGAGGGCCGCTCCGGCCGCCGCCTCCAGCGCGGTCAGCGCGCGCCGGGCGTCGCCACCGGCGATGCGGAGCAGATGGGCCTCGGCGTCCTCGGGCAGGGTGACGGCGCCCCCCAGTCCCCGCTCGTCGGTCAGCGCCCGGCGCAGGAGCGCGCGAAGGTCCTCGTCGGTGAGCGGCTCCAGGGTGAGGAGCAGGGAGCGCGACAGCAGCGGGGAGATGATCGAGAAGTACGGATTCTCCGTGGTGGCCGCGATCAGCGTGACCCAGCGGTTCTCCACGGCGGGGAGGAGGGAATCCTGCTGGGCCTTGGAGAAGCGGTGGATCTCGTCGAGGAAGAGGACGGTCTCCTTGCCGAAGCCGCCGGTGGCGCGGCGCGCGCCCTCGATGACGGCCCGCACCTCCTTGACGCCGGCGGTGATCGCGGAGAGCTCGACGAAGCGCTTGTTGGTGGCCTTGCTGACCACGTACGCCAGAGTTGTCTTACCCGTGCCGGGCGGGCCCCAGAGGATCACCGACGAGGGGCCCGCGGGCCCTCCGCTCCCCTCCCCGACGAGTCGCCGCAGCGGAGAGCCGGGCTTGAGCAGATGCTGCTGGCCGACCACCTCGTCCAGCGTACGAGGACGCATCCGGACAGCGAGGGGGCTGCTGGACGGGTCCTTCTCCTGGCGGTCTTCGGCTGCTGCGGTAAAGAGGTCGGGCTCCACGTCACGAAGCCTATGTCACCCCACTGACAGGACCGCCTGGCGCGTCAGCTGGTCCAGAAGTCCCACCAGCGGGTCAGGATCAGCATGCCGATGATCCCGATCCAGAGGACCGGCGGCACCCAGTGGAACTCGGTGAGGGTGTTCCGCAGCCAGGCGGGGGCGGGCAGGATGCCGTGCTTGATGTTGTGCGTGGTGACGTAGCAGAACATGAAGATCGTGGCGACCCAGGCCAGGCAGCACCACAGGCAGAGCGAGTTGATGTTGTACAGCGACTGGTACTGCAGCCAGGTGCAGAAGCCGACGCCGAAGAGCGTGCCCGCGTTGAGACCCAGCCAGTACCAGGCACGGAAGCGGGCACCGGCGAGGAGCGCCATGCCGATGCCGATGACCACCGAGTACGTGGCGATGCCGAGCATCGGGTTGGGGAAGCCGAAGGCGGACGCCTGCTCGCTCTTCATGATGTTGCCGCACGCGACCACCGGGTTGAGGCTGCAGCCCGGGGTGAAGCTCGGGTCCTCGAGCAGCTTGAACTTGTCGATGGTGATCACCCAGGCGGCGAGCAGCCCGGCCGCGCCGGTGATCACCAGCAGCAGTGCGAGCGCGCGGCTGCCGCCGTAGGTCTTCGCGCCGTTGTCCTCGTCCTGCCGGGAGGAGGGGTGGTCTACCGCTGCCATCGTCATATCGCCGTTCCATCACTGAGTAGCCGGCTGGGCATGGTCATTGTGCCGCACCGGCGTTGTGGCCAGCCGTTCGATCGGCATAAAAGTGTGCGACGACCGCCCTGTTTTTGGAGGTGTGTGGGAAGCCCGCGTCCCTGGCCCGGCACGCGGTGAAGGGCCGGGCCGGGGTGAGCGCTCCTGGCGTCCTGACCCCGTAATGAAATATCCCGGCACGGTGAATCCAGGGACCCGAAATTGACGAAGGGCGCCCCGGAACGCGCTGTGCCCGCCCGGACGGACCGGGCGGGCACAGCGGTCGGACGTGCGGCTCAGGCCAGCTTGGCCCGCACCGTGGCCACGAGCGCGTCGAGCGCGACCGGCTCCTGGCCGCCGGACTCCATGTCCTTGAGCTGGACCGCGCCCTCGGCGAGATCACGCTCGCCGGCCACGATCGTGAAGCGGGCACCGGAGCGGTTCGCGCTCTTCATCGCACCCTTGAGGCCCCGGCCTCCGAACGCGAAGTCGGTGGCGACACCGGCCTTGCGCAACTCGGTGACCAGACCGAAGAGCACCCGCCGGGCCTCCTCGCCGAGCGGTACCGCGTACACGCTGGTGGTGGCCGGGACGTCGAGCTCGACGCCCTCCGCCTCCAGGGCGAGCACTGTGCGGTCCACGCCGAGCGCCCAGCCGACGGACGGCAGCGCGGGGCCGCCGATCATCTCGGACAGCCCGTCGTAACGGCCGCCGCCGCCCACCGCGGACTGGGAGCCCAGACCGTCGTGGACGAACTCGAAGGTCGTGCGCGTGTAGTAGTCGAGACCGCGGACGAGCTTCTCGTCGTCCTCGTACACCACGCCCGCCGCCGTCAGCAGGTCGCGGACCTCCTCGTGGTACGCCTTGCAGGCGTCGCAGAGGAAGTCGCGCAGCATCGGGGCGCCGGTGAGCTGCTTCTGGACGTCGGGCCGCTTGTCGTCGAGGACCCGGAGCGGGTTGATCTCGATGCGCCGACGGGTCTCCTCGTCGAGATCGAGGTCGCGCAGGAAGGTCTGGAGCGCCTCGCGGTAGACGGGGCGGCACTCCTTGTCGCCCAGCGAGTTCAGCAGGATCCGGAACTGGCTGAGGCCGAGCGAGCGGTAGGCCTGGTCGGCCAGGATGATCAGCTCGGCGTCGAGCGCGGGGTCCTCGGTACCGATGGCCTCGGCACCCACCTGCGAGAAGTGACGGTAACGGCCCGCCTGCGGCTTCTCGTAGCGGTAGTACGAGCCGGAGTACCAGAGCTTGACGGGGAGGTTGCCCGCCTTGTGCAGGTTGGCCTCCAGCGCCGCGCGCAGCACGGACGCGGTGCCCTCGGGGCGCAGCGCGAGCTTGTCACCGCCCTTGGTCTCGAAGGCGTACATCTCCTTGGAGACGATGTCGGTGGACTCGCCCACACCGCGTGAGAACAGGGCGACGTCCTCGAAGCCGGGCGTCTCGATGTAGCCGTAGCCGGAGTTCTTCAGGGGTGCGGAGATCGCCTCGCGCACCGCGAGGAATTTCGCGGAGCGCGGCGGGATCAGGTCGTACGTGCCCTTGGGGGCCTGGAAGGTGCTCACGGTGTTTCTCTCTCGTCACATTCCTCGGCGGGGCGCGGCCAGACCGTTCATGTACGGGTTGGAGGCGCGCTCGCGGCCGATGGTCGTCTGGGGGCCGTGGCCGGACAGCACCACGGTCGAGTCGTCGAGCGGCAGGCACACGCGGGCCAGCGACTCGATCAGCTCGGCGTGGTCGCCGCCGGGCAGGTCGGTGCGTCCGACGGAGCCGGCGAAGAGCAGGTCGCCCGAGAAGAGGACCTGCGGGACGTCCGCGGCCTCGGGCATCCTGAACGTCACCGACCCCTTCGTATGGCCGGGCGCGTGCGCGACGCCGAACTCCAGACCCGCCAGCTTCAGCGCGGCGCCGTCGGTCAGCTCCTTGACGTCGTCGGGCTCGCCCACGGTCAGCTCGCCCATCAGGGGCATTCCGATGGAGCGGCCCAGCGCCTTCTCGGGATCGCTCATCATGTAGCGGTCCTCCGGGTGGATCCAGGCGGGGACGTCATGGGCGCCGCAGACGGGGACGACCGAGGCGACGTGGTCGATGTGGCCGTGGGTGAGGACGACGGCGACGGGCTTGAGCCGATGCTTCTTCAGTGCGTCCTCGACACCCTGGGCGGCCTGGTGGCCCGGGTCGATGATCACGCACTCCTCACCGGCGGCGGGGGCGACCAGATAGCAATTGGTCCCCCAGGCCCCGGCGGGGAACCCGGCAATGAGCACGTTCGTCCTTAGTGTTCGTCCGACGAGGAGGGCCGCTGAGGGGAATGCGGCAGACCAGAGACTACCGGCGCTCCTCATTCCACAGCTAACCCATATACCGTACGGGCATTCCACGACCGATCACACGACGTACAAGGAGACCATCCGGTGGTCAGCAGCGATCAGCGGCGGCGGCAGCTCGCCCGGGAGAAGTTCGAGCGGCAGCAGCAGCGCCGGGAGGAAGCGCGCCGGAGGACGAGGCGTCTCACGGTGATCATCGCTTCGTCGGTGGCCGTGGTGGCGGTCATCGGTGCGGGCGCGTACGTCTCGCTCGACGGCGACGACTCGAAGACCACGGCGGACGCGGCGGCGAGCGAGAGCCCGTCGGCATCGCCCTCGGCGAGCGAGAGCAGCGCTCCCGAGCCGGCGATGAAGATCGACAAGAAGGCCAAGTACTCGATGGCGCTCAGGACGAGCCAGGGCGACATCGGCATCGCGATGGACGCGGCGAAGACCCCGCACACCACGAATTCGTTCAAGGCCCTCGCGGACAAGGGGTACTTCGACGACACGAAGTGCCACCGCCTGACCACGGAGGGCATCTTCGTCCTGCAGTGCGGTGACCCGAAGGGCGACGGGACGGGTGGCCCCGGCTACACCATCCCTGACGAGAACCTGACCGCGCTGGGCAAGGCGGACGACAAGGGCTCGGTGACGTACCCGGCGGGCACCGTCGCGATGGCGAACACCGGCCAGCCGGGCACCGGCGGCAGTCAGTTCTTCCTCGTCTACAAGGACACCCCGCTGCCGCCCAGCTACACGCCGTTCGGCACCATGGACGATGCGGGTCTGAAGGCGGTCAAGAAGGTCGCCGAGGCGGGCGTCGCCGGTGGGGCGGGCGACGGTGCCCCGAAGAAGACCGTCACGGTCGAGAAGGCGACGGTCGACAAGGCCTGACCGGACGCGTGGCCGCCCGGCGCCGGGCCGTGGAGCGCACGGGAGAATTTCAGCCGCGCTGAGTGCGGACAGCCGGGCGGCCGGTCGCCTAGATTGGCGTTGTGCAGGGCGGGCGCTGCCCGCCCCAGGAAACTGTGGACGATGCACGGGGGGCGAACCCCCTCGATGCATCAGGTGGAGGAGGCGCTGTGAGCAGCGACCCGTGGGGCCGTGTCGACGAGACGGGCACCGTGTACGTGCGTACAGCCGAGGGCGAGCAGGTCGTCGGATCGTGGCAGGCCGGTTCCCCCGAGGAGGCTCTGGCTTATTTCGAGCGCAAGTACGAGGGCCTGGCGGTCGAGATCGGCCTTCTCGAGCGGCGGGTGAAGACCACCGACCTCTCGGCGAAGGACGCCACGGCGGCGATCGAGCACCTGCGTCAGCAGGTCGACGAGCACCACGCCGTCGGTGACCTCGCCGCGCTCGGCACGCGGCTGGACGCGCTCGTCGCGACGGTCGACTCGCGCCGTGAGGAGCGCAAGGCCCAGAAGGCGAAGCAGACCGACGAGGCCCGTCAGGCCAAGGAGGCGCTCGTCGTCGAGGCCGAGGAGCTGGCGCAGAGCGAGCAGTGGCGGTCGGCGGGCGAGCGTCTGAGGGCGCTCGTCGACACCTGGAAGGGGCTGCCCCGTCTGGACCGCAAGTCCGACGACGAGCTGTGGCACCGCTTCTCGCATGCCCGTTCCGCCTTCTCCAAGCGCCGCAAGGCCCACTTCGCGGCGCTGGACGCGCAGCGCGAGGAGGCCCGCAAGGTCAAGGAGAGGCTGGCCGCCGAGGCCGAGTCGCTCTCCGGCTCGACCGACTGGGGTGCGACGGCCGCGCGTTACCGCGACCTGATGACCGAGTGGAAGGCGGCGGGCCGCGCCCAGCGCGAGGCCGAGGACGAGCTGTGGAACCGGTTCCGCGGCGCCCAGGACGTCTTCTTCGCCGCCCGTAGCGGGGTCTTCGCCGAGCGGGACGCGGAGCAGGGCGAGAACCTCAAGCTCAAGGAGGAGCTCGCCGCCGAGGCCGAGAAGCTGGTCCCGGTGAGGGATCTGAAGGCGGCCAGGGCCGCGTTCCGGTCCATCAACGAGCGCTGGGAGGCCATCGGCCACGTACCGCGCGATGCCCGCCCGAAGGTCGAGGGCCGGGTGCAGGCGGTGGAACGGGCGCTCCAGGAGGCCGAGGAGTCCGAGTGGCGCCGGACGAACCCGGAGGCGCGGGCGCGCGCCGCGGGTCTGACCGGTCAGCTCCAGGCTGCCGTCGACAAGCTGCGCACGCAGATCGACACGGCACGCGCCTCGGGCAACAACGCCAGGGCGGACAAGCTCTCGCGCGAGCTGGAGGGCCGGCAGGCTCTGCTCGACCAGGCGCTGAAGGGCCTGGAGGAGTTCGGCGGCTGAGCCGGCGTTCTCGTCCCACGGGAGGGGCTTTCGTGCGCGTCGCGTACGGGAGCCCCTTTCGCGTGCCGGGTGGCAGGGGGCGACGACCGGTTGGACACCGGCCCCCCTCGAAGAAGCGCGGCAGTGCCTGGAAACCGGCCGTCGCCCCGCCCGGGCAGGTACGGCCGGCAGCAGGTCGACGCGCGGCAGGGCGCCGACGCGCCGACGGCCCGGGGCGGAAGCCCAGGGCGCCGGCGGGACGGCCCGCCGCTACGGGCGGCGGGCCGAGGTGACCCGGTAGACGTCGTAGACGCCCTCCACGCCGCGTACGGCCTTCAGGACGTGTCCCAGGTGCTTGGGGTCGCCCATCTCGAAGGTGAAGCGTGACGTGGCCACCCGGTCCCGGGACGTCTGTACGGCTGCCGACAGGATGTTCACGTGCTGGTCGGACAGGACCCGGGTGACGTCCGAGAGGAGCCGCGAGCGGTCCAGCGCCTCGACCTGGATGGCGACGAGGAAGACCGAGGACTGGGTGGGTGCCCACTCGACGTCGAGGATCCGCTCCGGCTGCTGCGAGAGCGAGTCGACGTTGACGCAGTCCGCGCGGTGCACGGAGACCCCGCTGCCCCGGGTGACGAATCCGATGATCGGGTCGCCGGGGACGGGCGTACAACAGCGGGCCAGCTTGACCCAGACGTCCTCGACGCCCTTGACGACCACACCCGGATCCGCCTTGGCGCGGCGCTTGTTGCGGCCGTGCGAGGGCGGCGAGCTCTCCGCCAGGTCCTCGTTGGCCGCGTCCTCGCCACCGAGCGCCTGGACGAGCTTCTGGACGACACCGGCCGCCGCGACGTGGCCCTCGCCGATCGCCGCGTACAGCGACGAGATGTCGGGGTAGCGCATCTCGTGCGCCAGCGTGACCAGGGAGTCGCCGGTCAGGATCCGCTGGATCGGCAGGTTCTGCTTGCGCATGGCCCGCGCGATGGAGTCCTTGCCCTGCTCGATCGCCTCGTCGCGCCGCTCCTTGGAGAACCAGGCGCGGATCTTGTTGCGCGCCCGGGGCGACTTGACGAACTGGAGCCAGTCACGCGAGGGCCCGGCGCCGGCCGCCTTGGAGGTGAAGACCTCCACCAGGTCGCCGTTGTCGAGGGTCGACTCCAGCGGTACGAGACGTCCGTTGACCCGTGCCCCTATGGTCCGGTGGCCGACCTCCGTGTGGACGGCGTACGCGAAGTCGACCGGCGTAGCACCGGCGGGCAGCGCTATCACGTCGCCCTTCGGCGTGAAGACGAAGACCTCGTTGCGGGACAGGTCGAAGCGCAGGGACTCCAGGAACTCGCTGGGGTCCTCGGTCTCCTTCTGCCAGTCCAGGAGCTGGCGCAGCCACGCCATGTCGTTGACGGTGTCCTGGCCGCGGCCGCCGCCCGTGTTCTTCGGGATGTCGGTGCGGACCTTGGAGGCGCCCGCGACGGCCTCCTGCTTGTACTTCCAGTGCGCCGCGATGCCGTACTCCGCGCGGCGGTGCATGTCGAACGTGCGGATCTGGAGCTCGACGGGCTTGCCGCTGGGGCCGATCACCGTGGTGTGCAGTGACTGGTACATGTTGAACTTGGGCATCGCGATGTAGTCCTTGAACCGCCCGGGCACCGGATTCCACCGGGCGTGGACGGTGCCGAGCGCCGCATAGCAGTCGCGGACCGTGTCGACGAGGACGCGGATGCCCACCAGGTCGTAGATCTCGGCGAAGTCACGGCCCCGCACGATCATCTTCTGGTAGACGCTGTAGTAGTGCTTCGGCCGGCCGGTGACGGTGGCCTTGATCCGGGCGGCGCGCAGGTCGGCCTGGACCTCGTCGGTCACTATGGCGAGGTACTCGTCACGCTTGGGCGCGCGCTCGGCGACGAGGCGGACGATCTCGTCGTACATCTTGGGGTAGAGGATCGCGAAGGCGAGGTCCTCCAGCTCCCACTTGATGGTGTTCATGCCCAGGCGGTGAGCCAGTGGCGCGTAGATCTCGAGGGTCTCGCGGGCCTTCTTCTCCTGCTTCTCCCGCTTGAGGTAGCGCATGGTGCGCATGTTGTGCAGCCGGTCGGCGAGCTTGATGACGAGGACCCGGGGGTCCTTGGCCATGGCGACGACCATCTTGCGCACGGTCTCCGCCTGGGCCGCCTCGCCGAACTTGACCTTGTCGAGCTTGGTGACGCCGTCGACGAGCAGCGCGACCTGGTCGCCGAAGTCCTTGCGCAGGGTGTCCAGGCCGTACTCGGTGTCCTCGACGGTGTCGTGCAGCAGTCCCGCCATGAGCGTCGCCGGGTCCATGCCGAGCTCGGCGAGGATCGTCGTGACGGCGAGCGGATGGGTGATGTAGGGGTCGCCGCTCTTGCGCTTCTGCCCGCGGTGCCAGCGTTCGGCGACCTGGTAGGCCTTCTCGATCTGGCGCAGCGTGGCGGACTCGATCTTGGGATCGTTGCCGCGGACCGTACGCAGAAGGGGCTCGAGGACCGGGTTGTACGGACTGGAGCGCTGTACCCCCAGACGGGCGAGGCGGGCCCGGACGCGGTTGGAGGAGCCGCCGGAGCGCGCGGGTGGGGCGGGCGGGGCGGCGGACCGGGCGGGCGGCTTCGCGGCGGGGGCGGGCGCCGGGGACTTCGCGGCGGGGGCCGGGGGCTTCGGCGCTGCGGATCCGGAGGCGGGCGTCGCCGGCGAGGCGGGCTCCGTCCCGGGCGGCGGCGTCGTGCCGGGCGGGGTCGCGGGCTTCGTCCCGGGCGGCGGGGCCGGCTTCGCCGGAGCTGCGGGCGTCCGGCCGCCCGGTGCCTCGCCGGGGCCCTGCGTGTGCCCGCCCGCGGGTCCGGGCGCGCCTGCTCCCTCGGGCTGCGCCTTCCCAGGCGTGGCGGAGGCCGCCGCGGGCCTTTCGGGCTGCGGGGCGGCGACTGGCTGGGCCTCGTCTGGCAAGAGCGCTCCTCGTGCGGATCCGGGCTACCGGAAAGCCCATGGTATCGACCTCCGGGCGTGTCCTCGCCCGGGGAGTGTGGAACCCCTCACAACGCCGAACGGGCACCCGGATGTTCCCGGGTACCCGTCCTGTACGTCCCTACGCGCGCCGGTGCGGCGCGGTGCAGGTCAGAGCGTGATCAGTGCCTCCAGCGGGGCGTCCCGCAGCCCCGCCTCCAGCCGAGCTCGGCCGGAGAGGAAGCCGAGTTCCATCAGGACCGCCACCCCCGCGATCTGCGCACCGGCCCGCCGGATGAGCTCCAGCGAGGCCTCGGCGGTTCCGCCGGTGGCCAGGACGTCGTCGATGACCATGACCCGGTCGTCGGCGGCCAGGTCCTCGGCGTGGATCTCGATCTCCGCCGTGCCGTACTCCAGCTCGTACGCCTGCCCCAGTGTGGCACCGGGCAGCTTCCCGGCCTTCCGCACGGGTACGAACCCGATCCCGGCCCGGACGGCGACCGGCGCGGCCAGGATGAAGCCGCGGGCCTCCAGGCCGACGATCTTGGTGGCCCCGTGCCGGACGCACAGCTCCACGAAGAAGTCGGTCAGCGCGGAGAAGGCGACCGGGTCGGCGAGCAGCGGGGTGATGTCCTTGAACAGCACTCCGGGCTTCGGATAGTCCCGCACGTCACGGATCCGGCTGAGCAGGAGCTCCCGGGTGGCGTCGGTGACGTTCGTGGTCATCGGCGGTTCCTCGGGGTCCTGCCGTGGCCACCGGCCTGCCGGCGCGGGCCGACGACGGCCCCGGCGGTCGGGGACTCCTCGTCGGGACCGTCGGTGAACTCGTCGGCCCGGTCGTCGCGCTCGTCCTCGACGGACTCGCCCTTGGCCGCCGCGGCGGCGCGCTTGGCGAGGATCCGCTTCTTCAGTGCCTTTATCTGCGGATCGCGCTCCTTGAGGTCGGCGACCAGCGGGGTGGCGATGAAGATCGAGGAGTAGGCACCGGCGGCGAGGCCCACGAAGAGCGACAGCGAGATGTCGTTCAGCATGCCCGCCCCGAGGACGCCGCCACCGATGAACAGCAGACCGGCGACCGGCAGCAGGGCGACGACGGTGGTGTTGATGGAGCGCACCAGCGTGCCGTTGATGGAACGGTTGGCGATCTCGCTGTAGGTCCAGCGGGTCTGCTTGGTGATCCCGTTCGTGCCCTCCTTGAGGCTGTCGAAGACGACGACCGTGTCGTAGAGGGAGTAACCGAGGATGGTCAGCAGACCGATCACCGTGCCGGGGGTGACCTCGAAGCCGACGAGGGCGTAGATGCCGACGGTGATGGTGATGTCGTGGATCAGCGCGATGAGGGCCGCGACGGCCATCCGCCACTCGAAGGCGATGGCCAGGTAGACCACGACGAGGACCATGAAGATGCCGAGGCCGGTCCAGGCCTTGTTGGCGATCTGCTCACCCCAGCTGGGGCCGACGAGATCGGCGTTGATCTTCGCCTCGGGGACACCGAGTTCCTCGGAGAGCTGGGCCTTGATCTGGTCGGCCTTCTGGGTGTCGACCTCGGTGATCTGGATCCGGAGTCCGCCGTTGCCGAGCTCCTGGACGATCGCCTCGTGGCCGGAGGCCTCGACCGCGACCTCGTGGGCCTGGGAGACGGACACCTTGGCCTTGGTGTCGGTCGTGAAGACGGCACCGCCCTTGAACTCGATGCCCATGTTCAGGCCGCTGACCGCCAGGCCGACGATGGCCGTGATGGTGATCAGGATCGAGACGCCGTACCAGATCTTGCGCTTGCCGATGAAGTCGTAACCGACCTCGCCACGGTAGAGCCGGGCGCCGAGATTGCCGAGTCGCGACATCTCACGCCTCCTTCGGGTGGTCGGTGCGGGCGTTGACACGGCGGGAGCGGCGCAGCGGCGGCTTGGCGCCGAGCCTCTTCGGGTCCAGGCCGGACCACGGGTGACCGCTGGCGAAGAACTTCGTGCGGGCCATGAGCGTCATGACGGGCTTGGTGAAGAGGAACACCACGACGACGTCGAGCAGGGTCGTGAGCCCGAGCGTGAACGCGAAGCCCTGGACCTTGCCGACGGTGACGAGGAAGAGCACGGCCGCCGCGAGGAACGACACGAAGTCGGAGACGAGGATGGTGCGCCGGGCCCTGGGCCAGGCACGCTCGACGGCCGGACGGAGCGTGCGGCCCTCGCGGATCTCGTCGCGGATGCGTTCGAAGTAGACGATGAACGAGTCCGCTGTGATTCCGATCGCCACGATGGCACCGCAGACGGCCGGGAGGTTCAGCGCGAAGCCGATGGCCGGGCCGAGCAGGGCCATGATCGTGTACGTCAGGATGCCGGAGGCCAGCAGGCTGAGGAGGGCGATGAGCGCCAGGCCCCGGTAGTAGGCCACCAGGTAGATGACGACCAGGGCCAGCCCGATGGCACCGGCGATGAGACCGGCCTCGAGCTGCTCGCCGCCGAGGGCGGCGGTGACGGTGGTGACGGTGTCCTCGCTGAAGGACAGCGGGAGCGCGCCGTAGGACAGGACGTTGGCCAGGTCCTCCGCCGACTGCTGCGTGAAGCTGCCGGAGATCTCGGCGCTGCCGCTGAGCGCCTCGTTCACCTGGGGCGCGGAGACGACCTCACCGTCGAGGGAGATCGCGAACTGGTTCTGCGGGGACTGCTGCGACGACAGCTTCTTGGTGATCGTCTGGAACTTCTTGGAGCCCTTGTCGGTGAACTCCATCGACACGAGCCAGATGCCGCGCTGCTGGTCGAACTGGGCCTTCGCGTCGTCGACGTCCGTGCCGGAGACCTCGGCCGGGCCGAGCAGGTACTTGGCGTCACCCTCGGAACTGCACGCGACCGTGGGGTCCTCGGGCTTGACGCCGTCGCCGGCCTTGGCGCGGGCCGCCGCGTCGGTGCAGTCCAGCGCGGTGAACTTCTTCTCGAGCGCCGCGGTGGCGGGGTCAGGCGTCCCGGTCGCCGCGGGGGGCTCCGAGCCGCCGGAGGTGCTCGCGGACGGGGTGGGCGTCGCGTCCTGCTTCAGGGCGCCGGTGACCGCGCGGCCCTGGGTGGTGGCGCTCGCCGAGGGCGTCGTCTTCGAATCGGAGGCTGTCTCCGGGTCGCTCGCCTTCGCACTGGGCGTGGCGCTCGGCTTCCCGGAACCGCTCGCGGACGGGCTCGCGGAACCCTCGGGGGTCGGTGCGCCGCCGGTGACCGTGAGCACGGGCCGGAAGTACAGCTGGGCGGTCGTGCCGACCTGCTCCCGGGCCTGCTTCGAATTCGTCCCCTTGGGGATGTTGACGATGATGTTCGAGGGGCCCTGGGTCTGAACCTCGGCCTCGGAGACACCCAGACCATTGACACGGCGTTCGATGATGCTGACCGCGGTGTTCATGTTGGTCTCGTTGATCGCGTCAGGCTTGCCGGGCTGGTTCTTCGCCTTGAGCGTGATCGATGTGCCGCCGGCCAGGTCGATGCCGAGCCGGGGCGTGGTGTGACCGGACAGGAACATCCCGCCGGTCAGGGCGACCATGGCGATCAGGATCAGAACCAGGGCACGGCCCGGCTTGCCCTGTCCACCGGTTGAACCCCGGCCTTTCTTCGGTGCTGCCACCTTTTCGTTTCTCCCTGTCCAACCGCCCCGCGCCGGGTACGCGCCCGAGCGGCCACGAAGTGTTGTGGGGACCCGCCCCCGCAGAAGACCGCACGGCCCGTGAGACGCCGGACACCCTCGGGTGTCCGGCGTCTCTGGGTCGTGGAACTACTTCGCGTCGCCCTCGCCGTCGGCCTTGGCGTCCTTGACCTCGGAGCCCTTGGTCCCGGCGTCCTCGGCCTTCTTGCCCAGGTCGATCTTCGCGACGTCGTCGGCCGCGTCCTCGTCCGTGGACTCGCCGGCGGTGAGCGAGGAGGCGTCGTCGGGCACGACCGTGCCGTCGGCGCCCAGCTCGTCGTCGTCGCCGTGGACGATGCGGTTGTACTCCGCGTCGTCGAGGACGGCACCGATGGCGTTCTTCGCGTAGATGGCGTGCACGCCGGGCGCGACCTCGAGGAGAACCGTGTCGTCCTGAATCTCCTTGACGGTGGCGTACATGCCCCCGATCGTCCGGACGCCGGTACCGGGCTGCATGTCGTTGCGCATCTGCGCAGCCGCCTGCTGCTTCTTCTTGGCGGACCGGGTCATCAGGAACATGGCCCCGATGAGCACGATGAAGGGGAGGAGGGTCACGAGACTCACGGGACGGAACTTCCTTCGCACGACCACGCTGGATTCACGCGGCCTGGTCTACGGGGGTGGGTACACCGACCTGAACGGGCGGCATCGGCGGAGTCTAAGCGAGTCCGCATCATTGGAACAACGTCCAGCATGGCACCGTGGTTCCCCTGCTGGCCAACCCGTCCTGTGTCACGCCCCGAACAGGCCCTGTTGTCCCTTTGCGCCGTGCTGCGGAGGCACGAGACCGAGGTGCGCCCACGCCGCGGGGGTCGCGACCCGCCCTCGGGGGGTCCTCGCGAGCAGTCCTTCCCGTACGAGGAAGGGTTCGGCGACCTCCTCGACGGTCTCGCGCTCCTCGCCGACGGCCACGGCGAGGGTGGAGAGCCCGACGGGGCCTCCACCGAAGAGCTTCAGCAGGGCGCCGAGCACCGCGCGGTCCAGCCGGTCGAGCCCTCGGGCGTCGACCTCGTACACCCGCAGGGCCGCCGCGGCGATGTCCCGGTCGATCCGTCCTTCGGCCTTGACCTGGGCGTAGTCCCGGACGCGGCGCAGCAGCCGGTTGGCGATGCGGGGCGTCCCCCGGGAGCGGCCGGCGATCTCGGCGGCGCCCGCCGTGTCTATGGCCACGTCCAGCAGGCCGGCGGAGCGGTGGATGACCCGCTCCAGCTCGGAGGGGGCGTAGAACTCCATGTGGCCGGTGAAGCCGAAGCGGTCGCGCAGCGGGGGCGGCAGGAGTCCGGCCCTGGTCGTGGCGCCGACGAGGGTGAACGGCGGCAGCTCCAGCGGGATGGCGGTGGCGCCCGGGCCCTTGCCGACGATGACGTCGACCCGGAAGTCCTCCATCGCCATGTAGAGCATCTCCTCGGCCGGCCGCGACATGCGGTGGATCTCGTCGAGGAAGAGGACCTCGCCCTCCTGCAGCGAGGACAGGATCGCGGCGAGATCGCCGGCGTGCTGGATGGCGGGGCCGGAGGTGATGCGGATCGGCGCGCCCATCTCGGCCGCGATGATCATGGAGAGGGTGGTCTTGCCCAGGCCGGGGGCGCCGGAGAGCAGGACGTGGTCGGCGGTGGCGCCCCGGGCGCGGGCCGCCTTGAGGACCAGGTCGAGCTGTTCCCGGACCGTCTCCTGGCCCACGAATTCGTGGAGGTCCTTCGGGCGCAGGGCAGCCTCGACGGCGGTGTCCTCGCCGTCCGCCCCGGCGTCCACCAGGCGGTCGTCAAGCCGCTCGTCGGTGAGGTCGCCGGTGTCGGTCCCGGTCTCGTCCCAGTTCATCTCGTCAGTCCCGCCTCGGGTGTTTCGGTGCCGGTCCGTGCGGTGTTCCGGCCGGCGTACGGGGCGCGTGGCGGCCCCTGGGGTCAGCGTGCGCGGTTGAGTGTCTGCAGGGCGGCGCGCAGCAGCTGCGGCACGGGGGCCTGGCCGCTGTCGGCGATCGCGGCCTCGGCCTGCGGCGCCACGGCGGTCACCGCCTCGTCGGCCTCACGGGTGGCGTAGCCGAGGCCGATCAGGGCGGCCTGCAGCTGGTCGCGCCAGGAGTTGCTGACGGCGGTGCCGACGCCCTGCTGCCCGATGTGCGCGCCGACCGGTTCACCGAGCCGGTCCTTGAGCTCCAGGAGGAGCTTCTGGGCGCCCTTCTTGCCGATGCCGGACACAGCGGTGAGCGCCTTCTCGTCACCGGTGGCGACGGCGATGCGCAGGGCGTCCGGGCTGTGGGTGGCGAGCATGGCCTGGGCGAGTCTGGGGCCCACACCGCTGGCGGTCTGCAGCAGCTCGAAGATCTGCCGCTCGTCGTCGTCGGCGAAGCCGTAGAGGGTGAGCGAGTCCTCCCGGACGACCAGGGACGTCGCCAGTCTGGCCTCCTTGCCGACCCGCAGACCGGCGAGGGTCTCGGGGGTGCACTGGACGGCCATGCCGATGCCGCCGACCTCGATCACGGCCGTGGCCGGGGCGAGGGCGGCCACCGGGCCTGAGACGAAGGCGATCATGCGGTACGGCCTTTCAGCGTGCGGTGGGCGGCGACGGCCTGCTGCAGTCGGTTCTGCGCGGGCGCGCGCCAGATGTGGCAGATGGCGAGGGCGAGGGCGTCGGCGGCGTCGGCCGGCTTCGGCGGCGCGTCGAGCCGCAGCAGCCGGGTGACCATGGCGCCGACCTGCGCCTTGTCGGCCCGCCCGGATCCGGTGACGGCGGCCTTGACCTCGCTCGGGGTGTGCAGGGCGACCGGGATGCCGCGGCGCGACGCGCAGAGCATGGCGACGGCACTGGCCTGCGCGGTGCCCATGACCGTACGCACGTTGTGCTGGCTGAACACCCGCTCCACGGCGACGAATTCGGGCCGGTGCTCGTCGAGCCACCGCTCGATGCCCTGCTCGATGGCGACGAGCCGGTGGCCGAGCTCCGCATCGGGCGGGGTCCGCACGACACCGACGCCGACCATGGTGAGCGGCCGGCCGGCGACTCCCTCGACGACTCCGACACCGCACCGGGTCAGCCCCGGGTCCACGCCCAGCACCCGCATGAATGGGCCCCCTCCGCCGCTCGGTCATCTGTTCCCGCAGGCTATCGGCTCCCGCTGACAATGCGACGGGCCGACGGGGTGTGTCCCGTCGGCCCGTCCCGGTTGCGCCGCCTCAGGCGTCGACCTTCTCCATGACCTCGTCCGAGATGTCGAAGTTGGCGAAGACGTTCTGCACGTCGTCGCTGTCCTCCAGCGCGTCGATCAGCTTGAAGATCTTGCGCGCGCCCTCTTCGTCGAGCTCGACCTGCATGGTCGGGACGAAGTTGGCCTCGGCCGAGTCGTAGTCGATGCCGGCCTCCTGCAGCGCGGTGCGGACCGCGACCATGTCGGTGGCCTCGCTGAGCACTTCGAAGGTGTCACCGAGGTCGTTGACCTCCTCGGCGCCCGCGTCGAGCACCGCACCGAGCACGTCGTCCTCGCCCAGCTCGCCCTTGGGGACGATCACGACACCCTTGCGGTTGAACAGGTACGAGACCGAGCCCGGGTCCGCCATCGAACCGCCGTTGCGGGTCATGGCGACGCGCACGTCGGACGCGGCACGGTTGCGGTTGTCGGTGAGGCACTCGATGAGCACCGCGACGCCGTTCGGGCCGTAACCCTCATACATGATCGTCTCGTAGTCGGCGCCACCGGCCTCGAGACCGGCACCGCGCTTGACGGCCGAGTCGATGTTCTTGTTCGGGACCGAGCTCTTCTTGGCCTTCTGGATGGCGTCGAAGAGGGTCGGGTTGCCGGACACATCGGCGCCACCGGTACGGGCCGCGACCTCGATGTTCTTGATCATCTTCGCGAAGAGCTTGCCGCGCTTGGCGTCGATCACGGCCTTCTTGTGCTTCGTCGTAGCCCATTTAGAGTGGCCGGACATCTGCCTTCTCCTTCGCGTCACCAAAATCGATCCGAACCCGAGAGATCCTACCGGGGTCGGATCAGCCCACGGCGCGCACCATGTCGGTGAAGAGCGCGTGCACCCGGTGGTCGCCGGTCAGTTCCGGGTGGAACGACGTGGCGAGGGCGTTTCCCTGGCGTACGGCCACGATATGCCCGCCGTGCACCGCGACGACCTCCGCGCGGGCGCCTACCGACTCCACCCAGGGGGCCCGGATGAAGACGCCGTCGACGGGCCCGCCGGGCACGCCGTCGACCTCGACGGCCGCCTCGAAGGACTCGTTCTGCCGCCCGAAAGCGTTACGCCGCACGATCATGTCGATGCCGCCGACCGTCTCCTGGCCGGAGCGAGGATCGAGGATCTTGTCGGCGAGCAGGATCATGCCGGCGCAGGTGCCGTAGACCGGCATCCCGGCGGCCACCCGCTCACGAAGGGGTTCCAGCATGCCGAAGAGGACGGCCAGCTTGGACATCGTGGTGGACTCGCCACCGGGTATGACGAGCCCGTCGACCTCGGCGAGTTCCTCGGGCCGTCTGACCGGCCTGGCCACGGCATCCGCCGTGGCCAGGGCGGTCAGGTGCTCCCGTACGTCGCCCTGGAGTGCCAGGACTCCGATGACAGGGGTGTCGGTCATCGGTGCTTACCAGCCGCGGTTGGCGTAGCGCTCGCCCTCGGGCAGCGTGTCGCAGTTGATGCCGACCATGGCCTCGCCGAGGTTGCGTGAGGCGTCCGCGATGATCTTCGGGTCGTCGTAGAAGGTGGTGGCCTTCACAATGGCGGCGGCACGCTTGGCGGGGTCACCGGACTTGAAGATGCCGGAGCCCACGAAGACGCCCTCGGCGCCGAGCTGACGCATCAGGGCCGCGTCCGCGGGGGTCGCGACGCCGCCGGCCGAGAACAGGACGACGGGCAGCCTGCCGAGCTCGGAGACCTCCTTGACCAGCTCGTAGGGGGCGCGGAGGTCCTTGGCTGCGGCGTACAGCTCGTTGTTGTCGAAGCCGCGCAGGCGGGCGATCTCGTTCTTGATCTGGCGCAGGTGGCGGACCGCCTCGACGACGTTGCCGGTACCCGCCTCGCCCTTGGAGCGGATCATCGCGGCGCCCTCGGCGATGCGGCGCAGGGCCTCGCCCAGGTTCGTGGCGCCGCAGACGAAGGGGGTGGTGAAGGCGAACTTGTCGCTGTGGTTGACCTCGTCGGCCGGGGTGAGGACCTCGGACTCGTCGATGTAGTCGACGCCCAGGGACTGGAGCACCTGGGCCTCGACGAAGTGGCCGATGCGGGACTTGGCCATGACGGGGATGGAGACGGCCCCGATGATCTCCTCGATCATGTTGGGGTCCGACATCCGGGCCACGCCGCCGTCCTTGCGGATGTCGGCCGGCACCCGCTCCAGCGCCATGACGGCCACGGCGCCCGCGTCCTCGGCGATCTTCGCCTGCTCGGCGTCGACGACGTCCATGATCACGCCGCCCTTGAGCTGCTCGGCCATGCCGCGCTTGACACGGGCGGTGCCGGTGGCCGGGCTCTCGGCGGACTGCGGGGTGGTGGGAAGCGTGGACACGGATCGACCTCACTGGGGTGTGGAGACGCTGGAAGGTGCAGACCCGAGCAAACGCTTCGGGAGCAGTCCACAGCAAGGGCCAATGAACACCCCGTGGATCGTTCTGCACGCCTCCGGGCCGGCCGGCAGGCCGCCAATCAGCCGCCGGGCAGGTCCGCGCTCAGCTGCCCGGCCGGTCCGCCAGGGCGACCGGGGGCTCGTCGTCCATCTCGAACGCCAGTGGGAACGGGGCGTGCCCCGCGAGCCGGAACAGCCGTACGGTCCGGTGTGTGCGCAGCGCGCGGGCGGCGCGCACCGAGTCGTTGTGGAAGCGGCGCGCCATCGGTACGCGGCGTACGGCGGCGGCCAGTTCCTTCGCCGCGTCCTCGCCGCCCGGGAACTCCTTCACGGCCTCGACCTGCGCCGCCTCGCCGAACACGGCCCGCAGGGCGGTGCTCAGCTCGCTCTCTGCGACCTCTCGCTGCTCCTCCTCGGCCTGCCGCGCGGCGTGCGCGGCCTCGTAGAGCACGATCGACGCGGCCGGGTCCAGAACCTTGGCCGTGGCCAGTTCCTGGGTGACCGAGGCGCGGCGCAGCAGCTGGGCGTCGAGCGCCGCCCGCGCCGCGTCGATACGGGCGTGGAGCCGGTCGAGCCGCCCGGCGGTCCAGCTGAGATACAGGCCGACCGCGAAGAGCGCGACGACGGTCCAGACGAGGATTTCGATCACGGGCGGTAAGGCTACCGCCGGAGGGCGTCACCCGGCCCCGCCGGTAGGTCGGCGGCGCCCGCGCTCAGTCCCGGGCGAGGCCGAAGCGCGCGCGGAGCCCCGTGCGTTCGTCGGTGTCCACGGCCGCCGCCCCGTCCGTCACCGTCTCGTACACCGCAAGGATGTCCGCGCCGACGGTCGTCCAGTCGAAGCGGCGCACATGCGCGCTGCCCCGCTCCCGCAGCCCCGAGCGCCGCTCGGGCTCGCCCAGGAGCCTGATCGCCGCCGATGCCAGGGCGTCCGCGTCCTCGTTGGCGAAGAGGTCGCCGGCCGCTCCCTGGTCGAGCACCTGCGCGAACGCGTCCAGGTCACTGGCGAGGACGGGCGCCCCGGCCGACAGCGCCTCGACCAGGATGATGCCGAAGCTCTCGCCGCCGGTGTTCGGCGCGACGTACACGTCGACGCTCCGCAGCAGCCGGGCCTTGTCCTCGTCGCTCACCATGCCGAGGAACTCGACGCGCGAGCGCATCTCCTTCGGCAGCGAGGCGACCGCCTCCTCCTCGTCGCCGCGCCCCGCGACCAGCAGCCGGGTCTCCGGGCGGGCGGCGAGGATCGTGGGCAGCGCCTTCATCAGGACGGGCAGCCCCTTGCGCGGCTCGTCGATGCGCCCGATGAAGCCGAGCGTGCCGCCCTGCCACTCGGCCTTGGGCTCGGCCCGGGCGAAGAAGTCCACGTCGACGCCGTTCGGGATGACCACGGCGTCGCCACCGAGGTGCTCGACCAGGGTCCGCCGGGCGTACTCGCTCACCGCGATCCGCGCGCTGATCTTCTCCAGCGCGGGCTGGAGGATCGGGTACGCCGCGATCATGGCCCTGGAGCGGGGGTTGGACGTGTGGAACGTGGCCACGATCGGCCCACGCGCCGCCCAGCAGGTGAGCAGACCGAGCGAGGGCGAGGTGGGCTCGTGGATGTGGATGACGTCGAAGGTGCCGTCGTTGAGCCAGCGCCGGACGCGCGCCGCCGACAGGAACCCGAAGTTCAGCCTGGCGACCGAGCCGTTGTACGGGACGGGCACGGCCCGGCCCGCCGATACGACGTACGGCGGGAGCGGTGTCTCGTCGTCGGCGGGCGCGAGCACGGAGACGTCGTGGCCGAGGCGGATCAGGTGCTCGGCCAGGTCGCGGATGTGGAACTGCACCCCGCCCGGAACGTCCCAGGAGTACGGGCAGACGATGCCGATCTTCACGGAGCTTCCCCCTGGGGTTCCAGATCGGAGAGCCAGAGCCGCTGCAGCATGTGCCAGTCCTCCGGATGTTCGGCGATCCCGGTGGCGAAGGCATCGGCCAGCGCCTGTGTCATGGAGGACGTCTTCTCGGCCCGGGTGCCTGTCCCCGGCTCCGCGACGGGCGGGTGGACCTGCGCCCGCATGACGGGCGTGCCGTCGTACCAGAGGGTCACGGGCAGCAGCAGCGCACCGGTCTGCTGGGCGAGCAGCGCCGGGCCCGCGGGCATGCGCGCGGTGTCGCCGAAGAAGTCCACCTCGACACCGGAGGCGGACAGATCACGGTCGGCCACCAGGCAGACCAGCCCGCCGGCGCGCAGCCGCCGGGCCAGGGCCCCGAACGCGGCCCCTCCGTTGTGCGGCAGGACCTCCATGCCCAGGCCCTGGCGGTAGGCCACGAACCGGTCGTAGAGGGTTTCGGGCTTGAGCCGCTCGGCGACCGTGGTGAACGGCACCTGCAGATTCGTGGTGACCCACGCGCCCGCCAGGTCCCAGTTACCGAGGTGCGGCAGCGCGAGGACGACACCACGGCCCGCCTCCAGGCCCTCGACGAGCCGGTGGGCGTCCCGGACTTCTATGGAGGCTTTGATCCGCTCCGGTGTCCAGGTCGGGAGCCGGAAGGACTCCATCCAGTAGCGCATGTACGAGCGCATGCCGGCCTTCGACAGCTCGGCGAGCCGGGCGGCGTCCGCGTCGGGCACCACCCGGGCGAGATTCGACTCCAGCCGCAGCACGGACTTCCCGCGCCGCTTCCACACCTGGTCGGCCAGGGTGCGGAAGAGCGCGGTGGCGGCCGGCTCGGGGAGCTTCTTGACCGCGCCCCAGCCCAGGCCGTAGAGCCCGTCGGTCAGCCGGCCCCTGAGATCGGATCCGGTGCCGCTCACTGCGCGGCCTCGCTCCCCTGTCCCGGTGTCCCGCCCTGGGCGGCGGCCGCGGCATCGGCCTCGGCCGACTCCCTGCGCACGGTCACCACCCGCTGGACCAGCGTCACCAGGCTGCCGGCGGCGACGATCCACAGCGCGATCGGCAGCAGGACCTGGATGCCCGGCACCCCGAAGCCGTGCAGGCCGGCGAGGCCCGCCGCGACCAGCGAGATGACGAGCCGCTCGGCTCGCTCCACCAGTCCGTTCACCGCGACCGGCAGGCCGATCGACTCGCCGCGCGCCTTGGTGTACGAGACCACCTGGCCGCTGGCCAGGCAGAAGATCGCGACCGCGCACAGCACGTTGTCGTCACCGCCGCCCGCGTACCAGAGCGCGAACCCGGCGAAGATCGCCCCGTCCGCCACCCGGTCGAGCGTCGAGTCCAGGAACGCGCCCCACCGGCTGGAGATACCGGCCTGCCGGGCCATGTTGCCGTCGACCAGGTCGGAGAAGACGAAGATCGTGATCACGATCGTGCCCCAGAAGAACTCCCCCATCGGGAAGAAGACCAGCGCACCGGCCATCACTCCGGCCGTACCGACGAGAGTGACCGCGTCGGGGCTGACCCCGAGGCGGAGCAGCAGAGCGGCGAACGGTGTGAGGACACGCGTAAAAAATGCACGCGCGTACTTGTTCAGCATGGCCTTCCCGAGGTTCGGTGGGCGCCGCGGCCCTTTCGGCCACCGGCTGGCCCATCGTAGTCACCAGCCGTGCCGCGCAACGGCGGGGCACCCCGTCCCGCCCGATGCCCCGGAAGTCATGCTGCGCGGCGCTCGGCGTATGGACGGCTTCCGGCACGGGTGAAAAGCTCGAATGACCGCGGGCGTCGCCGAAGCCGCCGCGACGGCTTCGTCCTGTCCGTGCATCCACTCCCTCAGCTCTTGCGGCACCGCGCCAACCGATCGGGAGGCACGCATCATGGGCGACAGGACTCACACGCACACCGGAGCCGCCGGCAGGGCAGCGACGGCCGGCCGGCCCGCTTCCGTACGGAACGTGGTGCTGGTCGGCCACAGCGGCTCCGGCAAGACCACTCTGGTCGAGGCGCTCGCGCTGACGGCCGGTGCGCTGAACCGGGCCGGCCGGGTCGAGGACGGCACCACCGTCTCCGACCACGACGAGACCGAACAGCGCCGACACCGTTCCGTACAGCTCTCGCTGGTGCCCGTCGAATGGGACGGCTACAAGATCAATCTGCTGGACACCCCCGGCTACGCGGACTTCGTCGGGGAACTCAGGGCCGGTCTGCGCGCGGCGGACGCGGCCCTCTTCGTCGTCTCGGCCGCCCAGGAGGCCGACGCGGTGGCAGGCACCACCCGGGCGGTCTGGGAGGAGTGCGCGGCCGTCGGGATGCCCCGGGCGATCGTCGTCACGCACCTGGACACCGCGCGTACGTCCTTCGACGAGATGACCCGGATCTGCGGCCGGATCTTCGGGCACGACGACCCTGATGCCGTGCTCCCCCTCTATCTGCCCGTGCAGGGGCCCGAGGGCCCGGACGGACACGCCCCGCTGACCGGGCTCACCGGACTGCTCACCCAGCGGGTCTTCGACTACTCCTCGGGGGAACGGCAGGAGACGCCGCCCACCGGTGACCAGCGGCAACCGCTCCAGGAGGCGCGTAACCGGCTCATCGAGGGGATCATCGCCGAGAGCGAGGACGAGACCCTGATGGACCACTACCTCGGCGGCGGCGAGGTCGCCGTCACGACCCTCGTCGAGGACCTGGAACGCGCCGTGGCACGCGGCTCCTTCCACCCCGTCCTCACCGCCGCGCCCGCGGCCGACGGCGCCCGCCAGGGCATCGGCACCGTGGAACTCCTCGACCTGATCACCCGCGGCTTCCCCTCGCCCGGGGAACGCACCCCGCCCGCCGTCACCACCCCGGACGGCACCCCGCGCCCCGCCCCCGTCTGCGATCCGGCGGCGCCGCTGGTCGCCGAGGTCGTGAAGACCACCTCCGACCCCTACGTGGGACGGGTCTCCCTCGTCCGCGTCTTCTCCGGCACCCTGCGCCCCGACGACCCCGTGCACGTGTGCGGCCACGGCCTCACCGGCCCCGGAGGCGGCGCACGCCCCTGTCACGAGGCCGACGTACGCGTCGGGGCCCTCTCCGCGCCCTTCGGCCGACGGCAGCGCCCCCTGGACAGCTGCGTCGCGGGAGACCTGGCCGGTGTCTCCAAGCTCGGCGGGGCGGAGACCGGGGACACCCTCTCCGGCAGCGGTGAGCCCCTGCTGATGGAGCCGTGGGCGACGCCCGACCCGCTGCTCCCGCTGGCGGTCCGCGCCCACGGCAAGGCCGACGAGGACAAGCTCTCCCAAGGGCTGGCCCGGCTGGTCGCCGAGGACCCGACCATGCGTCCGGAACAGAACCAGGACACCCACCAGGTCGTCCTGTGGTGCATGGGCGAGGCGCACGCGGAGGTCGCGCTGGAACGCCTGCGCAGCAGGTACGGCGTGCAGGTCGACGCCGAACCCCACCGCGTGCCGCTGCGTGAGACGTTCGCCTCGCGGGCCCTGGGACGGGGCCGGCACGTCAAGCAGTCGGGCGGTCACGGCCAGTACGCCATCTGCGAGATCGAGGTCGAGCCGCTGCCGCCCGGCGCGGGCATCGAGTTCGTCGACAAGGTGGTCGGCGGTTCGGTGCCGCGGCAGTTCGTCGCGTCCGTGGAGAAGGGCGTACGCGCCCAGGCGGCCCGCGGCGTCGGGGCCGGCCACCCGCTCGTCGACGTACGCGTCACCCTGCTCGACGGGAAGTCGCACTCGGTGGACTCCTCCGACGCCGCCTTCCAGACCGCGGGTGCCCTGGCGCTGCGCGAGGCCGCGGCCGACACCCGCGTCCAGCTCCTCGAACCCGTCGCGGGGGTCGGCGTCCTCGTCCCGGACGACTACGTGGGGGCCGTCATGAGTGATCTCGCGGGGCGGCGCGGGCGGGTCGTCGGAACCGAGCAGGCGGCCAATGAGCGCACGCTCGTACGAGCAGAGGTGCCGGAGATCGAGATCGGCAGGTACACCGTCGACCTCCGCTCCCTGACGCACGGCACCGGACGGTTCGACCGGGCGTACGCCCGGCACGAACCGATGCCGCCCCAACTCGCCGACCGCCTCCGCGAAGCACCGTAGAACAGCACAAAGGCGAGTTGGCTGACTGGATCTGACGCCTTCCACCCGCCCCCGGCCACGACGGCGGGCGGACGGCACGCCCGGGCGATACTCTGTGGGCCCAGCTCAGAAGGTGTGCGACGTACGGTAGTTGGGAACAGCCGCAGGAGCAGACCGTGCGGGCGAGTGGGGGCGACAGTGGCCAACGACGGATTCGATTTCTCTCCCGGAGCGCAGATCCCGCTCCAGGGTTCGGCCGGGCAGGCGGTGGCGACGAACGCCCTCGCCTCCGCCGCGTACCGCGACAGCGATGTGACGGAGATCCTCAAGGCCAACAGCGAGTGGCACAAGTCCGAGGTGAAACCGGGCGACTCAAAGCTGTTCAAGTCCGACTATTTCAAGCCGAATCTCGGCGAGGCGTTCTCCCGGGCCGTCCAGGAACGCATGCTCGGCGGCGGCCGCAACGCTCTCATCCAGTCCTTCGGCACCGACCCGCAGACGGTCGTCGAGCACTGCCTCTCCGCGACCCGGCTGCGCAAGGCGCGTGACACGAAGCTGACGCTGATCACCGCGGTCTTCGGCTTCGTCTTCCTGCCGGGTCTGGTCCTCTGGGTCCTCGCCTTCCGGCTGCGTGACTTCCTCAACAAGTCCAAGGACAAGTTCTTCCAGGCGCTGGGCGGCATCCTGCTCATCGCGCTCGGCGCCGGCGCCTTGTTCTTCCTGATCGCCATGCCGCTCACCGGCTTCCTGGCCCTCTACCTGAGGATCGCCGCCATCGCCCCGCTGATCGGCTGGCTGCTCGCCAAACGGATCGCCGAGACCTCGGTCAAGGACCTGCGCGCCCGCTGGGAAGGACTCCTCTCCGGCAGCGGCGTCAGCGCCAAGATCCCCGAGGCCGTGCCCAAGAACCCCAACGAGACGGCCCGCGAGGCGCTGCGCCAGGGCCTGGAGAAGCTCTCCGCCGAGCAGCAGTCCAACGCCGTCTTCTACGCCGGCCCCAAGGGCATCCTCGGCATGGGGACCCGCTGGGGCAGCTGGCAGCTCGCCGAGGAACTCACCCCGGAGGACCCCGCCAAGGAGATCCACCAGTTCCGCAGCTGGGACGTCGTGCGGGCGATCCACGACCAGCTGAAGATGCTGGAGCGAGGCCCGCTGAACACCGGCGGCTTCCCCACACCGTCGGTCAAGCACTGGATCGTCTCCCCCGTCGGCGAGAACGCGGACTCCGTCTCCCGCCCCGAGGGCGAGGACGTCGCCACCTTCCAGATCAAGCCCCACGAGATACAGCGCATCTGCAACCACCAGCAGTTCGGCAGCGGCAACCGCCACTACCTGGGTGTGCAGTTCACCCTCTGGGACGGCCAGCTCGTGATCACGATGCTGATCACGGTCACCGTGCTCCACGAGACCCTGCGCATCGAGGTCACCGGTCACGCGCTGGGCCCCGTCCACGGCCTCTTCCTCACCAAGCCGGAAGCACCGACCAAGACGGTCAAGAAGGCGGTCAGGTTCTGGGAGACCCGCAAGGTCACTCTCCCCCTCATCAAGGCGAGCGAGGTCGTCAGGCTCTCCCTGCGCGCCCCCTTCACCTGGTACCCGCCGCTGCTCGACTACCTGGGCGGCAAGATCGTCCTGCCCGAGCCCTTCGGCCTGCGGCACGCCTGGGCGGCCAAGCCGTGGGGCCACCGCTTCATGGCCGACGACGCCATGCGGACGGCCACCCCGGTCCTGCGCGTCGTCCACTCCGCGACCATGCGGGTCCTGAAGGAACACGGCGTCGACACCGAGCGCTTCGACAACCGCTCCATGATCCTCAGCGGACTGGTCCAGGACCCCGCCCCGAGGAAGGCCGACGTCTACGACGCCTGACCCCGCCCGGGGCGGAGGGCTCCGCGGCTCAGGCGGACGGCTGTGCGGCCGGCCAGACACCGGCCAGCATCGTCCGGGTGTCCCCCAGGAGCTGCGGGAGCACCTTCGTGTGACCGACGACCGGCATGAAGTTGGTGTCCCCGCCCCAGCGGGGCACCACGTGCTGGTGGAGGTGCGCGGCGATACCCGCGCCGGCCTCGGCGCCCTGGTTCATCCCGATGTTGAAGCCGTGCGCCCCGGAGGCGGCCCGCAGCGCGACCATGGCCCGCTTCGTGAAGTCGGCCAGCTCCGCGGTCTCCGGACCGTCGAGCTCGGTGTAGTCGGCCACGTGCCGGTACGGCACCACCATCAGGTGCCCGCCGTTGTACGGATAGAGATTGAGCACGGCGTAGACCCGCTCGCCCCTCGCGATGACGAGCCCGTCCTCGTCGGACTTCGAGGGGATCTCGCAGAACGGACAGCCGTCCCCGGCTCCCGGGCCGCTGGGCTTGCTCTCACCTTGGATGTAGGCCATCCGGTGGGGCGTCCACAGGCGCTGGAACGCGTCGGGCGTCCCCACTCCGATCTGCTGTTCCGGCTCACTCGTCATGCCGGTCAGCATATTGCGTCACTCCCGGCGCGCGTGTCGCCGGGGGCGGCCCCGCCGGGGCACCGCGATGCTGACGCCATGAGCGACCGCCCCATGGCCCCCGACCCCGCCCGGCTGCAGGAATGGGAGCAGCGCACCGAGGTGCCGCTCTTCGCCGCGGCGCTGGTCTTCCTCACCGGTTACGCGGTCCGCGTCCTCGCCCCCGCCGGCGTCCAGCCCTGGCGTGACATCGCCCTCGCCCTCGTCGCCGCCACCTGGCTGCTCTTCGTCGTGGACTACGGCGTACGGCTCAGGCTCAGCGGCCTGGGCCTCCGCTTCGTGCACCGGCACTGGCTGGACACGGCGGTCCTGCTCCTGCCCCTGCTGCGCCCGCTGCGCATGGTCAAGGTCTACACGGCGGTCCAGCAGCGCAGGAACGGCCCCGGGCTGAGCCTGTACGCCCGGGTGATGACGTACGCGGGCCTCACCGCCGCGCTCCTGGGCTTCTCCGCGGCGCTCGCGGTGTACCACCAGGAGCAGGGGGCGCCCGGGTCCACCATCCGCACGTTCGGCGACGCGATGTGGTGGGCGTGCGCGACGCTCACCACGGTGGGCTACGGCGACGCGGTGCCGGTGACCCCGGTCGGCCGGGTGATCGCGGCGTTCATGATGGGCTGCGGGCTGGCGCTGCTGGGGGCGGTGACGGGGTCGTTCTCGTCGTGGCTGGTGGAGGTGTTCCAGCGGGAGGACGAGAAGAGGCCCCCGGGGAGCGCGTAGCTCTCCGGGGGCCTCGGGCGTGGATCACACCTGTACGCGACGCTCCACCACGTCGGCGAGCTTGGCGATCGCCTCGTCACGGGCGATGCCGTTCTCCTGCGAACCGTCGCGGTAGCGGAAGGAGACCGTGCCCGCGTTCATGTCGTCGTCCCCGACGATGATCATGAACGGGACCTTGGCCTTCTGGTGGTTGCGGATCTTCTTCTGCATCCGGTCCGAGGAGGCGTCGACCTCGACCCGCAGCCCCTTCTTGCGCGCCTCGGCGGCGAACTCCTGGAGGTACGGGATGTGGGTGTCGCCGATCGGGATGCCGACCGCCTGGACCGGGGCCAGCCAGACCGGGAACGCGCCCGCGTAGTGCTCCAGGAGCACCGCGAAGAAGCGCTCGATGGAGCCGAACAGCGCGCGGTGGATCATGACCGGGCGCTGCTTGGTGCCGTCCGGGCCGGTGTACTCCAGGTCGAAGCGCTCCGGGAGGTTGAAGTCGAGCTGCACGGTCGACATCTGCCAGGTACGGCCGATGGCGTCCTTGCACTGCACCGAGATCTTCGGGCCGTAGAACGCGGCGCCGCCCGGGTCCGGGACCAGCGGGAGGCCCTGCTTCTCGGCGACCTGACGCAGCGTCTCGGTGGCCTCTTCCCATGCCTCGTCCGAGCCGACGAACTTCTCCGGGTCCTTGGTGGACAGCTCCAGGTAGAAGTCGGTCAGACCGTAGTCGCGGAGCAGGTTCAGGACGAAGGTGAGCGTCCGGTCCAGCTCCTCGGCCATCTGCTCGCGGGTGCAGTAGATGTGCGCGTCGTCCTGCGTGAAGCCGCGCGAGCGGGTCAGGCCGTGGACGACACCCGACTTCTCGTACCGGTACACCGTGCCGAACTCGAAGAGGCGCAGCGGCAGTTCACGGTAGGAACGGCCCCGCGCGTCGAAGATCAGGTTGTGCATGGGGCAGTTCATCGGCTTGAGGTAGTAGTCCACCCCGTCGTCGAGCTGCATGGGCGGGTACATGCCGTCGGCGTACCAGTCGAGGTGGCCGGACTTCTCGAAGAGCTTGCCCTTGGTGGCGTGGGGCGAGTAGACGAACTCGTAGCCCTCCTCCTCGTGACGGCGCCGCGAGTAGTCCTCCATGGCCCGGCGGATGACGCCGCCCTTGGGGTGGAAGACCGCGAGGCCGGGACCGATCTCGTCGGGGAAGGAGAAGAGGTCCAGCTCGTTGCCGAGCTTGCGGTGGTCGCGCTTGGCGGCCTCTTCCAGGAACGTGAGGTGCGCCTTGAGCTCGTCCTTGGTGGGCCACGCGGTGCCGTAGATGCGCTGGAGCATCGGGTTCTTCTCGCTGCCCCGCCAGTACGCCGCCGCGTTCCGCATCAGCTTGAACGCGGGGATGAACCGGGTGGTGGGCAGGTGCGGGCCCCGGCAGAGGTCCTTCCAGCACAGCTCGCCGGTCTTCGCGTCGAGGTTGTCGTAGATGGTCAGCTCGCCGCCGCCCACCTCGACGTCCGCGCCGTCGTCGGAGGACGCGGAGCCCTTGATGCCGATGAGCTCCAGCTTGTACGGCTCGTCGGCGAGCTCCTCACGCGCCGCCTCGTCCGTCACGACCCGGCGGGAGAACCGCTGGCCCCGCTTCTGGATCTCCTGCATCTTCTTCTCGATGGCCTTGAGGTCCTCGGGCGTGAACGGCTTCTCGACGTCGAAGTCGTAGTAGAAGCCGTCCTTGACCGGCGGTCCGATGCCCAGCTTGGCCTCGGGGTGGAGCTCCTGCACGGCCTGCGCCATCACGTGCGCGGTGGAGTGCCGCAGGATGTTGAGGCCGTCCTCGGACGAGATCTCGACGGGCTCGACGACCTCGCCGTCCTTGAGCTCGTACGCGAGGTCGCGCAGCTCGCCGTCGACCCGGGCCGCTACGACGGTGCGCTGTCCGGGGAAGAGCTCGGCGGCCGTCGTGCCCGTCGTCACCACGTGCTCTTCCCGCTCGGAATCGCGTTGGATGATCACACGGACGTCTGACACCGGTCTCTCCTGACTGAGGGGGTGCGTCGCTTTCCTCTTTGCGCGCGCAGAAGGAATCGTACCGAGCCGAAGGGCCTCGACGCGAAAGGGATACCGGGGCTGCCTACTCCTCGTCCCCTGTGCACGCCTCTTCGAAGAAGTCGACGTTCTCGTGGAGCGACTTCATCAGCCTGTCCCGCTCGGCCTCGTCCACCTGCACCGGTGTGACCTGGGAGGCGCCGCTCAGCCGGCGGAAGCCGCCTCGGTTCTCCAGTCGGCCCTCCACCCGCAGGGGCAGGCCGACCAGGTGCGCGTGGCCCGCGATCCGGTAGGACTCCTCGTCGAGCTGGATCCGTACGTGCGCGACCTCGGCCCCCGCCAGCACCTGCAGCCGCACCACGCCGGGCCCGCGCGGCCCGGAGCGGCGCAGCCGCACGACGGCTCCGGTGATCCGTACGGGAACGGCGGGCTCGTCCTGGAGGTAACGCGCACCGGCCATGCGGAGGGCGGGCAGGTCGCCCGGGGAGAACTCGACGGGTTCGGGGCTCGCGGGGCACCCCTCGGGTGTTCCGGCGGCCGGAGCCCAGGCCAGCGTGATCCTGGCGCTCTCGGCTCCTCGGACGAGGGCGACGACCGCCTCGGTCAGTTCCCGGCTGACGCCGGCGGCGACCGCGGTGTCGAAGGCTTCCATCCCGCCGGTGGCCCGCTGGTAGTCGACGGCCTCCCGCGCCGCGTGGAGCGCCGCGTAGAGCTGTACGGCGACGGCCCGTCCCGAGGTCACGGGGACGAACGCGGTGAGGCGGCGGCCGTCGGCGGCGGGTCCGACCAGAGTGCCGTCCAGGGCCCTCCGGGCTTTCCCCCGGTGCCGGGCGCCGTGGTATCCGGCCCGGCCGCGCACGGCGAGGGACCCGGCGAGGAGGATCTGCCGGGCCGCCGTGCGCAGCTGGTCGGTGCCGGTCCAGTCGGCGGCCCCCGAGGCGCCTTCGGGGACGTCGCGCCACCAGCGGATCTCGTCACTGGGCACGGTGAGGGCGACCAGGATGTCGCGGGCCGAGGGAGCGGCGCTGCGGGTGAGCGCGGTAAGGGCCTCGGCGAGCAGCTCCTCGCCGTCGGGGAAGGCGGAGCTGTCCGGCACGAGCAGGCTGGTGCCCCCGGTGGCGGGGCCGGGCGCGACCCAGCGGCTGTAGCGTCCGCCCGCGCCCCCGCGCCGGTGCCAGCCGTGCCGGCGCAGCAGTGCCCCGAGGACGGTGGGGTCGACGCGTGCGGGGTCGGGGGTCCCTCCGGGGCCCGGGTCGTCGGCGTACGGATGCGCGCGGCTGCCCGCCGGGACCGTCCCTCCGATGGGTTCCTCCGTCGGCCTGTGCATCAGGGTCTCCCTCCCGCCCCGACTCGGGCCATGATGTCGCAGAGTGCGCGGTCGTCGAAGATCCGCGAGGTCGGGATCCGCACGGTGGTCCGGTGCCGGCCCGTCACCGGGTGGCCGGCCAGGTTCGTCCAGTAACAGCAGTACCGCAGGTCGAGCCCGTCGTGTCCGGCCCGCAGCCAGTCGTCCTGGCTGCGGGGCACGAGCATCACGACCAGGATCTTGTGCACCGACACCGGGCTGCGCGCGAGCTTCACCAGGTGGGCGTTGTCGAGGGTGAAGGAGAACGCGGCGCCGGGCGGGTGCGGGGGGATCTGGTAGGTGCATTTGAGCTGCACCTTGATGGTCACTTCGTCGTCGACGGTGTGGTCGGGGGCGCCGTGGCTGACGTGCCAGTCGATGCCGTTGTCGGGAAAGGGCTGTGACAGCGAACAGCCCGCCGCGGCCGCGACCGCGTGGAGGTAGCCCACCTGGAGGGTCTCCATGCAGGCGGTGGTGGCGAGTGTGCCGCGCAGTGGTGGTGCGTTCCGCTGCTGCGGCGGCTTTCCCCCGTGGTCCTCGGTGCGGGCGGGACTCCCTGGGTTCGGCTGCGCGAGCGCCATGGCTCCGTGCCTTCCGGGCTGTGCCGACCGGTCGCCCGGTCTCCGCTGACGGGCCGGCCGACTTCCTTGCCCGTCCCTTGTGTTGTCACCGCAGGAGGCCGGCCGTAAACGGCGTATCAGGCATAGGGCGCGGGTATCACCGAACCGGGCAGAGGAATCCCGTCATCTGCCGTGCAGGCGCGAGGAGTTCGGGGATGATGCATTGGTTCGAGGGGCCGCTGGCGGCTTTTGACACCGAGACGACAGGCGTGGATGTCGAGGAGGACCGGATCGTGTCGGCCGCCCTCGTCGTCCAGGACGCGGCGGGCGGGCGGCTCCGCGTCACCCGCTGGCTGGTCAATCCGGGGATCCCGGTGCCGCCCGGCGCCACCGAGATCCACGGCCTGACCGACGACCATCTCCAGCGCAACGGCCGTTGGCCCGCGCCGGTCGTCGAGGAGATAGCCCGGGCACTGGCGGAGCAGTGCGCGACGGGACGGCCGCTGGTCGTGATGAACGCACCGTTCGACCTGACGCTGCTGGACCGGGAGCTGAGGCGCCACCGGGCGTCGTCGCTGGCCGGCTACCTGGGGAACAAGCCGCTGTGCGTGCTGGACCCACGGGTACTGGACAAGCACCTGGACCGCTACCGCAAGGGCCGTCGCACCCTGACGGACCTGTGCGAGCTGTACGGGGTCACGCTGGACGGCGCGCACGACGCGGCGGCCGACGCGGCGGCTTCGCTCGAACTGGTGCGGGCGGTGGGGCGGCGGTTCTCCGCCCGGCTGGAGCGGCTGTCACCGGCCGAGGTGCACTCGCTGCAGGCGGTGTGGCACGCGGCTCAGGCCCGCGGGCTGCAGGCGTGGTTCGAGAAGAACGGCGCGCCGGAGGCCGTGGATCCGGCCTGGCCGCTGCGTCCGGAGCTCCCCGCGGCGGCCTGACCGGCGCCGGGCACGCGAAAGCCGGTCCGTCGATGACACTGACGGACCGGCTTTTCCCGGGTGGGCGATACTGGGTTCGAACCAGTGACCTCTTCGGTGTGAACGAAGCGCTCTCCCACTGAGCTAATCGCCCGGGAACGGGTTGAACCATACAGGGCTCGGCGGTCTCCGTTCAAACCGCTTGGAGCCAAGCCCTCAGGCCGCGGTGTCCGGCGCGCATCATCAGGGTGTGGTTGGCGCGGAAGAAGGGGCGGCAGGGGACGGCGAGCCGGCGCAGCAGCGCCCTGCGTACCTCGGCCTCCTGCTCGTACACGATGCGGCTGCCGCCCCGGTGCGGAGCGACGGTCCAGCGTGCCCAGCCATCGAGGTCGCCGCTCATCGCCGCTTCGAGGGTCCGCGCCACGGGGTCGTTGTGGCGCTGCCGCAGCGTCAGGACGAGGTCGTACGGGAGGGACGAGCGGAAGCGGGCCCTGGCGGTGGAGTCGTCGATGCGGCTGATCCCCCGGACCTGGGGCCACCACCGGGGGTAGTCCTCGACGCGCTCCAGGGCGGCGTAGACGGTGTCGGGCGGCGCCGGCAGGTCCCAGACGCTCGTGAAGCGGTAGTGATTCCAGTCCATGGGTCCAGTCTGCGCGAACGGCCTGGGCGCGGCGCTACTCAGCGGCGGAACTGAGTAGGGGAACGCATGCACGAGGATGTGGCGGCCGCCACACTCCCGTACATGAGACATGTGCCGCCGCCCGCCGAGGAATTGGCGCTCCTCGATCACGAACTGGCCCGGCTCGACGCCCGCCGGCTGCAGTTGCTGAACCGCCGTGCCTGGCTGGTGACCGTCCTGCGCGCGCCGGCCGCCCCGTCGCCGTTTCCCGGGCCTGCCGCCCCGCTGCGGGCCCCTGCCGTTCCGCACGCCCCGTCGGGGCCCGCGCACGGAACGCAGAATGTGCTGCTGGTCCTCGGTGGGCTGCTGCTGACGGTCGCGGCGATCGCCTTCACCTTGTTCAGCTGGGGCGAGATGGGCATCGCGGGCCGTTCGGCGGTGCTGGCGGCGGTGACTGCGGGCGCGCTGGTGGCGCCTGCCCCGCTGCTGGCGCGCAAGCTGCCCTCCACCGGCGAGGCGGTGGCCGCTCTGGCGCTGGTGCTGACGGTGCTGGACGCGGTGGCCCTGCACGCGGTGGCGGCTCCGGGGGCCGATGGGCTCGTGTTCTCGGCGGTCGCGTCGGCGGTGCTGGCGGCGGTGTGGACCCTGTACGGGCTGCTGCTCGGCCGGCTGCGGGTGCCGTTGCCCGCGGCCGTGGTGGCGGGGCAGCTGCCGCTGGTGCTCGCCGCCTGGGCGGCGGGGGCGTCCGCGACCGGCTTCGGCTGGGCGCTCCTGGTGACGGCGGCGGCGGATGTCGCGGTGGTGACGTGGGGCCGGAGGCCGGCGGTGCGGGTCACGGCGGCGGTCGGGGCGGCGGTCACCGGGCCGGTCGCGCTGCTGACCGGTCTCGGGCTGTCCGTGTCGGCCGGCGGGCCGCTCGCGGCCGCGGGCCCCGGGGCGCTGCTGCTGGCGGGCGCGGGGGTGGCCCTGGCGGGGGCCTGGCGCGCGCCGAAGGAGTGGGCCGTCGCCGCGGGTGCGGTGGCGGGCCTGGCCGCGGTGGCCGCGGTGGGCGGTGTGCTGCGTGCGGGGCTGCCGTGGGACTGGTCGGTCGTGGTGTATCTGCTCTGCGGTGTCGCGTTGTCGCCGGTCCTGCGGCTGCGGGTCCCGCAGCCGGTGGGCCGGGGTGTGCTGGGGGCGTCGGCCGCGATTACTGCGGGTGCGCTGGTGTGGGCGCTGCCCGTGGTGACCGCCGTGGTGCTGGGGCCGGTGTCCGTCCTGGCGGATGTGTGGTCCGGAGCGCCGGAGGGGTTCCGGGGTGCGCTGGGGCAGTCGGTGCCGTCGGTGTCGGCCGCGGCCCCGGTGGTGCTCGCGGTGGTGGCGGGTCTGTCGGCCGCGCTCCACGTCAGGTGGCCGCGCTCGGTGCCTGAGAAGGGGTGGCCCGTGGCGGCGGCGGCCGGCGCGGTCGCTCTGGGCTGGGGTGCGGTGCCTGCCCTGCTGGCGGTGGCGGATGTGCCGTACGCGGTGGCGGTGGGTGTCGAGCTGTTGCTGGTGGGCGGGCTGCTGGCGCTCGCCGTGCGGCGGGGGCCCGGTGGTGTCCGGCCGGCCGCTCTGGCGTGTGCGCTCGTGGGTGCGGTGGGCGTGGGGCTGCTGGCTCTGGCCGCCGAGCCGGCCACGTACGCGGTGTTCGGGGGTCTGCTGGTGCTGTTCGGGGGTGCGGCCGCCCGGTCCCGGACGATGGTGGTGCGGTCGGTGCTCGCCGTCGGGTCGGTGCTGTGCGCGGTCGTGGTGGCTACGGCGGCGGGGGCGTCGCTGGGGTGGAGCGCGCCGCAGTCGGCACCGGTGGTGCTGGTCGTCCCGGCGGTGACGGTGCTGCTCGGTGCCCGGCTGCGGGTCACGGCCGTGGCGTGGTCGCTGGAGGCCGCGGGGGCGTTCGGCGCGCTGGTGGCCGTGGGGCTCGCGGTGACGGACGCGCCGTTCCTCGCCCTGGTGCTGGCGTTGTGCGGGGTGCTGGCGGCGGGGAGCGCGGTGAGGGCCGAGCGCCGGCCGGCCGCGGGGTATCTGGCGGCGGCGTTGTTCGTGGCGGCGATGTGGGTGCGCCTGGGGGCTTCGGGGGTGACGGCGCCGGAGGCGTACACGCTGCCCGTGTCTGTGGCCGCGTTCACCGTGGGGTATGTGCGGGCCCGCACGGACCCGGCTGTGTCGTCCTGGGTGGCGTACGGCCCGGCCCTCTCGATGACGATGGTGCCGAGCCTCGTGCTGGCGTGGACCGATGCCGGCTGGCCGCGGCCCCTGCTGCTGGGGGCGGCCGCCCTGGTGGTCACGCTGGTGGGCGCCCGTCTCCGGCTCCAGGCGCCGCTGGTGCTGGGCGGTTCGGTGCTGGCCCTGGTCGGTCTGCACGAGCTGGCCCCGCATGTGGTGCAGGTGCTCGACGCCCTCCCGCGCTGGGTGCCCCCGGCGCTCGCCGGGCTGCTGCTGCTCGCGGTCGGTGCGACCTACGAGCAGCGGCTGCGCGACGCGCGCCGGGTGCGGGAGAGCCTGGGCCGGATGCGTTAGGGCATCTTGTCCCCGACCAGGGCGAGGTTCTCGATGGCGGCGAGTCCGTAGAGCGCGGTGTCGTTGGTGTAGACCCAGTTGGCCTCGGTACCGGGGACCGTGGTGACGGGGCCGGTCACCTCCTCGGTCTTCCAGGGGGCCGATTCCTTGTATCCGTCGCTGTTGTAGAACTTCTCCCAGGCACGGGCGGCGAGCTTCTCGTCGCCCGTGCGGACCGCGGCGTAGGCGTCCAGCCGTGAGTGGCCCTGGAAGAGGATGAGGCTGCCGAAGTCGGAGCCGTAGCGCGCCTTCTGTTCGGCCTTCGTCGCGTTGAAGTACCGGCAGTAGTCGAGGTACGCCTCCTCGAACTCCGGCACTTCGACGCCTACGAGGTCGATGAGCTCGGCGCACAGCTCGTTCAGACCGAAGACCGCCGAGAGGTGCGAGACGCTGACGACCGGTTCGGTGCCGACGGCGAACCTCCCGGTGTCCAGGTCGTACAGGCCGCTGCCCTGGACGAAGCCGTTGGGCTGGGCGGCGATGGTCTCCATGGTTCCGAGGACGCGGGCCTTGGCCTTGGCCGCCTGCGGGCCCCCGCGCTCCCATTCGGTGAGCCAGGCGGAGACCAGCCCGCTCCAGTCGGTGCCGAAGCCGATGGACAGGGCGTGCCGGTCCGGCGTGTAGGGCTCGGTACGGATCTTGCGGAGCGGGTCGAGGGCGAGGAAGGTCTCGTCGGAGTCGACGTTGGCGCGCATCAGGTCGCCGACGCGTTCGTCGGCGGTGAGGAAGTAGTAGAAGCGCCGGTAGGTGGTGTTGGCGATGCGCTGCTGCTTGGCGCTGTCGGCGTAGTGCTGGATGCCGTGCCGGGTCCCGAGGCCGGCCCACTCGCCGAGGTGGTAGACGTCGACCTCGCCGGTGTGGCGGGTCATGGCCTCGGCGAAGCGGAAGATGTCGGCGCGGCCGGAACGCAGGTAGGCGTACCAGAGCCAGAGGTCGGGTGACAGCTCGCTGTTGTCCCAGGCGTAGCCGCCGACGTCGTAGCGCCACTGGTGGCGGGCGGGGTCGTAGGAGTGCATGACGTCGCCGTAGTCCCAGAAGCCGTACCAGCGCCGCATGTCGACCTGGTCCTTGTAGTACGTGAAGAGGAAGTCCAGGTGGTCCTCGATCTTCGCCTTGGCCGGGGTCGAGCGGTCGACCGGGGAGAACAGTCCGCCGAAGACCTTCGCGCCGATCAGCTGGGACGGTGGCGCGACCAGCTGCGGGAGGGTGCGGACGGCCTCGGTCTGCTGGGCCAGGGCGGTGGCGCCGGGGGTGGAGTCGTGGGCCCAGAAGAGGAGTTCGCTCGTGCGGGCGATGCCGTACGGGGTGCCGAAGCCGGGCTCGTAGTCCTCGTAGGTGATGTTGAGTCCTTCGAGCTGTTCGGCGTACGTGTCCTGGCCGAGGCCGTCGTGGTAGAAGCGCAGGTCCATCGGTTCGGCCTCGGGCGACCAGAGCCACAGGGTGACTTCGGCCGCGTCGGTGTGGGCGTCGCGGATGTCCAGCTGGGCGGGGAACTTCTCCCAGAAGTCGCGCAGGCCGAAGGCGAGTCCGCCGCTCGCCCCGCCGACGTATCCGAAGCCGGAGGCCCTCCGGCCGCCGCCCGCCGCGATCCAGCCGTGGCCCTTCTTGGTGCGCTTGCGGAGGGAGAAGCCGTCGGCGGACAGCTGGCTGAGGGTGTAGTCGCCCCAGGTGGGGATGAGGTGGAGGCGGCTGGTGACGCGCTGGTCCCAGGTGGCGGGGTCGGGGAGCTTCGTGCCCTCGAACTGGGCTGCCTGGACGGCCGCGCCGGGGTCGCGGCGCAGACCGGTGATGCCTTTGACGGCTTCCCGGAGCATGCCTGTGTCCTCGCCGCCGATGCGGATGTGCCGGTCGTAGGTCTCGTCCCGCATCGGGACGGTGAAGCGGACGCCGAGGCCGCGGACGAAGTCGCCGCTCGCCTTCCCGGGTTCCTGGGTGCCGTCGAAGGTGATGGTGTGCACCATGCGGAACGATTCGGCGCCGGCGTAGAAGTAGAGCCGCACCGAGAAGGGCAGCCAGGAGCGCTTTCCTCTGCGGTGCTTGCCCTCGATCCGGACGACGGCGCGTACCGGACCGCTCTGTTCGACCTCGGTGGTGGTGACGGCGCTCTCGAACCGTTCGTACGCCTCGCGTCCCTGGTCGCCGTCCTCGATCTCGCCCTGCCTGATCAGGACGAGCCGTCCGTCCTTGGCGATCTCGGTGGAGCCCCGGGTGAGGGAGGTGATGAGCGAGGAGCCGGACTTCCCGATCCTCGCGGTGATGACGCCGGTGGAGACGGTGACGGTCGAGCCGGTGCTCCTGACGGCGACCTTCTGGGCGGGGGCCGCCGGCGTGCCCGGGCCGAGGACGAACTTCTTGGCGCCGGCGGCTGCCGGGCCCACGGCGTGAGCGGTCCATTTCGCGGAACCGTCGGGCCAGGTGGCGGTCGTCCACGACTGCACGGGGACGTCCTTGCCGTCCTCGGTGGCCAGCGTGAAGGTCTGGTCCTTGCGGTACTGCCCCTTGGGCCAGGGCACGCCGACCGTGGAGCCGGGCGCCGCGCCGAGCCCGCCGGCCTCCAGCCAGGTCAGGGTGACGGGTTCGCCGGTGTGCTCCGCGCCCGGGGCCGCCGCCGACGCGGGAGCCGCGCCGGCGGACCAGCTGAACTGTGCGGCCGCGCCGGCCGCTGCCGCGGCCTTCAGGAGCGTTCTGCGGGGCATCCTGGACATGGGTGTGCCTCTCTCCGTGCGGATGATCGGGACAGGGAACGGACGAACGGGTACGGGTCAGTGAGGGAGCCGCCGCGCCCGCACCGCTGTGGCCGCGGCGGCGACGGCCCCGACGACGGGGACGGCCAGCGGCAGCACCAGGGCGCCGGACAGCACGACGACGGCCATCCCGCAGACGAGCAGCAGTGAACCGGCCGGGTCCCGGACGGTGTCCCGGCCGGCCTCGGCCAGGAGGGTGCGCCAGAGGGCGCCGGGCTCCCAGCAGGACGCGGCGCGTACGACGGCGACCAGGAGACCGATCAGGGCGAGGATGCCGACCGCGCCCACGAAGGGCCCGCCGGGCAGCCCGGCGCGGACGGCCGCCAGGTCGAGCAGGAGCAGGCCCCCGGCGGCCCACACGGCCACGCCGACGAGCCATCCGCCGCGGGCGGCCGCCCTGGCGTCGTCGGCGAACTCGCGCAGGCCGCCGTGGACACCGTCGAGATAGCGGCGCAGGTGCCGGGTCCCCGCGGCGAAGGCCGCGGGGAACGTGAACAGCGGCAGGGCGGCGACGGCGATCCACACGCCGACGAGCAGACATTCGGAGAACAGGGCGAAGCGGTTCATGACGCGCGAGCGCCCGGCCGGGGTGCGGGTCTTCGTCGCCACGGTGTCAGCCCTTCAGGCCCGAGGTGGCCATGCCGTCGATCAGATACCGCTGGAAGGCCACGAAGAAGGCCAGCACGGGGAGCAGCGCCACGAGTGACATGGCGACCATGCCGCCGTAGTCCGCGACGGCGTCCTGGTCGATGAACATCTTCAGCCCCAGGGAGACGGTGTAGTTGTCCGGCTCGTTGAGGTACAGGAGGGGGCCCATGAAGTCGTTCCAGGCGTTGATGAACGTGAAGATCGCACTGGTGACGAGCGCCGGCCGGCAGAGCGGCATGACGATGGACCAGTAGGTCCTCAGGTGCCCGCAGCCGTCCAGCCGTGCCGCCTCGTCGAGCTCCTTGGGCAGGCCTCGCATGAACTGCACCATCAGGAAGACGAAGAAGGCGTCGGTGGCCAGGTACTTGCCGATCAGCAGCGGGGTGAAGGTGTTGATCAGCTCCAGCTTCTGGAACAGGACGTACTGCGGAATGATCAGTACGTGGTACGGCAGCAGGAGCGTGCCGATCATGACGGCGAACATGATGTTGCGGCCGGCGAACCGCACCTTGGCGAAGGCGTAGGCGGTCAGCGAGCAGGACAGCACGACGCCGATCACGGAACCGACGGCTATGTAGGCCGAGTTCAGGAAGAACGTCGAGATAGGGATGTCGGCGATGCCCTCGGTGAGCCGGGCGTAGTTGTCACCGATCGGGGCCGCCGGGAACAGGTCCAGGCCGCCGATGATGTCGGCGCTGGGTTTGAACGAGGCGCCGATCGTCCAGACCACCGGGTAGAGGACCACGGCGAGGATGACGAGCGCACCGAGGTGCCAGGCGAGTGCGCCGGGTCCCCGGCGGCGTACGGCTGCTGTCAGGAGACTCATCGGCCGCCCTCCTCGTAGTGCACCCAGCGCTTCTGGGACCAGAACAGCACGGCGGTGACCAGTCCGACCGCGAGCAGCAGCAGCCATCCCATGGCCGAGGCGAAGCCCATGCGGCTGTTCACGAAGCCTTGTTCGTACAGGTAACAGGTGTAGACGAGCGTCGCGTCGGCCGGTCCGCAGCTGCCGTTGCTGACGATGTAGGCCGAGCCGAAGATCTGGAACGAGTGGATGGTCTCCAGCAGGACGTTGAAGAACAGGACCGGCGAGATCATCGGCAGCGTGATGTGGAAGAACCTGCGCCAGGGGCCGGCTCCGTCCACCTCGGCCGCTTCGTACAGTTCGCGCGGCACCTGCTTGAGGCCGGCCAGGAAGATGACCATCGGCGCGCCGAACTGCCAGACGGTGAGGGCGATCAGCGCGTAGATGATCATCGCGGGGTCGCCGATCCAGCCGCCGACCTCGAAGCCGAACACCTTCTGCGTACGGTCGACGATCGCGTCGTCCGAGAACAGCGCGCGCCAGACGATGGCCGCCGAGACGCTCGCCCCGATGAGGGACGGGGCGTAGAAGGCCGCGCGGTAGAAGGACTGCCCCCACCGCTTCTGCGCGAGCAGCATGGCGACGGCCAGTGCCGCGGCCAGCTTGACCGGGGTGCCGATCAGCACGTACCAGGAGGTGACCTCGACCGACTGGCGCCAGCGGGGGTCAGCGAACATGTCGGTGAAGTTCTGGAGGCCGATCCAGCGCGGGGCTTCGAACAGGTTGTACTCGGTGAACGACAGGTACAGCGAGAACACCATCGGCCCGGCGATCAGGAACAGGAAGCCCGCGATCCAGGGCGACATGAACAGGTAGCCGGCCAGGTTCTCGCCGCGGTCCCGCCGCTTCCGCGCGGGGGGCGGCGCGTTTCCTCCGGGACCGTTCCGCTTGGTGACGGAGCGGTCGCCCCCGGCCGTGAGTACGCCCGGGGAGGTGTGGATGTGAGTCACCTCGGTCCTCTCAGTTCGAGCCGAGGGCGGTCTTCGCCTCGGAGAAGAACTGCTTGACGGAGTCCTCCGGCGAGGTCTTGCCCAGGGACAGGTCGGCGCCGATGCGCAGGAAGGCCGCCTCGATGACGTCGGCGCCTGCCGGGTGCGGGGTGATCGGCTCCAGGACCCCCGCGTCGGCGATCGCCGTCTCGTACGCGCCGATGGCCTTGCTCGGGGCGTCGGCGGGCTCGTAGGCCTCGAACTGCGCGGTGGTGGCGGGCACTCCGCGGTCGTATCCCATGATCCGGGCGACCTCCGGGTCGTGGGTCATGAAGCTGATGAAGGTGGCCACCTCGGCGGGGTGCTTGGTCCGCGCCGTGCCGCTCAGCATCAGCGAGCCCAGGTACTGTCCGGTCTTCTTGCCGTCGGTGCTGGGGATGGGCGCGAGGCCGTAGCTGCTCTTGCCCTCCGCGCTGTAGCGGACCGAGAAGTTGTCCCAGGTGAACTCGCCGGCGGACAGGCCCTTGGCGGTGGCCGACGCGGGCTTGAGCTGCTCGACCTTGTTGGGGTCGGCGTAGAGACCCGACTTGACCCGCTCGAGGGCCTCGGTCCAGTACGGCAGCAGTTCGTCCTCGCCGAAGCCCATGCCGTCCTCGGTGAAGAAGGCCTTGCCGTTCTGGCGGAGGATCAGGTCGTACAGGTACATCACGCCGTGGGGTCCGGCGTCACCGGCGATCTTCTGGCCGTTCTTGATCTTCTTCAGACCGGCCAGCCAGTCGTCCCACGTCCAGCCGATCTCGGGCGTGATGCCGGCCTTCTCGTACACCTTCTCGTCGATGACCAGGGCCATCGAGTTGCTGCCGACCGGCACGCCGAGAAGCTTGCCGTCGATCTCGGCGAACTTCTCCAGCCCGGAGCGGAAGCCGCCGAGGTCGAGGTTGCCCTTCTCCGCCTGGGGGTTGAGGTCGAGGAGGACGTTCTTCGCCTCGTACTTGCGCAGGAAGGTCACGGCGTTCTGGATGACGTCGGGGGGGTTGCCGCCGGCCGCCTGGGTGTTGAACTTCTTCCAGAAGTCCGGGTACTGCTGGAAGTCCGTCTTCACCTTGATCTTCGGGTGCTTCTTCTCGAAGAGGGTGACGCACTGCTGGACCTTCTTGGCACGGTCGTCCGCGCCCCACCAGGAGTGCCGGATGGTGACCGGACCACCGGAACCGCTGCCCGAGCCGCAGCCGGCCGCGGTCAGGCCGAGACCGGCCGCAGAGAGGCCGGCCAGCTTCAGCAGCTGCCGCCGGTCCATGCCGTTGTTCCGAGACATAGCTCGCCCCCACCGTTCGCATTGAATCGTTTTAGAAAGCGCTTGCTGGGTCAAAGTAGGGAGCGGCAGGAAGCGCGTCAACGGTTAGGACGAAATTTCGGCGACCGGACGGCGGGCCGAACAACGGGCAGGGCCGGCGGCGACGGGCACGCCAGGAAACGCCGATGGCCCGGAAGCTTCTCAGAAGCTTCCGGGCCATCGGTCCGGGGTGGGCGATACTGGGTTCGAACCAGTGACCTCTTCGGTGTGAACGAAGCGCTCTCCCACTGAGCTAATCGCCCCGGCGCACCGCAAACATTACCCCATGTCAGCGGCGCCTCGGGACCACCGCCGGGTCACTGGTCGATCTTCCACGGCATCACTATGCCGAACTTCCAGACGTAGATCCCGACCAGCACGGCGATGATCACGAGCCCCACCGTGGTGAGAATGATGTTGCGCCGCCGGACCTTGGGGTCGAGGGCGCGCTGCGCGGCCTCTGTGACCTTGCGCCGGGTCCAGCGCAGGACGATCTGCGCCCAGACGAATTCGGTGGCCCAGATCGCCATGCCGCCGAAGATCACCAGCCACCCCGGGCCCGGCAGCACCAGCATCGCGACACCCGCGCCGACCACCGCGAGGCCGACCACGAAGATCCCGACCTGCCAGCTCAGGTGGAGCAGCCTGGACTTCCTGATGAACCCGGGCGCCCGCGATCCCAGCTCGCGCTCCGCCGTCTGTTCGTCCCCCGCAGCGGAACCGTCGGCCACCATCGCGGCGACCTCTCTCCGCTCGTCACTCTCCGCGTTCATGGAGCCCAACCTACCGGAACCTCGATCGTCACCGGAATGGACGCATGACCCAAAGTTACACACCGCCGCACGAGCGACCTGAAGCATCACAAATAGGTCAGAGGGGTTTACAACGGCACCGTAGGTGGCATGTCGATTTCGCCGACGTGCGAATCCCCGAGCGCACACTGAGCGAAAGGCCCTGGCGCTTATGAACACCACGGTCAGCTGCGAGCTGCACCTGCGCCTCGTTGTGTCGAGCGAGTCCTCACTGCCTGTACCCGCGGGCCTGCGGTATGACACGGCCGATCCCTATGCCGTGCACGCCACCTTCCACACCGGAGCGGAGGAGACGGTCGAATGGGTTTTCGCCCGTGACCTCCTTGCCGAGGGGCTGCACCGGCCCACCGGCACCGGAGACGTCCGCGTCTGGCCATCACGTAGTCACGGCCAAGGCGTCGTCTGCATCGCACTGAGCTCCCCGGAGGGAGAAGCCCTGCTGGAGGCCCCGGCACGGGCCCTGGAGTCGTTCCTGAAGAGGACCGACGCCGCGGTCCCGCCCGGCACCGAGCATCGTCACTTCGACCTCGATACGGAGCTCTCGCACATCCTGGCCGAGAGCTGAGCCAGGCCGAGAGCTGCGGGACGCCGTCCGACTCGGGGAGACGGCGTCGCGCGGACAACCTCATAGGGCAGGCACCGGCGCCGTCGCCGCGGAACCCACCGCGGCGGCGGCGCCGCTGTGCGCAAGACGCGGGGCGAACGCTGCGGGCGGCCGACGGCGGACGCCAGGGCGACCGAGGCCGGGGCGAGTGGGTCGGCACGAGGGCAGTCAGCCCTCGCCACACCCCCACCATCCGCACCACGCACCTCACCTTTGCCGCAGGAATGGCCTGCGAAGCCGCCAGAGGGCCCCGTGCGCTCCGCGGCGCCGCCCGGCCGGGAAAAGGGGCCGCGCTCCCCCGCCGAGCCCGTACCGGCCCCTGAGCGCCTCCGCCGAGCCAGTAGAGTCAGCCCGCATCGGTGGACGCCCCGTCCGCCGGAGGCCAGGGAGCGAAGCGTGCTGATCCCACACGACACCCGGATCGCCCTCGACACGGTGGTCGATCTGGTGAACACCGCGCCGGAGAACGGATCGCGCGACGGGCTCGCCGAGCTCACCGCCCTCTACGCCTTCGCGGAGCGCCACCGCATCAGCGGCGTCGGGACCCTCGGCGACAAGGACCTGCGCGCCGTGCGGGACGTCCGGGACCGGTTCGCCGAGATATTCGCCGCGCCCGACGCCCGCACGGCCGCCGACCTCGTCAACAGCCTGGTGGCCGGGGCGGGCACCACCCCACAGCTCACGAATCACGACGGCTACGACTGGCACGTCCACTACTTCGCTCCGGACGCCTCCGTCGCGGACCACCTCGCGGCCGACTGCGGCATGGCCCTGGCCTTCATCGTCGTGGCGGGTGAGCAGGACCGGCTGCGGCGCTGCGAGGCCCCCGACTGCCCGGACGCGTTCGTCGACCTGTCGCGCAACCGATCCCGCCGCTACTGCTCCAGCCGCACCTGCGGCAACCGGCTCCATGTCGCCGCGTACCGGGCGCGGCGGCGGGAAGCCGCCCGCTGATCCTCCGCCCGGACAGACCGTGCGGCCGCCCCCGGGAGGGGACCGGCCCTGCGGGACGGTGGCGGCCCGGGTGCGGCAGCCCGCGGCAGACGAGACGTGGCGGCCGGTCGCGGCAGAAGGAGCGGGAGGGCCGCTCACAGCAGGAAGAGATCGTGCAGGGCGGCCATCAGCAGCAGGCCGCCGACGACCGTCAGGAAGATCATCAGCGGCGGCTGGGAAAGCGCGAAGAGGCAGCCACGCGGCTCTTCGGCGGGGGGTGCGGGGGCATCGCCCCGGGAGGTGTCCACCATCTCGTAGTGATCATGACGCAGAGCGGACCCTGTTGGCGATCAACAAAGCTTTTCGCAGGCCGAGTTCACACCCTCCAGGATGAACGGGAATCGCTCCCGCGTCCGAAGACGCCGCATGCGTTCGCTCCACGCGCCCCGACGCCGGGGCAACCGCCTGCCCCGGCTACGCCCGCCGGCCCGTGCGCGTGTCAGCGAGGCGCGGCGCTGGAGGCACGTACGACCAGTTCCGGCTGGAGGACCACACTGCGGTGCCGGTGGCCGCCGTTCTCGTCGTCCGCCTCCTCCAGGAGGAGTTCGGCCGCCATCCTGCCCATCACCACGGCGGGCTGCCGGACCGAGGTGAGGGGCACGGCGGCGGCCGCGGCGAACTCGATGTCGTCGTAGCCGACGATGGCGACGTCCTGCGGCACCCGCACACCTGCGGCGTACAGCGACTGCAGGACACCGAGGGCCAGCAGGTCGTTGGCGCAGAACACCGCGGTCGGTCTGGGTACGAGGCCGAGCAGCCTGGCCCCCGCGTCGCGGCCCGCCGCCACGTCCAGACGGTCGGAGGGGATCTCCACGAGCGCCTCCGGGCCGAGCCCCGCCTCGGCGAGCGCGGCGAGGGCGCCTTCGCGGCGGTCCCTGATCTGATGGAGGTCACCGGGTCCGCTCACATAGGCGACGGACCGGTGGCCGGCCGAGACGAGATGACCGACTGCGAGCGTGCCGCCGCGCACGTCGTCCACGGAGACGGCGCAGCTGTCGCTGGTGGCCGCGACGCGGTCGACCAGCACATAGGGGATCCGGTGACGGGCGAAGGCCTCGAGGTTGCCGCCGGTGGCGTCGGCCGGGGTGACGAGCACACCGCAGACCCGCTGCTCGGCGAAGAGTCCGAGATATTCGGCCTCCTCCTCCGGACTCTGGCCGCTGTTGCAGACCATCACACCGAGACCGGCCTCCCGGGCCGCGCGCTCGGCGCCGCGCGCGACGTCGACGAAGAAGGGGTTGCCCATGTCCAGCACCAGCAGGGCCATGATGCGGCTGCGGCCCGCCCTGAGCTGTCTGGCCGACTCGCTGCGCACGTATCCGAGTTCCTCGATCGCCGCGAGCACACGGGCCCGGGTGTCGGGAAGCACCGCCTCGGGGCGGTTGATCACATTGGAGACCGTGCCCACGGAGACTCCGGCCTGCCGGGCCACGTCCTTGATCCCTGCCACACGCCCCACTTGCCCTGCCCCACTGATGCCGTCCGGCCGCCGCGCGCCGGTCCCTGGTCGCCGGACGGACGTCCGGCATGGTCCGTCGCGTCGCCGCCGGGCCGCGCCCATCGATTGAATTGTTTCAATCCGCTCGGGACGCTAACCGCATCCACGGGATACCGTCAAGATCGGAGCGGCGCGATCCCGAGAATACCCAGAGCCGGTACGGGTGCCGGCAACCCACCGGCCGGGGTCGGTCATGAATCGATTCATGACGCGTGCATACCCCTGCTGGACGGACCACCCCGAGCGGCCCGTCAGATCCCGTGCTTCTTCAGGATGGCCTCGATGTCACTGAAGTCGTCACCGGGGGCGGCGGCCTGTTCCTGCTTCTTCGGCTTCTCCCGCGTCTGCGGGGCCGTCGTCCCCGCCCCGGAGTTCAGCGAGGGCGACGAGGCACCCGGCGCCACCGCCGCGCCCCGCTCCGCCGCCCGGGCGGCCTTGCGCTCCTTACGGGTCGAGCCGCTCCGGCGCTCCACCGCGCGCGTGGTCATGAAGAGCAGCCAGGCCACGGCCAGCAGCCCGAAGCCGATCCAGATGCTCGGCCTGAAGGCGATGCCGGCCAGCCACTCGACGACTCCGGTCATCACCAGCCCGACGGGCACGAGCGAGTAGGCGGCGATCCGGGTCGCCGTGAGGAACCGCTTTCGGTACGCGGTGATCGCGGCGATGCCCAAACCCGCCGCCGACACCGCGGAACAGATGGTCTCGGCAAGCATCGGTGCCTCCAGCGATCGGGATACGTCCCTTCCATCCTGCACCGGTCACTGCCGCAGGGGCCACGGCGCGGGCCCACATCAGGGACATTTCAGGGCCGCAGTCCTCCCCAGGTCCCGATTGGGAAGCGCGGGTCCGGCCTGAAAGACTGGTTTCATGAGCGACTCCCCCTCCGCCGCACCGGTCGTCCTCGACCTCTGGTGCGAGCTCGAGTGCCCCGACTGCCACCGGGCCCTCTCCGACGTCCACACCCTGCGCGCCCGATACGGCGACCGGCTCGAGGTACGGCTGCGCCACTTCCCGCTGGAGAAGCACAAGCACGCGTACGCCGCGGCGCAGGCCGCCGAGGAGGCCACCGTCCAGGGCAGGGGATGGCCGTACATCGAGGCCGTACTGGCCCGCACCGCCGACCTCGCACGCGTGGGCGAGCCCCTGCTGCTCGAAGTGGCGGGCGAACTGGGTCTGGACGTCGAGGAGTTCGACACCGCCCTGATCGACGGCCGGCATCTGCTGATCGTGGACGCGGACCAGGCCGAGGGCAAGGCGATCGGTGTCACGGGGACCCCGACGTACGTGATCGGTGACGAGCGGCTGGACGGCGGGAAGAGCCAGGACGGGCTGCTCGCGCGCATCGAGGAGATCGCCGACCGCCTGCTCGCCGGGCAGAGCTGACAGCCCGGCCACGTCGAGGGCCGGTCACAGCGCCTTGGCCAGGTTGTACTGCGTCACCTCGTAACCGAGCGACTCGTACAGCCGCAGCGCGGGGGTGTTGTCCGCGAAGACGTGCAGGCCGAGGAGTCCGAGGCCGGCGTCGAGCGTGATGCCCTCCGCGAGGTGCATCAGCGCCCGGCCGTATCCGCGCCCGCGGTACTCCTCGTCGACCTCCACGTCGAAGACGTATCCGCGGTCCTCGCCGTCCGGCACGTCACGACGCGCCACCCAGAGACGGCCGACGACGGTGCCGTCGTGGACGAGGACGTGGAAGTGCATGCCGGGGGTGGCCTGGCCGTCCGGCAGGTCGGTGGCGTGGTCACGCTCGGACTTGCGCCGCGCCTGCTCCTCCGGGACGCCGCGCTCGACCCACTCCTGCGTGTACGTCTCGACGCTGGTGGCCTCCCACGCGGCGTACTCCTGCTCGGTCATGGGGCGCCCGGTGACCCCGGCGGGCAGCGCGGGGGCGGTCCGCCGGAGGGCCTTGAGCATGTTGCGGCTGCGCTCGGTGTAGCCGAGCACCGTCGCCAGGGCCCGGGCGGCATGGTTGTCCGCGGGGGCCACCAGGCGGACCTGCGTACAGCCCCAGCCGCGGAGCACCTCCTCGGCGGCGAGCGCGGCGATGGTCCCCCGGCCGCGCCTCCGGTGCGCCTCGTCGATGCGGAGCGACTGGAGTATGCCCGCCCCGGCGCCGAACGCCGGGTCGGTCGAGATGGCGACGGCGCCTACGGGCCGCCCGTTGTCGCACACGTCGTACGTCCGTGTCCGTACGCCGTCGGCGCCTTGCTGGACCGGCTCGGCCGGCCGGATGGTCGTGGTCATCAGGTCGTTCTATCCGCTGGGCGGCGGGCCGTCACCCCTTTTACGGTTCCGGTTCCGGTGTCCGCCCCGGCTCACGGGTCGAGATCGTCCGCCGCGCGCTCGTCGAAGAGCCGCGCGGCCTTCGCCGTCACGGGCCCCGGGGCGCCGGGCAGCTCCCGCGCGTCGACCCGGTGGACGGCCTGGATGTCGCGGAGCGTGGAGGTCAGGAAGATCTCGTCGGCCCGTTCGAGCACGTCCAGCGGGAGGTCGGTCTCCTGCGCACCCGTCCACTCCACGGCCAGTGCGCGGGTGATCCCCGCGAGGCAGCCGGAAGCGACGGGAGGCGTGTGGATCCGGCCCTCCAGGACGACGAAGACGTTGGAGCCCGTACCTTCGCAGAGCTGCCCGACCGTGTTCGGGAAAAGCGCCTCCGAGGCACCCCGCTCGTGGGCGCGCGCGAGAGCGACGACGTTCTCGGCGTACGAGGTGGTCTTGAGGCCTGTCACCGCGCCGCGTTCGTTGCGCGGCCAGGGGACGGTCACCACGGCGGTGCTGTCGGGACGGCGTGCCGCCTCGCCCATCGCGACGACCAGGCTGGGGCCCGCGTCCCCGCGGTCGGAGCCGAGCGGTGAGAGACCGCCGGTGAGGGTGATCCGGAGCCGGCCGAGCTCCATGGGGTTTGCCTCGACGACCGTCGCCACCGCGTGACGGACCTCGTCGTGGCCGGGGTCCGCCAGACCCAGGCCCCTGGCCGAGCGCGTCAGCCGGTCGAGGTGCCGGGTGAGGGCGAAGGGGCGGCCCCCGGCGACCTTGACGGTCTCGAAGACGCCGTCCCCCACGGTCAGCCCGTGGTCGAGCACGGACAGCCGCGCGTCATCGGCGTCATGCAGTCCGCCGTTGACCCAGATCCTCATGAAGCGGTCCTTCCTGTCTCCTCGTACGCGCCCGACGCTACAGCGAGCAGCCGGGAGGCCTTGAGCTCGGTCTCGGCCCATTCGCGCGCCGGGTCCGATCCCCAGGTGATGCCGGCTCCGGTGCCGAAGCGGAGAAGGGGTGCGGGCCCGGTGCGGTCGATCCAGAAGGTCCTTATGCCGACGGCCAGTTCCGCGGTGCCGCGGTCGGCGTCCACCCAGCCGACTGCTCCGCAGTACGGGCCGCGGGGCGCCGTCTCCAGGGCGTCGATGATCCCCAGCGCGCTGGACTTCGGCGCGCCGGTGACGGATCCGGGCGGGAACGCGGCGGTGAGCAGACGCGGCCACCCGACGCCGTCGGCGAGCCGTCCGCGCACGGTGGAGACGAGGTGGACGAGCCCGGGGTGCTTCTCCACGGCGCAGAGGTCGGGGACGCTCACGCTGCCGGGTACGCAGACCTGGCCCAGGTCGTTGCGCACCAGATCGACGATCATGACGTTCTCCGCGTGGTCCTTCTCCAGCAGGTCGTCCTCGGTGCGCCCGGTGCCCTTGATCGGACCGGATTCGACGGTCCGGCCGTCGCGTGCGAGGAAGAGCTCGGGAGAGGCGGTGGCGATCTCCACGCCGTGCTCCGGGAGGCGGATCGTTCCCGCGTAGGGGGCCGGGTTGCCGCGGGCGAGCAGCGCCGTGAGCGCGTCCACGTCGGCCCGGGGGCCGGGCAGCGGCGCGGACAGGACCCTGCAGAGGTTGGCCTGGTAGACCTCGCCGGCCGCGATGTGTTCACGGATCCGTCGTACGCCGGCCATGTAGGCCTGCTCGTCGAGTGAGGACGTCCACTCCTGTTGGGAGGGTCCCCGCCAGGCCCCGGGCACGGGGAGCGGGACCTCCTCGGACCGCAGGGTGGCGAAGCGGGCACAGACCGGGCGGCCTTCGAAATCGACGCACACCGCCCAGAAACCGGACGATTCAAGGGCGGCGGGGTCGCTGGTGACATCCAGCAGGCCGGTGGCGACGAGGCCACCGAAGCGGGCAAGAGGGGTGAGGTCGCGCACGTGACCGAGTCTAAGGCGGCAGGCGGTGACCTGCGGCGGGCGATGGTGGCGCAGCAAGCTGCGCAAACGCGTTTTTGTGCTGGCCCGGGAATCCGCTAGAGTTCAACACGTCGCCGGGACGCGCAAGCGGTCCGGGAAAGACAAGCGGACGTAGCTCAGTTGGTAGAGCGCAACCTTGCCAAGGTTGAGGTCGCCAGTTCGAACCTGGTCGTCCGCTCGCAGTAGATGGGGGATCTTCCCGAGCCCTCATCCCTGGTGGAGTGGCCGAGAGGCGAGGCAACGGCCTGCAAAGCCGTCTACACGGGTTCAAATCCCGTCTCCACCTCCAAGGACGATTAGCTCAGCGGGAGAGCACTTCCCTGACACGGAAGGGGTCACTGGTTCAATCCCAGTATCGTCCACCGGTCCGCAAGGACCCCCGCGCGATTAGCTCAGCGGGAGAGCGCTTCCCTGACACGGAAGAGGTCACTGGTTCAATCCCAGTATCGCGCACGCAGTACACGCAGGGTCACCCTGCGCGATTAGCTCAGCGGGAGAGCGCTTCCCTGACACGGAAGAGGTCACTGGTTCAATCCCAGTATCGCGCACCAGCCGAAGCCCCCGGTCGTCTCGACGACCGGGGGCTTTGTCGTGGGCGGTGGGGGTTCAGCCGGTGAAGAGCTGGGTGGCCTTGCGGACGAGCTCGTACAGTCCGTAGGCGAACGGTACGGCGACCCAGAGCCAGACGAACGTCATCAGGGGCTTACGACTGCTGGTGGACACGGGGGCTCCCTTCCGGTGCCTCGTGGAAGCGGGCGTGGACCGGGCGTATGCATTCGTTGGCGACGAAGCCGACGATCAGCAGCCCGATCATGATCGTCAGGGAGGTCGTGTAGAGGCTGGGGCCGCTGTGTCCTGCCCGCTCCCCCGCGTCCGCGACCCGGTTGACGATCAGCGGGCCGAGGACGCCGGCCGTGGACCAGGCGGTCAGCAGGCGGCCGTGGATGGCTCCCACCTGATAGGTGCCGAAGAGGTCCTTCAGATAGGCCGGAGCGGTCGAGAACCCGCCGCCGTAGAAGGACAGGATCACCAGCGCGCAGCAGATGAAGAGCGGCTTGGAGTCGTCGCCCAGCTGGGCGATGACCACGTACATCAGCGCGCCGACGCCGAGGTAGATCCGGTACATGTTCTTACGGCCGATCAGGTCCGAGGTGGAGGACCACAGGAGACGGCCGCCCATGTTGGCCAGCGAGAGCAGGGCGACGAAACCCGCCGCCGCGGAGACCGAGACCGGGGTGGCGGTGTTCGTGAAGAAGTCCTGGATCATGGGCACGGCCTTCTCCAGAATGCCGATGCCCGCGGTGACGTTCATGCAGAGGACCACCCACAGACACCAGAACTGCGGTGTGCGCAGGGCGTTGCGGGCGGAGACCTGGGCGTTGGTGACGAGCCTGCGGGTCTCCCGCTTCGGTTCCCAGCCGTCGGGGAGCCAGCCGTCCGGCGGTACCCGTACGAGGAAGACGCCGAGCGCCATGAAGGCGGCGTAGACGACACCGTGGACGAGGAAGGCCGTGGCGATGCCGGAACGGTCCGTCCCGAAGCTCTCCAGCATCCCGGTGGACCAGGGTGAGGCGATGAGGGCGCCGCCGCCGAATCCCATGATGGCGATGCCGGTGGCCATGCCGGGGCGGTCGGGGAACCACTTGATGAGGGTGGAGACCGGCGAGATGTAGCCGATGCCGAGGCCTATGCCGCCGATGAATCCGTAGCCGAGGACGACGAGCCAGTACTGGCCGGTCGAGGCACCCAGCGCGGCGACGAGGAAGCCGGAGGAGAAGCAGACGAGGGAGACGAACATCGCCCAGCGTGGGCCGTTGCGTTCGACGAGGGTGCCGCCGAACGCGGCCGAGAGGCCGAGCATGACGATGCCCAGCTGGAACGGGAGAGCACTGGCGGTGCCCGAGAGGCCGAGAGCGGACTCGAGCGGGGGCTTGAACACGCTCCAGGCGTAGGCCTGTCCGATGGAGAGGTGCACGGCGAGCGCGGCGGGCGGTACGAGCCAGCGGCTCCACCCCGGGGGCGCGACAGTCCGGGACCTGTCGAGGAAGTTCATGGATCCGCACTCTAGGCACCAGCCATGGCCATGACTAGATCATGAAGGGAAGTCGGTCGACCGTATGCAATGCGGGCCCGGGCATCTGCCCGGGCCCGTCCTGCGGCACTACCCGCCCATACGTCGCGGTCAGGAGCTGAACAGCATCCGGCCGAAGCTCTTCTGACGGTGGTGGCCGCCGTGGTGACCGCCCTGGTGCGGCGCTCCCCAGGCGGGGGCCGGCGCCGCGGGGTACGGCTGCTGAGCGGCGGGGTAGCCCTGCTGCGGGGCGGGCGGCGCGGGCGGGGCCTGCTGCGCCCACTGCGACTCCAGGCGGGTCAGGGACTCCAGCTCGCCGTAGTCGAGGAATATCCCGCGGCAGCCGCTGCACTGCTCGATCTGCACACCGTTGCGGTTGTACGTGTTCATCGGCGCATGACACTTGGGGCACTGGATCATCGGGTGGACTCCTCAGGTCGTGGCGGCGTCACCGGATACCTGCCCGGCGGCGCTGGCTTCACCCTACGACGCGTATTCGGACGCCAACTCGGGCGGGAGGGACGCAATTCGGACACATGCATCGATCATCAACTGTTCCACCTCATCCGGACTGCGGCCCTCCGTCGCGGACTTGGCGAGGGCGAGGGCGGCCGTCTGCACGGTGAGCGCCCGCGCCGCGACGTCCAGCTCGGGCCACGGGTCCCCCTCGGCGCGTACGGCGGGGCCTCCGGACGCCCGGTAGGTGTCGAGGAAGCGCAGCCAGATCTCGGGCGACAGCAGCCCGGCGGCGTACCAAGCCGCGGGCCGTGCCAGGTCCCAGGCGGGGTCGCCCAGGCCCGTGTCGTCGATGTCGATCAGCAGCCAGGGGCCGCGCCGAGCGGGGTGCCGCACGAGCTGGCCGAGGTGGAGATCGCCGTGGCAGAGGAAGCCGTCCCGGTGTTCCGGCGTCGGCTGCTCGGCGCGGGCCCAGCCGGGCAGCCCCCGCCAGGCGGCCAGCACGGGGCCGGCAGCCGGGTCGCCGGGGCGGGCGGTGCGCATCCGCGCCACGGCGCGGGCGGCCTTGGCCGGCCCGCGCATCGGCGGGAGCGGATGTGGCGGCGGGGTGCGGTGCAGCCGGGCCAGGAGGGCCGCCACCTCCTCCCAGGGAGCTGCGTCGGGGTCCGAGGGGTCGACGGGCGTGCCGTACGGCCAGCGGCTCACGGTGCGGCCGTCGGCGCTGTCCGGTGGCCCGTCCGGGGCCGGCAGGGGCGGGAGCAGGATTCCCGCCAGCCTGGGTGAGGCGGCCAGGGACAGGCGGGCCGCCAGGGCGACGGGGTCCGAGTCCGGGGCATGCGCCTTGGCGACGTGCGGGCCGCTGCGGACCACCGTGGCGTCGGGCCGGTCCGCGAGCACCTGGGGCGGCGCGCACACACATGCCGTGGTGGCGGCGTGGGCGCCCTCGTGCGCGAGTTCGCCCAGCGCGCGTACGACAGGGGTGGTGGTCATCGGATCGGCTCCCGCGCAGGTGATCGGCCGGCTCGCGGCCGGTCCCGGCGGCGATCGTACGCGGCCGGCGGCGCCGTGGCGGGCGACGGGCCGCCGCGGCGGCGGAAGGGTTCCGGACAGCGCGATGTCCGGCCAGCTCCCCAGCTGGCCGGACAAACGCTGCCGTCCGCCGCACCCCCGTCCCCACGGGGCTGTTGGCCGGATGTCCCGGTCCGGACCGCTCTTCCGGACCCGGGGCGCCGCTCAGCGCCCCAGCATCACGCCCACGGACGACGCCTGTGTGACCACTGCGTCCCAGCCGCCGAAGACGACGACCAGCAGGGCCGCCAGGGGAAGAACCATGGCTGTCGCCACCAGCGGGTGGCGCGTGCCGGACGTGCGTACGCCGAGCGAGGCGTATGCCCTGCTGCCCTGCGTGCGGGTGATCGTCCGCGCGGCCGTGTCCGCCATGGTTCCTCTCCTGACCTGTTCCGGAGCGGCGGGCGTCTGGCCTCGGGGGACGAGTTCCACGCCCGCCGCTTGACCTCAACATTAGGGAGAGGAGAGACCCACGGCGTCATGCCCGCGTACCGAATGCCGGGCCTCCCGGAGGATGAGCCGGCCGCCTCCGGTGTACTCCCCTGGGTGGAGAAACGGTGATGGTCGCGGTACCCGGCACCTAAGGGTTCCCTCCGGGGTTCCTTCCGGTACGGGTCAGGGTTTGGCGTTCGCCATCGACAGCAGCCGGTCGAAGACGGCGGCGTCGGCCCGGACCCCGTCGTGCGCGTGGTCGGGGGTGACCCAGGTGCGCAGCCCTCGCACCGCGTCGGCGGTGGCGAGCGCCTGTTCCCGGTCGACGTACATGTCGTCGTGGTAGACGGCGGCCACCACGGGAACCTCGTTGGCCGCCAGCCGGCCGAGGTCGTAGAGCGCGGGCCAGTCGGTGCGCGCGGCGAGGGCTTCCGCGGCGCCCCGCAGGGGGACGAGTGCGGGGTCCTCCTCGAACTGCCAGGGATAGACCATCTCTCCGGTGAAACGGACCGGGCCGCCGGACCCGGCGTCGAAGACGGGGAACTCCTGGCGGATCCGGTGCGCGGACCAGTCCGTGGGGCGGTCCCCCTGGGCGTATATGGGCTCGTGCAGCGCCGCGTAGAGCGGGCGTTCGGCGAAGGACACCGCGGCGTCGACGCCCCGCAGGAACGTGTCGGTGAGCTCGGGTCCCCGCACGCCGTCCGTGAACGCGGTCTCCAGGAGGTAGTGGAGCGAGTCGAACTTCGCCGCCGTGCCGAAGGTGATGCCCAGCGTCTGGAAGCGGCGCACGGTGAGCCGTTCGCCGGTCGGCATGCGTACGTCGTGCGCCGCCAGGTGCGCGGCGACGGCGTCGGCGAGCCGCTGGTCCCCCGGATAGCGCGCGAAGTAGCGCTCGTTGTGCGCGAGGGTGCGGGCGTAGGCGGCCCGGTACACGTCGTCGGCGTGGCCGGCCAGCGTGGGCAGACCGCCGGTGATGTAGGCCTGGGCCAGGCCCTCGGGCGCGAGGCTGAGGTAGGTGAGGGTCGCGAAGCCGCCGAAGCTCTGCCCGAGTACGCTCCACGGCCGCTCGTCCTGGAAGTACCGGCGCAGCAGTTCGGCGTCGCGGACGATCGAGTCGGCCCGGAAGAGGCCGAGGTGGCGGGCGGCGGCCAGGTGATCGGTGCCGAACCGGGCGAGGGTGAGCCGGTCGGCGGGGGCGGAGCGTCCTGTGCCGCGCTGGTCCATCAGGACGACGCGGTGGCCGGCGAGGGCGCGCCGGAGCCAGGCTCCCGCCGCGTTCGGCCGTTCCGCGCGGCCCCCGGGGCCGCCCTGGAGCCAGAGCAGCCGGGGCAGGTTTTCGTTCTCCCGGTCCTCCGCCACCACTTCGCGGGCGAACAGGCTGATGGAAGGGGAGCCGGGGTCCCGGTGGTCGAGCGGCACGTCGAGGGTGTGGTCGGTGCAGACCAGGCCGCCGTGGCGGTAGGAGACGGGCGGGGGCGTGGACATGGGCGCTCCTTGTCGCGGGGTGGGAGGGCGGGCGCAGGGGGGGTGACGGTGCGTCGGCGGAGCGGGCCGGGTGCGCGGGCGGCCGCGGGCCGGGTGCGCGCCGGGGCCGCGGGCAGGCGTCGGGGGCCCGCCCGCGGCCGTACGGGCTCAGTAGCCGGCGACGCCGAGCTCGCGGCAGATCTCCACGAGCCGGGGGTGCACGTAACGCCCGTTCTCCTCTATCGCGACACCGTCGAGGTAGATGGACGGGCCGAGCACGCTGCCGTCGGTGTGCGCGGCGGCGACCCACGGTTCGCCGCCGATCCAGGCGCCCTTGGTGCCGATGCCGAGCTCGACGCAGCCGAAGACGCGCTCGTCCTCCACGATCCGGCCCGTCGGGGCGAGTACGCCCGGGTTGAAGCCGAGGGACCAGTGGGCGACGCGGAACATGTTCGGGTCGTCGAAGGACTCCATCCAGCGGCGGAAGGTGTCGGCGTCGGCGCCGCCCTCGATCCTGGTGACGACACCCTTCTCGACGGTGCAGCGGACCGGGGAGCGCAGCAGTCCGATCTCGTCCGGCGGCCACAGGGCGCCGTCGAAGACGAGAACGCCGTCCTGCGTCTCCTCCAGGGGGTTCCAGGAGATCTGGCCTGACAGCATGACCGTCTCGCCCGGCTTCTCGGCGGGCTTGCCGCGCAGGTTGATCGGGCGGTCGCCGTTGCGTCCCACGAGGTCGGTGCCGTTGGCGGAGGTGATACGGACCTCGTCGGCGGCTTCGAGGAGCGCGACGAGTTCCTTCCCCAGGCGGATGACTCCCTGGAAGTCGGGGCGCCCGACGGTGGCCACCAGCATCTGGACGTCCATGGCGGTGAGGTTGGTGTAGCGGCAGCCGTTCGCCATGGCGGCGCGGAAGGCGTCGGAGTGCATCAGGTAGGAGACCGCGAACTCGATCCACACGTCGGCGTCGGCGATGGCGCCGGCCACGGGGCGGGGCGGCTCCATCGAGGCGCCGGGCAGCGTCTCGTACCAGACGATGACGGGGTGCGCGCCGGCGGCGGCGACTGCCTGGGCGGTCGCCTCGATGACCCGGCGGTCGCTGCTGGTGTCCCCGGTGAGGACGACGTCCTCACCGCGCTTGACGAGCATGACCTCCTCGACGAGCTTGCGTGCGGCCAGCGCCAGTTCGAAGCTGAGGTACTCGGAACGCGGTTCGAGCCTGCTGTACATGTCCACGGTGGGGGTTCTCCTTGCCTTGCGGGTGGTGCGGGTGGTGGCTTGCGGGACCCGCCCTGCGGGGCCGGTCCCGCAGGGTCAGGTCTTGAGGATCTGGGCGGAGTCCCCGAGCGAGCTGCCGGCGATCACCCCGGCGCCGATCAGGTTGAGTTCCTCGTCGGCGGCGGGGCCGCGCAGCCTGCGGTAGACGACGCGGACCGCCAGCGCGCCGAGGACCAGCCAGCAGGCCTGCGGGGTGAGGATGAGAAGGCCGGTGGCGAGCATGACGCCCATCTGGCGCCGGGTTCCGCCGATCAGCTGGATGGCGGCGCCGGGAACGGCCCAGAGCAGCATGGTGCGTACCGCGTCCGGGTCGCTGAGGCCGCTCTTGATCGTGTCGGCGTACACCTTGGCGACGGGAGGGATGAGGCCCTGTCCGAAGTAGGAGCGCCAGGCGACGGCGACGACGGCCAGGGCGACCGCGAAGCCGATCAGGGCGGCCAGGAACTGCTGGCGGCGGCCCTCTCGCTCGTAGGGGTCCCAGGGGCGGTGGTCGCGGCGGAGGAGCCAGCCGGCCTTGAGGTCGTACCCCATGTCGGCGAAGGCCGGGCCGGTGGCGGAGACGTATCCGATCAGGAGGGCCAGGGGTACCGAGGGGATGCCCATGGCGAGCCCGAGGATCAGGAAGATCAGGGTGACGGCGAAGGACGGGAACCAGCCGGACTGCATGGCGGCGAGGCCGACGATCAGTTCGTGGACCAGCGCGGCGAAGGCGGCGAACAGGACCCAGCCGATGATCCCGAGCGGGCTCATGTCACCGATGAGCCCGCCGAGTACGGCGAGTACGACGGCGCCCGCGGTGAACAGTGCGTAACCACGGACGAGGGCGAGCCGCAGGGCCCGCTCGTCGACGGTGTACTCGACGGTCGGGTCGGCGACTGCGAGGGTGCTCGCCGGCTCCTCGGCGGCCCTCCGCTCCCGCCGCTGCTTCTTGCGGGCACGGCGGCCGGCCAGCATGTGGACGGCCTGTCCCAGGGCGACGACGCCCGCGCCGACCATGACGCCGTGCGGGATGAACCCGGCTCCCAGGTCGGTGTCGAAGAGGTCGGGGCTGTACTGGCGCAGCATCAGGCCGATGCCGAACATCATCAGCGCCCAGACGTTGCCCAGGAAGGCCACACCGGCGGCGGACAGCGGCAGACTGAGGAGTGTTCCGGCCAGACCGACGGCGGTACCGCCGGCGAGGATCAGTGCCCGGCGGCCTCCCCGGTCGCCGGCCTTGATGGTCTCGGCGGCGGCCGTTCCGGGCGGCCACGCGGCATCGGCGGGCAGCAGCCGGGACCCGAAGGCCCGGTAGAGCACCCAGGCGTCCACGAGCAGACCCATGAACGATCCGGCCAGCATCGGCCAGACCAGGTCCTCGCGTCCGAAGACGTACGGAATGGCAACGGACGTCAGCAGCGCGTTGGCCGACGCGAAGGTGGCGGCGGAGATGGCGCTCTGGGCGAGGTTCTGCCGGTGCACGGAGCGCATCCGGCGCAGGAAGCCGAGCGGGATGCGGCCGATCAGCATGGCGACCAGCGCGCCCACGACGGAGGTGTTGGCGGAGATGCCCAGCTTGGACACCAGGTCGATGCCGATCACGGCGCCGACTGCGGCGAGCACGACCAGGATGACGAGCAGTACGGGTTCGAAGACCCGGGGGTGGGCTCCGGTGTCGTCGGGGTGGGAGCGGGACGGCGGCGGTTCGCGGTGCGGGGCGGAGGCTTGGTGCGCCACGTGGCACCCCCTTCGGTGAGCAGGACTGGGGAGACGCCGTCCCTCGCCGGTGCGCGGGCAGGGCGGGGCGCACCGGCGGCGCGGGGCGTCGCGGGGTCGGGCGGTATGCGGTTGAGGCCGGTTCAGCCGCCGAGCGCCGCGGAGATCTCCGCGGCTCCGGCACGCACCAGCGGTACGAGGGCGCCGACGGCCCGGTCCACACGGTGGGACGGGCCGATCACGGTGAGGGAGGCCGCTGCGGCTCCGCCCTGGAACACGGGGGCGGACACGGCGGTGACGGCCTCGTCGTACTCGCCGTAACTGACGCAGTGCCCGTCGGCACGGACCTGGGCGTAGCAGGTGAGCAACGCGTCCAGGTCGGTGATGGTGCGGTCGTTGAAGCGGAGGAGTCCCGTGGGACCGAACATCTGCTGGATCTCGCGTTCGGGGTGGTACGCGAAGAGGGTGTGGCCGGAAGCTCCGGCGTGGCCGGGCATGACCGCGCCGATGATGGCCGTGTAGCGGACGGGCCCGGTACCGTCGACGGCTGCGGCGCAGCGGTAGCTGGAGCCGTGCGGCACGTTGAGCACGACGCTCTCGCCCGTCTCACGCAGGAGCCGGGCGAGTATCGGGCGGGCGAGCGACGGCAGCACACCACTGTGTTCGCCGACCCGTGCGAGCCGGGACAGGGCGGGACCGGGACGGTAGCGGCGACTGGTGTCGTCGCAGATCAGGAACGCGCGGGCGGTCAGGGTGGTGAGCAGCCGCTGGACCACGGCCTTGTCCCAGCCATGATGGCGCGAGAGCTCGCTGACTCCCCACTCGGGGCGCTGCTCGGTGAAGGTGAGCAGGACGGCCAGGGCCCGATCCACGGTCTGCAGGACGCCGGGCGCCTGGGGTGCGGCTTCGACCGGGGTGGTGTCGGCGCCGTGGTCCGCCATGGGCCGGCCTCCTTCGTTCCGTGCGGGTGGTTCGTGCGCCGACCGTGTGGTCCCCGGGCTGTCCCCGGGGCTTGTCGGTGCGGAAATCGCAACGACGTTGCGTTTTCTGGCGAAAGAATGCGGGTGCCCGGACCAGGTGTCAAGGGTGTCCAGGAGTTTCGTTCCGGCAGCACGAAGACCTCCGTCGGGCGGTGGTGTCCGGGCTCACCGCACGACGGAGGTCTTGGGGTCCCGCGGCGATACCCGGGTGGCGGGCATCGCTGCGGGTCGATGCGCAGGGGTTCTTCGATTCGGATCTGTCAGCGCCGGTCCGGAGGGCGGGAGGCCTGCCGGACCGGCCCGGAGGAGACTCTAGGAATCCGAGGTGCGCTCTGAGGCGTCCTCGCGCGGGACCGGCTGTTCGACCAGGGCGAGCACCCTGGTCGCCATGAAGCGGGCGGTACGGACAACTGATCCACTTCGGGTGACTTCACTCACTTCCACCACCCCCCGGCGGACTGCTGTCTCCACCCTCCGGCCTGCTCTGGAGGCCACCACTTCGTACGTCCTGGTCGTGTCACCCGCGTCCACGACTATTTCCACACGATCGCCCTTCATTGATCCAATCCCCCTTATGCGACGGTCCTTTGAGATCTCGCACGGGTCACGGAACCTGGATCTCCGGCTCCCTGACCACTCCTCAATTCTCCCACCGGGCACTGACAATCGATGGGCCGGTGAGGGCGCGGCCTCTGAGCGCGCCGCGCCACGGGTACGTAAGCTGTGCCTCGTCAGGCGGACCGGCAGCGGGGATGGGCAGACGATGGCGATGATGCGGCTCCGGCGCGAGGACCCGCGTGTCGTCGGCTCGTTCAGGCTGCACCGGCGGCTGGGCGCGGGCGGCATGGGCGTCGTCTATCTGGGTTCCGACCGCCGGGGCCAGCGGGTGGCGCTCAAGGTGATCCGGCCCGATCTGGCGGAGGACCAGGAGTTCCGCTCGCGTTTCGCGCGCGAGGTGTCCGCCGCCAGGAGGATCCGCGGCGGCTGTACGGCCCGGCTGGTGGCCGCCGATCTGGAGGCGGACCGTCCGTGGTTCGCGACGCAGTACGTGCCGGGTCCCTCGCTGCACGACAAGGTCGTCGAGGAGGGTCCTCTGCCGGCGGCCGAGGTGGCCTCGATCGGGGCGGCGCTCTCGGAGGGCCTGGTGGCGGTGCACGAGGCGGGGGTCGTCCACCGTGACCTGAAGCCGTCCAACATCCTCCTCTCCCCCAAGGGCCCCCGGATCATCGACTTCGGCATCGCCTGGGCGACCGGGGCGAGCACGCTCACCCATGTCGGGACGGCCGTCGGTTCGCCGGGCTTCCTGGCGCCCGAGCAGGTGCGCGGTGCGGCGGTGACCCCCGCGACGGACGTGTTCTCCCTGGGCGCCACCCTGGCCTACGCGGCGATGGCGGACTCGCCCTTCGGGCACGGGAGTTCCGAGGTGATGCTCTACCGCGTGGTGCACGAGGAACCGCATCTGTTCGATGTGCACGACGCGCTCGCCCCCCTCGTACGGGCCTGTCTGGCGAAGGACCCGGAGGAGCGGCCGAGCACCCTGCAGCTCTCCATGCGGCTCAAGGAGATCGCCGCGCGCGAGGCGCAGGGGCTGCAGGAGCGCCGTCCGCCCGCCCAGCGGAGTGCGCACGAGCTGGACCGGCCGACCGGCCGCATGGAGGGCCCGTACACCGAACAGGCGACCCGGCGCACGGCCGGCGGGTCCGCTCAGGAGTCACGCGCGCCGGGCGGCCGGCGCCCCGCGTCATCGCGTCAGGCGGCTCCCCGCACGGGCGGTTCGCAGTCGCGGTCGACGCGGGGCGGCCCACGCTCCGGTCAGCAGCCTCACGGGCCCAAGGGTACGAACGGCAGGCAGGCGTCGAGGCCCGGTGTACGGACGACCTCGGCGGGCAAGGGCGGGAAGCGGAGGCCGGCCAACCCGCGGCTGCTGCGTCAGCGGATCGTCGTCTTCGTCGTGGTGACGTTGCTCGTCGCGCTGGGCATCGCGGCCGCCCAGGGCTGCCAGGGTCCTGCGCGCGGGCTGGGGGACCCGTCGTCACAGACGCACGACGGGGCCTTCGGCCACCCCGCGCAGGGGCACGGGGCGGACCGGATGCAGGCGCAGGCTCAGGCGGACGGGACCCGGGTCGCGTAGAAGGCGACGGCGGAGGCCGCTGCGACGTTGAGCGAGTCGACTCCGGCGTCCATCGGGATGCGTACGTGCGCGTCGGCCGCGACGAGCGCCCCGGGCGTGAGGCCGTCACCCTCGGTGCCGAAGACGAGTGCCAGCTTCTCGTGCTGCTGTGCGACGAGTTCGTCCAGGGTGATCGACGTGTCGCTGAGGCAGAGCGCGGCAGTGGTGAAGCCCGCCCCGCGCAGCAGTCCGACGTCCTCGGGCCATGACGTCAGACGGGTCCAGGGGACGTGGAAGACGGACCCCATGGAGACCTTGACCGCCCGCCGGTAGAGCGGGTCGGCGCAGCGCGGGGTGAGCAGGACGGCGTCGACGCCGAGTGCGGCGGCGTTGCGGAAGGCCGCACCGAGATTGGCGTGGTCGACGATGTCCTCGAACACGGCGACCCGCCGTACGTCCCCCCGCTCCGGGGACAGCAGCGTGCCGACGCCGGGAAGCGGCTTGCGCCGCATGGAGGCGAGGGCCCCGCGGTGCACGTGGTAGCCGGTGACGCGTTCGGCGAGGGCCGGTGTGACCGCGTAGACCGGTGCCGTGGCCTCGTCGATCACGTCACGCATGACGTCGGTCCACTTGGCGGAGAGCATCATGGACCGCATCTCGTACCCGGCGTTCCCGGCACGCCGGATCACCTTCTCGCCCTCGGCGATGAAGAGGCCCTCGGCGGGTTCACGCCGTCGCCGGAGCTCGACGTCGGTCAGTCCCGTGTAGTCGCCCAGGCGCGGGTCGTCCGGGTCGTCGACGGTGATGAGTTCGGCCACGGGGCTACTGCTTCCGGTCCTGGTCCGTGCCGACGGCGACGACGTCACCGATGACGATGACGGCCGGGGGGCGGACCTCTTCCGCGACGACCCTCTCCCCGACGTCCGCGAGGGTCGCGTCGACCCTGCGCTGGGCTGCCGTGGTGCCCTCCTGGACCAGGGCCACCGGTGTGCCGGGGGACTTGCCGTGGGCGATGAGGGCCTGCGCGATGGCGCCGATCTTGTCGACGGCCATCAGGAGGACCAGGGTGCCACGCAGCTGTGCGAGCGCCTTCCAGTCGACCAGGGACCGCGGGTCGTCGGGTGCCACATGGCCGCTGACCACCGTGAACTCGTGCGCGACGCCTCGGTGGGTGACGGGGATGCCCGCCGCTCCCGGCACGGAGATCGAGCTGGAGATGCCGGGGACGACCGTGCAGGCGATCCCCTCGGCGGCCAGGGCCTGTGCCTCCTCCATGCCACGGCCGAAGACGAACGGGTCGCCGCCCTTGAGGCGGACCACGGACCTGCCGGCCTTGGCGTGGTCGATCAGCGCCTGGTTGATCGCCTCCTGCGCCATGTACCGGCCGTACGGGATCTTCGCGGCGTCGATCACCTCGACGTGCGGCGGGAGCTCGTCGAGCAGGTCGCGGGGGCCGAGGCGGTCGGCGATGACCACGTCGGCCTCGGCGAGGAGACGGCGGCCGCGGACCGTTATCAGGTCGGGGTCGCCGGGGCCGCCGCCCACCAGCGAGACGCCGGGGGCACGGGTGCGGTGGTGCGGGGCGGCGAGGGTGCCGTCGCGCAGCCCTTCCACGATCGCGTCGCGGACGGCGGCGGAGTGCCGGGGGTCGCGGCCCTGGGAGGTGGTCGTGAGGACGGCGACCGTGATGCCCTCGCTGCGGCCGGTGGCCGGGGTCCAGGCCGTGGCCGCCTCCGCGTCGTCGCTCCGGACGCACCAGGTGCGGGTGCGCTCGGCCTCGGCGGACGCGGCGTCGTTGGCGGCGGCGTCGGACGAGGCGACGAGGGCGTACCAGGTGTCGGCGAGGTCGCCGTCCTGATACCTGCGCCGCTCCCAGTGGATCTCACCGGTGTCGGCCATCGCCTCGACGGACGCCGTCGCCGACGGGGACACCAGGGTGATGTCGGCCCCGGCCGCGATGAGGGCGGGCAGCCGGCGTTGCGCGACCTGGCCGCCGCCGACGACGACGACGCGGCGCCCGTTCAGGCGCAGTCCGACGGGGTAGGCAGGGTGATCGTCATGCTCGGCCATGGTCGTGCGGGCTCCTCGTGCAGGGTGCGGTGTGCTGCGGGCCGCTGCGGCGGTGGAGCGGCGGTGACGTGGGCTGGGTGAGGGGGTGACGCGTGGGACCACGATACGGGGTGGCGGGCGCGGCACCAGGGCCGCACGACGGGCCGCCCCCGGCGGGCCCGGAGGCCGGGGACGGCCGGCCGCACCCGGGTGTGCCCGCGCTGCCCGGACGGGCCCGTCGGGCGCGTCCGGGCGCGTGGCGGTTACTTCTCCGTGACGCCTGCGGAGTCGAACGTCGCCACCTCGTGCATCGCGCGGGCCGCGCTCTGCACGATGGGGAGCGCGAGCAGCGCGCCCGTGCCCTCACCGAGGCGGAGGTCGAGGTCGACCAGCGGACGCAGACCCAGCTTGTTGAGCGCGGCGACATGCCCTGGTTCCGCGCTGCGGTGCCCCGCGATGCACGCGGCGAGCGCCTCGGGGGCGATCGCCCGGGCGACCAGCGCGGCGGCGCCGGCACTCACACCGTCCAGGATCACCGGCGTACGGAGTGAGGCTCCGCCCAGCAGGAAGCCCGCCATGGCGGCGTGCTCCAGGCCGCCGACCGCCGCCAGTACGCCGATGGGGTCCGTCGGGTCGGGCTGGTGCAGGTCCAGGGCGCGCCGCACCACATCGACCTTGCGGGCGTGCATCTCGTCGTTGATCCCGGTGCCGCGCCCGGTCACCTCCGAGGGGTCCAGGCCGCTGTAGACGCAGATCAGCGCAGCCGACGCGGTGGTGTTCGCGATGCCCATCTCACCGGTGAGCAGGCCCTTGTTCCCCGCTGCCACCAGGTCGCGGGCGGTCTCGATGCCCACCTCGATGGCCGCGAGGACCTCTTCGCGGGTGAGGGCCGGACCCGTGGTGAAGTCGGCCGTGCCGGCGCGGACCTTCCTGGGCAGCAGGCCGGGTGTCGCGGGGAGTTCGGACGCCACACCGACGTCGACGACACATACCTCGGCGCCGACCTGGGCGGCGAAGGCGTTGCAGACGGCTCCGCCACCGAGGAAGTTGGCGACCATCTGGCCGGTGACCTCCTGGGGCCACGCCGTGACGCCCTGGGCGTGCACCCCGTGGTCACCGGCGAAGATCGCGACGGCGGCGGGCTCCGGGACCGGCGGCGGGCAGAGCCGGGAGAGCCCGGAGAGCTGCGCGGAGATGATCTCCAGCATCCCGAGCGCGCCGGCGGGCTTCGTCATCCGCTTCTGGCGTTCCCACGCCTCGCCGAGCGCCTTGGCGTCCAGCGGGCGGATGCCGGCGATGGTCTCCTGCAGGAGGTTGTGCGGCTCCTCGCCCGGCAGGGCACGGCGGCCGTACGTCTCCTCGTGGACGACCCAGGACAGCGGACGGCGCTTTGACCAGCCCGCCTGCATCAGTTCGGGCTCCTCGGGGAATTCGTCGACGTATCCGACGCAGAGGTAGGCGACGACTTCGAGGTGTTCGGGCAGGCCGAGCGCCCGGACCATCTCCCGCTCGTCGAAGAAGCTGACCCAGCCGACACCGAGTCCCTCCGCGCGGGCCGCCAGCCACAGGTTCTCCACGGCGAGCGCCGAGGAGTACGGGGCCATCTGGGGCTGGGTGTGCCGGCCCAGGGTGTGGCGGCCGCCGCGGGTGGGGTCGGCGGTGACGACGATGTTCACGGGCGTGTCGAGGATGGCCTCGATCTTCAGTTCCTTGAACTGCTTGGCCCTGGCCTTGGGCAGCGACTTGGCGTACGCCTCACGCTGACGCTGGGCCAGTTCGTGCATGGAGCGGCGCGTCTCCGCGGAGCGGATGACCACGAAGTCCCAGGGCTGCGAGTGGCCGACGCTCGGCGCGGTGTGCGCGGCCTCCAGGACGCGGAGGAGGACCTCGTGGGGGATCGGGTCGCTGCGGAAGCCGTTGCGGATGTCGCGGCGTTCCCGCATGACCCGCAGGACGGCTTCGCGCTCGGCGTCGTCGTAGCCGGGGGCGGGGAGGGAGGCGGGGAGGGAGGCGGGGGCCTCGGCCTCGGCGGCCTCGGCGGGGCCTGCATCGGCCACGGCTTCGACTGCTTCGGTCCCCTCCGGCGCCTCGACACGGGCAGGGGCCTCCTGGGGAGCTTCCTCGGCAGGGGCGGGCGCGGCCCCGGCCGCCGGGGCCTCGGCCACCAGGGGCTCGGCTTCCGCTTCTGCGGTCTCGGGCTCCGGGGCCTCCGGGACGACGGCCTCGGGGGTCTCGATGACCTCAGGTCCGGTGCCGGGCTCCGGCTCCGGCTCCGGCTCCGGCAGGATCTGGGGCCCGGCCTGCGGTACGGCGACGGGCTCGGCAGCCGGCTCGGGCTCCGCCACCGGCTCCGCGACGACGGCCGGCTCCGGCACCTCCACGGCCTCGGGCACGGCCGGGGCGGGCTCCGACGCGGGGGGCTCGACGACGGCGGCCGGCTGGGGCTCCACGACGGCAACCGGCTCGGCGACGGCAACCGGCTCGACGACGGCAACCGGCTCGGGCTCCACGACGGCGACCGGCTCGACGACGGCAACCGGCTCGGGCTCGGGCTCCACAACGGCGACCGGCTCGACGACGGCGGTCCCGGCCGCGGGGGTCGGGGCGAGGTGCGGAGCCGTCGGTACGGAGCCCTCCACGGGCACGAACTCCCCCACCGGCTCAGCCGGGGCGGCGGCCTCGACGGGCAGTTCGACGGGAGCGTCCGCAGGCGCCTCGTCGGCAGCGTCGACCGGTACGGACGCCGGGACCTCGGCCGGTGCCTCCGCGGGACGCCCCTCCAGCGACTCCACGGGCGCCTCCGGGAGTACGGCCGCGACCGGTTCGGGAGCGACCGTTTCTGCGGGGGCGACGGGCGGGGCGGGCTCGGCAGCCGCGACGGGTTCGACCGGCTCGGCGGGCGCGACATACTGCTCGGCGGGCGCCACAGGCTCCGCCGCCGGAGTCACCGCCTCGGGTGCCACGGCCGGCGCCGGCGCGCCCCACGCGGGCGCGCCCTGGGGCGGGATCTCGCCCAGCTGCGGGCCGGGCAGCGTCGGCGCGTCGTCTGCCGGGACGTCGAAGTACTCAGGCCCCGTCGTCGGCGGTCCGGCGTGCCGCACGGGCATGGGGTTCTGCGGGCCGGCCGGACCCCGGTCCGCGAGAGAGCGGACCACTCCGCCGGTCGGCGTTGCCCCGTAGGAGGGCGCCTCGGTGGACGCGGGACCCCGGTGCAGCGGGCGCCGGGCCGGCGCGGCCGCGACCGGGACCTGGGCGGGTGCGTGCGCCGGGTACTGCTCGGGCAGGCCCGCCGGTGCGGCCGGGGCGTCGCTCCACGCCCCCTGGGAGGCGGGCATCAGGAGGAGGTCGTCGTCCTCTGACGTGTGCTCGGAGGGTTCGAGGTAGGTGTAGGCGTCCGGGGCGGGGACGCCCGGCTGCTCCACCATGCCTGCGTTCTCCGGCAGTCCCTCGCCCGGGATCTGGCCGGTGTCAGTCATGCGTACCCCTCGCCCATCGTCAGTGCTCCTTCGCCCTTCGCCCGGGATGCCCGAACCACGGCACGCCGGTGCTCGTCAACTAGAACGAGCGGGCTCCCCGCGCGGCACGAAACGCACGCGGAGGTATACATTCTCGCGGCCGTTCGCCGCCGCGACAGACAGTTCTGCCTCGGCTCGCTGTGGACTGCGCCACGTTGCGCGTCCCCCGGTTGCGCCGTACCACATCGCGGACCAAAACGGTCCACTTTTCCGGACATTGACGAACGAACCGTCGAACAGCCGGGCGCGGTACAACAATCGGTCAGCTTACCTCGCGGTCCCCCGCGAACACTTCAGGGGGCGAGGTCGGAACGCACCGCGGAGAGCATGAACACCACGGAGCGTTCACGTTCCGCCCAGACGGAGGTGTCCAGTTCGACGGACTGGAGCAGCGCGCATTCGACCGTGTATCCGTTCTCACCGAGCGCCGCGCCCAGCGCCTCCGCCTCGTCCCGGTTCGAGGCATGGGTGACGATGCGTTCCGGCCGCCGGTCCGCGACCGCCGTGACCACGGGCACCCCGCCGCCTCCGATCCGTACGACATCGGGCTCGGGCAGGCGTTCCAGGACGTGCGGGGCGCTGCCCATGACGACCTGGACGCCGACCTGGAAGGTGCGGGCGGCGGCGGCCGTACGCGCGCAGGCGTCGGGATCGCTGTCCACGGCGAGCACCGCGGCGCCGAAGCGGGCCGCTTCCACGGCGAGTGCGCCGCTGCCGGAGCCGATGTCCCAGACGAGATCGCCGGTGCGTGGTCCGAGCCGGGCGAGCTGGGCCGCGCGGAGCCCGGGGAACTCTCCCTCGCCGCTCTCCCCCGCGCCGCCGTACACCGAGGGCGGCAGGGCCCAGCCGCGGGGGCCGTCGGGACGGCGGCCGGCGATCCAGGCGCTGCTGGCGGTGGTCTCGGGACCGCCGCCGATGGCGATGACGACATTGGGGTCGCGCCAGGTGTGGTCGGCCGTCTTGTCGGAGGTGAGGACGGTGACCCGCTCGCGTGCGGTGCCGAGCTCCTCGCAGATCACGAAGGTGCGGTGGACGCCTTCGAGCAGCAGGGCGAGTTCGGCCGGGCCGGCGCCGGGGGACGTGAGTACGGCCACCTTGTGGTGGGCGCGGATGACGTTGACCGCGCGGCGCAGGGTGCGGGGGTGGGCCACGACCGTCTGCGCGTCGTCCCACGGCATTCCGGCGCGGGCGAAGGCGGTGGCGACGGACGAGACGGCGGGGACGACCTCGACCTCCAGCCCGTGTTCGGGCTTGCGCAGGGTGCGTACGACGCCGAAGAAGCCGGGGTCGCCGTCGGCGAGGACCACGGCGCTCCCCCGGTGCCCGGCGATCCTGCGGGCGGCCAGGTCGACGCTGCCGAGGCGGATCCGTTCCGCGCGCCCGGGCACTTCGGGGAGCGCGAGGTGGTGCGCGGCGCCGGCGACGAGCGTGGCGGCCGAGAGCGCGGCGGTGGCCGCGCCGGTCAGTGGCGAGCCGTCCCAGCCGATCACCGTGACCCGGTCGGCCATCGTCGTCAGTCTCCTGGGGTGTGAGCAGGCGGGGAAGTCTCCGCGGGATGCGCGGAGCAAGGGTGAGCGTATCCGGTCCGTACCAACGCCCCGCCGGGGGCTCCCGTAGCCAGGAGGTCAGTTCCAGTCGTTGTACGTGCCGTAGCCGCCCGCGTCGGCCAGCTGCTCGGCGACGCCCTCCAGGTCCTCGGGCAGGAGTCCCCACACGATGAGGTCGGTCCTGATGTCGGCCCAGCCTCCGTCCTCGGTGGCGGTCCTGGCTATGCGGGCGTTCCGCAGGACTCCCTCGCTGATGCACCCCAGTTTCTGGGCGACCTGCTGGGAGGCCGTGTTCCCGGCGGGCGTGCGCAGTTCGATCCGTTCGAACCCCTGGTCGCGGAAGAGCCATTCGGCGAGGGCCAGCACGGACTCGGTGGCGTATCCCTCACCGCGCGCCCAGGGGGCGGTGATGTAGCGGACCTCGGTGGCCAGGGTGCGCCGGTCGGTGTTGAGGAGCCGCACGGAACCGACGAGGCGCTGGGTGAGGAACTCGGTGACGGCGAAGACGATGCCGTTGCCCTGGGAGCGTTCGGCCGGGGCGATCCTGCGGACCCAGCGTTCGGCGTCGACCTGGGTGTACGGGTACGGGGCCTCGGTCCAGGCGGTGACGAGCTCGTCGTTCATCATCTCGATGTACGCCGGGACGTCGGCCATGTCGAAGGGGCGCAGCACCAACCTGTCCGTGCTGATGGAGATGGACGGGAAGGTGGTAGTCATGCGCAGCTCCATGCAGAAGACCGTGTAAAGCCACCAGCATGCAGCATCGGGGCGTGGATGTGCATGGCCGGGTCCGCACGGCGGAGCCCCGCACACCCTGGTGCGGGCGTGCGGGGCTCGTGGGGCAAGTGGTGCCCGGGTGTCAGGACTTGGCGGGCTCGCCGAAGGCGGGGACGATGGCGCCGTCGTAGGTGTCCTCGATGAACTTCTTGACCTCGTCGGAGTTCAGGAGCTTCACGAGCTTCCGGACCCGGGGGTCGTCCTCGTTTCCGTCCTTGACGGCCAGGAAGTTGGCGTACGGGTTACCGTCGGCCTTCTCCAGCACCAGGGAGTCCTGACCCGGCTTCAGGTCGGCCTCGATGGCGTAGTTGCCGTTGATGACGGCGGCGTCGACGTCGTCCAGGGCGCGGGGCACGGTCGCGGCCTCGATCTCCTTGAACTCCAGGCCCTTCTTGTCCGTGATGTCGCTGAGCTTGGCGTTGGTGCCCACGCCGTCCTTGATGCTGATCAGCCCGTTCTCGGCGAGCAGCTGGAGCGCGCGGCCCTCGTTGGTGGTGTCGTTGGGGACGGCGACGGTCTGGCCCGCCTTGATGTCCTTCACGTCCTTGACCTTCTTGGAGTAGAGGCCGAGGGGCTCCAGGTGGACGTCGACCACCGGGACGATGTGGGTCTTGTTCTTCTTGTTGAAGTCGTCCAGGTAGGGCTTGTGCTGGAAGAAGTTGGCGTCGACCTGGCCGTTCTCGGTGGCGGTGTTCGGCAGGACGTAGTCCGTGAACTCCTTCACCTCCAGCTTGAGGCCGGCCTTGTCCGCCAGGTTCTTCTTGACGTAGTTCAAAATGTCGGCGTGCGGCGTCGGGGACGCGGCGACGACGAGGGCCTTGGAGGTGTCGGCGTTCGCACCGGTCTCGCCCTTGGCGGCCGGGTCGGAGTCCGTACCGCAGGCGCTGAGGCCGAGGGCGAGGGCGGCGGCCGCGGCGGCGGTAGCGGTGATCTTGATGTTCTTACGCACGAAGAGTGCCTCTTTCCGGTGGTGGTGCGCCCGGACAAGGAGTTCGGGCTTCTTGGGGAGAGAAGTCAGGAGGAGGTGCGGCCCCGGCGGGCCAGCAGGCGTACGGCTCCGTCGCCGATCAGCTGGACCACGGTCACGATGACGATCAGCAGCACGACGGTGATGAGCATGAACTGGTTGTCGAAGCGCTGGAATCCGTAGGTGACGGCCTTGGAGCCGAGCCCTTCGCCGCCCACCGCGCCCGCCATCGCGGAGTAGCCGATGAGCACGATCACGGTCGTGGTGACGCCCGAGACGAGCGAGGGCAGCGCCTGCGGCAGCAGGACCTTGCGGACGATCGTCGGGACGGACCCGCCCATGGACTGGACGGCCTCGACGAGTCCGTGGTCGACCTCGCGCACCGCCGTCTCGACGAGCCGTGCGAAGAAGGGGATGGCGCCGATGGCGAGGGGCACGATCATCGCGGAGGGGCCGATGAAGGTGCCGACGACCCAGGTGGTGAAGGGGATCAGGGCGATCAGCAGGATGATGAACGGCAGCGAGCGGCCGATGTTCACGATCACGCCGATGACCTTGTTCACCACCGTGTTCTGCAGCAGTCCGCCCTTGTCGGTGAGGACCAGCAGGATGCCGAGCGGCAGTCCGCCGATGACGGTGACGAGGGTGGACCAGAGCACCATGTAGAGGGTGTCGATGGTTCCCTGCGAGAGCAGTGGCTGCATTTCGGACCAGGTCACTTCGCCACCTCCTTGGTGATCGCGGCGGGGGTCCGAGAAGGGATGCCGGGGGTGGCGGGCTCGCCGTCCACGACCTCGGCCTGGAGGCCCTGCTCGCGCAGGAAGCCGATCGGTACGACGTTCTCCTCGAAGCGGCCGGGCAGCTCGATGCGCATGCGGCCGATCTGCCTGCCGCCGACGGTGTCCATCGCGGCACCGAGGATCGAGATGTCGATGTTGTAGGTCCGGGAGAGCTGCGAGATCACCGGCTGGGCCGCGGCCTCGCCGTGGAAGGTGACGTCCACGACGGTGGAGCCGGGGCCGGAGGCGGTGCCCCCGACGGGGAACAGCTCGTGGGCCAGCTCGGAGCCGGGGGTGGACAGCAGCTCACCGACGGTGCCCGACTCGACGATGCGGCCCCGCTTCATCAGCGCGGCGGAGTCGCAGACGGTCTTGACGACGTCCATCTCGTGCGTGATGAGCAGGACGGTGAGGCCGAGCTCCTGGTTGAGGTCGCGCAGCAACTGCAGGATGGAGCGGGTGGTCTCGGGGTCGAGCGCGGAGGTCGCCTCGTCGGAGAGGAGCACCTTGGGGTCGCCCGCGAGGGCGCGGGCGATGCCGACGCGCTGCTTCTGGCCTCCGGACAGCTGACCGGGGTATGCCTTCGCCTTGTCGGCGAGACCGACGAGATCGAGGAGTTCGAGCGCCTTGCGGGTGCGTTCCTGTCCGGAGACCCCGAGGATTTCCAGGGGGAGCTCGACGTTGTCGCGGACGGTGCGCGAGTCCAGCAGGTTGAAGTGCTGGAAGACCATGCCGATCCGGTTGCGCGCCCGGCGGAGCTCCTTGCCGGCGCGGCGGCCGCGGCCGGCGAGGGCGGTCAGGTCCTGTCCGGCGACCGTCACGGTGCCCGAGGTGGGGCGTTCGAGGAGGTTGACGCAGCGGATGAGGGAGGACTTGCCGGCGCCGCTCTGTCCGATGACGCCGTAGACCTCGCCCTCGCGGACGTGCAGGTCCACGCCGTCCAGGGCGGTGACCTCTCGGCCGCGTGACTGGTAGACCTTCGTGAGGCCCGAAGTGGTGATCACAGGGTTTCCGTCACTGTCGAGTGCACGGCGCGGTGTCCGCCGGGCACGGGGCATTCGTCTGATGAGACTGTTCTCAGTGGTCGACCGGTGGGAGTCTCCGCACGGCCCGGCCGCGGCGTGGCCGCTGGGCGCGGGACATGGGCGGGCCGGCTCGGTCCGCCGGTGGCGGACGGCGCGGACCCGGTCTCGCTTCGGGGCGCGAGGCTCAGGCGGGGGCCCTCAGAAGGCGCGCATTCGACACGTACAACGAGCACCGGGCGTCGGGATCGCCTCGGTCGCAGGGCTGCGGTAGCTCGTCGTGGTCATGGCCCAAGTAAAACAGACGTAACGTTCCGGCGACCCCCCGTGTCCGCATAGCGGACAGCCGTGGATACGTGCACCCTGCGGCAGTATTCTCTTCGCGCACCGCCCTGACCTGCAAAAACGCGAGCAGGTCCACCTTTCACATTACCGGCGGGCCGGACGCGCTGTGCGCACCCTGTGGCAAAGGCCACGCTTCCCGGAGACCGCCCGCGCCCGCCGGGCGTCCGGGCCCGCACGCGGTGGCTCCGCCCGTCCGTAATACCCTCACTTCATGCTTGACGCCCTGACGGTCGCGGTCGCCGTGACCGCGCTCGCCCTCGCCGCCTGGTGCGGATTCGCCGCCTACCGGGACCAGCCCACGAAGGACTGGCACTTCATCGGCATGGCGGTCGTGTCCGTGCTGGCGTTGGCGCAGCTGCTCGTGGGGATCGTGCAGCTGGTGCGCGGTGAGCGGCCCGACCAGGGCATGACGATCTTCATCGCCTATCTGATCGGCGCGTTCGCGGCCGTGCCCGCGGCGGGTTTCCTGTCGCTGACGGAGCGGACCCGCTGGGGTTCGGTGACGGTGGCGGCCGGTGCGGTCGTGCTCGCCGTCCTCGAAGTACGGCTCTACGGCATCTGGGGAAACTGACCTTGAGCGACACCGACCACACGGGGAAACCCGCGTCCCCGGCCCCGCAGACCGACGCCCCGCAGACCGACGCCCCGCAGACCGACGCCCCGCGGCAGAAGCAGCAGTTCGACCTCGGCACCGGGCCGGGGCGGGTGCTGGTCTGGTTCTACGGGGTGTTCACCGTGGCAGCCGCGTCCCGTTCGATCGTCGAGATGATCCTGGACTTCGGCAAGGCGCCGCTCGCCTACGTCCTCTCCGCCGTGGCCGCCGTCGTATACGGCTTCATCACGTACTCGCTGGTGAGGGGCGGGGAGAAGGCTCGCAGGGCGGCGCTGGTGTGCTGCGCCGCCGAGCTCGCCGGCGTGCTGATCGTCGGGACCTGGACGCTCCTGGAGCCGTCCGCCTTCCCCGACAGCACCGTGTGGTCGGGATTCGGCATGGGCTACCTGCTCATCCCGGTGATCCTGCCGGTCACCGGGATGATCTGGCTGCGCCGCGCGCGTATCGCCTGACGCGGGGCCTACGGGAGCCGTCAGGCACCTGGTTCAGGCGCTGGTCACATAGGCGGGGGCGGTGGCGTCCTTCTCCAGCAGGACCAGCCGGACGCCGTCACCTCCGGTGGCGTTGCCCACCTGCGCATAGCCCGCCTTGCGGTAGAGCCGCAGATTGCCTTCGCTGCGCTCCCCCGTGTGCAGACGGAAGCGGGTGGCCGAACGCCCGTCTGCCAGGCCGGCTTCCGCGGCCCGCAGGAGCCGTGTGCCGAGGCCGTGGTTACGGAGCCGGGGGTGGACGCAGAGCTTGCCGATCCGGCCTGCGCCGTCGGCGTCGGTGAAGCCGCGTACCGAGCCGACCACTTCGTCGCCGAGCCGGGCCACGAACACCAGATCCGTGGCGAGTTCGTCCCGCACCGAGTCGAGGGTCTGGACGAGTGGGTCGATCCGGTAGTTGCCGTAGAGCTCCGCCTCGCTCTGGAAGCAGAGGTACTGGAGTCTGAAGATCTGCTCGACGTCCTGTGCTGTCGCCGCCGAGATGGTCACGCTCATGCCCATGTGTGCATGCCTCCCGCTCACCTGTCCGCCGGTTGTCTACCGCTCCATTCCCCGCAGTTCAGGAGCTACAACCTCCGCCGCCAGCATTCTGCGCAGACATCCAAGGCATCGGGAACGCATCGGGCCCAAACTCCCCTGTGACATACCCAACTCCCCTGCGATTTCCCGGTACGTCGGGTCATGGGGGGCCAGCATCGCCTCGAGTAACCGGGGGCACCTGCCGGGCAGCCGGCCCACCGCGGTGCGCAGCGCACGGCGTTCGTCGGCTCCCACCGCGATCCGTTCGGGGCAGCCCGTCCAGTCGTCCGGGGGCTCACCGGCGGTGTAGGCGCGCTCGCGCCTGCTCCTGCGGCGGGCGACGCGCGCCTCGGCCCGCACGGCGGCGCGGACCCAGCGGGCAGGGTCGGTGGGCACGCCCGGGCCGGGCCGGCGTTCCAGCAGCTTCAGCCACACCGACTGCTCCAGGTCCGCGGCCTCGACGCCGGCGGCCTGGGCCTCGGCTCCCGCCTCGGCGCGCACCAGCGCGTGCAGGGCGCGCACGAGGGCCCGGACGCCGTCGCCCGGTGCCTCGGCCGGGGCCGCCGGAACATGATCAAGAAGTGTCATGCCCCGTCAACGCTTCCCGCGCCTGGCGGGTTGCCGCGCTCGGGGAGCTCCACCCGACCGGGGCACGAGGACCGGGCGGCTGACGCGCGCCCGGCCCCGCGGCTCAGCCCTCGGCGAAGTCGGCTGCCGCGAGCAGGGCGGTGTCGGGGTTGTCGGAGAAGATGCCGTCGATCCCCGTCTCGAAGTACGCACGGGCAGCGCCGAAGACGTCGCCGTACGCGTTCGGGTCGGTGCCTCGCCGGAAGTCCGCCGGCAGGAAGGTGTTCTCGTTGCGCAGCGTGTACGGGTGCAGGACCAGGCCCCGCGCGTGCGCGTCCGCCACCAGGGAGGTGGGGGACGTCAGCCGTCCTTCGCCGTCCCTGGGGATGACGAGGTCCAGCGTGGGGCCGATGCCCTGGGCGAAGGACGCGATCCACTTCAGCCCGGCGGGCTTCACCAGGTCGGCGACCGTACGGGGGTCGCCGGCCTCCACGAAGTCCCACGGCCTCTCCTTCGGGCCGGACAGCAGGACGACGCGGGGGGTGGCGACCAGCTCCGACAGCCGCCGCATCGAGCTGGGCTCGAAGGACTGGAGGATCAGCGCGGAGTCCGCCCGGTGCCGGCCGTGGCGGCGCAGCAGCTTGGCGAGGGGCTCCTCCAGGCCGAGGCCGAGGCCCCTGAAGTAGGAGGGGTGCTTGGTCTCGACGTAGAGCCAGACGGGCTCGCCCCGCCTGCGGCCTTCCTTGTCCGCCCAGCGCAGGACCTCTTCGAAGGTGGGGATCTCCCAGCGGCCGTCGTACAGCGTGTTCTCCTGGCGGTTGCCGGGGATGCGCTCCTTGGCCCGGAGGGTCTTCAGCTCGGCGAGGGTGAAGTCCTCGGTGAACCAGCCGGTGAGCGACACCCCGTCGACCCGCTTGGTGGCCTTGCGGCTCGCGAACTCGGGGTGCTCGGCGACGTCGGTGGTGCCGGTGATGTCGTTCTCGTGGCGGCAGACCAGGTGGCCGTCCTTGGTCGGCACGAGATCCTGCTCGACGATGTGCGCGCCCATGTCCAGGGCCAGCTGGTAGGAGCCGAGGGTGTGCTCGGGGCGGTAGCCGCTGGCGCCACGGTGGCCGACGACGGTGGGCACGGGCAGGTTCCGGTAGCCGCCTCGCCCGTCCGGGGCGCCACGCCCGGCGGCGTGCGCCGTCCCGGTGGCTCCGAGGGCCGTCGCGCCGAGGACCGCCGCCCCCAGGAGTGTCCGCCGGCCGGGCCCGTTCTGCGCGCGCTCTGTCATAAAATGCTCCTCGCATGTGATGTCCGGCACCTTCGGGGCGAGGCTTGATCGTAGGCAGCTACGCCATCGGTGGGGCGGACCGTGGACGAACATGGCGGAAACACACGTCAACACTGCGTATCCGCCGGGTGAACCCGATGTGCGCAGAGGCAGTACCCGCGAGTATCGTCCTCACCTGCACAGACCCTCGCGAATTCCCGCCCCGGCCGCCCGGCCACGACACCGGAGGATGCGTTGTCCCGACTCACGGTCATCAAGGCAGTGCTCGGACCGATCCTGCGCCTGCTCTTCCGGCCACAGGTGGAGGGCGTCGAGAACATCCCGGGTGACGGCCCGGTGATCCTCGCGGGGAACCATCTGACGTTCATCGACTCGATGATCATGCCGATCTGCTGCGACCGTCCGGTTTTCTACATCGGCAAGGACGAGTACGTCACGGGCAAGGGCTTCAAGGGCCGGCTGATGGCCTGGTTCTTCACCGGCTGCGGCATGATCCCGGTGGACCGGGACGGCGGCCGCGGCGGTGTCGCGGCGCTGATGACGGGCCGCCGGGTGCTGGAGGAGGGCCATGCCTTCGCCATCTACCCCGAGGGCACCCGCTCCCCCGACGGCCGGCTCTACCGGGGCCGTACGGGTATCGCGCGGCTGACCCTCATGACCGGCGCGCCGGTCGTGCCGTTCGCCATGATCGGCACGGACAAGCTGCAGCCCGGCGGCGCGGGCCTGCCCCGCCCGGGCAAGGTCACGGTCCGCTTCGGTGAGCCGTTGGAGTTCTCGCGCTACGAGGGCATGGACCGCGACCGCTACGTCCTGCGGGCGGTGACCGACTCCGTGATGGCCGAGGTCATGCGCCTGTCCGGCCAGGAGTACGTCGACATGTACGCCACGAAGGCCAAGGCCGCCTGAGCCGGACGGGTCGCTCCGGTGACCGCGCGCGACCGCGCCGGGTCACTCACTCGTCGGGGATGATCCCCTCTTCCAGCTTCTGGCCGCGCAGGAGGAACCACGCGGCGACCGCGGTCGCGAGCAGCACGACGGCACCGACCGCCGCCGACACCCGCAGCCCGTTGACGAAGGCCTCCTGGGCCGCGACGACGAGCTCGCTCCCCTGCTGTGCGGGGAGGTGTTCCGCCGTCTCCACGGCGCCGCCCAGCGACTCGTGTGCCGCCGTCGCGGCAGGGGCGGGGATCCCCTCAGGGGTCCCGAAGCCCTTGTAGACGCCCGTCACGATGGACCCGAGCAGCGCGATGCCGAGGGCCGCCCCGAGCTCGTACGCCGTCTCGGACACCGCGGACGCGGAGCCCGCCTGTTCCTTGGGGACGCTGGAGAGGATCACGTCGGAGGTGACGGTGAAGGCGAATCCCGCCCCGACGCCCACCACCAGGAGCAGGACCCCGATCAGGGGGTAGCCGGTCTCCTTGTGGATCACCGTGACCACGGCGAGCGACACGCCGATGGCGCCGAGCCCGACGGCGACCACGGAGCGCACGGAGTAGCGGCGCGCCACCCTCCCCGCCAGCAGGCCGGCGGTCACCGCGCCGACGGCGGCGGGCAGTTCGGCGAGGCCGGCCTCCAGCGGGCCGCGCCCCTGGACCAGCTGGAGGAACTGGGAGAGGAAGAAGACGATCCCGGACAGGCCGAGGATGGTCAGCAGGTCCGCGAGGACCGCTCCGGAGAATCCCCTGTGGTGGAAGAGCCGCATGTCCAGCAGCGGGGCGGGGAGCTTCAGCTGTCGGCGCACGAACCAGGTGAGCGCCAGCACACCCGCTACGGCCGCCACGACGTTCTCCGCGCTCACGCCGTGCGCGGCGGCCTCCTTGATGGCGTACACGACGCCGATCATGCCGACCAGGGAGAGTCCCACGCTGAGCAGGTCCCAGGGCCCCGGTGCCGGATTCTTCGACTCGGGGATCATCTTGATGCCCACGACGACGAGGACGGCCATCACCGGGAGGTTGATCAGGAAGACCGAGCCCCACCAGAAGTGCTCCAGCAGGAGCCCGCCCACGACGGGCCCGACGGCGGCGCCGGCCGAGGCCATCGCACCCCAGATTCCGACGGCGAGGCTGCGTTCGCGCGGGTCGTGGAAGAGGTTGCGGATCAGGGCGAGCGTGGACGGCATCAGAGTGGCGCCGGCGACACCGAGCAGTGCCCGGGCCAGGATCATCATCTCGGGGCTGGACGCGTAGGCGTTCAGGACGGAGACGGCGCCGAAGGCGGCGGCGCCGGTCAGCAGCAGCTTCTTCCGGCCGATGCGGTCGCCGAGGCTGCCCATGGAGACCAGGAGTCCGGCGATTACGAAGGAGTAGACATCGCCGATCCACAGCAGCTGGGTGCCGGTCGGTTCGAGGTCCTCGCTGAGGAACGGCGTCGCCAGCCCGAGGACGGTGGCGTCGACGGCGACGAGCAGCACGGCCAGGACGAGGACGGTGAGGGCGATCCACCGGCCCGGGTGGTGCGTGTCGCCCGTGACGCCCGCCTTCGCATGGGTGCTGCTCATTTCTCCACGCTCCGACGTGCTCCGCCCAGGAGCAACTCGACGATCATGTACGGGAAGTCCTGCGCGGCCACCCGGCCGGTCTGCACGGACCACGCGCAGCTCCCGATCAGGCCGTACAGTGCCTCGGTCAGCCAGGCGGGTGTGAGGTCGATCCTGAGTTCGCCGCGTTCCTGGCCGCGCCGGAAGAAGGCCGAGACCCGGGCGTCCAGACGGCTCCATCCCTCGTTGACGTCGTCGCCCTCGAAGAGCTGGTTCTCGGTGACGAGGAACGACAGCAGCCCGGCGCTCGGTTCGACGGCCGCGATCAGCCGCCGGAGTCCGTCCTCCGCGGTGCCCTCGTCGAGCGCTGCGGAGTCCAGGGCCGCCTCGAACTCCCGGATGCCGAGGTCCTCCAGCGCTCCGACCAGGGCGTCCCGCCCGGCGAAGTGCCGGTGCAGGGTGGCCCGGCCGATGCCCGCGGCCCGGGCGACCTCGTCCATGGTCGCGGTGGACTTACGGGTCAGCAGGGCGGCGGCGCTCCGCAGAACCTGCTCGCGATCAAGAGTCATGAGACAACGTTAGCTCACCTGAGACATTGACGTCCCACCCCCTCCCCCCGTTCGCACGGAGCCGGAAATGTCCGTCCGAACGGGGCGGTCCGAGGCACCATGGCGCCATGAAGCCGCTGCTGATGATCGACGTCGACGGTCCGCTCAACCCCTACGCGGCGCTGTCCCGCCCCACCGTCCCGCAGGGCTATACGCTCCATCGGATGCGGCCGACGGGGTGGCGGACGGGAACACCGCTGCCCGTCCTGCTCGACCCCGGCCACGGCGACGAGTTGCTGGCCCTCGCCGACCGGTACGAACTCGTCTGGGCGACCACCTGGAAGGACGAGGCGAACGAATGGGTCGGCCCGCGCATCGGGCTGCCCCCGCTGCCGTACATCGACTGGCCGGCGATGCACGCGGCCACGATCGACGGGACGTACTGGAAGACGCGCTACGTCGTCGACTACGCGGACGGCAGGCCGTTCGCCTGGATCGACGACGAGATCTCCGTCCTCGACACGGACTGGGTCGCCGCGCACCATCCCGGGCGGGCCCTGCTGCGGCGGGTCGACCCCTGGGTGGGACTGGTGCGGGCGGACTTCGAAGCGCTCGCCGACTGGGCGTGAGCAGGCCCCGGCCGGCGTCCGGCTCCGACCGGCTGCCGGGGTCGCCCGCCGCGGACCGGCCGGTCAGCTCCAGGGCAGCGAGGCCCGGTGGCGCCAGTACGCCTCCGGCTCCTCCACGAGGGCGGCCAGCCGGTCCAGCCGGTCAGGGTCCAGGTCGAGCAGCGGCGCGTGCAGGTTCGCCGCCAGCTGGGTGACGGTGGCCGCGCCGGACAGCACGACTCCGGCCCACGGCTGGTGGAGCACCAGCGCCAGGGCGACGGCGTCCGCGCCTAGCCCGGCTTCGGCGCCGATCTCCTGGACGACGGCGGGCGCCCCGGTCCCGGCGAGCCGGCCGTTGGCCATGGCTTCTTTGACAATGACCGTGAGCCCCGCGTCGTGCGCCTCGGCGAGAGCGGCTCCGGCAGATGTGTCCAGGGCGTTGTAGGTGGCCTGGACGGTACGGAAGAGGGGTTCGCCGTCCACGGTCACGGCTGCGGCGGCCCGGATGGCGTCGCTCTGAGCGGGACCGCTCGTGGAGAAACCGACCGTGGTCCCTCCGGCGGCCAGCTCGGCGAGACGCGCGTGCAGATCCTTGTCGCTCAGCACGGGGCTGTCCGCCGTCACCGAGTGGATCTGGTAGAGGTCGAGCCGGTCACCGAGCAGTCCGGCCGTCTCGGCGTGCTGACGTTCGAAGGTGGCGAGCGAGTGGTCCTTCACCTCGTGCGTCTCTGCGTCGACGCGCCAGTCACCGGTGTAGGTGTAGCCCCATTTGCTGCCGATGACCACGTCCGTCACGTCGGGGCGGGCGGTCAGCCACTCGGCGAGGAACTCCTCGGCGCGGCCGTAGGAGCGGGCGGCGTCGAAATAGCGCACGCCCTGGGCGTAGGCCGCGTCCAGGAGTTCGTGGGTGCGGGCGCGCAGCACGTCCACGCCGCGGTCGCCCGGCAGATCCCGGTCACGGTGCGGGGTGATGTAGCCGGGCCTGCCGACGGCGGCCAGGCCGAGCCCGATGTGTGAGGTCGGGGTAGTCGCTCGGTTCAGGCGGGCGAAGGGCATCGCGGGCTCCTCTGGGTCGGTTCCGAACGCCTTCCCGTCAACGTAGCCCGCGATGCCTGCGAATCATCCGCGCGCGGTCGCCCAGGCGTGCTGCGTCACCAGGTCGGTCTTGACCTCGGCCAGCTGGACGGCGACGGCGGAGGGGGCGGTCCCGCCGCGGCCGTCACGGGAGGCGAGCGCACCGGGCACGTTCAGGACGGTGCGCACCTCCGGGGTGAGGTGCTCGGAGATCTTCGCGAACTGTTCGTCCGACAGCTCGTCGAGCTCGATCCCCTGCTGCTCGCACACCTTCACGCACTCACCCGCGACCTCGTGCGCCACCCGGAACGGGACGCCCTGCTTGACCAGCCACTCGGCGATGTCCGTGGCGAGCGAGAAGCCGGCCGGCGCCAGCTCCTCCATGCGCTCCCGGTTGACGGTGAGCGTGGCCATCATGCCGGTGAAGGCGGGGAGCAGGACCTCCAGCTGGTCGCAGGAGTCGAAGACCGGCTCCTTGTCCTCCTGGAGGTCACGGTTGTACGCGAGCGGGAGGGCCTTCAGGGTCGCCATCAGACCGGTCAGGTTGCCGATGAGGCGGCCGGACTTGCCGCGCGCCAGCTCGGCGATGTCCGGGTTCTTCTTCTGCGGCATGATCGAGGAGCCGGTGGAGAAGGCGTCGTGGAGGGTGACGAAGGAGAACTCCTTCGTGTTCCAGATGATGATCTCCTCGGCGATGCGGGAGAGATTGACGCCGATCATCGCGGTGACGAAAGCGAACTCGGCGACGAAGTCCCGCGAGGCCGTGCCGTCGATGGAGTTGCCCACCGACCCGCGCTCGAAGCCGAGGTCCGCCGCGACCGCCTCGGGGTCGAGCCCGAGGGACGACCCGGCCAGCGCGCCGGAGCCGTACGGCGACACCGCGGTCCGCTCGTCCCACTGCCGCAGCCGCTCCGCGTCCCGCGACAGTGACTGCGCGTGCGCCAGGACGTGGTGGGCGAAGAGGACGGGCTGCGCGTGCTGGAGGTGCGTACGGCCGGGCATGGCCACGTCCGGGTGCGCCTCGGCCAGTCCCACCAGGGCGTCCTGGAGCTCGGCGACCAGTCCGCCGATGATCCGGGCGTGGTCCCGCAGGTACATGCGGAAGAGCGTGGCCACCTGGTCGTTGCGGGACCGGCCGGCGCGCAGCTTCCCGCCGAGGTCCGGGCCGAGGCGCTCCAGGAGTCCCCGCTCCAGCGCGGTGTGCACGTCCTCGTCGGCGATGGTGCCGGTGAACGACCCGTCGGCGACCGCGGCTTCGAGCGAGTCCAGCCCTTCGGCCATCCGGGCCAGCTCGTCCTCGGTGAGCAGACCGGCCTTGTTCAGGACGCGCGCGTGGGCACGGGAGCCCGCGATGTCGTACGGCGCGAGCCGCCAGTCGAAGTGGACGGAGGCGGACAGCTTGGCCAGCGCCTCGGCGGGGCCGTCGGCGAAACGGCCGCCCCAGAGGCGTACGTCGCTGTTGCCGGTGCCGTTGCTCACTGCGTGCTCCTCGGAAGTGCAAGGGGTGTGCGTCCGCCTCATGGCGCGCGATCACGAATGGCATAACTATGCAATGGTCCGTATGTTTTGTCAAAGACGCTGGTCAGAACCGTCGAGCCGCACCCACGCCGCGGCCCGCCGGTCGACTCCCGCGGTCAGGGGGTGCCGTTCATGTCCTACGAGGGGAACCGCACCCTGCACGCCGGCCGTTTCGGGCGCGAGGACGACGAAGGCCTGGGCAGGTACGTCGAGAAGGACCACATCGCGACCGGCATCGACGGGCTGCCGGGGCTGCCCCTGCCCGCGATGCCCGCCCCCGTCACGGAGTGAGCCGCTGGGCCGTACGGAGCAGGCGCGGTGGGGGCGGGCGGCCGCGCGCCGTACGGTCCGGAGCATGCGCAGATTCCTGGTGACCGCCTCGGTCCTGCTGGCCCTGGCCGGTTCGCTCGCGGCGCGGCCCGCCGGGCCGACGCCCCTTCCCGAGCGGCTGGCCGACACGGGCGGGGGTACCCAGCTGATCACCGCCGAGGCCCCCGCCACGGACTCCGTCGCGGGCACGGTCACCTGGTGGGACCGGCGCGGGGACGGCTGGGTGGCTGCGGGTTCGGCGCCCGCGCGTTTCGGGGCGAACGGGCTGGCCGACGGCGCCACCCGCACCCAGGGCACGAACACGACGCCCACCGGGCTGTACGGCCTGCCGTACGCCTTCGGGACGAAGGCCGCCCCGCCCGGGACCCGCTATCCGTACCGCAGGGCCGGCGAGAACTCCTGGTGGTGCCAGGACAACGCGTCCCGGGCCTACAACCGCTGGGTGGAGCCGCGGCCCGCCGACTGCCGGGCGGCCGAGGCCGAACACCTCGTCAGCTATGCCGCCCAGTACGCCCGTGCGCTCGTCATCGGCTTCAACTACGACCGGCCGGTGCGCGGCAGGGGCGCCGGGATCTTCCTCCATGTGGACGGCAGGGGCGCGACCGCCGGCTGTGTGTCCGTGCCGGCGGCCGCCATGGACCGGATCCTGGCCTGGGCCGACCCGGCCCGCCGGCCGCACATCGCGGTCGGGACGGAGTCCGGCCCGACCGCGATCACCCGCTACTGAGGACCGCGGTCGTTCTGGGCCAGCCGCAGCAGATGGTCGGCCAGCGCCTGGCCGCCGTTCGGATCACGGCTGATCAGCATCAGTGTGTCGTCCCCCGCGATCGTGCCGAGGATCGCCTGGAGTTCGGCCTGGTCGATGGCCGAGGCGAGGAACTGGGCGGCGCCCGGAGGCGTACGCAGCACCACCAGGTTGGCCGAGGCCTCCGCGGAGATGAGCAGCTCGGCGGAGAGTCTGCGCATCCGCTCCTCCTTGGCCGACCCGCCCAGCGGCGCCTGCGGGGTACGGAAACCGCCCTCGCTCGGCACCGCGTAGATCAGCTCGCCGCCCGTGTTGCGGATCTTCACCGCGCCGAGCTCGTCCAGGTCGCGGGAGAGCGTCGCCTGGGTGACGCTCAGCCCGTCGTCGGAGAGCAGCCTGGCCAGCTGGCTCTGCGAGCGCACCGGCCGGCGGTTGAGGATGTCCACGATCCTGCGGTGGCGGGCCGTGCGGGTCTGTGGCACCGACGGCCCGCCGTGGTCGGATTCCTGCGCCTCGGTCATCGTCGTCGCCTCATTCTCCGGATCGTCACTCTCCGGATCGTCCGTCCCCGTAAGCCGCGTCGAGAGTTCCCGGCAGAATCCGCAGGAACGCGTCCACCTCGGCGTCACCGATGATCAGCGGCGGCATGAGCCGTACGACGTCGGGGGCGGGCGCGTTCACCAGGAGTCCGGCTCCCTGAGCCGCCTGCTGCACCTTCGGTGCGAGGGGCCCGGTGAGCACGATACCCAGCAACAGTCCGGAGCCGCGGACGTGGGAGACCAGCGGGTGCCCGAGGCCCTCGACGCCTTCCCTGATCTTCTCGCCGAGCCGCTTCACCGTGTCCAGCGTCCCGTCGGCCGCGAGCGTGTCCAGCACGGCGAGACCGGCTGCGCAGGCGACGGGGTTGCCGCCGAACGTCGTGCCGTGCTGACCGGGCTTCAGCAGGTCGGCTGCGGCACCGAACGCCACGGTGGCGCCGATGGGCAGCCCGCCGCCCAGGCCCTTGGCGAGGGTGACCAGGTCGGGCTCGACGCCCTGGTGGGCCTGGTGCTCGAACCAGTGGCCGCAGCGGCCGATGCCGGTCTGCACCTCGTCCAGGACGAGCAGCGTTCCGGTGGCCCGTGTGATCTCCCTGGCCGCCTCCAGATAGCCCCTGGGCGGTACGACGACGCCGTTCTCGCCCTGCATGGGCTCGATGACCAGCAGCGCGGTGTCGGTCGTCACCGCCTCGCGGAGCGCCTCGACGTCGCCGTACGGGACGTGCGTGACGTCGCCGGGCAGCGGCAGGAACGGATCGCGCTTCGCGGGCTGGCCGGTCAGCGCGAGGCTGCCCATGGTCCGGCCGTGGAAGCCGCCGTCGGTGGCGACCATGTGCGTACGCCCGGTCAGCCGGCCGATCTTGAAGGCCGCCTCGTTGGCCTCGGCACCGGAGTTGGAGAAGAAGACCTTGCCCTTCCGCCCGAAGAGCGTCAGGAGCCGCTCGGCGAGCGCGATGGGGGGCTCGGCGGTGTAGAGGTTGGAGACATGGCCGAGGGAGGCGATCTGCGTGGAGACGGCCTCGACCACCGCGGGGTGGGCGTGGCCGAGCGCGTTGACCGCGATGCCGCCGACGAAGTCGAGGTACTCGGTGCCTTCCGCGTCCCAGACACGGGCGCCGGCGCCGCGCACCAGCGGCAGCTGCGGAGTGCCGTAGTTGTCCATCAGCGCGCCCTGCCAGCGCTGTGCGAACTCCTCGTTGCCGGTCATGACTCCCCCTCTGCGTCGTGCTCCGCGGCGGGTGCCGCGTCGGGAACGACCATCGTGCCGATTCCCTCGTCGGTGAAGATCTCCAGCAGGATCGAGTGCTGGACCCGGCCGTCGATGACACGGGCGGTCTCGACACCGTTGCGTACGGCGTGGAGGCATCCGCGCATCTTCGGCACCATGCCGCTGGAGAGGTCGGGCAGCAGCTTCTCCAGCTCGGTGGCCGTGAGCCGGCTGATGACGTCGTCGCTGTTCGGCCAGTCCTCGTACAGCCCCTCGACGTCGGTGAGGACCATCAGCGTCTCGGCGTTCAGCGCGGCCGCGAGCGCGGCGGCCGCGGTGTCGGCGTTGACGTTGTAGACGTGGTTGTCCTCGGCGGAGCGGGCGATGGAGGAGATGACCGGGATACGGCCGTCGTCCAGCAGCGCCTGGATCGCTCCGGTGTCGATGGAGGTGATCTCACCGACCCGGCCGATGTCGACGGCCTCACCGTCGATCATCGGACGATGCTGCGTGGCGGTGATCGTGTGGGCGTCCTCGCCGGTCATGCCGACGGCCAGCGGGCCGTGCTGGTTGAGCAGCCCGACGAGCTCTCGCTGGACCTGTCCTGCCAGCACCATCCGTACGACGTCCATCGCCTCGGGCGTGGTGACGCGGAGACCGGCCTTGAACTCGCTGACCAGGCCCTGCTTGTCGAGCTGGGCGCTGATCTGCGGTCCGCCGCCGTGCACGACGACCGGCTTGAGGCCGGCGTGCCGCAGGAAGACGACGTCCTGGGCGAAGGCGGCCTTCAGCTCCTCGTCGATCATGGCGTTGCCGCCGAACTTGATGACGACGGTCCTGCCGTTGTGCCGGGTGAGCCAGGGCAGCGCCTCGATGAGGATCTGTGCCTTCGGCAGCGCGGTGTGCTTCCTCGCGGCGCTCATGAGCTGTACGCGCTGTTCTCGTGGACGTACTCGGCGGTCAGGTCGTTGGCCCAGATGACGGCGGACTCGTCGCCCGCCGCGAGGTCCGCGGTGATCCTGACCTCCCGGTAGCGCATGTCGACCAGGTCGCGGTCCGCGCCGACGCTGCCGTTCTTGCAGACCCAGACGTCGTTGATGGCGACGTTGAGCCGGTCGGGCTCGAAGGCGGCCTTCGTGGTGCCGATCGCGGAGAGGACCCGGCCCCAGTTGGGGTCCTCGCCGTGGATGGCGCACTTGAGGAGGTTGTTACGGGCGATGGACCGGCCGACCTCGACGGCGTCGTCCTCGGTGGCCGCGTTGATCACCTCGATCCGGATGTCCTTGGAGGCGCCCTCGGCGTCACCGATCAACTGGCGGGCGAGGTCGCCGCAGACGCTCTGCACGGCCTGCTCGAACTCGGCCTGTCCGGGGGCGATTCCGCTCGCCCCGGAGGCGAGCAGCAGCACGGTGTCGTTGGTCGACATGCAGCCGTCGGAGTCGACCCGGTCGAAGGTGGTGCGGGTGGCGGCACGCAGCGCGGAGTCGAGGGCGGGCGCTTCGACGTCGGCGTCGGTGGTGAGGACGACCAGCATGGTGGCGAGGCCGGGCGCGAGCATGCCCGCGCCCTTGGCCATGCCACCGACGGTCCAGCCCTCGCCGCCCGCGACGGCGGTCTTGTGGACCGTGTCCGTGGTCTTGATGGCGATGGCGGCCTTCTCACCGCCGTGCTCGCTCAGGGCGGCGGCGGCCGACTCGATGCCGGGCAGCAGCTTGTCCATGGGCAGGAGCAGGCCGATCAGCCCGGTCGACGCGACCGCGATCTCTCCGGCGCTGTGGCCGCCGAGCACCTCGGCGGCCTTCTCCGCGGTGGCGTGGGTGTCCTGGAAGCCCTGAGGGCCCGTACAGGCGTTGGCGCCGCCGGAGTTGAGGACGACGGCGGTCACCTCGCCGCCCTTGAGGACCTGTTCCGACCAGAGGACGGGTGCGGCCTTGACGCGGTTGGAGGTGAAGACGCCCGCGGCGGCGCGGCGGGGCCCGTTGTTGACCACCAGGGCCAGGTCGGGACTACCGCTGTCCTTGATCCCGGCTGCGATGCCCGCCGCCGTGAATCCCTTGGCTGCCGTGACGCTCACGGTGCGACTCCGATCGTGGAAAGACCCGTGTCCTCGGGAAGTCCGAGGGCGATGTTCATGCTCTGCAGGGCGCCTCCGGCGGTGCCCTTGGCGAGGTTGTCGATGGCGCTGATCACGATGATCCGTCCGGCCGCCTCGTCGTGGGCGACCTGGATCTGCACGGCGTTGGATCCGTACACGGCCGCGGTCGCGGGCCACTGCCCCTCGGGCAGCAGGTCGACGAAGGGCTCGTCGGCGAAGGCCTTCTCGTACGCCGCGCGGAGCGACTCGGCGCCGACCCCGGGCTTCGCCTTGGCGCTGCACGTGGCGAGGATGCCGCGGGGCATGGGCGCGAGCGTCGGCGTGAAGGAGACGGAGACGGGCTCACCGGCCGCGGTGCCGAGGTTCTGGATCATCTCGGGGGTGTGCCGGTGGACCCCGCCGACGCCGTACGGGGACATGCTGCCCATGACCTCGGAGCCGAGCAGGTGCGGCTTGGCCGCCTTGCCCGCGCCGGAGGTGCCGGACGCGGCGACGACGACGGCCTCGGGTTCGGCGAGGCCGGCGGCGTACGCCGGGAAGAGGGCGAGGGAGACCGCCGTCGGGTAGCAGCCGGGCACGGCGATACGCTTGGTGCCTTCCAGAGCTGCCCGGGCTCCGGGCAGCTCGGGCAGACCGTAGGGCCATGTGCCGGCGTGCGGCGATCCGTAGAACTTCTCCCAGTCTGCGGCGTTCTCCAACCGGAAGTCGGCGCCCATGTCCACCACGAGCACCTCGTCGCCGAGCTGTTCGGCCACGGCGGCGGACTGCCCGTGGGGCAGGGCCAGGAAGACGACGTCGTGCCCGCCGAGGACCTCCGCGGTGGTCGGCTGGAGAACACGGTCCGCGAGTGGCCTCAGGTGCGGCTGGAGTGCGCCGAGCCGCTCGCCGGCGTTGGAATGGCCGGTGAGGGCCCCGATCTCGACCTCTGGGTGGGTGAGGAGCAGACGGAGCAGTTCCCCGCCGGCGTATCCGCTCGCCCCTGCCACTGCCGCACGTACCACCATCGGACATTCCTCCTCATCGATGGCATGACTATACGCACCTATGCAGTTTTATGCAAAGACTGGAGGGGTGCCCGCACGCGCGGTGACGGAGAATACGGCAGAAGACCGGTCAGGGGACCAGGGCGCAGCGCGAGAGGGAGTGAGCGGCATGGGCGAGATCCTCGACGAGATCGACCGCGTGCACCGGGAGGTCGGCACACGCCGTGTGGGGTCCGAGGAGGCGGGCGCGGTGCTGTTGCGGCGCACCTTCGACGCCGGCCGTGACGAGGTCTGGGACGCGGTGACCTCGCCGGAGCGGATCGCCCGGTGGTTCCTGCCGGTGACCGGGGACTTCCGCGTCGGCGGCGGTTACCAGCTGGAGGGGAACGCCGGGGGCGAGATCCTGGAGTGCGCCCGCCCGGAGCGGCTGCGGGTGTCCTGGCTGTCCGGTCCCGACCCGGCCTTCAGCGAGGTCGAGGTACGCCTCACACCGGAGGGCTCCGGCCGGACCGTGTTCGAGCTGGAGCACGTGTCCGTCGTTCCCGAGGAGTTCCGGAGCCAGTACGGGCCGGGCGCGGTCGGGATCGGCTGGGACCTGGCTCTTCTGGGGCTCGGCTGGCACCTCACGGGTGACGGGATCAGTCCGGAGGACGCCGTGGAGTGGCAGGACTCTCCCGAGGCGAAGGGCTTCGTGGCCCGCTCCGGCGAGGAATGGGGACGCGCGTTCGCCGCTTCGGGCGCGGACCCGGAGACCGTGACCGCGACGACGGTGGCCACGATCGCGTTCTACACAGGCGAATAGGACGGCTGTCACCGTATCCGTGCGGTCCCGTCCCGCAGCCGCTCCTCGTGCACGGCCCGGACGCGTGCCATCTGGTCCTCGTGCTCCAGCAGACCGGCGAGGGCGTCCGCGATCTCCGGGGTGGTGCCGTCCGGATACTCGGCCGGCCAAGCGCCGGCCACCTTGCGCACATCGGCGTCCTCGTCCCGTGCCGGCGTGAGCACCGCGTCCAGCGCCACGGGCGTGACGAGGAGCCTGTCCCACCGCACGAGGGTGCCGGGCACCACGCGGCGCACATCCGGGTCCGGGTGCGCGAGGAGGGAGAGGCCCACCGCTGCGGCGTCCCGCCCGCGCACGGCGCCGGCGGGCGGGGAGTCCGCGGCGGGCACGTCAGTCGCGGTCGGCCTGCCCGGCCCTGGCCTCGTCGCGCTCCTTGATACGGGCCGCTTCCTTGCGGACGTCGGCCTGGGTGGCGCGCTCCTTCTGCAGCCACTCGGGGCTTTCCTGCTTCAGGGCGTCGATCTGCTCGGTGGTGAGGGGCTCGGTGACACCGCCTCGCGCGAGGCCCGCGATGGAGACGCCCAGCTTCGAGGCGACCACCGGCCGGGGGTGCGGGCCGGTGCGGCGCAGCTCCTGCAGCCACTCGGGCGGGTCGGTCTGCAGCGCGTTCAGCTCGGCGCGCGAGACGACGCCCTCCTGGAACTCGGCGGGGGTGGCTTCGAGGTACACACCCAGCTTCTTCGCCGCGGTGGCGGGCTTCATAGTCTGGGTGGTCTGGTGCGACGTCATGGTGTCCAGGGTATCGAGCATGTGCGCCACCTCCGACCACGGCCGGTAACCTGGCGGGGTGACAGGCTCGGAAGTACCCCCTGCGTTCCGGCTCGCCTACGTCCCGGGCGTGACCCCGACCAAGTGGGTGCGGATCTGGAACGAGCGGCTGCCCGGCACCCCGCTGACCCTGGTCGGCGTGCCCGCCGCCGAGGCCGCCGCTCTGCTGCGCGACGGCGGCGCGGACGCCGGTTTCGTGCGGCTGCCCGTCGACCGTACGGACCTCAGCGCGATCCCCCTCTACACCGAGACGACCGTGGTCGTGATCCCGAAGGACCACGCCGCGACGGCCGTCGAGGAGATGACGGCCGAGGATCTGGCCGAGGAGATCGTGCTGCACCCCCTCGACGACCCGCTCGACTGGGAGCGTCCCCCGGGCAGGCCCGCGTTCGAGCGGCCCGCCACGACCGAGGACGCCGTGGAGCTGGTGGCGGCGGGGGTGGGTCTGCTGGTCGTCCCGCAGTCACTGGCCCGGCTGCACCACCGCAAGGACCTCACCTACCGGCCGCTGACGGGCGCCCCCGAGTCACGGATCGCCCTCTCGTGGCCCGAGGAGAAGACGACCGACCTGGTGGAGGAGTTCATCGGGATCGTGCGGGGGCGGACCGTCAACAGCACCCGGGGCCGGGCACCGACGCCGCCGCAGCCCAAGGCCAAGCGGGCCGAGAAGAAGAACGGCGCCGCGCGCAAACCGGCGCCGGGCAAGACCTCCCGGGGCGGCTCCGGGGGCGGCGCGAAGAACCCCAAGGGCGGCGCCAGACGCGGAAAGCCCCGCCGCCGGCCGTAGGCGGTCAGACCCCTTACCCGTAGTACTTCGGAGCTACGCGTCAGGTGCGCTCCCGAGCGGGACGCCGACCACACGGGTCGGTCCATAACTTCGGTACCGGATTCGACAAGACCCACCCGGTACGGAAGGACTCCCCATGGCGCCCCGCCCACGGAACAGTCGCGCCCGGCGCGCCCTGCTCGCCGCACTCGTCACCGCGTCCGTGGCGCTGCCGGTGTCGGGCGCGGCCCGCCCCGCCGACGTCCCGGCGCCCGCCCCGGCCGCCCTGGCCCCGCTGAACACGGCGCGGCCCTCCGTGCTGGAGGCCAGATACGCGGCCGGCCGGGAGGAGATCCGGGCGGCACGGGACATGGCGGCGCACCACGGCGACCGGCGGCGGGCCACCGCGCTCACCGCGATGGCGGGCCCGGGACGCACCTTCCTGAGGTTCGACGGGCGCGACGGCGGCCGAAGCGCGGAGGTCCTCGGGGATCTGTCCCGGGCCCGGCGCATCGCCGTACTGGTGCCGGGTGCGGGCGTCGACCTCGATCATTACGCGCGTTTCCGGCGTGGCGCCGAGGCGCTCCTGGACGAGCTGGGCAGCGGGTCGGCCGTCGTCGCCTGGCTCGGCTACCGGACGCCCTCCCTGCTCGGCCCGTCGTCCCTGACAACGGGGCAGGCCGATGAGGCGGCCCCCCGACTGCGTTCTTTCGTACGGGAGTTGGTTTCGGCCAGGCCCACCGCCCGGATCTCCGTCCTCTGCCACTCCTACGGTTCCGTGGTCTGCGCCCGGACCGCGTCAGGGCTCGATGTCGCGGACATCGTGCTGTACGGAAGTCCCGGCACCGGTGCCGGGAGCGCCGCCGCCCTGCGCACCCGGGCGACGGTGCGGGCGGGCCTCGGCGGGGAGGACTGGATCGCTCGGGTACCCCATGTCGAGATCGGGTTGCCGTTCGCCACCGTCGGGTTCGGGGCGGACCCGGTGTCACCGGAGTTCGGCGCCGAGCTCTTCGACGCGGGCGACGCCGGCCACAGCGACTACCTGAAGCGCGGGTCCGTCTCGCTGCGCAGCATCGCCGGGATCGTCGCGGGCACGGCCGGAGGCCGTCATGCGTGACCTCGTGCGGCGGATCGATTCCGCGACCCCCCGGGACCGCGACCGCGCGGTCGACGCGCTGCGCGCCTTCGCCATCCTGGGTGTGGTGTGCGGCCACTGGCTGGTGACCGCGCTGGTCGCCGACAGCGGCACGGTGCACGGCGCGAGTCCGCTCCAGCACATGCCTCGACTCGCCCCCGTCTCCTGGGTGTTCCAGACCCTCGCCGTCTTCTTCCTCGTGGGCGGGCAGGTCGGTGCGACGGGATACGCCTCCGCCCTGGCCCGGGGCGAGTCCTACGGGCGCTGGCTGAGGGCCCGGATGGCCCGTCTGTTCCGGCCGGTCGCCGTCGTGACCGGCGTGTGGGCGGTGGCGGCCGGCGTGATGCTGGCCTCGGGGGTGGACGACGGCACGGTACGCGCGCTCGGCAAGCTGGTCTGGTCGCCCCTGTGGTTCCTGCTGGTGTTCGCGGCCCTGACCGCGACGACCCCGCTGGTGGCGCGCCTGCACCCGCTGTGGCCGCTCACCGTCGTCCTGTACGTCGATCTGTTCCGGCTGGGCTTCGACGGGCCCGCCGCCCTGGGCTGGATCAACGTGGCCGCGGGCTGGCTGGTCCCCTACTGCCTGGGGGCGGCCTGGGCGCGGGGCGGGCTGAACGACCGCCGGACCGGATGGGTGCTGCTGGTGGGCGGCACGGGGTCCACGGCCGGCCTGGTGCTCTTCGCCGGGTACCCCGCGTCCATGGTCGGGGTGCCGGGCTCCGCCCTCTCCAACCTCGACCCGCCGACGCTCGCCGCCGTCACCTTCGGTCTCGGCCAGTGCGGTGCGGCGCTGCTGCTGCTCGGGCGCCTGCGGCGGGCCCTGGCACGGCCGGCTCTGTGGGCGGTGGTGGCTCTGCTGAATCTGTCCGCGATGACCGTGTTCCTGTGGCACCAGACCGCGTTGATCGTGGTCAGCTCGACCGCCCTGCTCCTGGCCGGGCCGCTGCCCGGCCTCCACACGGTCCCCGACGGGCCCGGCTGGGTGTTCGCCCGGCTGGGCTGGCTGCCCGTCTTCGCCTCGGTGCTGCTGGTGTGCCGGTCCGCGTTCGGGGCGTACGAGCAGCGGGGCGGCGGCCGTTCGACGGTCGTACGGTCAGGCTCCCCTGCCAGGGCCCCGGAGTCGCACCATGCCTAAGCTGAGCGGCATGACGGGGGTCGGGGTACGGATGAGGGGGGCGCTGCGCGGGCTGCCGCGGATGCTGCGCGAGGACCTGTGGACCACTCCCGTCGATCCCGTACCGCCCATGGGTACGCCCGGATCGCCGGTCTGGCGGCCCGCGTTCGGGATGCTGCTGACGCTCGGGGCGACAGCCCTCGCGCTGGCGCACGTGTCCGACCTGATCCCGCACGGTGCGGCTGTCGCCGAATACGCGGTGCTGCTCGTGGTGCTCCAGTCGCTGGCACTGGTCGCCGGTATGTGGCGGCCCCTGTATGCCTGGTGGGCGTCGCTGATGCTCATGATCGTCAGCGTGCGGATCGCGGAGCCCGTGATGACGCCGGGCGAGCTGTTTCCGTGGACCGGCCCCGAGATCGCCCTGCAGAGCGGAGCGCTTTTCCTGCTGACGCTCCGGGTCCATCCGCGCCGGGCGGTCCTCGCGCTCGCGCTGACCCTGCTGACCGGGCTGGCGAGCAGTTCCTTCACCACCCAGGCCCACAACTACTCCCTGGACGTCGGCGCGCTGACCGTCGTCACGGCCGTGGTGGTCGCCGCCGCGCTGCGCGCACTGCGGGTGGCCCGCACGGAGCTGGTCGAGCAGTCCGAGCTCACGGAGGAGGAGCGGGCCCGGCGCACCCTCCTGGAGGAACGCAACAGGATCGCGCGAGAGTTGCACGACGTGGTCGCCCATCACATGTCGGTGATCTCCATCCAGGCGCAGGTCGCCCCGCATCTGGTCGAGAACCCGTCGGACGAGCTCAGGGAGAACCTCGCCGGCATACGGGAGAACGCCGTCGAGGCGCTGGCCGAGCTGCGCCGGGTCCTCGGGGTGCTCCGCTCGGAGGACGCGGTGGCGGACGGCCTGCGGCACGCCCCGCAACCCACCCTGGACCGCTTGGACGAACTGATCGGCAAGGTCCGGAGCGCGGGCGTCACCGTCGTGACGGAGACCACCGGCAGGCGTCGGCCGCTTCCGCCGGGGGTCGAGCTGTCGGCCTTCCGCATCGCGCAGGAGGCGCTGAGCAACGTGCTGCGGCACGCTCCCGGGGCGCGGGCCCGGGTGGAGGTCGGCTACCACTTCGCCGCCGTCACGGTCCGGGTGACCAACACCGCCCCGGAATCCCCCGGCCGGTCGGCGGAAGGCGTCGGCCACGGGCTGCTCGGCATGCGCGAACGCGCCGCGATGCTGGGCGGCGAACTCACCTACGGCCGCACCCCCGGCGGGGGTTACGAGGTACTGGCGACGCTTCCCCTGGAGGACCCCGCATGACCATCCGCGTGCTGATCGCCGACGACCAGATGATGGTCCGGCAGGGCTTCACGGTGCTGCTGAACGCCGAGCCCGGCATCGAGGTCGTCGGCCAGGCGGTGGACGGCCTGGACGCGGTGGAGAAGACGGCCGGGCTCGCCCCCGACGTCGTGCTGATGGACATACGGATGCCCCGCCTCGGCGGCATCGACGCGACCCGCCGCATCACCGGGACGCCCGGCGCGGCCCCCAGAGTCCTCGTCCTGACCACCTTCGACCTAGACGAGTACGTGTACGAGGCGCTGCGGTCCGGCGCCTCCGGGTTCCTCCTGAAGGACGCGTCGGCCGCCGAACTCGCCCAGGCGGTGCGGGTCGTGGCGGCCGGTGACGCCCTGCTCGCCCCGAACATCACCAAGCGTCTGATCGCCGAGTTCTCCCGGGTGAGCGCCATCCCGCGCCCTCCCGGCAGGGAGCGCGTCGGCGATCTCACGGAGCGCGAGACGGAGGTGCTGTCGCTCATCGCGCAGGGCATGTCGAACGCGGAGATCGCGGTGCGCCTGGTGGTGGCGGAGCAGACCGTGAAGACCCATGTGAGCCGGATCCTGGTGAAGCTGGGCCTGCGCGACCGGACCCAGGCCGCGGTGTTCGCGTACGAGTCGGGGCTGGTGCGCCCGGCAGGCTACTGACCGCCGCTCACAGGGCCCCGTACACCGCGTCGACCAGCGCCGTCTTGCGCGGGTCGTCGGCGATGTGGGGGCCCATGCGGTTCATGACGTAACCGAGCGCGATCCCGGCCTCCGGGTCGGCGAGACCGCAGGAGCCGCCCGCCCCGTCGTGGCCGACGGCCCGCGGGTTGGGGCCGTACGACGCGTTCGGGCCGCTCAGCCAGAGGCCGAGGCCGAGCTCCGTCTCGTGGGCGAAGCCCGCTCCCAGCACCAGGTCCCGGCAGGCGCCCTGCCCCTCGCGGACCCGCTCGGCCGCCTCCTGGGAGAGGATCCGGCGGCCGTCGAGGCTGCCCCGCCCGGCGAGGATTCCGTAGAGGGAGGCGACGGCGCGGGCGGTGCCGTGGCCGTTGGCGGCGGGGATCTCGGCGGCGCGCCACTCGGGGGTGTTGGCGGCGGCGGTGCCCGTCCCGGGGTTGAGGAGGGAGGCGATGGCGAGCGGCTCCATCGTGGCGAACAAGGCGGCCTGTTCACGGGCTACGGTCTTCGGCTGGACGAGTTCGGCGACCCGGCCGGCGTCCTTCTCGGGGAGGCCGACGCTGAAGTCGATGGAGAGCGGGCCGGTGATCTCCTTCCGCAGGAACTCCCCGGGCAGCAGTCCGGTGATCCGGCGGACGACCTCGCCGACGAGGAACCCGTACGAGATCGCGTGGTAGCCGGAGCGGGTGCCCGGCTCCCACCACGGCTCGGTGGCCGCGAGGCGGGCCGTCGTCAGCTCCCAGTCGTAGAGCTCGGCCAGGGTGTGCGGGTCGCGCAGTCCGGCGACCCCGGAGCGGTGCGAGAGGAGGTGGCGTACACGCACGGACTCCTTGCCCGCGGCGGCGAATTCGGGCCAGTACGCGGCCACCGGGGCGTCCAGGTCCAGGAGGCCGCGGTCGGCGAGGACATGGGCGCAGAGCGCGGTCGGCCCCTTCGTGGTGGACCAGACGTTGACCACGGTGTCCCGCTCCCACCGGCGGGTCCTCTCCCCGTCGGCCCAGCCGCCCCAGAGGTCCACCACCCGGTGGCCGTCGAGCAGGACGGTGACCGCCGCGCCCAGCTCGTCACGCTCGGCGAAGTTCGCCGCGAACGCGTCGCGCACCGCGGTGAACCGGTTGTCACAGTGGCCTTCGATCTGCGGCACGGGTCTCTCTCCTCGTCCAGTCCAGGGAACCGCACCATACCGACCGGTCGGACCGGCGGGAAGGTGCTGTACGCGCCGTTCCTTCGACCGGGTGATCCGGTCAGCGTGGAAGGGCTTCGAAGCTGAGGCTCCAGCGGCCGGGCAGCCCGGTGATCGTCACGGTGGAGAGCGGCCGGACGTCGACGTGCCAGTACGTCGACGGCGGAGCCTTGAGGGCGTACACCAGGGCCGCGCGGACCACGGCGGGTTCGGCGACGGCGACGACGGCTCCCTCCTGGACCGGGCGGGTGTCGAGCCAGCTCCCCACCCTGGTGATGAAGGCGAGCAGGGATTCCCCGCCGTGCGGGGCGGAGCGCGGGTCGGCCAGCCAGGCGTCGACGCCGGCCGGCTCCCGGGCCGCCACTTCGGACAGGGTGAGCCCCCGCCAGCGGCCCATGTCGCAGTCGCGCAGCGCGAGCTGGACGAGCGGGGCGAAGCCCAGGGCATCGCCGGTGGCGCGGCTGCGCGGGGTGGGTGAGCAGTAGCGCAGCTCGGCGGCGCCGAGCCGTACCAGCGTGTGGGCGGCGAGCTGGACCTCGCGCCAGCCGGCGTGGTCGAGGGGCCGGTCGTCGTCGAAACGCTCGGCGAGGAGGGCGGAGCTGCGTGCTGCGGCGACCAGGGACACCCGAACACTCATGCGCGTGATCGTGGGGCCCGGCGCCGCGTCGGTCAAGAGGGCGGTGCGGCGCCGGGCGGACGTCTGTGCCTCAGCCCATCTGGAGGGACATCCACATGTCCGGTTCGGCGAGCGGGGTGAAGCCGAGTTTCGCGTACACCCCGTGGGCGTCCTTGGTGGCGAGGAGGAACCTGCGCACCCCCAGCGGCGCCAGCTCGTCCCGGACGGCGGTGACGAGCCGGGTGCCGAGACCGTGGCCGCGGGCCGCGGGGTCGACGTACACGTCGCAGACCCACGCGAAGGAGGCGCGGTCGGTGACCACGCGCGCGTAGGCGGTCTGTTCGCCCGTGTCCGCGTCGTAGGCACCGAAGTTGAGTGAGCCCGCTATCGCCCGGTCCTGCTGTTCACGGGTGCGCCCCAGGGCCCAGTAGGCGTCCGTGGACAGCCAGTGGTGGATCCGGGCCGCGTCCAGCCGGGTGGGGTCGTCGGAGATCTCGTGGCGCTCGGCGCCGTCCTGGTCGTTCATGCCGGGAGGCTATCGCCCGACGTCCGCAGCTCGTCGGCGGCCGTACGCAGCCTGCGCACCCCCTCGGCGATCTCGGCGGGTCCCGAGACGGCCGCGAAACTCAGCCTGATGTGACCGGCGGGCGGTTCGGCGCAGTGGTAGGGGCGACCGGGCGCGACGGCGACACCGGCCCGCAGCGCGGCGGAGACCAGGGCGGGCTCCTCGGCGCCCGGCCCGGGGAGCCGGAGCCAGATGCTGCCGCCGCCCGACGGCACGTGCGCCAGGGTGAGTTCGGGCAGCGTGCCGCGTACGGCGGCGGTCATCGCGGTGCGACGGCTGCCGAGTTCGGCGGCCACGGTACGCAGATGGCGTTCCCAGGCCGGGGAGCCCACGAGTTCGAGCGCGGCCTCCTGGAGCGGGCGCGGCACGAAGAAGCTGTCGACGACCTGGATCGCGCGCAGTCGTTCCCGGACGGGGCCGCGTGCGGCGAGCGCCCCCACGCGGAGACTGGGCGACGTGATCTTGGTGAGGGAGCGTACGTGGATCACGACGCCGTCCGGGTCGTCGGCGGCGAGCGGCTCGGGCAGCGGGCCCGCGTCGTGGTGGACGAGGCGGCGGGCGAAGTCGTCCTCGACGACGAAGGCGCCCGCCTGCCGGGCGGCGCGCACGACGCGCTCACGCCGCTCGGGGGCGAGTATCACGCCCGTCGGGTTGTGGAAGAGCGGCTGGCAGACGAAGACCTTGGCCCCGGTGGCACGGAAGGCGGCTTCCAGCAGATCGGGCCGGACCCCGTCGGCGTCCATGGGCACGGGTACCGGGCGCAGACCGGTTGCGCGGGCGGCGGCCAGCATGCCCGGGTAGGTGGGCGATTCGACGAGGACGGGCGCGCCGGGCGGGGCGAGCGCCCGCAGCGCGGTGGCCAGGGCGCTCTGCCCGCCCGCCGTGATCAGGATGTCGGCTCCGGTGAGCGTGGAGCCGATCTCGCGGGCGAACCAGGCACGCAGCTCGGGCAGTCCGCAGGTGGGCGGCCGGCCCCACGCGCCGGGCCGGCGGCCGGCCCGGGCCAGGGCGGCGGCGAGTGCCCGCTCGGGCTGGAGGCCGGGGTGGAGGTAGCCCCCGTTGAACTCGATGACGCCGGACGGGGGTTCGGCCAGCGTGACGAGGACGCCCGAGGCGTCCACGGTGCGCGGCACGACCTCGGGCCCGCCGCTTCCGCTGAGCGACACCTCCTGCCAGGAGGTGTCGCCCGGGGCGGGGGCGGGGGTCCGGACCTCGGCGCGGAAGGCACCGGACCCGGGGCGGGTGACGACCAGACCTTCGGCGGCCAGTTGCGCGACGGCCCGGGAGACGGTCACCGGACTGACCTTGAAGCGGTCGACAAGTGCGCGACTGGACGGCAGCTTCCCACCTGGAGAGTAGCGGTTCAGCTCGCTTCTCAGAGAAGTCACCAGCTCAGCCACACTGCTACGCTCATGCATGAGAGCAGAGAGTAGCACTACTCATCAGGTGGCAATAGCGGTCGACGACGGCGCCCGGCCCGCAGGGCGACGTGGCCCGGGAGGCGGCGTCGCGCTCGCCGGTCTCGGCGTCCTCGCCTTCTCGCTGACCTTTCCCTCGACGGTGTGGGGCCTGGAGAGTTTCGGCCCCTGGTCCCTGGTCGCGCTGCGCAGCGTGCTCGCGGCGCTGATCGCGGGATGCGCGCTGCTCGTCGGCCGGGTCCCGGTGCCCGCGCGACGCCACTGGGCGGGCCTCGCGGTCGTCGCGGGCGGCGTGGTGGTGGGTTTCCCCCTGCTGACCACGCTCGCCCTGCAGACCTCGACGAGCTCGCACGCGGCCGTCGTGGTGGGGCTGCTGCCACTGACGACGGCACTCCTCTCGGCACTGCGCACCGGTTCCCGCCCGCCGCGCGCCTTCTGGGCCGCGGCGCTGGCCGGGGCGGCGGTGGTGATCGCCTTCACCGTCCAGCAGAGTGGCGGAAAGCTCTCCGTCAGCGATCTGTACCTGTTCGGCGCGCTGCTGGTCTGCGCGGCGGGTTACGCCGAGGGCGGCAGGCTGGCCGGGGTGATGGCGGGCTGGCAGGTGGTCGGCTGGGCCCTCGTCCTCGCGCTGCCGCTCGCCGTGGCCGGAGCGGCAGTGGCGCTGCCTTTCGAACCGGTGCGCCTCACGGCGCACGGGGTGATCGGGCTGGTCTGGGTGGCCGCCGGGTCGACCTTCCTCGGGCTGTACGTCTGGTACCGGGGGATGGCGGAGATCGGGGTCCCGCGCGCCAGCCAGCTCCAGCTGGCGCAGCCGCTGCTCACCCTGGTCTGGTCGTTCCTCGCCCTCGGCGAGCGGGTCTCCACGGCCGCCCCGGTGGCGGCGGTGGCCGTCCTGGTCTGCATCGCCGTCACGCAGCGCGCGGGGAGCCGTCGCGCTGCCCGCGCGAGAGCCGACGCACCCATGGAGACATAGACTTGTCGACATGGACCGCCACCCGTGAGGAGGTCACTCCCGATGGAGGCACACACGGGCGACCGGCTGCTGACACACGGCAGGACCGTGGGACAGCACGACCGGGTCGCAGAGATCATCGAGGTGCTCGGCGACGGGGGCAGTCCCCCGTACCGTCTGCGCTTCGAGGACGGGCACGAATCGATCAGGTCCCCGGGTCCCGACAGCGTCGTCCAGCACACCGCCCCGGAGGACCGGGACCGCTAGAACGCGCGTGGGCCAGGGGCACGAGTGGCCACCGGCCCACGCGTCCGGGCCGTGCTGAGCGGGAGGCCGGCGGCTCCGGCCGGGCTCCCGGGTCGTCCGAGTCGGTCCGAGCGGATCAGCGGGGCGTGCGGGCCCGGACCTGGTAGTGGTCGGCCACCACCCGGGCCATGGCCCCGATGGGGTCGGACTTCACCTGCCGGGCCGAGAAGTAGACATGGCCTCCCACCTCCGGATGGCCCGCGGCGAGATCGAGGTGCCGGGAGAGTTCGGCGGGGTCCTGCCAGGCCGCGGGCTGGGCGGGGTCCCCGGCCTTGTAGAGCGCCTCTCCGATGTACAGCCCGACGCCCGTGCCACGGACCGTCCCGGCCCACCACGACAGCAGCTTCGCGTAGTCGGCGGCGGAGAAACCGATGTTCCAGTAGATCTGCGGGCAGATGTAGTCGATCCACCCCTCCTTCACCCACTTCCGGGTGTCGGCGTGCAGGTCGTCGTACGTCTGCACGCCGGCCGCGGTGTCGGAACCCAGCGGGTCGGTCGCGGCGTTGCGCCACACCGCGAAGGGGCTGATCCCGAACCGGACGCCGCTCCTCACCTCCTTGATCCGCTCGGACGTCTCGCGCACCAGCCGGTCGGTGTTGTCGCGGCGCCAGGACGCCTTGTCCGCGAAGTCCCCGCCGTACCGCTCGTACGCGGCGTCGTCGTCGAAGACCTGGCCGGCCACCGGGTAGGGGTAGAAGTAGTCGTCCCAGTGCACCGCGTCGACGGCGTAGCGGCTGACCGCGTCGAGCATCGCGTCCTGGACGAATTGCCTGACCTCCGGCAGCCCCGGGTTGTAGTAGAGCTTCCCGCCGTACGGCAGGACCCAGTCCGGGTGCAGACGCGCGGGGTGGGAGGCGACGAGACGTGACGGGTCCGTGTGGTTCGCGACCCGGTACGGGTTGAACCACGCGTGCAGCTCCAGACCCCGGGCATGCGCCTCACGCACCGCCGTACCCAGCGGGTCCCAGCCGGGGTCCTTGCCCTGGACACCGGTGAGGCACTGCGCCCACGGCTCGTACGACGAGGGCCACAGGGCGTCGGCGCTCGGCCGGACCTGGAGGACGACGGCGTTCAACCGCAGAGCGACCGCCCGGTCCAGGTGGGCGATCAGCTCCGCCTCCTGGGCCGCGGCGCTCAGGCCCGGCTTCGACGGCCAGTCCAGGTTGGCCACCGTGGCGATCCACACACCACGCAGCTCGCCCTGGCCCGCCCTGCGGCCCCGGCCTCCGTGCCGGGGCGATCCCGGCCCGCGCACGGCGGCGGCATCACCCGCCGTCGTCAGCGCGGCCACTGTGCCGATTGCTCCCATCACCAGTGACCTCCGGCCCATACGAGGCATCTGCGCACCTTTCGTCTCTTCGTTCCCGTGTGTCACGTCGGCAGTCCGTGACACAGATCATGCCCGCTCACGGACCGCAGGACCCGCAGCTCGCCGGAGACGGATCGCGGAGTAACGTCGTGGGGTCGAGGCGGGCGCCGGTATCGGACGGGACTGCCGCACGGAGATCAGCGAAAGGCACGAGGTGACGGACTCTATGGCCGACATTGCACGCGTCGGAGTGGTGGGCTGTGGCCAGATGGGCGCGGGCATCGCGGAGGTGTGCGCTCGTAGCGGCCTCGAGGTCAAGGTGGCGGAGACCACCGGTGAGGCCCTGGAGATAGGGCGTACCCGGCTCCACAACTCCCTCTCCAAGGCCGCCGAACGCGGAAAGATCACCGCGGAGGAGCGCGACGAGACCCTCGCCCGCCTCAGCTTCACCACGGACCTCGGCGAATTCGCGGACCGCGATCTCGTGATCGAGGCAGTCGTGGAGAACGAGCAGGTCAAGACGGAGATCTTCCAGGTGCTCGACCAGGTGGTGACGCGGCCGGACGCGATCCTCGCCTCGAACACCTCCTCCATCCCGCTGGTGAAGCTGGCCGTGGCGACCTCCCGGCCCGATCAGGTCATCGGCATCCACTTCTTCAACCCGGCGCCTGTGCAGCGGCTCGTCGAGCTGATCCCCGCGCTGACGACGTCCGACGAGACCATAAAGCGCGCGGAAGCCGTCGTGCGGACCGTGCTGGACAAGCACGCGATCCGCGCCCAGGACCGGTCGGGCTTCGTCGTCAACGCCCTGCTGATCCCTTATCTGCTCTCGGCGATCCGGATGTTCGAGTCGGGCATCGCCAGCCGCGAGGACATCGACAACGGCATGGAGATGGGCTGCGCCCACCCCATGGGCCCGCTCAAGCTCGCCGACCTGATCGGCCTGGACACCGTGGCCTCGGTCGCCGACTCGATGTACGCGGAGTACAAGGAGCCCCTGTACGCCGCTCCCCCGCTGCTCCAGCGCATGGTCGACGCGGGCCGGCTCGGCCGCAAGACGGGCTCGGGGTTCTACCCGTACGACTGACCACCTGTCCCGGGGCCCGGCGCTCACGCTGCCGGGCCCGCGGGGGCAGGTTCTACGAGGTCAGAACCGTGTGCGGCTCCGAAAGAGCCTCGTCTTCCGCTGCCGACCCGGCTCCGTGCCGGAGCGCTACGGAGCCTCGGCACGGATGCTTCCGGGGGCTGGCCATTTCCGGGGCGGGAGGGTTTTGGTCGGCCGCGGGCCGGACCGTGAGCCAGATCGGGCCCTTGCTCCGTGTGCCGGCCGGAGGGTATCGGCGGAACTGGCAGTCCGCGGCCGGTGGCGGCCGTTGCGGACCACCAGTCGAAGACCGGCCTCCTCATGCTGCCCGCATGAGCTTCCTCCGCAGAGCCTGTCGCCCTCGGCAGGGTTCCTCGTGGCTCAGCTGACGGTGACGAGGCGCTGTACAGACAGGCTGCGTGAGGAGCGGCCGGCGTGGACGGTGTAGGAGCCGGGGATGAGTTTCCAGGCGCCGGCAGTCCACACCGACAGATCGCGGGCTGAAACGCTGAAGGTGATCCGGGTGCTTGCACGGGCAGCGAGCGTGACCTTGCGGAAGCCGATCAGGCGCCGTGGCTCGGCCTGGGCGTCGGCGGGCAGAGCCGCGTAGAGCTGCACGACTTCGGTGCCTTCGCGAGATCCGGAGTTGGTGAGGGTGACGGCGGCAGTCAGCGTCCTGGTCGCTGCGTTGTAGGACGTCTCCAGGGAGCCGAGGTTGAAGGTGGTGTAGGACAGGCCGTGTCCGAAGGGGAACAGCGGGCTCTGGTTCTTCGCGTCGTAGTAGCGATAGCCGACCAGGTGCCCCTCGCTGTGCGAGACCGTGGGGCCGTTGCCCGGGTAGGCGGCCTCCGTGGCCCCGGGTCCCTGGGACGCCGTGACGGGGAAGGTGACCGGAAGGCGGCCTGAAGGGTCTGCGTCGCCGAAGAGGACGGCCGCCAGTGCGGTGCCCGTGGCGCGTCCGGCGTACCAGAGCTGGACGACCGCTTCGACATCGTTGATCCACGGCATGGCGACGGGGCCGTCGGTGTTCAGGACGACGATGGTGCGGGAGTTGGCTGCCGCGACGTCGGCGATGAGCTTGTTCTGGTCGCCCGGCAGGTCGAGGGAGCCGTGATCCATGTCCTCGCCCGCGACCCGGTTGACGATGACGACGGCGGCGTCGCTGGCCCGTGCTGCGGCGACGGCGTCGGGTATGAGGGACTTCGGCTGCCAGCCGAGGGTGAGGCCGCAGGTACCGGTGTCGGCGGTGCTGTTGCTGTACTCGACGCTGATGCTCACCGCCTTTCCCGCCGTGAGATCGACGGTGCCCTGGAGCGGGTAGTCGTACGGCCCGAGGAAGAACCGGCGGCTGTGACGGGTGCCGGAGATGACCGTCTTGCCGTTGATGACGAGCTTGGTGGTGCCTGCGGGCAGCAACGAGAAACGGTGCGGGCCCGTGTCGGTCGGCGTGAGGGTGCCGCTCCAGCGGGCCGACCACACGGCGGGCAGACCGGCCACGGGCGCACTGGTGAAGTCGATACCGGCGCTGACCTGTGTGGCGACCGGAGTGCCGGACGGTTGGGCCGCGGCGTAGAAGCTGCCGGTCAGCCCCGCCGCGCCGGAGGCTGTGCGCAGCACTGTCGCCGGGACGGCGGTGAGGGGGATGTCTCCGACAGTTCCCTGACGGTAGGTGACGGCGACCCCGGTACCGGCACGGTCCCTGATGGCCGCCAGCGGAGTGGTCCAGGTGCCGGGGTTCACGTAGGTGGAGCCGGATACTCCCGTCAGAGCGGTGTCCTCGGCCGGGCCGATCACGGCTAGCGACTTGATGGTGGAGGTCAGTGGGAGGGCTTGGCTGTGATTGGTGAGCAGGACCGTGGAGTTGACGGCGAGGTCGTGGGCGAGGTCCTTGTGTGCCTGGGTACTGACGTTCGCGGCGGGCGCCGGTACGGGGTGGTCGAACAGGCCGTTGACGTACATGGTGTTGAGGATGCGCAGGGCGGCATCGTCCAGACGGGCGGTGGGGACGCTGCCGTCGGTGAGGCCGCCGACAGGTATCTTCACGCCTCCGGGGCCGAGTCCGCCGAGGTCCATGCCTGCCTTGACGGCTCCTACGGGGTCGTCGCCGGCCCAGAAGTCGGGGACGGTGTAGCCCTTCAGACCGATGGTCTTCTTGAGGTCGTTGAACAGTGCGGGGCTCTGGGTTGCGAACGTTCCGTTGATCTTGGGGTAGGCCATCATCACCGAGGTGACGGGCACGGCGTCGATGATGCGTTCGAAGGCGGCGTGGTAGATCTCGTGCAGGGCCCGGTCGGAGATCTGAGCGTCGACGAAGAAGCGGTTGACTTCCTGGGTGTAGGCGCTGAAGTGCTTGAGGGTGGCGACGACGTGCTGTTCCTGAATGCGCCTGGTGAGCGCCGCGCCGAGGGTGCCGGAGAGGAGCGGGTCCTCTCCCATGCTCTCGGCCTGTCGGCCGAAGTGCCAGGTGCGGGCGGTGTCGACGGTGGGGCCCAGAAGATTGTTGTAACCCTTGGCGCGTCCTTCGGCTCCCAGCGCCTGGCCGAGCCGGCCGGCGAGGTCGGCATCGAATGTCGCGGCCTGCGCGAGGGGAACGGGGAAGGCCGTGACGCCGGTTTCCCCGCGCAGGCCGGCTGAGGCGTCCACCATGGTCAGGGCGGGTATGCCGAGCGAACTCAGGGCCGCGAAGTCGCAGCGGACGAGGGCCTCTTTCTGTGCGGCGGTCATCCTGGCGAGGAGGGCGACGGCCCTGCTGTCGGGTGCGGCACCCGTGGTACGACGGGGCGCCGCGGCGGCCGGTGCGATGCCGGAGGCCAGAGCGGTGAGGACGGCGGCTGAGAGAAATGTACGACGGTTCATGGCGGCTCTTCCATGAGGAATGGGCAGGACAGAACGGCGCCTTGGTCGGCGCGAGCAGCGGGACGCCGCACCCTGCGGGGCTGAGGGGTTGCTCACTGGCGCGCGCCGCCTGGGCACGGCGCCTGCGGCCTATCCCCTCTGGTAGGCCTCGTCGAGGGCGGCAAGGACGCCGTCGATATCGGTGCGTCCGGAGAACAGCTTCTGGATCTGTATGAAGTGCTCCTGCTGGACCTGAGGGTCGGGCCACAGCTGATCCATGAAGGGCACGGTGGTGCCGGCCTTCTGGTGTGCGACCAGTTCCTTGAGGACGGGGTCGGCCGTGAAGCGGTCGTTGGGGATGGCAGGCAGCGTGCCGCTGTCCTGGTTGTAGAGCTGCTGGCCGGCGTCGGACCCGAGGAAGGCGGCGAACTTCATGGCCGGCTCCTTGTTGTCACTGTCGGAGTTGACTCCGTAGGCGGCTGACACGGCGCCGGGCATGTGGGTCTGTGCCGCGTTGTCGCTCGCGGGCAGGGCGAACATGGCCAGTCGAAGTTCCGGAGCTGTCGCGGTGATGGCCGAGGTGCTGCTGGCGACTTGTACGACGCCCACCGCCCTGCCCTCGGCAACGTCCTGGATGGACGTCTCGTAGCTCGTTCCCAAGGGATCGCTGCTGAAGCAGCCCCGCTCATCGAGCTCGACGTACTTCTCCAACGCCTTCCTCCAGCCGGAGTCGGCAAAGGTGGCCCCGCCGTTGCCCATCTCCGTCGCGAACTCCGGATGACCGGCGTAGACAGTGGTGGCGGCCAACGCGTAATCGACGAGCTGGGTCACCCACGGCGTCTCGATGCCGAGCGCGAACAGCACCTTGCCGCCGGCCTTCGCCTTGTCGCACAGCTGCAGCAACTCGTCCCACGTCTCCGGGGCGGTGCCGCCGATGTCACGCATGGCCTCCTTGCTGTAGATCGCACCGATACCGCTGTAGTTGGCCGGCACGGCATAGGTGGCGCCGCCGACCCGGGTCACCCACTTGGTGTCTTCCGGGACTCTGCGCGCGAATTCCAGACCGGACAGATCGGCGAGCCGGCCTGCGGACTCCAGCGTCCGCACAGCGGCAGGATTGCCGTAGCCGGGCCAGACAGTGAAGATGTCAGGCGCCGTGCCTGAGGACAGTTGGGCGGGGAGAGTGCTCTGGAGCTGGTCGGTGTCGGCATAGGTCACCGCGACCTTCACCTGCGGATTCTCCCGCTCGAAGGCCGCCACGACAGTCTTCATGGCTGAGCGGTCGGTGATGTTGGCGGTGATCTTGAGAGTGCCGTCGTCGGGGGCTGCCGAGCCGGACCCACCACATGCGCTCAGGCTCAGGGCGAGGCTCGTGACCATGACTGTGGCACGGACGCGGCGGGAGGTTCTCATGACAGGCTCCGTGCAGGAGAAGGGGATGTGCGGTGCCGAAGTACTGCTGGGGCCAGCGGCTCTCGCGGACGAATCGCCGGCCGCTCGACGGGCCGCCGTGGGGGTCGGGGCCGGCCGGGCAGTCAGGTGCTCGGCCGGCCCCAGCTTGAGGAGGGGTCTTCTACGAACACCTCTTGCTGGCGAAACGCATTTCCAGCTCTTTCGAGATGACCGCCGCCGCGTCTCACGGCAAGAAATTCCGGTGTCCGGTGACAACAATTCGAGAAGCGCTTCAGTCAACAAAAGGGAAACTATTGCCTCTCACGGCTTCAGGTCAACCCTCGGGGAGCACGCACCTCAAGGAAATCTCACAACCATCAAGGCCACCCCTCCCCTCAAACAAAGCGATCTGAAATTTCAATTGAAACCCTTCATGAGACTGCCATTTATCAGCGCAATGGATGAAGACCATCCACCAGACGAATACCGGAGAGTTCGACGAAACTTGGAATGACACGACAAAGCCCGGCGCATGCAGGCATGCGCCGGGCTCCCTGTAGCTGATGCGTGAGAGTTTGGTCAGACAACCTTTATGGCGAGTTTCGCCGTGTCGAGGGCGTGTTCGCCTGGCCCCAGGGCGACCGGCGTACAGCCGGGCAGTTCCGCGATTGCTTCACAGCCTTCCGGTACGACGATGTCGGCTGTCAGCCCCGTGGCGGTCTGCTCCCACGAGATGGCCACCGTTCCGTAGGGGGTCTCGTGCCGGGTGCGGGCTGATGTGATACCACCGCCGGGGCGTGGGCGGAAGGTGATCTTTCGGTATCCGGGGGCCGTGGCGGTGATGCCGCCGACCACACGGTGGAGCCAGTCGGCGACGGCTCCGAGAGCGTAGTGGTTGAACGAGGTCATGCCGCCGGGGTTGAGGGAGCCGTCGGGCCGGAGGCTGTCCCAGCGTTCCCAGACAGTTGTGGCGCCCATGGTCACGGTGTACAGCCAGGATGGGCATTCGGTCTGCAGGAGCAGGCGGTAGGCGATGTCGAGGTGCCCGGTGTCGGTGAGCGCGTCACAGATCAGCGGTGTGCCTACGAAGCCGGTGGCGATGCGGGCGTCGTCCTCGACGACCAGCTCGGCCAGGCGGTCTCCTGCCGGCCGCCTCTGCGGCGGGGTCAGCAGGCCGAAGGCGAGTGCGACGGCGTAGGCGGTGGGGCTGTCGCTCGTCATGCGGCCCGAGGGAAGGACGTACCGGTGGCGGAAGGCGTCGGCCACCTCGTCGGCGAGTGCGCCGTATCGCTCGGCGTCCGCGTCTTTTCCCAGCGCGGCTGCCGCCAGGGCAAGGTGGCGGGCGGAGTGGGCGAAGTAGGCGGTGGCGACGAGGTAGCGGTCGGTCCGCCCCGCGGCCGGGTCGTCGGGTGGTGCGGCCGGGTCGAGCCAGTCCCCCAGCTGAACGCCTGCGTCCCACAGCCGGGTCGGGCCGGCGAGGCTTTCGACGAGGTCGACCCACTTCTTGGCCATCGGATAGTGGCGGCGGAGGAGGTCGAGATCCCCGAAGCGCTGGTGGAGCGTCCAGGGGGTGAGCGTGGCGACGTCGCCCCAGGCGGCTCCCGGGTGGATCGGCGTCCACATCGGTGCGCCCGGGATGACGGGGACGTACCAGGGGATCGTGCCGTCGGGCAGCTGCTCGAGACCGACGTCGGTGAGCCAGGAGTCGAGCATGCCCGCGCAGTCGTAGAGGAAGCTTGCGGTGGGGGCGAAGATCTGGATGTCGCCGGTCCAGCCGAGGCGCTCGTCGCGTTGGGGGCAGTCGGTGGGGATGTCGACGAAGTTGCCGCGCATGCTCCACACGACGTTCTCGTGCAGACGGTTGACCAGGGGGTCGCTGCATTCGAACCAGCCGGTGCGGCGCATGTCCGTGTGGTAGACCCGGGCGGTCACCATGCCGGCGGTCAGGTCCGCCGTCCAGCCGCTGACTTCGGCGTAGCGGAACCCGTGGAGGGTGAAGCGTGGTTCCCAGCTGAGCGGGCCCCGTCCGGAGAGGATCAGGGTGTCGGTTGCGTAGGCCTCGCGCAGCGGCCGCGTAGCGAGTTCACCCTCCTCCAGGACCTCGGCGTGCCGGAGGGTGACGGCGGTGCCGGCCGGGCCGTCGAGCGTGACGCGGAGGCGGCCGACGAGGTTCTGGCCGAAGTCGAGCAGGTGGCGGTCGTCACCGGTGCGGGTCACCTCGACCGGTGCGATCTCCTCGGTGCAGCGCACCGGTGGGCCTGTAGGGGCAACGAGGGTGCCGAGGTCACGGCTGTGGGTACGCACCGGAGCCCACTCCCCCGCGGCGGCGCCGGCCGGGGTGGCCCAGCCGGGATCGTGCAGCCGGGCGTCGAACGTCTCGCCCTCGTACAGGCCGCTGGTCAGAATCGGCCCGGGGGCGGCGCTCCAGGTGCCGTCCGTGGCGACCGTGGCCGTGGTGCCGTCCTCGTACGTCACCTCGAGCTGGGCGATGAGGGACTGGTCGGTGCCGTAGATGTTGCGGGTGCCGCCGTCGAAGCCGTACTTGCCGCGGTACCAGCCGTCACCGAGCCAGGCACCGATGGTGTTGGCACCTTCGGTGAGGTGGCCGGTGACGTCATGGGTGCGGTAGCGCAGACGGTGCGGATAGACCGTCCAGCCTGGAGCGAGGGTCTCGTCGCCGACCCGGCGCCCGTTGATCTCCGCCTCGTACAGGCCGTGCGCCGTGATGTAGAGGCGGGCGCTGGTGACACGGCCGTCGAGGTGGAAGTCCCTGCGGACGCGTGCCGGGCGACGGCCTGCTTCCGGGTCCTCGTCCCAGGCTGCACCCACCGGGACCGCGTGCCAGTCGGCCGCGTCGAGCAGGCCCGCCTCGACCCCGCTCGGCCGACTCCAGCCCGAGGGGGCCTCGGAGCCCGTCGTCCAGACGCGGACACGAACGGTTACACGTTCGCGGGAGGTCAGCGGTGCGCCGGGCCAGGCGACGAGCACCTGGTCCCGGCCGGCGACTCGTCCGGTGCGGTCGGCCCGTCCGGCGCGAGTGAATTCGACTTCGTACGCCTCCTGGGGACCGCTGCCTTTCGGCAACGTCCACGTCAGGCGCGGGGCCGGGGCACCGACTCCGAGGCCGTCCGGAAGATGTTCGAAGGACACCGGTGAGGGCTGAGGGGGGAGCAAGGGAAGCCTTTCGTCACGTACACGGGAACGGGGGGCACGGGCCTGGCTCAGCCCTTGACCGCTCCCGAGGTGAGGCCCTTCATGACCTTCTGGTTGAGGAAGAGATAGATCAGGAGGGTGCCGAACACGTTGATGCAGATCGCGGCGAACAGCGGCCCGTACTGGGTGGCGCCGAAGTCTCCGGTGAAGTTGAGCAGACCGACCTGAATGGTCCGGAGGTCCTGGTTGTTGGTGAAGGTCAGCGCGATGAGCAGGTCGTTCCAGATGAAGAAGAACTGCACCAGGCCGACCGTGAGCAGGGCGTTGCGGACCAGGGGCACGCTGATGGTCCAGAAGGCGCGCAGGATGCCGGCGCCGTCGATGGTGGCGGCCTCGAAGAGTTCGCGGGGGACGGTGCGGTAGTACGTGGCCATCATGAAGACGGTCAGTGGCAGGCCGGTGCCGGTGTAGGTGAGGATCAGCGGCCACAGGGTGCCGGACAGACCTGCCTGGAAGTACACCGTGAACAGCGGCAGGAGGATCATCTGCGGGGGGACCATCATGCCCGCCAGGAAGACGAGAAGGGTGAGGCTGCGGCCCTTCCACACCATGATCTGCAGGGCGAATCCCGCGGCCGTGCCCAGCAACAGCATGAGCGCCAGTGCGGGCAGGACGGCGAGCAGGCTGTTCTGGACATAGAGGCCCAGGTGGCCGGTGGTCCAGGCCTCGGAGTAGTTGCCCCATTCCCAGGTGGTGGGCAGGCTCCAGGTGGAGTTGTTCAGGTAGTCGTCGTTGGACTTCAGGGACGTCAGGAACATCCAGATCAGCGGGTAGATCTCGACGACCAGCAGCAGGGTGACGACGATCTTCACCCACAGGCGGCGCGGTGTCCTGGGCCTGCGGCTAGGCCCGGCGTTCCCGGACGCCCCCCGGCTCCAGCGGCCTGCGGAGGTCTTCACAGGTATGTCGATGGCCATGTGTTCAGCCCTCCGTGATGTCGCGCTGGGAGACGCGGTAGACGACCAGGCTCACCAGCAGGCACACGACCGTCAGCAGCAGGGCGATGGTGCTGCCGTAGCCGTAGTCGCTGTAGGTGAACGACGTCTGGAACATGTACAAGGTCAACGGCGTGGTGCCGTTGCCGGGGCCGCCGTTGGTGAGGGCGACGACGGAGTCGAAGACCTTCAGGGTGCCGTTGATGCTGAAGATGAGCGACGACATCAGCACAGGCAGGGACAACGGGAGCACGATGTGGCGGATCAGCCAGAGCCCCGAGGCGCCGTCGAGGCGGGCCGATTCGAGGACCTCGTCAGGGATGTCGACCAGGCCGGCGAAGAGCAGCACGGCGTAGAAACCCATGGAGCGCCAGATGTCCATGACGATCAGCACCCAGAATGCGCTTCCCGCGCTGCCGAAGAAATCGATGGAATCAAGCCCGACCGCGTTGAGGAGCGAATTGACCGGGCCTGTCTGGGGGGCGACCTGGAAGAACTTCTGGAAGAGCAGGCCCACCGCGACCGTGGGCAGGACGACGGGGAAGAAGGCCAAGGTGCGGATGAGCGCGGAGGACTTCTTGAGGAAGAATACGTAGAGCAGTGCCAGCAGGTAGCCGGCGATCACCTGTCCTACCGTGACGATGGCGGCGTATTTGAGAGTGAACCAGAGGGCGTCACGGACGGCCGGGTCATCGAACAGGCGGGAGAAGTTGGCGGCCCCGTTTCCGGTGAAGCCGTCGATGGTGTTGCCCTTGGTGAAGGAATACCCGAGCGACCACACGATCGGGACCAGCATGATCAATGAATAGACCAGAAGGGCGGGACCGAGGAGGATCGCGATGGCCCTGCGGTCACCGAGTACGCGGTGCATGGATGGTGTCCACTTCGTTTCCGTTGAAGAAACCTGTCGGAACAAAACCGGGGGCGGCCCACGTGTACGGCGCGAGGAGGCCCATGGGCCGCCCCCGGTTGATCACTGGGCGGCCAGCGCGTCCTGGACGGTCTGCATGAACTGCTCGGGCTTCATGCTCCCGGCCACCAGGCCGGCGGCGTTGGTCTGACTCACGGTGGTGGCCTTGGTGCTGAACAGAGCCTCGAACCACAGGACGTTCTGCTTGGACGTGCTGATGGTCTCGCGGACCTGAGTGGTGACCTCGTTGGCGTCCTTCACCTCGGTGTTCACCTTGAAGCCGGAGATGGAGCCGTGGTCCTTGAGCGCGGTGCTGCCGTAGTTCTTGGCGATGCAGGACGCCCAGGCGCCGGTGTTCTTGTCGAAGGACTTCGCGCCGAGGGTGATGCCGAGGCCGACGTTGGAGGGGTACTGGTCGATGGAGCCCTTGCCACCGGCGACAGCGGGGAAGGGCATGAAGCCGACGTTCTGCGCGCCGACCTTGTTCTGCTTCGCGTCGGAGACGTTGGCCAGCGCCCAGCTGCCCATGTAGAACATGGCGGCCTTGCCGTTGAGGAACTGGTTCATCGCGGTGTCGTAGTCGATCGAGCCGACACCCTTGCCGAAGTACCCCTTCTTGCCCAGGGCTGCGATCTCTTCTGCGGCCTTCACGTACTCGGGGTCGGTGAGCTTCGCCTTGCCGTCGGCCACCCTTTGGAGAGCGTCGGGGCCCAGGCTGCGGTAGAGGTAGGTGCTTACCAGGCGGGTGATCGGCCACCCTTGCTGACCGGAGGCGGTGAAGGGCTGGATGTCCTTGGCGTCCAGCTTCGCCGCGCCGGCCACCAGCTCGTCCCAGGTGCCCGGCACGGCTATGCCGTTCTCCTGGAAGAGCTTCTTGTTGTAGAAGATGCCCTCGATGTTGTATTCGTACGGCAACACCTCGACCTTGCCGCCGTACAAGGCCTTGATCGTGGAGACGGCGGCAGGCTCCAACTGGTCCAGCACGCCGAGCGACTTGAGCTCCTTCTCAAGGTCGGCGACCTTGCCCGACTTCGCCAACTGCTGTGTCAGCGCGGGAGCGTTGCCCGCAGCGAACTGCACCGGCAGGGCGTCCTGGCCTGCCAGCAGCTGCAGCTTCTGGTCCAAGCTCGCCTGCGGGACGGTCTCCACCTTCAGCGGCAGCGCATCGTTCGCCGACTTGCACGCACCTTTGGACATGGTGGTCAGGGCGGTCTTGACGGTGGTGTTCTCGGTGACGCCCAGATAGCTGAATTCCTTGGGCGCGGCAGAGGATGCGGCGCCGCCGCCGCCGCAGGCGGTGGTGAGCAGGGCCAGTGAGGCGGTGCCGGCCGTGAACAGGCTCAGACGCGCACGACGAACGCGGGGCATGCGAAGGGACACGGAAGACTCCCGGAGGGCTTTGAGAGAGGGGGCGAGGAACGTCGAGCGGCGCTGAGGAAGGTAGACGGTCCGACCGCGCAGAAGGCTGTGTGTAACGTTCTCCACCACGAAGTGAGCAACACCCTGCACCGCACCGATGGATCCGTCAAGACACGGAGCTGTAACACTGGAGCACGGGACAGTAGCCTTGTCGTCATCCAGGCGTCATTATGTAGACCGTTACACCGATGCTTATGGAATCTGGAGTGCTGACGATGGGCGGGTCCGCCGCACCGAAGCAGAACAAGCGTGTGACCATCACCGATGTCGCGCGGCATGCGGGCGTGTCCGTCGCCGCGGTGTCCAAGGTGTTGCGCAACGCCTACGGCGTGAGCCCGGGCATGCAGGAGAAGGTGCGGACGGCCATCGCCGAGCTGGACTACCGGCCGCAGGCGGCAGCTCGCGGGATGCGGGGGCGGACGTACACGATCGGCGTGCTGCTGGACAACGTCCGCAACGCCTTCTTCGCGGACATCCTCGACGGCATCCAGGAGGAGTTGCGCGACAGTGAGTACACGGTGCTGATCGGCGCGGCCGGCTTCGACCCGGATGAACAGGCGAAGACCATTCGTTCCATGGTCGACCGTCAGATGGACGGCCTGATTCTCATTGCTCCGGGGACCTCGCGCGCCGAGGTGCTGGCGACGGCGGTGGCCACCCCGACCGTCGTCATCGGCCACCACGACGGCACCGACGCTCATGATTCGGTGGTCGACGCGGACGACACGGGCGCGGGGCTGGTGGTGGATCATCTGGTGGCGCTCGGCCATCGGGACATCGCCCTGGTGTCCGCCCCCGGCACGAAGGCCAATCAGTGGAAGCGCACCCCCGAGGTCGTCCTGACCGCCGGCTACCGCTCTGCCATGGAACGCCACGGCCTCGCCGAGCGCGCGCAGGTCCATCACGCCGCGTACTCCGACGAAGGAGGCTTCAAGGCGGGCATGACTCTGCTGACGGACGAGCGCCAGCCGACCGCCGTCATGACCGGCGCCGATGTGGCCGCTCTGGGCATCTATCGTGCGGCCCACGAACTCGGGCTGCGTATCCCGGAAGACCTTTCGCTCGTCGGTTACAACAACACGGCTCTGGCCGCTCTGGCCCCCGTCCAGCTGACCAGCGTCGACCAGGCCGGGTACACCATGGGCTCTTCCGCCGCCCGCATGCTGATCGAGCGCGTGGAGGGCCGACGCGACAGGGCCATGCAGACCTCCATGACACCGCGACTGGTGGTACGGGGCAGCACCACCGCCCTGGGCGGCAGTTAGACCGTGCATGGAAGCGGTCCTGCCGTGCACCCTCCGAGATGTCTTGAACCGAGGCTCACACAGAGGACTCTGATGGACCATGAGAATGCCGTACGCCGCAGAGTGGGCATAAAGGATGTCGCGCGGGAGGCCGACGTTTCCCTCGGCACCGTTTCCAACGTGCTCAACCGCCCGGAACTCGTGGCTGGGCCCACCCGGACCCGCGTACTGGCAGTCATCGACTCGTTGGGCTACGTAAGGACAGAAGGAGCCCGGCAACTGCATGGATGGGCGGCCCGTGTCCTCGCAGTGCTCGTGCCGGATCTGGCTCACCCGTTCTTCACCGCCCTGGCCACAGGGGTGGAGCAGGCCGCCCGCGAGGCCGACCTCGGTGTGATGGTCTGCACCGGCACCCGCGACCCCGAAGAGGAGACACGCCATCTCTCCCTGATCACCTCGCACCGGATCCGCGGTGCCGTGCTGACCTCCGGCGAGGCCGTCGGGCGCACAGTGGCCGCCTTCCGGCGGAATGCTGTTCCCTTCGTCGTCGCCGACCATTACGGCCCCCAGCCCGGCGCGTGCTCCGTCGGCATCGACGATGTGACGGGTGGGTACGCCGCGGTACGCCACTTGATCGACCAAGGGCATCGCTCCATCGCCTATGTCAGCGGTCCGGAACTCCAACAGGTACGGGACCGCCGCAGGGGGGCCGTCAACGCCGTCACCCAGGCCGGACTCCAGCTCACAGCCCTGAGGGAGCTCGCCTGTGCGGACCTGACCGTGGGCGCGGGCAAGGACGCCGGGCACCGCATCCTCGGTCTCCCCCACCGCCCCTCCGCCGTCTTCTGCGCCAACGACCTGCTTGCCCTGGGCGTACTCCAGGCACTGTACGAAGCCGGGCTGAAAGTGCCGGAGGACCTCGCGGTGATCGGCTACGACGACATCGAATTCGCCGCGTCCGCCGTCGTCCCGCTCACCTCGGTGCGCCGGCCCGCGGTGGCGATGGGCCGGCAGGCCGGCCGCCTGCTCATCGAGGAGACGACCCGCGGCGCCGGCCACGAACACGCCCACGTCGTACTGCAGCCGGAACTGGTCGTGCGCCGGTCGACCCTGGCCGCGCCGGCGCGGTGACCCGGACCGGTCAGGGCTGTTCAGGAACACGGTGATGCAGCTCCCGCTGCGTTGAACGGCGCGTGAAGGGCAGCAGCGCGGCCGAGACCAGCAGGGTGACGAGTCCGAGTAGCCCGACAGCTGATGCCAGGTCGCCCAGGACTTCCTTGCCTCCCAGAAGGACCAGTGGGCAGACGAACTCACCGAGAAAGAACGCCGCCGTCCACAGTCCGGTACCGCGCCCTCGGTCGGCGAAGTCGAGCCGGGACATCGCCAGCGTCAGCAGCGAGGGCAGGAGCAGCCCCGTCCCGACGCAGTTCAACACGGCGCCCGCGATCAACACGGGGAGGCTTTCGGCGATTCCCATGACAAGGAAGCCGGCGGCACACAACAAGAAGAGTGCCGGCAGTCGACGTCGCGGCCGGTCGGTGAGCCGGGTGAAGACGATCGAGCCGACAACGGTGGCGGCGCTGGCGATCGCCGTAACCGCTCCGATGACGCCGGTGGAATCCACACCCAAGTCGTCGAGGAGGTAGGACATCTCCACAGGGACGGCGTAGAAGACAACCGCCCCGAACACCGTCAGCAGGCACAGGCCAGCCATCCGGCGCAGGGGAAAGGGCCGACGCTCGGCCTCGACGGGCTCCTCCCCGGCAACACGCTTGGCACTGGGCGCCGGTGCCGGCAGCACCCTGGCCATGACGGGGGCAAGCAGCAGACCCACCGCGTACAGCCAGAAGGGTGCACGCCAGCTGATCGCCCCGAGAGCACCTCCGCATACGAAGAAGACGGTGGCGGATGCCGACGCGCACATCGTCTGCAGGGCGAAATAGCGGTCACGCACCTTGCCGGTGTAGTAATCACCGATCAGGGTGGTGCAACAGGTCATGATGGCGGCTTCAGCGATCCCTAGCAGCACGCGGCTGACCACGATGCCGGGCAGGGAGTCCAGCCACAGCGGGACCGTTCCGAACAACGTGTACAAGATCGCCGCCACGACCAACAAGCGTTTCCGGCCGAGCCGATCGACGATGACACCCGCGAACGGGGCAAGGAGAGCCAGTGACAGCGCCGGGATCGTCAGCACCAGGGGGACCAACGCCGCGTTACCCGGTACACCCTCGAAGTGGTCCTGCATGCGAGGCAGAACCGGAGCAAGCAGCACGGCGCCGAGGATGGGCAGACAACTGCCGGCCATCAGCAGAGCAGCCGGCAGCCTGCCCGCCACAGCCGGGTGGTCATCGCGCTCACTGACAGGCGGGTCAGCAGAAACCGGCATGGCGGCACTCCAGGATGCGAGGCGGGAAGGTCGCGCCATGAAGCGGGCGAGTCCGGCTGTCGGAGATCGCGGCGCATGGGCGCGTGATGTGCCATGACTATGCGGTCCGGGCGCTGCACTTCCCACCCCCCACGGGATCCAAGTTTCGGATGACGGCGATCCAAGCCGTGGATGGCGCGATTTTTCCGGCCGGCTCTCACTGGCGACCGCAGGGACGCACACTCATCGGTCTGCGGTCGGCGCCTCGGACACGTGAGTCATGTGCCTGCCCACGCGAGCAGTCGTTTCAGGCAGCCGGACGTGGGCCGCGTCGTGGGTGTGGACCGGGTGCCAACACATCACCTCCCGCAGCGGGACCGCTTCGCGGGGTGGCTTCACCAGGTGCACGGTGGCGAGCGGGGCGATGGACCTGGTCCACGGCGCCCGCCGCGTCATCGTCCTTCTGGAGCACACCGCGAAGGACGGCAGCCCCCAGATCCTCCAGGAGTGCACGCTCCCCCTGACCGGCCGGCATTGCGTGCACCGCGTCATCGCGGATCTCTGTGTGCTGGATGTGACCGCTCGCGGCCTCGCCCTCGTCGAGACCGCCCCGGGTGTCGCCTTCGCAGATGTCAGGAGGCACACCGACACTCCCGTTCACGCGGACAGCCACACGGCCGCATGTTGCTCCCGACGGCCTGAGTCGCTGCTGACCTTTCTCTGCGGAACCGTTGACACCGGGGTAACACCCTCGCAATATGATCCGTACACCAATGATTAGCGTACTGATCATTCCGGGGCGCCCCTCGTCGCCTTCCAGCGGTGTCCTCCACTCCTCTGCCAAGGAGGCCATATGTCCGTGACCCCTGTTCCACTCCGTATCGCCGTGGTCGGCGGCGGTATCGGTGGTCTGGCCGCAGCGCTGTCCACCGCCCGCTCCGGCCACCGAGTAACCCTGGTGGAACGCGCCGCCCGGTTCGGGGAGATCGGAGCCGGCCTCCAGCTCGCCCCGAACGCTTCTCATGCCCTCGAAGAACTGGGGGTGCTCGATGCGGTCCAGCGCACCGCTGTCGCCCCGCCCCGGCTCGTGATGATGGACGCCCTGAGCGGAGATCAGGTCACCTCTCTCGATCTCCGCAGCCCTGCGTACGTCGAGCGCTTCAGTCACCCCTACCTGGTCACGCACCGCACGGACCTGCATGCCGCGCTCCTCACCGCCTGCAAGGAACACCCCTCCATCACGCTGCGCACCGGGCACACCGTTACACACGCCGAACAGGACGACTCCGCGGTACACCTGCACTTCGCCGAGACCACGACGGAGCTGACGGCCGACGCGGTCGTGGCGGCGGACGGTCTGCACTCGCGGCTGCGCCATGCCTTGGTCGGCGACGGCGAGCCTGTCTGCTCACGCTACGTGGCGTTCCGTGGAGCCCTTCCCGCCCACAAGATGACCGGCCGGATGTCACAGCACGCCGCTTCGGACGCGGTGATGGTCTGGGCCGGACCTCGCATGCACCTGGTGCAGTACCCGGTACGGCGCGGCGAGCTCTACAACCAGGTCGCGGTGTTCGAGAGCGACCACTACACACCGGATTCCGACGCCTGGGGCACCGAGGCCGAGCTCGAGGAACGCTTCGCGGGAACCTGCCAGGCCGTGCGTGACGCCCTGCCCCTGATAGCGCGGGACCGGCGCTGGCCTCTGTTCGACCGTCTCCCCATCGACAACTGGGTGCACGGCCGGATCGCCCTGCTCGGTGACGCCGCGCACCCGATGCTGCAGTACCTGGCCCAAGGCGCCTGTCAGGCACTGGAAGACGCGGTCGCCCTCGGAGGGGCTCTCGGCCGGTTCACCGACCCTGCCGACGCCTTCGCGGCGTACGCCGATCAGCGCCGCGAGCGCGCGGCCCTCATCCAGACCAACGCCCGCCGCTTCGGCGAGATCTGCCACCTGGAGGGCATGGGCGCCACCCTGCGCAACCAGCTCTTCGCGTCACGCGGGCCCGACGACTTCGACGACGTCTCCTGGGTGTGGACGCCGTCCCCGGCCACCGTCCCCATCCCGTGATCCAGCAACCGCAGGAGGACACCATGACGACCGACGAACTCGCCTACAAGGCCCTGCCCGGCCTGGGTGCGGCTCCGCTCTGGCGCTTCTACGGGAACCTGTTCCCCGCCCAGCCGAAGAGCCGCGCCGTTCCCTACCGCTGGAGCTGGCAGGAACTGCGGCCCCTCCTGCTGCACTTCTCCCGGACCCTCTCGCTGGAAGAGGCCGAACGCCGCGTCCTCATGCTCGTCAACCCCGGCCTGACCGACCCCCCGGCCACCGTCAACACGCTCTACGCCGGACTGCAGGTCATCCTGCCCGGCGAGACCGCGCAGGCCCACCGGCACACATCCAACGCCTTCCGCTACATCCTGGAGGGCAGCGGCGCGTGGACGACCGTCAACGGCGAGCGCGTCTTCATGGAGCCGGGCGATCTGCTCCTCACCCCGGGATGGCACTGGCACGACCACACCCACGAGGGCGACGCGCCCATGATCTGGCTCGACGCCCTCGACTACCCCCTGGTCAACGCCCTGGAAGCCGGCTTCTACGAGAAGTTCCACCAGCGCCTCCAGCCCGTCACACGAGCGGACGACGCGGGCAGCAGGCAGTTCCTCCACGGCAGGCTCAATCCCGTCTGGCTCTCGCAGGACGGGCCCCACTCCCCCGTCACCCGTTACACCTGGCAGGAGACCCAGCGGTCACTGGAGGGCATCGCCGACACGGCCGAGGGAAGCGACGTCGACGGCATCGTCCTGGAGTACACCAACCCCTGGACGGGCGGCCCCGTCATGCCCACCATCGGCTGCCGCGTCCAGCGCCTGCGCCCCGGATTCCAGGGAGCCGGCCGTCGCCACACGGCCTCCACCATTTTCAACGTCGTCCGCGGTGAGGGCGCCACGATCGTGGACGGCGTACGGCTGGAGTGGGCCGAGCACGACACCTTCGCCGTGCCCGGCTGGGCCTCCTACCGTCATCTGAACGCCTCCGCCTCCGACGACGCGGTCCTGTTCTCGTACAGCGACGAGCCCGTCATGCGCTCCCTCGGCCTCTACCGCGCCGAAGACGCCGACCCCGGCGCCTGATCTCCCCACCCGACACCTCACAAGGAGGCCACCATGCGTCTGGCCCTGTTCAACAAGGGACGCCTCGGAATCGTCGACGGCGACGACATCGTCGACGTGACCGAACAACTCACCGGAAACGGCACCCCCGGTGCGGCCGGTGCGCTGCACCAGCACATCGAGACCGTCGCACGCGACGGAGCAGTACAGGTCGACCTCACCGGCTGCGCTCGCGTTCCGCTCGACGAAGCGGACATCGAAGCCCCCCTGCCCCGGCCCGGAAAGGTCGTCGGCGCACCGGTCAACTACCTCGACCACAAAGCCGAGATGGCCTACACCACCTCGGTCGCCGACCTCGGGGTCTTCCTCAAGGCCAACTCCTCGGTGATCGGACCGGGTCAGGACATCGTCCTGCCCTACACCGACAAGCGCACCGACCAGGAAGGCGAGCTCGGCGTCGTCATCGGACGCACCGCCAGTCACGTCGACGCGAAGGACGCGCTGGATCACGTCTTCGGTTACACCTGCGTGCTGGACGTCACCGTGCGCTCCGGCGAGGACCGCTCCACGCGCAAGTCGTTCGACACGTTCACACCGATCGGGCCCTGGATCGTGACCGCGGACGAGATCCCGGACCCCGACTCCCTCGACCTGCGCTGTGATGTCGGGGGCGCCACCCGGCAGCGCACCAACACGGCCGATCTGATCTTCGGGGTCGCGGAGCTGATCGCCTACACCTCGTCCGTCATGACACTCCACCCCGGCGACGTGATCGCGACAGGCACGCCCGCCGGAGTGGGACCTCTCAGCCACGGGGACCGCGTCGTCCTGGAGATCGACCGGGTCGGCCGCCTCGAAGTGGGTGTCGACGGCTCCCGGGCCACCCCGTACGGGCAGCGCCCCGGGCGACGGGACCGCTGAGGGAAGGTCGCGCACAGGGTGGTGCCGCGCACTCCTAGACTCCATCCAGACCGGCTGTCTCTCGGCCGGCACCACCTGGACAACGGACGGAGGGAGCACCGTGGCGCGCGCGCTGGAGCTGCCCAACTACATCGGCCATCTGATCCGCCGTGCTGAGCAGGTGCACACGGCCCTCTGGAGCCAGCACGTGTCCCGGGAGATCACCTCCCAGAAGTTCGCCATCCTCAACGCGCTGAGCCGGGACCCCGGCGTGGACCAGCGGACTCTCGGACGCCTCACCTCGCTGGACCGCTCCACGGTCAACCTGATGATCCGCCGCCTGACCGACCAGGCGCTCGTGAGCCAAGTGCGCGACGAGGAAGACCGCAGGCGAACCCTGCTGAGTCTCACCGACGAGGGGGCCGCACTGCTCGATTCCCTGATCGCTCCGGCGGAACGGATCAACGAACTACTTCTCAGATCACTTCCCGAGGGCGAACGGGCGATAGCCGTTGACATCCTCAGCAGACTCGCCTCGCTGGATGAGGAGTCACTCCGCGACGGAGCATGAGACCTGCCAGGGCGTCCTTCGAATGTCGGACGAGCGCATCACGGCGGAGACGTGTCACACATTGGCATGCGACCGCCCCAAGGCGGCTGCCCGGCCGAGCCGACGGCCCGATCAGAAGCCTGCACCGGCTACCGGCACGGGCCCCGTCATCGGCCGCGCCCTGCCGATCCTCGGCGCCTTCAGCGCCGACCATCCGTACCTGTCACCGAGCGACCTGGCCCGCCGAGCGGGCCTGCCCGTGTCGACCGTTCGCCGCATGCTGGGAGAGCTCTACGCCTGGGGAGCCCTGGAGCGGGACGCGCAGGGACGCCACCGCGTAGGACTGCGGCTGTGGGAGGTCGGATCGCTCGCGCCCGCAGCCAAGGGATACGCGAGCACCCGCTGCCTCACCTGCACGACCTCTCCGGCCTCACCCGCGAGAACGTGCACCTCGCGGTCCGCGACGAAGCCAAGGTCGTCTTCGTGGAGCGCATCGGCGCCGACGGCGCCGTGCCCACTCCGACACGGGTAAAAGGGCGGCTCGCCATCACTGCCACAGGCGCAGGACTCGTACTGCTCGCCCACGCCCTTGATGGCCCGGCCGATCCGGCGGCACACCCCGAACACCCTGACCGGCCATGTCCAGCTCAGGAGGGCTCTCGCCCAGATCCGCGTGTGTGGATACGCAGTGAGTGACCGGCAACTGTCCGTGGACACGCCAAAGGCGTCCGTCCGCCGGCTGTCCACCGGAGCGCGTCTCATCAAGGCCGCTGGTGCTCGTCCGCCTGCGCCGGTGGGGCGGCCGATGCTGATTGTCGACGACGCGCTGCACGGCGGCGCGGCTTCGGCCTTCCCGCCTGACGCCTTCTGCCCGGGAGACGTCGCGGCTCCGGCGCCTGAGCGGGCAAGGACGGGGCGGGGAGGACGTCGAGAGTGAACTCCCGAAGGTAGGGGTCTTGCCCACACACTCGCCCAGTGGCGGTTGAAGGCCCCGGACGTGGTCGCTGACGCCGGCTACGGCGTCAGCACCCCGTCTCGGCTCTGTCTCAGCGGTGGGCGGAGACCGGCCGGCGGATCGAGCACGAGTACCGCGAACTCAAAGACGGCCTGAACCCGGACCATTTCGGCCTGGTGCGTAGGCACCAGGACATGTGCGTGGCTGGTCCGGACGCACCAGGGCAAGACGGCGGCGGGGAACGATGCCCGGCGGGGCGCCGCAAGGAAGTGTTGGAGGCGTGCGAATCCCACGCGTTTCCCTTGCCTGGCGGTGTCTGGAGTGATCAGCAGATGGCGACATTTCTTGACCGCATCGGTTGCTGGGTCTTCCTGCGGTGCCGTCACGACGCGGCGGGTCGACTCGGTCGGCGGACTGGCCGGGCAGTTCATCCCGCCGACGGGCCGGCGCGATCTGTAGCCCCCGTCGGTGTGCGCGCCACGGGAACGCAGCGCACACATCCAGCAGGTTCACGCACTCGCTCACAACCAACGACGAAAGGACGTCCGTGCCCGTAGCCGGGGTTTCCCCCACGCGTATCGGAAAGCCGGCGATCGGTGCCCTCGGCTTCTTGGCACTCGCCCTCGGCACCCTGCAGTCAGTGGTGGAGCCTGCGCTCCCGCTGCTGCGACGTGAGCTGGGGGTGAGTAATGGCGATGCGGCACTGATCGGCAACGCGTTGCTCATCACCGGCGCCGTCATCACGCCTGTCGCAGGCAAACTTGGCGACCGCTACGGAGGAAAGCGAGTGCTGGTCTCGCTGATGGCCGTAGTGTCGGCCGGTGGTCTGCTGGCCGGCCTGGCACCGAACTTGCCGCTGTTGTTACTCGGTCAGGTGTTGCAGGGCGTCATGGTGGGTGCGCTGCCCCTTTCATTCATCCTCGCGCGCAAGCACCTTTCGACAGGAGAGTCACAGGCGGCGATCGGGGTGGTCGTCGCACTGTTCACAGGTGGCGGCATGGTGGGAATGCTGTTTGCAGGGCGGGTCGCGGAAGGAATGTCCTGGCATTGGATGTTCGCGCTGCCAACGTTCGTGATCATAGGGACGACGTCGGCCGTGATGTGGCTGGTGCCGCACGATCCGCCGATCGCGTCGGACAACAGGATCGACTGGCCTGGCGTTTCTCTGCTGAGCGCCACATTGCTCGCGTTCATGCTCGGGTCGAAGGCGGTGACGGAGGACGGCGGCGTGTCGCCGCCTGCGACAGGTGCCATCGTGGTGGGCGTGGCCGCACTCGCCACCGCATGGGTCTGCGTCGAGCGCAGGGCAGCCTCGCCGATGGTCGATCTACGCATGCTGGCAAAGCCCGCAGTGCGAAATGCGTTTGGGCTCACCTTCGTCATAACCGCCAGTTTCGGGATGGTGGGCTATCTCTTCCCGCAGATGTTCGGGGCACCGGCCGACGGGTACGGCTTCGGAGCCGACACCACCGACATAGGAATGCTCCTGCTGCCCGGCGCTGTCGCCGGCTGCGTAAGCGATTCGATCGGCGGGGTCGCGGCGCGGCGCTTCGGTACGCGCACCGTAGTCACCGTGGGAGCCGCCGTCACTGTGGCCACGATGATGGCCCTCACGGTGCTGCCCACCGCGGAATGGCAGCTCGCCCTCGCCAAGGTGCTGATCGCATTCGCCGCGGGCATCAGTACGACGGCCTTGCTTGCCAGTACCGCCACCGGCGTGGAGACCAAGGACATCGGCATCGCTACCAGCCTGCTCACGGTGACCCGCGTGATCGGCACCGTTCTGGGCGCCCAGATCGCCGGCGCGATCCTCGATGCCTGGGCCGATCCGGTGACGGGTCTGTCGACCGAATCGGCCTTCGCCACAGCCTTCGCAGTCACCGGCCTCGTCGCCGCGTTGTCCTTGCTCATTGTCCGCAACATGACGAAAGAGGGAACCCAGGCATGACACATACCGGTCTGTCGACGGACATGAGTACTACCGCGAAGCGCACGGTTCTGGTTTCCGGGGCCAGCATTGCCGGACCTGCGCTGGCGTACTGGCTGAGCCGGTCCGGGTTCGCCGTCACCGTGGTGGAGAAGGCAAGCACACTGCGCGACGGCGGATATCCGATCGACATCCGCGGTACTGCGACAGAGGTGGTCCGGCGGATGGGAATACTGCCGCGGCTGCAGGACGCGCACATCCACTCACATCGCTGTACCTTCCTCAACGCCGATGGCGGTGAACTGGCTGTCCTCAGCCCGGACTCCGTTGTCGGCAGTGTCAAGGGGCAGGACCTGGAGGTGCGTCGTGGGGACCTGGGCACGATCCTCTACTCGCTGGTTCGTGATGACGTGGAATTCCTGTTCAACGACTCCATCGACACCCTCGACCAGTCCGGACAAGGGGTCGACGTCGCTTTCCACCGAGGGCAACAGCGCAGATTCGACCTGGTGATCGGCGCCGACGGTCTGCACTCACACACCCGGGGTGCACTTTTCGGCCCCGAAGCACAGTTCCACCGCTACCTCGGCTACTGCTTCGCCATATTCACCATGCCGAACACCTTCGGGCTCTCTCGCGAGCTCGTGATGTGGAACGCGCCGGGGAAAGCCGCGGCCCTCTACGCCGTCGGGGCCGACAACGAGTTGCACGCCTTCCTGAACTTTCACCGGCCGGAACCGCCGTTCGATGCCCTCCGGACCCCCGACGCCCGACGGGACCTGTTCGCCACCGCCTTCGCAGGCGCGGGATGGGAGGTCCCTGGGATGGTCGACGCCATGCGCGACGCGGACGACCTGTTCTTCGACACGGCCGGTCAGATCCACCTGCCGCGCTGGTCCAGCGGCCGCGTCGCGCTCGTCGGAGATGCCGCGTATGCACCCTCGTTCCTCACCGGACAGGGCTCGAGCCTCGCACTGGTCGGCGCCTACATGCTCGCCCACGCCCTGGCGACGAACCGGGACCACACTGTGGCCTTCGCCGCCTACGAGCGTGACGTTCGCGAGTTCGTCGCCATGAATCAGGCACTGGTCGCCAACGGTGCCGCCACGCTCTTCCCCACCACGGTGCGGGCACTGGAGCAACGCAACACCATTCTGCGCGGCCTGACCACCATGCCCTCCGCGACCGCGCGACCGGCCCACTCAGCCCTCACGCTGCCCGATTCCACTTCGATGCCCTGACCGGGTACTCCGGCATTTCACTTTCATGCCTGGCCATGTGTGCCCTCGGGAGGGCAGGCGGCTGGTGGCACATCAGGGGCGGTCCCGTGAGACCGCCGCTCCAACGAACGGATCGCGAAGCTGCAGGGACGCCGTGAACCTGCGCACTCGTTTCCGCGATCCAGTGCTGCGCCGCACACCTTCGCCGGTTGCTGGGCCGCTTCGCCGGAACGGGAAGTGACATCGCACGGGACGGCACACCCCGGGCACAGGCCGGGCGTCCCGTTCGGAGATGGGCGGCCGAGCACGAAGTCGATCTTCTGGATGCGGAACATCGCCACATCCAGCGCGCCCAGGTCCTCCCGGCCCCGTTCGGTGTTCAGCCTGAGCCGCTCCGTACCGGATTACGGCAAACGGTCGGTGCCGCCGTCGTCGGTGGTGCGGGCCAGGCCCGTTCGGTAGGCGATGACGACGAGTTGCGCCCGGTCGCGGGCCTGGAGCTTCGTCATGGCGCGCTGTACGTGGGCGCGGACGGTGAAGGGGCTGAGGAACATCCGCTCGGCGATCTCCGGGTTGGACAGGCCGGTCGCGACCAGCGCCACCATCTCGCGTTCGCGCGGGGTGAGTACGGCGAGCCGTTCGAGGTGGTGCGGCGGGGCGTCGTCCGGTGTGGCCAGGAAACGGGCGACCAGGGAGCGGGTCGCGGCGGGGGACAGAAGGGTGTCGCCGTCGGCGATCGCACGCACGGCGTCCAGGAGGTCCCCGGCGCCGATGCCCTTGCCGATGAAGCCACCGGCCCCCGCGCGCAGCGCCTGTGCGACATGCTCGTCGGTCTCGTACGTGGTGAGGATCAGGATGCGGCTGGCACGCAGTTCCGGGTCCGCGCAGATCTCCGACGTGGCGGTGAGACCGTCCACCTCGGGCATACGGATGTCCATGATCACCACGTCCGGGCGCAGTTCCCGGGTGAGCCTCACCGCCTCCCTGCCGTCGGCGGCCTCGCCGACCACGGTGATGTCGTCGGCGCTGTCGAGAAGCAGGCGGAAGGCACTGCGCAGCAGGGCCTGATCGTCGGCGAGCAGCACCCGGAGCGTCACGGCGTACCCCCGGTCTCCCGGTCGCCCGTCCTTTCGTCACCTGTCGATTCGCCGGTCACGCATCCCTCGGTGGTTGTTGCTTCGCCGGTCCCCCGCGTCGGGCCTTTGCCAGGCGGCAGGGGCAGTTGGGTGGAGACGAGGAAGCCGCCCTCGGGGCGCCCGCCCGCCCAGAGGTGCCCCCCGACCGCGGTGGCACGTGCACGCATCCCGATCAGCCCGAAACCGGGCGCCCGGCCCCCCGCCGTGGACGTAGCGGATCGCGTGAAGGCGGTCGATGTCGTACGGGCGCCGGCTCCGTCGTCGGCGACGGTAATGGTCACACGGTCGCGGTTCCAGGCGAGGCGCACCCGGGCGCTGCCCGTACCGGCATGCTTGGTCACGTTGGTCAGGGCCTCCTGAACGATGCGGTACGCGGTGAGGTCAACCCCCGGCGGCAGCGGCCTGACCGTGCCCTCCTGATCCATCGACACCTCCAGACCCGCGTGGCGGAACGACTTGAGGAGCGTGGGCAGCCGCGACAGCCCGGGCGGCGGTTCTGCCGGCGCGTCCGCGTCCCCGGACTGACGCAGCAGACCTACCGTGGCCCGCAGGTCGTCGAGCGCGTCGCGGGTGGTCTCGACAAGTTCCTTCAGGCTCTTACGGGTCTGCTCCGGGCGGGTGTCGAAGAGGTGGGACGCGACCGTGGCCTGCGCGTTGGCCAGGGTGATCTGATGGGCCACGAGGTCGTGCAGTTCCCGGGCGATGCGTACCCGTTCCTCGGCCACTCTCCGGCGCGCCTCGCTGTCCCGGCTCTTCTCGGCCCGCAGGGCCCGCTCTTCCACGGCTGCCAGGTAGGCTCGTCGGTTCTGCACCGACTGACCCAGTACGCCGGCCACCAGCGGGAACGCCGCCACCGCTCCTACCCTGCTCGCGTCCTTCCACGAGAGGGCACCGAGCAAGGGGGTCGAGGCGACCAGCAGTGCCACGGAGATGAGCGCCACGGCGCTCGCCGCGCGCCGTTCGGTGCGCGCGGCGAGCGAGTAGGAGTAGGCGGTGATCGCGGCGGGGGCCACGATGAGCGGGCTCAGCAGGAGGCCCAGGAGCGGAGCCAGTACGCCGCTCGCGGTCGTGACCGCCATGGCGGCCAGGGGCGCCCGGTGTCGCACCGGCAGCACCGCGCAGGACACCACGGCGATGAAGTAGGCGGCGGCGGACGGCGGCGACAGCGTGCGGCCGTCGTCCTGCACCACGCCGCCGAGCAGACAGAGTGCGAACGCCGTCGTCGTGATCGCCGCCTCCCGCCCCCACGTGCCGCGTGGTCGCGGGCCACCGCCACCCGTGTTCGCCATGGCCGGCTCAACTCCGGCCGACGGCCGGCCGCCGCGCCGCTGCGTCCAACTCGGCTGCGGGGGAAGGGACATGCCTGCCCAGTGCCTCACCATCGATATCCACATTCGGCAACACGCGGTTCAGGATACGGGGCAGCCACCAGGCCCGGTGGCCGAGCAGTGCCAGGCCCGCGGGGGCGATGACCGCCGCCGCGGCCATCACACGTCCGCTGTGCCGGAAACCGCTGCGATCACGTCGTCGGAAGCCGTCCGCAGCCTTTGGCTCAGGGCTCTGTCCAGTTTCTTGCCGACAGGGCGGAACAGCGGGGAATGAACCCGGCCGGCTCACGGTTGCCATAACCGAATCCGATTCGGATAACGGAAGGACAGCCATGACCGACTCGTCGCAGCGGGACGCACTCCTGGTAGCCCGCTACGGGCAGCAGGCGACGCCGGAGAACATCATCTGGAACGAGCAGATCGCAGCGCTGCTCGCGCATCGCTCAGTACGCGCCTTCACCGACGAGCCGCTGCCCGACGGCGCTCTGGAGACGGTGGTGGCAGCCGCCCAGTCGGCGTCCACATCGTCGAACCTTCACCAGTGGAGTCTCGTGGCCGTCTCGGACCCGGAGACGAAGGCCGAGCTCGCGAGGCTGACGCACGGCGTGGAGTTCACCGGGTTCGAGTTCGTCGCCCAGGCCCCCAGCGTGCTGTTGTGGGTAGCGGACATGTCGCGCAACCACGCGATCAGCGTCGAGTTGGGCAGCAAGCCCGTCGTCACCGACTACGTCGACGCCTTCCTGATGGCGTCGATCGACGCGGCCCTGGCTGCCCAGAACGGTCTCGTCGCGGCAGAGGCGATCGGTCTGGGAGGCGTGTACCTGGGCTCGCTGCGCAACCATGCCAAGGAGCTCGCCGACCTGATCGGACTGCCCTCGAACGCCTATGTCGTGTTCGGCATGGCCATCGGCACCCCGGACCCGCACCGCCCCAGCGCGATACATCCCCGCCCGGCGCAGGACGTCGTGCTGCACCGCGAGCGCTACCGGAAACGGCCGACCGAGGAGTGGATCGAGGACTACGAGACCGCGTTCAAGGACTTCCGCGCCGAGTACGGACTGCGTGACAAGACATGGAGCCATTCCGTCGTGGTGGGCATGGGCCTGGACTACATGGACGGGCGTGAGAACCTGCGCCGTACGCTGGAGGAGCGCGGTTACCTGCTGCGCTGAAGGGCAATCGACAGGAAGTGGGACACCGGGCGTGGCCAGGCCGAAGACGCCGCTGTTGTCCGCGACACGGATCGCGGACGGCGCGATCGAGCTCGTCGACCGCACCGGTGACATCCAGATGGTTCAGCTGGCCCGGCACCTCGGCGTCGCCCCGTCATCGCTCTACTCCCATGTCACAGGCCGGGCGAAGGTCATCGACCTCGCCCGGCTGCGGATGCTGGAACGTATGGAACCCGTCGGACCCGCGCACGACTGGCGCGAGGCCGTCGCCAATCTCCTGCGCCAGCTCACCACCCTGTACGCCAGGCACCGACGCATCCTGCCACTCCTCTCCACCACCGCCGTGGCCTGCGACCGTGCCATCGCGGTTTACGAGCCGATGTTCGCCGCGCTGATCGAAGGGGGCTTCCGGCTGGACCAGCTACGCCTCGTCGTCGCCATGGTCGAGTTCCAGGCATTCGGTCTCGCCCAGGGACTGCCGGCGCCGGCCATGTCCGACCACATCCGCAAGACCCTTCCCGCCTACACCGCGTCGGTGGACCACTCGAGCTACGACCTGGCCACCGCGACCGAGTTCTCCGTGGCCATGGTCATCGGCGGGCTGGAAGCGATCCTGACCCACCCCGGTGGGCCGTGACGCACTCCGGCACAACCACGGCCGTCACATCTGCCGGCGTCGCAACGTAGTTGCGCGGTGCTTCATCCACCCGACGAAGACGCTCCGAGCGTCGAGTGCCCCTCGGCCACCTGGCGGCTGTCCGTCCCAGGTGCTGCACTGCCTGGCCCCCGTGGGGGCCCCACACCGTCGACACCGCATGCCGTGGAAACCGTCCCGCCCCGAGCGGCTACGGGCAGCTCGGGGCGGGACGACGGGCGGCCGCGTTCCGGCGGCCACCGGCGTGGATCAGGCGCCGGCTCCGAGCAGCCGCGCGACGTCGATGAGGCGGTGGGAGAAGCCGGACTCGTTGTCGTACCAGCCGAAGACCTTCGCGTGGCGACCGTCGCCGGTGACCGTCGTCAGCTCGGAGTCGAAGATGCAGGACGCCGGGTCACCGACGATGTCGGAGGAGACGAGCGGGGCATCCGTGTAACGCAGGACCCCGGCCAGCGGGCCGGCCGCCGCCTCGGCGAAGAGCCCGTTGATCTCGTCGACCGTGGTCGGCCGCGACAGGTACACGGACAGGTCGGTCAGTGATCCGACCGGTACGGGGACACGCAGAGACAGGCCCGCGAGCCGGCCGTTCAGCTCGGGCAGGACGAGGCCGATGGCCTTGGCGGCACCGGTCGACGTGGGCACGACGTTGATCGCTGCCGAGCGGGCACGCCGGGGGTCCTTGTGCGGACCGTCCTGGAGGTTCTGGTCCTGCGTGTACGCGTGCACCGTGGTCATCAGCCCGCTCTCCACACCGAGCCCGTCGTGCAGCACCTTGGCGAGCGGCGCCAGGCAGTTCGTCGTGCACGACGCGTTCGAGACGATGTGGTGCTTCGCCGGGTCGTAGTCGCCGTGGTTGATGCCGTAGGCGAGTGTGATGTCCTCGTTCGACGCGGGAGCCGAGACGAGGACCTTGCGCGCTCCCGCCTCGAGGTGCGCGGCGGCCTTCTTGCCGTCGGTGAAGATGCCGGTGGACTCCACCACGACGTCGATGCCGAGCTCGCCCCACGGCAGCTTGCCCGGCTCACGCTCCGCGTGGACCGCGACCTTCCTGCCGTCGATCACGAGGGAGTCACCGTCGACCTCGACCTCGGCGTTCAGGCGGCCCATGGTGCTGTCGTACGAAAGCAGGTGTGCGAGGGTCGCCGCGTCCGTGAGGTCGTTGACCGCGACCACTTCAAGATCGGTTCCATGGGTGAGCGCGGCGCGCAGGAAGCCACGCCCGATGCGGCCGAATCCGTTGACGGCGATCTTGATGCTCATGTGTCTGTCTCTTCTCTGTCTGTACGAATGCCTCGCGTGCGGCGCAGGTGACGGCTCTGTCTATCTGCGTGCCGCGAGCAGAACACCGACGCCTCCGAGGAGCAGGCCGATGATCGCGGAGTAACCGAGCGTCTGACCGATCACCAGCCAGGCGAGCAGGGCGGTGACGGCCGGAGTGAGGAAGAAGAGCGTGCCCACCCGGCTGACGGCCTGCTTCTTGAGCATGAGGTTGAGCAGCAGGAACGTACCCACCGAGTTGACCAGAACGATCCACGCCAGTGAGCTGCCGAACGCGCCCCAGTCGGACACCCTCGGGTCCTCGAAAGTCAGGGTCAGGATGCCCATCACGGGTGCACCGGCCAGGAAGTGCACGGCGGTACCGCTACGGACGTCCACGCCCTGGGTGAAGCGCTTCTGGTAGACCGTGCCCGCGCTCAGACCGAGCAGCCCCACGAAGGACAGCACGATGGCACCGGCGGAGAAGTCCAGCGCGCCCGCGACCGCGAGCGCCACACCGACGCCCCCCACGGCGAAGCCGAGCCACTGCCGCCCGGTGATCTGCTCGCCCAGGAACATGCCTGCCAGCAGAGCGATCAGTACGGGGTTGAACCCCTGGATCAGCGCGACGACACCGCCCGGCAGGCCTGCGCCGATGGCCGTGTAGAAGGCGCCGAACTGTACCGCCTGCATCAGCAGACCGACGACGATCACATGCAGGAGCAGACGCCCCCGGGGCCAGGGTGACCTGCTCATCACGGCGATCACCGCCAGCAGGACCCCGGCAACCGCGAAGCGGCAGAACGTCAGCAGCAAGGGCGGCGCCGCGTCGGTGCCGATCACCGCCGCGACGAACGCGCTGCTCCACAGCACCACGAAGACGGAGGGGATCACCGCGTTCTCCCAGACCGGCGGAGGAGCGGCTTGCGGCTTGTCGGCCGCTGCCTCGACCGTGGCGGGTTTCGGGTCGGCGCCTTGCATCGCAGAGGTGTCCCCTCACCGAGGAAGTAACCGCATCAATGGGTTACTCGGGAGCCTACAGGGGCGTCGACGAACCGGTCAACGCGGTTACTCTTGAGGGATGAACTTCGCATTCGTCAGCGGCAGCGTGGCCCTTGACTTCGTCGGAACCGTGCAGAGCCGGCGTGACGCCCCGCTGGACCTGCTCACCACCTCGGACCACCTGTCCGAGTGGACAGCGTCGTCCGGAATCGTCGACGCGCCCACAGCGGCGACGCGGGCCGACCTGGTCGCGGCGGTCCGTCTCCGCGAGGCGATCTACCGCCTCATGCTCGCTTCGGCCGGCCACTCCCCTCTCCCTCCCGAGGACTGCGCCACGGTCAACCGCGCCGCCGCAACCGATCCGGTACGTGCCGAGCTCCGCCCCGACGGCACCGCGCGGCACCACGGCACGGTCGGCGCGGCCCTGTCGACGGTCGCCCGGGACGCGATCCAGCTGATGACCGAGACGCCCCAGCTGGTGAAGGAGTGCGCGGCGCCGCGCTGCACCCGCCTCTACGTCGACCGGTCCCACCGCGGCTCGCGCCGCTGGTGCGACATGACGCGGTGCGGCAACCGTGCCAAGGCTGCCGTCCACCGGTCCCGCCACACCTGACCGCCGGTGCCCGAGAAGGCGAGCGCCCCTCGCCCCCTCGGGCCGCACGACCGTTCAGCGCAAGGTCACCGCCCGCCGGGTCGCCGGACAGAGCAGCTCCGTTGAGACCGCCCCCGTTTGGTGCCGTCACCCCAGCTGCATGTGATGAAGCATCAGCAGTCCGGCCGCCATGTTGGCCGCCGGAATCTCACCACGCGCGACCATGTCCGGCACGAGCTTGAGCGGGACCCACGCACGGCGCGAGGACTCGAAGGCGTCCGCCGGATGACCGGTGTACGTCGCCTCCCGGGACCAGAAGAGGTGGTGCCGGGCGTCGACGAGGCCGTTGGCCGGTTCCACGGTCATCAGCGGTTGCAGCTCGCCGGGGCGCCATCCGGTCTCCTCCTCCATCTCGCGTGCCGCCGCGGCAGCGATGTCCTCGCCGTCCTCGACCACACCCGCGGCGAGCTCCCAGCCCCAGCTGTCGGTGATGAACCGGTGCCGCCACAGGAGCAGGACCTCATTGGCCTCGTTGACGACGGTCGCCGCGGCGACGGCCCTGAGGCGGATGAGGAAGTGGTCCAGATGGCGGCCGTCGGGGAGTACGACGTCCGCCAACTTGACCCGGAACCAGCGGTTCTCGTACACGGTCCGTTCGTTCAAGTTCGTCCACTGCACAGTTCTGCCACCTTCCGACTGGTCGATGGCAATATCGGAGCAGGGTCCGCCCCGCAGGGGAACGCGTGGACGCTCCCGCGACGAGGCTCACAGGGGCACGCGCAGCGCCCCGTCGATGAGGCCGGCCGCCGCCGCCGCGTCGGCGCTGCCGCTCTCGGCCAGATGCTTCCGTACGGAGCGGAGCCGGTCCCGGAGCCGCTGGGACTCCATGCCCTGGGCGCGTTCCGCCATTTCCGAGGCGGTGCGGGCCGCCTTGTCCGCCTCGCCCTGGAGCAGTTCGAGATGTGTCAGCATGGCGAGCCGGTGCACGGTCCCCCGGTCGTGCGCCGGGGAGCGTACGGCGGCGGCCGCGTGCTCCCGGGCACCGGGGAGGTCCCCCAGGCACAGCAGCGCCTCCGCCACCTGGACGTTGACGAGACCCGGCTGGACATATCCCGTCTCGTCCGGCTCGCCCCCGCTCCGGATGCGGTCGGCCTCGGCCTCGGCGCGGCGGATGCACTCCAGGGCGCTGCGGTGGTCGCCGAGCTGGGCGTAGGCCTTGGCCTGCATCGCGTGCAGATCGGTGGCGAGCGCCGGCGTGATGTGCGGGCCCGCCGCGCGCAGTGCGGCCTCGGCGAAGGCCACGGACCGGCGGAATTCGGCGAGGTGCAGCGACTGGTTGACGAGCAGCGCGATCACATAGCCGCCGAGTCCCCGGTCCCCGCTGGCCTTGGCCAGGCGCAGCGCCTGGTGGAAGTAGCGCTGGGCGAGCCCATGGGCGTCGGAATCGTAGGCGCAGATGCCGGCGACGGCCACCAGTCCGGCGGTCGCGCGGTGGAGCTGACGGCCCATGGCGTCGCTGTACCCCCCGCGCAGCAGCGGCGCGGTCTCGGCGTTGAGAAAGCCGACGATGCGGGGTCTGGTCGCGATGCCACCCGCCTTTCTGTACATCTGTTCGTAGTGCGCCCGGGCGGCGCGCAGCGTCTCTATGTCCGCCGTGCTCACGCGGGACGGCCCGGGGCGTGAGACGTCGGTGTCCTCGGGCGGGTTCTCCCACTCCCAGACCGGCATCACGGCTGTCGTGCCCGTGACGGCGGGGGCGGCGGTGAGGTGGGGACGCTGCTGTTCGTCGGAGCGCCACAGGGCCGTCGCGTGCTCGACGAAGCCGGACAGGCCGGCGCTCCGGGCCGCCGTGTGGACGCCGGAGACCCCCATGCCGATGTCGTCGAGCGTGACGGGCCGGCCCAGTCGGCCCGCCAGCACCTCGCAGATCAGGTCAGGGACCTGCCCTCGCGGGCGCTGACCCTTGAGCCAGCGGGCGACCGCCGTGTGCTCGTAGCGCAGGCACAGCCCGCGGGCGCGGCCGGCCTGGTTGACATGACCGGCGAGCCCGGCGCGGGACACACCTGCCTCGTCGATCAGGGATTCGAGCAGGACATTGGGCTCCATCGCCCCCCCATGTGCGCGTCGCGATGAGCCTAGTGGAGCACGGTTCACACGGGGTGTGAACGGAGTGCCCGAACCATCCTGCTGTGCGCTCTGCCGCGCCGGGGCGCCGCTGGGTTGAATGAGCTTCTCGCAAGAGGCGGCCGGGTCGTCGGCTCCCCCTCGTAACAGCTCGACGACCCGCCCCGCGCCGTTCGCCCTGCCGGCCTGCCCGACACTCCGAGGCAGGGCGGGCGGCGCCGGACCGCACAGCCCACTGCCCCGATGACAGGAGGCCCGTGTGCGGTCCCCGGGCCGCCCCGCGAGAGCAGAAGGGGCGTATCCGGTGGCCGGATACGCCCCTTCTCGACTCCGTTACGCCTACGCGCCGCGCAGCACCGCGCCGGTGCGCTCGGCGGCCAGGGCGACCGCGGTGTCGCGGGCCGCGGAGGCCTCCTCCACGGTCAGCGTGCGGTCCGGGGCGCGGAACCGCAGCGCGTACGCCAGGGACTTGTTGCCCTCACCGATCTGCTCGCCGGTGAAGACGTCGAACAGCCGCAGCGATTCGAGCAGACCGCCGGCGCCTTCGCGCAGGGCCTTCTCCACCGCGTCGGCGGGCACGTCCGAGGCGACGACGAGTGCGACGTCCTGGGTCGCCACCGGGAAGGTGGAGATCCGGGGCGCCTGCAGCGCGCCGTCGACCGCCCGCTCCAGGACGTCGAGCTCGACCTCCATGGCGCAGGTCCGCTCGGGCAGGTGGAGCTCCTTGATGACACGCGGGTGCAGTTCGCCCGCGTGTCCGAAGAGGGTCTCCTCGCCGTCGACCGTGACGTACAGGGCGGCGCAGCGGCCGGGGTGCCACGGTGCGTGCCGGTCGGCGCGGACCGTCACCTCGACGCCCGCCTCACGGGCGATGGAGCGCGCCGCCTCGATGGAGTCCGCCCAGTCGGCGGGGCGGCCCTTGCCCCACCAGCCGGCCTGCTCGCGGGCGCCCGCGAGGACGACGGCGGCACGGCGCGGCTGGCGCGGGAGCGCCGCGTCCAGTCCGGCGATCTCCTCGTCCGTGGGACGGCGGTCGACGGGCAGCCGGACGGCCTTGGTCTCCTCGCCGGTCGGCCTGAAGACCAGGCCTGTCTCGAAGAGCGCCAGGTCGTGGCTGCCGCGACCGTCGTTGCGCCGCAGCGCGCCGAGCAGGCCCGGCAGCAGCGTCGTGCGCAGCGCGGGCTCCTCGTCGGAGAGCGGGTTGACGAGGGTGACCGTGCGGCGGCGGGCGTCGTCCTTCTCCAGGCCGAGCTGGTCGAGGACGGCGCCGCCGATGAACGGGTAGCTCAGCGCCTCGACGTAACCGGCGCCCGCGAGGGCACGGCCGATGCGGCGGTGCAGCCGCTGGCGGTCGGTGAGGCCGCGTCCGGAGGGCGGGGTCGGCAGGGTGGAGGGGAGGTTCTCATACCCCTCCAGCCGGATGACCTCTTCGGCCAGGTCGTTCGGCTCGGCGAGGTCAGGGCGCCAGGACGGCACCGTGACGATCAGCTCGTCCTGGCCGTAGACGTCGCAGCCGACCTGCTGGAGACGGCGTACGACGGTCTCGCGGCCGTACGCCATTCCGGCCACCCGGTCGGGGTGGTTCGCCGGCATGGCGATGGAGCGGGGTGCGGACGGAGCCGTGATCTCCGTGACGCCGGCCTCGGCCGTGCCGCCCGCGAGGAGGACCAGCAGGTCGACCGTGCGCTGCGCGGCAGCGGCGGCGGCCTGCGGGTCGACACCGCGCTCGAAGCGCTTGGACGCCTCGGAGCTCAGCTTGTGGCGGCGCGCGGTCCGGGCGATGGCGATCGCGTCGAAGTGCGCCGCCTCGATGACGACCTCGGTGGTCCCGGTGTCCTCGGTGTGGTCGGCGATCTCGGTGTCGGCCCCGCCCATGACGCCCGCGAGGCCGATCGGCCCCCGGTCGTCGGTGATGACCAGGTCCTGGGAGTCCAGGACGCGCTTGGCACCGTCGAGCGTGGTGAGCTTCTCGCCCTGCTGGGCGCGGCGCACCCCGATCGTCCCCGCGACACGGGAGCGGTCGTAGGCGTGCAGCGGCTGGCCGAGCTCCAGCATCACGTAGTTGGTGATGTCGACGGCGAGCGAGACCGGGCGCATCCCGGCCTTCTGCAGCCTGCGCCGCATCCAGATCGGGGAGCGCGCCTCGGGCCGCAGCCCGGTGACCGTACGTGCGGTGAAGTTGCTGCAGCCGAACGGGTCGGACACCTTGACCGGGTAGCCGTGCGCGTTGGGCGGGGGCACGTCCAGGAGCGCCGGGTCGCGCAGCGGCAGCCCGTACGCGATGGCCGTCTCGCGGGCGACGCCGCGCATCGAGAGGCAGTAGCCCCGGTCCGGCGTGACGGCGATGTCCAGGACCTCGTCGACGAGCTCGAGGAGCTCGATCGCGTCGGTGCCGGGCTCGAACTCCGGCGGCAGCACGATGATGCCGTGCGTGCCGTCGTCGCCCATGCCGAGCTCGTCGGTGGAGCAGATCATGCCGTGCGAGGTCTTGCCGTACGTCTTGCGCGCGGCAATCGCGAAGTCACCGGGCAGTACGGCGCCCGGGAGGACCACGACGACCTTGTCGCCGACGGAGAAGTTACGGGCGCCGCAGACGATCTCCTGCGGGTCGCCGGTGCCGTTGGCGGTGCCGACGTCCACGGTGCAGAAGCGGATGGGCTTCTTGAAGCCCTCCAGCTCCTCGACGGTCAGGACCTGTCCGACGACCAGGGGGCCCTTCAGACCGGCGCCGGTCTGCTCGACGGTCTCGACCTCGAGGCCGACGGAGACGAGCTTGGCCTGTACGTCACGGCCGGTCTCGGTCGCCGGCAGGTCGACGTATTCCCGCAGCCAGGAAAGCGGGACGCGCATCAGATCTCCATCCCGAACGGCCGGGTGAACCGGACGTCACCATCGACCATGTCTCGCATGTCCTCTACGTTGTGGCGGAACATCAGCATCCGCTCGATGCCGAACCCGAAGGCGAATCCGCTGTACTTCTCGGGGTCGACGCCACAGGCGACGAGCACCTTGGGGTTGACCATGCCGCAGCCGCCGAGCTCGATCCAGCCCTCGCTGCCGCAGGTGCGGCAGGGGCGGTCCGGGTTGCCGACGGACTCGCCGCGGCAGACGTAGCAGACCATGTCCATCTCGGCGGACGGCTCGGTGAACGGGAAGAAGTTCGGCCGCAGCCGGGTCTTCATGTCCGCGCCGAAGAGCGCCTGGACCATGTGGTCCAGGGTGCCCTTGAGGTCGGCCATGGTGAGGCCCTCGTCGACGGCGAGCAGCTCGATCTGGTGGAAGACCGGGGTGTGCGTGGCGTCGAGCTCGTCGGTGCGGTAGACCCGGCCGGGGCAGACCACGTAGACGGGGGGCTTGCGGCTGAGCAGCGAGCGGGCCTGCACGGGTGAGGTGTGCGTCCGCAGCACGACACCGGACTCGTCGCCCTTGGCGCCGTCGGCGCCCTGCACGAAGAAGGTGTCCTGCATCTGCCGCGCCGGGTGGTCGGGCACGAAGTTCAGGGCGTCGAAGTTGAACCACTCCGCCTCGACCTCGGGGCCCTCGGCGATCTCGTAGCCCATGGCGACGAAGACGTCGGCGACGCGCTCCATGATGGTCGTCAGGGGGTGGCGCGCACCGGCGGGGGTGCGGTCGTAGGGCAGGGTGACGTCCACCGCCTCCTCGACCAGCACCCGGGCGTCACGCTCGGCCTCCAGCTCGGCCTGGCGGGCGGCCAGCGCCTTGGAGACGGCGCCGCGGGCCTGGCCCACGCGCTTGCCCGCCTCGGCCTTGGCCTGCGGCGGCAGGGCGCCGATCTCGCGGTTGGCGAGCGACAGGGGCGAGGTACCACCGGTGTGCGCGGTCTTCGCCTGGGCGAGCGCGTCGAGGTCGCCCGCGGCGGCGAAGGCGGCGAACGCCTCGTCCCGCATGCGCTCGATCTCTTCCGGTTTCAGTGCCTCGACCTCGACTGGGTCGTACGACTTGTTCGGTGCCGACATCTCTTCCCGTGCTTCCGATTGGCTGGTGGCGACCCTGGTTCGACGACTGAGGACGCAAAGGTGCCAAAAGTCGAGTCTACGGGCCGCCGGGAGGCGAAGAAGCCCGTGGGCCGCCTAGGCCAGGTAGGCCGGCATGCTCACGGGCAGGATAAATCGGAACTGGGCGCCGCCGCCGGGCGCCCGGGCGACGGTGATCGTCCCGCCGTGCGCTTCGACGATGCCCTTGACGATGTACAGGCCCAGGCCGGTCCCGCCGCGCTTGCTCCCCCGCCAGAAGCGGGTGAAGACGCGGGCCATCGACTCCTCGGGGATGCCGGGACCTTCGTCGCTCACGGTGACTGCCGTTCCACTCTCGTCGTCCTTGCCCGGTGCGGATGCGGGGGCGATCTCAATGGTGACGGTTCCCTCGCCGTGCCGCACGGCATTTTCCAGCAGGTTGCCCAGGACCTGGTCGACCTTGTCGGGATCCGCCCAGAGCGCCGGCAGCGGCTCCCGGGTGTGCACGAGGAAGCGGTCGGGCGCCTGGCCGTTCGCCGTGTGCGCCTGGATGTGGCGTTCGACGGCCGCGGCGATGTCGACGGGCTGACGGCGCAGCTCGAGCCGGCCGGAGTCGATACGGGAGATGTCGAGCAGCTCGGCGATGAGCCGGGTGACCCGGTTGGCATCGGCGTCGACGGTCTCCAGCATCAGCCGCTTCTGGTCGTCGGTGAACCGCTCCCACTTGGCCAGCAGTGTGGCGGTGAAGCCCTTGACCGAGGTCAGCGGGGAGCGCAGCTCATGGGCGACCGTGGCGATCAGCTCGGCGTGGCTGAGCTCGGTGCGCCGGCGCGCCTCGGTGCCGCGCAGCGACACGACGAGCCGGCGGACCGGGCCGGTCGGGGTCTCACGGACGTACCGGGCGGAGACCAGGACCTCGCGGCCGCCGGGAAGCAGCAGATTCCGCTCGGGCTGGCCGACCCGGGTGGCGAGGCCGCCGTACGGGTCGGTCAGGGCCCACCAGCGGCGTCCCTTGAGGTCCTCGAGGGGCAGTGCCTGGTCCAGGGGGTGGCCGAGCGCCTCGGCCGCGGGTGTCGCGGTGATCCGGGCCGCGGCGGCGTTGAAGCAGACGACCGTGCCCGTCTCGTCGGCGACGACGAGACCGTCCGGCAGATCGTCCGGGTCGATGCCCGTCGCGGGGTCCCCGGCGGCCTGGCTCTGGCCGGCCCCTTCGGGGAGGGCGCGCACGGCGGCCGTGTGTGTCGCTCGCGGCCTGCTCATGCCGACAGCCATCTTCCCGTACCCCACCTCTCGAACCGGTGCAGTGGGCCCCCGAGTTCGTCACCCTACTAGGCGCCGGCGGCCGGGCGACACCCTCCGGGGCGCCCGTCGGCGGGGTGTGGCCCGTATCGGCCGGTGGGACCCGGGTCAGCCGGCCCGGCGCGGGCGCTGGGCCCGCGCGGAGGCGTAGAGGCAGACGGCCGCGGCGGTGGCGAGGTTGAGGCTCTCGGCCTTTCCGTGGATCGGGACCCGGACCACGGCGTCGGCCAGGGCGCGGGTCTCCTCGGGCAGGCCCCACGCCTCGTTGCCGAACACCCAGGCGGTGGGCCCGCCCATGGTGCCCGCGTCGAGCTCGTCGTCGAGGTCGTCGCCCGCGCCGTCGGCCGCCAGGATGCGCACACCGGCGTCCCGGAGCCCCTGCACGGCCTGCTCCACGGGCACCCCGACGGCCACCGGCAGATGGAAGAGGGAGCCGACGGAGGCGCGGACGGACTTGGGGTTGTAGAGGTCCACGGAGGCGTCGGTCAGCACCACCGCGTCCGCGCCCGCGGCGTCCGCGCAGCGCAGCACCGTGCCGGCGTTCCCGGGGTCGCGTACGTGGGCGAGGACGGCGACCAGGGTGGGCTTCGCCGCGAGGATGTCCTCGAAGGGCGAGTCCAGGAACCGGCAGACGCCGATCAGCCCCTGGGGGGTGACGGTCTGCGAGACGTCGGCGAGCGCGTCACCGTCCGCGAGGTGGACGCGGGCGCCGGCTCGGCGTGCGGCGTCGATGATGTCGGCGTACCGGTCGGCCGCCTCGACGGTGGCGAAGAGCTCGGTCAGCGTGGGTTCGCCGTCGGTACCCCGGTGCGCGGCGGCCTCGCGCACGGCCTGCGGCCCCTCGGCGATGAACCTGCGCTCCTTGCCGCGGAAGTTGCGCCTGGCCAGCCGGCGTGCGGCGGCGATTCGCGGTGACCGCGCGGAGATCAGTTCGGGGGTGCCCATGGTCGGCGGCGAGCCTCTCTGCGTAAGTCAGCTTCTCTGCGTACGTTTCTCTGCGTACGGCTGACTACGTACGCGACACGTGCTGCAACGCACCGGACCCGCAGACGGCGCGCGCCTGCGGGTCCGGCTCGAAACGCTGGAACGACGGAAGTACTGCCTGGATCAGGCGGCCTTCGGGGCGTTGACGTCGCTCGGGAGGGCCTTCTGGGCGACCTCGACGAGGGCGGCGAACGCGTTGGCGTCGTTGACCGCGAGCTCGGCCAGGATCTTGCGGTCCACCTCGATGTTGGCGGCCTTCAGACCCTGGATGAGGCGGTTGTACGTCATGCCGTTCTGGCGGGCGGCCGCGTTGATGCGCTGGATCCAGAGCTGACGGAAGTCGCCCTTGCGCTTCTTGCGGTCGTTGTAGTTGTAGACCAGGGAGTGGGTGACCTGCTCCTTGGCCTTGCGGTACAGGCGCGAACGCTGACCGCGGTAACCGCTGGCGGCCTCGAGGATCGCCCGGCGCTTCTTGTGGGCGTTTACCGCCCGCTTGACGCGTGCCACTTTTAACTCCTTGCAGCGGGGTCAGGTGGTCGAAGTGAGGACTCACCGGACCCGGAAACGAATTGGTCCCGGTCGGATCGAGGTCGCGCCTCCGGGTTCACCGGAGGCGGCGCCTCACTTGCCGAGAAGCTTCTTGACCTTCTTGGCGTCGGCCGGAGCCACGACGACCGTGCCGGTCAGCGAGCGGGTCTTCTTCGAGGACTTGTGCTCGAGCAGGTGGCGCTTGCCGGCCTTCTCGCGCAGCACCTTGCCGGAGCCCGTGATCTTGAAGCGCTTGCTGGCACCGCTGTGCGTCTTGTTCTTCGGCATCGCGCCGTTATCTCCTCGTCAGTGGCGCCCCTCTCGGTGCGGGCACCGGACTGCAGGGGCGTCAGATCTTTGGGTGGTTTCCGAGGGACCCGGGGGCGCCTGGGTGGCGGCCCCCGGAGGTCACGCCTCGGAAGGTGTCTCGGCCGGAGCCTCGGCCGCTGCGGCCGGGGCCTCAGCGGTGTCACCCTCGGACTCGGCGTCGGGGGTGGTCCCCTGGCGCTCCGCCTTGCGGGCGGCCTGGGCCTCGCGGGCTTCGGCCATGGCTTCGGTCTTCTTCTTGTGCGGGCCCAGAACCATGATCATGTTCCGGCCGTCCTGCTTCGGGTTGGACTCGATGAACCCGAGGTCCTCGACGTCCGAAGCGAGACGCTGGAGCAGCCGGAAGCCCAGCTCGGGGCGGGACTGCTCACGACCGCGGAACATGATCGTGATCTTGACCTTGTCCCCCTGCTTGAGGAACCGGACGACGTGACCCTTCTTGGTGTCGTAGTCGTGCGGGTCGATCTTCGGCCGGAGCTTCATTTCCTTGATGACCGTGTGCGCCTGGTTCTTGCGCGCCTCACGGGCCTTCATGGCCGACTCGTACTTGAACTTCCCGTAGTCCATGAGCTTGCACACGGGGGGACGGGCTGTCGCCGCCACCTCGACCAGGTCGAGGTCGTACTCCTGTGCGAGCTCCAGGGCCTTGGCAAGCGGAACAATCCCGACCTGCTCGCCGCTGGGACCGACAAGTCGCACCTCGGGAACGCGAATCCGGTCGTTGATGCGGGGCTCGGCGCTGATGGATCCTCCTCGGTAGCACCACGCGACCGCCTGGCGGACAGCCGCGTAACGTCTTCTGTTGTGACCAACCGAGCCGGGAACGCAGAAATGCCCCGGACGGGACACAGGCGGGGCTCCTGGAACTACCGGAACACCGCCGCGTGCTACCGCGGGGCGCAATCGGGCGGCCCCATCGTCCGTACGGAACGATGGCTGCCACCTGACCGGTGACCCGCCGTCCCTGAGGACGGTCAGGTGGGAGATCGGAGCCTCCACTTGTGGGCCGAGCACATAGGTGTCCGGCCGGTCGTTACACAAGGTTAGCAGCTCCCCCGGGGCAGGGCGAACCAGCTGCCGGGACGGCTCCCGCAGGAGGAGCCGCGTGGACGTGGCCTTATCGTGTGGGGCATGAGCGACGCGACCACCCCCAGCACCGAGAACCCCGGCTTCGACGACATGGCCCGCGACATCGCGGAGGTTCCCGCGGTCGAGGTGATCGTGACCGTCGCCGTCAATCTGATGAGCGCGGCAGCCGTGAAGCTCGGCCTGACCGAGGAGGGCGAGCAGCACAAGGACCTGGACGAGGCGCGCAAGCTGGTCCAGGCGCTGGCCGGGCTGCTCGACGCGAGCGCCACCGAGATCAGCACCTTCCACGCCTCGCCGCTGCGCGACGGCCTGAAGTCGCTCCAGCTGGCCTTCCGCGAGGCCTCGCTCGTGCCGGACGAGCCGGGCCAGGGCCCGGGCGAGAAGTACACCGGTCCCGTCTACGGCTAGTCGCCCTCGCGTCTGACGAGCCCGTCGCCTCTCCCGGGCGGCGGGCTCACCCGCGTCAGCGGCTGAACAGCGGCTCGCCCGGGGCCACGGCGTCGGCCGGCAGCAGCGCCAGGTCGATTCCGCGCACCAGCCGGGCGCGCAGCACCTCGCTGGCGGACAGCGCGTCGGCGACCCGGCGGGCGGCGTCGCCCACCACGGCGTCCGGGGAGAGGACCAGGGCAAGCGTGCCGTCGGCCTGCCCGGGGCCCAGGTGGGCACGGATCACCGCGGGCTCGGCGGCGACCGCGTCCCGCACCGCGGCGACGACCGCCGGGTCGTCGAGCGGGTCCGTGCTGGTGCGGTTCTCCGCCAGGGCGAGCAGCGCCGGGCCGGTCAGCTCGAAGGCGACGGGCCCCGCGAGGTCGAGCACCACCGTGTCCGCCTTCTCGTGCGCGGCCGCCTGCAGCGCCTGGTGCAGGGGTACGGCGACGGGGCGCGCCTGCGGGTCCCAGCGGGCCAGCGAGGCGGTGGAGGTGAAGGCGGGCAGGGCGCGCCGGTCCCCGGCCTGGAGGGTCGGCACGGCCATGTCGCTGGTCTTCTCGCGGCGCAGGCCCTTCTCGTCCTCCTCGACCTCGCCGAGTACGGCGACGACCGGCACGAGCAGCCGGGCGTCGCGGAGCGCCGCTAGGACCGGGCCGACCGCCGTCCTGTCGTCGGCCCACGCCGCGAGGGCCGCCGTCAGTTCGGGCGAGGCAGTGCCGTCGTCGTCGGAGAAGCCGGGGTCCGGGATGTTCTTGAGCGCCACGGGACGAGCGTAGTGGGTCGGGTCTCTCACCTGGGCGACAGGTCGGGCACAGGCGGCTGCCAGGCGGGCTGCCTGGCGTCCGGGTCATGTCCCGTCACAGAACACGCAGGCCGGCGCTGTCCGGCCTCGTGGCCGCCGCCGTCCTGCTGCCGGCCGGTTCCGCCGCGGGAGGTGCGTACCTCGTGGCTCGCTCGCCGGATGACGCGCACGCGGCCGTGGCCGCCGTATCGTCCGCCTCGAGCCCGCCGGCCGCGGCGGGCCGGAGCGAGGAGCCCGAGGTGGATCTCGACGCGGAGCTGGCCGGGGCGCTGGCGTCCTTGGCGGACGGCGCCGATGTGTCGGTGGCCGTGCTGGACACGGAGAGCGGCGCCACTGCCGTGTACGGGGGCGGGGCGTACGACGCCGCGAGCATCGTGAAGGTCGACATCCTTGCGGCGCTGCTGCTCAAGGCGCAGGACGAGGACCGGGAACTGAACGGCGCCGAACAGGCGTACGCGGAAGCCATGATCAGACGCAGCGACAACACCTCGGCCACGGAGCTGCTCAAGGTGATCGGCGGGGAGGCGGCCCTCGACTCGGCCAACGGACGGCTGGGACTGACCAGGACGCGGGCGGCCCACGCGTGGGGCCTGACCCAGACGACCGCGGCCGATCAGGTGCGACTGCTGGAGGCGGTCTCCGGGGCGGATTCGGAGCTTTCGGTGGCCTCGCGGGCGTACATCACGGAGCTGATGGGCCAGGTCGAGGGGGACCAGCGGTGGGGGGTCTCCGCGGCGGGCACCGACGCGGTCCTGAAGAACGGCTGGATGCCCAGGACGACGACCGGGCTGTGGGACGTCAACAGCATCGGACGGGTGACGAGCGGCGGGCACGCCGTGCTGGTGGCGGTGCTGTCGCGCGGACACGCCACGAAGGAGGCGGGCATCGGCCTCGTGGAGTCCGTCGCGAGGACGGCGGTGGGCGTGACCGGTGCGGTGAGTGGACCGGGGTGAGGCAGGCTCGCCGTCCGCTCAGCGGAGGGGGCGGGTGGGGAACGGGCCGTGCCCGGGAGAGGCGGCTCCCCTGCCGCGCCACAGCACGACGGCCAGGGCGAGGAGCACGGCTCCGAGGCCGCCCGCCGCGGGGGCGAGCCAGCCGGCGGGGTCCCGGTCGTGTCCCTGCGGGGCGGGCCCGGAGCCGAAGTACTCCTTGCGGTAGCCGGCCTTCGCGGACCGGGCGCTCAGCTCGTCGGGGCGCAGCTTCGCCCCCGCCGCGATCGCCGCGGCGGGATCGACCATGCCGTAGCCCCTGGCGTCGTCGCGGCCACCGGAGGGGGCGTCGCCGGCGGTGTCGGTGATCAGGGTCTTGATCTGTGCCGGCGAGAGGCCCGGATGCGCGGCGCGTACGAGGGCCACGGCTCCGGAGACGAACGCCGACGCGGCGGACGTGCCCCACTCGATGTAGTAGTGCCGGTCGGGGTTGGCCACGACGATGTCGACGCCGGGCGCGCTGACGGTGGCGTACCAGCGGCGGGTGGAGAACGCGGCGTGCGTGCCGTACTCGTCCACGGCCGCTGCGGCGATCACACCGGGGTAGGCGGCGGGGTAGGAGATCCGGTCGCCCTTCTCCCCGCTGTTGCCGGCGGAGGCGACGACGGCGACGCCCTTGCCGAGGGCGTACTGCACGGCGGCGTCCTCACCGGGCTCGGGGTGGGCCGACTCGCTGTCGTCGCCGAGGGAGAGGTTGATGACGTCGGCGCCGTGGTCGGCCGCCCAGCGGATGCCGTCGGCGAGCGCGGTCCCGCGTGACTCGCGGGCCTTGGCGCGCGAGGGATCGCCGGATTCGAGGATCACCCGGACAGGAAGGATCTTCGCCTCCGGGGCGATGCCCAGGACGCCGTCCTCGCGGCCGGGGCCGTTTCCGCGGCCCGCGATGATGCCGGCCATGGCGGTGCCGTGCAGGGCCCAGGAGCGGTCGCCCCGTCCGGCCCCGAAGCCTATGAGGTCCTTGCCCGGGAGCACCTGCCCCGCGAGGTCGGGGTGTTCGTCGTCGACCCCGGTGTCCAGGACCGCCACCGTGACGCCCTCGCCCTTGGTGGTCCCCCAGGCCGTCCGGGCGTGGAGGGCCTCCAGGCCCCACTGCTGGTCGCGGATGGCGTCCGCCTGGGCGGGCACGGCGGGCAGCAGCGCGAAAGCGGTGGCGGTGGCCACGGCGCCGAGCGCCCGCAGCCGGCGGGGACGGGTCATTCCGGCTGCTCCGTGAGGTCGGTGACGGTCCTGCGCAGGGTGCGCTCGACCCGGTCGGCGATGCCCTTCGCCTCGTGGCCGAGCCCTGCCTGGGCCGGGGCGGTCGTGGCGTCGGCGGCCATGGCCGCCTCGGCGGGCTGCGGCTCGGCGACCGCCCGGCCGTCGGCGAAGCCGGAGACGGCGAACACGACGACGGGCAGCTCCGTCAGGACATGGACGGTCCAGCTGGCGCGCTGCCGGTCCCCGAAGTCCGCGGCGACGGTGCCCTTGACCGGGTAGGTGCGGGGCATCAGGTCGGCGCGGTCGGCGAGGCGCTGTGTGGTGAACCGGATGTCGAGCGCGCCCATGGCGTCGGTGTCGCCCTCGGTGAAGACCATGCCGACGGTGGTGACGCTGCTGCGCGTGGCGTCGGTGTAGGTCGCGCGCACCAGGCGTTCGCAGCCGACGGGGCGGAGCGTCGTGAGCAGCAGCGGGTCCAGGCCCGCCCCGCAGCCGCTGTCACTCGCGACGGCGACCCTGGTCCAGACGCGGTCGGTGGCCCCGGGGCCCGCGCCGTCGCCCTTGAGGGTGGCCGGGAAGAGGGTTTCGACGGGCACGCTGTGCCAGACCGAGCGGCCCACGGAGTACGCGCTCGCGGCGCCGGGCTCGGCGGCGGAGTCGCCGGTGAGCCAACTGCCGGTGACCGCGCCGCCGATGAGCCCGAGGCCGAGCACGGCGCAGACCGCGGCGGCCGCGGCCCTGACGCGGTTCCCGGCCTTGACCGGGCGGAGCCGGGTGGTGGTCTCGGCGGGCGTCTCGGCGTACGCGTAGTAGGCGCCGGGCGGGGCCGGGGCGGCGCCGGGGCGCGGCGTGAGGTCCACGGCGCCGACGGGCCTGCGCCTGGTGGCGGGGGGCGGTGGCGGCGGGCCGGGATGGGCGGGGGGCACGGGGCGGAGCCGGGCGGTCGTCTCCACCGGCGGCAGGGACGCGGGCGGCACGGACGCGGGCGGTACGGGTCCGGCGGGCGGGGCCGGCGGCGCGGATCCGGCACGCGGAGCCGGGGGTGCGGGCGTGCTGCCGGGGGCCGGCGGCGCGGGCTCCGGAGGGACCTGCGGTGCGGCCGCGTTGCCGGGTACGAGCGGTGGGGTGGTCGGGCGGGGCGGCACTGGAGCGCGCTGCGCCTCGGTACTCATCCGTCCCCCTGGTCCACGTCCCCGCACCGCCCACGGACCGCCGTTGCGCACGGGCCCGTCGGTCGATCGTGTGACGGTCACTCTACGGGGTGGGGGCCGCACCGTGGGAACGGGACGGGGGCGTGCGGGACGATCTGCACCGAACGTCCCCTACCCAGTGGTACGGCCGTCTGGCAAGCTGCGGGCCATGACTGCCCGTGCCGCTGACCGGAGCCGCTACAACCGTGCCACCGCCCATCTCGACGCCCCGGTGGCCGTCGTCGACCTCGATGCCTTCGACGCCAACGCCGACGACCTGGTGCGCCGGGCGGCCGGGAAGCCCATCAGGGTGGCGAGCAAGTCGGTACGCTGCCGGGCCCTTCTGGAGCGGGTGCTCGCGCGTCCCGGCTTCGCGGGGATCATGTCGTTCACGCTCGCGGAGTCGCTGTGGCTGGCCCGCGCGGGATTCGACGACGTACTGCTCGCCTACCCGTCGGCCGACCGGTCCGCGTACGCCGAACTGGCGGCCGATCCGAAGCTCGCGGCGGCCGTGACGGTGCTGGTGGACGACCCCGCTCAGCTGGAGCTGATCGACGCGGCGCGGGCGGGCGGTGCCGAGGAGATCCGGGTCTGCCTGGAGCTGGACACCTCGCTGCGGCTGCTCGGCGGCCGGGTCAGGATCGGCGCGCTGCGCTCACCTCTCCGCTCCCCCGCCCAACTGGCCGAGCTGGCCCGCTCGGTGGACCGCAGGCCGGGCTTCCGGCTGGTGGGCCTGATGGCGTACGAGGGGCATGTCGCCGGAGTGGGCGACTCGATCGCCGGCCGTCCGCTGCGTTCGCGCGCGGTCCGGCTGATGCAGGCGGCGGCCCGCAAGGAGCTGGCGGCCCGCCGTGCGGAGGTCGTGCGGGCGGTACGCGCGGTGGCGCCCGGCCTGGAGTTCGTGAACGGCGGCGGCACCGGCAGCGTGCAGCACACCGCCGCCGAGTCCGCGGTGACGGAGATCGCGGCGGGCTCCGGTCTCTACGTGCCGAGGCTGTTCGACAACTACACGTCGTTCAGGGGGCGCCCCGCGGCCCTCTTCGCGCAGCCCGTGGTGCGGCGGCCGGGCGTGGGCGTCGTGACGGTGCTCGGCGGCGGCTACCCGGCGTCCGGGGCGGCGGGCGCGGACCGGCTGCCGGTGCCGTATCTGCCCGAGGGCCTGCGCTACGACGCGCAGGAGGGCCCCGGCGAGGTCCAGACCCCGCTGCTCGGCGCACCGGCGGACGATCTGCTGATCGGTGACAAGGTGTGGTTCCGGCACGCCAAGGCGGGCGAGCTGTGCGAGCGCTTCGACGAACTGCGGCTGATCGAGGGCGACCGGATCACCGCCACGGTGCCGACGTACCGCGGTGAGGGCCGCACGTTCCTGTAGCGGTCGTGGCGACGGCGCGGGCAGGCCGGCCGCCACTGCCGGGAGACTCAGTCGAGCGGGGTCACGTAAGCCCCGGAGATCCCGCCGTCGACGAGGAAGTCGGTGGCGTTGACGAACGAGGAGTCGTCGCTCGCCAGGAAGGCGACGGCCGCGGCGATCTCCGTGGCCTCGGCGAACCGGCCGAGCGGGATGTGGACGAGCCTGCGGGCGGCACGCTCCGGGTCGGCGGCGAACAGCTCCTGGAGCAGCGGGGTGTTGACCGGGCCGGGGCACAGGGCGTTGACCCGGATCCCCTCGCGGGCGAACTGCACGCCGAGTTCGCGGGACAGGGCGAGGACGCCGCCCTTGGACGCGGTGTACGAGATCTGGGAGGTCGCCGCGCCCATCCGGGCCACGAAGGACGCGGTGTTGATGATCGAGCCGCGGCCCTGGCGCCTCATGTAGGGGAGGGCGGCCTTGCAGCACAGGTAGACGGAGGTGAGATTGACGTCCTGGACGCGTTTCCAGGCCTCCAGACCGGTGGTGAGGATCGAGTCGTCGTCGGGCGGCGAGATGCCCGCGTTGTTGAAGGCGATGTCGACGGAGCCGTAGGTGTCGTCCGCCGCGGCGAAGAGCGCCTCGACCTGGGCGGGGTCGGTGACGTCGACGCGTACGAAGGTGCCTCCCGCCTCCTTCGCGGCGGCCTTGCCCGCGCTCTCGTCGATGTCGCCGCAGACGACGTGCGCCCCTTCCGACGCCAGCCGGCGGGCGGTGGCGAGGCCGATGCCGCTGCCCGCCCCGGTGATGACGGCGGTGCGGCCGGTCAGTCGGCGGCAGATGTTCCCCGTGTCGGTGGTCATGTGTTCAGGCCTCCGTGCTGATGAAGACGTTCTTGGTTTCGGTGAAGGCCGCGAGGGCGTCGGGCCCCAGCTCACGGCCGAGTCCGGACTGCTTGTACCCGCCGAACGGAGTCCAGTAGCGGACGGCGGAGTGGGAGTTGACGGACAGGTTCCCGGCCCGGACGGCCTGGGAGACCCGCAGGGCGCGGCCCACGTCGCGGGTCCAGACGGAGCCGGCCAGACCGTGTTCGGTGGCGTCGGCCAGCCGGACGGCGTCCTCCTCGTCGTCGAAGGGGAGGACGACGGCGACCGGGCCGAAGACCTCCTCGGTGGCCACCGGGGCGTCGGGGGCGATCCCGGTGAGGACGGTCGGGGGGAACCAGAAGCCGGGGCCGGTGGGCGCGCTGCCCCGGATGCCGTCCGCGTCCTGGGGTACGTGGGCGCGGACGCGCTCCAGCTGGGTCCGGGAGATCAGCGGGCCCATCTGTGTCCTCTCGTCCGACGGGTCCCCCACGACGACGGACGAGACGGCCGGGCCGAGGAGTTCCAGGAAGCGGTCGTACGCGGACCGCTGGACCAGGATGCGGGTGCGGGCGCAGCAGTCCTGGCCCGCGTTGTCCAGGAAGGACATGGGCGCGGCGGCCGCGGCGGCCTCGATGTCGGCGTCGGCGAAGACGATGTTGGGGCTCTTGCCGCCGAGTTCGAGGGTCAGCCGCTTCACCCGGTGCGCGCACCGGGCCATGATCTGCCTGCCGACGCGGGCCGACCCGGTGAAGACGATCTTGGCCACACCCGGGTGTTCGACGAGGGCGTGGCCCGCCACGTCCCCCGCGCCGGGCAGCACCTGGAAGAGGTGTTCGTGGAGGCCCGCGTCGAGAGCGATCCGGGCCAGCCGGAGGGCGGTGAGCGGGGTGGTCTCGGCCGGCTTGAGGAGGACGGCGTTGCCGGCGGCGAGGGCGGGAGCGGTGCCCCAGGCGGCGATCGGCATGGGGAAGTTCCAGGGGGCGATCACTCCGACGACGCCCAGGGGTTCGAGGAACGTGAGGTCGATGCCGCCGGGCACGGGAATCTGTCGGCCCGTCAGGCGCTCCACTCCCCCGGCGGCGTAGTCCAGCAGGTCCCGGACGTTGGCGGCCTCCCAGCGCGCGTTGCCCAGGGTGTGGCCGGCTTCGGTGACCTCCAGGAGGGCGAGTTCCTCGGCGTGTTCGTCGACGAGGACGGCGAAACGGCGCAGCAGCCGGGCACGGTCGGCGGGTGCCAGGGCGGCCCAGGTGCGCTGGGCCGCCCTGGCGCGGGTGACGGCGGTGTCCACCTCGGCGACGGAGGTGGCGGGGACGGTGGCGACGAGTTCCTCGGTCGCCGGGTTCAGGACGCGGTGTTCGTGGTTCACGGGCTGCCTCACAGACGTTCGAAGGAGCGGCGGAGCTCCCAGTCGGTCACCGCTGCGTCGAAAGCGGCCAGTTCGACGCGTGCCGTGTTGCGGTAGTGCGCGACGACGTCGTCGCCGAAGGCCTCGCGGGCCACCTCGCTGTCCTCCCAGAGGGCGGCGGCCTCGCGGAGTGTGGCGGGGACCTGGTCGTATCCGGCGGTGTAGGCGTTTCCCTCGCAGGCGTCGGGGAGTTCCAGTCCGTGTTCGATGCCATGGAGTCCTGCGGCGACGAGACCGGCGACGGCGAGGTACGGGTTGACGTCCCCGCCGGGGAGCCTGTTCTCGAAGCGCATCGAGCGGCCGTGGCCGACGACGCGCAGGGCGCAGGTGCGGTTGTCGTGGCCCCAGGCGACGGCGGTCGGGGCGAAGGAGCCGGGCTGGAACCGCTTGTAGGAGTTGATGTTCGGCGCGTACAGCAGGGAGAAGTCACGCAGGGCGGCGAGCTGGCCGGCGAGGAAGTGCCGCATCACGGGTGACATCGTGCCGTCCTCGCCCGCCATGACGCTCTGTCCCGCGGTGTCCTGGAGCGAGAGGTGGATGTGGCAGGAGTTGCCCTCGCGCTCGTTGAACTTGGCCATGAAGGTGAGCGAGACGCCTTCCTGGGCGGCGATCTCCTTGGAACCCGTCTTGTAGACGGCGTGCTGGTCGCAGGTGACGAGGGCCTCGTCGTAGCGGAAGACGATCTCGTGCTGGCCGGGGTTGCACTCGCCCTTCGCGGACTCGACGCTCAGCCCGGCGGCCGCCATCTCGTTGCGGATGCGGCGCAGCAGCGGTTCGATGCGGCCCGTACCGAGGACCGAGTAGTCGATGTTGTACTGGTTCGCCGGAGTGAGGCCGCGGTAGTCGCGGTCCCACGCCTCCTCGTAGGTGTCCTTGAAGACGATGAATTCCAGTTCCGTGCCGACGTGGGCGGTCAGTCCGTGTGCGGCGAGCCGCTCCAGCTGCCGCCGGAGGATCTGGCGGGGGGCGGCGGCGACCGGCGAGCCGTCGTCCCAGGAGAGGTCGGCCATGACCAGGGCGGTCCCCTCGTGCCAGGGGATCAGGCGCAGGGTCGTGAGGTCGGGGCGCATCGCGAAGTCGCCGTAGCCGTTGGACCAGGAGGACATGGCGAACCCGTCGACGGTGTTCATGTCCGTGTCGACGGCGAGCAGGTAGTTGCAGCCCTCCGTGCCGTGCTCCAGCACCTCGTCGAGGAAGAACGACGCCGCGAACCGTTTGCCCTGCAGCCTGCCCTGCATGTCGGTGAAGGCGAGGACCACGGTGTCGATCTCACCGCGCTCGACGAGCACGCGCAGCTCGTCGGTCCCCAGCGGGGGTGTTCGGTCTGCCACGGGATACTCCTCGTTCGGTCAGCCGGAAGGCTTAAGGTATGGGAGAAAACCATTGGGGGGAAGGGAATCAGGACGTGGCGGAAGAGTCAGGGGAGCCCGCGCCCTCCGGCGGGCCGTTGCCCGCACTGCGGCCGGTACGCGCGGGCAACGGCTTCGAGGAGGCCCTGGAGCAGATCCTCCAGGTGGTCCGGCTCGGCCTGGTGCCCGGCGGCGGGCGGCTGCCGGCCGAGCGCGAGCTGGCCGGACTCCTCGGGATCAGCCGCGTCACCCTGCGCGAGGTCCTGAAGGTCCTTCAGGACCAGGGGCTGGTCGAGGCCCGGCGCGGCCGGTACGGCGGTACGTTCGTGCTTCCCCCCACCGGCCCGGCCGACGGTGACGAGCTGCGCCGCCGGGTGGCGGACGTCGACCTCGACGACGTCCTGCTCTTCCGCGAGGTCCTGGAGTCGGGGGCGGCCGGGCTCTGCGCGGCGCGCGGCCTCGACGAGGAGGGGGCGGACCGGCTGCGTACGGCTCTGGCGGCGACACACGAGGCACCTCTGCCCGACTACCGCAGGATCGACACCCTTTTCCATCTGACGCTGGCCGAGCTCTCCGGCTCCCCCTCCCTGGCCGCCCGGTACGCGGCCGTGAGGGCGAGCGTCAACGGCCTGCTGGACTGCATCCCCCTCCTGGTACGGAACCTCGAACATTCGCAGCATCAGCACACGGCCCTCGTCGCCGCGGTGCTCGACGGTGACGAGGCGGGCGCACGGGCGGTGATGCGTGAGCACTGCGCGGGAACCGCCGCGCTGCTCCGCGGCTTCCTGGCTTGAACCCGCCCTTCCGGATCACTGCTCTTGCGTGACGGCCCCGTACGAACAAAGGTATGACGCGACACCATTGCACCGGGCCGGCCGGCAGACCGGCCGCCGGAAGGACCGCACCATGCACGAACCGCTCATCGGCGTCACGACCTATCTGGAGCCGGCGGCTCGCTGGGGCGTCTGGGAACTCCCCGCGGCGGTGCTTCCCGCCGCCTACCCCGCGCTGGTCCAGCGCTCCGGCGGACTCGCCGCACTGCTGCCGCCGGACGATCCGGCGAAGGCGGCGGCCGTGGTCGCCCGGGTGGACGGCCTCGTGATCGCGGGCGGCGCCGACGTCGACCCCGGACTGTACGGCGCGGAGCGCGACTTCAGGACGGGCCCGCCGGCTCATGAGCGCGACACCTGGGAGGTGGCCCTGTTCCGCGCGGCGAGGGAGGCCGGCACTCCGGTGCTCGGGATCTGCCGGGGCATGCAGCTGCTCAACGTCGCGCTGGGCGGCACACTGACCCAGCATCTGGACGGCCACGCGGGCCCGTTCGGCAAGGCCGGCGTCCTCGGCGAGCACCCGGTGACCCCGGTCCCCGGCACCCTGTACGCCTCACTCGTGCCGGAGGAGGCGTCCGTGCCCACGTACCACCACCAGGCCGTGGACCGGCTCGCGCCGGGTCTGGTGGTCTCCGCGCACGCGGCGGACGGCACGGTGGAGGCGGTCGAACTGCCGGGCGCGCAGTGGGTGCTGGGCGTGCAGTGGCACCCGGAGATGGGTGACGACCTGCGGATCATGCGGGCCCTGGTCGCGGCTGCCCGGGCGGGGGCGGCCGTACCCTCCGCCTGAGGCCCGGCGCCCGGCGAGCGGGACCCCCGCGCCCGGCGCCCGACGAGCCGGTCCCCCGTTGCCCGGGGGTCAGCGCCCTCGCGCCTCACGGGCGGTCAGGGACAGCAGATCGCGGGCCGGTCCGGTGGGCCGGTGGCCGGCGGGCCAGACAGCGCGCAGCTGGCGGCGCAGCCGTACGCCCTCGACCGGGACCTTGACCAGGCGCCGTGCCGAGAGCTCCTCCCCCAGAGCCAGCTCGCTCAGCACGCAGGGGCCTGCCCCGCTCTCCGCCGCCCCCTTCACGGCGGTGGTGGAGGAGAGTTCGAGCAGAGGGCGCGCCAGCCCCCCGTGTACGGCGAGGGCGGCGTCCAGGACCTGGCGGGTGCCGGACCCGTGTTCCCGCAGGATCAGGGGCGTCACGGCGAGCTCCCCCGGCGTCAGCCGCTCGCGGCCCGCCCACGGGTGGGAGGGGGCGACCACGACGACGAGCCGGTCGTGCGCGATGACGGTGCCGTCGAGCCCTTCCGGTATCGAGAGTCCCTCGACGAAGCCCAGGTCCGCCTCACCGGCCAGCAGCCGCAGGGCGACCGCCGCGGAGTTGCCCGCGAGCAGGGACACGGCGGTGTCCGGCCGTTCGGCCCGCAGCGCGATCAGCCAGCCGGGCAGCAGGTACTCCGCGATGGTCATGCTCGCGGCGACCCGCAGCCTGGAGTCACGGCGGTCCCGCAGCGCCTGGGCTCCCGCGTCGAACGCCTCGGCCGCCTCGACGACCCTGCGCGCCCAGTCGGTGACGAGGGCTCCCGCGTCGGTCAGCCGGGAGCCACGCGGTGAGCGGTCCAGGAGCGCGACGCCCAGCTGGCGCTCCATCGACCGGATGCGGCCGGAGGCGGCGGGCTGGCTGATGCCGACGTCCCGCGCCGCCCTGCCCAGGCTCCCGTGCCGCGCGACGGCGAGCAGCAGCACCATGGCTCCCAGGTCGGGGACCCGGTGGGGCAGGGAGGAGGGCGTGGGCGGAGCACTGGACATAAGCCCAGCCTATGACCTCATAGCCCCGCGCTCCCTGGTGGGCCGCGGTCCGCCCGCAGAGAATCGTGGCATGGCCATCTTTCCGCAGACCAAGACCGGGACTCCTGTCTCCCGCCCCCTCGCCCCCCGGCTCCCGGCCCTGCGGCGTCTGGGCCCCAACTGGTACGCGACGGTGATGGGGACCGCCATCGTGGCGACGGCGGGCGCCTCACTGCCCGTGGACGTGCCGGGTCTGCGGACCGCCTGCGTCGTGGTGTGGGCCCTGTCCGCCGTGGCGCTGGTCCTCGTCCTGGCCGCCCGCGCCGGACACTGGGTCCTGCACCGGGACCAGGCCCGCGCCCATCTCCTGGATCCCGCCGTCGCCCCGTTCCACGGCTGCATGTCCATGGCGCTGCTCGCCGTCGGCGCGGGCGCCCTCGTGGTGGGCCGGGACGTCATCGGACATCCCGCCGCCCTCGCCGTGGACGTCCTGCTGTTCACGGCGGGCACGGTCGCGGGCCTCGCCGCCGCCGTGGCGATCCCGTACCTCATGGTCGTACGCCACCGTCCTGCTCCGGGCACCGCGTCGCCGGTCTGGCTGCTGCCTCTGGTGGCCCCGATGGTCTCGGCCGCGGTCGGGCCGCTGCTGGTGCCCGAGCTGGCCCCCGGCCAGGCGCGGGAGGCACTCCTGCTGGCCTGCTACGCGATGTTCGGGCTGTCCCTGCTGGCCACGCTGGTGGTCCTTCCGCTGGTCTTCGCGCGACTGGTCCACCAGGGCCCGCCGCCCCTCGCCCTGACCCCGACGCTGTTCCTGGTGCTCGGGCCGCTCGGCCAGTCCACGACCGCCGTCAACCAGCTGGCCGATGTGGCGCCGGGCGCGATCGCCGCGCCGTACGCCTCGGCCTTCGGCGCGTTCGCCGTCCTGTACGGGGTGCCCGTCATGGGGTTCGCCCTGCTGTGGCTGGCCCTGTCCGTCGCGCTGGTGGTGCGCGCGATGCGGCGCGGCATGGGGTTCACGATGACGTGGTGGGGGTTCACCTTCCCGGTCGGCACGTGTGTCACCGGCGCGGCGGGGCTGGCCCGGCACACCGGGCTGGACGCGTTCGCCTGGCTGTCCGTGGCGCTCTACGTGCTGCTGGTGACCGCGTGGGCGGTCGCCGGCGCCCGGACGCTGGGCGGGCTCCTCAGCGGAGCGCTGCTCTCGGCGCCCCGGCCGCTCCGGCCGGTGACGGTCCCCGCCACGTGAGGTGACGCCCGCCGGCAGGACGGGCTCGGCGCAGGAGGTGTTCGCCGCGGTGGCGGCGACGGGACCGGGCGACGACGGCATCCGTCCCACCCGGTCAGCGGCGGGAGTCGTACGTCGCGTCGATGTGCTCGGCGACCGAGACGACCAGCAGCCGGGTGCCCGGCACGGTCGCCCGCCACCGGTGCCGCACCCCGCCGGAGAGGAAGAGGGTGTCGCCCCGGCCCAGCCGGTGGGCCCGGCCCTCGGCCTCGACGTCGACGGCGCCCTCCACCACGTACATCACCTCGTCGTTACGGTGCTGGAACTCGCGCCCGAGGTCCTGCTCACCGATGAACTCCAGGGCGCTGAGCTGGTGCCTTCCGCGCACCAGCCTGCGTACGCCGTCCTCGCCGTCCGCCCGTACGACGTCCACGGCGCGTGCCGAGTCCGCCGCGGCGCGCAGCCGCTCGGTCGTGGTCTCCAGCGCCTCCGCCACCCGGTTCAGGGAGCGGGGGCTGGGTCTGGCCCGTTCGTTCTCGATCTGGCTGAGGAACGGTACGGACAGGCCGCTGCGCCCGGCCACCGCGGCCAGGGTGAGTCCGAGGCTCCTGCGGCGTCGGCGGACCGCCGCGCCCACTCGAAGGGCTTCCTTGTCGTCCATGTCCGGCTCCCTCCCCGGATCGCCATCCTCCCGGTTGCCAGCACCCTACGCATGTCGTTTGCGCGACGAAGTGGAGACCGGCGGACGGAGAGGCCCGGGAGCCCCCTCCGACCAGCGTGAAGGGGACGGTCCCGGTTCGCGACCGGGACCGTCCCCTTCAGGGTGACGCATGGGTGTGACCAGCGGATCAGCTGCCGACGGGCGCCAGCTTCTCCACCACGTCCGGGTTGGCGTCCATCCAGCGGCGGGCGGACTCCTTCTCCTTGCCCGCGCCGCCCTTCTGGAGCTCCACCTCGAGCGAGGCGAGCTGCGCCTCGCTGAGCTTGAAGTCCTTCAGCCAGCCGGTCAGCTCCGGGAAGTCCTTGGCGAAGTCCTTCTTGGCGACCGTGTGGATCTGCTCGCCCTTGCCCCAGGCACCCTTCGGGTCCTTGAGCTTCTTCAGGTCGTGCTTGCCGTAGGCCCAGTGCGGCGACCACAGGGTCACCACGACCGGCTCCTTCTTCTTGATCGACCGGTTCAGCTCGGCCAGCATCGAGGAGGTGCTGGAGGAAACCACCTCGTACTCACCCTCCAGGCCGTACTCCTTGAGCACCTTCTTGTTGAGCGTGCCCATCATCCCGGCGCTCGACTCGATGCCGATGATCTTGCCGTCGAACTTCTTGCCCTGGCCCTTGAGGTCCTCGAGCGAGTCGATGCCCTTCACGTACGAGGGAACCGTCAGCTCCAGCGAGGTCGGCCCGTACCAGGAGCCGAGATCGACGAGGTTCTCCTTGTACCGGTCCCAGTAGTCCTTGTGCGTCGTCGGCAGCCAGGAGTCGAACTGGACGTCGAGCTGGCCCTGCGCGAGACCGGTGTAGAGCGGTCCCGGGTCCAGCTGCTTGACCGTGGTCCTGTATCCCCGGTCCTCCAGCATGTTCTGCCAGAGGTAGGTGGAGGCGATGGCCTCGTCCCACGGGAAGTACCCCATGTTGACGGTCTTGCCCGCGTCCTTGCCCTGCTGCGAGCCACCACCCGGGACCGGGGCCAGCTTGTCGACCAGGCCGGGGTTCTTCTTCAGCCAGGCGCGGACGCCGTCCTGTTCCTTGCCCTGGCCGGCGGTCTGGATCTCGTTCTCCAGGCTCGTCAGCTGCTTCTCGGTCAGCTTGAAGTCCTTGAGCCACTTGGAGACGGCGGGAGCCTTCTCCGCGAAGCCCTTGTGCGCGACGGTGTGGACCTCTTCACCCTTGCCCCAGGCGCCCTTCGGGTCCTTGAGCTTCTTCAGGTCGTGCTTGCCGTAGGCCCAGTGCGGCGACCACAGGGTCACCACGACCGGCTCCTTCTTCTTGATGGAGGCGTTCAGCTCGGCCAGCATCGAGGAGGTGCTGGAGGAGACCACCTCGTACTCACCCTCCAGGCCGTACTCCTTGAGCACCTTCTTGTTGAGCGTGCCCATCATCCCGGCGCTGGCCTCGATGCCGATGATCTTGCCGTCGAACTTCTTGCCCTGGCCCTTGAGGTCCTCGAGCGAGTCGATGCCCTTGACGTACGAGGGAACCGTCAGTTCCAGCGAGGTCGGCCCGTACCAGGAGCCCAGGTCGTCCAGCTGGTCGCTGTACTTGTCCCAGTAGTCCTTGTGCGTGGTCGGCAGCCAGGAGTCCGTCTGGAAGTCGATGTCGCCACGGGCGACGCCGGAGTAGAGCGGACCGGCGTCGAGCTGGGTGATCCCGGTCTCGTAACCGCGCTGCTCCAGGATCTCCTTCCACAGGAAGGTGGAGGCGATGCCCTCGTCCCAGGGGATGTACCCCATGTTGATCTTCTTGCCCTGGCCGACGTTCCCGCTGCCGGCCTGATCGGCCTTCGAGTCGCTGGAACCGGCGATGTTGAGGCCGCCCGCGACCAGCGCGAGGACGACGACACCGGTCATGGCGACGGCTGTTCCCGGCTTGTAGTGCGTGAACTTGAGCCGCCGCGCACCGGCGGCGACCTTGGCGGCGGCACGGCGGCCGAGCGGGGAGACCCGCTCGTTGAGCGCGCCGGTCATCCGGTCCAGGTACATGGCGAGGATGACGACGGCGATCCCGCTCTCGGCGGCGAGGCCGACCTGGAGCTGGGTGATGGCCGCGTACACCTTCTCGCCGAGGCCGCCCGCGCCTGCCATGCCGCCGATGACGACCATCGACAGGGACAGCATGATGACCTGGTTGATACCGGCCATGATCGTCGGGAGGGCGAGCGGCAGCTGCACCCGGGTGAGGGTGTGCTTGGGCGTGGTGCCGAAGGCCGCGGCGGCCTCGACCAGCTCGCCGTCGACCTGGCGGATGCCGAGCTCGGTCATCCGGACGCCGGGCGGCATCGCGAAGACGATGGTGGCGATCACGCCGGGGGTGACGCCGACGCCGAAGAACATGACGCCGGGGATCAGGTAGACGAAGGCGGGCATCGTCTGCATGACGTCGAGCACCGGCCGCAGCGTCGCGCTGACCCGGTTGTTGCGCGCCGCCCAGATACCCATGGGCACCGCGATGATGATCGTGATGACCGCTGCCACGACGACCAGCGAGAGGGTGGCCATCGCCTCGTCCCAGAGGGCGAGGGAGTCGATGAGCGCGAAGCCCACGAAGGTGAGCACGGCGGGTACGACCCCGCGCAGCCAGAACGCGAGGACGGCGAAGATCCCGGCCATCAGCAGCGGCTCACCGCCGCTGAGCACGGCGTTGACGCCGTCGTACATCCCGCCGAGGACGGTCTTGATGGCGTCGAAGATCCAGGTGAGGTTCGACTGGAGCCAGTCGACCACGTCCTCGACCCAGGCCCCGAAGGTGAACCTAGGCACCGGCGATCACCTTCTTGACCTCCCGCGGGGCCGGAACCCGGCCGTCGGCCCGGTTGTCGACCTGCGGCTCCTCGCCGAGCGCGGCGAGCAGCCTGGCGCGCGGGACCATGCCCACGACCTTGCCGTCCTCACCGGTGACGGCGACGGCCGCCCCGCTGGTGGAGCAGGGGGTGAAGAGCTCGGCGATGGGTGTCCCGGCGGACACCGTCGCGGGCGCCTCGGCCTTCAGCTCGGTGTCGGAGCGGCCCGCTGCGGGCGCCTCCATGATCGAACCGGCGGTGAGCACCCGGGAGCGGTCGACGTCCTGGATGAAGGACGCGACGTAGTCGTTGGACGGCCGGACCAGGATGTCCTCGGCGGTGCCCTGCTGGACGATCTCGCCGTCCCGCATCACGGCGATGCGGTCGCCGAGGCGCATGGCCTCGTTGAGGTCGTGGGTGATGAAGACGATGGTCTTCTTCAGACGCTTCTGCAGTTCGAGGAGCTGGTCCTGCATGTCGCGCCGGATCAGCGGGTCGAGCGCGCTGAAGGACTCGTCCATCAGGAGCAGATCGGCGTCGGTGGCGAGCGCGCGGGCCAGACCCACGCGCTGCTGCATGCCACCGGACAGCTCGTCGGGCCAGGACTTCTCCCAGCCGGCGAGACCGGTCATCTCCAGCGCCTCGGCGGCGCGCGACTCTCGCTCGGCACGCGGGACGCCCTGGACCTCCAGGCCGTACGCGGCGTTCTCGAGCACGCTCCTGTGGGGGAAGAGCGCGAAGTGCTGGAAGACCATGCTGATCTTCCGGGAGCGGACGGTGCGCAGGCCACGGGCGCTCAGGGCGGTCAGGTCCTGCCCGTCGAACAGCACACGGCCGGCGGTCGGCTCCAGCAGACCGTTGAGCATCCGCAGCAATGTGGACTTCCCCGAACCGGAGAGTCCCATGACGACGAAGATCTGGCCAGGTTCCACGGTGAACGAGGCGTCGATCACCGCTGCGGTCGTTCCGTCGGCGCGCAGCTCGTCGCGGTGTGTACCGCCCTCGAGCTTCTGCACGGCTTGATCGGGTCGTCTGCCGAACACCTTGTACAAGTGCTCAGCTTGCAGCCTTGACACATACACCTCACGCGTTGAACCGAAAACGGTCTGCCACCCCCTTCGGCAGACCGTGGAGCGGTGCGGATTCGGTCCGCAGAGCACGCGCATTTGTTGAAAAATGGACGTGGTCCGCTCCGATGCCGCGCCTGCCCCCGCTTACGCGACCCAAACACGTGTGTGATTCAGATCACTGGCAGGAAATCGCTGTCACGGGAACCGCGCGCCGCACCGGCGACCGCTGTCGGTGGGGTGCGGCATCATCGGGGTGTGACGCGACGCCTGATGCTCCTCGACACCGCCTCCCTCTACTTCCGCGCCTATTTCGGCGTCCCGGACTCGGTGCGCGCACCGGACGGGACCCCGGTCAACGCCGTGCGCGGACTGCTCGACTTCATCGCCAGGCTGGTCCAGGACCACCGGCCGGACGACCTGGTCGCCTGCATGGACGCGGACTGGCGCCCGCAGTGGCGGGTCGACCTGATCCCGACCTACAAGGCGCACCGGGTGGCCGTCGAGACCACCGAGGGCGTCCCCGACGAGGAGGAGGTCCCCGACACCCTCTCCCCGCAGGTCCCGGTGATCGAGGCCGTGCTGGACGCACTCGGGATCGCCCGGGTGGGCGTCGCGCCGTACGAGGCGGACGACGTGATCGGGACCCTGGCCGGGCGGGCCACCGGCCCCGTGGACATCGTGACCGGGGACCGCGACCTCTATCAGCTGGTCGACGACGACCGCCGGGTGCGGGTCCTCTACCCGCTGAAGGGCGTGGGGACGCTCCAGGTGACGGACGAGGCCTGGCTGCGCGGAAAGTACGGCGTGGACGGCAGCGGATACGTCGACCTGGCCCTGCTGCGCGGCGATCCGAGCGACGGACTGCCCGGGGTCCCCGGCATCGGCGAGAAGACGGCGGCGAAGCTGCTGGACGCCTTCGGCGACCTGGCCGGCATCATGGCCGCGGTGGACGATCCCGCGGCCCGGCTGACCCCGTCCCAGCGCAAGCGGCTCGACGAGGCGCGGGACTACGTGGCGGTCGCCCCGAAGGTCGTCCGCGTCGCCGATGACGTACCGCTGCCCGATTTCTCCCCCGCGCTCCCCCGCGAACCTCGCGATCCCGCGGCCCTGGAAGCCCTCGCGACCCGATGGGGCCTGGGAAACGCACTGCAGCGCCTGCTCCTCACACTCCAGGCATGAAGGTGTTAGCTTAGGTAAGCCTAAGTGAGCAGGGCCTCATGTACGTCCAGAGCAGGGAGAACCTCGTGGCAGAGCGGCCGCAACGCCGGACACCGAAGGCGCAGGGGGCGCAGGTCCTGCGCACCGAGCAGATCACCCCGCACATGGTGCGCGTGATCCTCGGCGGCGACGGCCTGGCCGGCTTCACCCTCGCCGGGTACACCGACCACTACATCAAGCTGTGCTTCGCCCCCGAGGGCGCGGACTACAGCCATCCCTTCGACATGGCCGCCATCCGCGAGGAGTACCCGCGTGAGCTGTGGCCCACCACCCGGACGTACACCGTGCGCTCCTGGGACGCCGAAGCCCGTGAACTCGCCGTCGACTTCGTCGTGCACGGCGACGAGGGCCTGGCCGGCCCCTGGGCGGCACGCGCCCAGCCCGGCGACCAGGTGACCTTCCTGGGCCCCGGCGGCGGCTACACCCCGCAGGCCTCGGCCGACTGGCACCTGCTGGTGGGCGACGAGAGCGCCCTGCCCGCGATTGCCGCGTCCCTGGAGCACCTGCCCGAGGGCGCGGTGGCTCACGCCTTCGTGGAGGTGTCCGACGCCTCCGAGGAGCAGAAGCTCGTGGAGCCGGACGGCGTCTCGGTGACGTGGCTGCACCGCGGCGACCGCCCGGTCGGCGAGACCCTCGTCGCCGCGGTGAGGGAGCTGACGTTCCCCGAGGGCGAGGTGCAGGCCTTCGTCCACGGCGAGGCGGGCTTCGTGAAGGAGATCCGGCGCCACCTCCGCCTGGAGCGCGGCATCCCGCTCCAGCAGCTGTCCATCTCGGGGTACTGGCGCCTCGGGCAGAACGACGACGCGTGGCGCGAGGTCAAGCGCGAGTGGAACGAGCAGGTGGAGCGCGAGCAGGAGAGCGCCGCGTAATCCTCCCCGCTCCTCCCGAGGCCCGGTCGCCGTCCAGGACGGCGACCGGGCCTCGCGTGTGACCTCACTCCCCGGCCTCCCGCTGCGCTGCACCGCCGGACGTGGTCGAGGTCCGCGCGGGCGACGGGCTCCGCCGCGTCCGCGTAGACGTCGGGCAGCTCGACGAATCCGCCGTGGCCCGCCCGGTGGAGAGCCGCCGGCAGGCCCGCCAGCGACCGTCCCGCCGGAGGGGGGCCAGCCGGCCTCCGCCATGGATGGCGTCCCTGTCGGACAGCGGTTCGTGTCACTATCGGTACCCCTGGCTTCACCGGCCGGTTACTGAAGCGTCCGACCAATCCTCCGGGCCGTCGGCTCCGAATCACCCAGGAAACCGTTGCGTGCTCCGGGAGGACCGTCCGCGTGAGAGAAGCCGTACACATCAGTGGGGTCCCTTCGTCGGGCCCCGGCCTGCAGGAGCTGCTCGGCCAGGTCGCCCGTGGCGACCAGGCAGCCTTCACCCAGGTGTACGACCAGGTCAGCGGGCCGGTCCTCGGCCTGGTGCGGAGCGTGCTCCGCGACCCGGCCCAGTCGGAGGAGGTGGCCCAGGAGGTCCTGGTCGAGGTGTGGCGCACCGCCCCCCGCTACCAGGCGTCCCGCGGCAGCGCCATGAGCTGGGTGCTGACGCTCGCCCACCACCGTGCGGTGGACCGGGTCAGGTCTGCCGAGGCGGCCGCGGCGCGGGAGCACAAGGCGGCGCTGCTCGACCGCACCCCGGACTTCGACGAGGTGTCCGAGCAGGTCGAGAGCCGGCTGGAGAGGGAACAGGTCCGGCGCTGCCTGCGGACGCTCTCCGAGCTCCAGCGGGAGTCGGTGACGCTGGCGTACTACCGCGGACTGACCTATCGCGAGGTCGGCGAGCTGCTGTCCGTACCACTGGGAACCATCAAGACACGACTGCGCGACGGGCTCATCCGGCTGCGCGACTGCCTGGGGGTGAACGCATGAGTACGGCCGAGCTGCACACACTGACCGGGGCCTATGCCCTGCACGCGCTGCCGGACGAGGAGCGCGTCGCGTTCGAACGGCACCTGGGTGCCTGCGAGGCGTGCGCCCAGGAGGTTCGGGAGCTGTCCGCGACCGCCGCCCGGCTGGGGCTGGCGGTGTCCGCCACCCCGCCCCCGGGCCTCCGGGACCGGGTGCTGCGCGACATCACGACGGTACGGCAGGAGCCGCCGTCCCGGGGCAGGAGTGCCGGCTCCGGGGTCTCCGCCGACCGGACCCGCCGCTGGTCGACGTACGCGCTCGCCGCCTGTGTCGCCGCCGCTGCCGCCTTCGGCGGGGTCGCGGTGTGGCAGAACCAGGTCGCTCAGGACGCGCGGCAGGAGACCGCCCGGGCCGAACAGCACAACGAGCAGGTGGCGCGGGTGCTGACCGCACCGGACGCCAGGACCAGCGCCGCGGATCTCGGGGACGGCGCCCGGGGCACGGTCGTGGTCTCGCAGAGCGTGAACCGGGCGGTGTTCCTCGCGTCGGACATGGCCAGGCCACCGGGCGGCAAGGTCTACCAGCTGTGGTTCGACGACGGCGGCACCATGCGTGCGGCCGGTCTGATGAACCCCTCCGCCACGGATGACGCCGTTCTGCTGGACGGCCCGGTGGACCGCGCGTCCGGCATGGGCATCACCGTCGAACCGGCCGGCGGATCCGAACAGCCGACCTCCGACCCGGTGGCCCTGATGGAGTTCCGGGACGCCTGAGCCCCCGGCGGGCGCGCCCCCTCGCAGGGAGGGGGCGCGCCCGCTTCCCGTTTCAGGGCCTGCGGGGCGGGCGCGGGAAGAAGCCGCTGGTGCGGGCCCGGTACTCCGCGTACCCCGGGCGTCCGGCCATGTGCCGCTCCAGCAGGGCCTTTCCGCTGCCTCTGGTCAGCAGGAAGCTCATGACGACGGGCGAGACGAGGGTCGCCGCGGCGACCGCCGGGTTCGAGCAGACGATGAGGAACAGCCCCCACCAGACGCAGAAGTCCCCGAAGTAGTTGGGGTGGCGGGTCCATGCCCACAGGCCCCGGTCCATGATCCGCCCCTTGTTGGCGGGATCGGCCTTGAACCGCGCCAGTTGGCTGTCCCCCACCGCCTCGAATCCGAGACCCACCGCCCACAGCGCGGTACCTGCCCAGGCCCACCCGTCGAGCGGTCCCGTGAGATGGCCGGCCGCCTGCACCGGCAGGGAGATCAGCCAGACGAGGGCTCCCTGGAGGAGGTACACCGTGCGCAGGGCGTACAGAGCGGGGTTGCCCGGCGCCTTGGCGAGCAGTGCCTCGTAGCGCGGGTCCTCGCCGTGGCCCCGGCCCCGCCGGCCGATGTGCACGGCCAGCCGCAGACCCCAGACGACGGTGAGCACGGCCACCAGGGCGCGGCGCCCGTCGTCGCCGTCACCGGACGGCATCGCGTACAGGACGAGGGCGACGACGGCGAAGGCGATTCCCCACGCCACGTCGACGATCCGGTGCACGCCCTTGCGCAGGGCGATCAGGAACGTCACGAGCATGACGGCGAGCGCGGCGCCCGCCGCCACCGGCAGCCCCCGGGCGAACTCCGCCCATCCGAAAGCGCTCACCGGGTGGCCACCCGGTCCGCTTCCGCCGGCGTGCCGGGAGCATCGCCGGGCCTCGCGTACCAGCCGTGACGGGTGGCCGCGGGACCGGCCGAGCCTGCCGCGTCGGGGCGCACCGAGAGGATCTGGTCGACGCCCATGCGCCCTTCCTCGAAGGCGAGTGCGCCGCCCACCAGGTAGAGGCGCCACACCCGGGCGGTCTCCTCACCGACCAGTGCCACGAACTCGGGCCAGCGCTCCTCCAGGGTGCGGTGCCAGGCCTCGACGGTCAGGACGTAGTGCTCACGCAGCGACTCGACGTCACGGACCTCGAGTCCGGCGCCCTCCAGCAGGGCCACGGTCTCGCCGAGCGGGCGCATGTGCATGTCGGGCGCGATGTACGCCTCGATGAACGCCCCGCCGCCGGGGGCCGTCGAGCCGCGGGACATCTGCTGCACCAGGGCACGCCCCTGGGGCCTGAGCACGGAGTGGAGCAGGGCGGTGAACGCCGGGTACCGGGCGTCGCCTACGTGCTCCCCCATCTCGATGGCGGACACCGCGTCGTACCCGCCCCGGAAGCCGGGCAGGCCGGTGACGTCGCGGTAGTCGCACCGGTGCACCTCGACGAGATCCTCCAGCCCGCGCGCCTCCACCTGCCCGCGTACGTACGCCGCTTGCTCGGCGGCGAGGGTGACGGCGGTGACCCGGACTCCGTGCCGGGCCGCCGCGTGGAGCGTCAGGGAGCCCCAGCCGCAGCCGATGTCGAGGAGTCGGGCGCCGGCCGTCAGCCCGAGCTTGCGGCAGATCAGCTCCAGCTTGTCGCGCTGCGCGTCGGCCGGCCCGTAACCGGGGGCGTCACTGGCCCAGTAGCCGCACGAGTAGGCCATGGTCTCGTCGAGCAGCAGGGAGTAGAAGGCATTGGACAGGTCGTAGTGGTGACTGATGGCGGCCCGGTCGCGGGCCTTGCTGTGCAGCGCGCCCCGGAGCCCCGCGCGGGCCGCGGGAGTCGGGGGGCGGGGCCCGATCGCGCCGAGGCGCAGGACCGTGCCGGCCGCCCGGAGGCGGTCCGCGGCGCGCGGACGCGGGAGCTGCGGGCCATGGGCCCCGGACGCGCGTCGCAGCGCGCGCAGCCCGTCCGCCAGGTCGTCGTCGATGTCGATGTCACCGGTGATGTAGGCCTCGGCGAGCCCGAGTTCGCCCGGCTGCCACAGGAGCCGGCGCAGCGCCCTGCGGGAGCGCACATGCACCGTGGGCGCGTCCTGGGGGCCGGTCTCGCTGCCGTCCCACATCCTGATCCTGACCGGCGGGGGGCCGCCCAGGAACTGCTCGATGACGGGCGCGATCCGCTGCGCCGCGCGCCCCTGGATGTCGGTCGTGCTGTTCACGCGGTGTCCTCTCGGGTCAGGAGAATCTGCTGCACGTCGAGATATCCGGACCGGAAGCCGGCCTCGGAGTAGGCGAGATAGAAGGTCCACATGCGGCGGAAGGTCGCGTCGAAGCCGAGCGCGTCGACCTGCGCGGCCTGCTCCGTGAAGCGTTCGCGCCACAGCCGCAGGGTCTCCGCGTAGTGGGCGCCGAAGCCGTCGCGCCGCACCGTCCGCAGGGAGGTGTGGCCGGCCGTGACCCGCTCCACCGCCTCGGTGGAGGGCAGCAGTCCGCCGGGGAAGATGTACTTCTGGATCCAGGTGTAGGTGCTGCGGCTGGCGAGCATCCGGTCGTCCGGCATCGTGATCGCCTGGAGCGCGATCCTCCCGCCGGGGGCCAGACAGCGGTCGAGGGTCCGGAAGTACTCCGGCCAGAACTCCTGACCGACCGCTTCGATCATCTCGACGCTGACGACCGCGTCGTACTCGCCGGTGACGTCCCGGTAGTCGCTGAGCCGTACGTCGACCCGGTCCTGGTGGCCGGCTTCCCTGATCCGGCCCCGGGCCAGCTCCTGCTGCTCCCGGGAGAGGGTGAGGGTGGTGACCCTGGCTCCCCGCGCGGCCGCCCGTACGGCGAGTTCGCCCCAGCCGGTGCCGATCTCCAGCAGCTCGGTGCCGTCGCGCACGCCGGCCAGGTCGAGCAGCCGGTCGATCTTGCGGTGCTGGGCGGCGGACAGCAGCTCCCGCTCGGCGGGGAACCCTCGGAACACGGCGGCGGAGTAGGTGAGTGTGTCGTCGAGGAAGAGGGCGAAGAGGTCGTTCGACAGGTCGTAGTGGTGACTGATGTTGTCGCGGGCGCCCTCAGGGGTGTTGGCCTGGGCCGCGGGCTGCCGAAGGGCCCACAGCCTCCGCAGCTTCTGCAGGGGCGCGGGCACGAGGCCGGCCGCGTTCCCCGCGAGGACCGTGAGGACGCCGACGAGGTCGGGAGAGTCCCACTCGCCCGCCATGTACGACTCGCCGAAGCCGATGAGGCCGCTCGCTCCGATCCGCCGGAAGAAGGCGTCGGGTTCGCGGATCTCCATGAGGGGCCCGCCGAGCCCGAGACTGCCGGTGCCGGCGAGCCGGGCGCGCAGCGGGAGCCGGCCGAGCGCGTGGCGTACGAGCCGCTCGGCCACCGCGGTCCTCGCCCGGGAGGCCCGGGGCAGGGAGGCCACGTCGGGCCAGCGCGCGGGACCGGCACCCCCGCCGGAGGCGGCGCGGGCGCCGGGGCCGGCCTGGGCCGGGATGCCGAAGCCGATGCCGGGCGGGGCGGGGGGACGGGGCGATACGGGGGAGGTGGGCACCTTCACTGCATGCCTTCCTGGGTGTGGTGACGGGGACGTGGCTGCACGGGGAGCCGGCGCAGGAAGAGCCGGACGCCGTGCAGCCGGATGGCGGCGGATACCACCGCGGTGGAGAAGGGGTGGCGCAGGAACAGCCGGACCAGCTGGGCGGTAGTGCCGGGACGCCTGGTGCCGCGTACGGTCGCGGTGAACGGGCGTGCGGCGGCGCGCTCCAGGTGGACCGTCAGGTTCAGCCGGAGGCCGGGTTCGGGGAGCCGCATCCGGTAGTCGCCGTCCACGGGGAAGAACGGCGACACGTAGAAGTCCTTGCCGGTCACCGCCCGTCCCGCCGCGTCCGTCCGCAGCAGGTAGCCGTGCCGCTCCCCGTAGGTGTTGTGCACCTCGGCGACGACGCAGAGCGGGGTGCCGTCGGGGCGGTGGCACCAGTAGACGGTCAGCGGGTTGAACACGTGGCCGAGGACGCGGGCCTGGGTGAGCATGGTGACGCTTCCGCCGGCGAGGTCGACGCCTCGGGACCGGAGGAACCGTTCGAGCCCGGCCCGGATCGTGGGGGCGGTGCCGCCGAAGTGGTCCCGGGCGTCGAAGCGGGCCAGCGGGCGGAGCACGGCGGGCAGCCGCGGCGGGCGGTCCGGGTCGATAAGCCAGAGATAGGTGCGGTGCCTCAGGGTGTATCTGCGGGGTGCGGTCCGTACGTGGGTGATGGTGCAGGGGTAGAGGGCGCTCACCAGGTCACGCCCAGCGCCTCGGCGGCCAGCACACCCGAACGGCAGCCGTCCTCGTGGAAGCCCCAGCCGTGGTAGGCCCCCGCGAAGGCGGTGACCGGCCCCGAGAGGCCCGGCAGCCGCCTCTGCGCCGCGACCGACTCCGGGGTGAAGACGGGGTGTTCGTAGACCATGCGGGCCCGGACGAGGTCCGGGTCGACCCGGTCGGCGCCGTTCAGCGTGACGACGAACCGCTCGGGGGCGTCCAGGCGCTGGAGCCGGTTCATGTCGTAGCTGACGGTGACCCGGTCGGCGTCGGCGGCGCAGGACGGCATCAGGTAGTTCCAGGACGCCGCGGCTCCCCGGCTGCGCGGCAGCGGTGCGGTGTCGGTGTGCAGCAGCGTGGGGTTTCGGGAGTAGCGGAAGGCCCCGAGGGTGCGCCGCTCCTCGTCGGTGGGGTCGGCGAGGAGCCGGAGCGCCTGGTCGGGGTGGGTGGCGACGACCACCGCGTCGTACTCCTCGGTGGCGCCGTCCTCGGTGACGATCTCCACCCCGCCGCCGCCGAGCCGCCGCACCGTGCGGACCGGGGTGGACGTACGCAGGGAGTGCACCTGCTCGGCGACGCGCTCGGCGTACGCCCGCGATCCGCCGGTGACGGTACGCCAGACCGGGGAGCCCCCGATCGTGAGCATCCCGTGGTGCTCCAGGAACCTGAAGAGGTAGCGGGCCGGGTAGCGCATCGCGGTCACCGGGTCGCAGGACCACACGGCCGAGACCATCGGCGTCAGGAAGTGCGCGCAGAAGTAGGCGGAGAACCGGCCGCGTGCCGCGAACTCGCCCAGCGTCATGACCCCCGTGCCCTCGGGCAGGGCGAGCAGCGCCCTGGCGGCCCGGTGGAAGCGAGGGACCTCGGCCAGCATCCGCAGGTAGGGGCCGCGGAGCAGTGACCCGGGCCGGGCGAACAGTCCTGCGGCACCGCGCGCGCCGGCGTACTCGAGCCCGCACCCTTCGCACCGTACGGACATGCTCATCTCCGACTCCTGCGTGGCCACTCCGAGTTCGTCGAAGAGCCGCAGGAGATGCGGGTAGGTCCGCCGGTTGTGCACGATGAACCCCGAGTCGACGCGGTGTGTCCGGCCGTCCGACGAGCTCAGGTCATGGGTGTGGGCGTGCCCGCCGACGCGCTCGTCCGCCTCCAGGAGCGTCACGTCGTGCGCCCTCCCCAGGACGTGCGCGGCGGTCAGCCCCGCCACCCCGCTGCCCACTACGGCTGTGCGCCGCCGCTCCCCTGCCATTCGGGTTCCCTCCGGTGTCGCATGCCTGGCTGGGGCGCTGCTTGAGCACCCCTCAGAGGTCATTCGGGGCAGCGGGCACCACGGATTGGCCGATGATCGGAATTACTTCGATCGGGTGAACGACCAATCCGCCGGGCGGTGCGCACCGAACCCCTGGTGTGAGAACAGACCGAGATGATTCGCAGAAGCAGGGGGCCTCAGGGTCCCGGCGGTCCCGCTGGGCACGCGCCGCGTTCGCCGCGCTCAGCGGTCTGATCGCCGGGCTCACCGCCCTGTGCGTCGCCGAACTCGTCGCCGCTGCCGTGCGACCCGAGGCGGGTCCGGTCACGGCCGTGGGCGGGGCGGTCATCGACCGCACTCCCCCGGCCGTCAAGGACTTCGCCGTACGGAACTTCGGCACCGACGACAAGCTGGTGCTGCAGCTCGGGATCCTCGTCCTCCTGGCGCTCTTCGCCATGGCGGTCGGGGTCCTCGCGCTGCGGCACCGGTGGACCGGCGCTGCGGCCGTCCTGGTCTTCGGCGTGGTCGGGGCGGTGTCCGCGGTCGGCCGGCCGGAGGGCCGACCGTCCGACGCACTGCCCTCGGTCGTGGGCGCGCTGGTGGCCGCAGGGGTGCTGTATCTCCTGGCCGGACGGCTGCGCGTCCCGGAAGCCGTGCCGTCTCCCGCGGCTGGGAAGACGGACGGCGGGACGCAGGGCGCCTTCGACCGCCGCGGATTCGTGATCGCGGCGACCGCCGCCGCGGCGGCCTCGGCCGGTGCGGGGCTCCTGGGCCGACGGCTCCAGGCGTCCCAGCTGGCCGGGGTCTCCGCCTCACGCGGCGACATCACCCTCCCGGCGCCCGCCTCGGCGGCGCCCCCGATACCCGCAGGAGCCGATCTCGGCATCCGGGGCCTGAGCTCCTTCACCACCCCGAACAAGGACTTCTACCGGGTGGACACCGCTCTGGTGGTCCCGCGGGTCGACGCCGACGCGTGGCGGCTGCGGATCCACGGCAAGGGGGTGGCGCGACCCGTCACCCTGAGCTTCCAGGACCTCCTGGGCCGCGAGCTCGTGGAGCGGGACATCACGCTGACCTGCGTCTCCAACCAGGTGGGCGGTCCCTATGTGGGCACGGCCCGGTGGATCGGCGTACGGCTGGCCGACCTGCTGCGCGAGGCCGGGGTGACGCCTCCGTCGAAGGGCGGGCCCGCGGACCAGATCGTGGCCCGCTCCGTGGACGGGATGACGATCGGGACTCCGGTCGAGGAGGTCATGGACGGCCGCGACGCACTGCTCGCGGTGGGCATGAACGGCGAACCACTGCCGTTCGACCACGGCTTCCCCGTCCGGATGGTCGTCCCCGGCCTCTACGGCTACGTCTCGGCGTGCAAGTGGATCCAGGACGTCGAGCTCACGACGTTCGACGCGTACGACGCCTACTGGGTCGAGCGCGAGTGGTCCCGCGAGGCACCCGTCAAGACCCAGTCCCGCATCGACACGCCGCGCCCCTTCGCCGCCCCCGGGGCAGGGACCGTACCGGTCGCCGGTGTCGCCTGGGCCCAGCACCGGGGCATCGCCCGGGTCGAGGTCCGGGTCGACGGCGGGGAGTGGCACACCGCGCGGCTGGCGGCGGAGGCCGGCCGTGACACCTGGCGCCAGTGGGTGTGGGAGTGGCCCGCCACGACCGGCCACCACACCCTCGAGGTCCGCGCGACGGACCGCACCGGCGCCACTCAGACCGACAAGCGGGTCGGCACCGTGCCCGACGGTGCGACCGGGTGGCACTCGGTGGTGGTCGATGTGACCTGACGACCGAACACGCCACCTCATCCCCCTCTTTGCAACGATCAACCGAGGAGAACACCATGAACAACCGTCACCTTCGCCGCATCGCCGTCACCGTCTCCGCCGTAGCCGTGCTGCCGCTCGCGCTGACCGCCTGCTCCAGCGACGACAGTTCCTCGTCCGGCTCCGACTCCGCTGCGGACAAGGCCTCGTCGAGCGCGCCGGCCAAGGAGACCAAGCCCATGGACGAGCCGTTCGGCCCGGGCTGTGCGACGGTTCCGAAGGAGGGCGCGGGCTCGTTCGACGGCATGGCGCAGGACCCGGTCGCCACGGCCGCGTCGAACAACCCGGCGCTGTCCACCCTGGTGACGGCGGTCAAGCAGGCCGGTCTCGTCGACACCCTGAACAGCGCCGAGAACATCACGGTGTTCGCCCCGACCAACGACGCCTTCGCCAAGATCCCGAAGGCGGACCTGGACAAGCTGCTCGCGGACAAGGCCGGGCTGACCAAGGTGCTCACCTCGCACGTGGTCGGCGAGAAGCTGACGCCGAAGCAGCTGGAGAAGGGCTCCTTCGACACCCTGGCGAAGACGAAGCTGACCACGTCGGGGTCGGAGATGTCCTACACGGTGAACGACTCCTCGAAGGTCGTCTGCGGCAACGTCCCGACGGCCAACGCGACGGTCTACATCGTGGACACCGTCCTGATGCCGGCCAGCTGAACCGACGGCCCGTCAGTGCGCTGACGGCGTGACAACGAGCCCCGAGCCCCGCGCCCTCCGCCCCCACCGGAGCGGCGCGGGCCGCGGGGCTCGCGTCGTCGGGGCCGTGGCGGGCTCGGCGGTGGGTGCACCCCGGGAGGTCCCGCTGCCGGGACACGGGTCCACCGGGACGGCGGACCTGGTGTCACTGGCGCGCGGCCTCGACGGAAGCGCAGGATTCGATCGCCGGGAAAACTACACATAAGGGACATATAAGAGCACACTGGGTCTGGAAGGCTGATGACCGCACCCCCTGACCGCGGTCGCCCCAGCAAGTGCGAAGGAGACCATCCTCATGAGTAACATCTCGCACACCGGAAGGGATGTTTCCGGGCAGACCAGGGACACTTCCGGCCACACCGGAAGGGACATCTCCGGACACCCCGACGCCGACGAAATGCGAGCGCGCCACGACCGGGTGATGGGCGGCGGCGCCCGTCGGACCACGGCCGGTGCGGACGCACCGGTGTTCCTGCTCGGCCTGTACTGCGCCGTCTCGCCGTGGGTGCTTCACTTCACCGCGAACCAGCCCTCCCTGGTGACGCACAACCTCGTCATCGGTATCGCGATAGCCGTGCTGGCACTCTGCTTCACCGCCATGCCGGAGCGGATGACCGGGATGAGCATCGCCATCGTCGCGCTGGGCGCCTGGCTCATCGTGTCGACCTGGGTCGTGGGCCAGAGCCCTGACATGGGGGTCGTCCTCAACAACGTGATCGTCGGTGGTCTGGCGATTGTGCTGGGGGCAGCCTGCGCGGGACTCTCGATGAAGAACAGGAAGAAGACCTGACGGGAGAACGCACACGAGTGGCCACAGGCGTGCACAGCCGCCCGTGGCCACTCGTCCGTCCGTTCGCTCCCGCCCGGCGGGGCTCCGCTCACCCCACCGAGCTGTACGCCACCACACCCCGCAACACCGCGTCGACGGCCTTGCGGGCGTTCTTCGCGACCGAACTGCCGTCCCGGGGTGCGGCGGCCGCGATCTGGCCGAGCACGTCGATGACCTGCTTGCACCACCGTACGAAGTCTCCGGCGGGCATCTCCGCCTCGCGGAGGACCTCGTCCAGCGTCCGCCCGGAGGCCCACATGTAGACCGACCAGGCGAAGCCGAGATCGGGTTCGCGCTGGCCGACCCCCTCCGTCTGGCTGATCTTGAAGTCCTCCTCCAGGGCGTCGAGACGGCCCCAGATGCGGATCATCTCGCCCATCGCGGCCTTCGCGGGCCCCGAGGGCAGCTTGGGCGCGACCGCGTCGTCCGCCTGGCGCGCCTCGTAGACGAGCGCCGAGACGCAGGCGGCGAGCTCGGCGGGGTTGAGTCCCTCCCAGACACCGTCCCTCAGGCATTCGCTGGCCAGCAGGTCGAGCTCTCCGTACAGCCGGGCCAGCCGTCGGCCGTTGTCGGTGACCTCGCTGCCCCGCAGATAGTCCAGCTCGGTCAGGAGCGCCACGATGCGGTCGAAGGTCCGGGCGATGGTGTTCGTCCGGCCCTCGATGCGGTGCTCCAGCTGGCGGGTGTCCCGCTGCAGCCGGTGATACCGCTCGGCCCAGCGCGCGTGGTCCTCACGCTCGTCGCACCCATGGCAGGGGTGCGCGCGCAGTTCCGTGCGCAGCCGGGCGATCTCGTGGTCGTCGGCAGCGGCGGCCCGCTGCTTGCGGTGCCGGCCCGGGTCGATGTGCCCCGCCTTGCTCCTCAGCGCGGACGCCAGGTCGCGGCGGGACTGCGGTGAGCGCGGATTGAACGACTTGGGCACCCGCATCCGCTCCAGCGCCTCGACCGGCACCGGGAAGTCGATGTGGGCCAGCCGCTTGACCTGCCGCTCGGCGGTCAGCACCAGGGGACGCGGCCCGTCGTGGTATTCGAGCCCGCGATGGCCGTTGGTCCGCCCGGCGGGCAGGCCCGGGTCGAGGACCAGGGCGAGTCCGGCGAACTTGCCGGTGGGGACGTGGATGACGTCACCGGGCTTCAGCTTCTCCAGGGACGACGCGGCGGCCGCCCGCCGCTGGACCGCGCCCTGTTTGGCGAGCTCCGTCTCGCGGTCCTTGAGGTCGCGGCGCAGCCGCGCGTACTCCTCGAAGTCCCCGAGGTGGCAGGTCATGCCCTCCTTGTAACCCGCGAGGCCCTCCTCGTTGCGCTGGACCTGCCGAGAGATCCCCACGACGGACCGGTCGGCCTGGAACTGCGCGAAGGAGGTCTCGAGCAGCTCACGCGAGCGGTGCCGCCCGAACTGCTGCACGAGGTTGACGGCCATGTTGTACGAGGGCCGGAAGCTGGAGCGCAGCGGATACGTACGCGTCCCCGCGAGTCCGGCGAGCGCGCCGGGGTCCATGCCCCGCTGCCAGAGGACGACCGCGTGGCCCTCCACGTCGATGCCACGGCGCCCGGCCCGCCCGGTCAGCTGGGTGTACTCGCCGGGCGTGATGTCGGCGTGCTGCTCGCCGTTCCACTTGACGAGCTTCTCCAGCACCACGGAACGCGCGGGCATGTTGATGCCGAGCGCGAGCGTCTCCGTGGCGAAGACCGCCTTGACCAGGCCACGGACGAACAGTTCCTCCACGACCTCCTTGAAGGTCGGCAGCATTCCGGCGTGGTGCGCCGCGATGCCACGCTCCAGGCCTTCGAGGAACTCGTAGTACCCGAGGACATGGAGGTCCTCGGGGGGAATGGAGGCCGTCCGCTCCTCCACGATCTCCCGCACCAGTCCGCGCTTGTTCTCGTCGTTCAGCCGGAGACCGGCCTGCAGGCACTGCTGGACGGCCGCCTGGCAGCCGGCCCGGCTGAAGATGAAGGTGATGGCGGGCAGCAGCCCCTCGGCGTCGAGCCGGTCGATGACCTCGGGCCTGGACGGGGTCCAGATCCGGCTGCGCTGACGCCGCTCGCGCTCGCGGTCCGCCTCACGCACCATCTTCCCGCGCCTGCGGTCGCGCGGGTTGTATCCGCGCTGGTTCTCCATGCGGGCGAGCCGGACGAGGTCGGGACTGACCTCGCGGCGGCCGGTTCCCCGGCCGCCGTGGTCGGTCTCCTCCTCGAAGAGGTCGTACATCCGGCGCCCGGCCATGACGTGCTGCCAGAGCGGGACGGGCCGGTGCTCGGAGACGATGACCTGGGTGTCACCGCGTACGGTGTCCAGCCAGTCGCCGAACTCCTCGGCGTTGGAGACGGTCGCCGACAGCGACACCAGGGTCACGGACTCAGGGAGGTGGATGATCACTTCCTCCCACACCGCGCCACGGAAACGGTCGGAGAGGTAGTGGACCTCGTCCATGACCACGTAACCGAGGCCGGTGAGGGCCTGGGAGCCCGCGTACAGCATGTTGCGCAGGACCTCGGTCGTCATGACGACCACGGGTGCGTCCGCGTTGACGCTGTTGTCACCGGTCAGCAGACCGACCTTGTCCGCGCCGTAGCGCCGGACGAGATCGGAGAACTTCTGGTTGGACAGCGCCTTGATGGGCGTGGTGTAGAAGCACTTGCGGCCCTGCTGCAGGGCCAGGTGCACGGCGAATTCACCGACGATCGTCTTGCCCGACCCGGTCGGGGCCGCGACCAGCACCCCCTTGCCGGCCTCCAGAGCCTGGCAGGCCTCGATCTGGAACGGGTCCAGTCCGAATTCGTACATCTCGCGGAAGGGCCCGAGGGCGGTGGCCTGCTCGGCCGCACGGACCCGGGACGCCTGGTATCGCTCAGCTGGTGAGAGGTCCTCTGTCATCTTGATACGAGCCTACCCGCCCCGTATGACAGTCAGCCCGATCTTTGTTTTCACGGTGCGAGGACCCGGACGGCGCCGGGCACGCACCTGGCGCTGAGCGGCAGCGCGCCCAGCGGCTCACCGTCCGCGTACGCCGTGACACCGCCCGCGGCCAGCTCTATCGAGGACACCCGGTGCACGGTGACCTTCGGGTGTCCGAGGTGCGTGCCCCGGTAGACCTTCGGGAAGACCTTGAGCAGGGTGGTCCGGCTGCAGTCACCCACCACGGTCACGTCGAAGAGCCCGTCGTCCATGACCGCGTCGGCACAGATCCGCATGCCCCCGCCGTACGTCGTCCCGTTGCCCACGGCGATCAGCGTCGCCTCGATCTCGGTCGCCGGTCCGCCGTCCATCCTGACGCGGTACGGGATCGGCCTGAAGGAGGCCAGCTCGGCCAGGATCGCCAGGTCGTACTTGAAGCGCCCGCCGACCCAGCGCATCCGGTTCCCCCGGTCGTTGACCCGCGAGTCGAAGCCCGAGGCCAGCACGGAGCCGAACCATCGCTCCCCCACCCGCCCCAGGTCGATCGCGCGCGCCGTCCCGGCCTTGAGGATCCCGGCGGCCAGCCGTCCGGCGGCGGCGGGGGCCCGGACCGGCAGCCCGAGGGCACGGGCGAAGTCGTTCCCGGTGCCCACGGCCACGGCGCCGAGCGGTGTCGAGGTGCCGGCGACGGCCTGCAGGGCGAGGGACATCATGCCGTCCCCGCCCACGGCTATCAGTGCCCCGGTCCCGTACGCCACCGCCTCGCGGGCCCGTCGCAGGGCGTCGTCGGCGTCCTCGCCGAGAACGGTCCGTACGGAGAAACCGGCGTCCCGCAGCGCGGAAGCGGCCGGCTGCGCGGCACGCGCGCCCCGGCCGCTCCCCGCGGTGGGATTGACGAAGAGGGTGATCTCGCTGGTCACCCGCGGGACCCTACAAGGTCAGGTGATGTCGTCGTAACCGTTGAGCCGGGTCGACCGACCGCCGTCCGCCTCGCCGCCCGCCTGCTCGGGCAGGGCAGGCCGGGTGGACACCGGTTCGACGGCGCCGACAGCCTGGGGGGTCAGGTCGAGGCTCGACGCCTCGTCGTCGTCCAGTTCGGCGTCGGGGTCGGCCCGCCGTCTGCGCTTGTCGTTGAGCAGCGAGAAGCCGACGGCGACGAAGTAGAGCACGGCGAGCGGACCGGCGAGCAGCAGCATCGAGACGGGCTCGCCGCCCGGCGTGGCGATGGCCGCGAACGCGGTCAGCCCGACGAGCATGGCCCGCCACCAGCTCAGCATCCGGGCACCGGTCAGCACACCGGTCATGTTGAGCAGGATGAGCAGCAGCGGCAGCTCGAAGGCCAGCCCGAATACGATCACCATGCGCGTGATCAGGTCCAGGAAGTCGTCCAGCGGAAGCAGGTTCTTCACGTTGTCGGGTGTGAAGCCCAGCATGATCTCGGCGGTCTGCGGCAGGATCGCGTACGCCAGGTAGGCTCCGCCGGCGAAGAGCGGGACCCCTGCCGCGGCGAAGGCGACCGAGTAACGCTTCTCCTGCTTGTGCAGGCCGGGGGCGACGAAGGCCCACAGCTGGTACAGCCACACCGGGGTGGCCACCAGCACACCCGCCATCAGGGACACCTTCAGCGCGATGGTGAACGGCGACAGCAGACCGTTGGTGGTCATCTCCGCGCAGGGGCGACCGTTGACCATGGTCACGGCGCCGTTCTTGCAGCCGACCGAGTCCAGGATCGGCTTCATCAGGAACTCGAAGATTTCCTTCTGGAAGAACGCTGCCACGATCACGGCGACGATGATCGCAAGGACCGACTTCAGCAGCCGGTTGCGCAGCTCACGCAGGTGATCGAGGAGGGGCATCCGCCCCTCGTCGTCCTTCTCCTGCTTGCGGGCAGACTTGAGCAACCCACTTCCCTCGTCTCGTGCGGCAGCTTCAGATGGTGCGGATCAGCTGTCAGCTCTGGGTGGTGGGCTTGGCCTCGCTGACCGGGCGGGAGCTGGTGACATCTCCCGGAGCGGCCTGGATCGTGCGCGCGGTGGCCGCGGGCGGGGTGGTGTCCGCGACGTTCTCCGTGGTGGGCGCCGCGGGCTCCGCGTCGTCCTTCTTCATGGCCTTGGCCTCGCTCTTGAGGATGCGGGCCGACTTGCCGAGCGAACGCGCCATGTCGGGAAGCTTCTTGGCACCGAAGAGCAGCAGGACGACAGCGATGATCAGAACGATCTCGAGGGGCTTCAGATTGCCGATCATGTGCGACTTCCTTCTCACTGAGGCGTCTGGAGGGTGGGCTCGCTACCCGTTCTCGACCGGACAGTTGTCCGACCTTCGCGCTGGCAGCGATCGTAACCCGCAGGGGTAAACGCGAGGCAATGCCTGTGCGTACTCCCGCTTGCGGCCCACACCTCCCTGCCTGGGCCGCTCCAGCAGCGTACCCCCCGAACCGGTGAATCAGGAGGCCGCGCACTGCTATCGCAGCGCCTCTCCCGTGTCGGCGAGGGTGGTGGCCGCTCGTTCGAGATCCTCGGCCGCTCGGTTGATCCGCCGCGTCGTCTCGGCGACCTGTCCGGCGAGCCGCTGCGCCTCGACGAAGACCTTGACGGCCAGGACGCCGAGCACGGCGAGGCCGGCGAATCCCAGAGCGATGGCGAGCATGGGCCAGAACATGGGCGATCCTCGGTGTTTCTCGTTACCGCAGGGCGGTGTGCAGGCGCAGTGTCCGTACCCCGCCGCCGCTGAGGAGTTCGATGATGCGCTCCCCGGCCGGCTTGCGGACCGCGGACCCGCAGGCAGGGCACGTGAAGGAGTAGAAGGTCGTACGGCGGCTGGCGCCTATGGCCAGCCTCAGTGACCCCGCACCGAGCTCGAACCGCTCGCGGCAGTCAGGGCAGGCCGCCCGGAAACGCACGGTGTCGGGCACCGTGACCGGAATCGGTCCGGTCTGTGTGCTCGATATCGCAGTCATATGGCTTTCGTCTCCTCGGGGCACCGCCGGCCGCCGCTCAGAGCGCGCCGTCGTAGGCGGCCAGTGCCTCACGCGCCGCCAGCCTGGCACTCTCGGCCAGCTCCGGGGGCGATGTGATGCGTCCCTCACCGCCCAGCCGCAGGGCGAGCCTGCGCAGGGAGGCCGGGTCGGGCGTACGGAGCGTGATCCGCAGACCGCCGTCGGGCAGTTCCTCCGCGCTGTCGTGGGGGTAGTACTCGGCGACCCACCGGCCGCCGGGGCCGACCTCGATCACCACCTCCGGATCCTCGGCGGCGGGCTGTACCAGCCCCTCGGAGAGATCGCGCAGCTCCAGCTCGGGCGGGGCGGACGGGGCGTCGAGGAGCCTGATCTCGGCGACCCGGTCGAGCCGGAACGTACGCCGCGCCTCGGAGAGGCGGCACCAGCCCTCCATATAGGTGTGGCCGACGGCGAACAGCCGGATCGGGTCCACCTCGCGCTCGGTCAGCTCGTCGCGCGCGGGTGAGTAGTAGCGCAGCCAGAGGCGGCGCCGCTCGGAGATCGCCCGGTCGACGTCGGCGAAGACACCGCCCTCGGACTCGAAGGTGACCGAGAGCCGCGAGCTGGCGGCCCCCACCTCGCCGGCCGCCGTCTCCAGCTTGGCGGTCGCCCGCACCAGCGCCTGCCGGTCGCTCTCCCGCAGACCGGGGAGCGTGGCGACGGCACGGGCGGCGACGAGCAGGGCCGTCGCCTCGTCGGCGGCCAGACGCAGCGGCTCCGCGACGTCGTCCGGGTTGTGCCACCAGATCCGGTCGCCGTCGGTGTCGATGTCCAGCAGGTCACCACCGCGGAAGCTGGTCCCGCACATGGGCAGCACATCGAGGTCGGAGATCAGCTCGTCCTCGGTGATCCCGAAGGCCCGGGCCACGTCCTGGACGTGGGCGCCGGGACGCTCGCGCAGGTATGTGACGAGGGAGAGCATCCGCCGGGTCTGGTCGATCGCGTTCGTGGCCACGAGTACGGGTCCCCCTCAGTCCTTGGCCACGGCACGCAGCCGGTCCATCACGTCGGCCCGCAGATCGGCGGGTTCGCTCACGATCACGTCGGGCCCGAACTCCACGAGCCAGGCGTCCAGCCCGTGCCCGTACGGGATCTCCAACTCGTCCCAGCCGTCGCCCAGTTCCCGTACGGATATGGCGCGGGAGCGCAGCGGGTAGCCGGAGCCTGTACGCAGCCTGATGCGGGCAGTCCTGGTCGCGGTCTCCCCCGCCCAGCTCTCCACCGTCTCCCGTACGGTGACGGCGTCGGGCACGGAGGCCGTGAAGGCCCCCGCGCGGGAGCGGACCCGGCCGGAGATCCGGGAGAGCCGGAAGACCCGCTCGGCACCCCGCTCGCGGTCCCAGCCGGCCAGATACCAGTGGCCGCGCCAGCACTCGAGCGTCCACGGCTCGACCTGGCGCTGCTCCGGGCGGGCGGCGTTGCCCTTGCGGTAGTCGAAGGTGACCGGGCGGCGGTCCCGGCAGGCGAGCATCAGCGGCTCGAACGCGGCCTCGTGGACCGGGATACGGGGTTCGAGGGCGCTGTGCACCTCGTAGGCGTCCTCGGCCTCCGGCATGCCGGCGGCCCGCAGCTTCTGCAGGGCGCCGCTGGCGGCGCCGGCGAGCCGGGCCTGCTGCCAGACCTTGGCGGCGAGGCCGAGGGCCGCGGCCTCCTCGGCGTCCAGGGTGATGGGGGGCAGACGGTTGCTGTCGCGGCGCGCGAGGTATCCGGTGTCGCCGTCCAGATTCTCCACGGTCTCGATGATCAGGCCGAGTTCACGCAGATCGTCCTTGTCGCGCTCGAACATCCGGTTGAAGGACTCGTCGGAGCCCGCCTCCAGGTAGGCCTCGATGGACCCGCGGAGCTCACGCTTGCTGAGCGGACGCCGGGTACCCAGCAGACACAGTGCCAGGTTCATCAGCCGTTCGGCCTTGGCAATCGCCATCGACGCCCTTTCTCGACGTGCTCTCCGACCGTCGACCGTACCGCCCCGGGGTGTCCGGGCCAAAGCGAGGGCCCGTGCCTTGCGGCACGGGCCCTGACTGCTGTAGACGGACGGATCAGACGCCGACGAGGTCGCAGACGAAGATCAGCGTCTCGCCGGGGGCGATCGCGCCGCCGCCCGCGCCACGGTCACCGTAGGCGAGGTGCGCGGGGATGGTCAGCTGACGGCGGCCGCCGACCTTCATGCCCTGGACACCCTTGTCCCAGCCGGCGATGACCTGGCCGGCACCGAGCTGGAACTGCAGCGGGGTGCCGCGGTTCCAGGAGGCGTCGAACTCCTCGCCGGTGGAGAAGGCCACACCGACGTAGTGCACGGAGACGGTCTGGCCCGCCTGGGCCACCGGTCCGTCGCCCTCCCAGATTTCCTTGATCTCCAGGTCGGCCGGCGGTTCGCCACCCGGGAAGTCGATCTCGGGCTTGTCGATGCTCACTGAACTGCTCCTCTTGACTCTGAACTGGGCAACCGGGACAGTCTTACATCTTTGTCAGGATGTCCACGGCGAAGACGAGAGTGGACTTCCCGGGGATGGACTGCTGCGCCTCGTCGCCGAAGCCCTGGTCCGGCGGAATGACGAGCAGCACACGGCTGCCGACCTTCTTGCCGACCAGACCGTTCTTGAGACCCTTGAGGGTGACCTGGGCGAGCGGGAAGGTCTGGGTCTTCCCGGTCTGGTAGGTGCTGTCGAAGGCCTTGCTGCCCTTCCAGATCAGACCCACGTAGTTCACGACGACGCTGTCGCTCTCCTTGATGACGTCGCCCTCGGACTCCAGCACGTACTTGGAGACCAGCTTCTTCGGCGGGTCGCTCTTGGGGATCGTGACGGTCGGCGCCTTGCCGTCGGTCTTGGTCCCGACCTTGGGCAGGTCGATGTTGTCCTGGGCCACCGCCGTGCCCTCGGCGGACTTCGGGATCTGCGTCGCCTTCACGATGTCGACGACGAAGACGAGGGTGGCGTTGGGCTTGATGTCGCCCTGGCCCTGCTCGCCGTAGCCGAGGCTCGGCGGGATGACCAGCTCGACGCGGCTTCCGACCTTCTGGCCGACGAGCCCCTTGTCCCAGCCCTGGATGACCATGCCCGCGCCGAGCGTCAGGTCGAAGGGCTGCTTGCGGTCGAAGCTGTTGTCGAACGGCTTGGTGGAGTCCCACGCCTGTCCGAGGTAGTTGACCTGGATCGCGTCGCCGTTCTTGAGCTTCGCACCGTCACCCTCACTGATGACGTCGGTCTTCAGGTCCTTGGGAGGATTCCCCTCGCCCTTCGCCAGGGTGGGCTTCTCGCCGAACTTCGCGCCCGCGGTGATCGCGGGAACGCCCTTCTCGGTCGAGGCGGAGTCGGAAGCCTTGTCGTCGCCGCATGCCGCCGTGGAGAGCAGCAGTAGGGGGACGACGAGAAGGCCGGCAAGTCGGCGCACTGGTTCCTCAGATCTCAGACGGCACGTGGTTATCGGTCCCCGACACTCTAGGCGGACGGAAGGGCCCCGTACGAGGAACGTACGGGGCCCGGTCGCATACGGGGCAGGACTCCCCGGTCGGGGTCACATGCCCGCGATCAGCTTCTCCACCCGGTCGTCGACGGAACGGAAGGGGTCCTTGCACAGCACGGTGCGCTGCGCCTGGTCGTTGAGCTTGAGGTGGACCCAGTCGACGGTGAAGTCCCGCCGCTGCTCCTGGGCCCGCCGGATGAAGTCGCCGCGCAGCCGTGCCCTGGTCGTCTGCGGGGGCACCGACTTGCCCTCGAAGATCTTCAGGTCGTTGCAGATGCGGGCGGCCTGGCCCTTGCGCTCCAGGAGGTAGTAGAGCCCGCGGCGCCGGTGGATGTCGTGGTAGGCGAGGTCTATCTGGGCGACCCGCGGATTCGACATGGTCATGTTGTGCTTGGCCCGGTACCGCTCGATGAGCTTGTACTTCATGACCCAGTCGATCTCGGTGCCGATCCGGTCGAGGTCCTCGGCCTCGATGGCGTCCAGCGTGCGGCCCCACAGCTCGAGGACCTGGTCGACGGTGCCGGTGCGGATGCCACGGCGTTCGACGAAGTCGACGGCCTTCTCGTAGTACTCGCGCTGGACCTCGATGGCGGATGCCTCCCGGCCGCTGGCCAGGCGCACCTTGCGCTGTCCCGTGATGTCGTGGCTGACCTCACGGATGGCCCGGATCGGGTTCTCCAGGGTCAGGTCACGCATCACGGTGCCCGCCTCGATCATGCGCAGCACGAGATCGGTGGCGCCGACCTTGAGCAGCATGGTCGTCTCGGACATGTTGGAGTCACCGACGATGACGTGGAGGCGGCGGTACCGCTCAGCGTCGGCGTGCGGCTCGTCCCGGGTGTTGATGATGGGACGGGAGCGCGTCGTCGCGGAGCTGACGCCCTCCCAGATGTGCTCGGCCCGCTGGCTCACGCAGTAGACGGCTCCGCGCGGGGTCTGCAGCACCTTGCCGGCACCGCAGATCAGCTGACGGGTGACGAGGAACGGAATGAGGATGTCCGCGAGCCGGGAGAATTCCCCGTGCCGGGCCACGAGGTAGTTCTCGTGACACCCGTAGGAGTTTCCGGCCGAGTCGGTGTTGTTCTTGAAGAGATAGACGTCGCCCGCGATTCCCTCCTCGTGCAGGCGGCGTTCGGCGTCGACGAGCAGGCCTTCGAGAATGCGCTCGCCCGCCTTGTCGTGCGTGACCAGTTCGGTCACGTTGTCGCATTCGGGTGTCGCGTATTCCGGATGCGATCCCACGTCGAGGTACAGGCGGGCGCCGTTCCGCAGGAAGACATTGCTGCTGCGGCCCCATGACACAACACGGCGGAAGAGGTAGCGCGCCACTTCGTCAGGTGACAGTCGGCGCTGTCCCCTGAACGTGCACGTGACGCCGTACTCGTTCTCCAGCCCGAAAATGCGGCGGTCCATGACTGAACATTACGCCTTATGGCCTGAGCTGAAACCGGGTTCGGCAGCACCGTTTCGATCATTTTCCGAACCGGCCACGACCGAGGGCGTACGCCCGGGAGCTGCGAGGACCCTGCCCGTGGCCAGGAGCACCAGCAGCGCCGCCACTCCACCGGCCCCCGCGACGGCGAAACTCCACGCCGTCCCGCCGAGCTCGACGGCCGGGCCGGCCACCGCCGTTCCGGCCGCCGCGCCCACGCCGAAGGTCGTCACGAGCCAGGAGAACGCCTCGGTCACCGTGCCCTGTGGCGCGTGCCGGTCCACGACGATGAACGAGCAGGCGATCGCCGGGGCGAGGAACACTCCGGCGAGCGCCGCCAGCGCGGTCATGGCGGGCACACCGGGCGTCAGCGTCAGCGGCAGATAGCCGAGCGCCAGCAGCGCGACGATCACGCGCAGCCTGCGCTCGGGCGCCCCGGCCCACTGCCGGGCCCCGTAGACAGCTCCGCCGATCAGCGCGCCGAGGCCGAGCGCGGCCATCAGCCAGCCGTACACGGACTCCCGTCCGTGGTCGTCGGCGTAGGCGACACCGGCCACCGTGATGGAGCCGAGCGCGAGCCCGACGAAGAAGAAGGCGCCGAGCAGCGCGAGCAGTCCCGGCGAGCGCAGAGCACCGAGCCAGTGCGCCTCGCGGGGCGCCGAGCGCCACGTCCTGGAGGGCTCGGACAGGACGACGGACAGCGCGCCCAGTACGCCGATGGCGTTGATGACCAGGAGCGCGGCGGCCGGCGACCAGAGCGACACCAGGACCGTCACGAGGAGCGGCCCCACGGTGAACATGATTTCCTGGGCCACCGCGTCCATGGCGTACGCGCGGTGCACCCGGTCCTCCCGGCCCAGGACCGTCGGCCACAGGGCCCGCAGGCCGCCCTCCAGCGGGGGCGTGAACACGCCGGCCACGACGACCGCCGCGTAGGCGGCCGGGAGCGGGCCGAGGCCGACCAGGGCGAGCACGGCCATGCCGAGCGCGGAGACGACCGCCGCGGGGAGCTGGACACGCGGCTGGCCGAAGAGGTCCACGGCCCGGCCCAGCAGGGGCTGCCCCACCGCGGTGGCGAGTCCGTACGCCGCCGCCAGAGCGCCGGCCAGGGTGTAGCTGCCGCCCTCCGCACGGGTGAAGAGGACGATCGCGATGTGGGCGGTGCCGTTCGGCAGCCGGCCCACCAGTGTTCCCGTCAGCAGCCGGGCGGCGTGCCGCGCCCGGAGGATGTCCATGTACCCCGCGGCCATGTCCCGCCCCTCTCCCCCACCGGTGCCGCACACCGTGGGGTTTTACGTATAACGTCGACGCTCATACGTACCATGTGGGCACCCGGGAGTCCATCCCGCCACGATCCGACCGGTCCAGCACGGAGGCACGAGTGAGCAGCACCCAGCAGCCCTCCCCACCACGGCCCACCAGCCGTGACGTGGCACGGGCGGCGGGCGTCTCGCAGGCGACGGTCTCGCTCGTACTCGGCGACAAATGGCGGGGCCGGGTGTCCACCGCGACAGCCGAACGGGTCCGTGACAGCGCCAGGCAGCTCGGCTACCGGCCGAATCTCGCGGCCCGCAGCCTCCGGCTGGGCCACACCCGCACCGCCCTGCTCGTCGTCCCGGCGCTCACCAACGAGTTCTTCGCCCGGGTGTACACGGGGGCCGCCGCCGTCGCCGCCGAGCACGACTTCGGCGTGGTCCTCTACCCGTCCCCCGACGGCACCGGCCCCGCCAGGGACCCCTTCGCCTCGGCCCGCGCGGCCCTCGACGGGGTGATCGCCTCGTCGATGGCGGCGGACGCGCTGGGAGCGCTGCGGGGCGCGGACCTGCCGCTGGTGATGCTGGACAGCGACCCCGCCGACCGCGGCGCCGCGGCGCGCGTCAACCTCGACATCGCGGACGGCATGCGCCAGGTGACGGACCATCTGACCGGCCTAGGTCACCGTCGGATCACACACCTCGCCTCCGCCGTGGACACCTGGACCTTCGCGGTGCGTGCCCGGGCACTGCGGGAGGCCGTGCGTGACGTCCCCGGCGCCGTGCTGCGCACCGTCACCGCCCCACTGGACGTACGGTCCGGGCGCGAGGCCACCGAGACGGTCCTGGCCGCCCCCGGCCCGCTGCCGACGGCGATCGTCTGTGACGACGACATCCTGGCCGCCGGCGCCTGCAAGGCGGTGCGCCGGCGAGGTCTGCGGGTCCCCGACGACATCTCGGTGACCGGTTTCGACGACCTGGCGCTCGCCACTGCGGTGGAGCCGGAGCTCACCACCGTGCGCCTCCCGGCCGAGCAGGTGGGTGAGCGCGGCATGACGGCTCTGCTGGCCGTCCTGGAGGGCCGCCCCGCGGTCCACCACGACCTCCCCGTCCATCTGGTGGTACGGGGCTCCACCGCGCCTCCTGCCACCGCGTGACGGAGCCCCCGGCCGCCGCGTACGGCGGCCGGGGGCTCCGTCGGGAGATCTGCCGTGACCGGTTACTCCTTCGGGGCCTCGCCCGTGCCCTTCACGGAGCCGTCGGCACCCTTCTCGGGAGCGTCGGTGCCCTTCTCGGGAACGTCCGTCCCGGCGGACGGGGTGGAGCCGCCCTCGGGCTCCTCCGTGTCGGACGGGGCGTCCGTCGGGGTCGCCCCCGCGCCGTCCGCGTCCAGCAGCCTGGTCAGCTGCCGGCCGACGATCCGCTTGAACTTGCGCTGCTGCGGCCTCGTGCGGTCCAGGACCGCGACCTCGAGCCGCTCGGCGGGAATCTCCCGCTCGTTGCCGTTGGCCTCGCGGGACAGCGCCTGCACGGCCAGCTTCAGCGCCTCGGCGAGCGACATCCCGTCGCGGTGACGCTGGTCCAGGAAGCTGCTGATCTGCTCGGCGTTCCCGCCGACCGCGACGGAGCCGTGCTCGTCCACGATCGAGCCGTCGTGCGGCAGCCGGTAGATCTGGTCGCCCTCGGGCCCGGCGCCGACCTCGGCGACCACCAGCTCCACCTCGTACGGCTTCTCGGCGGCGCTGGAGAAGATGGTGCCGAGCGTCTGCGCGTAGACGTTGGCCAGCCCCCGGGCCGTCACGTCGTCGCGGTCGTAGGTGTATCCCCGCAAATCGGCGTAGCGCACCCCGCCGATGCGGAGGTTCTCGTACTCGTTGTACTTGCCGGCGGCTGCGAAGCCGATCCGGTCGTAGATCTCGCTGAACTTGTGCAGCGCGCGGGACGGGTTCTCGCCGACGAACACAATGCCGTCGGCGTACTGGAGCACAACCAGGCTGCGACCACGGGCGATGCCCTTCCGGGCGTATTCCGCCCGGTCGGCCATGGCCTGCTGAGGTGAGACATAGAACGGCGTCGACACCGGCTATCCGTCCCTTTCTGTCAGTGACGAGTGCATCGGAGAAGCATCGGGCCGGTCAGAGCAGCGCGGCGCGCGGGCCGTCGGGCTGTTCGAGACGGCGCTCCAGGATCGCGCGCGCGATCTCCGAGGATTCCGTGTCGTCCAGCCTGCGGAAGCCCTCGTCGGTGATGACGGTGACGATCGGATAGATCCGGCGGGCCACGTCCGGGCCACCGGTCGCCGAGTCGTCGTCGGCCGCGTCGTACAGCGCCTGCACGACCAGGGTGAGTGTCTGCTCCTCCGTCAGGTCGTCGCGGAACAGCTTCTTCATCGACCCGCGGGCGAAGACGGAGCCGGAGCCGGTGGCCGCGTACCCGCGCTCCTCGGAACGGCCGCCGGTGACGTCGTACGAGAAGATCCGGCCCTTCTCGCGGTCGACGTCGTACCCGGCGAACAACGGAACGACCGCCAGGCCCTGCATGGCCATCGCGAGATTGCTGCGGATCATCGTGGAGAGCCGGTTGGCCTTGCCCTCCAGGGAGAGCGTGGCGCCCTCGACCTTCTCGAAGTGCTCCAGCTCCAGCTGGAACAGCTTCACCATCTCCACGGCGAGACCCGCGGTGCCGGCGATCCCCACCGCCGAGTACTCGTCGGCCGGGAACACCTTCTCGATGTCGCGCTGCGCGATCATGTTCCCCATGGTCGCCCGCCGGTCACCGGCCAGGACCACTCCGCCGGGGAACGAGGCCGCGACGATGGTCGTGCCGTGCGGCGCCTCGATCGCGCCTTGCAGCGGCGGCAGGCTGCGGTTGCCGGGAAGGATCTCGGGTGAGTGGTCGGACAGGAAGTCCATGAACGAGGACGAACCCGGCGTCAGGAAGGCAGCTGGTAGACGCCCGGTGCTACGAGTGTTGGCTTCCACGCGTTTCCCTCCAGGTATGCGATGGCCCTGCGCAAGGAGTCAGGATCATCCCCAACTTGCCGATGGCCGAATTGCAGTTGAAGCAGTACGCCACGGACCCTACCCGTCCTGTGACGGTGATCAACATGATCCCGGGTGCGGAAGCACTTCCGTGGGACGCCCCGGTGACGCCCGGTGCGGGCGAGGGCATCCCACGGAAATCGCCTGCCGGCGGCGCGAGCCCGCCGTCGAGCGGTCCGGCCGGATATCCGGCTGTTACTGACCGCCCTTTTGGACGAACGATCGAACGAAGTCCTCGGCATTGGACTCGAGTACGTCGTCGATCTCGTCGAGGACGTCGTCCACGTCCTCGCTGAGCTTCTCCTGCCGCTCCGCAAGGTCCTCGGACGCCTGCGCGTCCTGCGCCTGCTCCTCGGTCTCCTCGGTGGAACGTGTCGCCTTCTGCTGTCCGCCGCCGGTGTCCTTGGTCGCCATGTAGCTCACCCCGCTCGGTTCGAAGCACTTGATCAGACCCTACCTACGGGGTCCGACATTGGCCCGGTACTTTCCTCAACGTCCGGAGGTCATCTGATTGATTCCCAGCCGGGACGCCTTTCAGCCCCCCGTAAGCGTCCGGACCAGCTCGTCCGCCGTGCGGCAGCGGTCCAGGAGCTCCTCGACGTGGGCGCGTGTACCCCGCAGCGGTTCCATGGTGGGCACCCGTTGCAGCGAGTCACGGTCGGGCAGGTCGAAGATGACCGAGTCCCAGGAGGCCGCGGCGACGTCGTCCGCGTACTGCTCCAGACAGCGGCCCCGGAAATAGGCCCTGGTGTCCTCGGGCGGCTTCGTACGCGCCCTCTCGACGTCGTTCTCGTCGAGGAGCCGCTTGATCTTCCCCCGGGCCGCCAGGCGGTTGTACAGGCCTTTGTCGGCCCGTACGTCGGCGTACTGGAGGTCCACCAGGTGCAGGCGCGGGGCGTCCCAGTCCAGGCTGTCACGACGCCGGTAGCCCTCCATGAGCTCGCGTTTGGCGATCCAGTCCAGCTCGCCCGAGAGGCTCATCGGGTCGTTCTCCAGGCGGTTCAGGGTGTCCTCCCAGCGGGCCAGGACATCCTTGGTCTGCTCGTCCGCGTCCGCGCCGTACCGTTCCTCGACGTACTTGCGGCCCAGCTCGAAGTACTCCATCTGGAGCTGCACCGCGGTGAGCGTCCGGCCACTACGGAGCGTGACCAGCTGCTTCAGTGTCGGGTCGTGCGAGACCTGGTGCAGCGTGCGGACCGGCTGGTCCACCGCCAGGTCGACATTGATGAAGCCGTCCTCGATCATGGCCAGCACCAGCGAGGTGGTGCCGAGCTTCAGATAGGTCGAGATCTCGGAGAGGTTCGCGTCGCCGATGATCACGTGGAGCCTGCGGTACTTCTCGGCGTCGGAGTGCGGTTCGTCGCGGGTGTTGATGATGGGGCGTTTGAGCGTCGTCTCCAGGCCGACCTCGACCTCGAAGTAGTCGGCGCGCTGGCTGATCTGGAATCCGTGCTCATGGCCGTCCTGGCCGATGCCGACCCGGCCCGCACCGGTGACGACCTGGCGGGAGACGAAGAACGGGGTCAGATGGCGCACGATGTCCGAGAAGGGGGTCTCCCTCTTCATCAGGAAGTTCTCGTGCGTGCCGTAGGACGCGCCCTTGTTGTCGGTGTTGTTCTTGTACAGATGGATCGGCTGGGCGCCCGGGATCGCGGCCGCCCGTTCGGCCGCCTCCGCCATCACCCGCTCGCCGGCCTTGTCCCAGAGCACCGCGTCCAGCGGATTGGTGATCTCGGGTGAGCTGTACTCGGGGTGCGCGTGGTCGACGTACAGCCGCGCACCGTTGGTGAGGATGACATTGGCCAGGCCGATGTCCTCGTCGGTGAGCTGGCTGGAGTCCGCGGTCTCACGGGCGAGGTCGAAGCCTCGCGCGTCACGCAGCGGGTTCTCCTCCTCGAAGTCCCAGCGGGCGCGGCGCGCCCGGTGCATCGCCGCCGCGTAGGCGTTGACGATCTGGGACGAGGTGAGCATGGCATTGGCGTTGGGTTGACCGGGGACGGAGATCCCGTACTCCGTCTCGATGCCCATCACTCGCCGTACGGTCATGCGGCCCTCCTTGCCCGGCGTCGCTCCCGTCCGGGAGCGGCGCTCAAGTACCGCTGCTGGTCCGCGGTGCCCGTCCCCGCACTGCGCGACTCGGCGGTACGGCAGAGCCTAGAGCGCCTCTGCGCCGGTGGGGAGATCAATTGCGTCTTTGTTCGGGTGTGGCCGGAGCTGCCGGGAAAACGACCGGCTGCGGATGCCCTGCCGGGCATCCGCAGCCGGTCTGCGTTTTACAGGTACTGTCCGGTATTTGCCACCGTGTCGATGGAGCGACCGGTGTCTGCGCCCTGCTTTCCGGTGACGAGTGTGCGGATGAACACGATCCGCTCGCCCTTCTTTCCGGAAATCCTGGCCCAGTCGTCCGGGTTGGTCGTGTTGGGCAGGTCCTCGTTCTCCTTGAACTCGTCCACGCATGCCTGGAGGAGATGGGAGACGCGCAGGCCCTTCTGGCCCTGCTCGAGGAATGCCTTGATGGCCATTTTCTTTGCCCGGTCCACGATGTTCTGAATCATCGCTCCGGAGTTGAAGTCCTTGAAGTACAGGACTTCCTTGTCGCCGTTCGCGTAGGTGACCTCGAGGAAGCGGTTCTCCTCGGATTCCGTGTACATCCGCTCCACGACGGACTGGATCATCGCGTGGGCGGCAGCCTCCCGCGAGCCGGTGTGCTCGGCCAGGTCGTCCGAGTGCAGCGGCAGCGAGGGGGTGAGGTACTTCGCGAAGATGTCCTTCGCCGCCTCCGCGTCCGGACGCTCGATCTTGATCTTCACGTCGAGCCGGCCGGGCCGCAGGATCGCGGGGTCGATCATGTCCTCACGGTTGGAGGCACCGATGACGATGACGTTCTCCAGGCCCTCCACACCGTCGATCTCGGCGAGCAGCTGGGGGACGATGGTGTTCTCCACGTCCGAGCTGACACCGGAACCACGGGTGCGGAAGAGGGATTCCATCTCGTCGAAGAAGACGATGACGGGGGTGCCCTCGCTCGCCTTCTCCCGGGCACGCTGGAAGACGAGGCGGATGTGCCGCTCGGTCTCACCGACGTACTTGTTGAGGAGCTCGGGGCCCTTGATATTGAGGAAGTAGCTCTTCCCCGCGGGCTGTCCCGTGACCTCCGCGACCTTCTTGGCCAGCGAGTTGGCGACGGCCTTGGCGATGAGTGTCTTGCCGCAGCCAGGAGGGCCGTAGAGCAGGATCCCCTTCGGCGGGCGGAGCTCGTGCTCCTTGAAGAGGTCCGGGTGGAGGTACGGGAGCTCGACCGCGTCACGGATCAGTTCGATCTGGTCTCCCAGACCGCCGATCTTGTTGTAGTCGATGTCCGGGACCTCTTCGAGAACGAGCTCCTCGACCTCGCTCTTGGGTACCACCTCGTAGACGTAGCCGGACCTGGGTTCGAGCAGGAGGGCGTCGCCGGGGCGGATGGTGATGTCCAGCAGAGGCTCGGCGAGCCTCACCACCCGTTCCTCGTCGGTGTGCCCGATGACCAGGGCGCGCTCGCCGTCCTCGAGGATCTCCTTGAGGGTGACGATGTCCCCGGCCCGCTCGAATTCCATGGCCTCGACCACGTTGAGCGCCTCGTTGAGCATGACTTCCTGGCCTCGCCGGAGGCCCTCGAGCTCGACGCTGGGACTGACGTTCACCCGGAGCTTGCGGCCCCCGGTGAAGATGTCGCAGGTGTCGTCCTCGTTGGCCTGCAGGAAGACACCGAAGCCGGCCGGCGGCTGCGCGAGCCGGTCGACCTCCTCCTTGAGGGCCACGATCTGGTCGCGGGCCTCCCGGAGTGTGTTGGCGAGCCGCTCGTTCTGCGCGGACACGCCTGCCAGGTTGGTCTGCAACTCGACGATCCGCTCTTCGAGAATCCTCGTATGACGCGGAGAGTCGGCGAGCTTACGTCGCAGGACGGCGATTTCCTGCTCGAGATAGGCGACCTGGCCGGCTGGGTCCTCTGACCCTCGCCCGGGCCGGTTGCCGCGGTTGATGTCGTCGTCGTGGGCTGCCACGGTCCTCACCTCCTCCAAGGGGAGCTGGACGCTTCCTGACCCTACCTGGGTGGGTGATGATTGAAACCCCTAGATCACAAAGACCCGGGAGTCTGTCCGATCTTCACCCTTGCGCTCTCCCTCACGCCAAGGGAATACCCACCCTTCGGCACCGGAAAGCAGCCGGTTGTATCGTCGAAGCGTTCAACACCCGTCAGGGCTGGCTTCAATTGGTGCAGATACGCAGGGAACGGCAGGACACATGACCGTGCAGCAGGACGCTCCGGGCGACAGCGACACGCAGGACCTCGAGGTCTGGATCGATCAGGATCTCTGTACGGGCGACGGCATCTGCGTGCAGTACGCACCTGAGGTGTTCGAGCTGGACATCGACGGTCTCGCGTACGTCAAGAGCGGCGAGGACGAGCTCCTCCAGGACAAGGGCGCGACCACTCCGGTGCCGCTGCCCCTCCTCCAGGACGTCGTGGACTCGGCCAAGGAATGCCCGGGTGACTGTATTCACGTACGTCGCGTTTCGGACAACGTAGAGGTCTTCGGGCCCGACGCGGAGTAGAGGTTCAGACGCCTCGCGCGGTGGGGCCCGTGGGGCCGGCGGACTTGATGAACGCGTTGCCCTTCCACTGCCAGGAGGCGCTCTCCAGTTCGTCGGGGCAGCAGCGGGGCACGTCGGCCGAGGAGTAGCCGAGCAGGGTCGCCGACACCCGGCCGTCACGGACGGTGAAGTCGGTGACGTTGAGTTTCTGAGCGGGGTCCACCAGGGTCGCCACGACCCGGGGTGCGGCCCCGCTCGGCTGTGTCACGACGTAGATGCCGCTGGGCGGGGTGCCCGACCCCGCGGCGCAGCGTACGACGGCCACGGTCTCGGGGCCGCCGTCCCCGTCGAGGTCTCCGGGGGCGCTTTCGGCCACGGTGTGTCCGGCGGAGCCGCACTCGAGCGGGAAGGTGACCTGGGCCGGGTCGGGCGCCTTCGTGGCGGGCGCGCTCCCGTGCCGCGTGGTGACGCGGTGCTCGGACGCGGACGCCGTCGCGGTGGCCGCCTCCGGCTGGAGCAGGCCCGCGGCGGCGACGACGGCGGCCATCGCGGTGGCCGTGGCGAGCCAGTGCACCGGCTTGGCGTAGGTGTGCGCGAGGTCCGGGAGCGCGGAGGTCTGCACGCGGTATGTCTCCTGTGGTTCCTGGTGCCTGGATAGGCGGTGCCGAACGGATGTCGGCGGGCGGGGGTGGCCAGCATCGTGCCACACCTCACACCCGGGGGGAACGGCGGGGTCGGCGCGGCCGACGGAAAAGGCGCCGCCGCCGGGCTCCCGGGTCGGTCCGGGAACTCGGCGGCGGCGCCCGCGCGTGGAACGAGGTCAGTCGCTGGTGTCGGCGGAGCCGCTGCGGCTGCCGGGGCCCTTGTAGTCCTCGCCGTAGGCGCCCTTGGACGGGCGGCGGCGGCGCACCGGCGGCTCGACGCCGTCCGCGAGACGGCGGGCGGTGACGAGGAAGCCGGTGTGGCCGATCATCCGGTGGTCCGGGCGGACTGCCAGTCCTTCGACGTGCCAGTTGCGGATCATCGACTCCCAGGGCTGCGGTTCCGCGAAGCAGCCGATCTCACGGATGGACTCGACGGTCCGCGAGAGCTGGGTCGTGGTCGCGACGTACGCGCAGAGGATGCCGCCGGGTACCAGGGCCTTGGAGACGGCCTCGAGGCACTCCCAGGGGGCGAGCATGTCGAGGACGACACGGTCGACGTCGGTGTCCGAGAGGTTGTCCTGGAGGTCGCCGACGGTGAGCTGCCAGGCGGGGTGCGGCGAGCCGAAGTAGCGCTCGACGTTCTGCTGGGCGATCTCGGCGAAGTCCTCGCGGCGCTCGTAGGAGTGCAGCATGCCCTGCTCGCCGATGGCGCGCAGCAGGAAGGTGCTCAGCGCACCGGAGCCGACGCCGGCTTCGACGACGCGCGCGCCGGGGAAGATGTCACCGAAGGCGAGGATCTGGCCCGCGTCCTTCGGGTAGACCACGGCGGCACCGCGGGGCATGGACAGGACGTAGTCGGGGAGCAGGGGGCGCAGCGCGAGATAGGCGACGTTTCCCGTGGTTCGGACAACACTGCCCTCGGGAGCACCGATCAGCTCGTCGTGCGGGAAAGAACCCTTGTGGGTGTGGAAGTTCTTTCCGGCCTCGAGCGTGAAGGTGTAGTGGCGTCCCTTGGGGTCGGTGAGCTGGACCTGGTCCCCGACTTTGAATGGGCCGCGACGGCGGGCGGCACCGGTCGGTTCGGACATGTGACCAGCCTACCGGTATTTCGGGGGCCGCTTTCCGGGGTGTCAGGCCGAGGGACGGGCCATCGCCTTGATGAAGGCGCGCTCGACGTCGGCGGTGGAGAGGACGCCGTAGATCTCGCCGGTCTCCTCGACCACCAGGTACTCGGTGGCGGGGGTGGCCTTCAGCCGGTCCAGCAGGGCCTCGCCCGCGAGTTCGGCCGGGACCTTCATACCGTCGGTGAGGTCCTGGGCGAGGCCGCTCACGGCCACCCAGGGCCGGCGGTGTTCGGGGACGCCGGCGATGGCCGCCTCCCGGACGACGCCCTTGGGGCTGCCCTGCCCGTCGACGACGACCAGGGCGCGGGCGCCCGCCTCGTTGGCGCGGCGGAGTGCCTCGGAGAGCGGGGTGGCGGACTCCACGGGCACGGCACGCCGGGTGAGGGTACGGGCACGGAGTTCGGGGAGGTGTTCACGGAGCCGGGCCGTCCGCAGGCTGTTCCCGGCGCCGGTCCAGATGATCGCCGCGAGGATCGCCGCGAGGAGGGCGTCGGTGACGGTCTCGAACCCGCTGATCTCACCGGTGGCGTTGCCGAGGGCGCCGGTGTGGGTGAGCAGGGGGAGGCCGACGAAGACGGTGATGGCCAGGCCCCGGCCGACCCACGCGGCGGCGATGGTGCCGCTCATCGGCTTGCCCGTGATCTTCCAGACGACGGCGCGGAGCATGCGTCCGCCGTCCAGGGGCAGGCCGGGCAGCAGGTTGAAGGCGGCGACGATGAGGTTGGAGACCATCAGCCCGGCGAGGAGCACGCCGGGGACGGTGCCCGCTTCGACGAACTGGAGCGGGATGTAGAAGACACCGCCGAGGACGAGGGAGAGCAGGGGGCCCACGAAGGCGAGGACGAACTCGCGGCCGGGGGTCTCGGTCTCCTTCTCGATCTCGGAGACGCCGCCGAAGAACTGGAGCTGGATGCGGCGCACCGGCAGCTTGTAGCGCAGGGCGGCGACGGTGTGGGCGAGCTCGTGGACGAGCACGGACGCGTAGAAGGCGATCGCGAAGAAGAGTGCGACGAGGTAGCGGGCACCGCCGAGTTCCGGCAGGACGCGGTCGAGCTGTCCTCCGAAGACCCAGGTGATCAGAGCCGCGACGACGAACCAGCTGGGTGCGACGTACACGGGCACGCCGAAGGGGCGCCCCATGAGGAGGCCGCCTCCCGGGTCTGCCGGGCGTCGCGGTTTGCCCTTGTCCGGTCCGGTGCCGGGGTCCTTGTCCCCTGCGCCGGGCTGCGGGCGCCCGCTGTCGCCGCTCTCGTCCACGGGGTCCCTTCGGTCGGTGGCTTCTGCCACGATCATGCTGTGTGCGAGCTCTGTCGTCGATGGTATGCCGCTGGGTGTCAGTGGCGGGCCGTAGGGTCTGCGACATGACGTCCGTACCGCGCCCGCCTCAGCCACCCTCGTCCCTGTCGCCGTCGCGCGCGAACGATTTCATGCAGTGTCCCCTGCTGTACCGCTTCCGGGTCATCGACAAGCTCCCGGAGAAGCCCAGTGAGGCTGCTACCCGGGGCACGCTGGTGCATGCGGTGCTTGAGCGCCTGTTCGACGCCCCGGCGGCGGACCGCACGGCGCCGAGGGCGAAGGCGCTGGTCCCGGGCCAGTGGGACCGGCTGCTCGAGTCGAAGCCGGAGCTGACGGAACTCTTCGAGGAAGATCCCGGGGGAGAGCGGCTCGCGGGGTGGCTGGGCGAGGCGGAGCGGCTCGTGGAGCGGTGGTTCTCACTGGAGGACCCGACCCGGCTGGAGCCGGCCGAGCGCGAGCTGTTCGTCGAGACGGAGCTGGATTCCGGGCTGAAGCTGCGCGGCGTGATCGACCGCGTGGACGTGACCCCGACGGGTGACGTCCGCATCGTGGACTACAAGACGGGCAAGGCTCCGCGGCCGGAGTACGCGGAGGGGGCGCTGTTCCAGATGAAGTTCTACGCCCTGGTGGTGTGGCGTCTGAAGAAGGTGGTCCCGCGCCGGCTCCAGCTCGTCTATCTCGGCAGCGGTGACGTGCTGACGTACGACCCGGTTCCGGCGGACCTCGAGCGGGTGGAGCGCAAGCTGCTGGCGCTGTGGGAGGCGATCCGGCTGGCCACCGAGACGGGTGAGTGGCGGCCGAGGCCGACGAAGCTGTGCGGCTGGTGCGACCACCGGGCGGTCTGCCCGGAATTCGGTGGGACTCCCCCGGTCTATCCGCTGTCCGTGCGCCCGCCCGAGGCGGTGGAGGCTGTGCAGGGCAGAATGGAGCCGGTCCGGTCCGGGACCGGCCGCCCCGTGGCCCTCGAAGGCCCTTAAGGAGATTACGTGGCTATCCGCGTCCTGCTCGTCGATGATCAACCACTGCTGCGCACCGGTTTCCGGATGATCCTGGAGGCGGAGGGCGATCTGGCGGTGGTCGGTGAGGCCGGGGACGGCCTGCAGGCCATCGACCAGGTGCGGGCGCTGCAGCCCGATGTCGTGCTCATGGACATCCGGATGCCGCGGATGGACGGGGTCGAGGCGACCCGTCAGATCACGGGCCCCGGGCGGGACGGCCCGGCGAAGGTCCTGGTGCTGACCACGTTCGATCTCGACGAGTACGTGGTGGAGGCGCTGCGCGCGGGCGCCAGCGGCTTCCTGCTGAAGGACGCCCCGGCCAACGAACTGGTGCAGGCCATCAGGGTGGTGGCCGCGGGCGAGGCGATGCTGGCGCCCAGCATCACGCGCCGGCTGCTCGACAAGTACGCCGACCATCTGCCGTCGGGCGACGACCCCGTCCCGGACGCCCTGCACACCCTGACCGATCGCGAGGTCGAGGTGCTGAAGCTGGTGGCGCGCGGGCTGTCCAACGCGGAGATCGCGGCGGACCTGTTCGTGAGTGAGACGACGGTCAAGACGCATGTGGGTCATGTGCTGACGAAGCTGGGCCTGCGCGACCGTGTGCAGGCCGCCGTGTACGCCTACGAGAGCGGTCTGGTGCGTCCCGGCGCCCAGTGACGGGACGCCGACGCGGACGGGCGCGGCCCGGAGTCGATGACTCCGGGCCGCGCCCGTCCGTGTGAGCGGATGCCGCGTCAGGACTCGCCGCGGCCCAGCTCCCAGAGCTGGAGGTCGGCGGAGGAGTTGACGGCCCACTCCACACCGGTCAGCTCGTCGAGCGAGGCGACGTACTGCTTGCCCTGCCAGACCGGGAGCACCGGGACGTCGTTGGCAACGATGTCCTGGAGCTTCTCGAAGGCCGGGCTCGCGGCGCTGCGGTCGGCCTCGTGGCGGGACTGAGGGATCAGTTCCTTCCGCGCCTCGGTGGACTTGTACGGCGAGTTGAGGAAGTTGTTCTCGTCGAGGAACGGCGCGATGTAGGTGTCCGGGTCCGGGAAGTCGGGGAACCAGCCCATGCCGTAGACCGCGTACTCGCCCTTCTTCTGGGCGGGGCGGTACTTGTCCCAGGGCGTGCCCTTGACGTCGACCTCGAAGAGCTGCGTGTCGTTGAGCTGCTTCGCCAGCGTCTCGAACTCCGCCTTGGTGGCGGGCCCGTAGTAGTCCGTCGTGTAGTTCAGCGTGAACTTCACCGGTGTGCTGATGCCGGCCTTGTCCAGGAGTTCGGCGGCCGCCTTCACATCGGGCTCACCGTATTTGGTGTAGAACGAATTGGTGTGGCTGGTGATGCCGGAAGGGATCAGCGAGTAGAGCGGCTCGGCGGTGCTGCCGTACACCTTGCTCGCGATGGCCCCGCGGTCGATGACCTGGGCCATCGCCTGGCGTACGGCCTTGTTCGCCACTGCGGGGTCCTCGGTGTCGAACGCGAGGTAGCGGATGGCGAGGCCGGGCATTTCGGTGAGCTTCACGCCCTCCTTCGGCTCCTCCAGCATCTTCTGGGCCTGCTCGGGCGACATGGTGCGCGTCATCATGTCGATCTTCTTGTCGTCGAGCGCCTTGCCCATCGCCGCCGCGTCGGGGAAGAGGTCCAGCTCGACCTTCTCGTTCCTGATCTTCAGGTCACCCTTGTACTTCGGGTTCCTGGTGAAGACCACCTTGACGACCTTGTCGCCTTCGACCTCGGGCTTCATCGTGTACGGGCCGGAGCCGTCGACCTGGAAGCCCTCACGGGCGGACTTCGCCGGGTACTTGTCCTTCTGCACGATGCCGGTGGTCGGCGTGGCGAGCTTGTAGGGGAAGGTGGCGTCCGATGTCTTCAGGTGGAAGACGATCTCCTTCTCACCCTTGGTCTCGATCGCGTCGATGTTGTCGAGCAGGCCGACCGGGCCGCTCTCGTACTTGATGTCGATCACGCGCTGGAGGGAGTACTTCACGTCCTCCGGGGTGACGGGGGTGCCGTCCGCGAAGGTCAGTCCGTCGCGCAGCGTGCAGCGGTAGCTCTCGTTGGCCGTGTCCGTGAAGGTGCAGCTCTTCGCCGCCTCGGGCACCGGCTCGCCGCCGCCCCGGGGTATGTGGGTCAGCGTCTGCACGGTCTGGCGCAGCACGTTCCAGACGCCCGCCTCGTAGCCGATGGCGGGGTCGAGGGGGGCCGGGTTGTCCTTCGAGGCGATGAACTGGTCCGTTGTCCCGACAACGATGGCATCGCCCCCGTCGTCCGACCCGCCGCAGGCGGCGAGCACGGGTGCGAGCAGGCCCACTACGGCCGGCAGCACCAGCGTCTTGCGGTTCATCTGGACGTTCTCCCTCATTCCGGCATGTGAGAAAACCGAGATTAGTAGGCGCCGCAGGGGGACTTGACCGGTGCGAATCGGGTGCGTATTCACTCGGTGATCACCGATGACGGGTTGTCCATGTCACGCTCGGGAATGTTTCGTACACGCCCTCATCAATACGGACGTATAGGGGCCCCGAATCGGACAGCCTGGCCGATCCGCGGGCCCCACGAACATTACGCCGAGTGACGAACGTCACGCTCCCACCCTGCCGACCGTATTGACATGAACCTGATTCACGCGGTGCGCGAAAGCGGGGAACGAACAGATTTCAGGGCCGGATTCTTGTTGCCTGTCCACGAATCACCCTCGGTGCACCGGCTCTCACTCGTCGGCGACCAGCTCCCGCAGGAAGGCGAGATCCACCTGCTCCAGGGAGGGCACGACCACCCGGCCGGGGGCTGGGGCGATCGGCGCCACGGACGGCACGGCGACGACCCGGCAGCCCGCCGCCTCGGCCGCGGCGACCCCGGTGGCGGTGTCCTCGATGACCGCGCAGCGCCAGGGATCTGCCCCGAAACCCGCCGCCGCCGCGAGATAGGGATCGGGGTGGGGCTTCGTACGGGACACCTCGTCCCCCGCTACCGTGAGCGCGAAGTGGTGCCGGCCCACCGAATCCAGGACCCGGTCGATGATGCGCCGGTGCGAGGCGGAGACCAGGGCGGTGGGCACCTCGTGCGCGGCGAGCTCGGCGAGCAGCCGCCCGGCACCCGGCATCAGCGGCACACCGCGTCCGATGCGCTTCTCGAAGCGGTCGTTGAGCAGCACGGTGAGTTCCTCGATGGCGATACCGGCCCCGGTGACCTCGATGAGGTAGCCGGCGCTGCGGGTCATGGGCCCGCCGACCACGACCTCCCGCCAGGCCGGCTCCAGCCGGTGACCGAGGTCGGCGAAGACCTCGACCTCCACGTCCCACCAGAAACCTTCGGTGTCGACCAGTGTGCCGTCCATGTCGAGAAGGACGGCTTGCAGCGCCGACCCTTCGGCCGTACGGGTCAGGGACGCGGGGACCGTACTGGTCATCCGGCACACCTCCATGAGGGACGAGAAGGCCGGCCGCCTTCCCGGTGGGAACGGCGACCGGCCTGCACTGGACCGACCAGTCTACGACTCGCGCACGCCCGGCGCGCGGAGCAGCGCCTTACAGCGCGTCGAACAGTGCCTTACCGCGCGTTGAAGTACTTCGCCTCCGGGTGGTGGATGACGATCGCGTCCGTGGACTGCTCGGGGTGGAGCTGGAACTCCTCGGAGAGCTTCACACCGATCCGCTCGGGCTCCAGGAGCTCGGCGATCTTCGCCCGGTCCTCCAGGTCGGGGCAGGCCCCGTAGCCCAGGGAGAAGCGCGCGCCGCGGTACTTCAGCGCGAACATGTCCTCGACGTCGGAGGGGTCCTCACCGGCGAAGCCCAGCTCGCTGCGGACCCGCGCGTGCCAGTACTCGGCGAGGGCCTCGGCCAGCTGCACGGACAGCCCGTGGAGCTCCAGGTAGTCGCGGTAGGAGTTCGACTCGAAGAGCTCGGCGGTGGCCCCGCCGATCTTCGAACCGACCGTGACGACCTGGAGGCCGATCACGTCCGTCTCCCCCGACTCCTCGGGGCGGAAGAAGTCCGCCAGGCAGAGACGGCGGCCGCGGCGCTGGCGCGGGAAGGTGAAGCGGGTGCGCTCCGAGCCGTCCTCGTGCAGCAGGATCAGGTCGTCGCCCTTGGAGACGCAGGGGAAGTAGCCGTAGACGACGGCGGCTTCCAGCAGGTTCTCGGTGTGCAGCTTGTCGAGCCAGCCGCGCAGGTGCGGCCGGCCCTCGCGCTCCACGAGCTCCTCGTACGTCGGCCCGTCACCGGCGCGGGCCTGCTTGAGACCCCACTGGCCCTTGAAGAGCGCGCCCTCGTCCAGCCAGGAGGCGTACTCCTTGAGCTGGATGCCCTTGACGACCCTGGTGCCCCAGAACGGCGGCTCGGGAACCGGGTTGGTGACGGAGACGTCGGACCGTACGCCCTCCTCGGGCTCCACGACCTCGGCCACGGGGGTGTCCCGCTTGGGCACCCTGCGCTGCTTCAGCTCGGGGAGGCTGGCGCCGGGGACACCGCGCTTGACCGCGATGAGGGCGTCCATGAGGCGCAGTCCCTCGAAGGCGTCGCGGGCGTAGCGGACCTCGCCCTCGTAGATCTCGTGCAGGTCCTGTTCGACGTAGGCCCTGGTCAGGGCGGCGCCACCGAGGATCACCGGGTAGTCGGCGGCCATCTTGCGCTGGTTCAGCTCCTGCAGGTTCTCCTTCATGATCACGGTGGACTTCACCAGGAGGCCCGACATGCCGATGACGTCGGCGCGGTGCTCCTCGGCGGCGTCCAGGATCGCGGAGACGGGCTGCTTGATGCCCAGGTTGACCACGTTGAAGCCGTTGTTGGACAGGATGATGTCGACGAGGTTCTTGCCGATGTCGTGGACGTCGCCCCGGACGGTGGCCAGCACGATGGTGCCCTTGCCGTCGTCGTCGGTCTTCTCCATGTGCGGTTCGAGGTAGGCGACCGCGCTCTTCATGACCTCGGCGGACTGGAGCACGAAGGGCAGCTGCATCTGGCCGGAGCCGAAGAGCTCACCCACCACCTTCATGCCGGCCAGCAGGGTGTCGTTGACGATCGCGAGCGCGGGCCGGGTCTGCAGCGCCTCGTCGAGGTCGGCCTCCAGGCCGTTCTTCTCGCCGTCGATGATGCGGCGCTGGAGCCGCTCGTCCAGGGGCAGGGCGAGCAGCTCCTCGGCCTTGCCCTGCTTCATCGACTTCATGTTGACGCCCTCGAAGAGCTCCATGAGCCGCTGCAGCGGGTCGTAGCCCTCCTCCCGGCGGTCGTGGATCAGGTCGAGGGCGACCTTGACCTGCTCCTCCTCCAGCCGGGCGATCGGCAGGATCTTGGAGGCGTGCACGATCGCGGAGTCCAGGCCCGCCTTCACGCACTCGTCCAGGAAGACGGAGTTCAGGACGACGCGTGCGGCCGGGTTCAGACCGAAGGAGATGTTGGACAGGCCCAGCGTGGTCTGCACGTCGGGGTGGCGGCGCTTCAGCTCGCGGATGGCGCCGATCGTGGCGATCCCGTCCTTGCGGGACTCCTCCTGGCCCGTGCAGATGGTGAAGGTCAGGCAGTCGATGAGGATGTCCGACTCGTGGATGCCCCAGTTGGTGGTGAGGTCCTCGATGAGCCGCTCGGCGATGGCGACCTTGTGCTCGACGGTGCGGGCCTGGCCCTCCTCGTCGATGGTCAGCGCGATCAGCGCGGCGCCGTGCTCGGCGGCCAGCCCGCTGACCTTGGCGAAGCGGGACTCGGGGCCGTCGCCGTCCTCGTAGTTGACGGAGTTCAGCACGGCCCGGCCGCCCAGCTTCTCCAGTCCGGCGCGCAGGACGGGCACCTCGGTGGAGTCGAGCACGATCGGCAGGGTGGAGGCGGTGGCGAACCGGCCGGCCAGCTCCTCCATGTCGGCGACCCCGTCGCGGCCCACGTAGTCGACGCAGAGGTCGAGCATGTGGGCGCCTTCGCGGATCTGGTCGCGGGCCATCTCGACGCAGTCGTCCCAGCGCGCGTCGAGCATGGCCTCACGGAACTTCTTGGATCCGTTGGCGTTCGTACGCTCGCCGATCGCCAGGTACGAGGTGTCCTGGCGGAACGGGACGGTCTGGTAGAGCGAGGCCGCGCCGGGCTCGGGGCGCGGGGCGCGGGTGGTGAGCTCGGAGCCGCGGACGCGGTCCACGAGCCGGCGCAGGTGCTCCGGGGTCGTACCGCAGCAGCCGCCGACGAGCGAGAGGCCGTACTCCTGGACGAAGGTCTCCTGGGCGTCGGCCAGGCCTTCGGGGTCGAGCGGGAAGTGTGCCCCGTCCTTGGTGAGCACCGGCAGCCCGGCGTTCGGCATGCAGAGCAGCGGGATGCGGGAGTGGCGGGTGAGGTAGCGCAGGTGCTCGCTCATCTCCGCGGGGCCCGTCGAACAGTTCAGGCCGATCATGTCGACGCCGAGCGGTTCGAGCGCGGTCAGCGCGGCGCCGATCTCGGAGCCGAGCAGCATGGTGCCGGTGGTCTCGAAGGCCAGTGAGCACAGCACCAGGAGGTCGCTGCCCATCGCCTCCAGGGCGCGCCGGGCACCGAGCACGGCGGCCTTGGTCTGCAGGAGGTCCTGCGTGGTCTCGATGATGAGCGCGTCGGCTCCGCCGGCGATCAGCCCTTCGGCGTTCTGCTGGAAGCCGTCGCGCAGGACCGTGTAGGGCGCGTGGCCCAGGGTCGGCAGCTTGGTGCCCGGGCCGATGGAGCCGAGCACCCAGCGCTGCTGTCCGGTGGACTCGGTGAACCGGTCGGCCACCTCGCGGGCGATGGCCGCGCCGGACTCGGAGAGCTCGTGGATCCGGCCGGGGATGTCGTACTCGCCCAGGGCGGAGGCGTTGGCCCCGAAGGTGTTCGTCTCGACGCAGTCCACGCCGACCGCGAAGTACTCCTCGTGGACCGAACGGACGATGTCGGGGCGGGTGACGTTCAGGATCTCGTTGCAGCCTTCGAGGTTCTCGAAGTCCTCGAGGGTGGGGTCCTGGGCCTGGAGCATGGTGCCCATGGCACCGTCGGCCACCACGACCCGGGTGGCGAGCGCCTCACGGAGCGCTGCGGCTCGGGTCCGGCTGTCAGCTGCGGGGGTCGGCAACGAGGCCATGGATGTTCTCCCTGGGATGCGACGGCTGTCGGCTTCGCGCCCCTCTGCGCAAGGGACACGCGGCCAGCGTAGCGGGGAGGCGCCCGGGGCGGGCATCGCGTCCCACGGGACGGACTGCATGCTGTCCCGTGACGGGCCCGCTCACGGGGTGACGCATAATCTTCGCGCCACCGGACAGAGGTCGGCATCGACCGATAGTGTTCAGCATTGTCGAACCGAGGTGGAGGAGTACGGCGCGATGGCGAAGAACATCCAGTCGCTCGAGCGGGCAGCCGCGATGCTGCGCCTGCTGGCGGGCGGCGAGCGTCGGCTCGGCCTGTCCGACATCTCGTCGTCCCTGGGTCTGGCCAAGGGCACCGCGCACGGCATCCTGCGCACCCTCCAGCACGAGGGCTTCGTCGAGCAGGACGCCGCGTCGGGCCGCTACCAGCTGGGCGCCGAGCTGCTGCGCCTGGGCAACAGCTATCTCGACGTGCACGAGCTGCGCGCCCGCGCGCTGGTGTGGACCGACGACCTGGCCCGCTCCAGCGGCGAGAGCGTCCACCTGGGCGTGCTGCACCAGCACGGGGTCCTGATCGTCCACCACGTCTTCCGGCCCGACGACAGCCGCCAGGTACTCGAGGTCGGCGCCATGCAGCCACTGCACTCCACCGCCCTGGGCAAGGTCCTGGCCGCCTACGACCCGGTCGCGCACAGCGAGGCCACGGAGGTGGAGCGGCGGTCCTTCACGCCGCGCACCGTCACGGGCGACGAGGAGTTCGAGTCGCTGCTCGACCTGATCCGGGCACAGGGCTGGGCGGCCGACGTCGAGGAGACCTGGGAGGGCGTGGCGGCCGCGGCCGCCCCCATCCACGACCGGCGCAGGATGCCGGTCGGCGCCGTGGCCGTGACCGGGGCGGTGGAGCGCGTCTGCACCGGCGGCGAGCTGCGGCCCGAGCTTGTCGCGGCCGTACGGGACTGCGCCCGTGCCGTCTCCCGGGATCTGGGCGCCGGGCGCTTCTGAGCACCCCTCGCGACGTCGGTAACGATCGAGTCGCGCGTCACACACCCCTTGACGCACCCTCCATCGGGGAGAAACATTGCCGTTCACCGGTCGGCATTGTCGAACGCTTAACGGCATAACGCGTTAGGGTGTGACAGTGCCGAGGGCCGGTCAAGCCCTACAGGTGAAGTGCCCGTCCCCGACGAGTACCCACCTGGGGGCGCGATCCACCGGAGGGACCCGGTGTTTCGCCTTCCCCTGGACGAAGGACAAAGGAGTCACGGGTGTCCAGCTCCGACATCTTCATCGGCGAGACCATCGGTACCGCCGTACTCGTACTGCTCGGCGGCGGTGTCTGTGCCGCCGTCACGCTCAAGCGCTCCAAGGCGCAGAACGCCGGCTGGCTGGCCGTCACCTTCGGGTGGGGCTTCGCCGTGCTGACCGGTGCCTACATAGCCTCGGGCGTGTCAGGCGCCCACCTCAACCCGGCGGTCACGATCGGTCTCGCGATCCAGGGCGGCACCGCGTGGAGCGATGTGCCCCTGTATCTCGCCTCCGAGCTGCTCGGCGCGATCATCGGCGCCGTGCTCGTCTGGGCCGTGTACTACGGCCAGTTCCACGCGCACCTCACGGATCCCGAGATCGTGAAGGCGCAGCCGGCCGAGGAGGGCATGGTCGACCAGGCGTCGGCCCCGAAGGCGGGCCCCGTGCTCGGCATCTTCACCACGGGTCCGGAGATCCGGAACGCGGTGCAGAACGTGGTCACGGAGATCATCGCCACCTTCGTGCTGATCCTGGCGATCCTCACCCAGGGCCTCAACGACGAAGGCAACGGCCTCGGCGCGCTCGGCGCCCTGATCACCGCCCTGGTGGTCGTCGGTATCGGTCTGTCGCTCGGCGGCCCGACCGGTTACGCGATCAACCCGGTGCGTGACCTCGGTCCGCGCATCGTGCACGCGCTGCTGCCGCTGCCCAACAAAGGCGGGTCGGACTGGGGCTACGCCTGGGTACCGGTGGTAGGACCGCTCATCGGGGGCGCACTCGCCGGCGGGCTCTACAACATCGCCTTCGCCTGAGCCCTCATCTCCGCACCACACAGACTTCCGGGAGCCAACCGTGACCGACGCACACACCACCGGCCCGTTCATCGCGGCCATCGACCAGGGCACCACGTCCAGCCGCTGCATCGTCTTCGACAAGGACGGCCGGATCGTCTCGGTCGACCAGAAGGAGCACGAGCAGATCTTCCCCAAGCCGGGCTGGGTCGAACACGACGCCGAAGAGATCTGGGAGAACGTCCAGGAAGTCGTGGCCGGGGCGATCGTCAAGGCGGGCATCACCTCCGCCGACGTCAAGGCGATCGGCATCACCAACCAGCGCGAGACCACCCTGCTCTGGGACAAGAACACCGGTGAGCCCGTCCACAACGCCCTCGTCTGGCAGGACACCCGCACCGACGCGCTCTGCAAGGAGCTCGGCCGCAACGTCGGCCAGGACCGCTTCCGCCGTGAGACGGGGCTGCCGCTCGCCTCGTACTTCGCCGGCCCGAAGGTGCGCTGGCTGCTCGACAACGTCGAGGGGCTGCGCGAGCGCGCCGAGCGGGGCGACATCCTCTTCGGGACGATGGACTCCTGGGTCATCTGGAATCTGACCGGGGGCACGGACGGCGGCGTCCACGTCACCGACGTGACCAACGCCTCGCGCACCCTCCTGATGAACCTGCACACGATGCAGTGGGACGACAAGATCGTCACATCGCTGGAGATCCCCGCCGCCGTGCTGCCGGAGATCCGGTCCTCCGCCGAGGTGTACGGCAACGCCAAGGGCGGCGTCCTGGACGGCGTCCCGGTGGCCTCCGCCCTCGGCGACCAGCAGGCCGCGCTGTTCGGCCAGACGTGCTTCGCCCAGGGCGAGGCCAAGTCCACGTACGGCACCGGCACCTTCATGCTGATGAACACCGGCCACACCCCGGTGAACTCGTACAACGGGCTGCTGACGACCGTCGGATACCGGATCGGCGACGAGAAGCCGGTCTACGCCCTCGAGGGGTCCATCGCCGTCACCGGTTCGCTGGTGCAGTGGATGCGCGACCAGATGGGCCTGATCAAGTCCGCGGCCGAGATCGAGACGCTGGCCTCCTCCGTCGAGGACAACGGCGGCGCGTACTTCGTGCCCGCGTTCTCCGGTCTGTTCGCCCCCTACTGGCGTCCCGACGCCCGCGGCGTCATCGCGGGTCTCACCCGTTACGTGACCAAGGCGCACATCGCCCGGGCCGTGCTCGAGGCCACCGCCTGGCAGACCCGCGAGATCAGCGACGCCATGACCAAGGACTCCGGCGTCGAACTGACCGCGCTCAAGGTCGACGGCGGCATGACCTCCAACAACCTGCTGATGCAGACGCTCTCCGACTTCCTGGACGCGCCCGTGGTGCGCCCCATGGTCGCCGAGACCACCTGCCTCGGCGCCGCCTATGCCGCCGGCCTGGCCGTCGGCTTCTGGCCGGACACCGACGCACTGCGCGCCAACTGGCGTCGTGCCGCCGAGTGGACACCCCGCATGGACGCGGCCACCCGTGACCGCGAGTACAAGAGCTGGCTCAAGGCCGTCGAACGGACCATGAGCTGGATCGAGGACGAAGAGATCTGAGGAGCAATCGACATGACCACCCTGCAGAGCGTCCCCGCCCTCGGGACGCATCCGGCCTCCGGCTCCCTCCCGAGCCGTGCCGAGACCCGGGAGCAGCTTTCCAAGGCGACGTACGACCTCCTGGTGATCGGCGGCGGCATCCTGGGCATCTCCACCGCCTGGCATGCCGCGCAGTCCGGACTGCGGGTGGCCCTGGTGGACGCCGGCGACTTCGCCGGTGCCACCTCCTCGGCCTCCTCCAAGCTGCTCCACGGCGGTCTGCGCTACCTCCAGACCGGCGCGGTGAAGCTGGTCGCCGAGAACCACTTCGAGCGGCGCGCGGTCTCCCGTCAGGTCGCCCCGCACCTGGCCAACCCGCTCACCTTCTACCTGCCCGTCTACAAGGGCGGGCCGCACGGCGCGGCCAAGCTCGGCGCAGGTGTCTTCGCCTACTCGGCGCTGTCCGCGTTCGGTGACGGCGTCGGCCATGTGATCAGCCCGTCCCGGGCCGCTCGCGACGTGCCGGAGCTGCGCACGGACAACCTGAAGGCCGTCGCGGTCTACGGCGACGACCAGATGAACGACGCCCGGATGGCGCTGATGACGGTCCGCGCGGCCGTCGACGCGGGCGCCGTCGTCCTCAACCACGCCGCGGTGACCGGGCTGCGCTTCACCAAGGGCCGCGTCACGGGGGCCGAGCTGGAGGACCGTCAGGACGGCTCGGAGTTCGGCGTGAACGCCCGGCTCGTGCTGAACGCCACCGGCCCGTGGGTCGACCACCTGCGGAAGCTGGAGGACCCGGCCTCCGCGCCGTCCATCCGTCTGTCCAAGGGCGCCCACCTCGTCCTCAAGCGCACCCGCCCGTGGAAGGCCGCGCTGGCGACGCCGATCGACAAGTACCGCATCACGTTCGCCCTGCCGTGGGAGGACATGCTGCTGCTCGGCACGACCGACGAGGAGTACGAGGGCGACCCGGCCGATGTCGCGGTCACCGAGAAGGACACGGCGCAGATCCTCGACGAGGCGGCGTTCTCCGTCCGGGACCAGCAGCTGTCCCGCGATCTGATCACGTACTCCTTCGCGGGGCTGCGGGTGCTGCCGGGCGGTCCCGGTGACACGTCGAAGGCCAAGCGCGAGACGGTCGTGACGGAGGGCCGCGGCGGAATGCTGTCGGTCGCGGGCGGCAAGTGGACGACGTTCCGCCACATCGGCCGTACGGTGATGAACAAGCTGGCCGAGCTGCCGGGGCACCCTCTGGGTGAGGACATGGAGCCGATGGCACGGCTGCCGAAGAAGGTCCCGCTGCCCGGTATCGCCAACCCGAACGCGGTCGCGCACCGGCTGCTGGTCGACGGCGGTACGCCCGGTCCGCGGATGCCCGCCGACACGGCCCGGCACCTGGCGACCCACTACGGCTCGCTCTCCTTCGACATCGCACGGCTCGCGAACGAGAACCCGGCCCTGGCCGAGCGCATCCACCCCGACGCCCCGGAGATCTGGGCACAGGTGGCGTACGCGCGCGACCGCGAATGGGCCGAGACGGCGGACGACGTGCTGCGCCGCCGGACGACGCTGACGATCCGGGGCCTGGCGACGGACGGCATCCGGGCCAGGGTCGAGGACATGCTGGCCGACGGGCGCTGACGACGCGGGTACGCCGCGGCAGGGGCGGTCTCCCGGTCGGGGAGGCCGCCCCTGCCGCGTGAGTGACCGGGTGCGGGACACCCCGGCGCCCGGGGCCGCATAATGAGATCCATACATCGGATGTCTTGTGCGCGAGGAGGCCTGCATGGCCGTCACCGACGAAGCGATCGAGAAGATCAAGGCAATGATCGTCTCGGGCGCGCTGGCCCCCGGGGACCGTCTCCCCAAGGAGAGCGAACTCGCGGCCGAACTGGGCCTGTCGCGCAACTCGCTGCGGGAGGCGGTGCGCGCGCTGTCGCTGATCCGGATCCTCGACGTCCGGCAGGGGGACGGCACCTACGTCACCAGCCTGGACCCGCAACTGCTCCTGGAGGCGCTCAGCTTCGTGGTGGACTTCCACCGAGACGACACGGTGCTGGAGTTCTTCGCGGTCCGCAGGATCCTGGAGCCGGCGGCCACGGCGATGGCGGCCCTGCGCATGACCGAGGAACAACTGGACGCACTCGACGACCAGTTGGACGCGCTGGGCCCGGAGCCCTCGGTGGAGGCGCTGGTCGCCGGCGACCTGGAGTTCCACCGCGGCATCGTCCAGCACTCCGGCAACTCGGTGCTGTGCTCCCTGCTGGACGGCCTGTCCGGCCCGACCACCCGGGCCAGGGTATGGCGCGGGCTGACCCAGGAGGACGCGGTCGGCCGCACGCTGCGCGAGCACCGGGCGATCCTGGCGGCGCTGCGGGACCGGGACGCCGAGGCGGCCCGGTCCTGGGCGACGGTGCATGTGGCGAGCGTGGAGCAGTGGCTGCGGTCAACCCTGTGAGGGGGCGGCGGGACGCAGCCGCAGCCCCTGCATCCCCCCGTCGACGGCGAGCGCGGTGCCGGTGACGGACGCCGCCGCCGGACTCGCCAGGTACACGATGGCGGCGGCCACCTCGTCGGCGGAGACCAGCCGTCCCAGCGGCTGCCGGGCGTCGAGCGCCGCGCGCTCGGCCGCCGGGTCCTCGGCCCGGTCGAGCAGCCGGCCGATCCAGGGGGTGTCCGCGGTCCCCGGATTGACGCAGTTGACCCTGATCCCCTCACGGACGTGGTCGGCGGCCATCGCGAGGGTGAGGGAGAGCACGGCTCCCTTGGCGGCGCTGTAGAGCGCGCGCTGCGGCAGACCGGCGGTCGCGGCGATGGAACAGGTCTGGGTGATCGACACGGCCCCGGGCCGCCCGGCGGCGGCACGGCGCAGATGGGGCAGCGCGTGGCGGGCCGCGCGGACCATGCCGAGCACGTTGACGTCCAGTACGTGGGCCCATTCCGCGTCCGTGTTGTCCTCGACGGTGCCGATCGAGCCGATCCCCGCGTTGGACACCAGGGTGTGCAGCCCGCCCAGCTCCGCGGCCGCCCGGTCGACGGCGTCGCGTACGGCGCCGTCGTCGGTGACGTCCGCCTCAAGGGCGAGTGCACCCTCGGGGGCGCCCACCGGATCGCGGTCGAGCACCGCGACCCGCGCCCCCCGGGCGAGCAGCAGCGTCGCCACCGCGGCCCCGATGCCGGACGCGCCGCCCGTCACCAGGGCGGACAGTCCGTCGAAATCCTGCGTACCGGTCATCGGTGGGTCTCCTCGGGTATGCGGGGGGCCTGCCACGCGAGGCCCCCCGGGTAGCGGTGTGCGGCGATGGAGGCGGGGAGCATCCGGGCCGAGAAGCCCGGCCGGCGCGGGGTGACGTAGCGGCCGTTCTCGACGACGGCCGGGTCGGCGAAGTGCTCGTGGAGGTGGTCGACGTACTCGATCACGCGGTCCTCCTGGCTGCCCGACACCGCGACGTAGTCGAACATCGAGAGGTGCTGGACGAGTTCGCACAGTCCGACGCCTCCGGCGTGGGGGCAGACCGGGACGCCGAACTTGGCGGCGAGCAGCAGGACCGCGAGGTTCTCGTTGACCCCGGCCACGCGGGCGGCGTCGATCTGGACGAAGTCGGCCGCGCCGGCCTGGAGCAGCTGCTTGAACACGACCCGGTTGGCGATGTGCTCACCGGTGGCGACCTTGACGGGCTGGCCGGCGCGCACGGCGGCGTGGCCGAGCACGTCGTCGGGGCTGGTGGGCTCCTCGACCCAGTACGGGTCGTACGGGGCGAGCGCGTTCATCCACTCCAGCGCCTCGGGGACGTCCCAGCGCTGGTTGGCGTCGACGGCGATCCGGATGCCGGGGCCGACGGCCCGGCGGGCGAGCGCGAGTCTGCGGATGTCGTCGTCCAGATCGGCGCCGACCTTCAGCTTGATCTGGGTGAAACCGTCCGCGACGGCCTCCTCGGCCAGGCGTACGAGCTTGGCGTCGTCGTATCCCAGCCAGCCGGGCGAAGTGGTGTACGCCGGATAGCCCTCGGCCAGCAGCCGCTCGGTGCGCCCGGCCCGGCCCGGCTCCGCGGCGCGGAGGATGCCGAGCGCCTCCTGCGGGGTGAGGGCGTCGCTGAGGTAGCGGAAGTCGACGAGGGAGACGAGCTCCTCCGGGGTCATCTCCGCGAGGAACCGCCACACGGGCTTCCCGGCCAGCCGCGCCGCGAGGTCCCAGGCCGCGTTGACCACGGCACCGGCCGCCATGTGTATCACGCCCTTCTCGGGGCCGAGCCAGCGCAGCTGGGAGTCGTGCGTGAGCCCGCGGTACAGGGCGGCGAGGTCCGCGGCCGTCCGGGGGGCGGCGCGTCCCACCACATGGGAGCGGAGCGCCTCGATGGCCGCGGCCATGACATCGTTGCCGCGGCCGATGGTGAAGCAGAAGCCGTGCCCCTCCGCTGCCTCGCCGTCCGTGCGCAGGACGACATAGGCGGCGGAGTAGTCGGGGTCGGGGTTCATGGCGTCCGAGCCGTCCAGCTGCCGCGAGGTGGGAAAGCGGATGTCGTCGACCTCGAAGTCCGTGACGGTCAGACTCATGTGCGCCCCCAGGGGAATAACATCGGATCTCTCAGTGGTCATCCGATGTATAACCTCCTACGGCCCTCCCGGTCCAGGGTTCCCATCGAGTTTGATCAGTTTCATCGGTACAGCTCGGATGAATCAAGAGGTGGCACGCTTCATCGGCGCGTGCAAACGGCTGCGGCGGAACAGGGCGGAAGCCGTAAGGTTGGTCCGTACACAAGGGAACTTCGGAAGGAGGCCTGGGTGATCGAGCTCGAGGGGGTACCCGAGCTGATCGACCCGGTCATGGTGGCCGCGTTCGAGGGCTGGAACGACGCGGGTGACGCCGCCTCCACAGCGGTCGGGCATCTGGACCGGGAGTGGAAGGGCGAGGTCTTCGCGGCGCTCGATGCCGAGGACTACTACGACTTCCAGGTCAACCGGCCCACGGTGTTCCTGGAGGGTGGGACACGCAAGATCACGTGGCCCACCACCCGGCTCTCCGTGGTGCGGGTCGGCGGTGAGAAGCCCCGTGATCTGGTGCTGATCCGCGGCATCGAACCGTCCATGCGATGGCGTTCGTACTGCAACGAGATCCTGGGCTTCGCCCATGAGCTCGGCGTCGAGATGGTCGTCATCCTGGGGGCGCTGCTCGGCGACACCCCGCACACCAGGCCGGTGCCGGTCAGCGGGGTCACCTCTGACCCGGACCTGGCGAGGACCATGGACCTGGAGGAGACCCGGTACGAGGGGCCCACGGGCATCGTGGGCATCCTCCAGGAGGCGTGCACGCACGCGGGAGTGCCCGCGGTGAGCCTGTGGGCGGCGGTGCCGCACTATGTGTCGCAGCCGCCGAACCCGAAGGCGACCCTGGCGCTCCTGAACCGCCTGGAGGATCTTCTCGGACTGCGGATCCCGCTGGGCGAGCTGCCCGAGGACGCCCGCGCCTGGCAGCTCGGGGTCGATCAGCTGGCCGCCGAGGACAGCGAGGTCGCGGAGTACGTGCAGACGCTGGAGGAGGCGCGGGACACCGCCGAGCTGCCCGAGGCGTCGGGAGAGGCCATCGCCCGTGAGTTCGAGCGCTATCTGAGGCGCAGGGACACGGGCGGCCCCGGCCAGGCGCCGGGCGGTCACGCCACGGAGAGCGGCGACATGCCCTACCTGCGGGACACCTCCAGCGGTCGTACGAGGCCGCCGAAGCCGCAACGCCCGGAGCGTTCCGAGCGGCCCGAGAAGGACAAGGGCCGGCCGGAGGACGCCGACGGGGGCGCCACGCCCGAGGACCCGCCGCCCGCAGGGCCGGACGAGGACGCCTCGGACGACTGACCGCCCGCCTCCCGCACGGGGAACGGCCCCGGACCTCGACGATCTCTCGCGAAGTCCGGGGCCGTTCGACGGTTCGGGAGTACTTACAGCGCGACGCCCAGCAGTGCGTCGACGGTGCGTGAGACCAGCCCGGGCGCACCCTCGTCCGCGCCACCGCCGGAGCTCTGCTCCGCGGCCCAGCGGTCCACGGCGGCGAGGGCGGCCGAGGTGTCCAGGTCGTCGGCCAGGGCCTCCCGCACCTCCTCGACCAGCGCGTCGGCGGGGAGCCCGTCGGGCCGGGAGACGGCTCCACGCCACCTGGCGAGACGCTCGACGGCGTCGGCGAGTACCTGGTCGGTCCACTCCCAGTCGGCCCTGTAGTGGTGAGCGAGCAGGGCGAGCCTGATCGCCGCGGGGTCCACGTCGTCCCGGCGCAGCGCCGACACGAAGACGAGGTTTCCCTTGGACTTGGACATCTTCTCGCCGTTCAGGGCGACCATGCCGGCGTGCACGTAGGCGCGGGCGAAGGGGTGCTCGCCGGTCAGCACCTGGGCGTGCGAGGCGCCCATCTCGTGGTGCGGGAAGGCGAGGTCGGAGCCGCCCCCCTGCACGTCGAAGCTCATCCCGAGGTGGTCGAGCGCGATGGCGACGCACTCGATGTGCCAGCCGGGCCTGCCGCGGCCGAGGGAGCCGCCGTCCCAGCTCGGCTCGCCCTCACGGGCGGCCATCCAGAGCATCGGGTCGAGCGGGTTCTTCTTGCCGGGGCGCTCCGGGTCACCGCCGCGCTCGGCGGAGAGCAGCCGCATGGCCTCGGCGTCCAGGCCGGAGACCTCGCCGAAGTGCGGGTCGCACTCGACGGAGAAGTACACGTCGCCGTCGAGTTCGTAGGCGGCGCCCGCGTCACGGAGGCGTTCCACGAGCGGGACGATACCGGGTATCGCCTCGACGGCCCCGATGTAGTGCTTCGGGGGGAGCATGCGCAGGGCGGTCATGTCCTCCCGGAAGAGAGCCGTCTCGCGCTCCGCGAGCTCGGTCCAGTCCTCGCCGTCGCGCACGGCCCGCTCCAGCAGCGGATCATCCACGTCCGTCACGTTCTGGACGTAGTGAACCTGCCGCTTGGTGTCGAGCCACACGCGCTGAACGAGGTCGAACGCGTTGTAGGTCGCCGCATGACCCATATGGGTCGCGTCGTACGGCGTGATGCCGCAGACATAGATGCGGGCGACGGGACCGGGGTCAAGGGTGATCCGTCCGCCGGTCGCGGTGTCGTGGATCCGAAGGTCGCGGCCCTTGCCAGGCAGGGCGGGGACCTCAGAAGCGGGCCAGGCATGCATGTCATGAGCGTAACCGGATGATGCTTCCGGATACGAACCGGATGGCAGATCGAGGCCGAAGAGGCGGTCTTGCGGGCGGGGCGGTTCTCGCCTACGCACCGGGGCCCGGAGCGGCTCACCGCCCCGGGCCCCGATGGGCCGGTGTCACACCGGCGGCCAGGGGATCGGCGGCCAGTCACCGCTCGGCAGAGGGTGGCGGCCGGACTTGCGGAGGCTCTCCACCCGGCCGCGCAGGGCCTCGGTCTCCGCCGCGGTGATGAGTTCCCCCAACCGGGTGGCGAGCGCCGTGCCCGGTTCCAGGCCGGCCGAGAGCCGGTCGAGCACTTCGGCCGCCTCCGGCGTCAGCGGTTCCCCGGCCCACCCCCACAGGAGCGTGCGCAGCTTGTCGTCGGCGTTGAAGGTGACGCCGTGGTCGATGCCGTACAGCCGCCCGCCGGGAGCGGACAGCAGGTGCCCTCCCTTGCGGTCACCGTTGTTGATCACGGCGTCCAGGATCGCGAGCCTGCGCAGCCGGGGGTCGTCGGCGTGCACCAGCAGGGCGGTCCTCCCCTCCCCCACCTCGGCGAAGCCGACCGCCTTCCACCCGTCCCCGGGCTCCTCGGTCTCGACGAGCGCGAGCAGGGGCGGCAGCCCGTGGGAGGACGCCGGTGCGTCCTCGCCGCCCGCCTCCGCCTCGATCCACAGCTGGCACATCCCCTCGCCGTAGGGGCCATCCCGCAGCACCGTGGGCGGGACGAGTCCCCAGCCGGTGGCCTCGGAGATCTCGTACGCGGCGACCTCGCGCCGGGCGAGCGTGCCGTCGGGGAAGTCCCACAGCGGCTGCTCGCCGGCGACCGGCTTGTAGACACAGAGGCGTTCCTCGCCCTCGTACGCGACCGTGCAGTGGAGCACCGCGTTCGACGCGCCCCTGACCCGGCCGTGGACCGTGAGCTCCCCCTCGGCGAGGAGAGTGCGCAGCCCCTCCTCCGTCAGGCCCCGCGACGGTATCCGTTCTGGCGCGGGCATACGTGTCCTTCCGGGTCGAGGGGGAGGCTGCAGAGCGGGCAGGGCGGGCGGCCCGCGTTCACGACGTCCAGCGCGCGTTTGGCGAACGCCCGCGCCTGAGCACCGCTCAGCCGGACGCGCAGCATCGGCGGACCGTTCTCCTCGTCCTGCAGAAGCCTTTCCTCGGCCTCGGCGAGGTCGTCCTCGGAGTCGGCGTCCAGTTCGACGAGGGCCTGCGCCTCGACGATCATGCGCTGCTCCTCGCCGTCCCAGGCGAGTGCCATCGTGCCGACCCTGAACTCCTCCTCGACGGGGGCGTCGAGCGGAGCGCTGTCGGTGACGTCCATGGGTGCCACGGCGGGCACAGGTGAGTTGCCGCCGGTCCGCCGCACGACCTCGTCGAGGAGTTCGTCGATCCGTTCGGCCAACGCGGCGACCTGCGTCTTCTCCAGGGCCACGCTGGTGACCCGTCCGCGCGAGGATGCCTGAAGGAAAAACGTACGGCGGCCAGGCAGCCCGACCGTACCGGCCACGAAACGGTCCGGAGGGTCGTAGAGGAACACCTGACGGGACACGTCCTGTCTCCCTTGAGAATGTGATGGCGGATAGGGGCGGCCCCGGGGCCCTGCGAGATGTCCCGCACGGCCTCTACGGCGCGTCCACCCTACTGCGCGGAGCGATCACGGTGCCCCAGCGCCGCCCCCGACGGCCGCATCCGTTGCTTCCTCCCCCGTCGCGTCCGCCCCGATGGCCTGTTCACGTGGTGCCAAGGACGCGAAGTCGCCGGTGTCGCCGAGGCGGAGGAGGAACGGGCGCAGTGAGGTGTAGCGGATCGCGGTGACGGAACACGGGTCGGCGTGCAGGCGCTGGAAGAGGTCGAGGTGCATGCCGAGCGCGTCGGCGACGAGGGCCTTGATGATGTCCCCGTGCGAGCACATCACATACGTGGCGTCCTCGCCGTGCTCCGCCTCCACGCGGGCGTTCCAGTCCCGCACGGCGTCGACGGCCCGGGCCTGCATCGCCCGCATGGACTCGCCGCCGGGGAAGGCAGCGGCCGAGGGGTGCTGCTGGACGACCCTCATCAGCGGTTCGTCGGAGAGTTCGGCGAGTTTGCGCCCCGACCAGTCCCCGTAGTCGCACTCGCTGATCCGGTCCTCGGTGTGCAGCGGGAGGTCCGGGCGGGCGTCGAGCAGTGGCTGGAGCGTCTGGCGGCAGCGCTGCAGCGGGCTGCTGACGGCCGCGACGAGGGTGAGGGCGGCCAGGCGGCCGGGGAGCGCGGCGGCCTGTTCCTCACCGCGTCCGTCGAGGGAGACGCCGGGGGTCCGGCCGGCGAGCACTCCGGAGACGTTGGCGGTCGAGCGTCCGTGGCGTACAAGGATGAGCGTGGGCATACCTGCCAGCGTAGAGGTGCGTGAACCCTTCGCGGCAGGGAAGAATGCGCGGGTGATCGTCGACTGCGGAATTTACCGGGACGGGCGCAGGACCGAAGGTCCCGCCGACTTCTCCGATGCCCTCGACGAGGCACGCGCCACCGGGGACGCCTTCGTCTGGATCGGCCTCCACGAGCCGACGGAGAAGGAGTTCGACCTGGTCAGCAGCGAGTTCGCGCTGCATCCGCTGGCGGTGGAGGACGCCCTGCGCGCCCATCAGCGGCCGAAGCTGGAGATCTACGACGACTCCCTGTTCGTCGTCATCAAGCCGGTGGTCTACGAGCCGGAGAGCGACACCGTGAGCGCCGGTGAGCTGATGCTCTTCATAGGGGACTCCTTCGTGGTGACGGTGCGCCACGGCGAGGGTGCGCCCCTCGCGGCCGTACGGCGCCGGCTGGAGGCCGAGCCCGAGGTCCTGAAGCACGGGCCCACGTCGGTGCTCTACGCGGTGAGCGACGCGGTGGTGGACCACTACATCGAGGTCGCGGCCGAGCTCCAGGTCGACCTGGAGGAGCTGGAGGCCGAGGTCTTCGCCCCCTCCGGGACCGGGGACTCGAAGAACACGGCGGCGGGCATCTACACCTTCAAGCGGCAGGTGCTCGAATTCCGCCGGGCGACCAATCCGCTGAGCGCGCCGATGGCGCGGCTGTCGAGCGCGGGCGTGCCGTTCGTCGACGCGGACTCGCAGCCGTTCTTCCGGGACGTGAACGACCATCTGACGCGTGCCGTCGAGCACGTGGAGGGGCTCGACCGGCTGCTCTCGGACATCCTGTCGGCGCATCTGGCGCAGGTGGGTGTCCGGCAGAACGACGACATGCGGAAGATCTCGGCGTGGGCCGCCATGGCCGCCGTACCCACCATGGTGGCCGGGATCTACGGGATGAACTTCGAGCACATGCCCGAGCTCGGCTGGATCTGGACCTACCCGGCCGTGATCGCGCTGATGGGCGTCGCGGTCGCCGGGCTGTACCGCCTGTTCAAGCGCCGCGGCTGGCTGTAGTCCTTCTCAGGCGTATTCGTTCTCGGGGACGGCAGGGCCGCTCAGGGCGTCGCGCAGGGCGGGCTGTTCGAGGCTCACCATGCGCCGCCAGCCCACCAGCCGCTCGTAGGCGTGCATCGCGTGGATGCCCGCGACGAGTACGGCTGACTTGGCGCGGGGCCAGCCCAGCACGGCGCCCATGTGGCTCATCACGGCCAGGCTGACGTCGCGGTACACCCGGATCTCGGCCTGGGCGCACTCCCGCAGGACGGACTGGATCATCCGTCCGTGTCCGGCCCGGGCGAAGCGGAGGAGCTCCTCGTGGCAGTACGCGAGGTGGCTGTCCTCGTCCCGCGAGATCATCTTCACGGCGCGGCCGAGGACGGGGTGTCCGGCGAAGTGTCTGAGCAGGAGCCTCATCTGCTCGGACGCCCGCTGCTCGGTGACCCTGCTGTGGGCGAGGTAGACGATGATGTCCCGTTCGGTGAGCGGCTCCTCACGGCTGAGCCGGTCGTGCGCCAGGCCGATGCCCTGGCGCTCCAGCAGGAGGGTGTAGTCGGTCTCGTACGGCACCGTCACCGGCTGGAGTCCGCGCTGCTTCAGCAGGGCGTTGAAGATGCGGCCGTGCTTGTCCTCGTCGGCACCGTGCCGGGCGACCTTGGGCGCCAGCCCGTGCAGTCCAGGCGGGACGAGTGCGGCGATGCGGCCGTTCTCCCAGCCGCCCTGCGTCTCCCCGCCGGCGGCGATCGAGCAGAACAGGCGGAACGACTCGTCGTTGTCGAGGATCTCCTGGAACAGACTCTTTGCCGACAGCATCACTGCCACCTTTCCCACCGGTGTCCGCAGAGACACAGTCAATTCCGGTACGCGTCGGTAGGCAACACGGGGCGGGGCGGAGAGGGCCGAACGGGCGCCCGGCGGCGGCCGGACCTGCCCGGGCGTCCCGGGTGGAGTACGGGGCGTAACCCGGGGCCGGGCGGCGCGTTGTTCCGTGTGACGGCCGTGGCGGGGAGGACCCCCGAGCCCCCACCACGGCCGTAGTGCTGCGCCGGTGCCTACGCGGCGAGGCCGGAGCGCTCCAGGGCGTCGGTCCCGGCGCGCAGGGCCGCGAGCCGCTCGTCGAGCGTGAAGCCCGCCGGGGCGAGGGTCAGCGTCGTCACACCGGCGGCGGCGTAGGCCTGCATCCGGTCGGCGATCCGGTCCACCGAGCCGAGCAGCGTGGTCTGGTCGATCAGCTGGTGCGGTACGGCTGCCGCCGCGCCGGCCTTGTCGCCGGAGAGGTACTTGTCCTGGATCTCGGCGGCTTCCTTCTCGTAGCCCATGCGCTGGGCGAGCTGGTTGTAGAAGTTCTGCTTGCGGCTGCCCATGCCGCCGACGTACAGCGCGGTGTACGGGCGGAACATGTCGGCGAGACCGTTGATGTCGTCGCCGACGGCGAGCGGCACCGTGGGACAGACGTCGAAGCCGTCCATCGTCTTGCCGGCCTTCTCGCGCCCGGCCCGCAGGTGCTTCACCGCGGTCTCCTCCAGGTGGTCGGCGGAGGGGAAGATCAGCAGGGCTCCGTCGGCGATCTCGCCGGTCTGCTCGAGGTTCTTCGGGCCGATCGCGGCGATGTAGAGCGGGATGTGCTCGCGCTGCGGGTGGACGGTCAGCTTGATGGGCTTGCCCGGGCCGTCGGGCAGCGGCAGCGTCCAGTGCTCGCCCTCGTAGGACAGGCGCTCCCGGGACATCGCCCTGCGCACGATCTCGACGTACTCGCGGGTGCGGGCCAGCGGCTTGTCGAACTTGACGCCGTACCAGCCTTCGGAGACCTGGGGTCCGGAGACGCCGAGGCCGAGGCGGAAACGCCCCCCGGAGAGCGAGTCGAGGGTGGCCGCGGTCATGGCCGTCATGGCGGGCTGGCGGGCCGGGATCTGCATGATGGCGGAGCCCACGTCGATGGACTCGGTACGGGCGGCGACCCAGGCGAGCACGGTGGGCACGTCGGAGCCGTACGCCTCGGCCGCCCAGCAGACGTCGTAGCCGAGCCGGTCGGCCTCCTGGGCGACGGCGAGGTTGTCGCCGTCCATCCCCGCACCCCAGTAACCGAGATTGATGCCGAGCCGCATACCCACGCTCCCTCTACTGATCAGTAACGTTCCTGTGTCCCGGACTCTAGCGCGGGGCGCACGAATCCGAACAGGCTCGCCCGGGGACCACGGTTGTCCACAGGCCTCCACCCCGTGGTGCCTTGGCCAGTAATCTCAGCGCCCATGGAGCAGAGGCATCTCGGCCGTACCGGCCTTCGTGTGTCCCGGATCGGGCTGGGCACCCTCACCTGGGGCCGGGACACCGACGAACACGACGCCGCGGACCAGCTCAAGGTCTTCTGGGACGCGGGCGGCACCCTCGTCGACACCGCCGACGTCTACGGCGGCGGGGAGGCCGAATACCTGCTGGGCCGCCTTCTGGACAGTCTGGTGCCGCGGCAGGACCTGGTCGTCGCGACCAAGGCGGGCAGCGTGCCCGACCCCTGTCGCCGCTTCGACGGATCGCGCGGGCATCTGCTGGCCGCGCTCGACGCGTCGCTGCGGCGGCTCGGGACGGATTATGTCGACCTGTGGCAGATCCACGCCTTCGACCCCGTGACACCGCTGGACGAGACCTTGCAGGCACTGGACCTTGCGGTGTCCTCGGGGCGCGTCCGGTACGGCGGAGTGTCCAACTTCAGCGGCTGGCAGCTGGCCAAGGCGGCGACCTGGCAGCTCGCCGCGCCGGGGCTGCGCACCCGGCTGGCGTCCACGCAGATGGAGTACTCGCTGCTGCAGCGGGGCGTCGAGCGGGAGGTGCTGCCCGCGGCGCTGGACCTCGGGGTGGGGCTGCTGCCGTCGTCCCCGCTGGGCCGGGGCGTGCTGACCGGCAAGTACCGCACCGGCACGCCGTCCGGCTCACGCGGGGCCTCCGAGCAGCTGGCCCCCTTCGTCGAGCCGTACCTCGACGAGGCGGCGGGCAGGATCGTGGACGCGGTGGCCACGGCCGCCGACGGCCTCGCCACGACGCCTCTCCAGGTCGCGCTCGCCTGGGTGCGGGACCGCCCGGGGGTGGTGGCTCCCGTCGTCGGCGCGCGCAACGCGCAGCAGCTGACCGAGGCGTTGTCAGTGGAGGCGCTTAGTCTTCCTGACGAGATCTGCCAGGCGCTCGACGATGTGTCGGCGCCCGTGCACCGCTATCCCGACCAGGACTGGAGCACGCTGTGACTGCGCATCCCCGGGGAGAATCCCCGGACCCCGCGGCCGAGGACCACGAGGCCGTCGAGGACGCCGTGCCCCAGGCCGCCGACGCGCCCGGCACGCCCGACGAGGGCGGCGCCGGGAGCGCTGAGACGGCGGACGACGGGGCGGACGGCACGGAGGACGCACAGGACCTGGAGCAGGCTCCCGGGGCTTCCGCGCCCGCCCTCTCGGAGGCGGAGGCGGAGCTGGCCGCACAGCGCGAGCTGCGCGAGCGCATCGAGCGGCGCAAGGCCGAGAAGGAGGCGCCGATCACCGCGGGCGCCAAGCTGAGCGGGCCGGCGGCGGATCTGCTCGCCGCGGTCCGCGCGGTGGAGAGCGGCGAGAAGCCGGGCACCGCCTTCTTCGACTCGCCCGCGTCGGCGCCCGCACCCCGCCGGGCGGCCCCCGCCCCGGCCGCGCCCGTGCGGCCCTCCCCCGCCCCGGAGCGGCAGGCTCACCGGGCCGCGTCCCCCGAGGCCGCCGCCTCGGTCGGTGAGGTGCTCACCGAGGGCGGGGCCCCCGGGGCCCTGGCAGGGCCTGCCGCCGCCACGCTCGGCGAAGGGGCCGCGGGTCATCTCCGGGAGGACCCGTGGCAGCTGCTCTCCGTGCCCGGCGTGCGGCCCGAGCAGGCGGACGGCTTCGCACGGGCGCTGCTGGGCGCCGGGTGCGGGCCCGACGACGAGCGGCGCACGGCGGCCCTGGTGGGCTGGCTGCTGGAGCGGGCGGCTCTGCGGGGCCACACCGCGATGGACGCCGACGAGGTGCGGACGGCACTCGCCGGGTTCGCGGTGACCGATCCGGCGGAGGCCGTCCGGCGGGCCGCCGCCGAGGGCGTCGTGCTGGTCTTCCAGGACGGCGAGGCCGACGACGACTCCACGGAGCCCGCGGACACCGGGGAGGCCGGGGAGACGCCCGAGGACGGAGCGGCTGGGGACGAGGAGCCGGTCACGGTGCTGCTGGGCCTCGACCGGTACGCCCTGGCCGAGGAGAGCCTCGCCGACGGGCTCGCACGTCTCGTCAACACCTGTGAGAAGGGCGCCGACTGGACGGATGCCGCTGCCGCCGCCCCGTCCCCTTCGGCGGGCGAGCTGATCCGGGCCGCCGCGACCGCGGGCCTGGTCGCCCACAGCGGGGGCGAGACCGCCCGGGCCGAGCCCGCCGCCCTGCTCACCGCCGCGCACGGCCTGGGGCTGCGAGCCCTGGGTACCACCCACAGCGAGGACGGCAGGCGCAGGCTGGCGGCCGCGGCCGGTGACCCGGGCTCCGCAGTCACGCTCTCCTCGCTGCTCTCCGGCGAGGGCGGTCCCGGACGGGACGCGGACGGTGCGTTCGCCCTCGACGTGCTGGTGGTGCTGGACGCCCCGCAGCTCGACGTGGAGACGGCCGCGATGCTGGTGGAGTCCCTCGCCGACGGGACGCGGCTGATCCTGAGCGGCGACCCGGGAGTGCTCGGGTCGGCCGGTGCGGGCCGGGTCTTCGCCGATGTCATCGCGGCCCGGGCCTGTCCGCACGTGGTCTCGCGCACGCCTGACCCCGGGCCGATCGGCGAGCTGGTCTCCGGCATCGGGGCCGGGGAGCTCGCCGAGGTGGAGGCGCCCGGCAAGGAAGTGGTGATCGTTCCCGTGCGGGACGCGGGTGAGGCCGTCCACCGCACGGTGCAGCTGGTGGCCGACTCGGTGCCGCGCGCCCTCGGCGTGCCCTCCTCCGACACCCAGGTGATCACCGTGGGGCACGGCGGCTCGGCGGGCACGACCGCGCTGAACGCCGCGCTCAAGCAGCGGCTCAATCCCGGGCCCGGCCGGTTCGGCGGCTTCGACCCCGGCGACCGCGTGGTCCACGTCCCTTCACCCGGCAGGGCGGTGCCCGGCTCGGTCGTCTCGGCCGACGCCGAGGGCCTGCACCTGGACTGCGCGGGGACACCCGTCGTCGTGCCGCAGGACCGGGTGGAGACGTCCGTACGCCACGGCTGGGCGCTCAGCGCCCACCAGGCGGCCGGGATGCGCTGGCCCGCCGCTGTCGTCGTCCTGCCCGGCGACGCCGCGAAGGGGCTCAGCAGGCCCTGGGTGTACACGGCGTTCAGCCGTGGGGAGCGGCACCTGTCCGTGGTGCACGGCGTGGACCAGGCCCTGCCGCGCGCGGTGGCCGAGGTGCCCGCCCAGGAGCGGACGACCCGGCTGCGGCCCCTGCTGGAGGCACTGCCGACTCCGGACGCCTCGTAGGCCAGTACCCCGGGCCCCGGGACGGGCCTGTGCGGCGTCCGTGGTGCCCGGACGCCTCGCAGGGCCCCGGACGCCGGACGCCGGCCCCGGTGCGCTGCGCGCCGGGGCCGGCGGAGGGTGGAGTCAGGCGCGGTCCGGGACGATGTCGTCCGGGTCCCCGTCCAGCTCGTCCTCCTCGTCGAAGACCGAGCTGACGTCGAAGCGGCAGACCACCATCGCGGGATCGGCCTCGTCGAACGGCGCCCCGAGCCACTCCCCCGGCTCGGAGAGCTCCTCCACGGCGGAGACCCAGAGGGTGGAGTCCCCCTCCTCCAGGCCGAACTCCTTGTGCCGGGAAGCGATTTCGTCCGCCTCGTACTCGCCGAACACCACTCCGAGCGCGGCATGCACACCGGCGCCGGCGGCCGCCACGGCGTCGGCGCCCCCGTCCTGTCCGTCCGGATCGAGGTCGGCGAGCCGCTGGGCCTGGGCGAGCAGCCGCGCGGGCTCCGCCACCGCGTAGTCGCGCCTGATCAGCACGCTGACGGCGTGCGGCTCCTCCGGGCCCGCGTAGGGCGGGAGGGAGTCCTGCGCGGCCGGAATCTCGAAGGGAGTGACCTCGTCATGGCGGTCGTAGAGCAGTTCGTCGTAGACCTCGGCCGCGGCGGCCAGTGCGTTGAACGCGTCGTAGACGGCGGGATCGTCGTCCCCGGTACGGCGTTCGACTGCCTGGAGGTGGCGGTCGAGCGCGGTTTTGACGGCATCGGCGGCGGCGCGTACCTCGGCAGCGGTGGGCTGCGCAGCATCAGACATAGGACAGACGCTATCCGTACCGGGGGTCTGCCCGCACAATAGATGCGATGCCGGAATACGAATTCATCGACGTGTACGTGCCGCGCGGGGTCTCCCGCAAGGAGGCGGCCCGACTGCTGACCGACCATGCCGAGTACGGGCACTGGGAAATGGACCGGCTGACGCTGCGCCGTGACGGCAGCCGACGGGTGCGGCTGCGCCGCCGCATCATCCGCCAGCTCCGGCCCACCTGGTAGGACGGAGCGGGTCCCGCGTGCGCGGAACCCGCTCGTCGGACCGCTGTCGCGCTACCGCTGCGCGGCGCCCCGCGAACGCCGGTACAGGACCGTGCCCGCACCTGCGAGCAGCATGCCCGCGCTCGCCGGGATGAGCAGGTCGAGCCCGCCCCCGCCGGTCTGTGCGAGCTGCTCGCCCGCCACCAGCTGGGTCTCGGGAGCCGGAGGGGCGTCCGGCGTGACCGGCTTCTCCGGGGTGTGCGGCGTCTGCGGCACGACGGGAGGCGGGACCGTCTCCGTGTCGTTCTCGCAGCCGTTGCCGAAGACCGGGTTGAGCAGGCCGCCGACGGTGACGCTGTTGCCGCAGACGTTCAGCGGGATCTCCACCGGCGCCTGCACCTGGTTGCCGGAGAGGAACCCGGGGGATCCCTCCGTCACCGCCTGGGCCGAGGTGCCGGAGGCACGGTGCCTGCCCGTTCCCGCCCCGCTGTCGCTCGCCTCTTCGTGCCCGGACGCCCGGCTCCCGGAGCCCTGACCGGACGAGGCACCGTCCTCGGAGGTGTGCGCGTGGCCGGACCGGGACGTGCCGTTTCCGCAGTCGTTTCCGCTCGTGGGATTGAGCAGACCGCCGACGTCCACGGAGTTTCCGCACACGTTGACGGGTACATCGATCGGGACCTGGATCGAGTTCCCCGAGAGCACTCCCGGTGAATTCGACGCGGCGCCGGCCGCTCCCGCGTCGGCGTGCGCGTAACCGCCGCCGAGCGCGAGCACTCCGCCCGCCGCTGCCATGGTGATCAGGCCTTTACGTGTGACCTGTCGCATAGGTTGTCTTCCTGCCTTCTGCCTACCGAAATGCCCCGGACACAGCCGTGCTGGGGGCCGAATGCCCAGTGGCCCCGGGGTGCATGGCGCGCACCCCGAGGCCGACCGGACTCACACCCTTACGGGTTGACGCGCATCGTCACGCGTTGACGCAGGTGTTGCCGAAGGCGGGGTTCAGCAGCCCGATCACGTTGATCGTGTTGCCGCACACGTTCACCGGAACGTGGACCGGCACCTGAACGACGTTGCCCGAGAGCACGCCGGGGCTGCCGATAGCGGCACCCTGGGCTCCGGCGTCGGCGGAAGCCATACCCGCACCCGCGAGCACGAGACCACCGGTAGCAGCCGCGATTGCGACGACCTTCTTGATCATTATTCCTCCTGTTTGACAAGTGCGGTCCCAGCCGCGGACCGCATCACTTGTAACGAGGAGGGAGTGAGGGGGCTACGAGTGCACGAGGCCTTTCACCCTTTCAAGTGAGGTGCGTACAGGCAGGCGAATTCGGTTGTCCGACGGGCTCAGGAGTGGTCGATGAAGCGGTCGAGCACCCGCGCGCCGAACTTCAGGCCGTCCACGGGCACCCGCTCGTCCACCCCGTGGAACATGCCCGCGAAGTCCAGCTCCGGCGGCAGTTTCAGCGGGGCGAAGCCGAAGCAGCGGATGCCGAGATCGTCGAAGGACTTCGCGTCGGTGCCGCCGGACAGCATGTAGGGCACGGCACGGGCGATCGGGTCCTCGGCCTTGAGGGCGAGCTGGATCGCGTCCACCAGGGACCCGTCGAAGCTCGTCTCCAGGGCCTTGTCGCCGTGGACGTCCTCGCGCCTGACCCGGGGCCCGAGGATCCGGTCGAGGTCGGCCAGGAACTCCTCCTCGTAACCGGGCAGGAAGCGCCCGTCCACATGGGCGGTTGCCTGTCCGGGGATCACGTTCACCTTGTAGCCTGCGCCGAGCATGGTGGGGGCGGCGGAGTTCCGCAGGGTGGCGCCGACCATCTTGGCGATCCCGCCGAGCTTGGCGAGCGTCGCCTCCATGTCCTCCGGGTCGAGCGGGGTGCCCAGCGCGTCGGACAGCTCGTCGAGGAAGGACCGTACGGTCTTGGTCACCCGGACCGGCCACTTGTGCCGGCCCAGCCGGCCCACGGCCTCGCAGAGCTCGGTGATGGCGTTGTCGTCGTTGGTCATGGAGCCGTGGCCGGCGGTGCCGTCCACGGTGAGCCGCATCCAGTGCATGCCCTTCTGCGCCGTCTCCACCAGATAGAGGCGCAGGTTCTCGTTGACGGTGAAGGAGAAGCCGCCGACCTCACCGATCGCCTCGGTGACGCCGTCGAAGAGGTCCCTGTGGTTGTCGACGAGGTGGCGCGCCCCGTACGTGCCGCCCGCCTCCTCGTCGGCCAGGAACGCCAGCACGATGTCGCGCGGGGGCTTGCGGCCGCTGCGCATGCGGTCGCGCACGACCGCGAGGGTCATCGCGTCCATGTCCTTCATGTCGACCGCGCCGCGTCCCCACACGCAGCCGTCCGCGATCTCGCCGGAGAACGGGTCGTGCGTCCAGTCCGCCGCGTTGGCCGGCACGACGTCGGTGTGCCCGTGGATCAGCAGTGCGGGCCTGGAGGGGTCCTCGCCCTCGATCCGGGCCACGGTGGAGGCACGGCCCTTGTGGGACTCGAAGATCTTCGGCTCCAGCCCGACCTCGGCGAGCTTCTCGGCGACGTACTCGGCGGCCGCCCGCTCTCCGGGGCCGGAGTGGTCGCCGTAATTGCTGGTGTCGATCCGGATCAGGTCACGACAGAGGTCCACGACCTCGTTCTCGGCCCTCTCGCCGATGCCGGTCCGGGCCGTGTTGGTCTCGCTCACGCTGCTTCCTTCCACTGTCGCGGTGGTGCTCCCCCTCATCCTCGCGCGCCCGCCCCGCCTGCCCAAGACCGCCCGGCCCTCGTCACGCGCCTTTCACAGGACAGGGGCGTGATCGAGCACCCTCGAATGTTTGCTATGGTTTTCCACGTCGGAACGGGCCAGGAGCCCGCGAGACAGACACCTTGTCCGGGTGGCGGAATGGCAGACGCGCTAGCTTGAGGTGCTAGTGCCCTTTATCGGGCGTGGGGGTTCAAGTCCCCCCTCGGACACCAGCGGAGAACCCCCAGGTCACCCTGGGGGTTTTCGCATGTCCAGCAGGGCACGAGCGTCTGCCGACAGCCTGTACGACGGGGTGGCGGCGGGCCCTGCCCGTCCTTTCCGGGCTCTCCGGCGACAAGGATCCCTCCGGCGACAAGGACCGACGCGATGAGAGGACGGGCGAAGCCTCCCGCCGCCCCGCTCCCCCAGCGCTCGGGCGTCGACCCGGTGCGGGTGCGGCTCCCGGCGGATCCGGCGGGGGTCTGGGCGACCGTCGCGGACCATCTGCGGGACCGGTTCGCGGAGGCGGTCGGCGCCGGACGGGTGGACACCATGCTGGCGGAGGGCAGGTTCGTCGGGGCTGACGGCGGTGCGGTGCGGGCTGACGAGCCGTACACGACCGGGCGCCACCTCTGGTTCCACCGGGATTTCGCACCGGAGGAGCCGGTGCCGTTCCCGGTCGGGGTGGTGCACCGGGACGAGCACCTCGTGATCGCGGACAAGCCGCACTTCCTCGCCACGACGCCGCGCGGCCGGCATGTCACCGAGACCCTGGTCGCCCGGCTGCGCCGGGAACTGGGTCTGCCGGAGCTGCAGCCCGCGCACCGGCTGGACCGGCTTACGGCGGGTCTGGTGCTCTGTGTCGTGAGGGCCGGGGACCGGGGCGCGTACCAGACGCTGTTCCGCGACCGGCTGGTACGCAAGGAGTACGAGGCGGTGGCTCCGTACGATCCGGATCTCACGCTCCCGCGCACCGTGCGGAGCCGGATCGTGAAGGAGCGCGGGGTCATCGCCGCACGCGAGGAGCCGGGGGCCGCGAACAGCGAGAGCAGGATCGAACTCCTCGGGCACCGGGGCGCCTTCGGCCGCTACCGCCTGGTGCCGGCGACCGGCCGCACCCATCAGCTGCGGGTCCATATGAACGCGCTGCGGCTGCCGTTGGTGAACGATCCGGTCTATCCGGTGGTGGAGCCCGAGCCGGAGCTCGCGGACTACACGCGTCCCCTGCAGCTGCTCGCGAGAGTGCTGGAGTTCACCGACCCGGTCACGGGTGAGCCGCACCGCTTCGAGAGCGGGCTGCGGCTCTCCGCGTGGCCGGAGCGGTGAGCCCCCGCCGCGTCAGTGGCCGCGATTGATCCAGTCCTCCAGCTGCGGGGCCTCCGCGCCGATGGTCGTGGAGTCCCCGTGTCCGGTGCGGACCGCGGTCTCCGGGGGGAGAGCGAACAGCCGGTCCCTGATCGAGTCGATGATCGTCGGGAAGTGCGAGAAGGACCGTCCGGTGGCGCCGGGGCCGCCCTGGAAGAGGGTGTCGCCGGTGAAGACGGTGTCCAGCTCCTGGGCGTACAGGCAGACCGCTCCCGGGGCGTGGCCCGGGGTGTGCAGGACCTTCAGGCGGACCCCGGCGATCTCCAGCTCCTGGCCGTCGGCCAGTTCGGCGTCGGGGGTCCGGTCCGGGTGTGTCTGCCGCCACAGCTCGAGGTCGTCGGGGTGCAGCAGGACCGGCGCGCCGGTCGCGTCGGCGAGGGCGGGGGCCGCGTCGATGTGGTCGTTGTGCGCGTGGGTGCAGATGATCGCGCGCAGCGTACGGCCGCCGAGTGCCGCCTCGATCGCCGCGGCGTCGTGTGCCGCGTCGATGACGACGGCCTCGGTGTCGTCGCCGACGATCCAGACGTTGTTGTCGACGTCCCACTCGCCGCCGTCGAGGGCGAAGGTGCCGGAGGTGACCAGGTGGTCGATGCGGGCGGCCATCAGAGGACCACCACCGAGCGCAGGACGTCTCCGTCGTGCATCCGGGCGAAGGCCTGCTCGATCTCGCCGAGCTGGATGGTCTCGGTGACGAAGGCGCCCAGGTCCAGGCGGCCCTGCTGGTGCAGGTCGATGAGCATGGGGAAGTCGCGCGAGGGCAGACAGTCGCCGTACCAGGAGGACTTGAGGGAACCGCCGCGGCCGAACACGTCGAGGAGCGGGAGTTCGAGCTGCATCTCCGGCGTGGGCACGCCGACGAGGACGACGGTACCGGCGAGGTCGCGGGCGTAGAAGGCCTGCTTGTACGTCTCCGGGCGGCCGACCGCCTCGATCACGACGTCGGCGCCGTTGCCGTCGGTCAGTGCGCGGATGGCCTCGACGGGGTCGTCGGAGCGGGAGTTGACGGTGTGGGTGGCGCCCATCTTCTTCGCCGTCTCCAGCTTGCGGTCGTCGATGTCGACCGCGATGATCCTCGCCGCTCCCGCGAGACGGGCACCGGCGATCGCCGCGTCGCCGACGCCACCGCAGCCGATGACGGCCACGGAGTCGCCGCGGCCGACCTGACCGGTGTTGATGGCGGCGCCGATGCCCGCCATGACTCCGCAGCCGAGCAGGCCGGCGACGGCCGGGGACACCTCGGGGTCGACCTTGGTGCACTGGCCGGCGGCGACGAGGGTCTTCTCCGCGAACGCGCCGATACCGAGCGCGGGCGAGAGCTCGGTGCCGTCCAGGAGGGTCATCTTCTGCTTGGCGTTGTGGGTGTCGAAGCAGTGCCAGGGGCGGCCGCGCAGACAGGCGCGGCACTGGCCGCAGACCGCACGCCAGTTGAGGACGACGAAGTCGCCCGGCTCGACGTCGGTGACGCCGTCGCCGACGGACTCCACGACGCCCGCGGCCTCGTGGCCGAGCAGGAAGGGGAAGTCGTCGTTGATGCCGCCCTGCTTGTAGTGCAGGTCGGTGTGGCAGACGCCGCACGCCTGGACCTTGACCACGGCCTCGCCGGGGCCGGGGTCCGGCACCAGGATCGTCTCGACGCGCACCGGCTCGTTCTTCCCCGGTGCGATGACCCCTTGTACCTGCTGCGCCATGCCGTGGTCTCCCATCCCGACTGCCCCGTCATTCCGAAGATCGAACCCGCCCACCGTACCCGGGCGGGGGGCCGCTCATGGGGCCAGTACGTCCAGTTCGTGGAGCGCGCCGACCGCGATCTCCTTGGTCAGCCGTTCGGCACCCTCGGCGTCACCCTCGCGTACGGCTTCGGCGAGCCGGACGTGGAGCGTGACGGCGGCGGGGTCCGGGTCCTCGAACATGACCTGGTGGTGGGTCCGGCCGGCCAGGACCTCCGCGACGACGTCGCCGAGCCGCGCGAACATCTCGTTGCCGGAGGCGTTGAGGATGACGCGGTGGAAGGCGGTGTCGTGCCGGAGGTAGCCCTCCAGCTGCTGGCCTCGCGAGGTCGCGACCATGCCGAGGGCACACTCCGTGAGCGCGGCGCACTGTTCGGCGGTGGCGTTACGGGCTGCCAGGCCCGCGGCGACGGGTTCGACGGCGGACCGCAGCACGGTGAGGGAGCGCAGTTGCCGGGGCCGGTCGGAGCCGGCGAGCCGCCAGCGGATGACCTGGGGGTCGTAGACGTTCCACTCCTCGGTGGGCCGCACGGTCACCCCGACCCGGCGCCGGGACTCGACCAGGTGCATGGATTCCAGGACGCGGACCACTTCACGTACGACCGTGCGTGACACGTCGAAGCGCTGGGCCAGCTCGTCGGTGCGCAGGACCTGGCCGGGCGGACACTCCCCCGCCGCGATCTCCAGGCCCAGGGTGTCCAGCACATGCGTATGGAGCCCCTGGGCAGGTGTGGTCATGCCCACAACCCTACGGGGCGGCCTGGGGGAACAAAAAGTACGACGTTTACGTCACAGCCACTTGAATAAGTCGTATGTAATGGGTTTCAGTAGCGCGACGGACCGATGTCGCGGACCGATGTCGAAGAAGACAGCGAGGCACCAATGAGCACCCCCCACGTCGTTGTGGTGATGGGCGTAGCAGGGACCGGCAAGACCACGATCGGCCCCCTGCTCGCGGACGCCCTGGGCGTCCCCTATGCCGAGGGCGACGACTTCCACCCGCCGGCCAACATCGCCAAGATGTCCGCCGGCACGCCCCTGGACGACGACGACCGCTGGCCGTGGCTGGACGCGATCGGGCAGTGGGCGCACAGCCGGGCGGAGCTCGGTGGCGTCGTCAGCAGCTCCGCGCTCAAGCGCTCCTACCGCGACCGGCTGCGGGCCGAGGCTCCCGGTGCGGTCTTCCTGCATCTGACCGGCGACCGGTCCCTCATCGAACACCGTATGGCGGACCGCAAGGGCCACTTCATGCCGACCGCGCTGCTCGACTCCCAGTTCGCCACCCTGCAGCCGCTGCAGGAGGACGAGGCGGGCGTCGCCGTCGACGTGTCCGGCACCCCCCAGGAAATCACCGACCGGGCCGTCGCCGCGCTGCGCCGGCTCGCGAACTAAGGATCACCACCGTGACCAGTCTCAGCGTCGAGATGCTGGCAGCGGACGCCGTCGAACCGATCACTTCGGCCGGTAACGCACAGCTGGGCATCGCCGTACTGGCGGGCATCGCCGTCATCGTCCTGCTCATCACCAAGTTCAAGATGCACGCGTTCCTCGCGTTGACCATCGGCTCGCTGGCGCTCGGCTCCTTCGCCGGGGCCAACCCCGCGAAGACCATCGCGAGCTTCACCGCGGGCCTCGGTTCGACCGTCGCGGGTGTCGGTGTCCTGATCGCCCTGGGCGCCATCCTGGGCAAGCTGCTCGCCGATTCGGGCGGCGCCGACCAGATCGTCGACACGATCCTCGCGAAGGCGAGCGGGCGTGCGATGCCGTGGGCGATGGTGCTGATCGCCTCGATCATCGGGCTTCCGCTCTTCTTCGAGGTCGGAATCGTGCTGATGATTCCGGTGGTGCTGCTGGTCGCCAAGCGCGGCAACTACTCGCTGATGCGCATCGGCATCCCCGCGCTCGCCGGCCTCTCCGTGATGCACGGGCTGATCCCCCCGCACCCCGGCCCGCTGGTCGCGATCGACGCGCTGGGCGCCAACCTGGGTGTCACGCTGGCCCTCGGTGTGCTGGTGGCCATCCCCACCGTGATCATCGCGGGTCCGGTCTTCTCCCGCTACGCCGCCCGCTGGGTGGACATCGAGGCGCCGGAGAAGATGATCCCGCAGCGCCCGTCCGAGGACCTGGACCGTCGGCCCAGCTTCGGTGCGACGCTGGCGACGATCCTGCTGCCCGTCGTGCTGATGCTGATCAAGGCGCTCGTCGACATCGTGGTGGACGACCCGGAGAACCACGTCCAGCGGGTCACCGACGTCATCGGCTCGCCGCTGATCGCGCTGCTCGCAGCCGTGATCGTCGGCATGTTCACCCTGGGCCGTGCGGCCGGGTTCACCAAGGGCCGCCTCTCCGCCACCGTCGAGAAGTCGCTCGCCCCGATCGCCGGCATCCTGCTGATCGTGGGCGCCGGCGGCGGGTTCAAGCAGACCCTCATCGACGCCGGTGTGGGCCAGATGATCCTGGAGTTCTCCGAGAACTGGTCGATCCCCGCCCTGCTCCTCGGCTGGCTGATCGCCGTCGCGATCCGGCTGGCGACGGGCTCGGCGACCGTGGCCACGATCTCCGCGGCCGGTCTGGTCGCCCCCCTCGCCGCCGACCTGTCGACCTCGCACGTCGCGCTGCTCGTCCTCGCGGTCGGCGCGGGTTCGCTCTTCTTCAGCCACGTCAACGACGCGGGGTTCTGGCTGGTGAAGGAGTACTTCGGCATGGACGTCCCGCAGACGATCAAGACCTGGTCGGTGATGGAGACGATCATCTCCGTCGTCTCGCTGGGCTTCATCCTGCTGCTGTCGCTCGTGTTGTAGCCGGCCTCACTTCTCCGGTTCCCGCCACAGCGGGTGCTCGGAACGGGCCCAGAGGCGCTCGACCGACCCGGTGCGCATGCCACGGCGTGCCTCCGGGTCGGCGAGCGCCTTCGCCATGTGCCCGGCGAGGACGATGCCGATCGCCAGGGCCAGCCAGTCGTGGACGAAGGTCGCGCCCGTGCGCCACGCCAGCGGGGCGAGGCCGGTGAACCACATCAGCAGCCCGGTGCCCAGCATCACGAGGACGGCGCCCGCGATCCACCCGGCGTAGAGCTTCTGGCCCGCGTTGAACTTCCCGGCCGGCCGTGAACCGGGCGTGCGGTCGCGGCGCAGGGCGGCCCGCAGCCACTGCCGGTCGTGCGGCCCGAACCGGTTGAGCCGGGAGAGGTCGGCGCGCAGCGCCCGGGAGACGAGCCCGGCCAGCAGCGGTACGGGCACGAGCAGCCCGGACCATTCGTGCACGGTGACCACGAGGTGCCGGCGGCCGACGAGTTCGGCGAGCTGGGGGACGTACAGACAGGCGGCCGTGGCGACGCACGTCAGTGTCAGCCAGGCCGTGGTGCGGTGCACCCAGCGCTCGGCGGTGGTGAAACGCCGGATCCCCGGGGAGGGTTCAGACGGTGGGGGCGTCGTCGCGGCCGTTGGACCGGCCGACCCAGGCGTCGACGTCATAGCCGAGCTCCTCCCAGTATCCGGGGCGTACGGAGTCGGTGACGGTGATCCCGGAGAGCCATTTCGCCGACTTGTAGAAGTACATCGGGGCCACGTAGAGCCGGACCGGGCCGCCGTGGGAGTGGGCCAGCGGCTTGTCCTGCATCCGCGTGGCGACCAGGACGTCCGGGCGGCGGGCCTGTCCGAGCGTGAGGCTCTCGCTGTAGGCGCCGTCGAAGCAGGTGAAGCGGATCGCCTTCGCCCCGGGCCGTACCCCTGCCGCGTCCAGCAGCGCCGAGAGCCTGACGCCTTCGAACGGGGTCTCGGGCACCCGCCAGCCGGTGACGCACTGGACGTCGCGGACCATGCGGGTCTGCGGCAGTTCCTTCAGGGTGTCGAGCGTGTACGTCGTCGGGCGGTCGACCATGCCGTCCACGGTGAGGCGGTAGTCGGCGGCGGTCTTCTCGGGCACGGACGTGGCGACCGAGTAGTAGCGGAAGCCGCCGCCGTTGGGCAGCAGGCCGGTGAGGCCGGTGGGGTCCTTGTCGGCGACGGCGCCCAGCCCGCTCTCCAGGGTGCGCAGGAGGACGGGGGCGGCGACCACGCCGGCGGCGCCGAGGCCGAGCATCGTCAGGACCAGACGGCGGCCGACGGGCGTGCCGCCGCCCTCGTCGGGAGGGGGACTGTTCACCCGCCCATTCGAACACCCGCGGACGCCTGTCACCAGGGGCCGCGGGTGCGCGTCACTCTTCCGTAAGGAGCGCGGGGTCAGCGCGGGTCCGTGCCTGTCTCCGCCGCCTTCTCCAGCTGGAACGCCTCGTTGCCGAGACCGATCCTGGCATGCACCTCGGGCCTGGTGCGGCGCAGCACCGCCCCGTAGACCAGGCCTCCGGCGAGTGCCAGGAGGATGACGCCGGGCAGCAGCCAGTTCAGCACCGAGCCGGGGCCGGAGCCGACCAGTACGTCGAAGTCCCGGACGGTGAAGACGGCGATGGCGAGCAGGGCGAGGCCCGCGAGTCCGGAGGCGACGAGCCGGGGCGCCTGGGCCCGGCCGGCGCCGCGCCGTACGAAGAACGCGATGACGGCGAAGGAGGCCGCGGCCATCAGCACGATGACGCCGAGGGCTCCGACGTTGCCCATCCAGGTGAACAGGTGCAGGACGGGCGCGGTGGGGTCGCCGGCCGGGTGGTCGTCGGTGAGGGCGAAGGCGAGCACGATCACGACGGAGAGCGCGGACTGGAGCATGGAGCCGGTGGCGGGCGCTCCGCTCGCCTTGTTGGTGCGGCCGAAGCCGGCCGGCAGCAGTCCCTCACGGCCCATGGCGAAGGCGTAGCGGGCCACCACGTTGTGGAAGCTGAGCAGCGCGGCGAACATGCCGGTGACGAACAGGACGTGCAGGACGTCGGTGAAGGTGGCGCCGAGCCGCTCCTCGGTGAGGCCGAAGAGCATCCCCGGGCCCTGCTCGAGGGACATGGCCCCGATGGACGAGGGGCCGGCGGCGACGGTCAGCGCCCAGGAGCTGACGGCGAGGAACAGCGCGGCGTAGCCGACGGCCAGGAACATCACGCGGGACACGACGATCTGCGGGCGGCTGGTCTCCTCGGCGTACACCGGGGCCTGTTCGAAGCCGACGAACGCGGCGATGCAGAAGCAGAGCGCGGTGCCCAGGCCGGCGCCGGTGAGCGTCTCCGGGTTGAACGCGTGCAGGGACAGTCCCTCGGGGCCCGGCTCGGCGACGGCAGCGATGTCGAAGATCACCACGAGGGCGCACTCGATGACGAGCAGCACCCCGAGCACCTTGGCGTTCAGGTCGATCTTCAGCCAGCCCAGTACGCCGACGACGGCCACGGCCACCAAGGCGGGGATCCACCACTGGAGGTCGATCCCGAGGTACGTGGCGAAGAGGCCCGAGACCTCGAAGCCGAGGATGCCGTAGATGCCCACCTGCATGGCGCTGTAGGCGACCAGCGCGACGAGCGAGGCGCCCGCGCCGGCCGTCGGCCCGAGGCCCCGGGCGATGTACGCGTAGAAGGCACCGGCGTTGTGGACGTGCCGGCTCATCTCCGCGTAGCCCACCCCGAACAGCATCAGGACGATGCCGAGGATGACGTAGAGCAGGGGCTGTCCGACGATGCCCATCACCCCGAAGACGGTGGGCATCACCCCGGCGACGACCATCAGGGGGGCGCTGGCGGCGAGGACGGACAGGAGGAGCCCGGGGGTGCCGAGCCGGTCGGCGCGCAGCGCGCGCTCCTCGCCCTTGTAGGTGTTGATCCCGCCGGTGCCGGCGGTCCCGGTCGTGCCGGTCTCGCTCGTATCTGTTCTGCCCGTCGACATGGCGGGGGTGGTCCCTTCCTCGATAGCGGACGTGCGGGGCGGACATGTGTGGCGGACGCGCCTCAGGGTGCACCGAGCGCGAGGGTGCGCGCGGCGACGAATGCGGGATACGGGTCGCGGCCCCCGTACGACCAGGGGGCCTCGGTCGCGTGGAGGCCGATGCGGTGGAAGATCGCGGCGGCCTCGGCGGGGCGGCCCTCGCAGAGCTTGGCGTGGGCGAGGAAGTTGAGGTCGGCGGTGTGTCGGGGGTGGTCCTCGCGCTCCCATTCGAGCCACCAGTCGAAGGCGGCCTTCATCACCTGTCTGGCCCGGCGCCCCGACCAGTGACCCGAGGCGGCCGGGTCGTCGGACACGGCGCCGGCCGCGGCCAGGACGCGGTAGCGCTCGGCGTGGGCGACGACGGGGAGTACGGCGAGCGGCGAGTCGGCCGGGGCCTGTTCGGCGGCCCAGGCGGCGAAGTCGTACACCTCGTGGAGCGGGTCGCTCTCCGGGTGCGCCTCGGCGAGGCCCGCTGTCATGAGGTGGTGGGCGTGGTGGTGTTCGGGATGCCGGGCGCGGATCTCCTCGAAGTGCCTGGCGGCCGCGCCGTGGGTGCCGTGTGTGCGCTCCAGCGTCATCAGGGCGAGCCAGGGGGTGGGGTCGGCCGGATCCAGCGCGGCCGCGGCCAGGCACGCCTCGCGCGCCCGGGCCGCCTCACCGGCACCGGCCTTGGGGCGCTGGGCACGGGCGACGGTGGCGCAGGCGAGGAGAGTCGTGGCGTCACGGCTGTCCGGCTCGGCGAGCAGCCAGTCGCGCGCCCATCCGGCGGCGGACGGGACGGTGGCGAGGGCGAGGAGCCGGTGGCCGCGGCGGTCCCAGTCGGTGCCGGTCGCGACGAGCAGCGAGCGGGCCCGGGTCCAGCGGCCCTGGGCGAACTGTCCTCGTACGTCGATGAGTTCGCTGTCGTCGAGCGCCAGGTCGAAGGCGTGGTCCGGGCGTCCGCCCTTGCGGCGGGAGCGGCCCAGGGGCGGCGGAGGCGGAGACATCCGCTGGTTTCCTTTTCCACTTCGACATGACGTGAGCACATATCGATGCTGTGTGCGAGCAAACGATCGCGGACAGCAAAGCGTTAGGCAATGCTCCGAGTCAAGGCCGCCCCGGACCCAACTGCGTGCATTTCGCACGCAGTTGACCGTGTCACGAGGGTGGACTGGACCATTCACGCAGTTCGCGAGCACGGGCGGAGGTGACGGGTGGGACAGAGGTGACGCGTGCCACACTGCCGCCATGGAGAACCGTGAACCGCTCAAGCCCTTCCTTCTCGCATTCCCCGGGCCGCTGCGCGATCAGCTGGTCGCGGCCGTGCTCTCGGGCGAGAAGGTCTCCACCTCCGGGCTGCTCGCGGAGTACGAGGCGGAGCGGGAGGAGCTGCCGCCGGTGGGCGAGCGGTCCGCGCTCATCGACTCCGCGGGGCGGGAGGTCGCCGTGGTCGAGCTGACGGAGGTGGAGGTGCTGCCGCTGGGGTCGGTCGGGCTGCGGCACGCGCTGGACGAGGGCGAGGGCTACACCTCGGTCGCCGGGTGGCGGGCGGGGCACGAGGCGTTCTGGCACAGCGAGGAGATGCGGGAGGCGCTCGGGGACCCGGGGTTCACCGTGGACGACGACACGATGATCGTGGCGGAGCGCTTCCGGGTGGTGGAACGGCTGGAGTGACCGGCCGCCCGCCGAACGCCGAGTGACCGGCCGGGCCGCCGGTGCGCCCCCGCGTGCACCTGGACGTGGATACCGAGGGCCGTCACTCTGCGGATTCTGGTCTCGTCCGTCCTGTCGCACTGAAGCTGTCGGATTCTCACTGTTTCACATGCGGCGCGTGTCGGTTCTCATCCGATCGAGGCGTCCGCTCGGGCTGGCTTGCCGGCGTCGGCTCGTATCCGGTGGGCTACGCTGTGCGGCTATGAATACCGGGACGGCCTCGCGCCACACACGGATCGGTGACCCGGGGCTCTTCTGAGCGCCGTACGGGCCAGTTCGGGCCCGCTGTTCGATCGAGGCTCTTGCGCCGCTGCGCGGGCTCCGCCTCCGTCGTGTTGATCACAGGCTCTGCACATCAACCACGACAGGAGCATTCATGCCCACCAGGACGCTGCGGATTCCCACCGCGGACGGCCAGGCCGACGCCTTCGCCGCCTTCCCCGACGACAGCGAGCGGCACCCCGGGGTGCTGATGTACGCGGACGGCTTCGGCATCCGGCCCGTGCTGCGGGAGATGGCCCGCGAACTGGCCGGGCACGGCTACTACGTGCTCGTCCCCAACTCCTTCTTCCGCCACGGCCCGGCACCGCTGGTGGAGCTTCCCGATTACATCGGAGAGGAGGTCCGGCCCGCGGTCTTCGCCCAGCTGATGCCCCTGATCGAGGCGCACACCGCCGAACGCGTCCTGAGCGACGCCGGCGCCTATCTCAGGTTCCTCACCGGCCGGCCCGAGGTCGGCCCCGGACCGGTCGCGGTGACCGGCTACTGCATCGGCGGCCTCTACGCCATGCGCACCGCCGCGGCCCACCCCGACCATGTGGCGGCCGTCGCCGCGTTCCACGGCTCCGTGGGTGTCGACGGGACCGGCCTCTTCTCCGAGCTCACCGCCCAGGTCCACCTCGGCCACGCCGAGGGCGACATGACGCCTGAGGCCCTCGGCGAGCTCAACCAGGCCCTGGATGCGGCAGGTGTCGGCTACACCTCCGAGATCTACCCCGGCACCACCCACGGCTTCACCATGTCCGACACCGACGCCTTCAGCGCCTCCGGGCTGAAGCGCCACTGGGATCGCCTGCTCCCCCTCCTGGACCGCACCCTGGCCAACAGCTGAGGCTCCAGCCCGGAAACCAGGGCTGAGACGGCCGAGACCAGCAGGCGGCACGGCGGGCCAGTCGCGAACGACCTGGCACCCCTGCTCGTCAGCGGCCCACCGTCTGACAGCCGTAGTGCGACAGGACACCTCCATGCGCACTTCAGCTGTGTGGGGCGGAACAGGTCGAGGCGGCTCCACCAGGCATGTCAGAACGGCGAGAGGACCGCGGCTGTTGCCGGGGTCTTCTCGCCGTTGCGCGCTGAGGAGGATCAATTGCCGGGAACGGTGACGACGATCTTGCCGACCTGTCCGCCGGCCTCCAGGTACCGGTGTGCCTCGGCGATGTCCTCCAGCGGGAACGTCTTGTCGATGGTGGGGGTCAGCTCGCCCTTGGCGAGGCCGTCGGCCACGAAGGCGACCGCTTCGGCGCGTCGCCGGTCGTCGGTGGTGATCTCGAAGAGTTCGAACCCCCGGATGGTGAGGTGCTTGAAGAGGACCTCACCGACGTTGAGCGGGGTGGGTGTGCGGTCGAGGACGCCGTAGAGGACGAGGTGGGCCTCGTGGGCGGCGGCGGTGACGAGGTCGGCCAGGGCCGTGCCGCCGACGGGGTCGAAGATGATGCGGGCGCCCCGGCCGTCGGTCAGCTCCCGCACCCGGGCGGGGACGTCCTCCTCGGCGGTGGCGATGACCTCGTCCGCGCCGGCGTCCAGGAGCTGCTGGCGCTTGGCGCCGGTGCGGGTCAGAGCGACGGCGCGGGCGCCGGCCTTGTGGGCGATCTGGATGGCGGCGAGGCCGACGCTGCTGGAGGCCGCGGAGATCAGGACGGTGTCTCCGGGGCGGACGCCCGCGAGGTCGACCAGGCCGCCGTAGGCGGTGATGAACTGCATCCACACTGAGGCCGCCTCCTCGAAGGAGAGCCGCTCGGGGTGGGCGACGACCGCGTGGGCGGGGGCGAGAACCGCCTCCCCGTGCACGCCGTAGTCGGTCATGGCGAAGGACGGCACCACACTGACCGGCTCACCCACGCTCAGACCGCGCACGCCCTCACCGAGGGCCTCGACCACTCCGGCCGCCTCGTAGCCGATGCCGGAGGGGAAGACGGGATCGGTGCCGTACCGGCCGAGCCGGAACATCGACTCCGCCCGGTTCAGACCCAGCGCCCGGGTCCGGATCAGGACCTCGTCCGGCCCGGGCTCGGGCACGGGGGCCTCCTCCAGATGCAGGACTTCGGGTCCGCCGGTCTGATGGAAACGGACGACGCGGTTCATGCGTGGCTCCTCGGTGCGGTTCGGTGCGCTGGGGAAGCCGGTGTCGCACGGCCTCCTCATTCACCTTGCTCCAAGGTTCGATGACTGTCAAATTTTGACCGTCGTCGAAGTAAGTACCCCGAGGCCGGCTCAACCTCTCAGTCGACGTCCGGACCGGCCTCCGCCGCGCAGGCCGCGATCACAGCCGGGAGCAGGCCGGGGAACCGCTCCTCCATCTCCTCGGCGCGCAGCGAGTTCATCTTGGTCACGCCCACGTAGTACTGCCGGATCACCCCCGCTTCGCGCAGCACGTTGAAGTGGTGGGTGAGCGTCGAGATGGAGACCGGCGCCTCGAACGTGCCACAGCTCATGTCCTCGCCCTTGCGCACGAGCTGGGACACCACCATCCGGCGCACCGGATCCACCAGCGCCTCCATCACCTGCTGGAGATCCACCTGGGCAAGGTCGGGATGATCCACTGTCCGGCGGGCGGTACGAGGGCGGGCCACAGTCAACTCCTAAAGGCGATACCGACAACCCATTCATACTACGACTGGCATCAAAGTAATGATCGGAACCGACCCGCACCCTTCTGCCGGCACGACGCCCGGACAGGCTGGTCACAATCCGTGATCATTGGTTGCCCCCTGACTGCGCCATCCTCAGCCCACCACGAACGGAACGGGTCCAGCTCGCGGAAGGGGTCGGTTCGCATGAGCATCGGAAGTCACTCCTCTCCCGAGACGGGATGCGCATGACGACAGCTCTCGCATACCGCGCATCAGATGAGTTGACAAGACCGACTCAAGGAGAGCATCTGCCCTGGTCAGTGCATGCCTCTCGGCCCCTCGCGCGGCCCGTTGCGTGTCGGCCGGGGGCACGGGCAACGCCGGGGCCGGGCGGGCCGGTCCTGTGCCGTCGGGGTGATCCGGAGGGCCGGTGAGTCGCAGTACGCGCAACGAGTGTGTTGGATGAAGGCGACGCGCAGACAATGGAGGAGAGCAGCGTCCACGAGAGGTAGGGCGAAGGCCGCCTGCCGGCGGGCCCGGTCAGGAGAGGCAACTGTGACAGCAGGTGAGCAGCGGCCCGGCCGCGGAGAGATGAACCGGGCGGAGGGGTTCGGTGAGCGGCTTCTGGGGGTTCTGCTGGACCGGGCGCATGAGATGCCGCCGCAGTTGATCGCTCCGTTGATCGCGCAGGAGGTGGCCCGGATCGGTGGCCGCGAGGTGTCAGTTCTACTGCAGGACTACGCGCGCGATCTCCTGGTGCCGTTGCCGGGACGGGGACTGCATGTGCGCGGGCCGGAGGAGATCGGCGATTCCCCGGCCAGCAGGGCGTTCCTGTGCGCGGAGACCGTTGAGGTCGAGGAGACGGACGGTGTTCGCATGTATCTGCCGTTGCTGGACGGCAGTGACGAGGTCGGGGTGATCGCTCTCACTCTGGATTCTGTCGATGACGATGACAGGCGGCTGCTGCGCCGACTTGCGGGGCTGGTGGCGGACATGCTGGTCACCAAGCATTCCTACACCGACCGTTTCTTCCAGGCGCGGCGGCGTGAGCCGATGAGTGTTGCGGCGGAGATGCAGTGGTCCTTGCTGCCGCCTCTGACCATGTCCGTGCCTCAGGTCTCGGTCAGCGGTGCGGTCGAACCGGCCTATGACATCGCCGGCGACAGTTTCGACTACGCCCTCAATGATGATGTTCTGCACGCGGCCGTGATCGACGCGATGGGGCATGGCCTGGATGCTGCGGCGATGGCGACGGTGGCCATCGGTGCTTACCGTCACGCTCGGCGCGCGGAGACGAGCCTTGCCGAGATGTATGCCTACATGGACGAGGCCATCGCCGCGCAGTTCGGGGTCGATCACTTCGTCACGGCCCAGATGATGGCCCTTGACGTCACTAGCGGCCTGTTGCAATGGGTCAACGCGGGACATCACCCGCCGTTGCTGATCAGACAGCATCGGGTCGAGAAGCTCGAGGGGCCCACCACCCTGCCGGTGGGCCTCGGCGGCCCCCGGCCCGTGGTCAGCCAGTACCAGCTCACCAAGGGCGACCGGGTGCTGTGCTACACCGACGGTGTGATCGAGGAGCGCAATGCCGCCGGTGAGCTGTTCGGCGAAGACCGCCTCATCCAGTGCGTGCACCGTATCGCGGACGCAGAGGGTGGCATGCGTTCAGCGGCCCTGTGGCTCTCACGCGCACTGAAACAGGAGCGCGGCGGGCAGACCAGTGATGATGCGACCGTCTTCCTCATCGAGTGGCGGGGTGGCGAGGCAGGCCACCTCGCCACGCTGGAGTGAAGTGGACGCACGCCCCTCCCGCCCGCCAGAGGATGCTGCGGTGCGGCTGGCATGAGGGGCGCCGGTTACGGTTCTCCCGCCGTCTCAGCCGGCAGCGGACGAGGTCGAGCGCTCGTCGGCGCGGCGGTATTCGGCGTTGATGCGCTGGGCTTCCTCGAGTTGGTCCTCGAGGATGACGATGCGGCAGGCGGCCTCGATCGGGGTGCCGTTGTCGACGAGTTCCC